>JADJII010000009.1:0-235371 GCA_016707075.1 Candidatus Egaibacter danicus
GATCTTCCTGTTGTTCCCGTTCTCACGCCTGGTTCACGTCTGGAGCGGCTTTGGAACGCTGGCCTACGTGCTTCGCCCCTACCAAGTGGTGCGCAGCCGGCGCCTGGGCATGACGCCCAAAGCGCCGTTGAGCGGCCAGTAAGATTCCATTCAAACGGTAAGGACAGTGGACACTATGAACGCCCAAACATCAACCATCACAGGCTGCGGCAGCAGCACCTGCCAATGCGCTGGCGGTAGTGGCGACAAAGCCGCGCCGGTGCCGAGCATCAATGGCATTTCCCTGCATGAGCAGGGGCAGCACTTCGACGCCTCAACATTGCGCGAGATGGCTTACGCTGAATTGTTGCGACAGACTGCTGTTAAAGCCGGTCTGCTTCCCCGCCACACGGGGTTGGTAGCTCCTGAGTTGGTTGAGGCAGAACGCCAGGTTATTGAAGCCATGGTGGACCAGGCTGTGGTTTCTCCCAGCCCCACAGAGGATGAATGCCGCCGCTATTTCGAGGCCAACAAAAGCCGATTTGTCGTCGGAGAAGCACTTCATGTTCGCCACATCCTGTTTGCTGTGACGCCTGGCGTCAACGTTCATGCGTTGACGGTACATGCTGAAAAGGCGCTGCTGGAACTGTTGCGCAAGGACGTCCCGGAGGCCCGTTTTTCCCAACTCGCAGCTGAACTGTCAAACTGCCCTACCAGTACGCAGGGAGGTGATCTGGGCTGGATCGGACCTGATGACTGCGCCCCGGAACTAGCCAATGAACTGTTTCACCAGAAGGATTCGAAATGGGGTATGGGGGTTCATCCCAGGCTGGTTCATACGCGTTTCGGCTTCCACATCATTGATGTGCAAGGTCGGCGCAAGGGTAAGCAGCCCCCCTATGAGGAAGTACGGGACCGCGTTGCAGCCGAATTGGCCATGCATTCGCGGGCCAGGGCCCTGCATCAGTACATGAGGTTGCTGGCTGGACAGGCGCTGGTGGAAGGTATTGAACTGCCCAGCGCTGACTCCCCTCTGGTGCAATGACTGATAAGGTCGCAGACGCAGACGAGCTTCTGCTGCGCCTGCGGCGCTTCCGGTCCGACTATTTCCCGACGCACCAGCAGCGTTTTCAGGATCTGGTGACCGAGGGTCAGCATCCAAAAACCCTTTTTATCGGGTGTTCCGACTCCAGGGTGGTGCCGTATCTGCTCACAGGTGCCGGTCCTGGTGAGCTGTTTATTGTGCGCAATGTAGGCGCCTTCATTCCCCCTTATGACGGTTCGCATGGCCTGCACGGCACCATGGCGGCCATCGAATTTGCCGTTTTGACCCTGCACGTGGAGCGAATTATTGTTTGTGGTCATAGTCACTGTGGTGCTATTCGGACAGCCTATGAAGGCGCACCAGACGAAGCAGTCGCACTGAAGGCATGGCTCAAACTGGCCAGCGAAGCCCTGCTTCCGGTGCAATCCAGTCCGGAGGCCATGCGCAAAACGGAAAAACGCGCCGTTGTCCTGCAACTGGAACGTTTAATGGATTACCCGATGGTCCGGCGTGACGTGGAGGTCGGAAAACTCACTTTACACGGCTGGCATTACGTAATTGAAGACGGTGAAGTGCATGTCTTTGATGTAATACAAGGTGATTTTGTCCCCGCTTCGGTAGCCTCCCACAGTGGCACAGGCCCCTACCAACCTTACGTGGAGCATGATGGACAAATTCTCTCTGACTGAACCCGCCGTGACGGCGGTGAACGATGCGGCGACTGCAGCCGCCACCTTGAAGACTCTTTCTCAGGATTCCGGCCTGAAACCCTGGAAACTGTGCGGCAAGGACCTGATACCTGTGGTGCAGGGCGGAATGGGTGTGGGGGTTTCTGCGGGTGGCCTGGCCGGAACGGTGGCCGGTCTGGGTGGCGTAGGCACCATCTCATCTGTGGATCTGCGCCGGCTGCACCCTGATCTGATGGCAAAAACGGGGCATCTGGACAAGGAACCGGATGCGAAACAGTTGATTGATGCTGCCAACCTGGAGGCTCTGGATCGCGAGATCAAGCGGGCTCGTACCATTTCGCAGGGCCGTGGACTGATAGCAGTCAACATGATGCGGGCCCTCAGCGCCTACGAAATTTATGTACGCCAGGCACTCGCCAGTGGCGTTGATGCACTCGTCGTCGGTGCCGGGTTACCGCTCGACCTCCCAGATCTGGCACGCGAATTTCCTGCTACGGCGCTGATTCCCATTCTTTCCGATGCGCGTGGCGTGCAATTGCTGGTCAAGAAGTGGGAGCGCAAGGGGCGCCTGCCTGACGCCGTTGTCATCGAGCACCCACGCCTTGCCGGGGGTCACCTGGGTGCTGCGAAAGTGGCCGACTTACAGGATCCCCGGTTCGATTTTGAGAATGTGATTCCACAGGTCATGGAATTCTTCAAAACTGCAGGCATTGAGGGCAAGATTCCCCTGATTGCCGCTGGGGGAATCAGCTGTCGGGACGACATCCTGCGTCTGCAGGCCCTGGGCGCATCAGCTGTGCAGCTGGGCACTGCCTTTGCTGTGACCCGGGAATGTGATGCCGACCCGGAATTCAAGCGTGTTCTGGCTGAGGCCAAGCCGGAAGACATGGTGGAGTTTGTCAGCGTGGCCGGGCTTCCGGCGCGCGCTGTTCGTACGCCATGGCTTGAAAAATATATCAGGCTCGTTCCCAAATTGCAGGCAGCCGCCCACGTCAAAGGCAAATGCAACATGTCTTTTGACTGCCTTACCCATTGCGGATTGCGCGATGGCGATGCCACCATGGGGCAATTCTGTATCGACCAGCAACTCGGTCACGCATTTGAGGGCGACACCCAAAGAGGCCTCTTCTTCCGGGGGGCTGGTCGACTGCCATTTGGTGACCAGATCCGTTCGGTGCAAGAATTACTGCAGTGGCTGCTGGGCGGGATTCGTCCAGCGGCTCTGACAATGGAGACAGTTTGATGAAACGCGATCGTTTGGGAAGGCCGCAGGACCTGACAACCACCCAGCCCATCAGCCATGATGTACTGAAGGAAAAATACCTCAAGCCAGGCGAAGACGGACTGGAGGATCTGTATCGTCGAGTGGCGCGCGCGCTGGCCTCGGTGGAGGCAGAGCCGGAGCGCGCAAAATACGAGGCCCTGTTCCTGGGTAATCTACACGCTGGCGCCATTGGTGCCGGCCGCATCATGAGTGCCGCGGGCACGTCCATTCAGGCCACCCTGATCAACTGCTTTGTGCAACCCGTTGGCGACTGCATTCAGGGCGTGGACGATGAAGGCAACCCTGGTATCTATGAAGCCCTGCGGGAAGCCGCCGAGACCATGCGTCGTGGCGGTGGTGTGGGGTACGACTTCTCCCGCATCCGCCCCCGTGGAGCCGAAGTCAAGGCAACCGCTTCCATGGCGTCCGGGCCCTGCAGTTACATCAATGTGTTTGACCAGTCCTGTTCAACGGTGGAGAGTGCAGGTGCACGGCGTGGTGCGCAAATGGGCGTACTGCGGATCGACCATCCCGATGTACATGAGTTCATCACCGCCAAACGGACGCCAGGTCGATGGAACAATTTCAACGTATCTGTTGGCGTGACGGATGCATTCATGCGGGCGCTCGATGCAGATCAACCCTGGGAACTGGTGCATCGTGCCAAACCGGGAACCGGGCTGATCGGGCGTGGTGCTTTCCAGCGCGCGGACGGTTTGTGGGTATATGAAACAGTTGCCGCACGCAGCCTGTGGGACACCGTGATGCGTTCGGCTTATGACTTTGCCGAGCCGGGCATCCTGTTTCTGGATCACATCAACCGGGACAACAACCTCTCTTATTGCGAGTCGATCTCGGCAACCAATCCGTGCGGCGAGCAGCCGCTTCCACCTTACGGATGCTGCGATCTGGGACCCATCATCCTGCCGCACTTTGTACGCCATCCCTTCGGGTTTGCCGGTGTTCCAACGTTTGATTTTGAGGCCTTCGGAAAATCTGTCGCCATTCAGGTACGCGCGCTGGACAACGTACTGGACGTCACCTTCTGGCCGCTGCCACAGCAGCAAGCCGAAGCGGCCGCCAAGCGTCGCATCGGAGTTGGCTTCACGGGCTTGGGCAACGTGCTGTCGATGCTGTGCCTGCGGTATGACGATCCGCAAGGGCGGGAGATGGCGGCACGTATCGCGACGTGTATGCGTGATGCAGCCTACGCGGCTTCCATCAAACTGGCACAGGAAAAAGGAACCTTTCCAAAATTTGACGCCGACGGCTACCTCGCCTCCGGGACCTTTGCCAGCCGCCTGCCTGAAGCGCTGCAACAGTCCATCCGCCAGCACGGCATTCGCAACAGTCACCTTCTTTCCATCGCACCCACGGGTACGGTGAGCCTGGCATTTGCCGACAATGCCTCCAATGGCATCGAGCCGGCGTTCTCATGGGTGTATCGCCGCAAGAAACGCGAGTCCGATGGCAGCACGAGCGAATATGCCGTGGAAGACCACGCCTGGCGCCTTTCCGCGAACTGGGTGGAGATGTCGACAAACTGCCGGACTATTTCGTCAACGCGCTTGAGATTTCAGCTGCCAACCACATTGCCATGATGGAAACCGTGCAACCCTTCGTGGACACGGCCATTTCCAAAACGGTGAACGTACCGGCAGACTACCCTTATGACGATTTCAAGGGCCTGTATCAACAGGCCTGGCGTGCACAACTGAAGGGCCTGGCCACCTACCGACCCAACGCCATCCTCGGCTCGGTTCTGGACGCGGGTCCTGCCAAACCGGAAACCGCCCCTTCGTTGGTCGCACCTCCGATAGATCCCATGCGGACGGTTATTGAAAGCAGGCCCAAAGGCGCACTGTCGGCGGTCGCTGAGAAGGTGGACTACTGGACTCAGGAAGGTCACAAGACCCTGTACCTGCTGGTGTCATTCCTGCCGGTACCTGCTGCAAACGGGTCTGGCACGGTGGATCGTGCCATCGAGTTCTTCATGCCGGTGGGCCAGAGTGGTGAGTCGCAGCAATGGATCACCTCCAGCATGCGCCTGCTGTCACTGGCGGCGCGCGGTGGATTCCTGGAGCGGGCTCTCAGCGACATGCGCAAGGTGGCATGGGATCGCGGGCCGGTACGCCTGGGAACACATCGCAAGGATGATGGAACCGTCGTACCCATGTGGCATGACTCCGAAGTGGCCGCCGTTGCCTACGCGATCCAGAAGATCCTGATCAACCGTGTCGCAGGGCACCATGAACACGGCACGGCATCCCTGCAGCCCGCGAGTAGCGATGCAGCAGGCGCCATGCCGCCTGTCATGGCGGGCAAAAAGTGTCCGGAATGCGGCGCTCATGCCGTTATCCGCAAAGACGGCTGCGACTATTGCACGCAATGCGGTCACCTGGGCACTTGCGGATGAACTTTCCGCCAGCCATGTCGATCCGTCACGTGCAGGGCAAATCCACCTCTCCGCCCGTGCCGCGAACCGGTGGTGGCTGGCGCGTCGGTAATTTGTTGCTGGCCCCGCACCGGTTGGGATTTTTCCTCGCAGTGGTCGTGCTGATGTACGCCGCAGCGTGGTGGGCATTGGTGCAGGTTGACCGGGTCAGTGCGGGTTTGACATTGCCGTATGCCATGTCACCCTCACTGGGACATGCAGCAGTCATGACGTTCGGATTCATTCCCCTCTTTTTCTCCGGTTTTTTGTTCACTGCCGGGCCCAAGTGGCTGGGTGTCGAACCGCTGGACGCCCGGCAACTGGTGGTGCCACTGCTGTTGCTGGCATCAGGCTGGCTGCTGTGGGTCACCGCCCAGCACATCCATGCGCTGATGGCGCTCACGGCTTTGCTTCCGGCGTGCGCAGGCTTGATGTGGATGACAGCCCTGTTTTGGCGATTCATTCGTCGCAGCGACGTAGAAGATCAATTGCACGCCCGCGTGATCGGCCTTGCCTTCGTCATTGGCTGCCTCTGCGTCACGGGACTGATGATCAGCCTGGCACTTGACGCAACAGATATGGCGCGTGCCTTCGTGCTGTCGGGTTTGTGGGGGTTTGTTGTCCCGGTTTACGTGTCAGTCGCCCATCGGATGATTCCCTTTTTCACGTCCAGCGCCATGCCTTTCATCAACGCCAGAAGGCCATTTTGGGCCCTTGGGCTGATGCTGGGTGTGGCGTGTTTTGAGGTGGTCAGCGTCTGGGTGGAACTGAATGGTCCGCTGCAGGGCGGCGCTGCAATGATGTGGATGCTGTTGCGTGGAACGACTGAACTGGCGGCGGGGCTGACTTTATTGTGGCTGGCGATCACGTGGGGCTTGATGCAAAGCCTGAAAAACCGTCTGCTGGCCATGTTGCACGTTGGTTTCATGTGGCTCGGCTTGTCACTGGTTCTTGGCGGTGCTTCACAGCTCCTGGGCGGACTGCAGGGCACGCCGATCCTGTCTCTGGGCTCACTACATGCCCTCACGATGGGATGCCTGGGTTCCCTGATGCTCGCCATGGTGACGCGCGTTTCCTGTGGCCACAGCGGGCGCGCACTTGTGGCAGACAAGCTGGTTTGGTCTCTGTTCTGCCTGCTGCAGGTGGCTACTGTGTTGCGTATCGGCGCAGCAGCTCAAAGCGCGCTCGCCGGGTGGCTGCTGGTGCCTGCAGCTCTTTTATGGGTGGGCATCATGGTGTTGTGGGGCACACGTCTGGCAAGCTGGTACGGCCGCGTCCGTGCGGACGGACGGCCCGGATAAAACAATAACGTGATGAGCGCCCCCCTTCAAACCCGCCCCGCATTGCAGGATTCACCCCCGGCAGAGAATGAATTCCCCGCGATCGCGCTAACCCTGATGCAGTCGCGCCAGACGGTTTTGCCCAAACGCCTGGCAGCGCCTGGCCCCGATGGGAGAGAACTGGAAGCCATCCTCGCCAGCGCAGGCACTGCGCCTGACCATGGCCAATTGCTGCCCTGGCGCCTCATTCTGGTACCCCAGTCTGCGCGCGCACCACTCGGCGAAGTCTTCGGTGCTGCGCTGATGGAGCGCGATGCTGCGGCCACGCCGGAACAGGTTGCCCAGGCGAGGGAGAAAGCCCACCGGGCCCCCTGCCTTTTGCTGGTGACGGTGGACGGGCTCTGTGGAGACCCGCAGATTGATCTGATGGAGCGAACAGTCGCTACCGGTTGCGCCATTCAAAACATGCTGCTAATGGCTACTGCGTTGGGGTATGGCTCCGCTTTGACCAGCGGAAAGGCCTTGAAATCGGCCCATCTTCGTACGCTGTTTGGCCTGAACGATGGGGAACACGCGCTGTGTTTCCTGAGTATCGGAACGGCAGGTGCCAGCAAGGGGCACCGTTTGCGACCACAACCCGCTGACTACGTGCGAACCCTTTCCAACTGAAACACCATGACTATTTCTAATTTTGATGATCTCCTGCAGGCAGCACGGAGCCAGCCGCGGCCACAACGCCTGTTATTTGTGTTTGCTGGCGTTGAGTTGCCCGATGACAGTACGCCGGAACAACGTGAACGATTCAGGGCGGGCCAGGGCGGTGCGCTGGTACCGCTGATGTGTGTGGACAAGCGCCCAGAGGAACTGGGCTCGTTCTCGGAATTAGTCCAGGAGTCCCGTCAGTTCGGCCGGCAATGGGGCATTGTGTTTGCTGCCGCCATGTCGGGCGTCTCGAATCTGGCACCCACCAGCGAAGAGGCAGAAGTACCTCTCCAGAGTATGGTTGAAGCTATCAAACGGGGGGAGCACGGCAACTTCATTCCGTTTGATCAGAACGGACAGCCTGTGCAGTTTGGCTGATGTGCTGGCGGGTTCTTACATGAAACATTCCGTCGCACTACCCGGCCACCATGCACCCGCGGCCGGATTTGAGGCCCCGTTTGACATGCTGACTGCGTGCCATGAACGCGTGGAACGCTCGCTGGCGCTTGTGGTGCGCCTGCAGCAGCATTTGCTTGAACATGGCCCTGATGAATCCGCCCGACAAGCTGCACGTGACGTGATGCGCTATTTTGACCTGGCAGCCCCACTCCACCATCAGGACGAAGAGCTGCATGTATTCCCGCCGTTGATGGCCGGGAGCAATCCGGAAGTACGGGAGGTGGTGGATCGACTGATGAACGACCATCGCCAGATGGAAACAGCCTGGTCAGCCGCCCGCATCGTCCTCGCTGGCGTGGCCGAGTCTTCGCTACCGGCGTGGTTGCCATTTACACCTGAACAAACCCAGGCGCTGGACCATTTTGCTTCTCTCTACAACCGCCACATTGAGGACGAAGAGCGCCTGATCTACCCCGCAGCCCAGGCGGGACTGTCAGTCAGTGCCCTGCAGGCCATGAGCGAGGACATGATGGCCCGGCGTGGCGTGAAGATCAAAACCTGATGCACCGCCATGAAACAGAAGAACTACGACATCATCATTTCCGGTGCTGGCCCTGCCGGCCTTTGCCTGGCGCGCGAACTGTCCGGGCACGGGCTGCAAACGGCTCTGGTCGAACAACTCCCTCTGGCGGCCATCGCGCAACCGGCTTTCGACGGTCGGGAGATTGCGCTCACCCAGCATTCTGCGATATGGATGCGCCAGATGGGTCTATGGGAGCGCATTGAAGCTTATGACCCGCATGCCCTGTCGGCACTGCGTGACGCGCGGGTACTCAACGGCCCGTCCCCGTTCGCGATGGTGATCGGTCACGGTCTGGGATCGCACAGCGAACTGGGGTGGCTTGTATCCAATCACCTGATTCGCCGCGCCGCTTTTGACGCCGTTGAGCAAGCACGCCAGACCCACAACGACATCACCCTGCTGGCGGGTGAACAGGTAGCCACCGTTCGCACCGACACCCAGGGCGCCCATGTGAGTCTGGCCAGCGGCACTGCGCTGCAGGCGAAACTGCTGATCGCCGCCGACAGCCGCTTTTCAACCACGCGCCGCGCCATGGGCATTGCGGCCGACATGCACGACTTCGGCCGCAGCATGCTGGTGTGCGTGATGACGCACGACGAGCCGCACCACCACGCTGCCTGGGAGTGGTTTGACTACGGCCAGACGCTGGCCCTGCTGCCGATGAATGATGACCCGGTCACCGGCGCGCACCGCTCGTCGGTGGTGCTGACGCTGCCCAGTCACGCCATGGAACCGATCCTGGCCGAAGATCCTGCAGCTTTTGGCAGCGACATGAAGCACCGTTTTGCCGGACGCCTGGGAGCCATGACGCTGGTCAGCACACGCCAGGCCTACCCACTGGTCGCTGTCTACCCGCGCCGCCTTGTGGGCCAGCGTTTTGCCTGTGTAGGGGATGCCGCAGTGGGCATGCACCCGGTTACAGCCCACGGCTTCAATTTTGGTCTGCGGGGCATCGATGCCCTGGCCCGCGGCGTCCTGGCAGCGCAGGCTGCTGGTCAGGACATCGCGTCGACCGCCCTGCTCGCCCGTTTCGAGCGAACCCACCGGTGGGCCACACGGCCCGTTTACCTGGCCACCCAGCTCATCACGCGGCTGTATACCAGCGAAGCGCCGCCTGCCCGTGGACTGCGGGATCTGGCGCTGCGCGCGGGCGAACGTTTTACCCCCTTCAAGCGTGCCATAGCGGCGTCCCTCACGGGAGCGCACTGATCCGGATTCGCTATTATTTTCATAGCTACTTGCGCATACTGCTCAATAGCTAGACCCCTTTTTACCGCATAAAAACACGCGGGTCCAGCCTCTGGGATAATCGGCACATGACGATTACCTACAAAGATGCAGAAGGCGTGCAGGGCATGCGCGTGGCTGGCAAGCTGGCTTCAGAAGTGCTGGATTTCCTCACGCCCCATGTAAAAGCGGGTGTGACCACCAATGAACTGGACAAGCTGGCCCATGACTTCATGATGCAGGTTCAAGGGACCATTCCCGCCCCCTTGAATTACACCGGCGGCGGGA
The DNA here is from genome assembly GCA_016707075.1 of Candidatus Egaibacter danicus. Taxonomy (GTDB): domain Bacteria; phylum Pseudomonadota; class Gammaproteobacteria; order Burkholderiales; family Burkholderiaceae_C; genus Egaibacter; species Egaibacter danicus. The sequence goes on from JADJII010000009.1 coordinate 9,891, forward strand.
ATACGCCCTACCCCAAGTCCATCTGTACCTCGGTGAATCACGTGGTTTGCCATGGCATTCCCAATGACAAGCAGTTGAAGAAGGGCGATATCGTCAACATCGACATCACCGTCATCAAGGACGGCTGGCACGGAGATACCAGCCGCATGTTCATAGTGGGTGACACTTCCATTGCGGCCAGACGCCTGTGCGCCATCACTTATGACGCCATGTGGCACGGCATCAAGATGGTCAAACCAGGCATCCGCCTGGGTGACATTGGCTGGGAAATCCAGAAATTCGCCGAGAGCCAGGGCTTCAGCGTAGTGCGCGAATTCTGCGGCCACGGCATTGGCCGCGTGTTTCATGAAGAGCCGCAAGTGCTGCACTACGGTAAACCCGGCACGCTGGAAGAGCTGAAACCGGGCATGACCTTCACCATTGAGCCCATGATCAACGCAGGGCGCAAGGACATCAAGGAAGGTCCGGAAAAAGACAGCTGGACCATTGTGACCAAGGATCACTCCCTTTCAGCGCAATGGGAGCACACCGTTCTGGTCACGGAAACTGGCTTCGAGGTATTGACGCTGTCGGCTGGCAGCCCGGCCACGCCAGCTTTTGTTGAGGCGTTTCTGTCGTCTGCTGCAAGGGCAGTTCCGGCTGGCGCCTGATCGTGTCTGGCCGGAGCCGGGCAAGCATGTCGAATTTTCAGACCCTGCGCGATGACTATCGGGCCGCCAAGGCTGCCCTGCTGACCACGATTGGGGCCAGTGGCGCGTCAACGCGGGGGGTTAGCACCGCCCTGCACCGGCTTTCGGCACTGGCCGATGCCACCCTGCAAACCCTGTGGCAACGAGCTGGCTGTTCCAGTCCTTTCGCCTTGCTGGCCGTAGGTGGATTTGGCCGAGCAGAACTGTTTCCGCATTCGGACGTGGACGTGCTGGTGTTGTTGCCGGATGACCAGTCACCCGACACCAATCCCGAACTCAAGGCACGCATCGAAGCCTTCATCGGCAGCTGCTGGGACACTGGCCTGGAGATCGGCTCCAGCGTACGCACCATCTCGGACTGCCTGGCCGAAGCCCAAAAAGACGTCACCGTTCAAACTTCGCTGCTGGAGTCGCGCCTGATTGTGGGGGACGCCCGGCTGATGGCCCGGTTTCGCAAACAGTTCCAGGCAGCCATCGATCCACGGGCCTTCTTTGTAGCCAAAACGCTGGAGATGCAGCAACGCCACAACCGGTTCGAGAACACGCCCTACTCACTGGAGCCTAACTGCAAGGAATCTCCCGGCGGGTTGCGGGACCTGCAGGTCATTTTGTGGGTGGCCAAGGCCGCGGGGCTGGCAAAGAATTGGGATGAACTGGCTCGCAATGGCCTGGCTACGCCCTTTGAAGTCAAGCAGATCAAACACAACGAGGCCTTGCTGCGCCTGGTGCGCGCGCGCCTGCACCTGACCGCTGGTCGCCGGGAGGACCGGCTGGTGTTTGACCTGCAAACGGCGGTGGCCGAGACCTTTGGCTACTCGTCGGAATCAGCCGATGGTGAGGGATTGCCAGCACGTGCCAGCGAGGCGCTGATGCGTCGTTACTACTGGACGGCCAAGGCGGTAACGCAACTCAACCAAATCCTGCTGCTCAATATCGAAGAGCGGCTCAATCCCAGCACGCATGAGCCGCGGCCCATCAACGAACGCTTCAACGAGAAGGCCGGCATGATTGACGTGGCCACCGATGACCTGTACCAGCGTCATCCGCATGCCATTCTGGAAACCTTTCTGCTCTACCAGACCACGGTGGGTGCCAAGGGTCTGTCGGCGCGAACGCTGCGCGCCCTGTACAACGCCCGTGGCCTGATGAATGGCAAGTTCCGAAACGACCCGGTCAACCGTGAAACGTTCAAGAGCATCCTGATGCAGCACGAGGGCATCACCCACGCCATGCGGTTGATGAACCAGACCTCGGTGCTGGGCCGTTACCTTTGGGTGTTCCGCAAGATCGTGGGACAGATGCAGCATGACCTGTTCCATGTCTACACGGTGGACCAGCACATCCTGATGGTGCTGCGCAACGTGCGCCGCTTCTTCATTGCGGAGCACTCGCACGAATACCCGTTTTGCTCGCAGCTGGCCGGCGGCTGGGACAAGCCCTGGGTGTTGTATGCGGCCGCGCTGTTTCACGACATCGCCAAAGGCCGCGGCGGTGACCATTCGGACCTGGGCGCCGCCGACGTACGGCGCTTTTGCAAACAGCACGGCATCGAGCGCGAAGACGCCCAGATGATCGAGTTCCTGGTGCGCGAACATCTGTCGATGAGCCGCATTGCGCAAAAGTCGGACCTGAGCGATCCGGATGTGATCACGGCGTTCGCCAAAAGGGTGGGCAATGAACGCCGCCTCACCGCCCTGTACCTGCTGACCGTGGCCGACATTCGTGGTACCTCGCCCAAGGTGTGGAACGCCTGGAAGGGCAAGCTGCTGGAAAACCTGTACCGCTTGACCCTGCGTGCCCTGGGTGGCGGCGCGCCGGACCCGGATGCCGAGGTCGAAGCCATCAAGCGCGAGGCGCTGATCCTGATCGCCAGTTATGCCATGCCATTTGAGGCGCACAAGCCGCTGTGGGACACGCTGGATGTGGGTTACTTCATGCGTCACGATGCCACCGAGATTGCCTGGCATACCCGCCAGCTGTCGCGTCATGTAGGAACAGGTCAGTCCATCGTGCGGGCGCGCCGCTCTCCCGTGGGTGAGGGTCTGCAAGTGGTGGTTTACACGCCGGATCAGGCTGACCTGTTTGCCCGTATCTGCGGCTACTTTGATCGTGCTGAATTCAGCATTCAGGATGCCCGGGTGCACACAGCCAGTAACGGGTATGCGCTGGACACTTTTCAGGTCACCACCCAGGCCCCGCCCGAGGAGTACCGGGAAGTGATCAGTATGCTGGAGGATGGTTTGAGCCGTGCCATTCAGGAACAGGGGCCGCTGATGCCCCCGCGCCGCAGCCGCGTTTCGCGTCGCGTGAAAAGCTTTCCGATTGCACCACGTGTCACGCTACGGCCCGACGAAAAAGCCCAGCGCTGGCTACTCAACATTTCGGCCAGCGACCGGGTTGGCCTGTTGTACAGCGTTGCCTGCGTACTGGCCCGGCACCACCTGAACCTGCAACTGGCCAAAGTCGCCACGCTGGGCGAGCGGGTGGACGACACCTTCCTGATTGATGGCCAGCAGTTGCAGAACAACCGCATGCAGATCGAGATCGAGACCGAGCTGCTCGCCGCCCTGGCGGCCTGAACTCAGTCGTCCTGGGGCATATCCAGCCCCGGAAACAGCACTTCAGTGAATCCGAACTTTGTGAAATCACGTACCCGCATGGGATAAAGCTTGCCCATCAGGTGATCACATTCGTGCTGTACCACCCGGGCGTGAAAGCCCTCTACGGAGCGGTCAATGGGGTCACCATATTGATCAAATCCGGTGTAACGGATGTGCGCCCAGCGTGGCACTACGGCGCGCAGGCCTGGCACCGAGAGGCAGCCCTCCCAGTCCTCCTCCTCAACATCACCAACAGGCGTAATCTGCGGGTTGATCAGCACCGTGCGGGGTACCACCGGCGCATCCGGATAACGCGGGTTGCGCTCGTCCGTGCCAAAAATCACCAGTTGCAGATCAGCCCCTATTTGCGGTGCGGCCAGTCCGGCACCGTTGGCCGCGTGCATGGTGTCCAGCATGTCAGTGATCAGCAAATGCAGCTCATCGGTGTCGAACAGTTTCACCGGCTGTGCGACGCGCAGCAGGCGCGAGTCGCCCATTTTGAGAATTTCACGCACCGCCATCGAGCATCTCCTTCATTTCCAATTCATCAATCACGGTAACACCCAGTTCGCGCGCCTTGTCGAGTTTGCTACCGGCGTCAGTGCCAGCCAGCACATAGCTGGTTTTCTTGCTTACCGAACCGGCTACCTTGGCGCCCGCAGCTTCAAGTGCCGGCCAGGTCTTTGGCTTGGTCCCGACTCAGCGTTGGGCAGCGTGCCGGTGATGACAAAGAGTCCTGCCTGTCGGCGCGCTTGGTGCGACCGCGGCGGGTTCGCCCTCTTTCCAGGTTACACCGCAGGCCCGTAGTTGCTCCACCACCTCGCGGTTGTGGGTTTGATCAAAAAAGGTGCGGATGCTTTGGGCCACGATGGGGCCCACATCACCGACTTCGGGGGGTGGGGGGGGGGCAAACCGGGGCGGCGCGGGTAGCAGTTGCTCGGGGTGGCGTCCATAATCGCGTCAAGCTTGCCGAAATGGCGAACCAGTTCTTTGGCGGTCGCCTCGCCCACATGACGGATGCCCAGACCGAACAGAAAGCGCGGCAAGGTGGTCTGCTTCGATTTTTCCAGCGCGTCCAGGATGTTTTGTACCGACTTGTCGGCCATCCGGTCCAGCGCCGCCAGTGAGGCAAAACCCAGACGATACAAGTCGGGCAAGGTTTTGATGATGCCGGCATCGACCAGCTGGTCGACCAGCTTTTCGCCCAACCCTTCCACCTCCACCGCGCGGCGCTGGGCAAAGTGCAGGATGGCCTGCTTGCGCTGGGCACTGCAAAACAGTCCGCCCGTGCAGCGGTAGTCCGCCTCGTCTTCCTCCCGTACGGCCGCACTGCCGCACACCGGGCATTTGTGGGGCATGGTGAAGATGGGTGCGTCTGAAACCCGCTTGTCGATGAGCACCGACACCACCTCGGGGATCACATCACCTGCGCGGCGCACAATGACCGTGTCGCCCACGCGAACGTCCTTGCGACGGGCCTCGTCTTCATTGTGCAGCGTAGCGTTCGTCACGGTCACGCCGCCCACAAACACCGGCGCGAGCTTGGCCACTGGCGTGAGCTTGCCGGTACGCCCGACCTGCACGTCAATGCCCAGAACGGTGGTGAGCTGCTCCTGCGCCGGGTATTTGTGCGCAACGGCCCAGCGAGGCTCGCGGGTGACAAAACCCATCTGCCGCTGCAGCGCGATGTTGTTGACCTTGTAAACCACGCCATCAATGTCGAAACCCAGGCTGTCACGCTGCTGCCCAACCCGCTGATGATATGCTACCAATTCAGTAGCACCTCGCGCAATCCCCACAAGATCCGAGACCGGAAAATCCCATGATCTCAGGGTATTCAGCATATCGAAATGAGTCTGAAAGGCCGGCCCACCCTGATCCACTGCGGTGACTTCGCCCAGCCCGTAGGCGAAAAAGCTCAACGGCCGCTGCGCTGCGATAGCGGGGTCCAGCTGACGCACGGCACCTGCCGCCGCATTGCGGGGGTTAACGAAGGTTTTTTCGCCTTTGACGCCTTGGGCAATTTTTTCACGTTGCCGCTCGTTGAGTGCCTCGAAGTCATCGCGACGCATGTAAACCTCGCCGCGCACTTCCAGCACAGGGGGTATCTTCCCGGTGATGCGCAGAGGAATTTGCCCTATGGTGCGGATGTTTTGCGTCACTTCCTCACCGGTTTCCCCATCTCCGCGTGTGGCCGCCTGCACCAGCACACCCTGCTCGTAACGCAGATTGATGGCCAGGCCGTCGAACTTGGGCTCGGCCACATATTCCACTGGCGGCGCATCATCGCCCAGTCCCAGCTCGCGTCGTACGCGGGTGTCAAAATTTTTCGCGCCGCTGGCTTCGGTATCGGTTTCGGTACGAATGCTGAGCATCGGCACCGCATGGCGCACGCTGGCAAAGGCATCCAGCGGTTTGCCACCCACGCGCTGCGTGGGGGAATCCGGGGTGACCAACTCGGGGTGCGCCTGTTCAATCGCCTGGAGTTCGTGAAACAGCCGGTCGTACTCTGCGTCAGGAACTTGAGGTTCATCCAGCACATAGTACTGGTGGGCATGGTGGTGCAAAGCCGCGCGGAGCCTGGCCACGTCCGCGGGATCAGGCACTGGCGCTCTGGAGGAAAACAAGTCTGGCGTGGTGGCCACGGCGGTAGGAACTGACGATGCCGGTCAGGAGAACAAGCGACGCGCCAGCGCGGACCCGGCCGACAGCTCACGCTCGTCCAGCGTGTTGTACATGCCTTCCAGTTCCAGGGCAAAGACATCCATGGCCTCGCCCACCAAAGGCAAACCGTTGCTGTCGGTCACCACGCCGTCCATCGCCCGGGCAAGCGCCTGGGCTGCTTCCCGCATGCGATCGTAGGCGCGCTCGCTGCGATCCACTTGCGGCACGTCCAGCCCCAGTGTGATTTCGCGTATGGCAGACTGGGCCGGGTCTTCGGCCAGCGCCGCCTGCGTATCGAAATTCAGGCTCAGGACAGGGGGCAGTCCGGGTACGCTGGCAGGCAATACCATGCGTCCGGGCATCGCACCAGCCACAAAACCAAGCTGTGCAGCGTTTTGCTGCACATAGCCCGGACTCCAGGCAGCCTGACGGGCACGCACAAAAAAGTCCAACTGCGCATCGTGCGCGCTGGCGAACTGATCCAGTTCGCGCGCACGCGCCACTTCATCCAGCATCTCCGGAAACTCGGGGGTTCCGCCAACAGCGTCGGCAAAGGCCTGTGCCTTCATCACAAACTCGGAATACTCGATTTCATTAAGGGCACCCGTGCGGTTGGCCAGTTGAACGCCGGCCTGAAACGCGCCATAGCGCTGCCCCACAGCCGGGGTCTCCCACCCATTGCCCTCTTCATTCCAGCCTTCAATGGAAAAGGGCTTGCTGCCAGCGCGACGAGTGGGTGGCATGGCAGCCAGTGCCGCCTCGCCATACACTGCAGTGTCCAGTGTGATGGGCGCAATCACGTCAATCAAGGCGTCCAGAACAAGCCGCTTTTCAGCCACTGGCACGGGGAAATGGGCTACATCAAATGCGGCCTCATCCAGACCCGGTTCTATGCCTTCGTGAGGTGGCAGATTCCGGGGTTCTTCCGGGGCGGCCTGACGGGGCGCGCTACGTCGGGAGGACCAGGCGCCATGCGCCACCACGCCGGCAAGTACCAGCCCGCCTACCACCGCCAATCCAATTTGCAGGTTACTCATGGCAAGGTATTTGTTGGATTTTCAGGTGAGTTCAGCCAGCGAAACAGCAGCGTCCATGTCCACCGCCACGATGCGCGACACGCCCTGCTCCTGCATGGTCACGCCGATCAGCTGCTCGGCCATTTCCATGGCGATCTTGTTGTGGCTGATGAAGAGGAACTGGGTTTCTTTGCTCATGCTGGTTACCAGTTTGGCATAACGCTCGGTGTTGGCATCGTCCAGCGGCGCATCCACCTCGTCCAGCAGACAAAACGGCGCCGGGTTCAGCTGGAAAATCGCAAACACCAGTGCAATCGCGGTCAGCGCTTTTTCACCGCCCGACAGCAGGTGAATGGTCTGGTTCTTCTTGCCCGGTGGCTGCGCGATGACCTGCACGCCCGAGTCCAGGATTTCGTCGCCGGTTATGACCAGACGCGCGTTGCCACCGCCAAACAGCTCGGGGAACATCTTGCCGAAATGCTCGTTGACGGTGTTGAAGGTGCCCGACAGCAGCTCGCGGGTTTCCGCGTCGATCTTCCTGATGGCGTCTTCCAGCGTGGTCATGGCCTCGGTCAAATCGGCCGTTTGGGCATCGAGGAACTGCTTGCGCTCGCGCGCCGTGGTCAGCTCATCCAGCGCGGCCAGGTTGACGGCGCCCAGGGCGGCAATCTCCCGGTTCAAGCGGTCGATCTCGCCCTGCATGCCGGTCAGCCGCACGTTGCCTTCTTCGATGGATTTCGCCACCGCTTCCAGATCAGCCTGGGCATCGGTGAGCAACTGTTCATATTGCTCAAACCCGAGGCGTGCGGCCTGTTCCTTGAGCTGAAAGTCGGTGATGCGCTGGCGCAGCGGGTCGAGCTCACGCTCGAGCTGCAGGCGGCGCTCGTCACTGGCGCGCAGTTTGGCGGTCAGGTCGTCGTATTCGCTGCGTTTGGCGCCCAAGGACTGCTCGCGCTCCAGCTTCACGGCCAGCGCGTTTTGCAAACCGGCCTGAGCCGAAGCATCTGTCAGACGTACCAATTCTTCATTCGCTCTTAGCTCTTCAGCTCTGATGGAATCTGCCTGTTGTGCTGCGGTTTCGATAGCGCGGCTCAACTCGGCCTTGCGGGCATCCAGACTGCGCAGCGAAAACGTGGCCTCCTGCGCCTGGCGCTCCAGGCTGCGTTGCTGTTCGCGGCATTCATTCAACTTGCGCTCGGCGTCGATCACGCGTTCATCAAGCTGGGCGTGGCGCTCCTGCGTGTCGGCCAACTGCATGTCCAGCTCTTCAAAGCGGGCTTCCGCCGTGACACGGCGCTCCTGCAAGTCACCCAACTGGGCATCGACCTCGGCCATGTCGCCGGCAATCTGCTCAGACCGCGCACGGGTTTGTTCAGCGAGTTGCGTCAGGCGCAGCGTTTCGACCTGCAGCTCATGCGCACGGCTCTGGGTCTCGGAAGCTTCGCGCCGCACTACCACCAATCGTTGCGACGCATCGGCGTAGGCAGCCTCGGCCCGCACCAGCGCGGAGCGTGCCTCGTCGCAGATCAGCGCTTGCGCCCGAAGCTGCTTGTCCAGATTTTCGATTTCCTGCGCGCGGGCCAGCAGACCGGCCTGCTCAGAATCGGGCGCATAAAAACTGACACTGTGGGCGCTGACGGCGTGGCCACTTTTAACATGAATCGTTTCGCCGGGCTGCAGCGCCGTGCGTTTGGCCAGCGCGTCTTCAAAACTGGCTGCGGTGTAACAACCCTGCAACCAGTCAGCCATCACCGCTTTTTGCCCGGCATCGTTGATTTGCAGCAGATCGGCCAGCCGCGGCAACGTGGATGCGGGTTGCGGCGCGGCGGCCAGCGGCGGGCTGAAGAACGACAGCTTGGCCGGTGGCGCGTCCTGCCCGAAGGCACGCACCATGTCCAGCCGCGACACTTCCAGCGCACCCAGACGTTCGCGCAGCGCGCCTTCCAGCGCGTTTTCCCAGCCTTGCTCGATGTGGATGCGGCTCCACAGACCCTGCAAGCTATCCAGCCCGTGCTTGGTCAGCCAGGGTTTGAGTTTGCCGTCGGTCTTGACCTTTTCCTGCAGCGCCTTGAGCGCCTCCATACGGGCAGACAAGTCAGCCTGCTTGGCGGATTGGGTATTGACCACCTGCTGCTGCTCACGGCGGGCGTCGTCCAGCTGCGGCACGCTGTCCTGCAGCTCATGCAGGCGGGCGTCGGCCACACTGGCGCTCTCCTGCGCCTGCGTGAGCTGGCTTTGCAGGTTGACCAGTTTCGATTCTTCGGGTGCCGCCAGCGCATTGCGGTCAGCCACCAGCCGCTCGCGACGCGTGGTGAGCTGGCGTGACTGTTCTTCAATGCCACGCTGCTCGGCGGCCAGCACCTGAATCTGCTGTTGAACCTGGCCGACGCTGGCGCGCTGCTCGTTGGCACCGGCCTGTGCCAGGCGCAAGGCGTCTTCCAGATCGGGCATGGCCTGCGCCTGCTCTTCCACCTGCGCGGCGAGCAGCTCGGTTTTTTCGCTGCCCAGGGCAGCCAGCTCGGCGAGGTTTTCAATTTCGGTTAAAGCGTCATCCTTGCGGGTAGCCCACTGGGTGGTTTGCTCTTTCAGCGTGAGCAGACGCTGCTCCACGCGCTGACGGCCTTCCACCACGAAGCGGATTTCGGCTTCCAGACGTCCCACTTCGCTGCTGGCTTCATACAGCAAGCCCTGCGCCTGATTGACCTGGTCACCCGCGGCGTAATGCGCCTGGCGAACCGTTTCCAGATCCGCCTCGATGTGGCGCAGATCGGCCACGCGGCTTTCCAGCGCGTTGACGGCGCTCTCGGCGTCCTGCTTCACCTTGGTCTGGTCGGCCAATGCCTCGGCACGCTTCAGAAACCACTGCTGTTGCTGCTTGAGCGTGACGTCGGCCTGCAGCGTGTTGTAGCGCTGGGCCACCTCGGCCTGCTTTTCGAGCCGATCCAGATTGGTGTTGAGCTCACGCAGGATGTCTTCCACCCGCGTGAGGTTTTCGCGCGTGTCCGACAGGCGGTTTTCGGTCTCACGGCGGCGCTCTTTGTATTTGGAAACACCAGCGGCTTCTTCGAGGAACAGGCGCAGCTCTTCGGGCTTGGATTCGATGATGCGGCTGATCGTGCCCTGGCCAATGATGGCGTAGGCGCGCGGACCGAGGCCGGTGCCGAGAAACACGTCCTGCACGTCGCGGCGGCGCACGGGCTGGTTGTTGATGTAGTAGCTGCTGGTGCCATCACGCGTCAGCACACGCTTGACGGCGATTTCGGCAAACTGGCCCCACTGGCCCCCGGCACGGTGATCGTTGTTCTCGAACACCAGCTCCACACTGGATCGGCTGGCGGCCTTGCGGGTGGTGGTGCCGTTAAAGATGACGTCCTGCATGGACTCGCCACGCAACTCGGACGCCTTGGACTCGCCCAACACCCAGCGCACGGCGTCCATGATGTTGGACTTGCCGCAACCGTTGGGACCGACCACGCCGACCAGCTGGCCGGGCAACAGGAAGTTGGTAGGCTCGGCAAACGATTTGAACCCGGAGAGTTTGATGGAATTGAGACGCACGGAAGATTGACGCTAACTTGTTGATTTAATTGAAAAACCGTTCTTCAAACCGCCCTGTAAGCAGGCTCACATGATACCTTGCCTGTGCCCGGTTTCAGGGTGCGGTGGGCCTCAAACCGGCGGGTTTATGTAACCTCATGTCAAAAAGTGCTTTTTTATCAGCCAAATTGGCCTCAACCCCCCGTTTAATATGCGTGAATAGCTATTATTTTTATAGCATATTAACTACCGGCAACCGGGAATGACGGTAGCGCGTTAAAGGGTGCAAGAAGGTCGGGTGCAGAGGCTGTATATTCGCGGCTGGAGACCCCTCCGTCCGTCCAGCGCGATGGGCGGCGTTTGTTCAGAAACCCTTGAGGAGATAGATCCATGTTTGAAATTCTCGGAACCCTGTTCGTTGGCTTGATCGTCGGCTTCATTGCGCGGGCCCTCAAGCCCGGCGATGACAAACTGGGCTTCATCATGACCGCCATTCTGGGTGTGGCCGGGTCGTTTCTGGCCAATTACGCCGGTGCTGCGATGGGCCTGTACAAACAGGGCGACGCCGCGGGCTGGATCGCCGCCGTGGTGGGCAGCATCGTTTTGCTGTTCGTCTATGGCCTGATCAGAAGCAAATCAGCCTGAGACTCAACCCCATGCCCAGCGCTTTACACCTGGCTGAAGGCAACTCGGCGCTCACGGCGGCCGTGGTGCGCTGTCGCAAGCTGCTGCACCGGCGCGCCCTGGTCGCGGGTGCCGCCAGTGCCATTCCCGTACCGGGCATGGACTGGGTGGTGGACGCCGCCATGCTCTCGCGGCTGATTCCGGAAATCAACGAAGCGTTTGGCCTGACACCCCGCCAGATTGAGCAACTGGCACCCAGCAAGCGCGAGCAGGTGCAAATCGCCGTCAGCACCGTGGGCTCGTTCCTGATTGGCAGAATCATCACCAAAGGGCTGGTTTTGCGGGCTGCGCAGGCGGTCGGCGTGCGGCTCACAGCCAAGCAGGCGACCAAATACGTGCCACTGGCCGGGCAGGCGGTTTCGGCCGTCGTGGGCTATGGCGCGATACGCCTGCTGGGTGAGCAGCACCTGAAAGACTGCGTGCGCGTGGCCCAGATGGTGCAAGGCGGGATAATCTCCTCCCATGAACCCCCTTCTCTCCCGTTTACAGCCCTACCCGTTTGAGCGGCTGCGCCAGCTTTTCTCGACTGTCACCCCCAATCCGGCCTTTAGCGCCATCAGCCTGGGCATGGGCGAGCCCAAACACCCCACGCCCGCCTTTTTGCAACAAGCCATGGTGGACGCGATCACGTCCCGGCCCAGCGGTCTGGCGGCTTATCCGGCCACGGCGGGCGAGCCCAAACTGCGTGAGGCCTTCACCCGCTGGTTGCACACCCGCTACCAGTTGGACGTGAGCCCGGCCACGCAGGTGCTGCCCGTGAACGGGTCGCGCGAGGCCCTGTTTGCGCTGGCGCAGACGCTGCTTGAGCCCTCGCCCGACGCGGTGGTGGTCTGTCCGAACCCGTTCTACCAAATCTACGAAGGAGCTGCGCTGCTGTCAGGTGCGCAGCCGTATTTCGTGGCGTCAGACCCGAAACGCAACTTCGCACAGGACTGGGACAGCGTGCCCGAAGCCGTCTGGGCCCGCACCCAGCTGCTGTTTGTGTGTTCGCCCGGCAACCCCACCGGCGCCGTGATGCCGCTCAGTGAATGGGAAAAACTCTTTGCGCTGAGCGACCGCCACGGCTTCGTGATTGCTTCCGACGAGTGTTACAGCGAGATTTACTTCCGTTACGAGCCGCCTTTGGGTGGCATGGAAGCCGCCGCCAAACTGGGGCGAAGCGACTTCAAAAACCTCATTTCGCTGACCAGCCTGTCCAAACGCAGCAATGTGCCTGGCATGCGCAGCGGTTTTGTGGCGGGTGATGCCGCGCTTATCAAGCAGTTTTTGCTCTACCGCACCTACCACGGCAGCGCCATGAGCCCGGTTGTGCAAAGTGCCAGCATTGCCGCCTGGAACGATGAAGCCCACGTGGTGGAAAACCGCAGGATGTACCGCGACAAATTCGCCCAGGTCACGCCCATCCTGACCAATGTGCTGGACGTGGCCCTGCCCGATGCCGCGTTTTACCTGTGGGCCGGTGTGCGGGGAAGCGACACCGATTTCGCGCGCGACCTGCTGGCTCAATACAATGTGACTGTTTTGCCCGGCAGTTATCTCGCGCGCGATGCCCACGGCAGCAACCCGGGCACCGGGCGCGTCCGGATGGCGCTTGTGGCTGAAACCGCCGAATGCGTGGAAGCCGCCCGGCGCATTGCCGAATTTGTCAATTCCCGAGCCTGAAATTCATTGTTTTTTTATTGATCTCCCATGACCCAACAACTGCAAAACATCATCGACGCCGCGTGGGAAAACCGCGCCAATATTTCCGTTAAATCAGCGCCCAAAGAAACCGCAGACGCCGTGGAACACGTCATTGCCGAGCTGAACAAGGGCCGCCTGCGGGTGGCTACGCGCGAGGGCGTGGGCCAATGGACCACGCACCAGTGGATCAAAAAAGCCGTGTTGCTGAGCTTCCGGCTGCAGGACAACGCCATCATCAAGGCCGGTGACTTGGGGTTTTACGACAAGGTGCAGACCAAGTTTGCGCACCTGGACGAAACCGCCATCGCCGCCAGTGTGCGCGTGGTGCCGCCAGCCGTCGCGCGGCGCGGCAGCTTCATTGGCAAGGGCGCGATTTTGATGCCGTCGTTCGTGAACATCGGTGCCTATGTGGACGAAGGCACGATGGTGGACACGTGGGCCGCTGTCGGCTCCTGCGCGCAGATCGGCAAAAACGTGCACCTGAGCGGTGGCGTTGGCATTGGCGGCGTGCTGGAGCCGATGCAGGCCAACCCCACCATCATTGAAGACAACTGCTTCATTGGCGCCCGCTCCGAAGTGGTGGAAGGCGTGATCGTCGAGGAAAACTCGGTGCTGTCCATGGGGGTGTATATCGGCCAGAGCACCAAGATTTATGACCGGGCTACCGGCACGGTCACTTATGGGCGCATTCCGGCGGGTTCGGTCGTGGTCTCCGGTACCCTGCCCAGTGCAGACGGCAAATACAGCCTGTATTGCGTGGTGATCGTCAAGCGGGTGGACGCCCAGACCCGGGCCAAAACCAGCCTGAACGACCTGCTACGCGACTGAACACGTCATTAAGCGCGATCAATTGATTCAAGGAGCACCGGCAATGAGCACCATGGAAAGAATCCTGAAGCTGATGGGCGAGAAGAAGGCGTCTGACGTCTACCTGTCAGCCCACTCACCCGCCCTGATCAAGATCAACGGCCAGTGTGTGCCCATCAACAGCCAGCTGCTTCCACCGGAGGCTCCCCGCAACCTGCTGGCCGAAGTGGTGGCGCCCCATCACATTGCCGAACTGGAAGAAACGGGCGAACTCAACATCGGTTTTCCGCTGGAAGGTGTGGGCCGGTTTCGCGTGAGTGCCATGCGCCAGCGGGGTTCCTATGCGGTGGTGATCCGTTATGTGCCACAGGAAATTCCGCCATTGAGCTCGTTGTCGGTCCCTGCCATTCTGGGCGACCTCATCATGGAAAAGCGTGGGCTGTTGCTGATGGTGGGCGCCACGGGCGCTGGCAAGAGCACCACGCTGGCGGCCATGATTGACCTGCGCAACGAGATGTCCACGGGTCACATCCTGACCATTGAAGACCCTGTCGAATACCTGTTCAAGAACAAGAAATCGCTGGTGAACCAGCGCGAAATCGGACTGGACACCCAGTCCCTGCAGGTGGCCTTGAAAAACGCGCTGCGGCAAGCGCCTGACGTCATCCTGATTGGCGAAATCCGTGACCGAGAGACCATGTCTGCGGCCATTGCCTACGCCCAGTCTGGCCATTTGTGTCTGGCTACCATGCACGCCAACAACAGCCATCAGGCCCTGAACCGGATATTGAGCTTTTACCCGGTGGAAGTGCGCCAGACCATGCTGGGTGACCTGTCTTCGGCGCTCAAAGCAGTCGTTTCACAGCGCCTGCTGCGAACCACAACAGGTGGCCGCCTGCCTGCTGTAGAGGTACTGATGAACACCAAGCTGGTATCGGAGCTGATTGAAAAAGGAGACTTCTCTGGCGTCAAGGAAGCGGTCGAAAAATCGATGGCTGAGGGTTCGCAGACGTTTGAGCAGGACATTGCCCGCTTGATTGCAGACGGCACGGTAGACCGCAAAGAGGGCCTGGCACACGCCGATTCACCAACCAACCTGATGTGGCGACTGCAAAATGATTTTGCCTCCGTGACCAAGGCGCCAGAAGTGGAGGAAGAGCATGACGATGAACCGTCCTTTACCGAGATCACGCTGGACGTTACCCATTAATGCCCTGCACGCTGCGTCTTGCTGAAGAACTGATTTCCCGCGCCTCGGTCACGCCAGATGATGCCGGCTGCCTGGACATCATCATGGCTCGCCTTGCCCCTTTGGGCTTTGCCTGTGAGTTGATAGAGAGCGGACCGGATGGCGCCAGGGTCAAAAACCTGTGGGCCAAACGCGCGGCGACATCGGGTTCAAGCGTCGCCCGCAAACGCCTTTTTGTTTTTGCAGGGCACACCGACGTGGTGCCCACCGGGCCATTGGATCAGTGGAGCAGCGCACCCTTCGTACCTTCCCACCGAAACGGTCGCCTGTACGGGCGAGGCGCGAGCGACATGAAAACCTCGCTGGCAGCGTTTGTCGTCGCCACTGAGGAATTTTTGGCCAAAAGCCCGGACACAGCCCTGTCTATCGGCTTCCTGCTGACCAGCGACGAGGAAGGCCCGGCAGTTGACGGCACCGTCAAGGTCTGTGAGGCCCTGACGGCGCGCGGCGAGCGGATGGATTACTGCGTTGTGGGCGAGCCCACCTCGGTCGAGCGCACCGGCGACATGATCAAGAATGGCCGGCGCGGCACCATGAGCGGCAAGCTCACCGTCAAGGGCGTGCAGGGCCACATCGCTTACCCACATCTGGCGAAAAACCCGATTCATCTGGTGGCACCGGCACTGGCTGAACTGGTGGGAATTGAATGGGACCCGGGCAACGCGTTTTTCCCGCCCACCACCTGGCAGGTGAGCAATATGCACGGCGGGACTGGTGCAAGCAACGTGATTCCCGGCACGGTGGTGATCGATTTCAATTTCCGATTTTCAACGGAATCCACACCCCAGGGGCTGCAACGTCGCCTGGAAGAAGTATTGGTCCGTCATGGTCTGGACTTCGATATCCAGTGGGTCGTCGGGGGTCTGCCCTTCCTCACGACGCCGGGCACTCTGGTGAACGCCGTGCGTGATGCCATTCGCGCCGAGACAGGTCTCGAAACCCAACTTTCCACCACGGGTGGCACCAGTGACGGCCGTTTCATTGCGCAGGTCTGCCCCCAGGTAATCGAACTGGGCCCGCCCAATGCAACCATCCACAAAATCGACGAGTATGTAGCCGTGGCTGACATTGAGCCACTGAAGAACATCTACCGCCGCTTGCTGGCAACCCTTAGTCAGACCGTATCAGCATGACGGTCATTGAACTGATCGAGTCGGGTGCTGCTCAGCTCGCTCACGCTGGCGTGTCTTTTGGCCACGGTACGACCAACGCCTTTGACGAAGCTGCCTGGCTGGTGTTGTGGCAACTGGGCCTGCCTCTGGATTCGCCGCTGGAAGGCCCGGATTCAGTGGCAAATCGACCTGTAGCCCCCGAAAAATATGCGCAAACAGCTTCTCTTTTGATAGCTAGAATAGAAACCCGGAAACCCGCCGCTTACCTGACCCATGAAGCCTGGTTGCAGGGTGTGCCGTTTTATGTGGACGAGCGCGCCATTGTGCCGCGCAGCCTTATCGCCGAAGTACTGGTCAATGGTGCCATTGACCCGTGGTTGAGCGAAACCACCCACCGTGTACTGGACCTGTGCACTGGCAACGGCAGCCTGGCCATCCTCGCGGCCATGGCGTTCCCCGATGTGGTGGTGGATGCGGCTGACATCTCGACCGACGCGCTGGCGGTTGCCCGCCTCAATGTCAACAAACACAAGTTGCAGGACCGCATCACGCTGCTGACTTCCGACGGGCTGGCTGGTGTGACCGGGCCCTACGACCTGATTGTGTGTAACCCACCCTATGTCAACGCCCAGAGCATGGCCACACTGCCGGAGGAATTCAAGGCGGAGCCGACGCTGGCGCTGGCCGGTGGCGCCGATGGCATGGATTTCATCCGGCAGTTGTTACGCGATGTCCCGGAACATATGACGGCTCAAGCCGTCTTGCTGCTGGAAATCGGAAACGAGCGGCCGCATTTTGAAGCGGCGTTCCCTTCGCTGGAAGTGGTCTGGCTGGAAACCAGCGCCGGCGAAGACCAGGTATTGCTCGTCACGCATGAAGCCCTTATTGTCTAGAACTGAATGATTACCCTCAAGAACGTTACGCTGCGCCGCAGCGCGAAAGTGCTGCTGGACGGCGCGTCTGTCACCCTGAACCCTGGCGAAAAAGTCGGCCTTGTGGGACGCAACGGCGCTGGCAAATCCTCGCTGTTTGCACTGCTCAATGGCTCTTTGCACGAAGACGCCGGCGAGTACTACATCCCCGCCCAGTGGCGTATGGGCCAGGTGGCGCAGGACATGCCAGAGACGGATCAAAGCGCTACAGATTTTGTAGTGGAAGGCGACACCGTGCTGCTGGCCGCGCAGCAGGAAGTGACGGCGTCGGAAGCCACCGACGATTACGACCGCATGGCCCACGCCTACATGGCGCTGCAGGACGCCGGTGCCCACGATGCGCCCGCCAGGGCACAGGCGCTGATCCTCGGTCTGGGCTTCAAGACCACCGAGCTCACCAACCCGGTCAACAGCTTCTCCGGCGGCTGGCGCATGCGCCTGCAACTGGCGCGGGCGCTGATGTGCCCGTCCGACCTGCTGCTGCTGGACGAACCCACCAACCACCTGGACCTGGACGCTCTGGTCTGGCTGGAAGCATGGCTCAAACGTTACGAAGGCACGATGATCGTCATCAGCCACGACCGCGAGTTTCTGGATGCGGTGACCAACGTCACGCTGCACATTGACGCAGGCAAACTGGTGCGCTACGGCGGCAACTACAGCAAGTTTGAAGACATGCGTGCCGAGCAGATGGAACTGCAGCAAAACGCGTATTCCAAGCAACAGGACAAGATCGCCCATTTGCAGAAGTTCATCGCCCGTTTCAAGGCCAAGGCCAGCAAGGCCAAACAGGCGCAAAGCCGCGTCAAGGCGCTGGACCGCATGGAGAAGATCGCGCCACTGTTGAGCGAGGCCGATTTCACTTTCGAGTTCAAGGAGCCTGCCAATCTGCCCAATCCCATGCTGTCCATGCAGGGCGTGAGTTTTGGCTACCCTCCTCCTGAGGATGCACCTGCAGGTACTCCGCCGACCGTGATTGTGCGCAACGTGAGCCGCTCCGTGCTGGCCGGGCAGCGCATTGGCATTCTGGGGGCCAACGGTCAGGGTAAATCGACGGTGGTCAAGACCATTGCGCGTGACCTGGCCCCGCTGGGTGGCGAAGTCACGGAAGGCAAGGGGCTGAATATCGGCTACTTTGCCCAGCAGGAACTTGACGTGCTGCGTCCGATGGATACCCCGCTGGAGCACATGATCCGTCTGGTGAAAGACACGACGGCCGCCGGCAAGATTGCCGGGCAGCAAACGCGCGAGCAGGACCTGCGCAGTTTCCTGGGCACGTTCAACTTCGGCGGCGACATGGTCAAGCAGGCCGTGGGCAGCATGAGCGGTGGCGAAAAAGCCCGCCTGGTTCTGTGCATGATCGTCTGGCAGCGTCCCAACCTGTTGCTGCTGGACGAGCCGACCAATCACTTGGACCTGGCCACCCGCGAAGCGCTGAGCATGGCGCTGAATGAGTTCGAGGGCACCGTGATGCTGGTCAGTCACGATCGCGCCCTGTTGCGCGCGGTATGTGATGAATTCTGGATGGTCTCCCGTGGCGGTATCGAGCCATTTGACGGTGATCTGGATGACTACCAGCGCTACCTGCTGGATGAAGCCAAGCGCCAACGCGAGGAGATCAAGGAAGCATCCAGTCGGCAAGCCAAAGCAGATGCCAAGGCTGCAAGTGAAGCGGCTGCCAGGAACAAAAACGCCAGCAAAGCGAAAAACTCGCCTGCGCAGCGTGAACTGGCGCAAATCGAGGAGCGCATGAAGGCTCTCAACAATGAAGGCGCATCGCTGGAAAAACACCTGTCGGCGTCCACCGGGCCAACGGAAATTGCCGAACTGGGCCAGCGCCTGAAAGCAGTCAACGACGAGCTGCAAAGCCTTGAAGAGAAATGGCTGAACCTGTCAAGCGAGCTGGAAAGTCTCTCCGCGTGAGTCAGCACATCTGAAATCCGGGAACTGGCCGTTACTGGCTACTGCTCCAAAAACCGCTGAGCATCCAGAGCAGCCATACAGCCCGTTCCCGCACTGGTAATGGCCTGACGGTAGATGTGATCCTGCACATCGCCGGCGGCAAACACACCCGGCACACTGGTCTGTGTGGCCATGCCCTTGTTGCCCGACTGCGTGACGAGATAACCGCCGGCCATCTCCAGCTGACCCTGGAAGATGTCGGTATTGGGCGCATGCCCAATGGCGATGAAGCAGCCCTTGAGCGTCAGGTCCTGTGTGGAGCCATCCACCGTGCTCTTGAGCCGGATACCAGTGACGCCACTGGCGTCGCCCAGTACTTCGTCCAGGGTCTGGAAGGTCTTGAGCTCAATCTTGCCGGCCTTGACCTTGTCCATCAGCTTGTCAATCAGGATGGCCTCGGCCTTGAACTTGTCCCGGCGGTGCACCAGATAGACCTTGCTGGCGATGTTGGACAGGTACAGCGCCTCTTCCACCGCCGTGTTCCCCCTCCGACCACACAGCAGACCTGATCGCGGTAGAAGAAACCGTCACAGGTGGCGCATCCCGACACCCCGCGGCCCATGAAGGCGGTCTCGGACGGCAAACCGAGGTACTTGGCAGAGGCGCCGGTGGCGATGATCAGCGAATCGCAGGTGTAGGTGCCACTGTCACCGGTCAGGGTGAAGGGGCGTTTGCCCAGATCCACGGCGTTGATGTGGTCAAAGATGATCTCGGTCTTGAAGCGCTCGGCATGGGCCAGAAAGCGCTGCATCAAATCGGGCCCCTGCACGCCATCGACATCAGCGGGCCAGTTGTCCACCTCGGTGGTGGTCATGAGCTGGCCGCCCTGGGCGATGCCGGTGATCAGAACCGGGTTGAGGTTGGCGCGGGCTGCATACACCGCAGCGGTGTAGCCGGCGGGCCCCGAGCCCAGGATCAGGACTTTGGCGTGTTTGGCGGTTGACATGGGGAGAAACTTCTTTCCAGGGAGGGCAGTTCAATCAGACAGGAGCGCGCGGGACACTAGTCGTCAACATTTCTAACGACCAGCTTTAGCCTGGCGCGGTAACACAGCTGGAGATTTGCCGAAACAAGCAGGAAACTAAATCATGATTTAGTTTCCCGGACCATTAACGAATCTACGGTGGTCAAATGTTCGGTGTAGCCAAGTAAGCAGCAATGTCCTTGAGGTCTTGCGTACTGAAATGGCCATTTAGTACGCCCATACTTCCTTTGTTATTCGTTATCGCGTTTTGAGTCGACAGGTAGTTTGTGCCTTTCAAGATGCTACTCTGATTGGCTGCCGGGTTGGAACCATGACAAAAGCACAACTGAACGGCGCAGAAACCACCGTGTTGTAGAGCACTTTCCCGTTAGCAGCTGATGTTCCACCTGCTGCTGCCGCAACGGTAAAGCCGACTGACACCTGTGGTGCAGCCGCATAGCCGGAGTTCCCTGCCTGGTTTGCAGTCAACGTACACGTCCCTGCGGAAATCAGAGTCAATGTAGTACCACTGACGGTACACACGGGCGTCGTGCTGGATGCCAGACTAACGGCGAGACCCGATGACGCGGAAGCTGACAGGGCTGGAGGTGTTGTACCGATCGTCTGATTTCCGGGGCTGGCAAACGTGATCGTCTGAGCCCGAGCTGCAACTGTGAAGGTGCGCGCCACGGGCGGGGCAGCAGCATAGCTGCCATTGCCTGCCTGGCTGGCAGTGACCGTGCAGTTGCCCGCAGCAACCAGTGTCAGGGCATTTCCGCTGATCGTACAAATGGACGACGTTCCCGACGTGAAGGAAACCGGCAGACCTGAAGAAGCTGAGGCAGACAAGGCTGGCGCAGCCGTACCGAGTGTCTGATTGCCAGGCCCACTAAAAGAAATGGTCTGGGCAGCGGGCGTAGGCGTAGGCGTAGGCGTAGGCGTAGGCGCAGGCGTAGGCGTAGGCGTAGGCGTAGGCGTAGGCGTAGGCGTAGGCGTAGGCGTAGGCGTAGGCGTAGGCGTAGGCGTAGGCGCTGCGGCTACCGCAAAGGTGCGCGACACAGCAGTCGCAGCTGCAAACGTTTTGTTGCCCGCCTGATTCGCATCGACCGTGCAGTTCCCGGCCTTGACCAGTGTCAGCGTGGTACCGCTAACGGTGCAGACAGTCGGAGTCGTCGAAGCAAAAGTAACCGCCAGACCGGAGGTTGACGTGCCCGATAGTGTCGCTGGGGTACCTGCCGTGGGGTTGGTCGGTGCATTAAATGTGATGGTTTGTGCAGTCAGCGGCAAGGCGCAGTGCTTCACCGTCGGTGCCATGGTTTCAATTTCGGTCTCAAAGTCCTTGGCGAAATTGCCCTTGTCTTTGCTTGGGTTCTGAGCCATCGTCGCTTCCAACTGATCGGAAAGCGTCCGCAGATCGGCAAGTTTGGTGAGCAGATTGCTGCGAATATGAGATTCTTTGTCGTCATCATCGTTGTCTGAGCCACACGACGTATCCGAAGAGTTCCTGGATTTCTTTGCACTCACAACCAGCAGCCGGGCCAGCAAGTCAGCCTTTTTGTGGCTGCCTTTGCCACGCATGGAAATATAGTCGTCAAAGACTGAAACGCTCAGACCTAGTTGAGACTTGACATGCGCTTCAGCCGTGTCAGAGCCCACTTTGTCTTCATCCATTTTTGCCTGAACCATCGTGGTCAGCGGACTGATAACATCGTGTTTGCCAGCTGGTGTTTGAAGCGTGTAAGGTATCGTCACAGGGCCCGTATCCAGATCAACCGCATCAGTTCCGATCATGGCAACAAGCCTGGCCGCACCCATTTCTGCAGGGGCCACACTCAACGTCACACGGCCGTTGCTGTCAGTACGACCCTGGGTCTCTCCGGTATCGCACATACCGTTGTTATTGGCATCCACACACACCAGGGCATTGCTGATCAGACCATCCATGACGGTTGTCGAGATGGAGCCCGCGCCTCCACCACAGGCAGACAAAGCAGCAACGGCGGCCGTAATCAGACCCAGCTTGAAATGGGGGGTGTTGTAGTTCATGGTGAAACTCCTTTGGATAGTCAAACGGATAAAGCGAAAGTGGCGGTTCTTTTGAAGACCCGACGGCCAGGTGGTGGCCTGGAGGAAATGGGGGCTGCCGGACGAGGTTCACCGGCGGCAGAGCTACGCATCACTTGCCCATCCTGCGCAATGGCGAGGTAAGGGGCGTTCTGGGTGCCCAGCCAAGGCAATGCATCTGGCCCTTTGAGCATGGCAATGGTGGATAACGCGCCCGCTGCGGTGCTGTTGGCTGCCACCACACTCACCGACTGCCAGTGCGTCACCGGCCAGCCAGTTTGCGGATTCAGGATATGGCAATAACGCAGGCCGTCCTTGATGAAGAAACGTTCGTAGTCGCCGCTGGTTGCCAAGCCGCCGCGTGCCAATGGCAACAAAGCGATGCTCTCCAGTGGCTGCGAGGGTTTCGGCCGGGGATGCTGAATCTCGATTTGCCAAGGTTCGCCTTCCTGCCCGGGCAAACCACGTGCTCCCAGGGCATGCAAGTCACCGCCCAGATTGATCAGCGCATGCTCAATGCCGTGGTGCAGCAAGACAGCAGCAGCCCGGTCAGCGGCGTATTCCTTGCCAAAGCCACCGAAGTCAAGCTGCATGCCGGGCGTCGATAGGCGAACTTTGTTACCGTGTCGCTCAACCCGCTTCCAGTCAACCAGGTTCAACAAAGTTTGCAGCTCGTCGACCTTCGGAACGAGCGCCTTCTTGAAGTCCCAGGCTCGCCGCAGCACGCCAGAAGTGATATCGAACAAGCCACTGCTCAACGTCCAGAGTTGAGCGGCAAAGTCCAGCAGCCCCTTCGTTTCCGGATCCACCTCGATCAGGTCAAGCCCGGCATTGCGGTTGATTCGACTGACGACGCTGCCTTCCAGGTAGCGGGAAAACTTGCTTTCGATGCGATGGACTTCAGCGATGGCCTCCGCAGCTGCCTTGCGCATGACTCGTTCATCCCGGCCGTCTATCTGCACGCTGCAGGCAGAGGCCATGGCTTGAAATTCAAAACGAAGGGTGCGCCAGCGACTCATGATTCAGTTCTAGAAGCGATGGGTCAAGCCGACCTGCATGAAAGTCGCGTTGAAGGGGTCCAGACCCGGACTGCCTGACCCGCCGATCCTCAAACCTGAGGTCTGGCGATAGCGCTCATATTTGATGTCGACCACCGTGTCCGGCTTCAGCGCGTAGCTAACCTTCATGGAAACCGTGACAGCGCCAAAAGCAGACAAACGCTGATCGGCAGACTTGTCGCCTCCCAACAGAGCAATTTTTATCAATGAGTTCAGTGAATCTATCTGCCCCTGCGCATCCAATACCGGATCAACATAGAAGCTCGCGGCACTCTGGGTGTAGTAGCGGAGTCCAGGAGTAAATGTCCATTGGCCTTTGGGCTGCACCCACTCCACACCCAGGGTGTGAGATTTCACGCCAAAGGTGTCGGTGTAATAACGGTAGCTGCTGTGAATGGAGGCATCAAACGACTCCACATGGTGATTCCAGCGAGCCAATGCAATCCAGTTGTTGCGCTGGTTAGGGCGCTGATCAAATGACTTGTACGGATCGTTGTAATAACCGCTGCCCACACTGCGCGTGAGGTTGAACTGGGCAATATCCGTCGGCGTGAGCACCTGCGTGACGCCCACCATCACTTCTTTTGTGCGCTTGCGCTGGTCAATCGCCGTATTGACACCGTTGTAGGTGTTATCGATCTTGTCGAAGGATGCACCATAGCCCACCGTCCACGTCCGGTTGTTGTCTTCAGTGGACCAACGGGCATCCAGGCCAAATGCTCGTGATGTGTAGTCGTGCTCGTCCGAATACGACAAGCTGGCCGATACAGCAGCACGCGCAAAATAGCGGGTTACCTTGACGTCTGCGGCTTTGCGGTAATCGCTCATGTGGCTGGCACTGGAGCGGTCTGTCCACAGGCGAGGTGATGCGCCAGAAACACTGTCACCCACCCACGATCCTCCAACAGACCATTAACCTGCGATAGGTGCCTGAACGTAGACAAATGGTGCTTTTACCTTGACTCTGTCCAGCCCAGGCTGGCTATCACTGTAAGAGCCATATTTGATGGCGATGGTCGTCTTTTCAGGCGCGCTTTCCGCCACAGCACTCAGCGGCGCGAAGGCACTTAGCGCCGCCAGACCCGGCAACAACAGGGACGCCAGCACCACACTGGTAGCTGGAGCGGTGTGACCTCTATCCGATTGCTTCATTTTGTATTTCTTGTTCATGACGGGAGTCTTCAGTTGCAACCGCATCCACCACCACCGACGCCGTAGCCGCCACTGGAGTTTTCCTTGCTGCCGTAGATGTGTTGCACAAAACGCTCGTCCAGTGGGTCACCACCAAACGTCATCTCGGGCTTGGCCAGATGGTTTTTCTCCCAGGGACTCACCTGCCCCAGATTGCTGCAACCGCCAAGCGCTGTCAGACTGACCACGGCGAACAGACTCAACAGAGTTGCTTTCATGATCAGTCCTTGAGATTCAGCGCTAACTTGATCTGCTTTTCCAGTTCGCCACGCTGCTCCTCCTTGAACCCGCTGTGCACCATTAGTACTTTGCCGTCTGCACCAATCAACACGGAGGTAGGCATGCCCTTGATGGCGTATGCCTTGGGTGTTTTGCCTGCCTGATCAAAAGCAACCGTAAATTTGGCCGCGTTGTCCTTCAGGAAGGCTTTTGCGTCATCAGGCTTCTGGTCGACATTGACGGCCACGAGGTTCAGGCCCTTGCCGCCGTATCGGGTTTGCATGTCGTTCATCCAGGGGAATGACTGCTTGCAGGGACCGCACCAGGACGCCCAGAAGTCCAGATACACCACCTTGCCCTTGTAGTCGCTGAGCTTCACTGCACCCTGACCACCTGAAAGATCAAAGTCGGGGGCAACCTGCCCAACCTCAGCGGCATGTATCGACAGGGTCAAAAAGGTGCCCAGGATCAGGGAAACGGTTCGTGCGAGGATATGGCTCATGCTTCTGGATCCAATCAAAGTAAAGAAAATCTTGCCGGAAGACATTGAGTTTGGGATAATTTCCCTAAATCACCTTCTTCCTTGACGTGAGTGTAAAGTCGTCAAACACATTTTTTGGGAAATTTACCCGTAAATTTTTGTAACGTCTGCTATCGATCTGTGCATTTCTTCATGCTTTTCCAGTCAAATCCATACACTGTGACCAACGTTTCCAATTCATGAGCGCTTCCGAGTCCACCCCCATCGCGATGCCTTCCACTGCCGCAGGCTTGCCCGAACCTGCGTTGGCAGAACGAGCCATTGCCATGGTGTTGCAACCGCTTGCCAGGTTGATGATTGATCACGGATTGCAGCTACCTTCCATGGTGGAGCTTCTCAAAACGGCCCTTGTAAACGAGGCTATAAGTGCGTACGGCCTGTCTGAAAAGGGTAGTTCTGACACGCGTATTGCGCTGCTGACGGGCGTGCACCGCAAAGACGTCAAGCGGCTACGGGAAGCTCCCGCTGGCCAGGAAACGGCAGCGCCGATGGTGGGGGTTGCCTCTTCAGTTGTGGCCCGCTGGATCAGTGAACCCAGGTTTCTGAATACGGATCAAACCGCACGCCCTCTGGCGCGAACGCCCGCGCGTGCAAAACCCGGTGAACCAGACTTCACCACCCTGGTGGCCGAAGTCAGCCGCGATGTTGGCGCCAGGGCGGTGCTGGACGAGCTTGAACGCCTCGGGGTCGTTGAACTGCATGAGAACGGCTATGTGAACCTGCTGTCCACGGCATTTGTGCCGCATGAAGGACTGGATGAGTCGTTTCATTTTTTTGCCAGCAATGTCCGGGACCATGTGGCCACGGCGGCACACAACCTCAGCCCTGGCCGTCGTGACCCGTTGATGCTTGAACAAAGCGCCTTCTCGCATGACCTGTCAAGCGACCAGGCTGAACAGCTACAGAAGCTGGCACGCCGTCTTTGGACTAACGCTTTGCGACAGTTTTTACAAGCAGCAACCGTGGCTGAGCAGCGTAGTGAAGGCAGCGATGGCCTTAAGCGGAACATAAGATTCGGCGTGTATTTTCACGAGTCGGAGCGACAGGAGCCCGGGCCAGCCGGCAGGGCAAAAAAAACACCCACAGCCAGGTCCCGGCGGAGGAAACCAGAATGAACAGCGACCACGAACTACCCAGACGCGGCTTCCTCGCCCTCGCGGCATGGACCCTCGCGTCTTGTGGCGGTGGATTGGGTGGGTTTGCTGGTTTGCCCGGCACGGGCGGCACCGGCATTTCTTCCTTTGGCTCCATTTCAGGATTCGGTAGTGTCATTGTCAACAGCATCAAGTTTGATGATCTGCAGGCTTCCATCCGCATGGATGGAGATGCCGCCACGACGTCGGACCTGCGAATCGGCATGGTGGCCAACGTGCAAGGTGTCCGGGGCACCACTGTCTCACTGGGTACTGCCAACAGCATAGAGGTATGGTCCATCGCTCAAGGCGTGGTTTCGCAAGTTTCTACCGGGCAGTTCAACCTGGCTGGCATGACGCTGCAAACCAGCAATGCCACTGTGTTTGAGGGCATCAGCTCGGCTGCCTTGTTGATGCCGGGTATGCGGCTGAGTGTTTGGGGCCTGCAGGCGTCTGCAGATGCCAGTCGCTGGACCGCCACACGTGTTGCAGTGTCATCTGCGTCAACCACTGTCAGCAGCGGACTGGTTCAGGTAGCGGGTTCACAGCGCACGCTTAACGGGCTCATGCTGACAGGCTCGCTGGCAGATAGCCTGACTGCGGGCCAATTGGCAAGGGTTCAGGGCTCACTATCCGCTTCCGGTGACAGTCTGCTGGTAGTACGTGTCAAGTTGCTTGATGCTGGCAGCACCCAGACACAGGAAGGGGAAACCGAGGTTGAGGGCTTGGTCACCGCCCTGCTGTCTGCCTCCCGCTTCAAATTGGGCTCCATCGAAGTGGATGCCAGTGCCGCCAGTTTTGAACCTGTTGCCTTGCAACTCGCTGTCGGCATGCGCGTTGAAGTACATGGCGAATGGCAGGCGGGCGTACTCACAGCCACCAAGGTTGAAGTAGAGGATGAAGAAGAACTGGATCAGGTAGAAATTGAAGCCCCAATCACCGAGTTCACCAGCCTGTCAAATTTTGTGGTGCGTAGTCAACGATGCGATGCTTCCGGCCTGACAACTGTCAAGAACGGTACGTTGGCTGATATCAAGCTGGGCGCCAAGGTTCATCTCAAGGGTACGAAGGCGGGAGACCTTATCAAGGTTACACAACTGAGTCTTGAGGACTGAGTTGTCAGAAGTCAAAGAAAAGGCCTTGCCGGGCGCTGCCCGGCAAGGCCTTTTCTCCGGCAGTCAGTTAATGAACTGCAGCGCTACTCAGCGAAGCCAGAAATT
Source organism: Candidatus Egaibacter danicus (assembly GCA_016707075.1). Classification (GTDB taxonomy): domain Bacteria; phylum Pseudomonadota; class Gammaproteobacteria; order Burkholderiales; family Burkholderiaceae_C; genus Egaibacter; species Egaibacter danicus. The sequence goes on from JADJII010000009.1 coordinate 37,216, forward strand.
CAGCAGGTGCCTGATAACCAACCACCTTGTGGGTGACTTTGGCTGCCGAAGCACCATCAAAGAACACAATGCCAGGAGGGCCAAACAGGCTGAAGCGCTTAAGTAAAGCCTTGTCTTCAGCACTGTTGGCCGTTACGTCTGCCTGAAGCAGCCGAACCTTACCCAAACGACTCTTCACCTCAGGGTTGCTGAAGGTAAACGTTTCGTACTCCTTGCAGGCGACACACCAGTCTGCATAAAAGTCCAGCATGACGGTCTCACCCTTTTGCTGGGCCTGGGCCAAGGCCGCATCCAGGGCCTGGACGCTGGCAACTTTCTCGAACTTCAGCCCAGTAGACGCGGAGGTTGCACCGGCAACCCCACCCGAGCCCTGGAAATGAGCCAGCGGCTGCAAAACAGACTGTCCACCCGATGCAGCGCCAATGAGGAGCATGCCGGCTACGGCCAGTAACCCGAAACCAGCCGTGCGTGCAGGCACCGGTGTGTGCGAGTGTTGTGGCGTTGCGGCGCCAAATACGCCCAGGAGTGCAGCGGCTGCCAGCAACCAGGTGGCCCACAAGAGCATGTGTACGGTTGCAGGCACCACGGGGGAGACCATCCAGATGGCCACCCCCAGCAGCATCATGCCAAAGACCTGTTTGACACGGTCCATCCAGGCGCCGGCCTTGGGCAGCAGGCTGCCAGCGGAAACACCGACCAGCAGCAGCGGCACACTCATGCCCAGTGCCATGGCGAACAGGGCCAGACCACCCAGTACCACGTCGTGGGTCTGGCTGATGTAGACCAGAGCACCGGCAAGCGGAGCGGCTACACATGGCCCAACAACAAGTGCCGATACACCCCCCATGATGAACACGCCAATGAAGGAACCGCCCTTGAAGTTATTGGACAGCTCGGTGGCACGGCTTTGAATCACGCTGGGCATTTGCAGTTCGTAAAAGCCGAACATTGACATGGCCAGGGTAGCCAGCATGAGGGCAAAGCCGCCCAGTACCCAGGGGTTTTGCAAGGCTGCGGCCAGTCCTTCACCAGCCAGGCCGGCGGCAACTCCAAAGCCGGCGTAGATCAAGGCCATACCCAGTGAGTAGGCCAGCGCCAGTCCAAAGCCCTTGCTACGGCTCACCGGACCGGTTTGTCCTGCGATCAGGGAGGACAGGATGGGGACCATAGGCAGGACGCAAGGCGTGAAGGCCAGCAGCAAACCGGCCAGCCAGAACACGCCCATGGTGCGCAACAAGCTGCCGGAAGCAAGCGTGGACGCTATTGAATCTGTAGCTGGTGGCGCTTGTTTAACGGGGGATTCTGCTACCTTTGTATAAGAAACTGGAATGATTTGCGCGGGAGAGCCTCCCATGGTGACGAGGTTCTGCGATGCACCCAATCCGGTCAGGGCCACTTGCATCTGTGCGCTGTCTGGCGGATAGCACAACCCGGCGTCAGCACAGCCCTGCCAGCCCACGGTCACCGGTGTGGCTGCGCTGCCATGGGTTACTTTGAGATCCACGTCGAGGACATCTTCATAGATCACCATGGTTTTATTGAAGTTGGTGTCGAACTTGTCTTTGCCTTTGGGCAAGTTCAGCGGGGCAAGCTGTGCACCCTGCGCATCGGCCTGCACGCTGATGCGTTCGCGATACAGATGGTAGCCCGGCGCTATGTCCCAGTGCAGCCGCACAGTACTGTCATCCACCACTTTTGCAGAAAAGGCAAACGCTTTTTCGGGCGGCAGAAAATCGTCGGCCTGGACCGTTGCGGTCCACAAGCCCAATGCTGTTGTCAGGCATAGAAACAGCTTGCGTGAAATACTTGTCCAATGCGCCATGACGAAACCTCCAGCAACTCAGAAGGTTCAATTGAATCACGTATTTGGGAATATTTCCCGAATTGACACAACTTGTTGCAATGGCAACGCTTACGTGACACAGGAAAAAAGAAAAGGACTCAACCGCATGATTGAATCCCTCATTTTAGTGGTGGGTCCTGACAGATTCGAACTGTCGACCTACGGATTAAGAGTCCGCTGCTCTACCAACTGAGCTAAGAACCCACTTGTATTGCCAAACAAGAAAGGCCTGAACTTTCGCTCAGGCCTTCGTAAACTGGTGGGATGTGCGGGGGTCGAACCCACGACAAACGGATTAAAAGTCCGCTGCTCTACCAACTGAGCTAACATCCCCTCACGGTTTCACAGAAACATCTGCAACACCGTTTGCAACTTGAAGTTCATCACGCTGCAAAGCCTCAAATTATAGCGTTATTTTTTGCCATGCTCCGGGCTGTGCCTGATATTTTATCCATCAACCATCCTGCAGCGCACTGACCAAAAGTAGCAGTGACGCTGACCACCGAGCCATAGCCATGACAGTTGAGTGAGCCGTCGCCCTCCACCGCACAGGAGGCGTCCGGGGCCATCACCGTTTCACGACTGAAGACGCAACTCACCCCGATGGTTTTTCCCTCACGCGCAGCACCAAATTCCTTGCGCAGACGGTATCGCACTTGCGCCAGCAGCGGATCGTGGGTGGTACGACTCAGGTCTTCGATGTCCACCAGATGCGCATGCCGCTTGCCACCTGCGGCACCACAAGAGATGAACGGCTTGTCCGAACGCATCGCCCAGGCGGCCATCGCAATCTTGGCCTTGACCTGGTCACAGGCATCAATCACAGCGGACACACCCTGAGGCAACATTTCAGGCCAGTTGCCCGGCTCGACGAACTCTTCAATGCAGGTTACGTGGCAATCCGGATTGATTTGGACAATGCGATCACGCATGGCCAGCACCTTGGCCTGACCCATCGTCGCTTCGAGCGCATGAATCTGCCGGTTGATATTGGACTCCGAGACATGATCGAGATCAATCAGGGTCAGTTCGTTGACACCACTGCGGGCGAGCGCTTCAGCTGCCCAGGATCCCACCCCTCCTATACCAACCACAGCCACATGCGCGGTGCGTATGGCCCGGGCGCCGGACACGCCATACAGTCGGTCCAGACCACCAAATCGTCGATTGACATCCATCATGAATGGCGAACACCAGGAAAATGGTTCACCTGGATCAAGCCGCCCGGTCCAGTCGCCATATTTGATACCTGAAACCGGCCACAGCCCCTGCCATGATTGCGGCAACAGCTACAAAACTTGTAGCATGCAGTGTGGAAATTCCGCTCAAACCCTGACCCACCGTGCAACCCATCGCCGTGACCCCACCAACACCCATCAAGGCTGCGCCTGCCAGATGGTTGGCCAGATCTTCGGTTCCACCACCAAATCCTTCCCAGCGAAATGTCCTGGTGCCGACGGCGCTTGCGGCTGAACCTGCTATGACGCCCAGAACGGAGACAACCGAAAAAGTCAGTACCTTGCTTTTATCGCTGAACAGTATCAGCCAGTCCAGCGTGTAAGCCATGGGAGCAACAAAGCTCATGGCTTCTATTTTTCCGGAGTTGGTTGTCAGGAAAACCTCCTCAAGTGTTTCCGGATGCTCGGCAATATGGCCCAGTTGCCCGCTGACCCACCACATGGCGACCACGACCAGACCGAGCCCCAGACCGGCAAGCAGATTGTCAACGTGATTGAAGTCTTTCCCCAATAAAGCCCAGATCACGAGGCATCCACCCAGTACCAAGGCCGCCAACAGCCCGGCCAGAACCGGCGCCATGCCGAGCAAGGCTGCCACGCCATTCCCCACCGTGGCGTTATCCGGAAAATCCATGGCAATCAGGTCCACTGTGGCCACCCTCAATACTGCCGTAACGCCCTTGAGCGTGGCAAAACCTGCGACACCCATGACGATCATCACGACCAGTGACTTGAGGCTGCCACCGCCAATTCGTACCAACGTCTTGCTGCCACAGCCAGAGGCCAGCACCATGCCAAATCCAAAGAGGCTGCCGCCCACGATGGCAGACAGCCACAGCCATTTGCTGGAGGCGTATAAGGTCTTTGAAGGATCAATCTGGCCGCCAAATGCCAGCGCGGCATATCCAATCATCGCAACACCTGCAGCCAAACCCCATTGACGCATCCGGGTCCAGTCCTGCATGTTGACAACGTCGCTGATGGCACCCATCGTGCAAAAGTGGGTACGCTGGGCAATCGCCCCGAAAACCGCGGAGAGAGCAAAAGACGCCCACAAAACCTGATGGCTGATCGTGGAGAGTTCGTTGACTTGCATCGCCCGATTTTACGGGCATCCGTTCACTTGAGACGGCTCAGACGGTCTTTGGCTGTCTGGGCAGCCTCTGTTTGCGGATAGGCTTTCATCAAATCCCCGAGGGTTTTTCGGGCCGACTTGATGTCTTTCAATTCAATTTGGCAGTTGGCCAGGGACAAGGCTGCTTCAGGAGCCCGCAAGTGATCCGGCGCCAGGGACAGCACCTCGCGGAAATTGACGATGGCCTCCTTGTAGTCGCGGGTTGCGTATTGGGCATTGCCCAGCCAGAACAGTGCGGACGGTGCATAGCCACCGCGCGGGAAACGCCGCACAAAATCAACAAATGCGGCCTGCGCTGCCGGGAAGTCACCCTTGCGGAACACGGCCAGTGCATCTTCATACCCTCGTTTTTCCATAGGGTCAGCCATGAACTCACGACCATCAACCGCTACCTTGACAGGCTCCAGTTTTCGCAGGCGCTCTTCCACACCCTGGTCCGCATCTTTCTGGCGGCGCTGGAGTTCAGAAACCTCCCGGGCCAGTTGTTCGTTTTGACCACGTTGACTGGCGAGTTCCGCGCGCAAGGCTTCAATCTGGTTTTGCAACTCAAGCAAGCTTCGACGTATCTGGGCGCTATCTTCGGCTGTTTTACGACTCTCTTCGGTCAGCCGTGTGTTCAAACGCTGCTCTGACTCCACACGCACAGCATCTATCCTCTGGCGCAAGTCCAGGATGGCCTTGCGCGCTTCGTCATCATCAAAGAGCCCGGCATGTGCACTGCCGATGAAGACGCACGAAAGCAAAAAGCCAGCGGCACGAACTGAAAGCCTCATTTCACAGCTTCCCTGTCATTTCGACGGTACCCATCAACGGTAGGAAATTTCAGCCCGGCGATTCTTCGCCATTGCTGCTTCGTCGCTACCCGACGCAGCAGGCTTTTCCTTGCCAAAACTCACAGCTTCAACCTGGCTGTCCGGGACGCCCAGCAAAGCCATGGCCTTGCGAACAGCTTCGGCGCGCTTTTGACCCAGTGCGAGGTTGTACTCACGCCCGCCCCGCTCGTCGGTATGGCCCTCAATGGCCACCTTGCGGTTTTTATCCCCCTTGATCACGCGTGAATGCGCCTCAATGATCGACTGGTACTCCGGTTTGATGACGTAGCTGTCGTAATCAAAATAAACGATGCGTGGGCCGGCTGCATTGATCGCGTCTTGACCCGCTTTGCCCAAGTCGACCCCGGTTACACCACCTCTGGCAACTGTACCGCCGGCGGCGTTTTGCCCGTCAGCGCCCGACTGGGAGATCGGTGTTCCGGATTTGTCTTCAACGGGCACGCTGTCGAGCTTCACAGCAGAACCACATCCCGCCATCAATGCTGCTACACCCACGGCCAATAAAATTCTTCGCATCAATTCACTCCTGAAATCATGGTTTTTGAAATGGACCCCAATCGGGTTCACGAATATCGCCGCTCTGGCCTCCCAGGCGGGCCTTGATCTTGCCATCCAGCGTGGTGGTCATCAGCGCCTCTTTGCCCTGTTGCTGGGTTGCATAAACAATCAGCCTGCCATTCGGCGCGAAGCTGGGGCTTTCATCGGCAGTGGTATCCGTTATAGCTGTTGTCGTGCCGGTCGCAAGTTCCATCACATGGAGCTTGAACGCGCCGTTAACGCGTGAAATATAGGCCAACCAGCGGCCATCCGGGCTGATGGCAGGTGAAATGTTGTAACCGCCGGTAAACGTGACACGCTCCACATTGCCGCCAGTCGCCGATGTTCGATAAATTTGCGGCGCCCCACCGCGATCGCTGACAAAGAAAATATTCCGCCCATCAGGAGAATAGACAGGCTCCGTATCAATGCTGTCGGACTTCAGAAGTCGGCGCGGTGCGCCTCCGTTGGCATCAATGGTGTACAACTGTGACCCGCCATCGCGGCTCAAAGTTACTGCCAGTGACCGCCCATCAGGTGACCATGCTGGCGCACTATTGGATCCGCGAAAATCTGCAATAAAACGTCGTTTATTGGAGGCAAGTTCTTGCGCGTAAATCACAGGCTTGCGGGACTCAAATGACACATAAGCCAGTTGCGTTCCATTGGGCGACCAAGCCGGAGAAATAATGGGTTCCGGACTGGTGAGGGCGGTTTGCGCATTCTCACCATCCGAGTCGGCTACCCAAAGGTTGTAGCGCTGGGACGCCTTCGTCACATAGGCGATGCGGGTTGAGAAAATGCCTTTCTCACCGGTGAGTTTTTCGTAGATGATGTCCGAAATACGGTGAGCTGCCAGCCGGAGGTCTCCCGCAGCCACCGGAAAACTCTGACCGCCAACTAGATCCTGCCCTTGTGCCCGTACAACATCCCATAAACGAAAACGTACGTCATACCGGCCATCCGCCAGGCGCGTGACGCTTCCCGTCACCAGAGAATCCGCTCCTTTTTGCCGCCAGACCGACACTTCTGGCCGGGCGACTTCGTCAATCACCGAACTGCCTGTCTCGATACTGCGAAACTGACCGCTGCGCTCCAGATCCGCCCGAATGATGGCGGCCATTTTTTGCGGGGCGGAATCGTCGCCACGGAAGCTGGCCACGGCGATCGGCAACTGCGTCAGACCGACGCCCGAGACCTCCACGCGGAATTGCGCCCATGCAGAAAGGCTGGAAGCCAGCAAAAAGCCGACCAGGCCGCGATTGAAATAACGGGCAAGCGAGAAAAATAAACTGCTATTCATCTTGGCTGAAAAACCTTGCTGAAAGAAAACCCCGGTACAAGCCGGATGCGCTTGAGCGTAACACGTGACCCGATGCACCTGACCCTACGCAGCACCAAAGCAAACCTCATCGCACATGATAATAGGCCAACTCAAAATCCGATCTGGACCCATGCTGAAAGTTCCATCTCCGTTACCGGCAAGCCTGTTCCAGAGAATGGCACGCCTGTGGCCCTATTTCGGTCGGCCCCTGTCCGTATGGGCCCTGGCAGTGGCTGGCACCCTCATCATGGCGTTGACGGAGCCGCTTATTCCAGCGCTGCTGCAGCCGTTGCTGGACCGCGGATTCCAGCAGGGTTCCCTGCAACTGTGGGTTGTTCCTGCGTCACTGATCCTGCTGTTTGCCGTGCGAGGCCTCAGCAGCTTTGTAACGCAACTGGCCATGACCAGGATCAGCAGCCAGGGCCTGCTGGTGCTTCGCAAGGCGATGTTCGGGAAGTTGCTGGGTGCGCGCATGTCGCTGTTCTCCGACAAGAATTCCAGTGCACTGGCCAACACCATCGTTTATGAAGTTCAGACCGGCTCGGGGCTGATGGTCAGTGCACTGATGGTGACGGCACGCAGCTCGTTGACGCTGCTCGCACTGGTGGGCTACCTGATGTATCTGAACTGGAAGCTCACACTCATCGTTGCCTGCCTCTTTCCGGCCGTGGCGTATGTCATGCGCACCTTGTCGAAGCGGCTTTTTCGGGTAACCCGCGACAGCCAGAACGCGACTGACCAGTTGGCTTATGTAGTTGAGGAGAATGTGCTCGCACATCGCGACATCCGGCTCCACGCCGCACAACCCTCGCAGGCGATCCGCTTTTTCCAGCTGGGTGAATCGCTGCGGCGCCTGTCCATGAAATCAACTGCCGCTTCGGCCGCCATGACACCGCTGACCCAACTGCTGGCTGCCGTTGCTTTGTCGGCCGTGCTCACGGTAGCACTTGTCCAGAGTGCTGACCGTGCCACGTCGGTTGGTAGTTTCGTGGCCTTCGTCACCGCCATGCTGATGTTGATTGCACCGCTGAAGCAACTGTCTGAAGTCGCCAACACCCTCACACGAGGACTGGCGGCCATGGAGCGGGGGCTGGATTTGATGTCTCTCACACCCGATGAAACCGGTGGCAGCTTCGCAGTCGCCCGCGCAAGGGGTGACATCCATTTCGAACTCGCCTCTGTCACCTATGGCAGCGGCCCTGCTCCTGCTCTGGACAGTGTCACTCTCGATGTCAAGGCGGGTGAAATCGTTGCGCTCGTCGGCCCCTCCGGCTCTGGCAAGAGCACATTGGTCAATCTGTTGCCACGGTTTGTTGATCTCACCTCTGGAGGCGTGCAACTGGACGGGCACGATCTGCGCGAATGGAACCTGACCTCCCTGCGATCACAATTTGCACTGGTGAGCCAGCACGTGCTCATGCTCAATGACTCCATCGCCGCCAACATTGCGCTGGGCCAGGTGGCAGACCGGGACAGGGTGCAGCATTGCCTGGAAGCAGCCAACCTGGGCAACTTCATCACAGAACTTCCTCAAGGCATGGACACCCTGGTTGGCCACAATGCCATGCAGCTGTCTGGTGGACAACGCCAGCGACTGGCGATTGCCCGCGCGCTCTATAAAGACGCGCCCATCCTGATTCTGGACGAAGCCACCTCCGCACTGGACACCGAATCGGAACGGTCGGTTCAGGAAGCCCTTGCACGGCTGATGCAGCAACGCACAACACTGGTCATCGCACACCGGCTCTCCACTGTGCAACATGCCAACCGCATTGTCGTGATGGAAGCGGGCCGCATCGTGGAAATGGGCACGCACGCCGAGCTCATCGGATTGGAAGGGGCCTATTCCCGGTTATACCGGCTCGGCTTGCCGTCCACTGGCTGACCGGCTGCGCTACAGGAGCACGATGTCGTACTGATCCTGGCCCATCGCGGCCTCGCTTTGCAATGAGACCGGTTTGCCAATGAATTCGCTCAAACCTGCCAGATGCTGGCTTTCTTCGTCGAGAAACAGTTCAATGACCTTGGGCGACGCCACCACCCGAAACTCCTTCGGGTCAAACTGACGCGCTTCCCGCAGGATCTCCCGAAAAATATCGTAGGCCACACTGCGGGCGGTCTTCACAATGCCTTTGCCTTCACAGGCCGCACAAGGCTCGCACAACATGTGAGCCAGAGACTCCCGGGTACGTTTGCGCGTCATCTCCACCAGCCCAAGCTGGGAAAATCCACCTGCCATGGTCTTCACGCGATCACGCGCCAGCTGCTTGCGAAATTCCGACAGAACCGACTCGCGGTGATCCTCGCGACCCATATCAATGAAATCCACAATGATGATGCCGCCCAGATTGCGCAAGCGCAGTTGCCGTGCAATGGCCTGAGCCGCCTCAAGATTGGTGCGGAAGATGGTGTCATCAAAATTGCGGGCTCCCACAAAACCGCCCGTGTTGACATCTACCGTGGTCAGCGCCTCCGTCTGGTCAACGATCAGATAACCACCTGACTTCAGCTCGACACGCCGGCCCAATGCCTTGGCAATGTCGTCGTCAATCGAATAGAGATCGAAAATGGGGCGTTCGCCCTTGTAGTGCTGGAGCTTTCCCGCAGCAGCGGGCATGAATTCCTGGCCAAAGCCTTTGAGCGCTTCAAACTGCTCGCGCGAATCAACCTTGATCGATTGGGTGGACTCACTGACGAGGTCACGCAAGACACGCTGCAGCAGGCTCAGGTCCTGATGCAGGATGGACAGCGGCGGCAACCGGACCGAGGCGTCCTTGATACGGGCCCAGGCTTTGCGAAGGTAGCCCAGGTCATCGGATAACTCGGCATCGCTGGCATCTTCGCCATTGGTCCGCAAAATGAAACCGCCGCCCTCGGCGCCAGCCAGCCGTTGCAACCGGGCGCGAAGCTCATCACGCTGACCCGACGGAATCTTTTGCGACACGCCAATGTGGTCATCCTGCGGCAGAAAAACCAGAAATCGTCCGGCTATGCTGATCTGGGTGGACAGGCGCGCGCCTTTGGTCCCTATGGGATCCTTGATCACCTGCACCGTCAGGGCTTGTCCTTCGAAAACCTGGCGCTCAATGGGAATTTGTGGCTGCCCAATTCGGGCGATTCCCGGGGGCTCACCGTCCGGCTGGCGGTTCCACACATCGGCCACATGGAGAAATGCCGCACGCTCCAGCCCAATGTCGATGAATGCGGACTGCATGCCAGGCAACACCCTGGCCACTTTACCGAGGTAGACATTGCCAACGAGCCCCCGCTCCAGCGTCCGCTCCACATGCAATTCCTGCAGAGAGCCGTTTTCAACCACCGCAACGCGGGTTTCCTGGGGTGACCAGTTGATGAGGATGTCTTCTTGCATGGTGAGTGTGTTTTGAAAACGAACCAGTCAATGTGGAATGCCAAAGTGCCGCAGCAACTGCGCTGTCTCAAACATCGGCAACCCCATGATGCCAGAGTAGCTGCCGCTGATGGACGAAATAAACGCCGCCGCCCTGCCTTGCACTGCATAGGCGCCGGCCTTGCCCATCGGCTCTTTTGATGCCACGTAGTCGCGTATCTGGCGCACGGAGACGGGAGCAAAAGTCACGCGCGATTCGCTCAGGGCCTGCAGGCGCCGACGACCCAGCCCCAGTGCGACGGCAGTCAGCACACGGTGAGTCTTGCCAGACAACTTGCCCAGCATCCGCCGCGCATCATTTGCATCAACCGGCTTACCGTAAATCGTCCGACCCATCGCCACCGTGGTATCGGCGCACAGCACAGGCGCTACCGGTAGCCCGCGCCGCTTGAGGCGTTTCAACGCCGCTTCAAACTTTAATTGGGTAACCCGTTGCACGTAGCGGGCTGGCGCTTCATTGGGCAACATCACTTCCAGGCTTTCAGCGTCTTCCGTAGCGTCAGGCAGCAGCAGTTCATAACGCACACCCAGCTGTTCCAGCAGCTGCCCACGGCGCGGGCTTTGGGAGGCGAGATAGATAAAGTCGCTCACACGAATTACTCGCGGTGATAGGGGTGATTGGCATTGATCGACCAGGCCCGGTAAAGCTGCTCGATCAGCAGTACACGCGCAAAGGCGTGTGGCAAGGTCATGTCAGACAGGCGGATTCGCTCATGGGCCGCTTTTCTGAAAGCCGGGTCCAGCCCGTCTGGCCCGCCAATGACCAGAGCCACGTCATCACTTTCCAGTTGCCAGGTTTTCAGGCGCGTGGCGAGTGCAGCCGTTGTGAGCGTTTCGCCCCGCTCGTCCAGCGCGACGATGCGGGACCCTTTGGCAATCGCCCCTTCGATCCGCGCCCGCTCTGCGGCGTACAGCGTTTCCAGCGTTTTGGAACCCCGCGGCTCGGTCTTGACGGTCTTCAGCTCCACCCGAAGCTCGTGGGGGAATCGCTTGGCGTAATCGTCCCAGGCGGTTTGTGCCCAGTCGGGTACACGCTGGCCAACCGCAACAATGACCAGCTTCACAGCCAGTACGTCAGGCTTTGCGGGACGCTGCTTTTTTGGCAGGCGCTTTTTTTGCCGGGGCTTTGGTGGCAGCCTTGGCAGCCGATTTTGCCGGGGCTTTTACCACCACGGTTTTCACTGGAGCCCGGGTGCTTTTGGCAGGGGCTTTGGTAACAGTTGTTTTAGCTGCTGGCTTGACGCCCGTCTTGACCGCAGGTTTACGGGTCTTGGGCTTGGGTGGGTTCAATTCCAGCGCACCCTTCTTGGCAGCACTGGATCGCTTGATATTGGGCAACCCTTTGGCAGCCGGTGCGGCGGGTGCCGTCTCGGCTTTCACCAGCGGTTTGGCCGTGCCAAACTTGAGACGTACCGGCTTTTCGCCCCACAGCTCTTCCAAATGGTAGTAGGTGCGAAAGTTGGGCTGCATGATGTGCACCACGGCCTGCCCGCAGTCCACGATGATCCACTCGCCATTGCCCTCGCCTTCCATGCGGGGTTTGGCAAACCCTGCGTCACGCACGGCATCGCGCACACTGGTCGCCAGCGCCTTGGTTTGCCGGTTCGACGTGCCCGAGGCGACGATGACCCGCTCAAACAGGGCAGAGAGGTGTTCGGTGTCAAAGACCTGAACGTCTTGTGCCTTCACGTCCTCCAGACCATCCACGATGGCTCGCTGGAGTTTCTGGATATCTTTTTTGGCAACGGTTTCAGTAGTCATCAGGCAGTTTGGTAGAGGTGATGTTGATCAATATAACGCGCAACCGGCTCGCCAACCAGAGGGACAACGCCCTGACGGCTGGCAATCCGGGACCGAATATCGGTTGCGCTGACGGAAAGCAGGGGCATCTGCAGCGTGCAAAAACGTGACTGATACGCCTGCGGAGCACTGAATTGACCATTAAATTGGTCTTCAGCCCTCATGGAATATGCGCGAGCAGCTACACAAATTATAGCAAGTTTGGGGATCTCCTCCCATTCGTGCCAGGTAGTCAAAGCGCGAGCCTGATCTTCGCCGATCACCAGGAACAATTCTGCCCCGGGTTGTTCCAGCTGAATCTCACGTAGCGTGTCCACCGTGTAGCTCGGGCCGTTGCGCCGGGTTTCCCGTGTATCCAACACCACACGCTCCAGGTCAGCGAATGCCACATTGGCCATGGCCAGCCGATGCTCAACGGGGCTCAGCGTGCGGGTTTTGTGCCAGGCATGGCCTGTCGGCAGTACCCGCAGCTCGTCCAGCGCCAGTTGGCTTACAGCGGCGTTCACCAGCGCCACATGGGCAACGTGCGGTGGATCAAAAGCGCCGCCGAACAGGCCCACCCGGCGAAGGGCTGCCGAGATAGTCACACCCAATCCCGGCGCGGCAAGAACCGGGTGTACAGCTCAGCTTCAGGTGAACCGGTGTCCGGCACGTTCTGGTACGACCAGCTTGCCAGCGGTGGCATTGAGAGCAGGATGGATTCGGTTCGCCCACCTGACTGAAGCCCGAAATGGGTGCCACGATCCCACACCAGGTTGAATTCAACGTAGCGCCCGCGACGGTACAGTTGGAAATTGCGCTCGCGCTCACCATAATCCGTGTCTTTGCGGCGGTTCAGAATGGGCAGGTAAGCGTCCAGGAAGGCATCACCGACCGAGCGCACCATCGCAAAACCACCTTCAAAACCCAGCTCGGAAAAATCATCGAAGAACACACCGCCAATGCCGCGCGGCTCCTGGCGATGCTTCAGGTAGAAATACTCGTCACACCAGGTTTTGAAACGAGGGTATTTGTCCGCACCCGATGGGTCCAGCGCGGCCTTGCAGGTGGCGTGGAAATGCTTCGCGTCGTCTTCAAATCCATAAAACGGCGTGAGATCCATGCCACCACCAAACCAGCAGACCTCGCGTCCCTGCTGGTCGGTTGCCGCCAGCATGCGCACATTCATGTGCACGGTGGGCACATACGGGTTGCGGGGATGAAACACCAGCGACACACCCATGGCCTCAAACGGCGCTCCCTGAAGCTCTGGGCGGTGCTGGGTGGCCGAGGGGGGCAACTTCGGGCCCGTTACATGCGAAAAGCCACACCCTGCCCGCTCAAACACCGGGCCGTCTTCCAGAATCTGTGTGATGCCGTTGCCCTGTAAGGCCTCGCCGGGGCCTTTGGTCCATGCATCTACTCGAAAGTCAGTTCCATCAGCGTGCGCAATCGCTGCCGTGATGCGGCTTTGCAAACCAACAAGGTATTCGCAGACCAGCGGAACGCGGGACTGTTGAGTCTGCTGACTGGCGGTAAGGGTCATTTCTTTTTCACAATCGTTTCTGTACGAGGTACTGATGCATCCAGTAGCCGAATGGGTGACGCATTGCCGGGGACTCGACCTTCCACACCGTCGTAAGCCTGGGCGATGCGAAAGAAATCGATGGCCGGGTCACCCGACAACTTGATGAAGTCCCGAACCACCACCTTGCGCTGACCATAATCCAGCGAACACAGACCCACCGGCACACCAGCCTGCACCGCCGCATGGTAAAAACCGCTGCGCCAGCCGGGATTGGCCTTTCGGGAGCCTTCGGGCGCCAGGCCCAGCCAGAAGTACTCGCCAGATTCACGTTTTTCCCGCAGCAGCTGTGCCATTTGCCCGACCACCCCCTGGGGCGAGGACCGGTCAACCGGCACCCCACCCACCCACCGCAGCCAGCGGCCAAACAGGGGAATGTCGAACAGCGTGGACTTGCCCCAGAACTGAACCGGCACCCCCAGCGACCACTTGGCCAGGATCATCACGATGAAATCCCAGTTGCTCGTGTGTGGATACACCACGATGACTCCCTGGGACACAGGCAAACCGCCAAATTCCACCTTCCACCCGAACAGGGTCAGTATCCACCGCGCCAGCGCGCTGCCGCGGAACTGCAGAGGGAAAGGCCGCTCGAAATCCGACATCAGCTCTTGATGGCCCGAAATCCGATGTCGGTACGGAACTGCATGCCGTCAAACGCTATGCCCTGCGCATATTCATAGGCCCGGTGCTGCGCCTGTTTCACACTGTCTGCCAGGGCCGTCACGCAGAGCACTCGGCCGCCCGACGTGACGATCCTGCCATCCTTCAGCATGGTTCCGGCATGAAAGACCATGGCATCGTCTGCCTCCTTCGGCAGCCCACTGATCAGGTCACCCGAACGGGGCGCGGCTGGATAACCTGCAGCGGCCATCACCACACCCAGTGCGGTACGCCGGTCCCATTTCAGTTCCACCGAGTCCAGCCGGCCCTGTGGTCCCGTTTCGGTCGCGGCCCACAACACATCAACCAGATCGGTTTTAAGGCGCATCAGAATCGGTTGCGTCTCGGGGTCGCCCATGCGGCAATTGAATTCCAGTGTCTTGATGTGGCCCTGCGCATCAATCATCAAACCCGCATATAAAAACCCGGTGAACGGAATGCCGTCTTGCTCCATACCCTTGATCGTCGGCAAAATCACTTCCCGCATCGCACGGGCATGCACCTCGGGTGTTACCACCGGCGCAGGTGAATAGGCCCCCATGCCCCCGGTGTTGGGGCCTTCATCGCCGTCCAGCAGTCGTTTGTGATCCTGACTGGTAGCCAGCGCCAACGCGTTCTTTCCGTCGCACATGACGATGAAGCTGGCCTCTTCACCTTGCAGAAATTCCTCGATCACTACCCGTGCACCACCGACGTTGTGGGAAACGCCCAGCTTGTTGTCCACCAGCATGAAGTCGACGGCGTCATGCGCCTCGGCCTCCGTCATGGCCACCACCACACCCTTGCCCGCTGCCAGGCCGTCGGCCTTCACCACAATCGGCGCACCTTTTTGGGCGACGTAGGTGTGTGCCGCCTGTGCATCCGAGAACACTTCGTATTCCGCCGTGGGAATGGCGTGGCGTTTCATGAAAGACTTGGAAAACGCTTTGGAGCTTTCAAGCTGGGCCGCCGCCTTAGTCGGACCAAACACCCGCAAGCCGTGTGCACGGAATTCATCCACCACGCCAGCCGCCAACGGTGCTTCAGGCCCCACCACGGTCAGTTCAATCTTGTTCGCCAGCGCCCAGGTGCGCAGCTCCACCACACCCGACACATTGACGTTCTTCAGGCGTATATCCTGCCCGGTGCCACCGTTACCCGGCGCCACATAAACCATCTGCACCCGTGGCGACTGGGCCAGTTTCCAGGCCAGTGCGTGTTCGCGGCCACCGCCGCCGATAACCAATATATTCATAGGGCAGCGTTGTGATAGATCTCCTGAACATCGTCCAGGTCTTCCAGCACATCCAGCAATTTCTGCATCCGGGCAGCGTCTTCGCCTTCCAGCTCAATGGTGTTTTCTGCCCGCATGGTGACCCCCTGCCACTTCGGGTTTGAATCCGGCAGTTTCCAGCGCAGCTTTCACGACCTCAAAGTCGGCCGGGTCAGTCAGCACCTCAATGGCGCCGTCGTCGTCCGTGATCACGTCCTGAGCGCCGGCTTCAAGCGAGGCCTCCATCAAGGCGTCTTCACTGGTACCAGGTGCAAAAATCATCTGGCCGCAATGTTTGAACTGAAAGGCCACCGAGCCTTCGGTGCCCATGTTGCCGCCGTTTTTGCTGAAGGCGTGGCGCACCTCGGCCACCGTGCGCACCTTGTTGTCAGTCATCGTGTCCACGATGATGGCCGCGCCGCCAATCCCGTAGCCCTCGTAACGGATTTCTTCGTAGCTCACCCCTTCCGCATTCCCGGTGGCCTTGTCGATGTTGTATTTCACGCGGTCAGCGGGCATGTTGGCCGCCTTGGCCTTGTCCACAGCCAGACGCAGACGGGGGTTGGCGCTCAGATCGCCCCCGCCGGCGCGGGCAGCTACCGTGATTTCACGGATGATGCGGGTCCAGATCTTCCCCCGCTTTTCGTCCTGCCGGCCCTTGCGGTGCTGAATATTGGCCCATTTACTGTGTCCTGCCACGCGAAGTCCTTCAAAAATTCGTTACGCTACGGGTTCAATTGTACTTTTTGAGAGTTTCATGGCTGACCCTATCCTGATTGCCCAGCACAACGACGTCCAGTGCTTCCTGCGGCCGGACAAAGCCAACCGCCACGGATTGATCACCGGCGCCACCGGCACCGGTAAAACCATCACGCTGCAGACCATGGCCGAGGGCTTTTCCCGCATCGGCGTGCCAGTGTTCATGGCTGACGTCAAAGGCGACCTGACCGGCATCTCACAGGCCGGCGTTCTGTCGGAAAAGCTCGGCAAAATCATCAAGGAGCGCGCGCTCCCCACTCCTGAATTTGCTGCATCCCCGGTCACACTGTGGGACGTCTATGGTGAGCAGGGCCACCCGGTTCGGGCCACCATCAGCGACCTGGGGCCGCTGTTGCTGGCCCGAATGCTCAATCTGAACGAGACCCAGGCGGGCGTGCTGCAACTGGTGTTCAAGATCGCGGATGACGACGGTCTGCTGCTGCTGGACATGAAAGACCTGCGCGCCATGTGCCAGCTGGTGGGTGACAACGCGTCCGATTTCACCACCGAATACGGCAACATCAGCGCCGCCAGCATTGGCGCCATCCAGCGGGGGCTGATGCAGATCGAAGCCCAGGGCGGCGACCAATTCTTTGGCGAGCCCATGCTCAACATTGAAGACTTCATGCAGACCGATGCCAAAGGGCATGGTTTGATCAATATCCTCACTGCCGACAAGTTGATGAACTCGCCGCGCATGTACGCCACCTTTTTGCTCTGGATGCTCAGCGAATTGTTTGAAAACCTGCCCGAGGTGGGCGATCTGGACAAGCCCAAGATCGTGTTTTTCTTTGACGAAGCGCACCTGCTGTTCACCGATGCACCCAAAGCTTTGCTGGAGCGCATTGAGCTGGTGGTGCGACTGGTGCGTAGCAAGGGCGTCGGCGTGTATTTCGTGACGCAAAACGCGCTGGACGTGCCTGATTCGGTGCTGGCGCAGCTGGGCAACCGCGTGCAACACGCGCTGCGCGCTTTCACGCCACGCGACCAGAAAGCTGTCAAATCAGCGGCCGAGACGATGCGGCAAAACCCCAAGTTCAGCATCGAAACGGCAATCACCGAGCTGGCGGTTGGCGAGGCGCTGGTGAGTTTTCTGGACGAAAAAGGACGCCCCGGCGTGACCGAGCGGGTCTACGTGTTGCCACCGTGCAGCCAGATTGGCCCCATCACGGCGCAGCAGCGCAAGACCCTGATCGCCAATTCCATCGTGACCGGCGTGTACGAGAAAGTGGCTGATCGGGAGTCGGCCTTCGAAGCCATCAAAGGCCGCACCCAGGCGCACATGGCCGACGAGGCCACTGCGAAGGAGGCTGTGGACAAGATGTCCAAAACCGTGGCCAAAGAACAACCAGCCCAGGCTGGCGGCGGCATTCTGGACAGTCTGGGCAGTTTGCTCGGCGGTGGCGCACGGCGCACCCGGGCCAGCGCGGGGGAGCAAATGTTCAAAAGTGCTGCCAGTGCCATTGGGCGCGAGGTGGGCCGCCAGGTGATTCGCGGCGTGCTGGGCGGTATCTTCGGCGGGCGCAAGTGATCAGACCCCGCCCAACGTGAATAACACCATCAACAACGGAAACATCATGACCAACACTGCAAGCGATCCCAACAGCCAGGTTCACCTGCTCGACCACCCGCTGGTGCAACACAAGCTCACGCTGATGCGCAAGAAAGACGCCAGCACCAACAGCTTTCGACGCCTGCTCAATGAACTGAGCATGCTGATGGCCTATGAGGTGACGCGCGACATGGCCACACAGGACGTTGAAATCGAAACGCCGCTGGAGAAAATGACCGCCAAGATGATCGACGGCAAAAAACTGGTGCTGGTGTCCATCCTGCGGGCGGGAACCGGCATTCTGGACGGCATGCTGAGCGTGGTGCCCGGTGCCCGCGTGGGTCATATCGGCTTGTACCGCGACCCCAAAACGCTGAAGGCGGTGGAGTATTACTTCAAGATGCCCAAGGAGATGGATGAGCGCGATGTGATCATCGTGGACCCCATGCTGGCCACCGGCAACTCGGCGGTTGCAGCGATTGAGCGCATCAAAACGCTGAAACCGAAATCCATCAAGTTTGTGTGCCTGCTGACATGCCCCGAGGGCATTGCCACCATGAAGGCCGCGCACCCCGATGTGCCCATCTACACCGCCGCCATTGACCGGCAGTTGAACGACCATGGCTACATCCTGCCGGGTCTGGGCGATGCAGGGGATCGGATTTTCGGCACTCAGTGAGCGGCAGCCCTGCCCCGCGCCACATTCACCGGAATCAGCGCCAGCAGGCCAAACACGAACAACACCGCGGTGGACAGAATCGCCACCCGCTGGTTACCGCCGGTGGCCCAGGTGATCGCGCCGTAGGTTAGCGGGCCGATGATGCTGGCCAGCCGTGTGGCAAAGGTCCACAACCCGTAAAACTCCGCCAGCTGTTTTTCTGGCGCGAACACGCCGACCATCGCGCGACCAGCCGATTGCGATGACCCCATACACGCACCCGCAATGGCCGCCGCCCACCAGAACTGGCCCTTGGTCACGCTGAGCGCAGCGATCACACAGGTCGCAATCCAGCCCACCAGCGTGATGGACAGCGCCAGCTTGTGACCGATGCGGTCCTGAAAGAAACCGAAGCCAAACGCCCCTGCTGCCGCAGCGAGGTTGAGCACAAAGATCAGCACCATGGTCTCGGACGGCAGAAAGCCGATCACCTGCTCGGCATAAATGGCTGCCAGCGTGATCGCCACTGCCACGCCGCCTTGATAGAACACGGTACACACCAGCAGCCACGTGAAATCACGATAACTGCGCGCCCTGGACAGGGTATCGGTCAGTTGCTGAAGGGACGCTTTCAAACTACTTTGGCGCAGCGCTTCCGGTTTCGGTATTGCGCGCTCCTTCAGCAGCGCAAAGGTCGCCCCGGCCGCCATGGCGTAGATGGCTGCCGTGACCAGCATGGTTACCGGTACAAACTCGGCGGCTTTCATGCCCTGCTTTTGCGCCCACAGCACGTACGCCAGGCAGATGCCCAGCGCCAGCATGCCACCAAAATAACCAAAGCTCCAGCCCCAGCCCGACACCGTGCCCAGCGAATCCCTGCGGGCCAGCTCCGGCAAAAAGGCTGCCGAGAGCGACTCACCGTAGCTGTAAAACGCGTTGGAAAAAATAATCAGCACCATCGCCAGCACCACCTGCCCCGGCCCCACCCAGGCTAGAGCGGCCGTTGCCGCCACGCACCCGACCGTGGTGACCAGCAAAAAGCGTTTTTTGGCAGCGCGTAAATCGGCCAGTGCGCCAATGGACGGCATGGTCAGCATCACGATGGCGTAAGAGATGGACAAGCTGAGCGTCCACGCAAACGTGGCCCATTCGGCCTTGCCCGCCACCGAGCCCACAAAATAAGCGGAGAACACCGCTGTGAGCACGACCGTGGTGTAGCCCGAGTTGGCAAAGTCATACATCGCCCAGCCAAAGACCTCGCGGTTTTTGACTCCGGGATTCAGAACCTGCTCAGACCAGATTGCCATGAAAGTGCTCGTGTGTTTGTTGTGTCCCGTCACAGGCGAAAAATAGCCGCCGGCCGAGCCTGCTGCCCGCACACCATCCAAGCTCTGCCACGCTGCGGGCAGCAGGCCACCTGTGTTCAACGCTCGCCAGGCTTGTTTGAGGTGCTGGCGGCATCATCGACGACCCGTGGGGGGGGATGGTCCCCGGGGCGGCGCACCTCCTGGCGGGTCTTGCCCGGGTTTGCGCCACGCCCGCCAGATGGTCCTTGGAAATGCTGGCTCATCAACAAGGCAACCTGCTCAACCAGGCCCGCCTGGCCAGCGCGCTGGGTGTGGCCGCGCCTGCCATCACGCGTTACATCGAACGGTGGGCGTGGGCGGCTTGGCTGCCCCCACGCACATCAATCACGCGGTGGCCACTCTGGTTCCGGGGCGATCAGCTCGAGCCATGGTGAAATGTCGCGCGCCGGTGGGCGCGGGGGGGGGCGGCTTGAAGTCAACGCTCGCACGCCCAAGGCTTTGCAGCCTGTGCTCGGCGGAAAAAGGCTTGTGATGGCATCGTTGGTTTGCGCCTGGGGCGCGGGTTCCTTGCGGCATATCGGCCAGCTGGGTCATCGAAGTCCACGCCCCACCCACCACCAGTGCCCGCCGCCTTAGCCCGGTCTGTCCGGGCCCGCGCTTTTTGAGCGCACCGGCCCCCCGGAGCACTGGCTCGCGGTGCGGGTTCGGGGGGGGGGGGGCGCGGGCGGCGCGGCTCGGGCGGGCGCAACACCGTTTCGATATTGCGCAGCGAGAACTCATCCTTGCCCACCACCGCAAAAAGGTCTTCTGCTGAATTGAAGCCCAGCTGCGATGCCAGATGCTCCAGGTTGACGGCCGTCTTGCCCTCACGCTGCAACAGCTTTTCCACCGCTTCACGGCCTCGCGCCACCGTTTCATGGGCCGCCAGTGCATTGAACCAGGCACGCACCTTGGCCTTGGCCCGGTGGCTTGTGAGAAAGCCCAGCTCGGGGTTCAGCCAGTCACGCGACGGCCCGCCTTCTTTGGCGACTGTCACCTCCACCGTTTGCCCGTTTTTGAGCGGTGTGTTGAGTGGCACCATGGCACCGTCCACCCGCGCGCCCCGGCACCGGTGGCCCAGGTTGGTGTGCACGCTGTAGGCAAAGTCCACCGCCGTGGCGCCCTGGGGCAATTCGACAATGGCGGCGTCGGGTGTCAACACATAAATCTGGTCGTCAAACACGCCGCCGTGTTCGCCAGACAGGTCGCGCTCCCACGCCAGCAGCTGGCGCAGCACCGCGATCTTGGCATCGTATTCACCTGCTGCCGACACACCGCCATACCCTTTGACACCGGCCTCCTTGTAGGCCCAGTGCGCCGCCACGCCATGCTCGGCATGGTCGTGCATGGCCTGCGTGCGGATCTGCACTTCAATCGGCTGGCCGGACTCATCGCGCACGATGGTGTGCAGCGACTGGTAGCCGTTGGCTTTTGGCTTGGCAATGTAGTCGTCAAACTCTTCGGTCACCGGCTGGAAATGGTTGTGCACCCAGCTCAAAGCCGCATAACAGTCGGGGATGGACGCCACGATAACGCGCAGCGCCCGGATGTCATAAACCTGATCAAACCCCAGCGACTTGCCGCGCATCTTCTTGACGATGCTGTAGATGTGTTTCGGGCGGCCCTGCACGGTGGCGTTGACGCCCTCTTTCTTCAGCTCCTGCTGCAGCTGCGTGCGCAGGCGTTCCACATACGCCTCGCGCTCCACACGCTTCTGGTCCAACAGACCAGCCACCTGTTTGTAGGTGTCGGGCTCCAGAAACCGGAAAGACAAATCCTCCAGTTCCCACTTGATTTCCCATATGCCCAGCCGGTTGGCCAGCGGGGCAAACACCTGCAGCGACTCACCCGCCAGTGCCGGGGGCACGGGCAGTTTGGTCTGCGCAAAATGCCGCAGCGTCTGCAGGCGCGACGCCAGGCGCAGCATCACCACGCGCAGATCGCGCGAGAACGCCAGCAGCATCTTGCGCACGTTCTCGGTTTGCGCAGCGGCCGTTTGCGCCATCGGAATGGGCGTGGCCGCGCGGTTGACAGCCCCCTGCGCGATGCGCGCCTGGCGCTGCACCCGCACCAGCTTGGTGGTCTCCATCGCCAGCGCGGCAAAGTTGTCGCCAAAGGCCTTGGCAATCACCTCCTGCGGCTTGTTCAGATGGTCGCACGCATACACCAGATAGCTGGCCGCCTGCATGGCCTCGGAGCCGCCAATGGACTTCAGGATGGCCGCCACTGCATCGGCATGAGCCAGGATGTTTTCACCCGTGTCCAGCGACTCACCCACCAGCAAGGGCTCGGCGAACGCACGGGCGCGCGCCAGCGCATTGACCTCGGCAGGCAGACTCTGCGCGGTCGCGGCGAGTAGTTGGGGCAAGGGAGCCGCGCTGTTGGGCTCAGGCGTGAGA
The DNA here is from genome assembly GCA_016707075.1 of Candidatus Egaibacter danicus. Taxonomy (GTDB): domain Bacteria; phylum Pseudomonadota; class Gammaproteobacteria; order Burkholderiales; family Burkholderiaceae_C; genus Egaibacter; species Egaibacter danicus. The sequence continues at coordinate 59,528 of JADJII010000009.1, forward strand.
CTTTTCATCCGGACTGCATCAAGCTCAAACGATAGGCCCCAGCCACGGTGCCAGCAGAAACGACGCCACCGCATCAACCTGATTGTCGGCAATCAGCGTGGGCGCGTGACCCACGCCTTCAAACTCGACCAGCTTCGCCTTGGGCCCACGCCCGGTCATCGCCAGCGCCGTGGCCGCAGTCAGCAAATCAGACTGTGCGCCACGCACCAGCAGCGTGGACGCCTTGATGTTGTCATAAAGCTTCCACAGCATCTGCTCACCCTGCGCCGTGGACTCCTGCGTTGCCGAGCCAAAAGGAATGGCAATGGCGGGGTCGTAATGCAGGGCGTAACCACCCTGCGCGTCCGTCATGGCTTTGAGCATGGGCCGGGACAGCGCCAGCCACTGCTCGCGCGTGTGGGGGCCAAAACTGCTGGAAATGGCCCACATGGCCTGCGCCGCTTCATCCACCGACGCAAAACGCCCGCTCTTGCCCAGGTATTGACCGATGCGCTGGATGGCCTCCCACTGGATGGCCGGGCCCACGTCGTTCAGCACCAGGCGGCTCACCGGTAGCGGTAAAGGCAAATCAGGCTGCCCGCAAATCACCATGCCAATCAGCCCGCCCATGCTGGTGCCCACCCAGTCCAGCCGGGTTGGCGCGAGTTTGGCCAGCAGCGCCAGCATGTCGGCTGCGTAACTGGGCACCTGGTAACCCATCGGGTCTTTCAGCCAGTCGCTTTTTCCCCGACCCACCACGTCCGGGCAGATCACGCGAATGGGGTGGTCCGCCCTTTCGCACAGCGCCTGCGCCAGCACGTCAAAATCGCGCCCCTGGCGGCTCAGGCCGTGCACACACACGATCACGTGGCCGCTGTTGGGGTCGCCCCACTCCCAATAGGCCAAGCGGTGGCCACCGCTTGCGTCGGGGCAGGATACGTCGTTCAGCGTAGGTTCAGACATGGGTGGTGAAATGAAAGGCTTGATAATGAACTGTCATGCTCCCTGCATCCTAATTCAATCGCAATCCACCATCTGGAAACCACCATGCTCAAAGGAAAAACTGCTCTCGTTACCGGCTCCACCAGCGGCATTGGCCTGGGCATTGCCAAAGCCCTGGCCAAGCAGGGCGCCAACATCGTTTTGAACGGTTTTGGCGATGTGGACGGCCCCAAGGCCGAAATCGCCGCTGTGGCTGCACCGGGTGTCAAAGTGGCCTATCACGGCGCCGACATGAGCAAGGCGTCTGAAATCGCCGACATGATGGCCTACGCCGCCAGCACCTTCGGGCGGGTGGACATTCTGGTGAACAACGCCGGCATCCAGCACGTGGCCAAAATTGAAGACTTCCCCATCGAGAAGTGGGACGCCATCATCGCCATCAACCTCTCCAGCGCCTTCCACGCCACGCGCCTGGCGCTGCCCGCCATGAAAGCCGCAGACGGCGGCAAAGGCTGGGGCCGCATCATCAACGTAGCGTCTGCCCACGGCCTGGTCGGCTCGCCTGAAAAATCAGCCTACGTGGCCGCCAAACACGGCGTGGTGGGCCTGACCAAGGTAACCGCGCTGGAAAACGCCACCACCGGCGTGACCTGCAACGCCATCTGCCCCGGCTGGGTGCTCACCCCGCTGGTACAAAAACAGGTGGACGCCAGAGCCGCCGCACAAGGCATCACCAACGAGGCTGCCACCAAACAGCTGCTAGGCGAAAAAGAACCCTCCATGCAGTTCACCACCCCCGAAGAACTGGGCGAACTGGCCGTGTTCTTCTGCTCCCCCGCCGGCAACAACGTGCGCGGCGTGGCGTGGAACATGGATGGCGGGTGGGTTGCGCAGTAAAGCAGTAAAACTGGCCGTTTTTAGAGGCAAAATTGGCCTCTAGCCCCCGTCGGATATGCGTTAGCAGCTACTAATTATGTAGCAAAAATCCCTATTTCGCCCGCGGTGGATCACGCACATCCTTGTGCTCCTGGAACTCCACGTTGTAGAGTTCGCCGCCAGCGCCGCCGATGCGTTCTACCTTGCGGATATACACGCTCTGCACAATGTCACGGGTATTCGCATCAATATAGATTTGCCCGCGCGGGCTCTCGAAAATCTGGCCTTTCATGGCGGCCAGCAGGGCGTCACCGCCGCCCTTGCCGCCGGTCTTCTTGAGCGCATCGTAGATCACTCGCATGCCATCGTAGGCAAACACGGCCACCGCGTTGGGTCGCAGGTTGTTATTGGCCTTTTTGAACTCGTCGACAAACTTCTTGTTCAGGGCCGAAGGATGAGCCGTGGAATACGGGTACGAGGTGACAATGCCCAGCGCCACGTCACCCATGCTGTTGAGGATGTCGTCATCCACCACGTCACCCGTGCCGATCAAGCGGATGCCCGCCTTGTCCAGACCACGCTCGTTGAATTGCTTCATCACCTGAGTGCCAATGCCCGATGGCACGAAGACAAACAGCGCGTCAGGTGCCAGGTCACGCACCTTTTGCAGGAACGGGGCGAAGTCGGGGCTGCGCACGGGCACGCGCAGCGTGTCGAGGATTTGCCCGCCATTAAAGAGAAACCGATCCTTGAAGGTGCGCTCGGCATCCAGGCCAGGGCCGTAGTCCGACACCAGGGTCACCACCTTCTTGATGCCATTCTTGGGGGCCCAGTCGGCAATGCCCAGCGTGATCTGCGGCAGCGTCATCGACACGCGCACCATGTAGGGCGAGGCATCAATCACGGCTGAAGTGGCTGCCAGCATGTTCACCATCGGGGTTTTGGATTGCGTGGCAATCGGGCCGGTGGCCAGCGCCAGCGGGGTCAGGCCAAAACCGGCCAGCACGTCCACCTTGTCGTTCACCACCAGTTCCTGCGCCAGGCGCTTGGTCATGTCGGGCACACCGGTGTCGTCTTTCAGGATCAGTTCCACCTTGCGCCCGGCCACGGCGCCACTGTTTTGCTTCATGAACAGCCGGGCAGCGGCCTCCATCTGTTTGCCGGTGGAGGCAAACGGCCCCGTCATCGGTGCCAGAAGGCCGATTTTGAAAGGGGTGCCCTGGGCTCCAGCCTTATGCAGGCCCAGCGCCAGAGGTGCTGCAGCCAGGGCTTTGATGACGCTACGTTTGTCCATGTTTGTCTCCTTGTTGTGGTGTAGAAAGCGTGAAATGAAAACGTTACAGCTTTAACTCGTGCGGACGATAGCTTATACGAGCCTCGTCAGAAAAAGGGCACGGGCCAACCGTTGCACGCACGGTGGTTTGAACATGGCGCTCTACGACAGGCTTGGAAGACCCACCGTCGGGCTCACCCCATACGACGGTCACTTCTGTTCCAGTGGCGCTGAAGTCGGCATCCACCATCGAGAGAGAAATCCACACACGTCCATTGGCGGTGTAAACGGGGTAGGTGGAAATGCCCACCTGTTTGCCATCCACCATGATCTTGTCGTAGGGCAGGGTCGCGTAATGCGATGCCGGCATGTCCATGTATTTGGCGCGATTCTCCGCCAGGAACATGGTGGAGAAAATCCGGATCACGTCGTTGCTGTTCCAGGTCAGGGTAACTTTTTTGCGATGCGGCTTGCCAGCCATTTTTTCCAGCGCCGCGCGACCGATGAAATCGTGGTCGAACTTGGTGAAGCCGCCATAGCCCAGGTCGTAGGGCGTGAGGTAGTAGTCTTCAATGTTGTCGCTGACCATGCTTCCGCCCAGCGAGGCTTTGGCCTCAAAGCTGTTGGCTGTGAGCCATTCACGATAGGGACGCATCTTTTCGCCCGAATAGATGGCAGGCATGGGCGATGGCACCCAGCCAGATTCGATGGCTACGGTCGAGTAGGCGCGCGCCCCACCGGCCCGCAGGCCAAACTCTTTGCCGGCTTCCAGCAGCGTTGCCCGGATTTCGTCACCCTCCTCTTTCGGCCCCCACAACTCCAGACCCGGCGCCCCCGACATGCCGTGTTTGAGGCAGCGCACCTTGCGCCCTGCGATGTTGATCTCGCCCATGGCAAAAAATTTGATGTCTGGAATGGGGCCGCCATGGACCTTCTCCAGAATCTTCCAGGCATTGGGGCCCTGCACCTCGAACCGATAGAGCTTGCGCTGCATGGGGTTGGCCAGGCTGCGCTCATCACGCTCCACCTTCACGTTGTAGCCGCCGGTCACCGCATTGAAGTGCACCCAGTTCGAGATGGGCGGCCGCCCCACCAGCACCACCTTGTCGTCCTCCAGCGCAAACAACACGCCATCGCCAATCACGTAGCCATCGTGGTTGCAGGCCACAAACTGTTTGGCCTTGTCACGCTTGAAGCCCTGAAAGCTGTTGACACCCAAATCGCTCAGCAGGCGAACCGTGTCCGGCCCCTGCACATACAGGTCCGTCATGTGATACGACTGGTCAAACAGAATGGCTGTTTTGCGCCACGCCTCCTGCTCATCGCGCCAGTTCGAGAACTCCGGCGCAATGGGAAACACATAGGCACCAGCCTGGGAGTTGCGCAGCATGGTGACGGGATTGCCGGCTTCTTTGATTTTTTGTTCCAGAGATTGCGTAGTCATGGGTTTTGATTCGTCTGTGGGTTGAAAAATGTGTTTCCCCGCCAGTTTATTGATTCATGCTGGAGAATAGTGAATGTATTTATAGTTTTCACTTATCTCGATTTGGAACAGATCAATGGACACCATGACCAATCTGAAAACCTTTCTCGCAGTCGCCAGCGATGGCGGGTTTTCCGAGGCAGCCCGGCATTTGCACGTGGTGCCGTCGGTGGTGGCCAAGCGCATCGCACAACTGGAAAAAACCATGGGCGCCCGCCTGTTCGAGCGCTCCACCCGCAGCGTGACCCTGACCGAGGCCGGCGAGCAGCTGCAGGGCCGTGCCACGGGCGTGATGGCGGATTTTGACGACCTGGTGCACAGCGTGCAGCGTGACGACAGCAAACTCGAAGGCCATATCCGCGTGATGGCACCCACCACCTTGACCATGATGCACCTGGGACCCGTGTTCAATGCCTTTGTGGCACAGCATGAGCGCATCACCCTGGAGCTGGCGCTGGTGGATCTGTCCAGCAATCCGGAAGAAAAGGGGTTTGACATCGCCATCAGCGGGCGCAGCGCCAGCTACGAAGGCGTGGTGGACGTGCCGTTGTGTTCGGCCAGCCCGCAGCTGGTGGCCGCCCCCGCCTACATCGACCGGCATGGTGCGCCCAGCCACCCCCGGGAGCTGATCGAACACGCTTGCCTGGTGTTTGCGCCCAGCGGGCATGTCTGGCAGTTTCAGAGCAGCCGGGGCGCGCTCAGCGTGGAAGTCACACCCCGGCTCACGGTGGACGACAACCTCACCCTGCTGGACGCAGTCAAGAAGGGCATGGGTATTGCCGCCCTGCCCGCCTATCTGGCGCGGCAAGCTCTGGCCCGCGGGGAACTGCTGGCGCTGCTGCCAGGTTTTCCCCTGCAGGAAAACTGGTTTAGGGCTTTCATCCCGAAACGCAAATACCGGCTGGCCCGGATTCAGGCGCTGGTCAACTGGCTGGTGGCAGACATGGAAGCTTTTGCAGGCACCGCCCCCTAAGAGCTGGGCGAAATGGCCCTGTTCTTCTGCTCCCCCGCCGGCAACAACGTGCGCGGCGTGGCGTGGCGTGGAACAAGGATGGTGGCTGGGTGGTGCGTATTAAAGCTAAAACTGGCCGGCTTTGGGGGTCAAATGTGACGTCCTAGCCATTGTCGGGCATATGCGTGAGTAGCCGGCCAACTGGGTCGTATCAGCACGGGTTTGATAAATGCGATGATATTTCAAGCAACAAATTACAGCGGTTCGCCACCGTCGTCATCTTTTCACTGATGCAAATTCGACCTCATCTACGTACACCGGAGACAGACGAGCTTCTGCGACGCGTTGGCAGGAATGTCGTGAACCTCCAGTATGTTGAAGATCTGTTGAAGCGCCTTACGGTGCTCTCCATGCCTGTCGGACCTGCAAGCAAGATGGCAGCTCAGGTCGGAAAACAGCATTAGTTGCGTACTGAACACAAGCACGATGGGAATGCAACGATCTGGGTAATGTTGATACAAAGGACGCGGTGTTGCAGCTTCCTAGTGGAAAAGATCACAGAGGACCAGCAACTGGATTGACAAGGTCAAAGAAATTTGGATGAGTTTTCCCTGGCATCAGAACAGATGGCAACGGTTTGGTCATGCCGGAAGCATAGATCGGACCACTGACCTGGGAAATCGCGGGCTCTCGGTTCAATGCTCGCAAATGAATTCATCCACTTAATTTTTTTATCCACGCTGGCATTCTTCAGCGAGGCGGGACTACGACCAGCGCAATCGCGACGCGAATCTGGATGGCAGCAACTGAAGTCATGCGCATGACTGGATCAAACTTCAGACTGTGGCAAGCTTCTAGTTCAAGAAAGTTGGGGGGCCCCCCAGCAAGAACATTTGCAGGAGTTCCCCTTTGGCATCGCCGGAGACAGATCAGCAATTTAGTTGGCCTACTTGAGGGGAAGTGCGCCGGTCTTTCGAATTGACTAAGTCAAACATGCGGCGGCCACCGCCTACGGCCCCTTCAGCAGACTCTGGCACTTGGAAGCGTTTTTCAACACGGCTGCGAACTTGATTGGCCGAGAGGCGTCCGATGAACTTGAAGATCTGAGAAACCGATATAGCTTACCGACCCTTAAAGCCGTATTGCTGGCGACTGGGTTTTTCGATGTGGCAAATGAAGAACTGCCAAAGGGCGGGGTCCGGACGATCTATAGGATCAACGACAGATACGAATTAGACCTCCAGGAAGAGATAAATCCTTGAAATTTAGAAGCCAAATGTGGCATCAGACCCAGCCAGTTATGCGTGAGTAGCTACTATATTAATAGCAATTCATTGAGTGAAAGATTTTCTATAAACCCAGCCAAACCCTTCCGCAGGCCTGTCGGGTGGCTGCGACGGGGTAACGAAGCTGTTCGCGGTTGCCACAAAATCAGCACGTCAACCCCAGCGTTAAAGCAGCAACCTAAAAACACAAACCCAGCCGCCCGCGAGATGCGCAGTGGACACGACGCGGACGCCCGGCGCGCTAGCCAACCAAAGACAACAAGGGAAATTCAGCTCGACTGCTTGAACGCCATCACCGCCTGATTGCGCAAGGTCCGCAGCAGTGCCAGCTGCTTCTCGTCCAGCGCCAAAGCCCCCATCGCCGCCTTGTCCGCATAGATCAAGCCAAACGGCGCGCCCTTCATCTGCAGCGGCAGCAGCAAAAACGTGGGTGCGTTGATGGACTGCCGATACCAGGCTGGCAGGCGGTTGGCGATGCGGGCCTCGGTGGCGTCGTTGATCATCGTGTCCGCACCTTTGACGGACACAACGGCAAACAGATCAGGATTGGCCGCCTTGAGCGACACCCTGAATTGCGCCACCACACGCTCCACCTCCGCGCCCAGGCCAAACCGCCCGGTCAGCGACTCGGTCTTGGGGTCACGCAGGCAAAACACCACGCGCTGAAAATCCATCGCGCGAAACATCGTCTCGATGATCATGCGCAGCACATCGGTCAGCTTGAAGTCTTCCACCATCAGGTTGGTGATGTCGGCGATGCCGGCGGCCAGCATGTCGGTCACGCGCCGGTGCTCTTCTGCCGCCGCCACGCCACTTTGCGCAGCAGGCACTGCCTGCGTGGCCTGCAGTTCCATGGACTGCAGCGCGTCGTGGGTTTCTTCCGGCCCTTTCACAGAAACTGTGGTCGTCGCGTTCTCGGGCGTCATCAGCAGGTTGGCCCCTGGTGAACCCCGCTGCACCTTGATGTCCATGGCGGTTGCCAGGTCAACCAGCTTCTGGCGCGCTTTCACGGTGGCGGATTTCACATCGGCGGGGCTGACACCCAGCGTGCGGCTGTAGCGCTGGGCCAACTCGGCCAGGCGGCTGTCCACGTCTTTGGGATCGCTGGTGAGCAGGGTGTCGGCAATGTCGTTGGCAGCCTGTGCTGTCCAGCGCATGCGCTCGAGCGCATCCCCTGGTGGTCGCACGGGCGGCTCACCTGTGGGCTTTTTCATGCAGTGGCGCATGCCCTGCGGCAGGCCCCAGGCCTTGGCCACACCCATGCCCAAAGCCTCGTAGCCGAGCCCCAGCACATTGAGCGAAGCCGTGGCCTCGTCCACCGGATTTTTTCGGGACGACACCTGCGACCGGATTTCGCGCGCTTCCTCGGGAAAGTAAAACTCGGCCAGCATGCGGCCCAGGTTCTGGAACATGGCGCCGATGAAGGCCTCTTCGCTGTCTTTTTGCGTGGGGCACAGCTCGCCCGCCAGCGAGCCGGCCATCAGCGAACGCAAAAACTCGTCTTTCAGCAGCTGGGCGTGGGCCTTGTCCTGCATGTGCTCCAGCATCACCAGGCTGAGCGCCATGTTGCGAATGCCGTTGAACCCAACCAGCGTAACGGCGCGCGACACGGTGCTGATGTTGCCGCCGCGCGCATAGTGGGCGGTATTGACCAGACGCAGCAGTTTGTTGGTGAGCGCCACATCCTTCAGGATGGCGTTGGTCACACTGCCCACGCTCTCGCTCTCGGAACTGGCGATGCCCTGAATGCGCACCACAGAATCCGACAGGGCCGGAAAGTCGCTCTTGTGCCGCATGCGGCGCAGCAGGAATTCCAGCGTGCCACTGGCGGCGGCGCCAGAACTGCCGCCACCCGAATCACCAGGAGCGGCCGCGGGTGGCGTGCGCCACCGGCTCAATTCATCGCGAAAAATCCGCGCATCCGGATGGCGCAGCGCCGGGTCTCTGGTCAGTGCCCGCACCAGCACCGCCCGCAGCGAATCATCCAGCCGTGCTTTCAATTCATCCGGCAGTTCCAGTTGCTCATGGGTCACCTGGTAGATGGCCCGGTGCGAACTGCTGCTGGTGGGCACCAGCGGTTTGCCCGACAGCATTTCTGCCAGCACCAGCCCGGCTGAAAAGATGTCGGTGCCGGCTGAAACGTCGCCACCGCCACTGGCTTCGGGCGACATGTAGCCGGGTGTTCCTGCGGTCCGGTAAGGATCGGAGCCCAACGAGGCGGCGCCGATCTGGCTGGCGATACCAAAATCCATCACCCGGGCGCGGCCAGCTGTGTCCACCATGATGTTGGAAGGCTTCAAATCGCGGTGAACAACGCCCGCCGCATGCGCCACGGTCAGCGCGTCCAGCACATCCAGCATCAAATCCACCGCTTCGGACGGTGGCAAGGTACCGCGCTGCGCCAGCAGGGCCGCCAGCGTCTGGCCCGGTACGTATTCAAAAACCAGATAGGGCTGCTGGTCCTGCACGTCGGCTTCAAAGACGGGCACGATGTTGGGGTGGGCCAGACGGCTGACGCTGCGCGCCTCGGAAAGCCAACGCTCCAGCGCGTCGGTATCCGCGCCATGGCGGGTGCGCATGAGCTTGATCGCCACTTCCCGCTCCAGCCGCGGGTCAAACGCCAGCCAGACAACGGATTGGGCACCCTGCCCCAGGACACGCCGAGTCTCGAAACGGCCAATGGTGACGGGCGCAGCCTGCTTGGGGGATAGAACGGACATCGGAGCAGTATCCGCCGTTCACCCTGGCGGGATGCCCCAAAACAACCGGGTTTACAGCCGTGTTTTTACAGCTTCGTTTGGCGGCTTACTTCAGTTGCACCGAACCCGATACCGTAACCAGCACCGTGGTGCGGCCCGCCTCCACCGGAACCGGTGCGTCAGACGACATGGCCTTGGCCTGCATGGCCATCACGCGCGGGTTGGGGTTGAAGCCCTGGTCGTTGGCGTTGACCGACACCTCGCGCAGCGTGTAGCCGGTGAAACCGAAGTCTTTGCTATGTCACCCGCTTTGGCCTTGAAGCGGGTAATGGCCTGCGTCTGGGCTTCACCCTCCACTTTGGTCCGCTGCTCGCGGCTGAGCCCGAAGCCGACGTTGCCCATGGTGAGGGTTTGAATTTTGCCGGCGGTGGTGCTGATGCGGGCGATGTCTCGGCCCTCCAGAATCAGCTCGGTTGTGCCCTGCCAGCCGATGGGCTTGCCGTTCTGACCGTAGCGCGGGTACAGGCTGAAATTGCCGGTTCGCACATCCAGCTGGCCGGGCACGGCTGCCGCCTTGGCAATCGTCAGCGCAGCATCCAGCGCGGTTTTCAACTGGGTCTGCACCGCGTTGGCATCGGCGCCATCTCGCACCGTGTTCATGGAGATGGACAACATGTCCTGCTGCACTTCAACCGAGCCGCTGGCCGACAGTTGCACCACGTTTTGCGGTGCACTGGCTGGAATTTGCTGGGCAAAAAGGCCATTAGCACCTGCCAGCATTGCGAGAGTAGCTATATATTTTGTAGCGTATTTCATGAGAGTCAGTCGGTATTTCAGGTTTTCAAAAATTGAAGCGGCTCAAACCGGCCACGCACCACGTCTTCGGGGTTCACACCCCACCAGTCGCGCGCCACGGTGGTGTACATCTGGCGGAAATCGGTCGTGTAGGCCATGTTTTGCGAGCTGTCCAGACGGTTGAGGTCGGGCGCCTGGCCGTACAGGCCACCACGCACCGCGCCACCCGCCACAAAGTGCGGCGCCACGGTGCCGTGGTCGGTGCCGTTGGAATTGTTCTGCCGTGGCCGGCGGCCAAATTCGCTGAACGTCATCACCATCGTGCGGTCCCAGGCGCCCAGCTCGGTGAACGAACTGCGCAGCGCGGCCAGCCCTTCGCCCAGTTGCCTCAGCAGGTTGGCATGGGTACCGGGCTGGTTCTGGTGCGTGTCGAAACTGCCCAGCGTGAGCACAACCACCGGCACACCGCCTTTGCCTTTTTGCGAAGCCACAACCTGCGCGGCGGCACGCACGCCGTTGCCAAAAGCGCCCTGCGGGAACTCGGTGACGAAGTTGAACTTCTCGCTGCGCAGACCTTGGGCCGCATCGCTGACGTCGTTTTCTGTTTTAAGCAGATGCTGCAGCGCTGCATTGCCCTGCGCATGGTTGGGCATGGCGAAACGCGCCTGGTTGATGAAGGCCTCGGGGTTGTTGAGTGTGACAGCGCGAGCACCCGCCAGCGCGCCCAGGTCATTGCCGCCAATCAGCACACCGTCAGCAGTGAATTTGGCCCGGCCGCCGTAACCGGCCTTCATGCCGCGCGCTACCCAGCCGTCGTCCAGGTACTCCGCTGATTTGGATGAGGTTTCCCAGATCTCGATGGATCGGAAATGCGACAGGTTCGGCTGCGGGTAACCCACGCCCTGCACGATGGCCAGCTCGCCTTTTTCCCACATTGGCAGGGCGGCCTTGAGCTCGGGGTGCAAACCCACACGGCTGTCGAGCTTGAGCACTTCTTCCCGGCGAATGGCGATGGCGTTGCGCAGCTGGTAATAGGTGTCGTCGGCATAGGGCACCACGGTGTTGAGGCCGTCATTGCCACCTTTGAGCTCGACCAGCACGAGGATGCGGTCACTGGCACTGGCGGCGCGCTGGCCCACACCCTGCGCCCAGCCGGGTGCGTGGCTGGTCAACAAGGCGGCACCCGTGGCGGAGCTGAACGCGCTCAGAAAATGTCTGCGTTTCATGTCAGGCTCCTATTTGAGTTGGTAGGCGGGGTCCAGCGTGAGGGTGCGGATGTACGCCACACCCACAGTGCCACTTGCTATGGTTTGTGTAGCTGGCGACGCAAGCATCACGCGGGCTAACCTTTCTTTTGACTCGTCAGAAGGCTCGCGGTCCGCATGGCCGCCGTACAGCGCCAGCCAGGGGTCCGGGTCAAACCGGATGGATGACACGGCATCGGCCACCCGCATGACGCCCTCACGGCCCATCACGCCCAGCGCCCGCTTGTTGCTCCCCTTGCCTTCACCACCGGCGAACTCGGCCATCATTTTGGCGCGGGGGGTCATCTTCCCCATCGGGGTTGCGGGGTCGTCGGCCGCGTCAGAGGCCATGGCCATCGACAGCTTCGCATCGCGCTGGGGCTCCACGGCCCGAAACAATTGCTCACCAAATCGTTTGCGTTCCAGCAGCGTGGTGGCGTTGATCCAGTCGGTGTAGCCCGGCCAGCCCTTCACGTTGGGCGGGAACAGCAGGTTCTGGCCCAGCTGGGCCGATTTCAGCGCAAACGGCGCGACATCGGAGTAGCTGAAACCAAACTGCCGCACCGTGCCCACCACCAGGTCCACCGGCGACTTGATGAGGCTGCCCCGGTTGTCGGGCGACCAGAACACATCGGTCAGCAGCAGCTCTTTCACCGCCACGGCAATGTCGAAGTTCTGGTTGCGAAAGCGTTTGGCGATGCGTTCCACCTCGACGGCATCGGGCGTGGGCGAGACGAATTCCTTCCACAGCTTGGTCACAATGAAGCGCGGTGCAGCGGGTTGGTCCAGCATGACGTCCAGCGCTGCGTCACCATCCAGATTGCCGGAGTGGCCAAGCAGGGTTTTGGAACCGTTGTCATGGAAATTGGGACGGTTCATGAACCGGAAGGTTTCGCGGTCCACACTCCAGCCCGTGAAGGCGCGGGCCGCCTCCTTGATATCGGCCTCGGTGTAGCCGCCACCCTGGCTGGCCTCACCCAGCGTGAACAGTTCCATCACCTCCCGGGCGAAGTTTTCGTTGGGTGCTTCGCGGCGCGAGTTGGCACCGTCCAGGTAAACCAACATGGCCGGGTCTTTGGCAACCGCATGCAGCAGGGTCCGGAAATCCCCTAAAGCGTTGTTTCGTAGCAACTGATGCTGCACCCACATGGCCTGCGAGCGCAGCACCTTTTGCTGCGACGTGGCGAAGTGGTTGTGCCAGAACAGCGTCATGCGCTCCTGCAGCGGTACGGGCGTCTCGATCATCTCCCGCATCCACCAGTTCTTGATCTCGAAACCTTCCCGCAGTTGCTGCTGCCGAAACGCCTGCTGGTCGTCTTTGGTCTTGAGGTAACGCCCGGCCACCGGGGGTGGCTGCGACACAAAATCCGGGGCGGGATGCGCGGGCTTCGCGGACTTGGCGCGTGTGATGATGTCGGTCACCACTCTTTGCGCGCTCTGGCCGGTGATGCGGTCCACCTCAGCCTGCGTGGGTGCAAATCCACTGCGGACCAACAGGTGACGGGCCTGATCTTCCGTCAGGTTCGACGGTGCGGCAAAAAGTGATGAACTGGAGAGGAGAACGGCTGCCAGCAGCCCAGGTAGTTTTGAGGGTGTCACGGAGTTTTCCCGGTCGTTGTGCCACGACGCTGCTTGCGCAGCTCCAGACGCAACTCGGCCAACTCCTCAGGTGTCATTCTTCGCTCGGGGGTCGCAGCGCCGTCTTCCTTGATGCCTGACGTGCGCTGGGATTTCAGCGCCGCACGCAAAGCGGCGCGGCGTTGTTCTCCGGGGGGAAGCGCTTCGGCCTTTTCAAGTTCTGACTTTTCGACGTGACCAGGTGAAGAAATATCTGCCTGAGCCAACCGGATCGTCTGCTTTTGTCCAGACTGCGCCACGGCATTGCCGCAGAGCAGCAAGGCGATCAAAGCGGGTTGGAGTTGCTTCATGGTGTGTCCATAACGACGGAGGCTTCAGCGTGGTTCACATTTTCTTGGTAAAGAAGAATACGGACACCCTGATATTTGTAACAGTGTGTTAACCCTCCATCGAAACCGTTTGCTTTGCCGGTTCCCCACTGCAAAATTCGTTTGTTACAAATTCAATAGTCATCAACATGGCATCTTCAAACAGCAGAACTGATCGCATCATGGTCGTCGATGACGATGCCCGCATTCGCGAGTTGCTTCAACGCTACCTGACCCAGGAAGGGTTCGAGGTGCTGCAGGCTGAAGATGGCAAGTCGCTCACACGCATCCTGTTGCGGGAAACGGTGGACCTCATCGTGCTGGATCTGATGATGCCGGGCGAAGACGGGTTGTCCATTTGCCGGCGCCTGCGCGGAGCCAACGACAAGACGCCCATCATCATGCTCACCGCCAAGGGTGAAGACGTGGACCGCATCGTGGGCCTGGAGGTGGGCGCCGATGATTACCTGGCCAAGCCCTTCAACCCGCGTGAGCTGCTGGCCCGGGTGCATGCCGTGTTGCGACGCCGGCCCGCTGCCGAAGCGCCGGGTGCGCCATCCACCGATAACGAACGCGTCACCTTCGGGCCATTCGTCTTTGACCTGGGCGCCCGGACCCTGCGCAAGGGTGATGATGAATTGCCGCTGACGTCCGGGGAGTTCGCGATGCTCAAGACACTGGTGCGCCACCCGAGGCAACCGCTGTCACGCGAAAAGCTGGCCCAGCTGGCCCGCGGCCGTGAATTTGAGCCCTTCGACCGGAGTCTGGACGTGCAGGTGTCGCGACTTCGCAAGCTGGTGGAGACCGACCCGGCCGCGCCAAGATACATTCAAACTGTCTGGGGACTGGGTTACGTCTTTGTTCCCGATGGTGTCAACTGATCAGCAGGTAAAATCAGGGCGTTGCCCACCCCGTCCAGCCCCTGCGGTTTGATGTTCGCCGGGCAGGTAGTACTGATTGACTGATTCCACCAACACCCTTCCTGATGTATCGGTTCCGGCACCGCTGGAAACCAGCATGGGAGATCTTGTCTCCGACGCCCGCGCCGGGCTGAGCCTGTTCTGGCGCACATTTTTTCTGCTCGCCCTGTTGCTGGCCGGCAGCATTTTGGCCTGGCTGCAAACCCTGCGCGCACTGGAGTTCGAGCCCCGCGCAATCCAGACTGCCCAGCAGATCGCGTCACTGGTCAATTTGAGCCGCGCCGCGCTGGTCCACGCCGACGCCATCGCCAGGGTGTCACTGATCAAGACGATGACCGAGCAGGAAGGTGTGCGCATCGTTCCGCGCGAGCCCGACGACAAGTACGAACCCTTTGACACCGACACGTTGGGCAAACGCATCTCCCAGGAACTGATGGCCCGGTTGGGCCCGGGCACCCTAGTCGCCAACAGTGTGAACAAGGAAGACGGCCTGTGGGTGGGTTTTGTCATTGACGGTGACAACTACTGGATGCAGACCGACCGGGCCCGCTTCAACCAGACGGGCGGCCGCACCTGGCTGATCTGGCTTATCACGGCAGCCGTTCTCTCGCTGGCCGGTGCCGCGCTGATCGCACGGCTGATCAACCGCCCATTGAAAGAGTTGTCTTTTGCAGCGGGCAAGGTACGCGAAGGAGACTTTGAGGCCAGCACGCTGGATGAGACGGTGACCACCGGTGAGATTCGTGCGGTGAACATCGGGTTCAACCGCATGACCCAGAAACTGGCCAAAATTGAGCAGGACCGGGTGGTCATGCTCGCCGGCATTTCGCACGACCTGCGCACCCCGCTGGCCCGGTTGCGGCTGGAAACCGAAATGAGCGTGGCGGATTCAGATGCACGCGAACACATGGTGGCCGACATCGAGCAGCTTGACGCCATCATCGACAAGTTTCTGGACTATGCACGCCCGGATCACGTCAAGCTGTCCCCGGTCTCGCTGGACGCCGTGCTGGAGGCCTGCACGTATTCGGTCCGGGAGCGTCCTGATATTCGCGTCACGCTCGATGTGCCGCCCGACATCTGGGTACTCGCCGACGATGTCGAGTTGCGTCGCGTGATCTCCAATTTGCTGGAGAATGCCCGTCGTTACGGCAAGAGCCGCAAGACGGGCATCGCCCATGTGCACATTGCCGCCAAAGAGCGCGACGAATGGGTTCTGATGAAATTCCGGGACCACGGTGTGGGCGTTCCCGCAGAAAAGCTGGCCAGCCTGACCAAACCCTTTTTCCGGCTGGACGAGGCGCGTACCGAAGCCACCGGCGCTGGCCTGGGCCTGTCCATCGTGGACAAAACGGTTCAGCGCATGATGGGCCGGTTTGCACTGGCCAACACCACGTCCGGTGGTCTGGCCGCGCACATCAAACTCAGGCGGGCTCAGCCGCCATCATCAGACACCTGGGGTCAGACCGAAGCAACAAGCTGATCAGGTTTGGCCCACCAGCAACGCAACTGCGCGTGCTTCCATCGCCTTGCCTTCACCCACGGGACCCATTTTCTCGGCTGTCTTGGCCTTCACATTGATTTGATCAACTGAAATAGCCAGTGCCTGCGCGATGTTGCGACGCATCAGCGGTATCCAGGGCATCAGCTTCGGGGCCTGTGCAATCACCGTGCAGTCGATATTGCCAACATCGAACCCCCGCTCACGAACGCGGCGCAACGCCTCGGTGATCAGCACCATCGAGTCGGCTCCACGGAATTGCTCATCGGTATCGGGAAAATGTGTGCCAATGTCGCCCAACGCGGCTGCACCCAACAGTGCATCGGTGATGGCGTGCAGCAACACATCGGCATCCGAATGCCCCATCAGCCCGCGCTCATACGGAATCTCCACACCACCCAGAATGAGTCTGCGCCCCGGCACCAGCGCATGCGTGTCCCAGCCCTCACCCACGCGAATGGTCAGTCGGGACGGTTTGGCGTCAGGGGTAGTCATAGTCTGCGTTTCCTTTGTTCAACCGGTTTCTGGCAGCGCCACCTGCACTCAACCGCGCCTGCAAAACCGCTTGAGCGAGTGCGAAGTCTTCCGGGTAGGTGACCTTGAAATTCTGTGCGCTGCCAGGCACGAGCTTGGGCGACAGGCCCATTGCTTCCATTGCGCTGGCTTCATCGGTCACCCGCTCGCCCGTCATGGCCAGCGCCTCACGCAAAAGGCCAATGCGAAACATCTGGGGTGTTTGCGCCAGCCATTTGTCGGCTCTGTCCAGCGTGGCCGCCACCCTTCCCGTCAGGCCCATCTTCAGGGTATCGGGCAACGGAAGCGCCAGCAGGCCACCCACGGCATCCCGCTCACAGGCGTCGATCAGCCTGTTGATCAATTCGGGCGTGATCAGGCAGCGCGCTGCGTCGTGCACCAGCACCCAGTCCTGAGGGTCAGCACCCTGCTCCAGCAGGGCATGCAGACCGTTCAAAACGCTTGCCGCCCTCGTGGAACCTCCGCAAGCAGCTATCAATATGGGAGCGTCTGAGGAAATCCCTTGCAACAGTTCGTCATGATCTGAAAAAAAATTGTCGCCAGGCGCCAGCACCAGCAAGGTGCAATGCACACGGGCTACAGACGCAAAAGCAGCCAATGTATGCGCCACCATCGGTCGACCAGCCACAACCTGGTATTGCTTGGGTGTTTCCACACCGGCCCTGCTGCCGCTGCCGGCGCAGGGAATCAGCGCCCAAAGCCGTGGCTGACGTGCCTCTGCTGCCGACGGATTGGAAGAAATTTGGGGGCTCGGCGTCATGATGCGGTGCGCCATTCTAAAATCAAGTCACGCACACCCCCTGCCCTGACCGGCCGGGGGTGTTTGGTATTGGTGTGTCACTTAACTGATCTGTCCCGCAACGATTCATGGAATTACCCAAACTAGTCAACGGCAAACGCTTTACCCTGCCCCGTCCTGTGGGCTCGGCAGATGCCCTGCTGCTGGCGCAATTGGGTCAACGGGAGAAAGCCGGGCACCGGCTGATGGCCATCGTCACCGCGAACGCCACCGATGCCCAACGGCTGATCGAAGAGATGGCTTTTTTTGCGCCTGAACTGCGCTGCGCCCTGTTCCCGGACTGGGAAACCCTGCCCTACGACACTTTTTCGCCACATCAGGACCTGATCAGCGAGCGCCTCGCCACGTTGTGGCGCATCAGCCAGCGTGACAAGGAGACCGGCGCCGACGTGGTGGTCATCCCGGCAACCACCGCGCTGTATCGCCTGGCGCCACCCAGTTTTCTGGCAGGCTACACCTTTCAGTTCAAGGTCAAACAAAAGCTGGACGAGGCCAAACTCAAGGCCCAGCTGACGCTGGCGGGCTACAGCCATGTGTCGCAGGTGGTCAGCCCGGGTGAGTACGCGGTGCGCGGTGGGCTGATTGACCTGTTCCCCATGGGCTCGCCCGTGCCCTACCGCGTGGATCTGTTTGACGACGAGATCGACAGTATCCGCACCTTTGACCCTGATAGCCAGCGCAGCCTGTACCCGGTGCCCGAAGTGCGACTGTTGCCAGGCCGCGAGTTCCCGATGGACGATGCGGCCCGCGCCAAATTTCGCAGCCGCTGGCGCGAATTGCTCGAAGGTGACCCCACCAAGAGCCGCATCTACAAGGACATTGGCAACGGCGTCGCCACCGCCGGTATCGAGTATTACCTGCCACTGTTTTTTGACGACACTGCAACGGTGTTTGACTACCTCGGGCCGGACGCTACCGTGGTGCTGCATGGCGACCTGGAACCCGCTTTCCAGCATTTCTGGCAGGACACCAAAGACCGCTACCGCCTGGTGCAAACCGACCCGGAGCGACCGGTGTTGCCACCCGACGCGCTGTTTCTGGGCACTGAGCAGTT
Organism: Candidatus Egaibacter danicus; assembly: GCA_016707075.1. GTDB lineage: Bacteria > Pseudomonadota > Gammaproteobacteria > Burkholderiales > Burkholderiaceae_C > Egaibacter > Egaibacter danicus. The sequence continues at coordinate 77,811 of JADJII010000009.1, forward strand.
TTATGCCCGTGCCAATGCCTACGCGCAGCTGGCCATCAAGGCCACGTCACCGTCGGGCGAATCCACAGACTATGTGGACATCGCCGCGTTGCCGCCCATGGCCGTGGTGCGCGGCTCTGAGGACCCGCTGGCCCGGCTGAAGACTCACGCGCGCAACACGCAGCATCGCATTCTGGTGCTGGCCGAGAGCGATGGCCGCCGCGAGAGCCTGCTGGACTTTTTGCGGGCGTCGCAGGTGAACCCGCCTGCGTTTGACTCGCTGGCTGAATTTCTATCCAGCGACGAGAAATTCGGCATCGCCACAGCCGGGCTGAACACCGGTTTCAGCTGGCTGGAGTCTGTCGGTTCGCATGGCGGCGGCATTGACTTCGTCACCGAAACCGAACTGTTCGCTGCTGGCCCCACCACGCGCCGCCGCAAGAAGCAGGAGCAGGTCAGCGATGTCGAAGCGCTGATCAAGGACCTGAGCGAGCTCAACCTGGGCGACCCGGTGGTGCACTCCGCGCACGGCATTGGCCGCTACCGCGGCCTGATCAACATGGACGTGGGCAACAAGACGGCCCAGGGTGAACCCGAGCTGCAGGAGTTTTTGCACCTCGAATACGCCGACAAGGCCACACTGTATGTGCCAGTGAGCCAGTTGCAGCTCATCAGCCGTTACACCGGCGTGAGTGCTGATGAAGCGCCTTTGCACCGCCTGGGTTCCGGCCAGTGGGAAAAGGCCAAACGCAAGGCTGCGGAGCAGGTGCGCGACTCAGCCGCCGAGTTGCTGAACATATACGCCCGCCGGGCCGCCCGCGAAGGCCACCCGTTCCGTTATTCGCCCAACGATTACGAAACCTTTGCCAACGACTTCGGCTTTGAAGAAACGGCGGACCAGCGCGCGGCCATTCACGCGGTGATTCAGGACATGATCAGCCCGCGCCCGATGGACCGGCTGATCTGTGGCGATGTGGGTTTTGGCAAAACCGAGGTGGCGTTGCGCGCGGCATTCATTGCGGTCACCGGTGGCAAACAGGTGGCTTTCCTCGCCCCCACCACGCTATTGGCCGAGCAGCACTACCAGACACTGGTGGACCGCTTCAGCAAGTGGCCGGTAAAAGTGGCCGAGATGAGCCGCTTTCGCTCGGGCAAGGAAATCACCGCCGCGCTGAAGGGTGTGGCCGATGGGACGATCGACATCGTGGTCGGTACCCACAAGCTCCTCAGCCAGGACACGCACTTCAAAAACCTGGGCCTGCTCATCATCGACGAGGAACACCGCTTTGGCGTGCGTCACAAGGAGCAGATGAAGGCGCTGCGCGCCGAGGTCGATGTGCTCACCCTCACCGCCACGCCGATTCCCCGCACGCTGGGCATGGCGCTCGAAGGCCTGCGCGACCTGAGCGTGATTGCCACCGCGCCACAACGCCGACTGGCCATCAAGACCTTTGTGCGCACGGAAGGCAATGGCGTGATCCGCGAAGCCGTGCTGCGCGAGCTGAAACGTGGCGGGCAGGTTTATTTCCTGCACAACGAGGTGGAAACCATCGAGAATCGCCGCCAGAAACTCGAAGAGCTGCTGCCCGAGGCACGCATCGCCGTGGCCCACGGCCAGATGCCGGAGCGCCAGCTGGAAAGCGTGATGCGCGACTTCATCGCCCAGCGCTACAACCTGCTGCTGTGCTCCACGATCATCGAGACCGGTATCGACGTGCCCACCGCCAACACCATCGTGATGAGCCGCGCCGACAAGTTCGGCCTGGCGCAGTTGCACCAGTTGCGCGGGCGCGTGGGCCGCAGCCACCACCAGGCCTATGCCTACCTGATGGTGCCCGACCTGGAAGGCCTGACCAAACAGGCGCAGCCAGCGGCTGGAGGCCATCCAGCAGATGGAAGAACTCGGCAGTGGCTTCTACCTGGCCATGCACGACCTGGAAATCCGCGGCGCGGGCGAGGTACTGGGTGAGAACCAAAGCGGCAACATGCTGGAAGTGGGTTTTCAGCTGTACAACGAGATGTTGTCAGAAGCGGTGCGCTGCCTGAAAGCCGGTATCGAGCCCGACCTGCTGAGCCCGCTGAACGTGACAACCGACATCAATCTGCACGCGCCCGCCCTGCTGCCGGACGACTACTGCGGCGACGTGCACCTGCGCCTCTCGTTCTATAAAAAACTGGCCACGGCCAAAAACACCGACCAGATCGACGCGCTGCTGGAAGAAATAGTGGACCGTTTTGGCAAACTGCCACCGCAGGCGCAAACACTGATCGACGTGCATCGCCTGCGTGTCATCGCCCGTCCTTACGGGGTGGTGAAGGTAGATGCCGCGCCAGGTGTCATCACCATCACGTTCAAAAAGAACCCGCCAATTGACCCGATGCGAATCATCGAGATGATCCAGAAAAACAAACACATCAAACTCGCGGGGAACGAAAAACTGCGCATTGAACGCGAATTGCCAGATTCCAAAGCGCGGGCGCAGATGGTGCGGGACGTGCTGCGCAATCTGGGGCAACCCAAGGTGGAAATGGCTCCAAATTGACACTAAAAAGTGGCCTTGGCCCTCGTCCCTATTGCGTGAGCAGCTATTAAAATCATAGTAAACATCTTTCATATGCAACCCGTTGAAATTTCCCCAGGCCTCGTGGTTCAGGGCTTTACTCCGCCCCTGAAGCTGCGTGACTTCAAGCTCATCGCCTTCGACATGGACTCTACCCTCATCAACATCGAGTGTGTGGACGAGATCGCTGATGCGGCCGGCCGCAAGGCGGAGGTGGCCGCCATCACCGAGGCCGCCATGCGTGGCGAGATTGCCGACTACAAGGAAAGCCTGCGCCAGCGCGTGGCACTGCTCAAGGGCGTGCGTGTGGCCAGCATGGAAGAGGTGTTGAATCAGCGCATGAAATTGAACCCCGGTGCGGCCGATCTGGTGGCGGCCTGCAAGCAGGTGGGCATGACCACGCTGCTGGTCAGTGGCGGTTTTACCTTCTTCACGGACCGCATTCGCGACCAGCTGGCCATTGATTGCACGCGCAGCAATGTGCTGGAGATTGAGGATGGCCTGCTGACAGGCCGCATGCTGAATCAACACTGGGGCGACATTTGTGACGGCGAGGAAAAGCGCCGGATGCTGCTTCAAACCTGTGCGCAAAACAACATTCACCCCCGGCACGCCATCGCCATGGGTGATGGCGCGAACGACCTGCCCATGATGGGTGTGGCGGGCTTGTCTGTGGCCTACCACGCCAAGCCCAAGGTGCGTGAACAGGCTATGGTGGCGATCAACAGCGGCGGGCTGGACCGGTTGCTGGAAGTGCTGCGCTAAAGTCTGGGAAAAAAACGGCCGGGGTCATCAGATCCCGTCAAACAGCCCGGGCTCACCAAACGTCGCGCCTTCAATCAACAGCAGCTGAAGCTTTGTCTTGATGCCGCCCGTCGCGGAAAACCCACCGGCCTTGCCACCCGCGGCCAGCACCCGATGACAGGGAACCACCGGTGCAAACGGGTTCGCTCCCAGCGCCTGCCCCACGGCGCGTGCTGCACCTGGTTCGCCGAGTTGTGCCGCCACTTCGCCATAGGTCAGCGTGGAACCCACGGGAATGGCCCTTGCGAGTTCGTAAACCTGCCGGTGAAAGGGCGGCACGCCGGTCATGTCCAGCGCAATGCCTGACAAATCAACCCGTTCGCCCTGCAGCAGCGCGACAACGCCAGAGATGGCAAGTCGTACTTCTGGCGGTGGCACCATCTCCGCCGCTGACGCAAACCGTCGATGCATACGCTGGCGTGTATCCTGCTCGCTGCCCTGCGGGAGTTGCACACCGCAGATGCCACCTGATCCCCATGCGATGCCACAGACACCCAGGTCGGTACCGAAAAGCGTAAATCCATCCGCACGGGGCGTGTCCATCAGATTTTCTCAACAACGGGTCGTCCGGCCTGCACCACAAAGCTGGCCAGCGTTTCAATGCGGGTATCCCGGCGTGTCGCGTCATCCACCACCCGCAGAGTTGTCGTGAGTTGGCCAAGTGTGAACTCGGCGATGCCGTAGCCCTTTCGTTCGGCATCGGCAAAGACAAAATGCGGATTTTCTGCCAGACGCTCCGCCGTTCGGGCATTGCCTCCCGAACGCGAGGTGATGCTGGTCCCGCAGAATTCCACCCCGATGCTGACGCGTGACTGCGCAGCCTGTGTCTGCGCATAGTCCGCCTTGATATGTCCCACCCAGTTCTCATGTACATCGCCACCCAAAAACACGGGGTTGCGCACGGCGCCTTTTTGAAGCGCATCTGTCAACCGGGTGCGTGCGGCACTGTAGCCATCCCAGCCGTCATTGAAGAAAGCCTGTTCAGAGCCTGGTTTGTTGTCCCGCTGACCAAACAGCGTTTGCTGCCCCACCACGTTCCAGGTCTGGCCGCTCTGCGCTGATTTTCCGAATTCAGCGGCCAGCCAGACCTCCTGCTGCTGGCCCAGCATGGTCCGTTTGGGGTCATTCCACGCTGCGCAGGTTGCGGGATTGACCTGGCTTGACCCCAGACCACCCCCCTTGGTGCAGACCTGCGGGTCCTTGTACTGGCGCGCATCCAGCAGGTACAGCGTGGCCAGATTGCCAAAGTCCACGCGGTTGAAGATGCGCATTTCCGCACCTGAGTCATGGTGAATCAGGCCGTGGAAGGCTTTCGTCAGAACCGAAGCGCGAATCGGCATGTGTTCGTAATAGGCTTGATAGGCTGCCGCGCGACGGCGTGCAAAGTCTGCCGGTTTTGAAAAAATATCGGCCATGCTGCTGTTACCCGCCTGCAGCCCGGCGTAGTCGTTTTGTACTTCGTGATCGTCCCAGGTCATCAGCCATGGACACGCTGCGTGCATGGCCTGCAAATCGGGCTCTGATTTGTGCAAGGCATACCGCGCACGGTAGTCGTCCAGCGTCACCACAAACCCGAGGCTTGATGTCATGTTGGGCAGCCGCAGGCCATTGGGGGCACCGGGATATTCGTAGATGTAGTCACCCAGAAACATCACGGCATCGAGGTTTTCCTCGCGCATATGCCGGTAGGCGCTGAAATAGCCATGCTCCCAGCGCTGGCAGGAGGCATAAGCCAGCCGCAGGCGCGCAGCCTTCGCGCCGGGGCGCGGAAAGGTGCGGGTGCGCCCGACGGGGCTGACAGCATCTCCCACCATGAAGCGGTAGAAATACCAGCGATCCGGCTCCAGCCCTGACACTTCTGCATGCACCGAATGCGCCAACTCAGGTAACGCCATCGCGCGCCCGCTTTGTACGATCCGCACAAACTGGTCGTCGTGGGCAACCTCCCACTGCACGGCGACGGGCTCACGCTCCCAAGCCGCATCGGTTGCAGCCGGCAACAGCAACCGCGTCCACAAAACCACCGATTCAGAAGTTGGCGATCCGCTGGCAATACCCAGAGTAAAAGGGCTGCTGTTGAAACGAGTCTGGCTCTGTGCCGTGCCTGGCAACCACAGGCTCGACGCTCCGGCCACCGCCAGCCTCAGCAGCTCACGTCGCTCCATGGGCTTCATCGGTGGAAAGTCAGCTGGTGGCCAGACAGGCAATGGCGCGTTGCATGCCGTCATGTCCATGCGGGATACCCTGCACCGTCATGGCCGCTTCAACGGCACCCAGGCAACCCAAAATCATGGCAGCATTCATGTCACCCAGATGGCCGATGCGAAACACGCGTCCGGCCAGTGGCCCCAACCCGCCTGCGATGGCCGCCTGAAAACGCTCCCGGGCCACCGTACGCATGGCCTCGGGGTCCACACCGGCACCCACCAGAATAGTCGTCACCGACGACGAGCGCGATTCGGGCACACGACCAAAAAACTGCAGGGCCCCGGCTTCGCTCCAGCTTTGCACCGCCGCACGCACGGTGCGCGCCATCAAGTCATGCCGCGCCAACACGTTGTCAACGCCTTCGTCAAAAATTAGTGCCAGTGCAGCCTCCAGCCCTCGCAACAGGTTCTGCGGGGGAGTACCACAAAACTTGCGATAGGACAGATCGCTTTTGCGCAGGCGCCAGTCCCAGTAAAACCGGGGCATGGGGTTGCGCTCACAGACCGCCATGGCGGCGGCGTCCACGGCGGCAAATCCCAGTCCGGGTGGACACATCAGGCCTTTTTGAGATGCGCCCAGCACCACGTTGATGCCCAGTTCATCCATCGCAAACGGAGCGGCACCCAGAGATGCCACAACATCCACAACAAACAGCGCAGGATGGCCAGCCGCATCAATCGCCGCACGCAAGGCCCTCAAATCACTGGTCACACCACTGGCAGTATCGGTATGCACCGCAAACACTGCGGCGATCTCTTTCCTCGTGTCCGCACGCAGTACCTGTTCCACCGCGCTGGCATCAATCGGGTAACCCTCAACCCAGGGTGTGCGGATCACCTTCGCTCCCATGGCCTCCACCTGAACCGCCCACGATTCGGAGAAATGCCCGGTATTGGCCACCAATACCGTTTGGCCGGGGCCCAGCAGATTGACGTTCACCGCCTCCCAGGCGCCATGGCCATTGGTAGCGTAGATGAAGACGTCGGAATTTCCGGTTTGCAGCAGCCGCTTTAACCCCAACTCGCAGGCTTCGATAACCTGAGCAAGCCGCGGATCGGCCATGTCCATGGGCTGACGGCTCATGGCGTGGACGACCTCGTCGGGTAAATGACTGGGCCCGGGGGAATGAAGAAGACGGTGGCCGGGAATGCGGGGAGATGAGTTCATGCTGCCATCAATTGACTGGATGGCTTCATCTTAATGCACCGCGCGCGGTGCAGCAGATCAGTCCAGCGTGGCAACAAATGCGTTGATGGCGTCGACGTCTGGCGCCAGCACGGTATAGGGAATGCGCTCCCTGTTCAGCGTGGCACGCAATGCCTTGTCAATTGCGCGGGCGCCCTCTTCATCCTGAAAACGCCCGGAGTGAACGTATTTCTTGTCGCCCCGTTCCACCAGAATATTGACGTTGTTGTGCTGCTTGTACCACTCCAGTATCTGCAGCCGGGTTTTGGCCACATCACAGATGTTTTCGTCGTAACTCTCGTTGTAATAAAGAATCTGCGGCAATGAGCATTCCGTCACCAGATACTGCAGTTGGCCATCCAGCAGTTCCAGCATCCTGAATTGCTGCTGGGCGATGAAATACTGGTTCTTCAGCGCCTCAAAGTCTTTTTGCCAGACCAGTCCTTTTGCAAAATCGGGAATCTGCTCCACGGTCTTATGCCGCAGGTTCAGGTTCAGGATGATGGCCGATGAAAAGAGTGACTTGTCGCATCCCGGCCCGCCAATGATGTTGATGACCTTGGTGGGGTACATCCGCATCTTGTTCTCGGGCAACTGGTGCGATGAATAGGTATAGCGCATGGTCATGACGGCTCTCCAATAGGGGCTCACCGATCAGGGACCGGTAGCCGCTATAAGTTTAGTAGCTGCTCACGCAATGAATGCGGGGTCCAAGGCCACTTTTACCCCCTATTTCCGGGCTTATATGGCCAGACGGCAAACCTAGGACAGTGGTATTTCCAGCTGATCGGCCACCCGACGCAGGGGGTGCGCATTGCCTTCCATGCGCTCGGCAAACTTCTGGCTGTACATCCTGCGGTCAGCTTTCTTGAGCAACGACTCGGCATCCCGTCCATCGTTGGGGAACAGGGCTTCGCCTACGGCCCCCCCAAAATCCACCTGAGCCAGCGCGTCCGGGCCGAGGGCTATCAGGGGTTCTTTCAAAGCACCCTGAATCTGCAAACGCATGCGCTCCAGACTTTCCACAACCTCCACTTGGTCCAGCAACACCACAAACTCGTCGCCAGACAGACGGGCCACCAGATTCTGCGGGCCGACCGTTTTACGCAGTCGCTGCGCAATTTCTATCAGCACCTGGTCTCCAATTCCGTGACCATAGTGGTCGTTAATGTGCTTGAAGCGGTTCAAGTCAACAAACAGCACGGCAAATGACTCCTTGCCTGGCTGGTCCGAAGCCTGATTGATCCGGTGCCCCAACCGCAGCATGAACGACTCCCGGTTGGCCAGACCCGTGAGCTCATCGGTCTGCAACCGGTGCTGCATGGTCTCAAAACTGCGCGCCAGCTGGCCGATTTCATCGGGCCGCCTGACGCCCACCGGCCAGTCCAGCTGCCCTTCGCCAACCCGCAGCGCTGCTTCGGACAAATGCTTGAGGTCCCGGGACACCCAGCTCAGGATGCGCAACCCGATGGCAATGGCCACCAGCGCCGCCAGCGCGCTGAGCACAGCGGTGCGTATGACGTTTTCGGTGACACCCGCCATGAAATCACTGCGCGGCATCGCCACCACGGTGATCCACTCCAGCCCGGCATCGTCCTTGAGCCGGTCAAACGCGGCGTGGATCACCTGCCCGTCAGGCGCCTTGAAACTGAACGTTTCGGCTGGCGAATGGGTCCTTTGCTGTGCCAGATGGGCCTGCACTTCACTGTAGATGGCCGTGATGATCGGGTTGCCACTTTGCGCGGCACTGACCCGGATCTTGCTGCCTGCCGTTCCGTTTTGCACATTGGGGCTGGCAGACGAGGCGATCAGATCACCCCCAGGTTCCACGATGAACGCCAGCCCGTGCGGCGACACCTTCAGGTTGGTGACAAAGTCGTTCAGCGCCCGAAGCGACACATCGGTTGCAACCACACCTTCAAATTCACCGCGTGGCCCCAGCACACGGCGCGCACGGGTGGCCACCAGGTCTTCGGTGACAAAGTCGATGTACACCGATGTCCAGGTATGAACGGTCTGGTGTTCACCGGCCTTGTACCAGGGTCGTGTGCGGGGATCAAACAGCTTGGTCTCACGCGAGGGCTGCGCCAAGTCTCCATTGATGCCGGTGAACCGGTAAAACGAGCGCGTGTCTTCTGCCTTGAGTTTGACGCGCAGCTCGCCTTCGGTGCGGGAGTGACGATACAGGCCCACGCCCTGCCCCAGGCGGTTGCCGTAATACACATAGTTGTTCGGGTCCAGATGCAACGATGTGGCAATCCAGAAGCGGGTGCGCAGGTTCTGGAGATCACCGTCAATCGTGGCCGGTGCGGGCATGCCGTCCGGGAAAGCCGCTTCCAGCACGGCGCCAGAGCCCACGATGTGCCTGTCTACCGCCTGACCAATGCGGCCAACGGTCTCCAGTAGCAAATGGGAGGAAACAGTGTCAACAGCGCGGCTACCGGCCCGGTAGGACAGTGCCACGATAGTGAGCGCCAGAGCCAGAACCAGGACGACATACGGAATGGTCAGAACCTGGCGCAGGGACAGTCGGAATTTCTCTTTTTTGATCATGCGATCATTTCCAATACGACGTGTGGCTGCCATCTTTGCGGATTTATGCACCGCAATAGTGCATAAATTATAGGTTTGATCGCCTTACCCCTGTAAGATCTTACAGGGGCATGATCAAATTATGCGCCAAACGCATCTCTTTGCGCCATCTGTCCTTTCCCGGACCAACCATCCTTGTCCTCCTTGTCCTTCGGGTCGGCATCTCCAACTGCAGCACATGATTCCTTTCTCGGTCCTTGACCTCTCCCCCATCCTGCAGGGCAGCACGGCAGCCCAATCCTTCCGCAACTCCCTGGATCTGGCCCAGCACGCCGAGCGCTGGGGGTTCAACCGCTACTGGCTGGCCGAACACCATGGCATGCCCGGCATTGCCAGCGCAGCCACATCGGTACTGATTGGCCATGTGGCGGGTGGCACATCCACCATCCGGGTGGGTGCTGGCGGCATCATGCTGCCCAACCATTCGCCGCTGGTGATTGCTGAACAATTCGGAACACTGGAGTCGCTCTACCCCGGGCGCATCGATCTTGGGTTGGGCCGTGCGCCCGGGTCGGACCCCGTGACGGCTCGCGCCATGCGGCGCAACCTGTCCACCGACGCCGACGAGTTTCCACGTGACGTGGTTGAACTGATGAGCTATTTTTCATCGGCTACGGCTGGGAGTGAGGTCGGCACACATGACAAGCGGGTCATGGCCGTTCCCGGCAACGGGCTGAACATCCCTTTCTGGATTTTGGGCTCCAGCCTCTTCGGCGCGCAGCTGGCGGCGGCGCTGGGCCTGCCTTACGCCTTTGCTTCACACTTCGCACCAGGCTACATGATGCAGGCCATCGAGATCTACCGGGCCAACTTCCGGCCTTCACGCCAACTCGACAAACCCTATGTGATGCTGGGGTTCAACGTGTTTGCAGCTGACACCGATGAAGAAGCTGCCTTTCGTGCCACCTCCATGCAACAGGCCTTTGTGAACCTGCGCAGCGGCCGTCCGGCGCAGTTGCCTCCGCCGCTGGAGGACTATCCCAACCGGGTCGGCCCTCAGGAGCGTGCCTTGCTGAACAGCGTGTTGTCCTGCTCGGCCATTGGCGCGCCCGACACGGTGCGTGCAAGTTTGAAGGCGTTTATCGAACGCACTGGCACCAACGAGCTGATGATCACCTCGCAAATATTCGATCACGCTGCGCGGCTGCGTTCCTACGACATCACCGCGGACCTGCGTACCAGGCTTTATTGATTTTTCCTCAAATGAGGACAGTTTTATCCTTGTTGCATCTGGCGGCAGCCGATGAAGTCATTGGTTGGCGGACTCAGTCCGTCGCGGCACTCAGCTCCGCGGCTGTCCCCCGGCCCTTGGCCTCCTCCTTGATGCCGCTGCGCTGAATGCCACGCCGACCTGAGTCAGGAGGCGGTGTGGGCGTTCCATCTTTGCAAACCACTATTGTTCGCTGCCGATGACACTGGGGTGGATGGTGCAGCGTGGACTTGGGGTTTTGCCAAATCAAGGAGGAGCCGAAGGCGGGGGACATTCGCGGAAGCATCCGCCCCAGTGGCATCGGCCCGCACAACCAGAACAGTGTCATGAATTTCGGAATGCTCAATAGGCAAACCGGATGGCCGCTACCGGCGGCAGGTCGCGCGACACGCAGTGCCATTGCTCCCCGGCATTGGCGCTCATCCACAAGCCGCCCGTGGTGGACGACAGGGCCAGCGTCTGGCCATCGGCCGCCACTTCCAGAGAATGCCGGTACACCAGATGGTAAGCATGGCTTTGCGGCAACCCATCGCCAAATGCGGTAAACGTCTTGCCACCATCGTCTGTTCGCGTGACCACCATACGCCCGTCCACGGGGATACGACAGGCATCCGCCACCGCTGGCACAAACCAGGCCCGATCCGGGTTGCGGGGATCACAGGCCACGGCAAATCCAAACCCCGAAGGCGCAGGTGCCTTCACTGACTGCCACTGAAGACCGCCATTGACAGAGCGGTAAATGCCGCAGTGGTGCTGTACCCACAAGGCCTCCGGCTGCGCCCCGCAACTCACCAGTCGATGCGGATCCTGCGTGTTTTCGTCATCGGCTGCCTCAGCAGGCAGATAGTCCGCGGTCATGCCACGCGCCGTCAGGGCCCAGCTCCCACCACCATCATGCGTCTGCCACACGCCGCCACAGGAAACAGCCACCGTCAGATGTCGGGCATCACGCGGGTCCACCTGCACCGAATGCATGCCGGGGTAATCGTTACCGCCGCCAAACCAGCCCTTTCGCCGGGGCTCTTCCCACAAGGGCTTGTTCAACGCCCAGGTCTGGCCGCCATCTTGCGACTTGAACAGCCCTGCAGGCATGCAACCGGCCCACAAGGTGCCTGGCTCATCCGTACCGCCGGGTGTCAGCGCCCAGATCAGGTCCACGTTCCACGGCGTGGGGTCATCTGCCCAAAAGCCATGTTCCGGTTTCAGCGGAAAAGCAGGGGCACCCACCTCTTTCCAGGTCGCGCCCCGATCCAGGCTCTTGCGCAGCTTCACACCGAAATGCCCCATGCGCAACGCGGCGTACCAGGCGCCATCGCGCGGGTCCGCCAGCGCCTGCGTCACGGGTTCGCCCGCAAAGTGGTGCGATTCGATGGCCCATTGCGCGCCGCTACCGCGAACCACGAACAACCCTTTTCGACTGGCAACCAGCAGTGTTTCCATGTTGATTTTTCTCCTTTTCTCCGGATGGCTAGCCACCCGTGAGCGCCTGAATGACCAGCACACGGTCATCCGGCGCCAGTTGCTGGTTCAGGTTGACACGATCCAGCACCATCTGCCGGTTCACAAACACCGCCACGTGTTTGCGCACCGAGCGCTGGTCGTCAAACACGTAATGCGCCAGTCCTGGCGCCGCTTTCAGCGCTGACTCCAATACGGAGCGCAGGTTGCCCGGAGCCACCCATTGCGGAGCACATTCCACGTGTCTGCGCAGGCTGGCTGCAAACTCCACCTGCACCATCGGCACTATTCCTTCAGCAGGAACTGCATCCGGGTGCCGGCCAGGTCCAGTACATCGCGGTCCGCCAGCGCTACAGCCTCAGTGCCTATCGGCTCCCCGTTGAGCGTGGTCCGGGCAGTGCCGTCCATGTGGGCAACGTAATAACCATTGCGCCGGTGCGACACGGCCACCACTGCCACACCGGGTTTGCCAAAGGTGGTCACCGCCTTGACCACGGGCACTTCCAGCCCGGCAGACGAGCCCGAAAGCACCTGGAAACTGGCGTGGCGCAGGCTGCTGCCAGCCAGCGGATTGATCACATCCAGCTTCATGGTCGACGTGATGCCACCGGAATCTGGCGGCTCCGACGAGCTGAGATACTGGATGCGAAACTTGCCAATGGCGATGACGTCCTGATCCGCCAGCCGCTGGCGGACAATCATTTTGCCGTTGAGGTAGGTACCGTTGGTGCTGCGCAGGTCTTCAACATACACGTCCATCAGGCCATGCAGCTCGAATGCGCAATGCTCGCCGCTGACAGCCATGTTCTCCAGCACGATGTCGTTGTGCAGTTTGCGCCCGAGCGTGGTCCGGTTCTTGTGCAGATACACATGCTGAATCTTGACTCCTTCGACCGACACAATCAGTTGCGGCATAAATACTCCGGGTTCGGCGCAAGCCCTCCCTTGACCGACTGCGGGACCGCGACACGGCATGGTAATGCGACGGCTGTCACCCGGCAAGCCCCGCAACCCTGAGCGTGAACCTGGTTACAGGATTTACAGCAACAAACCGCCGAAATGCCGCGCAAACCGCTGGGCCTCTTCCGCGCTGAGCTTGTCACCCACAAATATCTCCACTCCCCGCAACATCTTGCGCAGGTCAGCTGGACTGCTGCACTGGTCGATGGCTGCGCAGATAGGGCCAGCAGCGGCGGCCAGTCGTTCCAGGACAAAATTGGAGGCTTCCTGACGCACCCTGGCGAATTCTTCCGGGCTGGTAGCCGGCCGGGGAGGATCAGCCGCGTCGGCAGCCACAAAACCAGGCGCTGCCGGCTCCGGCAAGGTCACCACCGCGTTCGTTGACTCAATCAATGCGAGCAACCGCAACTGGTCCAGCGCGGGCTCCAGTTCACCCATGCGGACGAACGCACCCAGGTCGTTTACGGTCTTCCTGCCGTCCACCATGATCAGCAGGCGCCGCTGCCCGGCGGAGATGCTGCCGCTGCGCTGGGCAACTTCGGCCCTGCCCTTGTCGGTCTTGAAATAAATGGTTCCGGGATTCATTCAGCCGGATTATGCTTGCCCGAAGCGGGTCTTCCGGCCAGCTGGGGGACAATGCGCGCTTGACCATTGAACCTGACAGCCTCAACATGAAAATTGAAAAAGACACCGTCGTTTCCCTTCGCTACGTTCTGGCCGATGCCAAAGGCAAGCCCATCGAGGAAAGCCGCAAACCCATGGTTTACCTGCATGGTGGCTACCAGAACACCCTGCCAAAGATTGAAGCCGCGCTGGAAGGCAGGATGCCTGGCTACCAGGCCAGCCTGCCACTGCTACCGGGTGAGGCGTTTCCTGATCGCGACGAATCACTGGTGCGCACACTGCCCCGCAGCCAGTTCCCCAAGGCGCCCAAAGTAGGTGCCCGGCTGGAGAGTAAGGGGGCAGAGGGCGAACACCCCACCGTCTTCACGGTGATGCAGGTCAAGGGAAACGACGTGCTGGTAGACGGCAACCATCCACTGGCAGGCAGGGAACTGCGCTTCATGCTGACCGTTACCGATGTTCGGGCAGCATCAGCCGAAGAACTGGCCCACCGCCATGTGCACGGTGAACACGGTCACCACCATTGAGAAAACAAGGTCATCACCATGGCAAAAACCAGTGAATGGGCGACCAAGGTCCTGGCGCTGATCAGGGGCGGCAACACCGCAGCCGCGATTGCCCAGATCAAGGTGGCACCAACGGTCAAGGATTTGAAATCACTGCAAAATGCCGTGGCAGAAGCCAAAATGATTGGGCGATGGCGTGATCTGGACGCTGCCATTGCTGACAACCTCGCCGCGCTGTCTGCGCCGCGTCTGCACCGCTCGCCATAGCCTTCTGGTGTCTCCACAGGCACCAGAATGGCGCTGCCAGTTGCTACCAGCTGGCGTTTGCCATCGCTTTCAGCGTACAGCTCGCCCGAGACAAACACCTGTTTGCGTCCGGCCTTCACCACCTTCCCGCACGCGAGGAATACCTGACCCACTGCGGGGGCGACACAGTTCACCGAGAAATGCGAGGCTAGCACACGCCCGGATACCGTGGCAGCAGCAAAGCCACACACTGTGTCGAGCAGCGCGGCCACCATGCCAGCATGCAAAAAGCCGGAATACTGCCCCATCTCGTCACGCCAGGGCATGCGCAGCTCGGCTTCACCCTTTTCCGCATGCACCACCTCAAAGCCCGCCCAGCGGTTGAACGCAGCAGTTTCGTTGACTATTTTCAGGGTATCGAACATGGCATGCACATCTGTGAGAAGGTGTAGTCTAGGCAAATCGTTCCGCTCCGGGCGTCACGCGTGGGACGTCTCGTCACCCTGGAGACAGCTTGCCCGATGACGGAGCAATGCCGCCAGTTACCTCACGTTGGACTGTGCCCAGCGCACGATGTCGGACGCTGAGGTCAAGGCTCCAGGCCGGCGCGTTACTTCACGGCCACCCACAAACAGCGCCAGCGTGGGAATGCTGCGAATGTTGAAACGAGCCCCCAGACTTTGGGCGTCTTCGGTATTGACCTTGGCAACGCGAATGTGCGGCTCCAGTTGCGAAGCGGCTTTCTCGTAGGCAGGTGCCATGGCCCGGCATGGGCCGCACCAGGGTGCCCAAAAGTCCACCAGCACAGGGATCTGGCTGCGGCTGATGTGCTTGTCAAAGCTGGCTTCATCCAGCGCCACGGGGTGGGCGCCAAAAAGGGCCTGCTTGCATTTGCCGCAGGTCGGTGCACTACCCAACTGGTCCGCGTGAACGCGGTTGGTCGTGTGGCAATGCGGACAAACGATATGAAGTGGTTCGCTCATAACCCGGATTTTGGGGTTACTGCCCGGTTTTCAAGTCAGGCGCCCATTCAACGGATAGGCTGGGTCGGTGTAACCGGGAGTGGACGGATGGCCGGGCCTGACCAGTGAATCCACCAGCGCTTCGTCTTCCGCCGTCAACTGAAACGCCAGTGCAGGCGCGTAATCGGTCCACTGCGTCAGGGTTCTTGGCCCGGCTATCACCGAGCTGATGGTCCTGTTCGCCAGCACCCACGCGGTGGCAAACTGGGCCAGCGTGATGCCCCGGTTTTGCACATGTAATTTGAGTGTTTGCGCGATCATCAGAGACTCCTCCCTGAATTCGGTTTCCACCATGCGCTTATCGGCCCGGCCGGCGCGGGTGTCCTGCGCCGGAAGCTGGCCTGGTGCGTATTTGCCCGTGAGCACGCCCCGCGCCACCGGGCTATAGGAAGTGACGCCAATGCCGTAATGGGAACAGGCTGGCAAAACCTCCACTTCGGGCATGCGATTGAGCAGGTTGTAATACGGTTGGCAGACCACTGGGCCGGGCATGCCAATCTGACGTGCCAGATGCACCATCTCCGCGATACGCCAGCCCCGAAAGTTACTGACACCCCAGTAGCGAATCTGACCTGCGCGCAACATGGCATCCAGCGCGCGCAGCGGCTCTTCCAGTTTCATGCCGTTGTAGTCACGGTGCAGGTAAAGAATGTCCACATAGTCGGTTTGCAGGCGTGCAAGGCTGGCAGCCACTTCGTGCAGCATCCAGGCGCGCGAGTAGTGGCCTTCGTTGGGCCGCTCTGACATCCGGTTGCCCAACTTGGTGGCCAGCACCCAGTCGTGACGCTGACCCTTGAGCAAGTCACCTACCATGGTCTCTGAAGCACCCTTGGTGTAGACGTCAGCCGTGTCGATGTAGTTGACACCCTGAGCGCGTGCATCGGCCACGATACGCGCCGCCTCGTCGCGGTCGGTCTGGTCGCCAAACATCATGGTGCCCAGGCACAGGGCCGAGACTTGCAGATTGCTGTTGCCTAAATTACGATATTGCATGGTTCAGTCCGGTACAAAGTTGGCGTTGAATTTGGCCATGTCCGCCTCGTTCTCGAAAGTGACTACCTGACCCATTTTCATGTCGGCCAGGCGGCAGGCGGCAAAGAGGCTGTATTTGCCCTTGAGGTAGAAACTGGGCAGGTCGATCAGTGCATACGGGTAAGGTACAAACACTTCGTGCGCGAACACAGTGCGGTGCACGTTACGCGGCGACGGGAACAGCTTGTAGGTATCGGTAGTGATTGTTTTTTCGACCATGGTGGTTGATCATCCTATAAAGTGGCGGCCAGCCGGGCGGCCTGATCAATGGCGCGCTTGGCGTCCAGTTCGCCCGCTTCCAGCGCGCCACCAATCACGTGTACTTTCAGATGCACCTTTTTGCCTTGCACCTGCAGGGCATCGGCCAGTTCGCGCAGCGGCAACTGGCCCGCGCACAGTACCACGGTGTCGCAGGCAATCCACGTCGGGTTTTCGCGCTTTTCGCCGTAGGTCACCAGCAGGCCTTCATCCGCAATGCGCTCGTAATTCACGCCGCCCACCATCTTCACCCGTTTCATCTTCAGCGCCGTGCGGTGAATCCAGCCTGTCGTCTTGCCCAGACCTTCGCCGAGCTTGCCTTCCTTGCGCTGCAGCAGCGTCACCTCGCGCTCGGGTGGCGTGACCACCGGGCCCGCTGGGCTCAAGCCACCAGGCGCCTGCGCGGGGTCCGTCACACCCCACTCCGCTTGCCAGGCTGGCAAGTCGGTGGTGGAGGAGTGACCGCCAGCCACCAGAAACTCGGCAACATCGAATCCGATGCCACCTGCACCAATTACCGCCACGCGCTGACCCACCGGTTTGTGGTGGCGCAGCACATCGATGTAGCTCAATACTTTGGCGTTGTCCTGGCCGGGAATTTTGGGGTCCCGCGGCACCACGCCAGTGGCCACAATGACGTCGTCATAACCCTGCAAATCCTGTGCCTGCACCCTTGTGCCCAGGTGCAGATGTACACCGGTCACTTCCACGCGGCGCCGCAGGTAACGCAGCATCTCGTGAAACTCTTCCTTGCCCGGCACCACCTTGGCCATGTTGAGCTGGCCACCGATTTCGCTGGCCACGTCAAACAGATGCACGTCATGCCCACGCCCAGCGGCCACGGTAGCGGCCGTCAGCCCCGCAGGCCCGGCGCCGACCACCGCGATGCGGCGGCGGGCTGAAGCACCCGCAATGGGTCGGTAAACCAGCTCGATCTCGTGGCAAGCCCGGGGGTTCACCAGACAACTGGTGAGCTTGTTTTTGAAAATGTGGTCCAGACAGGCCTGGTTGCAGGCAATGCAGGTGTTGATCTGATCGGCCTGCCCCGCGGCGGCCTTCTTCACAAAGTCGGCATCCGCCAGCAGCGGCCGCGCCATGGACACCATGTCGGCACAGCCATCGGCCAGCACCTGCTCGGCCACCTCGGGCGTGTTGATGCGGTTGCTGGTAACCAGCGGCGTGGTGATGCCCGAGGCCGCAAACTCGGTCTTCATCTTCTGTGTGACCCACGCAAACGCTGCGCGCGGCACGCTGGTAGCAATGGTGGGCACACGCGCCTCATGCCAGCCGATACCGGTGTTGATGATGCTGGCGCCGCCCTGCGCGACCGCCTTGCCCAGTGTCACGATCTCGTCCCACGAGCTGCCACCGGGGATCAGGTCAATCATCGACAACCGGTAGATGATGATGAAATCCCGGCCCACCGCCTCGCGCGTGCGGGCGACAATTTCCACCGGAAGGCGCATGCGGCTCGAATAGTCGCCACCCCATTCATCCGTTCGGTGGTTGGTGTAGCCCGAGAGGAACTGGTTGATGAAGTACCCCTCCGAACCCATGATTTCCACGCCGTCATAACCCGCCTCGCGGGCCTTCAAGGCACAGTTCACAAACGCGCGAATCTGCCGCTCCACGCCCCGGCTGGACAGCTCAAACGGCTTGAACGGCGAGATGGGTGATTTCAGCGCCGAGGGCGCAACCGCCAGCGGGTGGTAGGCGTAACGCCCGGTGTGCAGAATTTGCAGTGCAATCTTGCCGCCCGCCGCGTGTACCGCCTGCGTCACCACCTGATGCCGCCGCGCCGCGCCAGACGTGGACAGAGTACCTGCAAACGGCTTGGCCCAGCCCGCGATGTTGGGCGCAAAGCCACCCGTCACCATCAGGCCCACATCACCTTCGGCCCGCTCGCGGAAATAGGCTGCCAGCCTGGTCAGGTCACGGCCGTCTTCCAGCCCGGTGTGCATGGAGCCCATCAACACGCGGTTTTTGATCTGTGTGAAGCCCAGATCCAGCGGCGCCAGCAGATGGGGATACAAAGCCAGGCCAGGCGAAGAAAGATGGGTGGCGGAGGTGGTCATTCAGGCGAACTCATGGAGGATGTTCGGCGAAATCATATGCGCTGACGCGGCTTTGACAAAAAGCAAAGGTTGAAAACTGCGCAGTCGGGACAATATGCGAATATTCTGTCACTGCTGGAGCACATCATGGCCGACACCCCTTCTACATCTACCGAAATCACACTCTACAAGCGCAATATCTGGATACGCGCATTGATGATGATCGTGATGGCCATGGCCTTCCAGCTGGCCGCCACGCTGCTGGGCCTGATTGCCGTGGTGCAGTTTGTACTGGCCCTGGTAACAGATGCACCCAATGAGCGCTTGAGCCAATTTGGCAAAGGTTTGGGCGGGTATCTGCGCCAGATTGCTGACTTTGTGACCTTTGGCACCGAAAGCGTGCCTTTCCCGTTCAGTGACTGGCCTTCGGCTGATTAACTGGTCATTTAGGCTTTCAGCCCTCGTAGTCAATTGCGTAGCCAGCTACTCTATTTGTAGCAAGTCAAGGTTGTATGGCTGATTCCACCCGCCTGCCAGATGCCCTGACGCTGCTGCACCAGCAAGCACGCCCAGCCGAACTGGCCGGCATGGCGCGGTTTGGCATCGTGGGAGACAACCGCCTGGGCCTCTCCATGCCTGCCATGCGCAGCATTGCCAAAACGCTGGGGCAGGATCACGCGCTGGCAACGGCGCTGTGGGATACCGGCATTCCAGACGCCCGCATCGTGGCCGGCATGGTGGCCGAGCCGGCCAGGCTGACCTCGCGACAGATGGACGCCTGGGCCAGAGACTTTGCCTCATGGGACGTGTGCGACCAGGTTTGCGGCAGCGCATTCCTCGCATCCCCACTGGCCTGGCGCAAAGTGCCCGTCTGGGCTGGGCGGCAGGATGAATTTGTGCGACGCGCCGCGTTTGCATTGCTGGCCACGCTGGCAGTGCATGACAAGGCTGCCAGCAATGCACCGTTTATGGACGCGCTAAACGTCATCGAAGCCGCCGCAGATGACGAACGCAATTTTGTCAAGAAAGCCGTGAACTGGGCTCTGCGCAACATCGGCAAGCGCAACCAAGCGCTCAATGATGCAGCCATTGCCTGTGCGCGACGCATTCAGTTGCAGGGCAGCCGCGCCGCCCGCTGGATTGCGGCAGATGCCTTGCGGGAGCTCAGCAGTGTGGCTGTGCAGAAACGGTTGCAGCAAAAGTCATAGGCGTCGCCCAGAGACCTGCCCGGCGGATCAGCGCCCCGAGACACGCTGAAAAAATTCCCACATCACATCATTGGCATTGATGGCCTGCGAAGCGGGCTCCTTGCCGGAACGCACCTCTTTGACCCCTGGCCAGGAGTGCCCCTTTTTCCGTCACGCACAGTTGCACTTGAACCCCTTCTGCACAGCCGGCATAGGCCTCACAAAAAGCGCCCGGCACCTCCAGCACACGCCTGGACGGTGCCACACAACGGTTGCGCTGCGTCCAGCGGTTGATGGTCTCGGGGACCGACACGAAGTCCGCCACTTTGGTTTCGTCCCGGAATGCGTCCTGCCCGGCGCCACCGTTGTACAGGACATGGGTGTCGTTTTTGGCATGGATGTGCAGCACCGAAATGGGTCTGGCCGGCGAACACAGAAGCGTGCCGTCGGTGCCGGCCACGGGAGCAATCGCCCGGAAAGTGTCGGCCATCTCGCAGGCCAGGCGGTGGCTCAGCATGCCGCCGTTGGACATGCCCGTGGCAAAGATGCGCTGCGGGTCAACATGCACGCGTGCCTGCAATTGCACCAGCATGGCGCGCACAAAGCCAACATCATCTATCTTGAGGTCCCGCGCCCGGTCACAACAGTTGCCAGCGTTCCAGGTCGCCAGTTTTCCTGAAGGCAAGCGGCTGTAGCCGTTGGGAAACACGGCAATGAACCCCGCGCTGTCTGCCTTGCCAACGATGTCGTAGTTGTTGTTGGCCTGCAGGTTCATGTCGCCACCGCCACCGTGAAAGGCGACAACGACCTGGGTTGGCACCGCGACATCGTATCCGCGCGGAACATGCACCAGATAGGCGCGTTGCAAACCGCCATGCCGCAGTGTGAAGTTGTATGTGCCGGGCTTTGTGAGACGCTCCAAACTCGCGGCGTCACCTTTTTGGGGCGAAGCATTTGACGCCCTGACCTCCCGGTGCGCTTGAACCTTGTCTTTCAGGCGCAGCCGCAAAGTGGTGGTGCTGCTGTCATTCGTATCGTTTTGCGCCCACGCGCAGGGCATGGCGGCCATCAATGCCACCAGCAGGCCCGATAGCCATGACAATCGCCGGGTGACAGCCGCGTCTGTGAGATGCAACATAAATTCTCCAGTGGTGGATGCCGCTTGGCACGGCAGAGCCCTGTCCACATATCCTACAGATGGCCTCAGTGCATTTTGCGAATGCCAGGTAAAGACCTTGGATTCAACCGGTCGATGCAACAAGTTGGCTGAATCGTTCAGCAGGCGTTTCGTAGTTTAGAGTTTTCCTTGGGCGCTCATTCAGTTTTCTCGCATTGCTTCACTGTGCCTGTGGTGCCCGGTATCGCCCGGGGGTCTGCCGCAATAGTCCGTTTGTATTTTCATTGCTTCCCGTTGCCGGCTTGGGGATCACAGTGCACTGATGTCGGTGGCCAATGTAAAACGCTTGTGATCAGCCATTTCTGCCCCTCCCGGTTAAAGCTTGTAAAGTTCCTGGGCTTGCGTGCGTTTTTGTCGTGCTTGTGCGGTCTGCGTATCTTTGCGGGCACCTGCCGCCCGCCCGCGTCGGCGCTCACCAGTGTTGCTCTGGTTGTTGGCGCCACATCAAATCCCCTTCCCTGGCCTGGTACAGCACGATCTTCCCTGGGCTGCGCTCCTGTAGACCGGGTTGTGTCTTGCCTGGTTGTCTGTCTTTGTGTGTGGTGACGCGACGCGCCGGCCCAGTGGCGCCTCATGTTGCGTGTTCCTTCTTCATGCGCCCTCGGGCTGGAGAGCTGCGGTGATCGTTTCGTGTGACGCGTGGTGTTCTCGTCGCCGGGGTGTGGTGAGCCATCCGCACGCGAGGAGCCCCGGGGGGCTTCCGCACGACGCGCGCCAAGATTCGGTTTTGAGCCAGCTTGCAGAGTTTGGGACGATGTGCCCTATCCCAGGCGGCCTCGTCGGCCAGGGCAGCACGGTAGCAGCCTTGGCCACCGTTGCGCTTGATTTCGCGGCAGATGGTGGATGGCGCTCGGCCCAGCTGGAGGGCAATTGAACGGATCGGGCCCGGCAACCAGGGAGCGAGTATCTCTTCCGCTCGGTCAGGCTAACGCCAAATGGGACGACGCGCTGTGCAGGACGTATGCCACCAGTCTCAGCCAGGATGCGACTAACAGATGAGTGGTTTCGATCAAACAATTGGGCAATCTGCTGAAGGGATTCGCCCTTCTTCCAGCGCTCCCACATCAGTGCCTTCTGGCTATCCGAATAGTAAATCCTTGTTCTTTGCTTCATCTGCAACACTCCTTCTGCTCATGCAGAATTTAAG
Organism: Candidatus Egaibacter danicus; assembly: GCA_016707075.1. Lineage (GTDB taxonomy): Bacteria > Pseudomonadota > Gammaproteobacteria > Burkholderiales > Burkholderiaceae_C > Egaibacter > Egaibacter danicus. The sequence goes on from JADJII010000009.1 coordinate 100,021, forward strand.
ATGTTGCATCGACCGGTTGAATCCAAGACTGTTTCATGGCGTGAACGACAAAGGTGCTGATGCTCGCCCGCATAATTGGGGAATTGCGCACATTTTCTTAAACCACTGAATTGAATTCCATGACCCAAAAGATACCTGCCACCCTTATCGCCGGAGACGGCATCGGTCCCGAAATCATGGACGCGACGCTGGCCGCGCTCGACGCACTCGGCGCGCCCTTTGAGTGGGACCGCCAGATTGCCGGCCTCGAAGGTATGAAGGTGGCAGGTGACCCACTGCCGCAAGCCACACTCGACAGCATCCGCCGTACCCGACTGGCTCTGAAGGGACCGCTGGAAACGCCTTCGGGTGGAGGCTACCGCAGCTCGAACGTCCGCTTGCGCGAGGAATTCAAGCTCTACGCCAACCTGCGTCCCGCCCTGACCGTCATTCCTGGCGGTCGATTCGACAAGATTGATCTGGTGGTCGTGCGCGAGAACCTGGAGGGCCTGTACATCGGCCACGAGCACTATGTGCAAATCGACAATGACCCCCACGCCGTGGCGATGGCCACCGGCATCAATACCCGGGCGGGAAGCCGCCGTCTGCTGGAATTTGCCTTCGACCACGCCGTTGCCACGGGCCGCAAGAAGGTAACAATCGTGCACAAGGCCAACATCATGAAGGCGCTCACCGGCATCTTCCTGGAGACGGGCCTGGAGTTGTATGAACGCAAGTACAAAGGCAAGTTTGAGCTGGACACCGTCATCATTGATGCCTGCGCGATGAAACTGGTGCTGAACCCCTGGCAGTTCGACATGCTGGTAACGACCAACCTGTTCGGCGATATTCTGTCGGATCTGGTGGCGGGGCTGGTCGGCGGGCTGGGCATGGCACCGGGCGCGAACATCGGTGCCGACGCCGCGATTTTCGAGGCTGTGCACGGCTCGGCGCCAGACATCGCCGGCAAGGGCATTGCCAATCCCACCGCACTGCTGCTGGCGGCCGCAATGATGCTGGATCACTGCAGGTTGATCGACTTGGCACAGCGGCTGCGCCAGGCTCTGGACGCCACGCTCAACATCGACAAAGTCCGTACGGGTGATCTGGGCGGCAGCGCGACCACCGCGGCCTTCACCAAAGCATTGGTGAGCCGAATCGCCAGCACCTGATCACCTGCATAGCCTGGCCTCAACAAACCAGCCCATCAAAAGCGCTGAATGGATCACAACCTGTCTCTGATCACAACCGTTGCCGCGGGCTTCGGTGTCGCCTTGATCCTCGGATTTATTGCCGAGCGAATCAAGGTGCCAGCACTGGTCGGCTATCTGGTTGCAGGCATCCTCATCGGCCCGGCGACGCCTGGCTTCGTGGCAGACGTGCACATCGCATCCCAACTGTCCGAGATCGGTGTCATGTTGCTGATGTTCGGTGTCGGACTTCACTTCTCTCTCAAAGACCTCCTCGCAGTGAAACGCATTGCCGTGCCGGGTGCAGTGGTCAGATGGGCCTGGCACGGTCTGGGCATGGGTGGCCCGGTCTGGGGCTGGCATTGGGGTAGCGGTCTGATCTTCGGGCTGTCCCTGTCCTGTGCCAGCACGGTGGTGCTGCTCAAGGCGCTGGAAGCACGTGGTGTACTGGACAGCATGAATGGGCGCATCGCCATCGGCTGGCTGGTCGTTGAGGATCTGGCCTGCGTGCTGGTCCTGGTGCTGATGCCGCCACTGGCTGGCGTGCTGGGTAGTGCCGTCGCCGCGACGCGCTTGGCACCTCGGGGCCTGCTGCAGGTCGGGGCCTTTATAGCGCTGATGCTGATCGTCGGCCGTCGTGCGTTACCCTGGCTGTTGTGGCAGGTGTCGCGCACGGGGTCGCGCGAACTGTTTACGCTGGCCGTGGTTGCGACGGCGATCGGCATCGCCTACGGAGCGTCTGAACTGTTCAATGTGTCGTTCGCGCTCGGGGCCTTCTTCGCCGGCATGGTGATGCGCGAATCCGAGTTCAGCCACCGCGCGGCGCAAGAGTCGCTGCCGCTGCGCGATGCCTTCTCGGTGCTGTTCTTCGTGTCGGTGGGCATGTTGTTCGAGCCGGCGATCCTGGCCGAGCAGCCAGGCCGGGTCATCAGCGTGGTGGCCGTCATCATCTTCGGCAAGACACTCGCCGCGCGGCTGGTGGTTGCCTTCGCTACCCGCTGAACACTGCGCTCACCGTGGCGGTCAGCCTGGCGCAGATCGGCGAGTTCTCCTTTATCCTGGCTGGTCTTGGCCTGTCACTGGGGCTGCTGCCCGCCGAGGGCATGAGCCTGGTGATGGCCGGCGCGCTCATCTCCATCGCCCTCAACCCCTTCATGTTCGGCGCCATCGAACCGGTCAGGCGCTGGGTGCTCGGACGCTCAGCCAAGGCACGTAACCTGGAGCAACGGAATGATCCTTATGCCGAGCTGCCCATCAGTACCGAGCGCAAATACCTGGAAGGACAGGTCGTGCTGGTCGGTTACGGTCGCGTGGGCGACGCATCGCCAAGGCACTGGAGGCCCGCGGCATACCTTATGTCGTCGCAGAACAGAACCGTGAATTGGTCGAGTGCCTGCGCAAGAGCGGTGTCGCTGCCGTTTCAGGGAATGCCGCTGATCCGGCCGTACTGATCCAGGCACACATCGCCGATGCTGCCATGCTGGTCATCGCCACGCCCGACACGATCGGCGTCCGGCAAATGGCCAACACCGCGCGCGCACTCAACCCGGACATTGAAATCATGCTGCGTACCCAAAGCGAGGATGAGTCAGCCCTGTTGCGCAATGAAGGAATTGGGAAGATTTTCTTCAGCGAGGAAGAACTGGCCAAGGGCATGGCAAACCACGTGCTGGAACGATTCGCTCCACAACCAGTTCCCACGCATCAGTAGGAAAAAGGCTGCAGCGCGGAACTACTGTTCCGGACGATCCGGCCCCTGCGTACCCTGGGCTCGCGCTGACAGGTAGGCATAGAGATCCGCTATATGGGCTTGCACGCGCGGTTCGCCTTGCCACGCCGGCATCGTGAGCGGCTCTTCCCTGCGCTGCACGATGGTTTCGACCAGGGCCGCCTGCGCGGCGCTATCGCCCCTGGCTTGCGCCGGGGGCAGACCCCAGTCGTAACGCTTGAGCACGAGGCTCACAAATTGGCGCGAACCCATGTCACGAACCAGAGGCAGCAGGTTGGGCGCACCCGCCCCGCCAGCTGCAGCGGCCCCATGACAGCTTGCGCACCGGTCCTGGAAGACGCGCCAGCCGATATAGACCGAACCGGGCGGTTTTGACAGCCTTGCGACCTCCTGAGCAGGCTGCGCGTTCTGAAACTCCACGGCGCATCCGGCCAGCAATAGGGCCGACGCCAGGGCGCCACCGCCCAGCTTCAGCACCAACATCGAAAACTTCGCCATTGTCATTACCTTTCTCTTGCTCGCAGCCGCGAATCCAGCGTGCTGGGCAACCATTCTGCCTGCAATATGTCCCATTGTGACAAACCGCCGTCCAGCAATCCTTGCGAAAGATCAGTGCTGTCCTGCGTATTCCGACCCATGATGCACGGTGAAAGTTGACACGCGATGTCGCTAAACTTGGAAAATGGATGGGCCAATAAATGGAATTCACGTTAAAGCTGCTTGACGGTGGCGCTGGCAGCCTGGCTTCTTACCTCGCGGCGCATGTGCTGTTGTGCCTGTTGCCAGCCTTCTTCATCGCCGGGGCCATGGCGGCGCTGATTCCCAAAGCCAGCATCACACGCTGGCTGGGGCGTAACACGCCGGCCTACGTGTCTTATCCGGCTGCGGCAGCGGCTGGCTCACTGCTGGCCGTGTGTTCATGCACCATCGTGCCGCTGTTTGCCGGCATCTACCGCAAGGGCGCGGGTATCGGTCCGGCCATCACCTTCCTGTTCTTCGCGCCGGCAGGCAACATCATGGCGCTGGCCTACACCGGCAGCATCCTGGGTCCGCAATTTGCCGCCGCACGGGTGGTGATGTGCCTGCTGTTCGGCATCGGTATTGGCCTGCTGATGGCACTGCTGTTCTGGCGCGACGACGCCCGCCACGACGCCGAGACCGACAACCTGTTCGCCGAGCAGGCCAACATCTCCCCGGCGGCGCTGGGCGTGCTGCTGTCACTGGTGGCGCTGCTGATCGCCGGTACCCTCAAGCTGTGGCCACTGACCGCCACTGTAGCCACCTTCAACCTGCCGCTCCCTTGGGCCGAAGCCTGGCAAGCCACTTTGTTCCAGTGGGTGCCGTTTGATACCGCCAGGGGCGAAGAAGGCGTGAGTTTTCAGGGCTCCGTGCTGATTGGCCTGCTGCTGCTCATTGCCGCCACCGCCTGGAAGGGGCTGGAGAATATCACCGAAGGCGCCAACCGCTGGACCTGGGTAGCACTGGGCCTGGCCGCCACCACCCTGCTGGTGGCCGCGCTACGCCTGACACCCCAAACCAGCGGGCTGGAAGTAGCCCTGACCGGTCGCGTGCTGGCCGTGGCGTTGTCGCTGTGGGCGGTGTGGCACTTCGCCCGCCAGCTGGCTGCGGACGACTGGCGTGCCTGGCTTTGGGAATCCTGGCGCTTCGTGAAGCAGATTTTTGTGCTATTGGTGGTGGGCGTGTTTGTAGTAGGCATGGTGCGCCAGGTCATTCGTCCGGAATGGATTGAAAGCCTGGCCGGCAGCAACACTTTGCAGGCTAACGCCGTGGCGGTGGGGTTTGGTGTGTTCATGTACTTCCCGACGCTGGTGGAAGTGCCGGTCGCGCGCATGTTCCTCGACTTGGGCATGCACCCTGGCCCGCTGCTGGCCTACCTGATGGCCGACCCCGAGCTCAGCCTGCAAAGCATGCTGATGGTAGCCGCGGTGATTGGCCGCACCAAGACTGCCGCCTACGTGGGCATGGTGGCACTCTTCAGCATGGGCGCCGGCCTGATCTATGGGGCCTGGGTAGATGGTCTGGGCTGGGGACCGATGGCTCTGGCGCTGGGTCTCATTCTGGCCCTGCTGGGCGGCGGCCTGGCCTGGCTGCGTCGTCGACAGGGCACTGCCGCACCCGTTTAATTTTTTCACCCCATCCTCAGGAGAAAACCATGTTGACCGTCAAAATCCTCGGCTCTGGCTGTGCGAACTGCAAGAAACTCGAAGCTGTGGCGCGTGAGGCCGCCAGCAGCGCCCATTTGCAGGCTGAGTTCGTCAAGGTCACCAACATGAACGACATCCTGGCCTACGACCTGCTGTCCACGCCGGGTCTGGTTGTCAACGGCAAACTCGTCAGCAGCGGGCGCATTCCGACCGTGGCCGAAGTGCAGAAATGGCTGGTCGCTTGAGCAATGATCAACTCTTCAGGTCCCGCTTCATTTCGGGCCATGTACGACGGTTGATGGCGTAGCCCTCCGTAGCGATCGTTTCGCCCTTGAACGGCATCAGCAGCATGCCATCCAGCCGCGCCACTTCACGCAGATTGGTATGGCCGTGAATGCCAATGGTCATGCCCACCTGGCCAGCGCGGGGCTGCTCGCGGTAGGTGCCAAACAGGCGGTCCCACCAGGGCAAATTAAAGCCAAAGTTGGAGTTGGTTTCGTCAATTTCCACTGAATGGTGCACGCGATGCATGTCGGGTGTCACGATGACCCAACGCAGCACACGGTCCAGACTCACGGGCAGGCGGATGTTGCCGTGGTTGAACATGGCTGCCGCGTTGAGCAGCACTTCAAAAATCACCACCGCCACCACCGGCGGGCCGAGTACCGTGATGGTGGCGAACTTGATCAGCATCGACAGCACGATCTCGATGGGGTGAAAGCGCGACCCGGTGGTCAGGTCGTAATCCAGGTCAGCGTGGTGCACCCGGTGCAGCCGCCACAGCACAGGCACAGCGTGAACCATGACGTGCTGCAGCCAGATCACGAAGTCCATGGCCATCACGGCCACTGGCACCGCAAGCCAGAACGGCACCTGAAAGTGGTTCAAGATACCCCAGCCATTGGCAGCACAAAAGGCCGCGACGCCCACTGCCGCCAAGGGAAAAAGCAGCCGCAGCAGCACCGTATTGAGGACGACCAAGCCCAGATTGCTGGCCCAGCGCAAGGATTTGGACACTGTCAGGGCACGCTGAGGCGCCAGTGCTTCCCAAATGCCGACAAGGGCGAAAACGCCCAGAAAGAAGCTCAGCCTGATGCCCGGCTCGTGCGCCAGTACAAATTGTTCAAATTGCATGCCTGTCTCCATTTACCTGCTGCAAACATTTGCGCCAGATCATAACCAATCATTCAAACGGATATTAGAATGTAACCTATGAATAACCGATCTCTCAAAGACCTTTTGTACGAGCAGGTCGCCCGTGTGGGTAAAGCTCTGTCCAGCCCGAAGCGGCTGGAGATCCTGGAAATGCTGGCCCAGGGTGAAAAGGCTGTCGAAACAATTTCTGCCGAAGTGGCCATCGACAACAAGCTGGCCAGCGCCCACCTGAAAGCATTGAAGCAGGCCCACTTGGTAAAAACCCGCCGGGATGGCAAGCGCATCATCTACCAGCCTCGCGGGCAGCGATATCGCCCAGTTGGGCGTGACGCTGCGCCAGGTGGCAGAGGAACATCTGGTCGAGTTGCGCATGGCGTTGCAACAAATGATGGCAGAGCCGGACCGTATGGTCAGTGTGGGACGCAAGGAGCTGATGGGACAGGCCAAACGCGGCGAGGTTATCGTGCTCGATGTTCGCCCGCAAAACGAATTTGATACCGCCCACCTGCCGCACGCACGCTCATTGCCCTTGTCCGAGTTGGCCCGACGCCTGGCCGAGTTGCCACGCGATGTGGAGATCGTCGCGTATTGCCGTGGTCCGTTTTGCCTGATGTCTGACGAAGCGGTAAAGCTGCTGCAAGCCCACGGCTACCGTGCCCGCAAAACCTTTGATGGTGTGAGCGAGTGGCAGGCCGCCGGCCTCCCCCTTGCAAAAAGCTGAACACTTGAGGAGAAACCCATGTCGTCCACCCTGTTCATTCTCAATGATGCCCCGTATGGCAACGAGCGGGCTTACAACGCCCTGCGACTGGCTGCTGCAGTAGCCGGCAAGGAAGGACAGCACGTGCGGATGTTTCTGATGGCCGACGCAGTGAGCTGTGCCAAGAATGGCCAGAAGGTGCCAGAGGGGTACTACAACGTGCAATTGATGCTGGGCAAGATCGCGCGCAAAGGTGAAGTGGTGCTGTGCGGCACCTGCATGGATGCGCGCGGACTGCGTGTTGAAGAAATCATGGAGGGGCACCCGGCGCGGCACGCTGGCGCAGCTTGCCGACTGGACGGTCGAGGCTGACAGGGTATTGGTGTTCTGACTTTAACGAATTGAGAAAAAAATGAAACTGCCCCTGATTGCAGCCACGCTATTTGCCATCGCCTTGCAAGTCACGCCCTTGCCTGCTGCCGCTGAAGAAAAGGCCGTCGTGGATGCGATGGAGTCTTATCTGGATTTCGTGGACTACGGAGGCGCCACCATCTTCCCGGAACAAATACCCAAGGACGACTGGAAGAAGTTTTTCGTCATTGACGCCCGTGACAAGGACCAGTTCGCCAAGGAACACATTCCTGGCGCCGTCAACATCGAATGGCGCCGCACGCTGGCTGAGCGCAGCCGCATCCCGAAAGACAAACCGGTACTGCTTTACTGCAATACCGGATCCTTGTCGGCCCAGGCTGGCTTTGCGTTGCGGGTAGCCGGCTACGAGAACGTGCGCATCCTGCAAGGCGGTTTCGCTGAATGGAAAGCCAAGGGCGGCATGGATGCAGCTGCAAAAGCGACTGTTCCCGTGAAGCACTGAACTTCATTCTCAAGACAGCCTCTCCGGCGCAACTGCGGAAACGACCACAAACTCGCCAGGTACCCGGTAGCCTGGATCATCTCGCCACCGGTCGATCGCATCAAGATACCGTGATCGGACGCCCGCCCGCGTATGCTCGCTGAAGCGCGACCAGGCCAGTGCAACGGGACCACCCACAAATGCCGCGTTGCAGGCCTCGTCGGCATCGGCGTAGCGCAGAGTCGTCGAGATGCGGCGTTGTTCAATGACTTCAAAGTTCGCCCTGGCACAGAGGTTCGCCAACGCGCCCTCCTGCCCCAGACCGAAAAACAGCGGGCACACTTCGCTGGCTACCTCGGCATCCACAATGGGGAACAGCGCCGACCAGCCACACCTTGACCGCTCCCCCCAAACGGCGATGACCATACGCCCACCGGGCCGCAAAACCCGCTGCATTTCGCCAACAGCTTGCCCGGGATCGGGCATGTACATCAGGCCCAGCGCGCACAGTGCAACGTCAAAGCTGGCATCGGGTAATTCCAGTGCTTCCGCATCCATCCGCTCGAAACTGACGCTTGACAAACCGCGCTCCCAGGCGCGTTTTTGTGCGGCATCCACCATCAGTCCGGACAAGTCGACTCCCAGCACCCGACCCGATGCACCGACAGCACTTGCACTGTCAAAAGTGACCAGGCCAGTGCCGCACGCCACGTCCAGCACGCGCTCGCCCGGCACCAGCGCAGCCAACGCCAGCAGCTCGGCCTGTACGCTGGCCAGTTGCGCCTGCCAGAGCGGCTCGTAGTCGCCGGCCGCCAGGTCCCACCCGTAGCGCTGAACACGCCGCTGCAGCCGTGGCTCCATGCTCAATGCAGCGTGATGACGACTTCAAGGTAGGCACTGGGCACCACCAATGAATGACCACCGCCGCGATTCAGGGTGTTCAGCAGGTCCATCATGTCGCTCTCCAGCGCAGCGGCCTTCTCAGACGGCAAGACAGCGAATGCCTTGTGCACAGGCCCGTACCACGTCCGGAAGACCTCAATGAAATGGGCGGCTGAACGGTACCGGAAGTTGAAGTCCTTTTGCGTCACGGCAACCGAGGCAGCACGATCACCAAAAAACGTGCGCAGGTTGCTCTCCACGCCCCAGCGCGAAGGGGGCTGCACATCCGGTGGCGGCGGCAAATGGCGCCCCAGCGTCTTGAACAACTGGCCAATGAAGCCCTCAGGCGTCCAGTTGGCCAGGCCAATGCGTCCCCCGGGTCGGCACACCCGCGCCATTTCATCAGCGGCCCGGCCCTGGTCGGGGGTGAACATCACACCGAAGGTGGACAAAACCACGTCGAAGCTTTTATCTTCAAAAGGCAGCGCCTCTGCATCCGCAGTCTGAAAGTTCACTTGCAGGCCTTCTGCGCGCGCCCGCTCGGCACCACGTTCAAGCAACAGAGGCACGTAATCGGTGGAAGTCACCTTGCAGCCGCGGCGACCTGCAGCCAGCGTGGCATTGCCGTTGCCGGCCGCCACGTCGAGTACCCGTTCATCAAAACGCAAATCGCAGGCTTCCGCCAATTGTTCGCCAACAATCTGCAGGGTGGTGCCGATCACGGCGTAGTCGCCGCTGGCCCACGCCATTTGCTGGCGGGTTTTCAGAGCGGTGAAATCTGTGTGTGCATTCATGGTGTGGTTCTCCTGTCAGGGGGTTGAAAAGCCTATTTTTTTCTCGCCCCACAGGTGTTGTCCTGACCTGGCGTCGCCCATTCATGCCTGATCGTCCTCATCGGGCATGCGGCGCCACTCGTGCCTGCCCGGGCGTCCGCAGTTGTTGTCCCATCGTCCGGCACCCCCCGCGTTCGCGGGGGGCAATGCTTGACGCGGTTGGTCGGGCCTGCCACGATCACCTGTCAACAAAGAAACTCTGGAAGGCTGGTATGGGAGCACAAGACATTGCAGCAGCATTACAGCGGGTGGAGGCTGTATTTATGCGCCGCCCCGAGGCAGGCTTGCACGACGATGCACCAGTCACTGCACGGTGGAACGGAGGAACCCGCGTCGTCGCCAGCCACACCAACGGCACCCAGGTTGCGACCGACATGCCGGTCGAAATCGGTGGCACGGGCGACAAGGTCACACCAGGCTGGCTGTTTCGCGCCGGCCTGGCTTCCTGTGCGGCCACCTCGATTGCCCTGCTCGCGGCAGCAGAAGGCATCGAGCTCGCAACACTTGAGGTGCGGGCCGCCAGCCGCTCAGACGCCCGGGGTTTGCTGGGCATGGCCGATGATGGCGGTGAACTGGTATTCGCCGGGCCGCGCGACATGCAACTGCACGTGCGTGTTGCCGCGCAGGGGGTCTCTGCGGAGCGTTTGAGGACCCTTGTGGAGACCGGTTTGCAGCGGTCGCCCATTCCCAATGCGGTGTCGTGTGTAACACCATTGAGTCTGCAGATCGACACGACTGCAGCTTAAGCCCGGGGCAAACATGGACGCCCTGTCGCAAACCCTTCGCGTTGTCCGGCTGGTTGGCGCCATCTTCATCAACGCCCGCTTCACCGCGCCCTGGTGTTACCAGTCGCCCAGCGCCGATACGGCGGCGCCCATCCTCGAGCCGGGCGCCGAACGTGTGGTGATTTTTCATCTGATCACCGAGGGCGAGTGCTACGTGGAGCTTGCCAATCAGCCACCGGTACGCCTGATTGCTGGCGATGCCATCATCTTCCCCCAAGGCGACGCGCACCTCATGAGCAGCGCACCGGGCGTGCCGCCTGCACAAGGCGCGAGCCTGCGGGAGGTGCTCCAGCGACGCCCACGCCAGCTGGCTTACGGAGGCGGTGGAGCCACCACGCGCCTGGTCTGCGGCTACCTGGCGTGCGACGCCAAACTCGCCGGCATGTTGATGGCCGGCCTTCCATCGTTTGTTCGCGTCAATGTGCGCGGCTCGAATGCCGGGGTCTGGCTGGAAGCCTCGGTGCGCTATGCACTGGCCGAAGCGCGCTCACCCCGCCCCGGCGGCGCGGGCGTGCTGGCCAAGCTGTCCGAGGTGCTGTTCATTGAAGTCTTGCGCCTGTACATGAACGAGCAGGCCGAGGGTCGCACCGGCTGGCTGGCCGGCGTGGGCGACCGCATCGTGGGCGCCGCATTGAACGCGCTGCACAAAACCCCCGCCCAGGCCTGGACGCTGGACGAACTGGCGCGCACGGCAGGCACTTCCAGGTCGGTACTGGCCGAACGCTTTCAACATCTGGTGGGCAGCTCGCCCATGCAATACCTCACCAAATGGCGCATGCTGCTGGCAGCCAACCTCTTGTGCCGAAGCAACGCATCACTGACGCATATTGCGTCTGATGTGGGCTACCAGACCGATACCGCGTTCAGCCGGGCCTTCCGGCGCGAGTTTGGCTTGCCACCTGCGGCCTGGCGAAAGGGGCAGACAGCGGAACCCGCCAGGATTTAGACTGGCGTTTTTACCTTGGGAGCCACGACCATGGGCCTTTTTGCACCCGACGCCACTACCCTCCACGAACTTGTCCTCACCCGCCTCATCAACGTGCCACGCGCCAAGCTGTTTCGCTGCTGGACCGAGCCGGCCCTCATCACCCAGTGGTTCACCCCACCACCGTGGAAAACCATCGCCGCCGAAGTTGATGTGCGCGCCGGTGGCTCCAGTTGCATCACCATGCAGGGCCCCGACGGCACCAAGGTGCCCAACCTGGGCATTTATCTGGAGGTGGTGAAAAACGAGCGCCTCGTTTTCACCGACGCCTACACTTCGGCTTGGGTGCCATCGGGCAAACCGTTCTTCACCGGCATCCTGACGTTTGAAGACGAAGCCGGCCAGACCCGATACACCGCCCGGGCGCGCCACTGGACAGCGGAAGACTGCGCCGCCCACGAAAAGATGGGGTTTCATGAGGGCTGGGGCATTGCCACTGACCAGCTTGCGGCGCTTGCTGCTACGCTTTGATCATGAACTACTACTGGGACGAAAACCTGATGAAAAACGACGGCAAGCTGCCGTCCATCCTGGCCATTGGCGACTCATGGTTCTGGTACCCGCTTCCGGGTGGAAGCCTGATTAACTATATTGGCCCGGTGGTTGAAAAAAAGTCCCACGTCATCCTGGCCAAAGGCATGAACGGGGCAGAGGCGTTTGACTACGTCGATGGCAAATATGCCAAGAGCGTGCGCGAGGCCTTGCGGCTGTATGGCGCAGGCCTGTCAGCCGCATTCATCAGTGGCGGCGGCAACGACTTTGCCGGCTTCAACGACTTGCGCCCCCTGCTCAAGGACGACTGTTCTGCCGAGTCCACCGCCAAAGGCTGCTTCCGGCCGGGCGACAGCGGCCTGAAAGGCTTTTTCGACCGCATGGACGAGTATTACCGCAAGCTCATCGGCGTGATTTATACCCGCACATCACCCAGCTGCCACATCATCATGCACAGCTATGACTACGCCCTGCCCAACGGCAAGGCCGTCTTTGGCGACAAAGGCTGGCTGCTGCCCGCGCTGGTGAACGCGCAGGTACCGACTGCCTTGCATGCGGCCTGCATCGCCCACCTGATCGACGGCTTTCACACGCTATTGACCGGCATTGCCAGCATGGACCCCCAACACCTCTTCGTGGTGGACAGCCGGGGCACGCTGGCTGCCAAAGACTGGGCCAACGAACTGCATCCCAAAGGCAGCGGCTTCAAGAAAATAGTCCGCCAGCGCTGGGCACCGTTGCTCAAAAACGTGGGACTTGGCCAGTAATTAGTCGCCCTTCAATTGATCACGGGTCTTCAGCTGAATGGCTTCCTGCGCCTTCAGTTGGTCACGCGTGCGCAATTGCAATTGCTCCTGAGCCTTCAGTTCTTCCTGCGTCTTGAGATGCAGCTGCTCCTGGACCTGCAGCTGATCACGGGTCTGGGTCTTGGTTTGATCCTGCAGCTTCAACTGGTCCCGAATGCGGGTCAGCATCTGGTCTTGCGTTTTCAGTTGATCACGGGTTTGCGTCAATAGACGATCCTGCGTTTTCAGCTGATCGCGTGTTTGCAGCAGCAACTTGTCCTGAATCTTCAGCTGGTCACGCGTCTGCGTCTGCAGCAGAATCTGGCTCGCGTTTGCACCCTGACCGCCGGCACCTGCACCCGAACCACCGGCACCCGCGCCGCCTCCGGCCGCCTGAGCGGACATACCCACAGCCAACCCTGCAGCCAATACCAATGCGATTGGCAATTTCTTCATGTTTTTCATATAAAACCTCTGTTGTGAATTAAAAAAATAAATCCCGAAAAAAACTACTCAGCTGCTACCGGGCTGACCCCGGTTTGCATCTGCTTGTGAAGCCGGCTCTGGATTTGAAGCCGCTCACGGGCAAGCTGGGCCTCGCCGCTACCGTCAGCCTCATGGCTGTGTTGCTGCACGCGCTGGTGGGTGCGCGTGCGAATCTGCGCCTGCTCCTTTGTTTGAGCCTGGTCATGCGAACCGGGCATGAGAACTGCGGACCCGCCACCTCCACCGCCCCCCATTGCGCCTGCCTTGGGGCCACCGGCATACGCGACGCCCCCGAGTGACAGCGCCGTTGCTAGCGCAAGAGTCATTGCCTTCTTCATCTTCATGGTGTGCTCCTTTCATGAGCTGGTTAAAAAACTATCAAAAAAACTGGTTATTGCCGGCCGGACCCACCTGCTCCCCCACCCGAATGGCCACTGCCGCCAGACTGGGCAGTTCGCTGCATCGTGGTGCCGCCTCCGTTGGCCGCATCTGCGTCAACAGGCAAGACCTGCGGAGCACCCAAACCCCGTGCCTCATAGCCGCTTCCATAGGGCTTGACGACCCGCTGTTCTGTTGGCACTTTTTGCGGCCCGGCAGCATGCACTGCCCCGGCACCCAGCAGCAATGCTGCGAACAGCGTGCGCAAGGGCCACACACACGTTGCCGACGCGCCGGCTGAGAGTTGGTTGGTTGACTTGATGTCCATGAGCTGTATCTTGCGCAGTGCGGGTTGCCTGGCGATGTCATGCGCGTTACGTCGTGTTTCGTCAGGTTTCATCGTGTTTCAGCCCCTGGGGCCCGACACAGCCACCGCTAAACTAGGCAGCTATGACTACCCCTGCGCCTGTTCGTATCCTGGTTGTGGACGACGATCCGGCATTGCGCGACCTGCTGACCGACTATCTGGCAGCGAGCGGCTTCGTCGTCGATACAGCGTCCGATGGCGTGGAGATGCACCAGCGCCTGGCGCTGGCCATGCCCGATGCCATCGTGCTCGACCTGATGCTCCCCGGCGAAGACGGCCTCAGCCTCGCGCGCGGGCTGCGCAAAACCTCCGACATCCCCATCCTCATGCTCTCCGCGCGCGGCGAGGAGATTGATCGCGTGGTGGGGCTGGAGGTTGGTGCCGACGACTACCTGGCCAAGCCATTCAGCCCCCGTGAACTGCTGGCGCGCCTGCGGGCCCTGCTGCGCCGTTCGCACGCCACGGCGTCGGCCTACCCGACCACCGTGGCGCCCGAGACCACGACCACGAACGCCGGGCAGTCTGATCACCTGCACAGCTTTGGCCCGTTCACGCTGGATACCGACGCCTGGCGCCTGTTGCGTGACGGCACGGAAGTCCCCGTCTCCAGCGGTGAAATCGCGCTGCTGCGCATCTTCGTGGAACATCCCAACCGGGTTCTTTCGCGCGACAACATCGTCGACCGCCTCAAGGGCTACGAGCGCGGCGCCTTTGACCGGAGCATTGACGTGCGGGTCACGCGGCTGCGCCGCAAGATCGAGGCTGATCCGGCGCACCCGGCCTACATCCGCACCGTTCGCGGCGAGGGCTATCTGTTTCACCCACTGGGCGAGTCGGCGTGACGCCACCGGCACCGCAGTGGGCACCCCAGCGTGGCGGGCTGGCCCGCCTGTATGTCCGCTGGCTTGCCGCACTGTTCATCGCGATTGAGCTCGTCACGGCCGCTGCGGCGCTGGTGTTCATCTTCCTGCCGATGTCCGAGCGGGCTGCCGATGACCTGGCCGGGCTGATGGTGCTGTCGGCGCAGACATGGGCTGAGCTGCCACCCGAAACGCGACCGGTGTTTGAGGAAGAGCTCACCCGCAGCTACCAGATTGCGCTGCGCCCCGGCATGCAGCCCGCGCCAGACACCGGCTTGCGCCATGGCTGGTACCTGCGCTTTCTGGAGCGCGCCTTCGAGCGACGGCTCGGCCATGAGGCCTTCTTCCTGCCGGAAGTGGCGAAGGATGGCAGCGACTGGCTCTGGATCGCCATTCCAGCCGGTGGCCGGTCGATCGGCATTGGCTTTGCAACCAGCCGGATGCAGGTCAATCCGTTCGGGGCACTCGCGGTGGCACTGGCCGTGGGCACACTGCTGGTCCTTGTGCTGGCCGGGTGGCTGGCGAGCCGCATCGCGCAGCCCATCGCGCGGCTCGAACTCGCAGCAGCGCACCTGGCCAAGGGGGCAAGCCCGGCCCTGCTACCCGAAACCGGGCCGCGCGAGCTGGCCGATCTGGCGCACCATTTCAATCACATGGCCCTTCAGGTGCGCGAGCTCAGCGATGCCCGCACCACGCTGTTTGCCGGCATCTCGCACGACTTGCGCACGCCGCTGGCCCGCATGCGGCTCGCGCTGGAGCTGCTCACCATCAAACCCGATCCGGCGCTGATACAGCGGCTGGAGCACGACATCGAAGAGATGAACCAGCTGATCGGGCAATTGCTCGAAATCGCGCGGGGCCTGAAGCTCGAAGCCGCTCAAGACCTGGAACTGTGTGCATGGCTCACGGCGCGCACGCAGGTGCATCGTGCAGCGGCAGACGCGGCCGGTGCGCGCCTGACCGTGCAGTGCGACAACGTGTTGCGCACGCATGCACCACCCGGCATGCTCACGCGGGTGCTCGACAACCTGCTGGGAAACGCGCTGCGCTATGCGCCCGGCCCGATTGAGCTGATCGGCCAGGCCCTGCCGCCCAAGACCCCGGGTGGCAAGCCGGCTGGCGTGCGCATTGGTGTGCTCGACCGCGGCCCGGGCATTCCGCCAGACCAGCTGGGCGCTGTCTTCAGGCCGTTCCACCGCCTCGAAGGCTCACGCAGCCCGGCCACGGGTGGGTTTGGGCTGGGGCTGGCGATTGTGCAGCAGCTCGCCAACGCAAACGGGTGGCGCGCAAGCCTGGAGGCGCGCGAGGGCGGTGGACTCGCGGCGTGGATTGAATTGCCTGGGGCGGACTGAGCGCGCTGTCTGCTAGCCAACGCTTAGCGGAGAAATATGGTAAAAATAGGTATCAAATCGGCCTCTAGCCCTTTTCGGATATGCGTGAGGAGCTATTGAAATAGTAGCAAGTAAGGCCAAAGTTTTCTACCCAAAAAAGCGACTTCCTTGCTGATCACTATATTGCCAATCAGCAATACATTGCTAAAATGCAATATATGAAAGCTTTCATAGAAATCGCTCCGCGTGGCTCCGTGTTCGGCAGGGCAAGCGCACAGCTCAAAGCTGCCGAGGCCAGCGCGTTGTTTGGTGCCGACTATCACCTGAGCTTCGAGTCTGCCCGCACCCTCTTCTCCGAACTCACGCCCGCGCGCATCGACCTGCTGGAGCGGCTGCGCCAATGCGGCCCCTGCTCGGTTTACGCGCTGGCCAAAACCGTGGGGCGCAATTACTCCAATGTGCACACCGATATCGGCAAGCTGGAAGCGCATGGCCTCGTGCGGCGCACGCCTGAGGACGCGGTGTTTGTTCCGTTTGAATCCCTGGAGATTCATCTGGATTTGTTAACCATACGCAACTAACGTATAATTTCCGTGAAAGCAACTTTCGTTGAACTGCCGCCTTTTGAACGTGTGCGGCAAAGCTATCTGGATGACACAGCCTATCGCCAGCTTCAGGATGAACTGATGGCCAACCCCGAGGCAGGTGACGTGATTGAAGGCACGGGTGGCCTGCGCAAGCTGCGCCAGCCAGACCCGCGCCGGGGCAAAGGCAAACGAGGTGGCTTGCGGGTCATTTATTACTGGTGGCTGGGTGGCGACCAGTTCTGGCTGTTTACCGTGTATGACAAAGACCAGGCTGACGACCTGACGCCGGAGCAGCGCAAGGTATTGAAGCAACTGCTCAAGCGTGAGCTGGAACACAGGCAACCGGCCAAGGGCCATTGATTGCACAGAACGGAGAAAGCCATGAAGAAAAAGCGCGACATCTTTTCAGAACTGACCGAAGGCTTTGGTGCTCTGGAAGCAGAGCGCACGGGCAAACTCACGCTGCGCAAATTCAAGGTGGAAAGCAACCCCGTGCCCGCCATCTCGGCGCAAGAGGTGATGGGCGTGCGCGAGCAACTGCACCTGTCGCGCCCCGTGTTCGCGCGCTACCTGCGCACCAACCCCCGCACGCTCGAAAACTGGGAGCAAGGCCGCGCCAAACCCAATGCCCAGGCTGCGCTGCTGATCCGCATGGTGGCGCAGTACCCGGACATGGTGCAGCGGCTGGAGGCAGTCTGAATTTTCGCCTGATTTGCCTCGTTCAGATATTAAATTGGCCTACAGACCCCGTCGGATATGCATGACTCGCTATCAAAATAGCAGCATAACGTGAGAATGTTCGCATTTCCAACTTGGTGGTTGAAGTAACTGCCAGTGGCTCAGCAATGGCTTGCAGCGCTATCAAATCGTCGTTTCATCCTGCTTGGTATGAACTCGGCGAAAAGCCAACCCTTCTTCCACGACACTTTCAATATGATGATTTGTGTCAATAGCAATCCACGTTGTTAGACTGCCTGAAATTCACCAGCCGCACAGGCCACCATCCGCGCATCACCCCAACTAAAAGACGCGCCTACAAAGTATTGCGAATCGACAATCTTCTTTGCTAGAACGCAGTGTTGCGCACCTTTGGGAGGTTCACGCATTGAATGCCCTCGAGCTATAAAGAATTGCTTGTCGGTGGTGTATCTGATTTTCCCGTTTGCATCAGGCGCGATCACATCTTCCATCGAACGAGGACTGCGTACACCGTAGTCACCAAACACAACATCAGGAAAGTCAAAACTTAGACTTTGCCAAATCAACATCTCACGCCGGGGAATGAGCCCTACAGATTTTGGTTGCTTAACCGCTAGCACGATGCTGTCAGGAATAGACGATCCAGCGACGATGCGGTGAACAAACCCTAAGCGAGATACTTCGGAAAGCCCATGAGATAACCTTGGCAGCAAATCAATCACCGCCGTATGAGAGAGATCAGCGAGATCAAAAAGAACAGTGCAATGCTTGGCTTGGACGCCAAGCTCCGACAAAATGTCGGCTATGCGTTCTTCAAAATAATCGATATCAATGATGTCGTCCAGTGCGTCAGAATCCAATCGAATGCAGAAATGACGCCCTTCAGGCAGCAGAATTTGTCCCGCGGCGAGACGATACGCGGCAGCGTCCCATCGATCGTATCCAACGACGGGATTCACCTGAACCCCCAAGCTTTCTAGTAAAGCTTGCGTGTACGGCAGGATATGCTCGCCTTCATCCGTATGCGCATCTGCAGCCCATGCGAATGCATCAAGGAATATTGGCTTATCGGGCCACACTTTTGAAATTTGCGCGGCTACGGCCTGCAGATGCTCTTCAACTGACTTTGCATTCTTCCCCGCTGCAGGTTTCTTGACTCTGGGTAGATCAAACAGCGGTAGGATGCGTCTACTGGCTCTCTTGGACAAATTGAAAAGCGCGTCGAATTCACCCTTTCGGGCCCGAAGTATGGGTACGTAAAGCTGTTTCATAGTTCCACCTCACCTGAAAAATTCTCGCTGAATAGCTTGCGAACTTGATTGTGTCCAACCAGTTCGTTGAAGATTTGATAATTCCCTTGATCTCTGCGCAACCTACCTGCAATGACTGCGGGGTGGACTCTTAGCTCTCTGGAGAGCCTATCTATAGTCTCGACGCTCGGAGCGCTGTACGCTTGACTGCGTTTCCAAATTGCACGCGGAATGAACGCTTCACGCGCTATGCGATTGGCTTCAACTCCTCGCTTGTCTTCAGAAGAATTTTCCAAGTCATCCATAAATGTTTCCCCGTGATCAACATGCTTCCAAAGGTGAACGACTTCGTGAACCAAAGCAAACCAAAAGTTATCCAGCCTGTCAAATCTCAAGGTTAGGCCAATGATTGGCCTTCCGTTGTCATCTTTGAACGCTGCACCGTCCAAAAGCGTTCCTTTCAAATGAGGCTCAATCACGACAGCAATCCCGTGCTTCTCAAGAAACTCGACCGCCAAAAGTGGCCCATGTTCAGACCAACTGAGTTGAGCCAGATCGCGCACAAACGACTGCGAAAGTATTGCGGGATCAAATGACCCAAGTCGATCATATCTCTGCCGTGCCCGTTGAATGACCCTTGCCAACCAAACGTACAAGGCGTACTTGGTCGCTGGCGAATATGCGTCGCCATGCAAGGAGCGTTTGAACGAAACACTGCCGAGCTCGAACCCAACTTGTTGGAGAAACTCCTTTACCGTCTCCTCCACCGATGTAACGGCTTTGGTAGATGCCTTAGCAATCCAACCTCGGCTCATCATTTCCTTCATGGGAAATCGGCTCCAGTCCAAACCTTCTTCGGACTTTTTGCTCTTCGGCTGACTTGACCCAATAAGGGTGTCGGCAGAAATACCGAGTCCCACGGAGAGCGCTCGAATCATCTGTACTGTTAGCGGGCGCTTTCGGCCCAGAACCTCAGACACTCTACTGCGCGTACCAAAGTACGGAATCAAATCTGCCTGCTTCAGCCCCTGCTCCTGCATGCGAAACAAAATCGCATCAATTGGATCAGGCGCTTCGATAGGGAATGTCTTGCTTTCATAAGACTCAATCAATACCGTCAGTATTTCTAACCTATCGGCATCGGCGACCCCACTTCCGGGTGCAGCGGCGATGAGAGATCGCACCTCGTCAAGGTAACTAAGGTATTGACCTTCTGATCGAATGACTTTTAATTGCTTCATGGGTCTACAAGCGGTTCTGAACTGCGGTGATCAAAGCTACGCCTTGAGGGAAAGCAATTTGCAGTTCAACAAATCCATCAAAATCCTCGATCGGAAACAAAAAGGTCCCTTCAGCTACTCTAGTCACCGCCCGATACTGCTTCACAACATCGATTGACGCCTTCCATTTGGCATTGATCACCTCAGAAACCCACGCCGCTAACCACCGATCAGTCTGAGCACTTCGCCCTCTGATTTTTTGTAGATGATTTCGACCTAATAATCTCATGACATTTCTTGAATTGGGAACAGTATACCTCAAAAATCCATTTTGGTATCAGTTTGGGAATATTTTTTGATTGACGTGAATCTAGCTGGCACGAAAAATC
Source organism: Candidatus Egaibacter danicus (assembly GCA_016707075.1). GTDB lineage: Bacteria > Pseudomonadota > Gammaproteobacteria > Burkholderiales > Burkholderiaceae_C > Egaibacter > Egaibacter danicus. The sequence goes on from JADJII010000009.1 coordinate 120,121, forward strand.
GAAGTGCATATCAACTCGTGGGAACCAATGCAGCGTTGAAAACATGCGGTTTAGGAACTGCATGCGGAGACTGCGCCCCGGGGCTAAGCGCGATAGAAATGGCCGTTACGTTGAATCACTGGGGGTTTTTAAAGGCAATTCGGGCAAGGTACCCATCACGCTTGAAAACGATATTCGAATAAGAACTTATCCGTAAATAAAGGATAATGACTTTCCATGCGCGATGACCGCGCGTGGAGGGAAGATGGCAAAGGCAAAAGCATGGGAAGTCACCGATGAATTTTGGAGTCGTGTTGAGCCACTGATACCGGTACGCCAGCGCGTTGCGGATCAGACGTACGCCCGAAAGACTGGCGGCGGGCGCAAGCCCAAGGACCCCCGATTGGTATTTGAAGGCATCGTGTTTGTGCTCCGAACAGGTTGCCAGTGGAAGGCCCTCCCCGCAGAGCGCTATGGCAGTGCCAGTGCCATCCATGCCCGCTTTCTGGAGTGGGAGAGAGCGGGAGTCTTTGAAGCACTTTGGAGGCTCGGACTTGCTGAGTACGACGAATTTGAGGGTATCGCCTGGCGATGGCAAAGCGTTGATGGGGCAATGATGAAAGCACCACTGGCGCAGCAAAGCGTTGGACCCAACCCGACGGATCGGGGGAAAAAATGGGAGCAAGCGCCATTTGCTGGTGGACGGTCGTGGCGTCCCGTTGTCGCTCGTCGTGACCGGAGCCAACCGGCATGATGTTTCGCAACTGGAGGCGGTGCTCGGTGCCATCATGGTTGAGCGACCCAGTCCACCCATCCGACGGCACAAGCACTTGTGCGCAGATGCTGGGTATACCGGAGCGCCCGCTCTGAAAGCCATTGAGAACCACGGCTATATCCCTCACGTCAAGGGACGCAGCCAAGAGGCCAGTGAACTCAAACGGGACCCAGAGAAGAAAGCGCGGCGATGGATCGTCGAAGTGGCGCACAGTTGGTTCAACAGGTTTCGTAAACTCCTGGTGCGATACGAGAAGTTTGACCGCAGCTTTCTAGCGCTGAACCATTTGGCAGCATCCATCATCGCATTCAGAAAGATCAAGTTAAGCGTAAACATTATTTACGGATAAGTTCTAAGCTACAGCGCCTTCCCCAACCGCCCCACCCCCTCCACAATCTTCCCCACATCCGCCGTCGCAAAGCTCAGGCGAAACGAGGCGCGGTCCACATTCGTCGCATAAAAGGGCGCACCGGGCACAAAGGCCACCAGCTTCTCAATGGCGCGTTTGGCAAATTCGGCCGCATCCGCGTCGGGGGCCGTAAGCCGCGCCCAGAAGAACATGCCGCCCAGCGGCTGGCTGAAGCTGATGGCGTCGCCCAGCTCTTTTTTCAGGCAATGGGCCATGGTGAGCGAGCGCTCGGCATAGGTGCTGCGCACCACGGTGAGGGCCGCGTCCAGGCGGTTCAGGCTCAGGTATTGCGCGGCAATGGCCTGGCTCAGGTTGCTGGTGTGGGCGTCGCTGAACTGCTTGCACATCACGGCGTTGGCCAGCAGCTCGGGCTGCGCAATCATCCAGCCCACGCGAATGCCGGGGCTCAGCACTTTGCTGAATGACCCGCAGTAGGCCAGCCACTCGCGCGAGCCGGTCACTTCGCTGCTCAGCGCCATCATGCTGGGCGGCGGTGCATCGCCAAAATACAGCTCGCCATAAGGGTCGTCTTCCACCACCAGCACCTGGTATTGCGTGGCCAGTTCCAGCACGCGCTTGCGCCTCGCCAGGCTGAGCATGGCACCACTGGGGTTGCCGAAGGTGGGCACCAGGTAAATGAGCTTGGGCTCGTGCTCCACGATGAGCTTTTCCAGCTCGTCCACCTTCACGCCGTTTTCATCAATGGGCGCGCTCACGATATCGGCGCCATACAGGCGGAAGCACTGGATGGTGGCCAGAAAGGTGGGGCCTTCCACAATGACCTTGTCGCCGGGGTCAATCATGGTTTTGCCAATCAGGTCCAGCGCCTGCTGGCTGCCGGTGGTGGTGATGATTTCATCGGGCCGGGCTTCAATGCCTTTTTTGGCCATGTGTGTGCTGAGGGCTTCGCGCAGCGGGTTCCAGCCTTCGGTGGCGCCGTATTGCAGCACCGGGCCGGGGTTGTCGCGCAGCACCTGCTCGGTGGCCATGCGAATGCCGTCCACATCAAACAGCGCGGGGTCCGGGAACCCGCCCGCAAAGCTGATGATGCCGGGCTTGCCCAGCAGCTTGAAGAGTTCGCGGATGGCGGAAGTTTCTACGTTCTTGAGGCGGGAGGCAAATTCGAGCGGCATGGCTTGAAATGAGGTAAAAATGGACCAAACGCCATTGTGACCCAACCCACCCCAAACCAACCCCAAGGTTTTGCATGCTGGAACAGCACATCGACATCCCCACCACCGACGGCGCCATGAACAGTTATGTGGTCTGCCCAGAAGAGGGCGGCCCCTTCCCCGTGGTGCTGTTTTACATGGACGCTCCGGGCAAGCGTGAGGAGCTGCACGACATGGCGCGCCGCCTGGCATCGGTTGGCTATTACGTGGTGCTGCCCAACCTGTATTACCGCCGCTCGCGTGACTTCTGGGTGCAGGAGCGCACGCCGGAGGTCATGGCGGTCATGTTTGACCACATGGCTTCGCTCAATGCTGCCACCACCTACGTGGATACCGAAGCCATGCTGCGTTTTGTGGATGCGCAGCCCCAGACCAGTGCCAGCCGCATTGGCGCGGTGGGTTACTGCATGAGCGGCCCGTTTGTGATGTGGGCAGCGGCGCAGTTCCCGGCCCGGCTGCGCTGCATCGCATCCATCCACGGTGCGAACATGGCCACCGACGCCGATGATTCACCGCACCGCATGGCGCCCAAGATTCGCTGCGAGTGCTACTTTGCCTGTGCCGAGACCGATATCTGGGCGCCGCCCGCCGATATCAGGAAGCTGGAGGATGCGCTCAAAGCCGCCGGCACGCTGCACCGCATCGAGTGGTACCCGGGCACCGAGCACGGCTTTGTGTTCCCCCAGCGCGCCGTCTACAACCAGGCCGCAGCAACGCGGCACTGGGAACGGCTGTTCAGCCTGTTTGCGCGGGCGCTGCGCTGAACACGCGAAAAGAGACCAGAGGGCCAGACATGACGATCGAGATAGACAGGGAAGCGCGCCAGCAGGCCATTGCCTCCATCGAGCGGTATTTTCAGGAAAACATGGAGGAACGCATTGGCAACATCGCCGCGGGCGCCCTGCTCGGCTACTTTCTGGAAGAGATTGCCCCGCTGGTCTACAACCAGGCCGTAGCCGAGGTGCAGGAGCGCCTGCAACTGCGCGTGTCCGAGCTGGACATTGAAGTGCATGAAGACGCGTTTCAATACTGGCGCAAATACGATCAAGCGAAGAAAAAGCGCTGAGGGCTCCTCCCGTCGTCAGCATGCAGTTCGCTATATTTTTTATAGCTACTCACGCATGACTGACGAGGGCTGGAGGCCTAAAACATGCCTGAAAAGGCAGTTTTCAGGTTCCGATCAAGCCACCATCGGCCTTGCGGATCACGACGGTTGATGACCGCGGGCGACCATCGGGCCGGTAGTCTGGCCAGTTGGCATACTTCCTCGGCTCGGCCGGGTCACTGCGTTCGCTCGGTGTTTCACCCGGGTGCTGGATGCTGATGAACAGGCTCTTGCCGTCGGGCGTGAATGTGCATCCCGTTATCTCGCAGTTGGTCGGCCCGGTCAGAAAGCGGCGGGTTTCACCTGTCACCGGGTCGCAGGCCAGCATCTGGTTGTTGCCGATGTTCTTGAACTCGCCTTTGTACATGGCTGCCGCTGCGGCGTCGGTTTGAATCCACAGCACGCCACGTTTGTCAAAGCGGATACCGTCCGGGCAGCCGTAGATGTCGCCTTTGATGTTGCCTTTGGCTTCCGGGCGTTCGTTGGCCGGGTCACCGGCCAGCACGAGGTGGTTCCACGCAAAACCTGCGCCGTCAAAGTCGCCATCGTCCTTCCAGCGGATGATCTGGCCCATGGTGTTGTTGGCGCGCGGGTTGGCCGCGTCCACGCCCGGCTGGTTGGGCTGGCCGCGGCTGCTGTTATTGGTCAGCGTGCAATAGACCCAGCCGGTCTGGGTGTCAATCGTCAACCACTCGGGCCTGTCCATCTTGGTTGCCTTGAGCGCGTCGCTGGCCTGACGCGCCTTGATCACCACCTCGCCCTGATCGGCAAAGCCGTTGGCGGCCGTCAGTGGGCCCTGGCCATGCACCAGCGGCAGCCACTGGCCCCGCCCGTCGGCGTCAAAACGCGCCACATACAGCGTGCCGTGGTCCAGCAGCTCGCGGTTGGCTTTCGCGCCACCGGGTGCGATCTTGTCGCGGCTGACAAATTTGTAGATGTACTCGAACCGGGAGTCTTCGCCTGAATACACCACCGCACGTCCGTCTTTGGTCACACCCACCCACGCGCCTTCATGGGCCGCGCGGCCCATTGCCGTGCGCTTGACGGGCGTGCTGGTGGGGTCCATTGGGTCCACTTCCACCACCCAGCCAAAACGGTTGGGCTCGTTGGGGTTTTGCACGGCGTCAAAGCGCGCGTCAAACTTGTCCCATTGGTAGGCCCCGTCCTTGCGGGCGCCCCAGCGTTTCTGGTGGTCGGTGAGTTTGTCGCCACTGCCAAAGTAGCCCATCCAGTTTTCTTCGCCCGACAGGTAGGTGCCCCAGGGCGTCTGGCTGCTGGCGCAGTTGTTCAGCGTGCCCAGCACGGTGCGTCCGGCCGGGTCGGCAGCGGTTTTCATCATCGCGTGGCCGGCAGCAGGGCCTTGAACGGTGAACGGCGCGTCCATCGTGAAGCGCCGCGCATAACGGGATGGTCGGACCATCTGCCAGTTGCCCCCTTTCAGCTCAACCTCGTAGACCGACAGGCCGTGGGCGTTTTGCGACTTCTTCACCTTCTCGGCGTTCATGTTGTTGAAGCCGCCCACGTGCAGCAGGCCGTCGTCGGTGTACTCGTGGTTGATGGCGATCAGGCCCCGGGTTGAACTGCCCTCGAACGGGAAGAACTCGACGCCGTCGTGGTGCATGCCCATCTGGACGGCCTGGTCGGCCGCGCTGTTGGACGCGTCGAACTTGAACGCGGGCATGTTGCCGGGCACACCAACGGGTTCGCCCCACGCAGCGATGGCGGTGGCGATGTAGCCGTCCGGCACCACCAGCTTGTCGCCCGCACCAATCGGAATGCCCTTGAAGCCCAGCTTGGGGCCGCCTGTAGCCGCACCCGAAGCGGCGCAGCCAGCAAGAGGCCCCATCAGTGACAGGACTGCGGCAACAGCACTGCCCCGCAGCACGATGCGTCGCTGCGGGTCTGATACGTCGTGAATGCTGGGATTGGACGAGCGGTTGCTGTCCTCCATCGAACTGAAGTCCTTGGCCATGAATGCTCCTCGTTGGTTAATGGATGTCTCTGTACCGAGACTGGTTTGAACGCATTACCTGTCTGTCATGTTAGCCTTTTTTGGCGGATGCAAACCATGCATGGTTCCATGCCACGCCTTGATGCAACTCACGCATAAGGCCATGAATGCACCGTGTTGACACACACAAGACACGCTGTGCTACCTAGAATTCCGGAACACACAAGGTGCCCACAAGGCCCAAACGGAGAATTCATGACCAGCTCCCCTCTCGCCGAACTGCTGACCTACACCACGGAACACGCAGGGCCCGCCGCCAGCAAACTCACCAGCTTCGTAGCCGCCTACTTTGACAACACCGACCCCGACGAGATAGCCGCCCGCGGCCCGGCTACGCTGTTTGCCATAGCCAACGCACACTGGCGTCTGCTGGATGCGCCGCGCACCGCATCGATGGCCCGCATACGGGTGTTCAACCCCACACTGGCCGAGGACGGTTTTGCAAGCGACCACACGGTGGTGCAGATCGTGCAGGACAACATGCCGTTTCTGGTGGACTCCGTCACCATGGCCATCAACCGTGGCAACCGCACGGCCCACTGGATCGTTCATCCGCTGATGAGCGTGGCGCGAGACGCGCAGGGAAAAATTGCCACCGTTACCAGCGCAGCAGCCGCGACAACTTCTGGCAGGGCCGACCCGGTGGAGTCGCTCATCCTGGTGGAATGCGACCGCATTGTGAGCGCGGCCGAGCAGCAGGCGCTGGCCGATGAACTGGCCCGTGTCCTGAGCGATGTGCACAGCACCGTGCAAGACTGGTCCGCCATGCTGGCGCGCGTGCAGGCCGTTACCGCTGCCTCTGAAAAAGCGCCGCTGGCACCCGCCAACCGGCAGGAAGGCATTGATTTTCTGCGCTGGCTGGAAGACCGCCACTTCACCTTTCTGGGCGCGCGGGACTATGACCTCAAGCGTGACGGCGACGCGGTGACGCTGATCGCCAAACCCGACTCTGGCCTGGGCATTTTGCGCGGCACCGTGCAGACCGCCGAGACACGGCTGCCACCCGAAGCCGTGGCACTCATCAACTCTGACGAGCTGGTGCTGGCCACCAAGGCCATGACACGCGCCACCGTGCACCGGCCCGCCTGGCTGGACTACATCGCCGTCAAACGCTTTGACAACGCCGGCAACGTAGTGGGCGAAGCCCGATTTCTGGGCCTGTACACCTCCACCGCCTATTCCGCTTCCGTGAGCGAAATTCCGCAGGTGCGGCGCCGCGCTGCGGCCGTGATGGCCACCGCCAGCGTGGTGCCGGACAGCCATGCGGCGAAATCGCTGCAGTCCATTCTGGATGCCTATCCACGCGATGAGCTCTTTCAGGTGGATACCGCCACGCTGACCGACCACGCCATTGGCATTTTGCGGCTGCAGGAACGCCAGCGCACGCGCGTGTTCCTGCGGCGCGACCCGTTTGGCCGGTTTACATCGGCCCAGGTGTTTGTGCCGCGTGACCGTTACAACACCGAGCTGCGCGTGAAGATTGGCAACGAGCTGATGGCCGCGCTGGATGGCCAGTCGCTCGAATTCACGCCCATGTTGACCGACAGCCCGCTGGCCCGCATTCACTACTTCGTGCGCGCCCGGACCAACGCACCGCTACATGTGAACCTGCCTGCACTGGAAGCCCGCATTGCCCGGCTTGCCCAGCGCTGGGAAGATGATTGCACCACCGAGCTGCTGCGAACCCACGGCGAAGGCCACGGACTGGCACTGGCGCACCGCTTTGCGCAGGCGTTCCCCACGGCCTACCGCGAGGACTTCCCGGCTCCCGTCGCGGCGGAAGATGCCGACATGCTGGCAGGTTTGTCTGCCACGTCGCCGCTGGGTGTGAAGCTTTACCGCCCGCTGGACGCCAGTCCGGGCATGCTGCGCTTCAAGATTTACAACACGTCCAAGGTGGCGCTGTCGGATTCGCTGCCGGTGCTGGAGCGCATGGGTGCGCGCGTGCTGGACGAGCATCCGTATCACATCGGCCATGGCGACGATGCCCTGTGGATTCACGATCTGGGCCTGCAACTGCCGGTGGACACCGATCTGTCCACCGTGAAGGCCCGTTTTGAGGCCCTGTTTGCCCAAGCCTGGCGCGGCGAGGTGGAAAGTGATGACCTCAACAAACTGGTGCTGACCACCACGCTGGATGCGCGGGCCATCTCGGTGCTGCGCGCCTACACACGCTATTTCAAGCAGCTGGGTTTTGCTTTCAGCCAGAGTTACATTGAAACGGCGCTGAACAAAAACGCCGCCATCACGCAAGAGATTGCCGGGTTGTTCATGGCGCGGTTTGATCCGGCCCGGTCTGAGGGCCGCGACAGCACACTGCAGCATCTGGCACGGCAAATCGAAGCGCACCTGGGCAATGTGGCCAGCCTGGATGAAGACCGCATCCTGCGGCAGTTTTTTGCCACCATTCAGGCGACGCTGCGAACCAATATGTGGCAGGTTGGCGCCACGGGCGGCAGCAAGCCTTACCTGAGTTTCAAGCTCAACCCGCGCGAGGTTCCTGGCGTACCGGAGCCCAAGCCGCTGTTTGAAATCTGGGTGTATTCACCGCGGGTGGAAGGTGTGCACCTGCGCGGTGGCAAGGTGGCGCGCGGCGGGCTGCGCTGGTCGGACCGGCGGGAAGATTTCCGCACCGAAATTCTGGGGCTGGTAAAGGCCCAGCAGGTGAAAAACACCGTCATCGTGCCGGTAGGCTCCAAGGGCGGGTTTGTGCTGAAGAACGCACCGCCCGCCACCGACCGCGAGGCCTGGATGGCCGAGGGCATTGCCTGCTACAAGCTGTTCCTCTCCGGCCTGCTGGACATCACTGACAACGTGGTCAAAGGTGCGGTGGTGCCGCCAGTCAACGTAGTGCGCCACGATGCGGATGACCCCTATCTGGTGGTAGCGGCGGACAAGGGCACAGCCACGTTCTCCGACATTGCCAATGGTGTGTCGGCCGACTATGGCTTCTGGCTGGGTGATGCGTTTGCGTCCGGTGGCTCGGTGGGTTACGACCACAAAAAGATGGGCATCACGGCGCGCGGCGCGTGGGAATCTGTCAAGCGGCACTTCCGCTCGATGAACATCAATACCCAGACGACACCTTTTACCGTTGCCGGCATTGGCGACATGTCCGGGGACGTGTTTGGCAACGGCATGCTGCTGTCGGAGCAGATCGCACTGGTCGTGGCGTTTGACCATCGCCATATCTTCATCGACCCCGCACCCGATACCGCGCGCTCCTTTGCCGAGCGGCAGCGGCTGTTCGCCCTGCCCCGCTCCAGCTGGGATGACTATGACAAGGGCCTGATTTCAGAAGGTGGCGGCGTGTATGCGCGCAGCGCCAAATCCATCGCGCTGAGCCCGCAAGCGCGCGCAGTGATTGGCATCGACGCAGAAGAGCTGACGCCAGTGGAACTGCTGAAAGCCATCCTGCAAGCACCAGTGGATTTGCTTTACAACGGCGGCATCGGCACCTACGTGAAAGCCACGTTTGAAACCCATGCGCAGGTGGGCGACAAATCCAGCGATGCGTTTCGCGTGAACGGCGCGGACCTGCGCTGCAAGGTACTGGCCGAAGGCGGCAACCTGGGCTGTACCCAAAACGGTCGTATTGAATTCGCCCAGAAGGGTGGCCGTATTTATACCGACGCCATTGACAACTCGGCCGGCGTGGACTGCTCGGACCATGAGGTGAACATCAAGATTTTGCTGGGCAGTGTGGTGGAGGCCGGTGATCTGACACTCAAACAGCGTAATGACCTGCTGGCTTCAATGACCGACGAAGTAGGCCATCTGGTGCTGGCCGACAACTACTACCAGACACAGGCGCTGGACATTGGGATGCACCGGCCGCTGTATGTGCTGGATGGCCAGCAGCGCCTGATGCAATGGCTGGAAGGCAGCGGTCGCCTGAACCGAGCCATCGAGTTTTTGCCAACGGACGAAGAAATTGCCAGACGCAAGGCGCGCAAGGTGGGCCTGACCGCCCCTGAAGGCGCCGTGGTGCTGGCCTACGCCAAGATGTCGGTGTTTGATGACCTCGTAGCCAGCAACCTGCCGGATGACCCGTTCTTCAGCCGGGCACTGAAGGCCTACTTCCCCAAGGTACTGACCGAACAATTTGGCGCTGCCATTGCAGCGCACCCACTCAAGCGCGAAATCATAGCCACCTTCATCACCAACACGGTGGTGAACCGCACCGGCGCCACCTTTGTGAATTTCATTGCGGCTGAAGCAGGTGCCACGGCAGCAGACGTGATTCGTGCCTTCACGCTGGCGCGCGAGATTTTTGACCTGGAGCCGCTGTGGGACCAGATTGATGCGTTGGACTACAAGGTGGACGCGAAACTGCAGCTGGACCTGCTGATGCAGTTGACTGGCATTGCCCAGCGCGCCTCACGCTGGATGCTGCGCATCCGCTCACAGGACACCGATCTGCCAACCTTGATCACGCGCTACCAGCCAGCCGCCCGCGAATTGCGTGCACATCTTGCCGATTGGCTCCCTGCTTCGGCCAACGCCAACTGGACAGCCGCGACGGACGCACTGGTCAAGGCTGGTGTGGCGCCCGCGCTGGCGCAGAATCTGACGGCGCTGGAATTCATCTTTCCGGCACTGGACCTGGTGGACCTGGCCCAGAGTGCCAGTATCAGCCTGGAACAGGCGGCACGGGCGTACTTCGGCATTGAGGCCGAATTGGGGCTGACGGGGTGGCGCGCCCAGATCAACCGGCTGCCAACCGACACCTTGTGGCAAACGCAGGCACGTGGCAGCGCGCGCGACGATGTGTACTCCATTGCCCGCCAGATCACGCAGGGGCTGCTGACGCAGCATGAAGAACTGGTGCACTGGCGCGGCCAGCATGCCAAGTCGATTGACCGGCTGTGCCAGCTGCTCAATACCATCAGCACGCAGCCGGCTGACCTGGCACCGGTGTCGGTGGCCTTGCGGGAGTTGCGACATTTGGCCTGAATCCGGATTTTGGTGGCTGATTGGGGGTAAATTCCAGCCAGCTTGTGCCGATAACCGTCACAGGAGAACCCATGTCAGACCTTGCCACGTTTTTTCAATCGGTCAAACTTCCGGTGATGTCGGAGGTGGCCCACGCGCTGATTCACACACTCAATGACGAGGATGTGTCGGTCACCCAGGTACGCAACATCATCGCCAAGGATCCGGCGCTGACCGCACGAATGCTGCGTCTGGCCAACAGTGCAAGTTTCGGGCTGAGCCGCAAGATCGGCACGCTGGACGAAGCCGTCGCCTTGATAGGCATGTCGCAGGTGCGGGCGCTCGCGCTGTCAACCGGGCTGAATGCCGCATTTCCGGTTGTAGCCGGGCTGGACCGTCAGGAGTTCTGGAAGAGTTGCATGGCCTGCGCAGGCTACAGCCAGTGGCTGGCTGGCAGCCTGGGCATGGACCGGCAGCAGGCCTGGCTCAGCGGGCTGATGCTGCGCCTGGGTGAGCTGTTGATCGGTCAGGTGAACCCGGACCGCATGGCCCAGATTGAAGCCGAACCCCACACACCGGGCTGGCGCTGGGAACGCGAACTGGACCTGCTGGGCTTCACTGAAGGGGAAATGACAGCCGAGCTGGCCCGGCACTGGCGGTTCCCGGATGAAATGGCGCGCGGACTGGAAACCTGTGCCAAACCGATGAGTTTCAAACCCTTCAGTCCATTGGGAGGCGTGATTCATTTGTCCGCCCTGCTGGCCGACATGCCCGGCTGCGGGCCTGAGGCCGTGGAAACTCTGCCGATTGAGGTCATGGGCAAGCTGCAACTCAACGTGGATTGGATGCAGGGGCGCTTTCCAGCTGCTGATACATTTCTCGACCTCTCCACGCCATAAGTTTTCAGTGAAATCTTCAGACATCGGGCCATTCTTCGCCACGCTGAAAGCAGCCAATCCACAGCCAGTCACCGAGCTGGAATACACCTCGGTGTTCGAGTTACTGACGGCGGTGTTGTTGTCGGCCCAGGCTACCGATGTGAGTGTGAACAAGGCGACGCGCCAGTTGTTTCCGGTGGCCAATACGCCGCAAAAGATCCTGGCGCTGGGGCAAGATCGGCTGGAGCGCTATATCAAGACCATTGGCCTGTACCGCAGCAAGGCAAAGCACTTGCTGCAAACCTGCCAGATGCTGATGGACAGGCACGGTGGTGACGTACCCCGCACCCGCGAGGCACTGGAGGGGCTGCCCGGTGTCGGGCGCAAAACGGCCAATGTGGTGCTGAATTCGGCTTTTGGCGAAGCCACCATGGCGGTGGACACCCATATTTTTCGCTTGGGCAACCGGACCGGCCTGGCACCCGGCAAAACACCACTGGAAGTAGAGTTGAAGCTACTCAAGCGCATTCCGCCTGAATACCTGGTGGATGCGCACCACTGGCTGATTTTGCACGGGCGATATATTTGCCAGGCCCGCAAGCCGCTTTGCGGGCAATGCGGCGTTAGTGCTTATTGCGATTTTTACGCCCAATCCAAATGACGGGTATTGACCCCAGAACCGTCTTGTTGCTGACCGGCGCGCTGGGCGGTTTCATGGCTGTGGTGTTGTACATGTTGCGGCTCAACTATCCGCCCGCGATCAAGGGGATTGGTGAGTGGGCACTGAGTATGGCGCTGGGCTTGGTGGCCGGTTTGCTGTTCACGGCAGTCGGGAAAATTCCCGTGCTGTTGTCCGTTACCCTTCCTACCATCGCCTACTTGGCTGCGGCCTATATTTCCTTCATGGGAACCCAGCGGTTTTTTGGCGTTGTGCCGAAGCCCCTTCCATGGGTCGTCTGGATAGGCCTGGCGGTGCTGGGCTCAACCTGGTTTCTGTTTGTGGATCCGAGTTATTCGTCGCGACTGCGATTGAATCTGGTGGTGATGGTGTCACTTTTTGTCGCCCAGGGAAGCCTGATTTTCCAAAGGAGCAGGCATTCGTACGCAGGCCGGATTGCACTCATCGTTTTGACCATCGCCACGGGAATACACCTGATGCGTCTTGTTTCGACGTTCTTCTATCCGGTGGGGTCGAACGTCATGGACCCATCCATTCCGAGCGTGGTCTATATCACGGTGTACTCGTTTCTCGTTCCGATTGGCGCCATCAGCCAGGTCATCATGGCCACTGAACGACTGAGGACCGAGCTGGAGCATGTCGCCACCCATGACTCGCTGACTGACGCCTACACCCGCCGCTACATGAACGAAGCCTGCCAGCGCGAACTGGAGCGCAGTGCGCGGCACGGGCGGGAAATGTCGCTGATGCTGCTGGATATAGATCACTTCAAATCTGTCAACGACACACTGGGCCACCAAGCCGGTGATCGCATACTGACTGAATTTGTGGCGGGCATCAGGACCCAGCTGCGCAGTGCCGACCTGCTGGGGCGTTTTGGCGGAGAGGAGTTTGTGGTGATACTGCCTGAAACGTCACCGGTAGTGGCCATGGTGGTCGCCGAACGGATACGGTCAACGATGGCAGACCGCGCCGGCCCGACCGTGAGCATTGGCATCACAACCAACCAGTCCGGCGGCGACACGGTGGATGCGCTGCTGGCACGGGCCGACGCGGCCATGTACCGGGCCAAGGCCAACGGCCGCAACCGGGTAGAAGTGGCCTAGACCGGGCTGGCTTGACCAGCCGATTTTTCGGATACGCCAGCCGACTCGAAACTCGCCATGTCCCGCAGAATGGCGCAGGCTGACATCAATAGCGGCCACGCCAGCGCTCCACCAGAACCCTCACCCAGACGCATGCCCAGGTCCAGCAGCGCCTGCACGCCCAGGTGCTGCAGCATGAACTCGTGGCCACGCTCGCCCGAGCGATGCGCGAAGACGCAACGTTGCAGAACCAGCGGCTGCAATGCGTGCGCCACCAGCACGGCGGAGGTGGCAATGAAACCATCTACCACCACCACCCGCCGCTCGTGGGCGGCCTGCATGACGGCTCCCACCATCGTGGCGATCTCAAAACCACCGAATGCGGCCAGCGCATCCAGCGGCGTTTTGGCTTCGGGGTGACGGGCGAGCACCTCGCGCAACACGGCTGTTTTGCGCTGCACGGCCAGCGCGTCCAGACCCGTTCCCGCACCCGTGCACACCTCAATGTCCAGCCCCGCCAGGCGGGCCAGCAGCAGCGACGCGGCAGAGGTGTTGCCAATGCCCATTTCTCCCAGCAGCAGTGCGTTACCGGGCAGGCCTTTGACAATGTCCTGCCCGTTTTGCAATGCTTGCAGGCACTGGGCTGGGGTCATCGCTGCCTGCCGGGATGAATCGGCCGTACCCTGCTCCCCACCAGACACCTTGCGCACCAGCAGATTCGCCCGCTGCGCGCCTGCCGGCAGACCGGCCAGAAAATCATGGTTCACACCGCAGTCGACCACGGTAAGGCTGATGCCGTTCTGACGCGCCAGCACACTGACCGCGGCACCACCGGCCAGAAAGTTTTCCACCATCTGCCAGCTCACATCACCGGGGAAAGCCGATACGCCTCGCGCAGTGAGGCCGTGGTCACCCGCAAAAACCACCATTTGCGGGTTGCTCAAGGCGGGTGACTCCGTACCCAGAATCTCGCCGAGCTGCAGTGCCATTGATTCGATGCGACCCAGTGAGCCCAGCGGTTTGGTCTTGTTATCCAGTTTGTGTTGCAACGCCTGGGTGAGTGCGAGGTTGCGGATATCGGCAAGGATGGGCAGGGATGTGTTCACGGTGTTCTCTTGAGGGTGAAGGTTGGCGTTCAGGTAATCAGGCTGGATAACACGCCTAGCTGGAAATGTTGTTCGATGAAGTCAGCGAGCCCGTCAAAGACCGAGTCCAGCGTCGGCACCGGGCCGGTCAGATTGCCACCGAATAGCGCCTGCAGGGCAGCAGGATCTTCAAACAGGCCATGCAGATAGAGACCCAGGACGTTGCCTGCAGCGTTCTGCCAGCCCAGCCCGCCCGGCATCGCCACGCGCGCCACATCCCCACTCTGAGCCATGGCCGGGTGTTGTTGCGTCTGCCCGTGGTGGATTTCATAGCCGGTGATTTGCACGCCAGCCAGGGATGCCCAATATTTGCCCGACAGGTCGGCACTGAAGCGGGCCTGAGTGTGCCGCACGGTTTTGTCAGGCTCAAACAGGGTTACCAGCGGCAGCAGGCCCAAGCCTGGCGCATTGCCGTCGATGCCGTACGTGTCGATCAGCGCTTCACCCAGCATCTGCAGGCCGCCACAAATACCCAGCACTGCGCCACCCTGGCCCGCATGGCGCGCTATTGCCGCGTCCAGCCCCTGCTGACGTAACCAGGCGAGGTCACCGCTGGTGTGTTTGGAGCCTGGGAGGATGATCCAGTCTGATGGCTTCAAACCGGCCAGCTCTGATGGGCTGCGCACCCATTGCAGGCGCAAGCCGGGAATATTTTTGAGTGGCTGGAATTCATCCAGGTTGCTGATGTGCGGGTAGGCAATGACCGCGACAGTTTGGGTAACCGCGCCTGCCGCCGTGCTGCGGTCATCGAACACGCCATCCTCTTCGGGTAAACCGTGTTGCCACCACATGGGCAGCGTGGCTACCGTGGGCACACCGGTCAGGTCCTGGAGCATTTGCGGCGCAGGGGCCAGCAGGCTGGCATCACCGCGGAACTTGTTGAGAACATAGCCCTTGATGAGCGCGCGCTCATCTTGCGGCAACAACGCCCAGGTGCCGTAGAGATGGGCGAAGGCGCCACCGCGGTCAATATCCGTCACCAGCAGGCAGGCGGCGCTAGCATGTTGCGCCACCCGCATGTTGACGATGTCGCTGCTGGAGAGGTTGATTTCGGCTGGCGAACCCGCGCCTTCAATGATCACCACATCGTTTTCAGCAATCAGCGCATCCAGTGCCTTGACGATCACAGGCCACACGCTGGCGCTTCGGTCACGCCAGGCCATGGCAGACAGCCCCTCGTCCACCTGGCCCATCAGCACCACCTGGCTGTGCGTGTCCCGCTCGGGTTTCAGCAGCAAAGGGTTCATGCGCACATCGGGTATCGCACGCGCCGCCAGCGACTGGAAATATTGTGCACTGCCAATCTCGCCGCCCGCAACCACCCGCGCGTTGTTGCTCATGTTCTGTGCCTTGAACGGCGCAACCTTGAGACCCTCACGGGCGTAGTGGCGACACAGTGCCGTGGTGAGCCAGCTCTTGCCGGCGCCGCTGGTGGTACCCAGCACCATCACACATTTGCCGGTCAGCGTTTTCCGGTTCATGGCGTCACCCCGCTGCTGGAAGGGCTACCCACTGATTGCCCAGCGGGTGAATGGCAATGCGCTGGTCAAACACATCGACCAGGGCGCGGTGGGTAGCCGGATCGCTGCAGGCACCCTGGTGGGTCACGCAGCCGTTGGCCATGATGACCATGTCATCGGCATGCAAGGCCATGGATATTTCATGCAGGACGCTGATCACTGTTTTTCCGTCGGCCACCAAGTCGCATACGAGCCGCAACCAGTCGGCTTGATGCGGTGGGTCCAGATTGGCCAGGGGTTCGTCCATCAACAAGACCTGCGCCTCCACGGCCAGCGCCCGGGCCAGCAACACGCGCTGGCGCTCGCCACCCGAAAGCTGGCCCAAGGCCCGGCTACGCCACTCCCAGGCCTGCGTGGCGCGCAAGGCCTTCTCCACGGCTGCCTGGTCTGACGCATTGGGCGCTGCCAGCCAGGACTGGCGCGGCAAACGCCCCAACATGACAACGTCCAGCACCGTCAGATCTTCCCCAGTCGATTCGTTCTGCCCCAGCCAGGCCAGTTGCTGCGCCCGGATGCGGCCCGACATGTCCGCAATAGGCTGGCCCAGCAAGGTGACCCTGCCCTCATGCGGAAGCAAATGCGCCAGCACCTTGAGCAGCGTCGACTTGCCCGCGCCGTTGGGTCCAACAATGCTGGTCCAGCGGCCAGCGGGGAAATCCAGGTCAATGCCGTGCAAAACCTCAATATTTCCGAGGCTGGCCCTTATGGAGCGTGCGCAAACAGCTATTGATTTGATAGCATATGCGTGCAGCTTCACAGCACGCCTCCCCGGGTGGTGCGCCGGTGCATCAGCCACAGCAGATAGCCGCCGCCCAGCACAGCCGTCAGTACGCCCACTGGCAACTCCTGTGGCGCAATTAGCCAGCGCGCCAGCGTGTCTGCCGCCAGCAACAACACGCCGCCCATCAAGCTGGACAAAAAGATGAAATGACGGTGGGTGGTCTTGACCACGGAACGCACCAGATGGGGCGCCGCCAGACCGACAAAGGCGATCAATCCGGTTTGGGCTACCGCTGTACCCGTAGCCAGCGCCAGCACGGCAATCAGCGCGGCGCGTAACCCCGGCAATGGCAGACCCAGGCTTGCGGCGGTGGCCTCGCCGAGCGAGAGGCCATCCAGCACCGGGCTCAGGGCCCAGGCCACCACCGAGCAAACCAGCCAGGCGCCGCCCATCACGGCGCAGGCGGTCCAGCCCACAAAACTGGTGCTGCCCAAAACGAAAGCCTGCATGGACAGCATGACCTCGGGCTGCATCATCATGATGAGCTGGCCCAGAGCACCCAGCACGACACCCACCACCACACCCGCCAGCAACAGGCGTAGCGTGTGCCCCACACCGCGCGCCAGCAGCAGTGTCAGCAGCACAGCCCCCACGGCGCCAACGAATGCAGCGCTGGTCAGGCCCAAACGGATGAACCACTCGGTCGCAAAAGGCGTGGTGCCAAGCAATGCCAGCACTACCGCCACGCCCAGCGACGCCCCGGAGGCACTTCCCAACAGGTAAGGATCTGCCAGTGGATTGCGAAACAAACCCTGGGCCACTGCACCTGCAAGTCCCAGCAAGGCACCGGCCAGCCACGCGCCGCTGGCACGCGGTGCACGGATGTCCATGACAATCTGCAGGGCAACCGGGTCCTGGTGCAGATGAAAAACACTTTCCAGCCCGGTGCTGCCCACGCCTGCGCCAATGAACAACAGCACAATTGAAAGCAGCAGCAGGACGATGCCAATGGTGCTGACCTTGTATGCGGTCATGGGGTCTTGTCCTTCAGGCATTCGGCCATGAGGCGAGCGGCTTCAGCCATGCGCGGTCCAGGCCGCACCATGATGTCCGACTGTTCAGGCGTGAAGACGCATATGCGCTTCGCCTTGATGGCCGGCATACCAGCCCAGCCAGGGCGTTGCGCCATGCCCGCGAAGGTGGCGTCGCCGACCATGATCACATCAGGGTTGGCGCGCACCACAAACTCGGGGTTGATTTTGGGGAAAGGCCCCAAAGCCGCCGGCACGATGTTGCGTGCCCCCAGTCGCGAGAGCGTCTCGCCAATGAAAGAGGATTCGCCGGCCGCATAGGGTGCGCTGTTGACCTCGAAGTAAACACGGGCGTTCCGGGCTCTTTCAGGAATGGATTGCGCCGCCGCTGACACGCCGGCATCCATGGCCCGCCACACGCGCTGCGCGTCCGCGACATCCAGCAGCTTGCCGACGATCTCCAGCACACGGCGGGCATCGGCATAGCTCTTGGGTTCAAGCGCCACCACCTTGATGCCCAGCGACTCCAGACGAGCCGCAGCAGGTGACGACGTAGCCAGCAAGACGACATCCGGCTTGAGAGCGATGATCGCCTCGATATTGGGG
The DNA here is from genome assembly GCA_016707075.1 of Candidatus Egaibacter danicus. GTDB lineage: Bacteria > Pseudomonadota > Gammaproteobacteria > Burkholderiales > Burkholderiaceae_C > Egaibacter > Egaibacter danicus. The sequence goes on from JADJII010000009.1 coordinate 138,172, forward strand.
TCCAGCCCACCGCCAACCTTGGGCAATGTGCGCACGCGATCAGGGTAATTGGAGTACCGGTCGGCCCCCACCAGTCTAGGGCATTGACCCAACTCGCACACCGTCTCGGTGAGGGACGGCAAAACACTGACGATACGCTGCGGGGATTGGGCAAACGTCACCACAATGCCACGGTCATCAGTCAACTGCAGTGCCTGAGCAGCCGCAGATACCAGAAGCAGGAGCAGACCTGTCAACCGTGTGAAAACTTGTGGCATCCGGGTCATGTGCCGTCCTGTCCTGAAAGGGTTTTCAGCGTCAACGGCAAACCAGCGGCCATCAGCGTCACGCGCTGGCACACCTGCGCTACCCCCTGGTTGAGTCGCCCCAGGGTATCGACAAAATCCCGCACCTCCGCACCCATGGGAATCACGCCCAGGCCAATCTCATTGCTCACCAGCACAATCGGACCATATGCATCGGAAATTGCTTCCAAAAGCATAGCTGTCTGCGCATTGTTGGCGAGGTCTGAGGTCTGATTCGGTTCTCCAAATCTGCTGGTTTCAGTCCCTGCGGGCATCAACCAGTTGGTGAGCCACAACGTGAGGCAATCCACCACCACCAGCGTGTCAGCGCCGCTGTGTCGTTGGATCGCCTCGGCGAGTTCCAGGGGCTCTTCCATCGTGCGCATGCCGGGCACCCGCTGGGTGCGATCAATCCGGTGGCGGGCGATGCGTGCACGCATCTCGTCATCCCCGGACCGCGCCGTGGCAATCAGCACGGAATGGTGCACAGGCGACATGGCCAGCCACTCACGCGCCAGCAGCTCGGCCCGGCGCGACTTGCCGCTGCGCTGACCGCCCAGGATCAATTCGCTACGGACGACGTTCAAGGTTTTATCCATGCGTGCGATTCCACTGCGTCACGATGCGATGGAGTTGCGCCACTCCGTCCGTCAGCGCCGCCGGTCCGGGCTGCAGAATGTCCGCTGACTTGATCTCGAACAATTGCTGGTATTTGACCGCATTCACTTTCTCCCACCCCACACGCGACGCAACCTTTTCGGGCCGGAATTTCTTGCCACACCAGGAGCCGATGATGATGTCCGGGTTGCGCCGCACGATCTCGGCCCCGTCTGCAATGATGCGGTTTTTGCCCAGTGACTGCGCCGCCAGTTCGGGGAAACAATCATCTCCACCCGCAATGCGCATCAACTCGGACACCCAGCGGATGGCGCTGATGTGCGGCTCGTCCCATTCTTCAAAGAAGATTTTGGGGCGTCGCGTCAGGGATGCTGCGGCAGACTCAATGACCGCCAGTTGCCGCTGCATGCTTTCAATCAGGGCCAGGCCTTTATGCCCCTGCCCCACCATGGCGGCTACCTGGTACATCATGGAGAAAATTTCTGCCACGCTGCGCTGGTTGAAAACGGTGACCTGCACACCCTGACGAATCAACTCGGCGGCAATGTCCGCCTGCATGTCAGAAAAGCCAAATACGCAGTCAGGTTGCAGTGCCAGAATTTTGTCAATTTTGGCGCTAGTAAAAGCACTCACCCGTGGCTTCTCATCCCGCGCCCGGCGTGGCCGCACGGTGTAGCCTGAAATACCGACGATGCGGCGCTCCTCACCCAGCACGTAGAGCCACTCAGTCGTCTCCTCTGTCAGGCAGACGATGCGCTGAGGTCCCCAGGAAGCCGGGTGCATGAGGGCACCGGTTTCAGACAGGACCACGGAGTGCATCGTCATGTCGCATCGGCCTATTTCTGATTCCAGACGATGCCCACATAGGCCGAACGGCCGGCCTGGTTGTATCCGTACGCGGTCTGGTAGTGGCGGTCGAACAGGTTTTCCACGCGCGCGGTCAACGCGATCTCGGGAGTCAGCGCATAGCGCGCTGTCAGGTTTGCCAGCGTATAGGCAGACAGCGCTGGATGGGTCGGTGTGTCTGGACGGGCCCCGGTGTATCGCAGGTCACCACCCAGAATCCACTGCCCAAGCGGCAACGATACGCCCAGCGATGCCATGGTGCGCGCCCGGCGGATCAGCCGCTGGCCAGTACCTTCGTCAACAGGGTCCTGCATTGTCAGACTGCTGCGCACGTCGGCTCCGGCCACTTTTCCGCTGTAACTCACCTCCAGACCTTTGTTGGAGGCATTCGTGACGTTGTTGAATGTGAAGGTTGAGAAGTCGTATTGCAGCAGATTTGAAATATGGGTCTTGAACACCGTGGCGCGCACCACCTGTCCGCCTTGCGCCCACTGCACGCCCAGTTCGGCCGAGCGGGCCGTTTCATGCTGCAGTGCCGGGTTGCCTGAGTACAGGTCGTACAGATAGCCCAGAGGTGGCAGGTTGAAGGCAGACGATGCGCTGCCAATCAATTTCCAGTCCGGGGTGAGCTGAAAGCCATAGCCCGCATAGCCGGTAGCCTTTGCAGCCAGGCCCTCAGCCGCATCGCGACGCACGTTGAGCTGCACAGAGTGCGCGCCCACGGAACCGGACAGACCAGCAAACAGCGCCCGCACGCCACGCTCGCGTTTGAGCTGGGTTGCGAAACTGTCTGTCGCATCGATCACCTGACGCTGGTGCTCGGCGCCAGCTGTCACCAGCCACGATCCAAAAACCACGTTATTCGTCCAGTTCAATGTGCGGCTACGCGTTACCGCCTCGCTGTCGTACGGAGAAGCGGTGAGGGTAGCATCGTAGATGGAACGCTCGTGGCCGTGGCTGAAGGTCAGCTCACTGCGCCAGTCGCGCGTGATCTGGTTGTGACTGAAAATCGACCAGGTGTCCTGCTTGTTGCGGCCCGTGTAGACATCGGTCACCGTACCAAAACCGCCACCGTCGAACTCAAACTTCCCGTCGCTCCCCTGAGCCCGCAGACCCAGCGTGTTCCCCTTCACCAATTCATGCGACATGGCGAAGTTGTAATTGGTATTGCGGTAGCCATCGGCATCGGGGTTCTCGGCAGGGAATTGCGTGACATCCATCGCCGAGAAGCCGTCCGTCTTGTGCCTACCAACGCCCAAGGAGAATCGGGTGTCACCCACTTGCCCACTGAGTCCGGCTGACGCCTTGACGCTGCCATAAGAACCTGCTTCGAGCTGGCCGAATCCCTTTGGCGTGCCTTGACCCTGGCGCGTGAACACCTGAATCACGCCGCCAATGGCGCCACTCCCGTAAATAGCCGATACATTGCCGCGAACGATCTCCACACGCTCGACCTGGTCGAGCATCATGTGCTCCAGAGCTACCGTGCCGGTGGTGTCCTGTCGGGTCAGTGGTACACCGTCGATCAGCACCAGCACCTGGATAGAGGCACTGCCGCGCAAAAACAGGTTGGCAGATGTGCCTCTTCCACCGTTCTGCGTGAACTGAAAACCCGCCTCACTCGACAGAAGCGACGGGAGATCGATGGCCTGGGAGCGTTCAATGACGTCGCGGCCAATCACCGTGGTGTGAGGAAGGGCCTCCGTCAGCAGTTGCTCGGAACGGTTGGCGGTTACCACAACGTCCTTGAGTTGTGTCTGGGCAAAAGAAGGAAATGCAGCGGCCAGCGCCACGGGCAGTGCAGCAAGGCGTGCACCGGAAGCAAGAAATTTCATGAATGAAAGAACCATCAACAAATAACCCTCGCCGTCGTCCCCGACAGCTCTTGGGCATTACGGCCGCACGCGAGCGCACAACCACCTTATTGGCCGGTATCCGGGCTGGTGGAGCAACTTCCATCGCCTTCCCAAGCGTGTGTTCAAAACGCTCAGTGGCCGTGATGGAAGCGGAATCAGAAGATTCGTCCACTTACCGTTGCGGGGGCAGCGCAGGTTAGGTTTGCTGTGGCCAGCTCACCCTCCTGCTTCCCGTTGAACTGCAGCATGTGAACCACACTGCGAGCACCAACGTGATTATTTTACGCTTCGAAATCAACCCTAACCCTACAATATTCGGTCTATGGTGAACCCATCCCAAATTGACCAGATTGCCGAGCGCGTGGAGCGGCTGCTCGTTCGCCACGCCGAACTGCAACGCACCAATGCCCTGCTTGAAGCCCAGGTTGATACGCTGACTCAGGAGCGGGATTCACTGAAATCACGGCTGGCCGCTGCCCGGGCACGCGTTGATGCGTTGCTTGAACGCCTGCCTGAAACCTCTCCCACTGGCGTGCACAAGACCCCATCATGAAGCAGCTTGAAGTACAAATCATGGGGCAGAGCTATTTGTTGAGCTGCCCTGAAGGGGGCGACGCACGGCTGCTGGAGGCGGTTGAACGTGTTGACACCGCGATGTGCAAAATTCGCGATGGCGGCAAGGTACGGGCACGTGACCGCATTGCGGTTCTGGCCGCACTGAACCTGGCTTTTGACTTGGGAGACCGCGGTGTCCCCAACGTCCCGAACGGGACTGGCGCTTCACCGGGTGCCTCGAATTCACGGGTTCCCGCCCATGCTCTGGCCGAAGGCGAGGACAGTCCGGTTCTCGCTGCGCTACTAAGTCGCCTGGACACTGCGCTGGGTGAAGACGGCCAGCTTCTCTGACTGGCACCACGGCGTCCCAGGGCCTACAATCAGCACTGTCTGCAGTGCTCGCCGGGCTTTATATTTCCTTGAACCAATGCTCTTAGAGCCCGGGCCTGGAACATTGCCTCGCTAGCGTGATCATCTCGCGTCAGATGAACCCAAAGCCTGCGCTGACCTCGCCCACCTGAACCCCGGTTCAGGATGCCGGTCCGGTGGCACTTGCAGACACCTTTTCGTTTTGTTGACGCCTCAGGCGGCGACGCGCACATGGCTTGGCAGGTTGGCAGCAAGCCTTTCGAACTCCACGGCAGACAGCCCGGGGGAACACAGGAAGCCCTGAAACGACTCGCATTTCAGGTCAGCCAGATAGTCCCTCTGCGCGCTGGTTTCCACCCCTTCGGCAACAACCGTCAGTTTCAGCGCCTGCGCCATGCCAATGGTGGCGCTGACAATGGCCCGATCACTCTCGTCAGCGGGCAGGCCCATCACAAAGGAGCGATCAATCTTCAGTTTGGAGATCGGGAATTTCTTCAGGTACGCCAGACTGGAATAGCCAGTGCCAAAGTCATCAATGGACAAGCCCACACCCAGCGCTGCCAGTTCATGCAAGCGGTCCAGCGCTTCATTGGCATCCTTCACCAGAATGGACTTCGTCATTCCCAGTTCCAGCAAATGCGGCGCCAGTGCGGCACTGCGCAGCGCACCTGCAATACGCTCCACAAAATTGGATTGCTGGAACTGCATGGCCGATACGTTGATGGACACGGTGACCGGGTGACCCATGCGCTGCCAGTGCGCCGCCTGACGCACCGCTTCGTCCAGCACCCAGTCGCCGATCTGGACAATCAGCCCGGATTCTTCTGCCAGCGGAATGAATACACCCGGCGACACCTCGCCCAGTTCGTCATCGGTCCAGCGGATCAGGGCCTCTGCGCTGCGCAGTTCACCCGTCGCCAGACAGATCTGGGGCTGGTAATGCAGCCTGAACCGACCCAGTTGCAGCGCCTGACGCAGCGCATGCTCCATCTTCATTCGGGACAGAATGTCGGCATTCATCTGGGGCTGATAAAAGCGGAAACTGCCCCTTCCCTGTTCCTTGACCTGGTACATCGCAGTGTCGGCGCACTTGATCAGCGTATCCAGAGAACGCCCATCCTGCGGGAACAGCGCTATGCCGATGCTGGCCCCGACCGAGAAGCTCATTTCATCCACCTTGAACGGCAGCGCCAGCGCATCCAGAATGCGACGGGCGGCAATCTCGGCACCCCGTTCGTCCACGCCGTCCAGAAACAGGGCAAATTCATCCCCGCCGAGTCGGCAAAGCGTGTCCACATCACGCAGGCGCTGCTTGATGCGCTGGGCCACTTCAATCAGCACGCGGTCGCCAAAAGCATGCCCCATGGAGTCATTGATGTTCTTGAACCGGTCCAGATCCAGAAAGAAGATGCCGAACTGCCCGTTGTTACGCTCGGCGATGTGCAGCGCAAAGTCCACCCGCTGGGCCAGCAACAGCCGGTTGGGCAAACCCGTCAACACATCGCTGTAGGCCAGCTGTTCAATCCGCTGCTGCGCCGCCAGCTCCTCGGTCAGGTCCTTGAAATAGACGATGGTTTGCAAACCCACACCCTGTTCATTGCGCAGCGACACCCACGACACTTCCACCGCGCAGCTGGACTGCCCCGGTCGGCCCAGCCAAAGACGCCCATGCCATGATCCCTCGTGGGTCAGGCGATGGGATACAGCGTTGAAGAATTCCTTGTCATCAGGATCGAAAAAAAGGCTGCCGGCGTCCATGCCAACGAACAGGCTCTTGGGCAGACAAGTCAGTTTCTCGCAGGCCGGGTTGCTGGTGATAACCTGGAAATCGGGCCCGGTAATGAAGATGGCTTCCAGGCTGGACTCAAACACTTTCGAGGCCAGCCGCAACTGGGACTCGGCGCCAATGCGCAGGGAAATGTCGCGATAGGAAAAAACCCGGCCAATGGCTTGTCCGCCACTCATCTCGGGTTGCGTCACGCGCTCCAGAATGCGGCCGGAACGAAGAATCAGGCCATCCACGGATGACAGCAAAGGGGTCTTGAACAGCTCCGACATGCGCCTGGCGTAGTGTTCCCCATCCAGCACGCTCTTCTGAAGATGCTCATAAACGGCGGTGTCGCTGTGCTCGGCCAGCAGACCTTCTGGTACGTCCCACAACTCGGCAAAAAGGCGGTTGTAGTTACGAATGCGGCCATTCAGGTCACAGACCAGAATGCCATCAGCCGTGGACTCCAGTGTCGCGCGCAGATCCGCAACCGAACGCTCCAGTTCCTGCGCAATATGACGTTCAGCTGTGAGGTCACGCATGCTCACCAGGAAAAAACGCTCCTCCCGACTGATGGCGACGCTGCGGACATGCCGCACGACTGGGACTGCGACACCGTCCAGCCGCTTCACCTGGGTTTCCGAATCAATGGTGTCGCCAACACCACGCATGGCGTCAGCCCAGAAAAAATGATCTTCCGGCGCAGGCATGAAGTCCAGCACGGGCCGGCCAGCCAGTTCAGCCGGTGCCGCCCCCATCAGGTCGGCGCCGGCCCGGTTGACGGCCAATAGATTCAGGGTTGAGGGATCAACCAGCCAGACCGCATCCGGCAAACCTTCCAGAATGGATGCCCAGTTCGGTACTGTCACGCTGGCGCTACTCCGGGGCTGGTCTGCGAGGTTTTCTCGAAAAAATAGCTGATGCGCTGTCTGGGCGACAGGTATTCCGCTGCCTCGCGCGGCAGGGCGGAAGGCTTCAGGCTGCGCCGGATGCCAATGGTGGGGGCATGCTCCAGATCCAGGATCAGTGCCTCATGCCTTGAAACGCTGGGCTCATGAACAATGACGCGTGGCTTCAGCGGCCGGGACGAGTTCACTGACACCACAAGTGCAAATCGGTCATCAACCAACTGTACAACACTGCCTGGCGGGTAGACCCCCATCATGCGGATAAACGCACTCAGCGCCACGCTGTCAAAACGCGTCTTCAGCTGCGCAAAAATCATCGACAGGGCTTCATGCGGCGTTAAAGCTGAAGTAACCTTCGCCGGGTTGCACAGGTTCTCGTAGCGGTTCACCAGCGCCAGGATCTTGCCGGGCATGGAAAGGCTGTCACCCTTCAACTTGCCCGGGAAGCCACTGGCGTCGATCATTTCATGGTGCTGGCCGATCGCCTTCAGGGCGCCGGCGCTCAGCTCCATGCGTTTGCCCATGAACACACCCTGCGCTACGTGCTCCTGATACAGCTTGTATTCTGCCGGCGAGAACCCCTCATCCAGCGCACGCACGCGCTCGGGCAGCCGGGTTTTACCCACATCGTGCAAAAACGCGGCCATACCCAAGTCTTGCATGTCCCCGACTGACAGACCCACCGACTTGCCCAACAGCAGCGACAGGACGGTGACATGGACCGAATGCATGGAAGCCTTGTCGCCAGCAGACTCCGATAGCAACCGAAGGGCAAATTCGCCCTCGCTGGCCAGGTCACCAACAAACCCACTCACCAGTTCCTGGCACTGTTGCCGGGCTTCGTGAGGTTTCTGGCTGATCTGGTGGACGACTTCCGTGTACTGGCGCGTGGCATCGCCAAAGCGTTGCTCGCAGACAATCAGGCTCTGCTGTTGCGATTGGATCAACTGCACGCGCTCAAGCCGCATCCGCTCGCCTTCCGGGACAACAGTTTCCACGGCATTCCCTATTTCTGCCTTGTCCGTGGCCTCGGATGCTGACGTCACCACCGCGGCGACCGGCTTTTCTGCCAGCGCGGCGTCCGTGATCGGAGCGGTATCGCTTTTCACCGGTACGTACTTCACACGGGATAGTCCCAACGAACCCAGCGTCTGAATCTGCTTCTCGGAAGAAATCTTGAAGCTGCCCTTGGGGAACGGATGATCCATCCATCCCAGTTCCAGTTCGACGTACATGCCGACTTGCAACCGGCTGACATCCACAAATTCGGTCTGAATAGATTTCATGGCAGATAAAACGCTGAATCCCATGCACTCCATATCGTCACTCGGCGTCAGAACATTATGGTCAGCTATCAAGTCAATTGAGAGATCACCCGGGTCTTTTGGCCTTAGTGTCAGAAAAACCTGTGCTTTTCATCACGGGTTTTACCCCCCGCAGGCGCAAAAAAACCCGCCGAAGCGGGTTTTTGACAGGCCGCAACCGATGATCAGCCCATGTGCAAACCACCGTTGACCGAGAAATCGGCCCCGGTGGTGTAGCCGCCATCTTCCGACGCCAGCCAGGCAATGATGGAGGCGATTTCGCTGGGTTTGCCCAGACGCTTGACTGGAATGGTGGCAACGATCTTGGCCAGCACGTCTTCGCGGATGGCGTTGACCATGTCAGTGCCGATGTAGCCCGGGCTCACGGTGTTGACCGTCACGCCCTTGGTGGCCATTTCCTGCGCCAGCGCCATCGAGAAGCCATGCATGCCGGCCTTGGCGGCCGAGTAGTTGGTCTGGCCGGCCTGGCCTTTTTCACCGTTGACCGACGAGATGTTGATGATGCGGCCCCAACCTTTCTCAACCATGTCCGCCACCACCTGCTTGGTGACATTGAACATGCTATTCAAATTGGTTTCAATTACGGCATCCCAGTCTTCACGTGTCATTTTCAGGAACATGCGGTCCTTGGTGATGCCGGCGTTGTTCACCAACACGTCGATGGGGCCATGCTCGGCCTTGGTCTTGGAGAAGGCTTCGACTGTGGAATCCCAGCTGCCGACATTGCCAACGGAAGCATAGAAGGTGAAGCCCAAGGCTGCCTGCTCGGCGATCCACTTGGCGTGGTCCCGCGTGGGACCGCAACCGGCGATGACCTTGAAGCCTTCTTTGTGCAGGCGCTGGCAAATGGCGGTCCCGATGCCACCCATGCCACCGGTGACGTATGCTACTTTTTGACTCATGATATGTTCCTCTTTGGTTTTACTTACTACGAAATCGATAGCTGCCAGCGCACTGTTAACGAGGGCTGGAGGCCAAAAACACTCTTATTTTGCGGCAATTTGCCAGCCGGCGATCAACGCTCAATGGTGAGCGCCACGCCCATGCCGCCGCCGATGCACAGCGACGCAATGCCCTTTTTGGCATCGCGTTTGCCCATTTCGTGCAGCAGCGTGACCAGAATGCGGCAGCCGGACGCCCCAATCGGATGCCCGATCGCGATGGCACCGCCGTTGACGTTGACCTTGCTGGTGTCCCAGCCCATTTCCTTGTTCACGGCACAGGCTTGCGCGGCGAAGGCCTCGTTGATTTCCAGCAGGTCCAGGTCGGCGGCCTTCCAGCCGGCGCGCTGCAGTGCTTTGGTAGAAGCTGGCACCGGGCCCATGCCCATGTAGGCGGGGTCCAGCCCGCTGGTGGCAAAGCTGGCAATGCGTCCCAGGGGCTTCAGGCCCAGCGCAGCGGCTTTCTTCGCCGTCATCACCATCACGGCGGCAGCGCCGTCGTTGATGCCCGAGGCATTGCCGGCGGTCACGCCGCCGGCTTTGTCAAACGCAGGGCGCAGGCCAGCCAGTGCTTCGGCGTTGGTCTTCTTGTTGATGAACTCGTCGGCTGCAAAGACGACCGGGTCGCCCTTCTTCTGGGCGATGCTGAACGGCATGATTTCGTCCTTGAACTTGCCTGCCTCTTGTGCGGCAGCCGCTTTTTGCTGGCTGGCCAGCGCCAGGGCGTCCTGCATGTCGCGGCTGATGCCGTACTTCTTGGCCACGTTTTCGGCCGTGATACCCATGTGGTACTGGTTGTAGACGTCCCACAGGCCATCCACAATCATTGAGTCGATCATCTTCCAGTCGCCCATGCGCTGGCCGTCACGGCTGCCCAGCAGCACGTGGGGTGAGGCACTCATGTTTTCCTGACCGCCGGCAATCACGATTTCGCTGTCGCCATAGGCCACCGCCTGCGCGGCCAGCATCACGGCCTTCAGGCCGGAGCCGCACACGGCGTTGATGGTCAGGCCGGGCGTGCCCTGGTTCAGACCGCTTTTGATAACCGCCTGACGCGCGGGGTTTTGGCCAGCACCTGCCGCCAGCACCTGGCCCATGATGACTTCACCGACCTGATCGGCGGCCAGGCCGCTGCGCTTGAGCACTTCGGCGATGATCGCCGCGCCCAGCTCGGTAGCGGGGGTTTTGGCGAGGGTTCCGCCGAATTTGCCAACCGCGGTACGGGCAGCTGAAACGATGACGATGTCTTCCATTTTTATGTCTCCTGAGTGAAAAATCCTGTTGTCTAGTCTATGCTTTGGCTTTGACGTATCGGCCGGGCGCGGGTTCAATGGCCTTGTATTTGCTCTTGCCTGAACCGCCGCCGTAGGTCTTGGGCGCTGGAATCTGTTTGCCGGCGTGGCCCTTGAGCCAGGTTGACCAGTCGGTCCACCAGCTGCCGGGATGTTCTTTGGCAACGGCGATCCAGTCGTCCACCTTCGCCGGGAATTTGTCGGACGGGCCGATCCAGTGGCTGCGTTTTTTCTTGGCAGGCGGGTTGATCACGCCCGCAATGTGGCCAGAAGCCCCCATGACAAAGCGTTTCTTGCCCGGCAAATGCTGCGTCGAAGCATACGCACCGCCGATAGGCACGATGTGGTCCTCACGCGAGCCGTAGATGTACACCGGAAAATCCAGTTTTCGGAAATCCACTTTTTCACCACACACCACCGTTTTGCCTGGTTTGACCAGGTTGTTTTCAAGGTAGGTGTTGCGCAGGTACCAGGCGTAAAACGGACCCGGCAAATTGGTGGAATCACTGTTCCAGTACAACAGGTCAAACGGCGGCGGCGTTTCGCCCTTGAGGTAGTTGCCCACCACATAGTTCCACACCAGATCGTTGGGGCGCAGGAAAGAGAAGGTGGAGGCCAAGTCTCCGCCCTTCATCATGCCGCCCTTACCCATTTCCATTTCCCGGTATTTGACGAAAGCTTCGTCAATGAACACGTCCAGAATGCCGGTATCGGTAAAGTCCAGCAAGGTGGTCAGCAAGGTGGCGCTGCTCACCGGTTTTTGCCCCCGGGCCGCCAGCACCGACAACGCGGTTGTCAAAATCGTGCCGCCTACGCAGAACCCCAGGGCATTAATGGTCTTGGCACCGGTAATCTCCTGCGTGATCGCGATGGCCTTGATGGCTGCCTGCTCGATGTAATCGTCCCAAGTCTTGGTGGACAGCGACGCATCGGGGTTGCGCCAGCTCACCACGAACGTACGATGACCCTGCTCCACCGCATAACGGATGAGCGAGTTTTCGGGTTGCAGATCAAGGATGTAGAACTTGTTGATGCACGGCGGCACCAGCAAAAACGGCTTCTCGTATACCTTGGCGGTGAGCGGCTTGTATTCGATGAGCTGAAACAGCTCGTTCTCGAACACCACGGCACCTTCGCTCGTGGTCACGTTTTTGCCCACTTCAAAGACGCTTTCGTCCGTCATGGACACATGGCCCTGCTGCATGTCCTTGAGCAGATTTTTCAACCCCATGGCGATGCTCTCGCCCTTGGTTTCAATGGCTTTTCTCTGGGCTTCGGCGTTCAGGGCCAGAAAATTACTGGGAGCCGAAGCTGCCATCCACTGTTCCACGGCAAATCGCACGCGGGCACGGGTTTTTTCGTCAGCCTCCACCGCGTCTGCAAGACCCATCAGGGTACGGGCATTGAGCAAATAGGCCGCTGCGGAGAAGGCTGCGATGGGGTTGCCAGCCCAGGCTTCACCGGCAAAACGCTTGTCGCTGGAAACAGGCTTGCCTTGAAGCCCCTGGTTCCAGAGTTCCGCCGCATCCTTGAGATACTGCTGCTGCAGTTCCTGCATTTTTTCGGGTGAAACCTTGATTTGAGGCAGGTTGGATGCAGCCGCAGGGGAACCACCCGGCACGCCGGCAGGGCTGAATCCCTGGAACGACTGCATGGCTTTCGCCCAGCTATCGCCAAAGGTTTGCTGAAATTGTTCGGCCGATTGGGCCCAGAATTCCGGTGTATTCTGATTCACGATGTCTCCTCGCGATCGTAATTTATTAGTAGTAACCCTAAGTATCTCAGCTTTACCCCTTCAGATAACTGACATTTTTGAAATAAGCATATCCCCCATGCGCATCGTCCCATCATGTATATCGTTGCAATAGCCTGGCTTTACGTGGCCCTGATGATGGCTGTGGTCGAAGCCACCAGCACCACCGGCACACTGCTCGGCGCCGTGTTCACCTTTGTACTCTATGGCATGGGTCCTGTGGCATTGGTGGTTTACCTGATGGGCGGGCCGGGGCGAAAGCGGGCGATTCGCGTACGGGAAGCCGAAGAAACCCGCGCAGCCGCAGCACAGGCCCTTGCAATGGTTTCCGTCGCGACCTCTGGCAGCGCGTCAACTGAGCCAGATACAGGCGGCCATGCGCCCGCTACCGCCCAGAGCGAGACTGTCGCGCCGGTGGGAAAAGAACCGTGACGGGTTGCTGACCGTGCACCATGCGGCACTGCCGTCATTGCCGTAGATGTGCGTGATGCCCAGCGCCTGCAAGCGCAAACGCGCCAGACCGGCCAGGTCCGCCAGCCACTTGCCCTGAGCGCCGGGCTTGAACATCACACGGGCCCCCGGGTGCAGCGACACAAACGCTTCCAGCACCTCGGGCCCCACCTCAAACGCCTGCGGGCCAATGCAAGGCCCCAGCCAGGCCATCGTGGCAGAAGTATTGGTGCTGGATGCTATTGAATTAGTAGCTGCTCGCGCATATCTGGCGTGGTCTGGAGGCCTAAAACACTCATTAAAGCCGGCAAAAACCTGCTCCAGCACACCCTGTCGCAACCCGCGCCAGCCCGCATGCGCTGCAGCCACCGCCGTACCGACGCTATCAGTCAACAGCACTGGCAAGCAGTCAGCCACCATCACCGTGCAGGCCACGCCAGGCTGCGTGGAGACAGCCGCATCAGCCACCGCGCCATCTGTCGTGTTGCGGTCAATAGCAATCGCACGTGTGCCATGGACTTGCTGCAGGTAAACCGGGCGAATGCCCAGCGCGTCGTGCAGGATCTTCCGGTTGGCTGACACGCTGACCGGCGTGTCGCGCACATGGTCACCCAGATTCAGGCTGTCAAAGGGGGGCGAGCTGACACCGCCAGCGCGTGTGGTGAAAACAGCCCGCACGTGAGCCGGGGCCGGCCAGTCGGGAACGATCCAGTCGGGGTGCGGTGTCACTAGACGGTCAAGCCTCGCGAGGGGTCATGCTTCGGTCATGCCTCGTTGTCCGGGCAGCTCGACGGCTGGGCTTGCTGGAAGGCCTCCAGCTTCATGCAGGCGTCAAACGCGGCCATCGTGCGCGGCAGACCGTCAAAGTTCACGTCAAAACGTTTGCCGTTGAAGATTTGCGGCACCAGGCAGCAATCGGCCAGCGTGGGCGTATTGCCATAGCAGTAGGTGGCGGCTGGCAGCTGCGCCAGCTGCCGCTCGAAACTCTCCAGCCCGTCGCGCACCCAGTGGCGGTACCAGGTGGTTTTGGCGTCTTCGCTCACCTTCAGTTCCTTCACCAGATACTTCAGCACCCGCAGGTTGTTCAGCGGGTGAATTTCGCAGGCAACCGACTGCGCAAGCGCGCGCACGCGGGCACGGCCCAGCGCGTCGGCGGGCAGCAGGGCTGGTGTGGGGTGCGTTTCATCCAGGTACTCGATGATGGCCATGGACTGCGACAGGCGTTCGCCGCTGTCTGCCCCCTCTTCCAGCTCCAGCATTGGCACCAGCGCGTCGGCCGAAATCGACGTATAGGCACCCAGCTTGTGGTCACCTCGTGCCAGATGCACCGACACGTATTCATACGGCAAACCCTTGAGCGCCAGCGCGATGCGCACGCGAAACGAAGCACTTGAGCGGAAGTAGTTGTAGAGTGGCATTGCGCGCGGAGGGGGGGGGGGGGGGGGGGGGGGGGGGGGTGCTGGCCGCGAGCCTTGGATAACCACCGGATTCATCATGTCTCCAACCCGTCTCTTCCCCCAAAGCCGTGATCGGCCTGCAGCCCCTGGGCTTCCCGTGGGCCACCATCGACCCCTTCCTGTTTTGCGCCTACCACGACGACGCCTACCCCAGGGGCAATGGAGCCTACGGGCCAGACGCCTCACTGGCTGGCCGGCAGATGGGGCAGGACTTCGCCGGCAAGGACGGCTGGCGCATGTACCACGGCATGACGGTTCCGGGCTTTCCGTCGCACCCGCACCGCGGGTTCGAGACCGTCACCATCGTGCGCAAGGGGCTGATCGACCACTCGGACTCGCTGGGCGCCACGGCCCGCTTTGGCGGAGGCGATGTGCAGTGGCTGACCGCCGGGCGCGGCATTGTGCATTCGGAGATGTTTCCGCTGTTGGAAACCACTCAGGACAATCCGCTGGAGCTGTTCCAGATCTGGCTGAACCTGCCTGCCAAAAACAAGATGGTGGCGCCCCACTTCACCATGTTCTGGTCTGAACAGGTTCCCGGTAAGGTATTTACCGATGCTAACGGCCTGACGACAGCAGTGAGTTGCATCGCGGGCCAGATCAACGGTGTGGACAAGCCGCTGGCGCCGCCGCCGGATTCACGGGCTTCGCAGGCCGACGCGGATGTGGCCATCTGGACGCTCAAGATGGCGCCCGGTGCGCGCTGGACGCTGCCTGCCGCCTCACCCGGCGCCCGGCGCAGCCTTTATTTCTTCAAGGGTCAGCAGGTGGCGGTGGGCGGGCAAACCGTGTCCAGCCACGCTGCCATCGAGTTGAACGCCAGCATCGATGTCGAACTGGTCAATGGCCCGCAGGTCAGCGAATTTCTGGTGCTGCAGGGCAAACCGATTGCCGAGCCGGTGGCGCAATACGGCCCGTTTGTGATGAACACCGAAGCCGAAATCCACCAGGCCTTTGCCGACTACCGCCGAACAGAATTTGGCGGCTGGCCGTGGCCTGACAATGCACCGGTGCATGGGCCGGACCGCGTGCGGTTTGCGAAACACGCCGATGGGCAGGTCGAGACACTGGCCATTCAAGACAAGCCCTGAAAATAACCGACAACAACATCTTTTACTGGAGACCCCCATGATTCTGGAAATCGCCGATATCCGCATTCACCCCGGCCAAAACGCTGCTTTTGAGGAGGCCATCCAGCGCGGGCTGGCCACCGTGGCATCCCGGGCCAAGGGCTTTCAGGGCGCCAAGGTCAACAGGGGCATCGAGAGCCCCGAACGGTATGTGCTGCAGATTTTCTGGGAAACACTGGAAAACCACACGGTCAGCTTCCGTCAGGGGCCGCTGTTTGTGGAGTGGCGCGCGATCGTGGGACCATTTTTTGCCAGCCCGCCCAACGTCGAGCACTTCAGCCTGGTGACCAAAACCGCCTGATCGGTCACCATGAGCCTGATTCGCTTCACTACTGGATTCACTACTGTTTTGATAGCTGCTTGCGCACTATCGACGGGTTCTACAGCCCAAAATGGCACTAAAAACGCCCCTGTCTGGCCTACCAAACCCATCAAGTTTCTGGTCGGCTTTCCCGGCGGCTCCACGCCCGACATGTCGGCCCGCACGCTGGCCGAGCCTTTGTCAAAGCTGCTGGGCCAGCCCGTCGTTGTGGAAAACCGGCCCGGTGCATCCGGCAATATTGCAGCCGACCTGGTGGCCAAGGCGAATGACGACCACACCTTTGGTGTCGTCATCAACGGCAACCTGACATCCGCCAAAATGCTCAACCCCAAGCTGGCGTTTGACCCCGCAACCGATTTCAGCTTCATTTCGCTGCTGACCACCGCACCGCTGATTCTGGTGACCAACGCCGACAAGCCGGTGGGCGCAGCGTTCTTCACGGCCGCCAAAGCGGCGGGCAACACGTGGAACTACGGCTCGGTCGGAGCAGGCTCCGTCGCGCATCTGGGCATTGAATTGCTGAAAGCCAGAGCGCAGGGGCTGGACGCCGTGCATGTGCCTTACGCAGGCAACCCGCAGGTCGTCACCGCGATGATCGGCGGCCAGGTGCAAATGGCGTTGATTCCACCCGGCGTAGCCATGCCGCAGGTGCGTGCGGGCAAACTCAAGGCGGTCGGTGTGGCGGGTGGTCGCAGCCCGCTGGTGCCGGAGTTGCCCTCGCTGACCGAAGCCGGTATCACCGGTTACAACCTGGAAGTGTGGACGGCACTGGTAGGCTCGGCCAATCTACCCAAGGCGGTGCAGGACAAACTGAGTGCCGCGGTGGTTCGCATCCTGCGAGAGGAAGAAACCCGCCAGCGCCTGTTCAACCAGGGCTGGCGTGCGGTGGGCACGTCGCCTGAAGGTCTGCGCCTGCGCGTGAAGGACGAAGCTGCCCAGTTGGGTGCCATCATCCGGTCGCGCGGCATCACGGTCGAATAATCCATTCAACGCATTAATTTTCCTGTCTGGAGTCACCTATGAGCAGACCCGTGACTGATGCTGCCCTGCGTGCCACGCGCAAGGCGTTTTATGACGAGCTGCACCCGCACCATCTGACGCCACTGTGGGAGGTTTTGCATGCTCTGGTGCCACCCCAGCCCTCGTCCCCATGCGTCTCGGCGCTATGGAAATATGAGCAGGTTCGGCCGTTTCTGATGCAGTCAGGCGAGTTGATTACCGCCGAAGAGGCCGTGCGCCGCGTCCTGATTCTGGAGAACCCCGCTCTTCGCGGGCAGTCGGCCATCACACAGTCTTTGTACGCCGGTTTGCAGCTTATCCGGCCCGGTGAAGTGGCGCCCAGTCACCGCCACACGCAAAGCGCATTGCGCTTCATCGTGGAGGGTCAGGGCGCCTACACGGCGGTGGACGGCGAGCGCACCACCATGCATCCTGGTGACTTCATCATCACGCCCAGCTGGACCTGGCACGACCATGGCTGCGAAGGAAACGAGCCGGTCGTATGGCTGGATGGGCTGGACATCCCGATGATCCGTTTTCTGGATGCGGGCTTTGCCGAGAATGGCAGCGCAGCATCACAAATCGTTACCCGTGCTGAAGGCTCGAGCTATGCGCAATACGGGCATAGCATGGCGCCGGTGCGGGTGGACAGCCAGCACGGTTCTCCCTTTGGCAAGACGTCACCCATTTTCAGCTACCCCTATGAGCGCAGCCGTGAAGCGCTGCACAAACTGGAGCAGTCCGCTGCGGTTGACGACTGGGATGGCGTCAAGCTGCGCTACATCAACCCGCTCACGGGTGGATCGCCCATGCCCACCATGGCGACCTTCATGCAGCGCCTGCCTGCCGGATTTTCCGGCAAGGGCTACCGGCAGACCGACGGCGCCGTGTTCAGCGTGGTGGAAGGCCACGGCACGGTCATCGTGGAGAGTCCGCGCGGCGTCGTTTCGCAATTTGCGTTTGACCCGCGCGATCATTTCGTCGTTCCGTCATGGCACACTCTGAAACTGGCGTCCAACAGCGGCTGTGTGCTGTTCAGCTATTCAGACCGTCCGGTGCATCAGGCGCTGGGCATTCACAAGGAAGAAAGGATCCCATGAGCTATGTTTTTCAACCTGCGCCGATCGTCTCGGTGCCCGTCGTCGGTACGGACGCACGTTTTCCGGTTCAGCGCGTTTATTGCGTGGGCCGCAATTACGAAGAACACGCCAAGGAAATGGGTTTTACGGGCCGTGAACCGCCCTTCTTCTTTCTGAAACCTGCCAACACCGTGGTGGTGATCGATGCCGGACAAACCGGAACTATCCCCTACCCTAGCCTGACGCAGAATTTTCACCATGAGATCGAGCTGGTCGTGGCCATTGGCACTGGCGGGAAAAACATCAAGGCTGCCGACGCCGCCAAACACATCTTTGGCTACGCGGTCGGGTTGGACATGACACGCCGCGACCTGCAGGGCGACATGAAAAAGCAGGGTCGCCCCTGGTGTATCGGCAAGGCTTTTGATCACTCGGCGCCCATTGGCCCCATCACACCCGTAGCGGCGGCTGGCGATATCAACCATGCCGAAATCTACCTGCAGGTCAATGGTCAGGATCGGCAGCGCAGCGATGTGTCCAAGCTCATCTGGAACGTTGCGGAAACCATCGAGCATCTGTCTGCGGCATGGGAATTGCAACCGGGTGACCTGATTTACTCGGGCACGCCTGCGGGTGTCGCTGCCGTGGTGGCAGGTGACACCATGGTGGGCGGCGTTGCGGGCCTGGTTCCCATCAAGGTAACGGTCAAGTAAAGCCTTCAAATCTTCATCTGCGAACAGGCTATTCTGGCCTGGCGCGTAATATCGCGGCGTCTAGAATTGCGGCGGCGTCAATACTGCACGCACGAGTCAACTGGAGATTTTTGTTGCGCATTCTTGAATCACTGGCGAAGTTTTGCGCCATTCTGGCGGGCGTTCTGCTCACCGTCATCACACTGATGACTTGTGCCAGCCTCATTGGACGAAACACGATTGGCGTGACCCTGGCGGGTGACTTTGAGCTGACTGGCGTTGCCGCCGGAGCCGCCATCGCGCTGTTCCTGCCCTGGTGTCAGCTCAGGCGAGGCAACATCATTGTTGACTTTTTCACGGCAAAAGCCAGCGATCAGACCAACACCAGGCTGGACCGGTTTGGCGCGCTATTGCTGGCTCTGGCGCTTGGCCTGCTGGCCTGGCGTGCCACCGTGGGCGGACTCAACGCGTACGACACCCGGTCTGGCACGATGATGCTGGGGTTCCCCGAGTGGATTGTCTACGTCTGTATGGTTCCGCCCATTGCTCTCACCGCTGTCATCGCGCTGTGGCAAGGCCTGGCTGGCTTTGGCGATGAGGTGCAGCCATGAGCCCGTTGATGCTGACGCTGATGATCTTTGCCGTCATGCTGGTGCTGATGGCAGTGCGCGTGCCCATCGCCATTGCCATGTTTACAGCAGGCTGTGTGGGTTATGTGACCCAGGCAGGCTGGGGCCCCCTGAGCAACTTTCTGAATACCCAGGCCTTCGCCCGCTTTGCCAGCTATGACCTGTCAGTGATCCCCCTGTTCATTTTGATGGGCCACTTTGCCACGCAGGGCGGCATTTCCAAAGCTCTCTTTGGCTTCGCCAGTGCGGTAATGTCACGCTTCAAGGGCGGGCTGGCCATGGCGGCCGTGCTGGCCAGTGCGGCTTTTGGCGCCATCTGCGGCTCATCCGTCGCCACGGCAGCCACCATCACGTCAGTAGCTCTACCCGAAATGAAGCGCCACGGCTATTCGGGGCGACTGTCCACCGGCACGCTGGCGGCTGGGGGCACGCTGGGCATCCTGATACCTCCTTCGGTGCCACTGGTCATTTATGCCATTCTGGCTGAGCAGAATATTGCCAAACTATTTGCTGCGGCCATGGTGCCCGGCATCATTGCCATGGCGGGCTACATGATTGCCATAGCTATTTACGTGCGACTGGTACCCGGACATGCGCCTGAAAACGACGTGGTGACGGAGAAGATCAACGCGCAGTCCATGATGGGTATTGTGCCCATCGCCATCGTTTTCCTGATCGTCTTTGGTGGCATTTATGGCGGCCTGTTCACGCCGACCGAAGGTGCCGCCGTGGGGGCGGCATCTACTTTTGTGGCAGCTCTGATCAAGGGCGAGCTGACGATCAGGAAGCTCAAACACTGCTTTTATGCCACGGCTGAAGGCTCGGCCATGATTTTCATGATCTTCATTGGCGCCGACGTGATGAACTCTGCGCTGGCACTGACGCAAGTGCCCGCCCAGCTGGCCTCCGTGGTTCAGGGCTGGGGACTGGCGCCGCTGATGGTGGTGTCTGCCATTTTGCTGTTTTACGTGGTGCTGGGTGCAGTGATGGATGAGCTGTCGATGATCCTGCTGACCATTCCCATCTTTTTCCCAATGATCATGGGGCTGGACTTCGGCATGCCCAAGGACTCGGTCGCCATCTGGTTTGGCATCATGGTGTTGATGACGGTAGGTTTTGGCCTCCTGGCACCGCCGGTGGGATTAAACGTGTATGTGGTGAACGGCATGGCCAAAGACGTGCCCATTTCCGAGAGCTACAAAGGCGTGATGCCGTTTTTGATCAGCGATGTGTTTCGCACATTGCTGCTGCTGTTCTTTCCGGGTATTTCGCTTTGGCTGGTGAAATTCATCACCTGATCGGACAACTGAGGGTTAATCCCGTCAACCCCGTCCCCCGATTTCCGTTACCTTTTCATCATTAACTTACTGGAGCCCTCCATGATTCAAAGACGCACGCTACTCAAGTCCACTGCCGCAGTCGCGCTGGGCGCACCGGCCCTGAGCAGCCTCGCGCAACAAACTGTGACCCTCAAGTTCCACACGTTCATGGCGCCTCAGTCCAACGTGTGGCTGAACATGCACAAGGCGTGGATGGACAAGGTCGAGAAAGAATCTGGTGGCCGCATCAAGTTCGAAGGTTATCCCGCCATGCAGTTGGGCGGCACGCCCGTGCAGCTTTATGACCAGGCCAAGGACGGCGTGGTGGACATCATCTGGACGCTGCCAGGCAATACGGCAGGCCGATTTCCCCGCGTGGAGGTGTTTGAACTTCCGTTCATGATGACCAACGCTGAAGCCACCTCCAAAGCCTATTGGGAATACGTGCAAACCGTGGCGGCAGACGAGTTCAAGGACACCCAGGTGCTGGCATTGCAAGTCCACGGCCCCGGCATGTTTCACACCAAGGAAAAGCAGATCAAGACGGCAGCCGATCTGAAGGGCCTGAAGATGCGCGGACCCACGCGCCAGATCACCAAAATGCTGGGTTATCTGGGTGCAACACCTGTCGGAATGCCACTGCCAGGCATTCCGGACGCGTTGTCCAAAGGCACGATTGATGGCGCCGTGATTCCCTGGGAAGTGGTGCCTTCAGTCAAAGTGCACGAACTCACCAAATTCCACAGCGAATTTGAACCATCTGGGGGTGCGCTGTACACCACGACGTTTGTCATGGCCATGAACAAGGCAAAGTACAACTCGCTGCCGCCTGATCTGAAGAAAATCATCGACAACAACTCGGGGCTGGAGACATCGGGTTGGCTGGGCAAAGTGCAACAGGCCGGTGACGTGGCTGGCCGCCAGTCAGCGGTTGATCGCAAGAACACCATTTACACCATTCCTGCGACCGACGCGCAGGAGTTCCGTCGCAAGGCCGCATTGGTCGAGGTCGAATGGATGGAAGACATGAACAAGCGCGGCTTTGATGGACGGAAATTGCTGGATACGGCCCGTGCCCTGATTGAAAAGCACACCAAGACACAGGCAGCACCGGCCAAGGCGGCTGCACCCAAGAAGGTTTGAACTGAATCTGAATCGACCCTACCTGCAAAGGGCTCCGAAAGGAGCCCTTTTTTATCGGTCCTTTCGTTTCAATTTACACTGATCGCATGCAACGCAGCCTCATCAAACACTGCAGAAACTGTGGCGCCGCCGTCGTCTACCGGGTACCGGACGATGGTGACACCAAAGAGCGTGCAGTGTGCCCCTCCTGCCAAACCATCCACTATGAAAATCCGCTCAACGTGGTTGGAACCGTGCCTCACCTGGGTGACCGAGTGCTGCTGTGCAAGCGCAATATCGAGCCGCGCCGGGGCAAATGGACACTGCCAGCCGGCTTCATGGAGTTACATGAAACCACAGCAGAAGGTGCGGCCCGGGAAACCGTGGAAGAGGCTGGCGCCCAGTTTGATCTGGAGCGCCTGTTCTCCGTGTTGAATGTCGCCCGCGTGGGACAGGTTCATCTGTTTTACACCGCACGACTGTTGAGCGATCAGTTTGACCCCGGCCATGAGACCATCGAGGCCCGTCTGTTCACCGAAGCCGAAATTCCCTGGGACGACATTGCCTTCAGAACAGTCAGGGAAACGCTGGAACACTACTTTGCTGATCGTCGGTCCGGACAATTGTCCTTTCACACGATCGATATCGTTTAGCTCACACGGGTATTTCACAGCTGGGTTCGTTAGTGGCGGTGCCAGCGTCCGGGCTCAAACCGCCAGCCGCCGCCAAAGCGTATCCACTGGTGGGGAACCCAGACGTGCCTGGGACGATTCATTTCCCAGTGTCCAGCAACCCAGACATGGCGGCCGCCCACCCAGTTCCAGAACCCGCCAATCCAGAGATAACCTGGTGCAGGGGGATAACCGACAACTTCCTGATAGGGGGGCGGTGGCGCAACCATCACCACTCCATTGAGGTAATAACTTCCCGGAGCAGGCAAAGGATGAGGGGGTGGAAGTGGTGGTGGCGGAGCGTAGACAACGGGCCGGGCGGGTGCTACGACGCAACCTGCCAGCCCGGCCGCGATGGCAGCAACCGCTACAAGGCAACCGAATTGAAGCAATCGGAATGAACGCATAACATCTCCAGAAAAAGTGTTGTTATGGAGGTTCAACGCCACACCTGACCGTGACAGCGACAGGCTTTACCGGCCTTTACCCGGCTTTACCCAGCTGTAACAATGTCTTTTTCTATCAGCGCCTGCAGGCAGGCCGCGCATTCACGCAATGCCGCACAAGGTGACGCCAAAGCCGACCGCAGAAACTGAGCCGCGTAATCAGGGTCTCCGTGAAAACGCGCCGTGTCTACCCACCAGCCTTGCCCTGCCATGAGCCATTTGAAATCCACCTCAGCGAGCAACGCATCACGTTCACCCGCTTGCACTGGCTCGCTTTGATATGAATGCATTGGCTCTGACTGGACCGGAGTAATCATGGATACCCTTCTTGGCTAACCCGATGGACCCGTAACGCCTGAAGTGCAATGTAGGCTTACCCGGCTAGGGGATCAGGTCTAGAAACAGGGAGAAACCGGTCTTTTTCAAATGGATAGGGCATCCAGTTGACTTCACCGTGAAGTTTTTCACGAATGACCACTGCATTGTGTAACGGGTGGCAAGGAGTCGATTCCCGCCGATAGACTCATGCTCAATCTAGAAAACCAACGCAGGAGACCTCTGCCGCAATGCCTCAAACCGCCTTTGTCCTGCGCATCGCGTTGCGCCGCCTCAAGCCCACCGTCTGGCGTGAGGTTCTGGTGAGTCCCGCTTCTACACTGCGCGAATTGCACGCCGTGATTCACGCGGCCATGGGATGGGACGATGACCATCAGTATGCGTTCGCCCGGCCCGATGGCAACAAGGGGTTTTATCAGTTGGACAAAAGCCGTCTGTATGAGCCACCGGTTGATCAGGACCCTTGGGACATACCCGGTAACAACGACGCCACCACGACTGTTGGGGAGCTGTTGCAGGCACCCAGGGACCGACTGCTGTATATGTACGACTTCGGCGACAACTGGGAACACCTGATCACCCTGAAAGAACAGGTACTTGTGGATGGCCCCCTGCCCGCCTTGCTGGGTGCCCAGCACGCATGCCCGCTGGAAGATTGCGGAGGCGTCAAAGGCTGGATTGATTTGTGCACGGCTCTGGCACATCCGGAGCGCCCGGGATGTACCCAATTGGCACGCCTGTATCAGGGCTTTGAACCTCAGGCTTTTGTGCCGGAGTTGCGTGAAAAGGCAGTCGCCCGGCTTCAGCCCAGGCAGCAGCAGACGAATCCGGAATTGACGGAGGCCTGATGGCAACCGAACCTGTTGATAATCCTTGCCAAGGAACCGTCCATGGCCAAGCTTTTCTTCAGGTATTCGGCAATGAATGCCGGCAAATCAACTTCTCTGCTACAGATCGCCTACAACTACGAAGAGCAGGGGCAAAAAGTCCTGCTGTACACAGCCGGCATCGACCACCGCAGCGGTACCGGGCAGATTGCTTCACGTCTGGGACTGCAACGCAGCGCATTTGTGTTCGATAAGTCCACGCATTTCTCGCAGTTGCTCAAAAGCCAGGATGACCTGGCGTGTGTGCTCATTGATGAGTCCCAGTTCCTGCAGCCAGACCAGGTGCGGCAATTGCACGAAGTCGCCAACGTACACAACACACCTGTCATCTGTTTTGGCCTGCGAACCGACTTCACCGGCAAACCCTTCGATGGAGCTGCCTGGTTGCTCGGTCTGGCGGACGATATAGAGGAAATCAAGACCATTTGCAGTTGCGGACGAAAAGCCACCATGAACATCCGTCTGGATGATTTTGGTCAACGCGTGCTGGAAGGCGAACAGGTAGAGATTGGCGGAAACAATCGCTACAGACAAGTATGCGCCCGGTGTTTTTACCTCGGCGAAGTGGCGGTCTGATATGCAATCACCGATGTCTCCAAATACCATGCTTCAGGCAATCCCCCTCCTACTCTTTTGCCGACCATGAACCGCCCCCTGCAATTTCTGTGGTGGCCTGTTCTCATCTTTCTGGGTGTGGGGATAGTCTGGTTCCTGACGCCCTACGTTATCGCCACGGTGCTCATCGCCAGTGGCTCGCCCGCATCCATTTCCCACGCTGGCCAGTTTGGCGACCAGTTTGGGGCGGTAAGCGCCCTGTTTTCCGGGCTGGCGTTCGCCGGGGTCGTTGTCAATCTCTGGCTGCAAAGGGAAACAACCAGCGCACACCAGATACTGGCCAGAGACCAGATGAAACTGCTGGGTGATGTCATCCGGGCCCAGACCGAAGTGGCCTCCAGTGCCGCGCAAGCCTCTCAGGGCCAGGCGTTCGCCATTGCGGCCGGCATCATTCAAGCTGACAAGGTGCGCCTTGCCCGCAAGCTGACTTTCAAATTGCTGCGGGAAAAGGATTTCGTGCTGTGGTCCACTACCGAACGGGCGCAGGCCGAAGTCGTTTGCCATACGTTCGACCAGATTGGCATCATGATCAAAAATGGCATGGTGAAACCCCAGACCATCTATGACGGCTGGTACGCAACGATCATGGAGTCCTGGAAAATTCTGGAGCCTTTCATTCGCAGCAAACGCAAGGAATATGGCTCGGAAAACGTGGGATCAGGCTTCAGGTACCTTTTTGATGAGATGAGAAGGATTAAAAAAGCCGAGGCTGACCGTTTGGCGAGCTATCAAAAGTACCCGGCTCCGAACGGGTAGAAATCCGCTTCCAGATAATGAAAAAGGGGTGGCAAACGCTGGTTTGTCACCCCTTTTTCATTTGCGGGAAATATCAGGCGTTTCTTTGACAAAGGGCAAAAACAGGGGCGTCAATATCCCTAGCATTTGTGGACGGCCCGGGTTAGCTTCTTCTGTTTATCGCCATCTTGACAAATACTATACGGGGTATATATACTGGGCACAGTATTCAAGGAATTCCCATGACATATTTCCGTGCATCTGCCATTCAACGCGCTGCCAGGGCTTTGCTTTTGGGTGCTGCGCTCGCTTATGGCCAGACACACGCAGCCCCCCCGATCGCAGTGGCGGTCGTAGCCGTCAAGCCTCAGGCCGTGCCGACCGGGTTTGAGGTGGATGGGGTGGTCCAGCCAGTCCGTCAGAGCACGCTATCAGCCCAGGCTTCAGGAAGGATTTCGTCGTTGCTGGTCAAAGCGGGAGACCGCGTACGCGCGGGCCAATTGCTGGCCACCATCGATGACCGGGAAGCCCAGACAGGCGTGCAGCGCAGTCAGGCACAGGTAGCCCAGGCGGAAGCCGAATTGCGAAACGCCAAAGCCCATGCACAACGCACCAGTGAATTGCAGGCACAAGGCTTTGTCAGCAAAGCAGCGCTGGATACCGCCACCGCGCAGCTCAATGCTTTGCAGGCCGGTCGTGATCAGGCAAGCGCCGGCGCCCGGCAATCAGCCTTGGCTCAGGGTTTTACCCGTGTCACCGCGCCCTATGACGGCTGGGTATTGCAGACACTGAGCGAAGCCGGCGATCTGGCGGTTCCCGGTAAACCCTTGTTGACTCTGTATGCCCCACTCCCGTTGCGTGCAGTCGTTCAGGTGCCCGCATCTCGCGGTGATTTGGCCCGAAATGCGAAATCGGTTGAGGTTCAGATACCTGACGGCAAGGGTGGCCAGCAATGGCTAGCCCCCACCGCCCGCAGCGTATTGCCTTCGGCTGATCCCGTGTCACAAACCATTGAATGGCGCCTGGAATTGCCATCGGTCACTGGTCAGGCACTGGTGCCGGGCCAGCAGGTTCGCGTGCGGTTTGCCGGCGGTGTGTCCGAACGCATGGTTGTGCCGGGTACCGCCGTGATCCGGCGCGGTGAGTTGACGGCCGTCTACGTGGCTACCGGTGGTTCGGGTGCCCAGGGATTCGCCCTCAGGGCCATCCGGCTGGGGGCCGATCACGGCTCGGTGGGTGTGGAAGTGCTCGCAGGACTCGCCAGCGGGGATCGAGTGGCGCTGGATCCTGTTCGTGCCGGTCTGGCTGGTGCGCAGGCCATTGACGCCGCACGCTGAGGTTAGCCATGCAGGACAACACGACTCCTTCTTCCCCTGCCCGCCTGGGAGCCTCGGGCCGCATTGCGGCGGCGTTTCAGTCAAACGCCATCACACCGCTGCTGGCGCTGGTGGCTTTGCTGCTGGGACTGTTTGCCGTGCTGGTAACTCCGCGCGAGGAAGAGCCGCAGATCAATGTCACCATGGCCAACGTGCTGATCCCCTTCCCCGGGGCCAGCAGTGACAACGTGCAGAACATGGTGGCCCGCCCGGCGGAGCAGGTATTGAGCCAGATAGCCGGTATTGAACATACCTATTCGGTAGCCCGACCCGGCGTCGCCGTGCTCACGGTGCAATTCAAGGTGGGCGTTCCGCGAACCGAGGCGCTGGTACGTCTGTACGATGTTCTCAACGCCAATCAGGACTGGTTGCCGAGGGATTTGGGCACGCTCGCCCCGATTGTCAAACCCAAGGGAATTGACGATGTGCCGGTATTGGCAGTCACGTTATGGGGCAAGGATGCTCAGGCCGCCAACGACCTGGAGCGCGTGGCCCACGCTCTGGAACTCGAGCTCAAAAGCGTCAAAGGAACCCGCGAAGTGCAGGTCACCGGTGGGCCCGGGCGTGCCGTGCACGTATGGCTGGACCCGATACGCCTGCGCGAGCGAGGGGTCGATGTGTTGGGCCTGAAGGCTACCCTGGCAGCAGCCAACTTTGGCATGCCGTCGGGCGCCGTGCTGGACGCCAGCGGCAAGACGGCACAAATGCTGACGGTAGAAACCGGCGAATTCCTGACTTCCGTCGATGATATCGGCTCACTGGTAGTGGGTGTGAGCAACGGCAAACCCGTCTATCTGCGTGAGGTGGCCCGTATCGAGGCCGGTGCACAGCAACCTCAGCGCTACGTCTGGTTCACCCCAGGAGCAGCATCCAAATCAGGCCCGTCAGGTGGGCTGGCCACCGGGCAGGTATTTCCTGCCGTCACGATCACGGTAACCAAGAAACCTGGTGAAAACGCGGTGGATGTGGCACGTGCCGCCAGCGCTCGCGTTGAAGCCCTGCGCAACACGGTGATTCCGTCCAGTATTGAAACCACTGTCACCCGCAACTATGGTGAAACAGCGGCTGAAAAAGCCAACAAACTCATTCAGAAGCTTGCCTTTGCCACCGGCTCTGTCATCTTGCTCGTGGGTCTGGCGCTGGGCCGGCACGAGGCGGTGATTGTGGGCGGCGCGGTGATTCTCACGCTGACCGCGACGTTGTTTGCAAGCTGGGCCTGGGGCTTCACGCTGAACCGGGTCAGCCTGTTTGCGCTGATCTTTTCCATTGGCATTCTGGTTGATGACGCGATCGTGGTGGTGGAGAACATCCACCGCCATCAGCAACTGTTTCCCCATAAGTCACTCGCCGAGATCATTCCCGGCGCAGTTGACGAGGTCGGTGGCCCCACCATTTTGGCGACCCTCACTGTGATTGCCGCGTTGCTGCCCATGGCTTTCGTCAGCGGTCTGATGGGCCCCTACATGAGCCCGATCCCGATCAACTCCAGCCTGGGCATGGCCATGTCGCTGGCGATTGCGTTCACTGTTACGCCGTGGCTCTCGCTCAAACTCATGAAATCGCATGGCCACGGTCATGCAGATGCCGCCGATACCACACCTAAGGGCCTGGGTCCGAAACTGCAGCGTTTTTTTACCCGCGTACTTACACCCCTTCTGAATAGCGCACGCAAACGCTGGCTGCTGCTTGGAGGCATTCTGGCAGCGCTGCTGCTGTCCGTCGGCCTGACGCTGGTGCAGTGGGTGGTACTGAAGATGCTGCCCTTCGACAACAAAAGTGAATTTCAGGTGGTTGTCGAAATGCCCGCCGGTACACCGCTGGAAAACACGGCCTCGGCACTGCATGAGATGGGTGATTTTCTGGCACGCCAGCCGGAAGTTCGCGATCTGCAAGGGTACGCCGGTACAGCCAGCCCGATTACCTTCAATGGCTTGGTGCGCCAGTACTACCTGCGGGCGGACGCCGAACAGGGCGACCTGCAGGTCAATCTCGTGGACAAGCATGAACGCAGCGACAAGAGCCATGTGATTGCCCAGCGCCTGCGCCCCGAACTGGAAACAATTGGTGCCCGCCACAATGCCCGGGTAAAAGTAGTCGAAGTGCCACCGGGTCCGCCGGTCATGAGCCCTCTGGTGGCCGAGGTTTATGGTCCTGACGAAGCAGGCCGACAGCAACTGGCACAACGTATCGCCAAGGCTTTTGACGTTACACCAGACATTGTTGGCGTGGACTCTTCGCTCAAGGAGGACGCTCCTCGTGCGCACCTGACAGTTCGGCGTCAGCGTGCCGAATCGCTCGGCATTCCCGTCGCTGCCATAGCGCAGACTGTCCATGGCGCGCTGTCGGGCGCAGACGCTGCCTACCTGCACGATGGCCAGAGCAAATACCCGGTTCCGGTCCGTCTGCAACTGCCACTGGAAAGTCAGGTCGGTCTGGACGCCCTGCTCGCCTTGCCCATGAAAGCAGCCAACGGCCAGATGGTGCCGCTGTCGGAATTGGTGCAGGTTGACCGTGGCGTGATCAACAAGCCGCTGTTCACCAAAGACCTGCACCCGGTCAGCTACGTGTTTGGCGACATGGCCGGCAAACTGGACTCACCACTGTATGGCCTGTTTGCGATCCGGCCGCACCTCAAGGAAGCAGCGCTGCCAAATACAGGAGACTTGGGAGAATACTGGATTCGCCAACCGGTGGATACCTATCGCCAATACGCCATCAAATGGGACGGTGAGCTACAAATCACCTATGACACGTTCCGCGACATGGGCGCTGCCTATGGCGTAGGTCTGATCCTGATCTACCTGCTGGTGGTGGCGCAATTCAGGAGCTACCTGACGCCGCTGGTCATCATGGCGCCCATTCCACTCACCATCATTGGCGTGATGCCCGGCCATGCGTTGCTGGGCGCCCAGTTCACGGCAACCAGCATGATCGGCATGATTGCGCTGGCCGGCATCATCGTGCGCAACTCCATCCTGCTGGTGGACTTCATTGAACTTCAGGTCGCGCAAGGCATGGCCTTCAAGGAAGCCGTTATCAGCTCTGCTGCAGTTCGCGCACAGCCGATTGCACTGACTGGCCTGGCCGCCATGATTGGCGCCTTCTTCATTCTGGATGACCCGATCTTCAATGGTCTGGCTATTTCCCTGATTTTTGGCATCCTGGTCTCCACGTTGCTCACGCTGGTGGTGATCCCGGTTCTCTACTTTGCGTTGTACCGGCATCGCGCGGCGTCATCTGAACCACCCACAGAGGTGACAGTGGCACATTCCTGACTTTTTCAACTACCTTTACTGAGGAGACAACTCATGGCCAATATCGTCATCATGGGCGCCGGCATCGGCGGCATGCCCGCCGCCTACGAAATGCGCGACATGCTTCCCAAGGAGCACAACGTCACGGTTGTCAGCGCTGTGGATTACTTCCAATTCGTGCCGTCCAACCCTTGGGTAGCCGTGGGCTGGCGTACGCGTGAGGAGATCGTGCTCAAGGTCGGCCCGCTGCTGGAGCGCAAGGGCATCAAGTTCATCGCCAAGCCCGTGACCACCATCGACGCCGCCGGCAGCAAGCTGACGCTTTCGGGCGGAACGCCTGACGAACAGATGCTGCCCTACGATTACCTGGTCATCACCACCGGCCCGAAACTGAGTTTTGACGAGGTTCCCGGCGCGGGTCCGCATGGCGGTCACACCCATTCCGTATGCTCAGTGGATCACGCCGAGAGATTCTGGCTCGACTACCAGGAATTCCTGAAGAACCCCGGGCCTATCGTGATCGGTGCCATGCCCATGGCCAGCTGTTTCGGCCCGGCCTATGAGTTTGCCTTCATCGTCGACGCCGACCTGCGCAAGCGCAAGCTGCGCGACAAGGTGCCGATGACCTACGTCACCAGCGAGCCCTACATCGGCCATCTTGGTCTGGGTGGAGTTGGCGACTCGAAGTCTATGCTCGAGTCGGAAATGCGCGGTCACGACATCAAATGGATCACCAATGCCAAGACTACCAGGGTCGAGGCCGGCAAGCTGTTCACAACGCAGCTCGACGACCACGGCAATGTCTACAAGGAACATGAAGTTCCCTTCAAACTGTCCATGATGTTGCCCGCGTTCAAAGGGGTCGACGCCGTGGCTGGCGTACCGGAACTGTGCAACCCGCGCGGCTTCGTGATCATTGACGAGTTCCAGCGCAGCAAGAAGTACCGCAACATTTTCTCGGCTGGCGTCTGCGTGGCCATTCCGCCGGTGGAAGTCACGCCTGTGCCCACTGGCGCGCCAAAGACCGGCTACATGATTGAGACCATGATCACGGCGATCGTGCACAACATTGCCGACGAACTGGCCGGCAAACCAGTCAATACCAAAGCGACCTGGAACGCCATCTGCCTGGCCGATATGGGCGACACCGGGGCCGCTTTCGTCGCGTTACCGCAAATCCCGCCACGCAATGTCAACTGGTTCAAAAAGGGCAAATGGGTGCACCTGGCCAAGATTGCGTTTGAGAAGTATTTCATGCGCAAGATGAAGACTGGCAATTCCGAGCCGGTGTACGAGAAATACGTGCTCAAGTTGCTCGGCATCATGCGGTTGAAATAGGCAATTTTTTTCTTTACTCACAGGAGATTCTCATGACAGTCGAACGTTACATCCGCCTTATGGCCGGCTTTTTTATCCTGCTGTCGCTGGCGCTGGGCGTCGAGGGCAGCCCGATCTTCCTCAGCAAGTGGTGGCTGGCCTTCACTGCCTTCGTCGGCTTGAACCTGTTCCAGTCCGGCATCACCAACTTCTGCCCGCCGGGCTTCTTGCTGAAGAAGCTTGGCGTGCCCGAAGGCGGTTCCTGCCGTAGCAACTGAAGGGGGCGGGCCGATGAGCGGCAAGACCGAGAGCGTGCATCTGCGACAGATGCGCGACTACCAGTTCGAGATGACATTCGGCGACGCAATGCCGGTGGTGGTGGCCGACGAGCCACCGCCGCTGGGGCAAGGAACGGGTCCATCGCCGGTGCAGTTGCTGGCCGCGGCCGTGGGTAATTGCCTGAGCGATTCGCTGCTATTTGCGCTGCGCAAGTTCAAGCAGGCTCCTGACCCCATCCACTGCACGGTGCAGGCTGAGGTGGGGCGTAACGCAGATGCCCGGCTGCGCGTGCTCTCCATGAAAGCAGTGCTCACGTTGGGCGTACCTGGCCCTTCGCTTCAGCATCTGGACCGGGTTCTGGATCAGTTTGAGGCTTTCTGCACGGTGACGCAAAGTGTGGGCCAGGGCATTCCCATCACGGTTGAAGTTCAGGACTCTGCAGGTTTGCGACTCAAGTAGTCCGAGCCCAATCGAACAATGAACGACTCATGACAACCGTTCCAGACCCGCTGCTTTGCCCCGGCCAGCCGCTGAAAGATACGGCTGCCCGGGCGGATGTACTCAACCGCCTGAAACGCGCGGAAGGCCAGTTGCGAGGCATCCAGCGCATGATCGAGAATGGCGAAGAGTGTCTGAAAGTTGCCCAGCAATTCGCGGCAGCGAGGCGCGCGCTGGACAGTACCTATTCGCGCATGACCGTGTGCTTCGTTGAACAACAACTCAACGAACGCATGCAGTCCGGGCAAATGGACGCTCAGGATTTGAAGGCACTGCTGGCCAACGTTGAAACCCTGCTTGCACGACAGGGATAAGGTGAAACCGCCGGAAAATCAGCCTTTTTATGCATCAAATTGGCACCTAGCCCTCGTCGAACATGCGTGACTAGCTATCAAATATATAGCATTTACAAACAACCCAAGGAGTCCCCTCTTGAAAACTGCTCATGATCTCGTCGCCGCGGCAAAAACCCGTGTGCAGGAAATTCCCGTCGCCAATGCTGAACAAGCCATTCGGGACGCCGATGTGCTGGTTGACGTGCGCGAATCGGATGAATTCGCTGCTGGCCACCTACCGGGCGCCGTGCACATTTCGCGCGGCATGCTGGAGTTCAAATTCAGCGGCGCGCCCGCCCTGCAGCCGCGTGACATCAAGATCGTGCTGTATTGCAAAACCAGCGGTCGCGCAGCTCTGGCAGCCGCCGCACTGCACGATATGGGCTACCTGAATGTCCAATCCATCTCGGGAGGCTTTGACGCCTGGGTTGCAGCTGGCAAGCCCGTGGCCAAACCCGAATCGCCGTCGTTTGAATAAATCGCCTCCGGTTCAGCCTTCCGTCCGATAGCCGGAGGCCTCTTCGTCAGTCTCAGGTTGGGCCCGGGGTACATCGCTGTGTGACACCCGGTAACTGTCTGCGGTGTAGCCAGGCCCCTTCATCACCATCACAATCACACAACCAATCGCCACCGTGAACACCATGGTGAGGTTGAAGATGACCACTGCCCAGCAGATATAGTCGGCCATTTGCAGCCAGCGTGCCTGCGCAGCGCTGGCTTCGGCATCCATCCAGAAATGCAATAGTGTCAAGCCCAACAAGGGGAGTGCCGTACCCAGCAACGCAATCCAGGGAAGTTTTCGCCAGACCACCCACTCCATCCCGCTGGCTGTGCGCACACTGTTGGGCATCTTCCGGAGCCAGTTCACCGCGTCACCTCAACCGGAATGAATTGCAAGTCACAAGAATACATACATGGAATTGTCTTCAAGACAGGCCGCATGCATATGATCAGGATCAATGAACTGTCGCAGAATGAAAAAAGGGTTACAGCAATTTTGCTGTAACCCTTTGATTTCGTTGAAGCTTTATGGTCGGTGTGAAAGGATTCGAACCTTCGACCCCTTGCACCCCATGCAAGTGCGCTACCAGGCTGCGCCACACACCGATCAAGTTTTTAATTATAACGTGCAGAAGACAGGATTCTGCGGCAGGTCAGAGCGTAGCCGAGAGCATTTCGCGAATGGCAAACAACTCGCGGCGAACCAGTGTGAGCTTGTCCGCGCTGGCGTCACGCCGATCTTCGAACTGGCCTTCAAACTGACTACTCTCGAACTGGCTGTCGTCAAAGTCTTCCAGCACCGAGTCGCTCAACTCGATAACTTCCACGCCCTCCAGCATCACTTCACCATTGCGCTTTTTGTCACGCTCCAGTTGCAGCAGTTCCTGCATCTTGTTGCGTGCGCCACTGATGGTGAAGCCCTGGTCGTACAGCAAATCACGAATCCTGCGGATCATCAGCACTTCATGGTGCTGGTAGTAACGGCGGTTACCACGTCGCTTCATCGGGCGTAGCTGTGTGAATTCCTGCTCCCAATACCGTAGCACATGGGGTTTTACACCACATAAATCGCCTACCTCACCAATGGTGAAGTAGCGCTTGGCCGGTATCGAAGGAAGACTATTCTCCATTGAAATCAATGCTGTACGAAGGAAAGCTTCGAGGTTACTCTAAGTCTTCGGATGACGCAAAGGGAGTTTGGGGCCCGACGCGTGAAATACGTCAAGGTTTGTGACAAAGTACGCCAAATCAGCGCACCAAAATCGTGCGACGGCGCAGTCAAGCGGTTCAGGTGCGCTTTTCGTCCTGAATTTGCTCTTTGAGTTTGTGGCTGGCGTGGAAAGTGACCACCCGACGTGCTTCGATGGGAATGGCCTCTCCAGTGCGGGGATTGCGCCCCGGCCGGGGCGCTTTGGTGCGAATCTGGAAGTTGCCAAACCCGGAAATCTTGACGTCGGTGCCCTCCACCAGACTGGTGGAGATCAGGTCAAAAAAAGCGTCGATCATGTCCTTGGACTCGCGTTTGTTCAAGCCAATTTGCTCAAACAGCAATTCCGCCAGCTGCGCTTTGGTCAGCGCCGGTGTTTCCAGGCTCTCAACAGAAAAATCCATAAAGGCTCCCGATCTTTGCTTTTTTTGTCTGGTAGTTGACGTTTGCCAAATCAGCTTCAGGCGCGCTGACGGGCACCCAGGTTCGTCACCAACTGGGTGACAACGGCCTGCACACTGGCGTCAATCTGCTCGTCCGTCAGCGTAGCGGCGTCGCTACCCAGCGTCAAGCGCACGGCCAGGCTTTTTTCTCCAGCGGCATCGCTGGCTGAGCCTGCCGCGGGTTTGGGGCGATAAACGTCAAACAGGGTTGCATCGCGCAAAAGACCGCCGGTGGGCGCAGACCAGACGGCACTCATCAACGCAGCATGAGTCACCTGTTCGGCCACCAGCACGGCAATGTCACGCTCCACCGCCTGATGCCGGGAAACCGGCTGGAACTCCGGCACCGCGCGTTGCAGCACAGCGTCAAGGTCCAACTCAAACATCAACGGTGCGGCGGGCAGGTCATAGCCCTGACGCCACTTGGGATGCAGTTCGCCCACAAAGCCAATCAGTTTGTTGCCCAGCGAAGCGCTGGCACAGCGGCCAGGGTGCATGGCCGGGTGCTCGGCGGGTGCAAAGGTGGCCTTCAGCGGCGCCAACAGGGCCTCAACATCCCCTTTCACCTCGAAGAAATCAGCGCCCTGCTCCTTGCGGCCCCATTGCAGCATGTCGCCAGAGCCACACACCATGCCCGCCACGCGCATCGGCTGGTGAAAACCTTCAACCGTGGTGTCGGTGTTCTTGACGGAAGCATCGCGCAGGAACACGCGGCCCAACTCGAAGACGCGAACACGCTGGGCCTTGCGGTCCAGGTTGAACTTTAAAACCTGAAGCAAAGACCCTAGCAAGGAGGAGCGCATCACGCTCATCTGGCTGGCAATCGGGTTGAACAGCTTGATGGGATTGGCATTGCCTGCCAATTCATGCTCCCAACGCTCGTCACAAAAGCTGAAGTTGATGGTCTCCTGATACCCCAAAGCCGCCAGCGCACGACGCACGGCAAACGCACTGCGCTGTGCCTCCGGGCGAATCTTGGCGGTAATGGGCGCCAGGGGTGGCGTTTGGGGCAGGTTGTTGTAGCCCACGACACGCGCGACCTCTTCGATCAGGTCTTCTTCAATTTGCAGGTCAAACCGGTATGAAGGCGGGGAAACGGTGACCATGCCGTCCGTCTGCGTAACGGGCAGGCCCAGACGAACCAGCGCGTCTGCGCACTGCGCCTGGGTCAGCGGCATGCCAATGACCTTGTTGGCACGCGCAACGCGCAGGGTGACCGGTGCGGCCACCGGCATATTTACTTTCAGGTCATCGACAGGGCCGACTTGGGTAGCAGGCGTTCCGCAAATATCGATGATCAGCTGGGTGATGCGCTCAATGTGCTCCACGGTCTGGCTAGGGTCCACCCCACGCTCAAAGCGATGACCCGCATCGGTAGAAAAGTTGAAGCGGCGCGAACGCCCGGCAATCGACTTCGGGAACCAGAAGGCGGCCTCCACGTAGACGTTTTGCGTTTCGTCCGACACGGCCGTGGCGTCGCCACCCATGATGCCGGCCAGCGATTCGACCTGCACGTCATCGGCAATCACGCCGACCTTGTCATCCACCGTGACCGTGTTGCCATTGAGCAATTTGAGCTGCTCACCCGGCTTGCCCCAGCGCACGTCCAGACCACCATGAATCTTGTCCAGATCAAAAATGTGGGATGGGCGGCCGAACTCGAACATCACGTAGTTGGAAATGTCCACCAGAGCCGTGACGCT
Organism: Candidatus Egaibacter danicus; assembly: GCA_016707075.1. Taxonomy (GTDB): domain Bacteria; phylum Pseudomonadota; class Gammaproteobacteria; order Burkholderiales; family Burkholderiaceae_C; genus Egaibacter; species Egaibacter danicus. The sequence goes on from JADJII010000009.1 coordinate 174,489, forward strand.
ACGCTGGCCACAGCGGGCCAGGCGGTCCACCATCCACTGGGGCGTTTTGGCTTTGGGATTGACGTTGCGAACCACGCGGCCAGAGAAGCGGCCGCACAAATCGGGCGCACTCACCTTCACCGGCAAACGGTCAGCTCCTGCAACCGGAACGGCAGGGAAAGCGGGTGTTTTCAACGGCGCGTCAGTCAGCGCAGCCAGTTCACGCGCCACGCCATACACGCTCAGGCAGTGCGCCAGGTTCGGTGTGAGCTTGAGGGTCAGCAGTGTATCGTCAAGCTTGAGAAATTCGCGGATGTTTTGACCCAGAGGAGCGTCGAGAGGCAGTTCCAGCAACCCACCATGGTCGTCTGACAGCTTCAGTTCCCGGGCGCTGCACAGCATGCCCTGGCTTTCCACGCCACGCAGTTTGCCAACCTTGATCACAAAGGGTTTACCGTCTTCACCGGGTGGCAGTTCAGCACCCACTAGCGCGCAGGGAACCCGGATGCCCACCCGGGCATTGGGCGCGCCACAGACGATGTCAAGCAAAGGGACCTGCCCAACATCAACCTTGCACACGCGCAGCCGGTCTGCATTGGGGTGCTGCACCGCCTCCTTAATCTCACCCACCACGATCTGGGTAAATGGCGGAGCAACGGGTTTGCACTCTTCAACCTCCAGACCCGCCATGGTGAGGGTGTCGGCCAACTCGGCCGTAGACAGTGATGGATTGCAGAATTCGCGCAACCAGGACTCGGGAAATTGCATCTTGTTCTTCTCGTCGAAAATTACTGGAACTGGCTAAGGAAACGAATGTCGCCGTCAAAAAACAGGCGCAGGTCATTGACACCGTAGCGCAGCATGGTGAAGCGGTCCAGCCCCATGCCAAAAGCAAAGCCAATGTACTTTTCCGGATCAAGCCCCATGTTGCGGACCACGGTGGGATGTACCTGACCGGAGCCGGCTACTTCCAGCCAGCGCCCCGCCAGCGGGCCGCTCTGGAACTGGATGTCTATCTCGGCGCTGGGCTCAGTGAACGGGAAGAAACTGGGCCGGAAGCGCAGCACCAAGTCGTCGCGCTCAAAGAAGGTGCGACACAAATCGGTGAAGACGAACTTGAGGTCCTTGAAGCTGACGTTTTCACCAATCCACAGGCCTTCGCACTGGTGGAACATGGGCGAGTGGGTGGCGTCGCTATCCACGCGGTAGGTGCGACCGGGGCAGATGACGCGGATCTCGGGCATGGTTTGGCCGGCCTCGATCAACGCGCGGTGCTGCCTGACGTGCTGCAGCGCATGGCGCACCTGCACCGGGCTGGTATGGGTACGCAGCAGGTTGGGCGCCTTGGCGCTGCCGCCTTCGACATAAAAGGTGTCATGCATGGACCTTGCAGGGTGGTCCTCTGGCGTATTCAATGCGGTGAAGTTAAACCAGTCGGACTCGATTTCAGGGCCCTGGGCCACATCAAACCCCATGGAGCCAAAAATCGCCTCGATGCGCTCCAGCGTCCTGGAAACAGGGTGCAAACCACCCTGGCCGCGTTGACGGCCAGGCAGCGTCACATCCAGCGCTTCGGCCTGCAATTGAGCCTGCAACTCGGCGTCGGCCAATGCCTGACGACGATCATTCAGTGCCGCTTCAATCGCCTGCTTGGACAGATTGATGGCTGCACCCCGCGACTTTTTTTCGTCAACGGACAGGGCAGCCATACCCTTCATCAATTCGGTGATGCGCCCGGACTTGCCCAGGAACTGGGCCTTGGCGTTCTCAAGGTCAGCGGGTGTTATCGCCACACTGAAGGCAGCTTTCGCGGATTCGACGATTGCGTTCAACTCGTTCATAAAATCTCTTGTAGTCCCGACATGACTTGCATCCAAGTCTGTCATCTCTGAAACTGCGTTTTCATGGAAAAAGGGCTAGTGCCTTTTCAAGCTCTAGCCCTTGTTTCTGTTGCGTGAGCAGCTATCTAAAGGATAGCAACCCGCCGTGAACTCAAGCAGCCAGCCTGGCCTTGACTTGCTCCACGATGCCTGCAAAGGCGGCCATGTCATGCACAGCGATATCAGACAGCACTTTGCGATCAATTTCGATGTTGGCCTTCTTCAGACCGTTGGCGAACTGGCTGTAGGTCAGGCCGCATTGACGCGCTGCGGCGTTGATACGGGCAATCCACAACTGGCGGAAAACACGCTTCTTGGTACGGCGGTCACGGTAGGCATATTGCCCAGCCTTCATCACCGCTTCTTTGGCGATACGGAAGACATTACCGCGGCGACCGCGGAAACCCTTTGCAAGGGCCAGAACTTTTTTATGGCGGGCGCGAGCCGTTACACCACGTTTGACGCGAGGCATGTTGTTACTCCTTGTTCGTCGTTAATCAAATACCAAAGCCGGGCAGCATCTGTGCCATGTGACCCATATTGGTCTCATGAACAGCTGTAGCACCACGCAAATGGCGTTTATTTTTGGTGGTCTTCTTCGTCAGGATGTGACGCTTGAAGGCTTGGCCGCGCTTGACGGTACCACCTGGACGAACGCGAAAACGCTTTTTCGCACCGCTCTTGGTCTTCATTTTGGGCATATATATGCTCCTTCTTCATTGTGCTCGTGAGGCGTCTGCAAACAATTTGCAGCCTTGTTGGCCCCGAGCCACTTGTGTGGTGTCTTGCGACTGTCCACTCGTAAGGCGTTTTTTTCAACGCCTCACAAAGGAGAGTATTACCTCTCCGTTCTTAAGATGCCGACGCTACCGCGGGGGCATCTGCAACAGCTTTGGTTGCACCATCCTTGGAAGCAGGTTTCTTCTTGCCCGGCGCGATCATCATGATCATCTGGCGCCCTTCAAGCTTGGGAAACTGCTCCACCACAATCAAATCACCCAGTTCGCTACGAATCCTGTTCAGCAACGCCATACCGATTTCCTGGTGCGTGATTTCACGACCCCGAAAACGCAGCGTGATCTTGCATTTGTCGCCTTCTGCCAGGAATCGCTTGATATTACGCATCTTGATGTTGTAATCGCCGTCGTCCGTACCGGGACGAAACTTGATTTCCTTGATCTCGATAACGGTTTGCTTGGCTTTCGCTTCCGCCGCCTTTTTCTGTTCCTGGTATTTGAACTTGCCGTAATCCATCAAACGACAGACCGGCGGATTCGCCGTGGCAGAAATTTCAACCAAGTCCACATCCAGTTCACCAGCCTGTCGGAGGGCTTCCATCAGACTCACAATACCCAAGGGCTCATTCTCGGGCCCGGAGAGTCGGACTTCCGGGGCCATGATTTCCCGGTTCAGGCGGTGTTTACGTTCTTCGCGCTGGCGGCGATCACGAAATTCAGTAGCGATGGCTTCTTCCTTCAATATATTTGCTACAAAAACCGTAGCGAAAGCTGCTCAACACACGCGGGCAAACTGCAATCCTGTGGTTAGACTCAGACAACAGACTTGTGAGTGATGTCATGGGCGATCTTTTGAACGAACGCATCAAGGGACATCACACCGAGGTCTTGGTTACCCCGGGCGCGCACTGCAACAGCACCTGCCGCCATCTCCTTGTCACCTACGACTAGGATGTAAGGCAGCTTTTGCATCGAATGCTCTCGTATTTTATACGTAATTTTCTCGTTACGCAGGTCTAAATTGACCCTAAGCCCTTGATTTTGCAGTGTTTTGGCCACTTTTCGGGCATATTCAGCCTGTGCATCGGTGATGTTGAGCACGGAAATCTGGACTGGCGCAAGCCAGGTCGGCAATGCCCCGGCATGCTCTTCAATCAAGATCCCGATGAATCGCTCCAGACTGCCAACGATCGCACGGTGAAGCATGATGGGGGTATGGCGGGCGCCATCCTCGCCCACATACTCGGCGCCCAAACGTTCGGGCATATTGGGATCCACCTGAATCGTCCCGCACTGCCATTCACGACCAATGGCGTCTTTCAGCGTGTATTCGATCTTGGGGCCGTAGAAAGCACCCTCTCCAGCCGAAATGCTGAACTCACATCCCGAACGGCGCAGGCTTTCCATCAGGGCGAACTCGGCCTTGTCCCACAGTTCATCGGAACCGATCCGTTTTTCCGGGCGCGTCGCCACCTTGTAGATGATGTTGTGGAAGCCAAAGTCGGCATAAACCTTTTGTAGCAGCGTGGTAAACGCCGTGCACTCGTCGAGAATCTGCTCTTCGGTGCAGAAAATGTGACCATCATCCTGGGTGAAGCCGCGCACGCGCATGATGCCGTGCAGCCCACCCGTGGGTTCGTTGCGGTGGCACTGGCCGAACTCGCCAAAGCGCAGCGGCAGATCACGATAGCTCTTGATCCCCTGTTTGAAGATGAGAATATGGCCGGGGCAGTTCATCGGTTTCAGCGCATAGTCGCGCTTCTCCGATTCGGTGGTGAACATGTTTTCGCGGTATTTATCCCAGTGCCCGGTTTTTTCCCACAGCGTCTTGTCCAGAATCTGCGGCCCCTTCACCTCCTGGTAACCGTTGTCTTGATAGACCTTGCGCATGTATTGCTCCACACCCTGCCAAATGGTCCATCCCTTCGGATGCCAGAACACGGTGCCAGGCGAATGCTCGTCAATGTGAAACAAATCCAGTTCGCGACCCAACTTGCGGTGATCGCGCTTTTCGGCTTCCTCGATCATCGTCAGGTGTTGCTGCAACTCGTCTTTGGTCCCCCATGCCGTACCGTAGATGCGCTGGAGCATCTCGTTGCGGTGATCACCGCGCCAATAGGCACCTGCCAGCTTCATCAGCTTGAAGAATTTCAGCTTGCCGGTGCTGGGCACGTGCGGGCCACGGCACAGGTCTTCAAATTTGCCTTCACGGTACAGCGACACATCTTCTTTGGCCGGAATGCTGGCAATGATCTCGGCCTTGTAGTGCTCGCCCAGACTTTTGAAATATGCCACGGCCTCGTCACGCGGCAATACGCGGCGAGTCACGGGCTCATCCTTGCTGGCCAACTCAACCATCTTTTTCTCGATGGTGACCAGGTCCTCTGGAGTGAAGGGGCGCTTGTAAGAAAAGTCGTAAAAGAAGCCGTGCTCGATGACCGGGCCGATGGTGACCTGCGCGTCGGGAAACAGCTCTTTGACCGCATACGCCAGCAAGTGCGCGGTGGAGTGACGAATCACCTCCAGGCCATCGGCATCTTTGGAGGTGATGATGGACAGGGTGCTGTCGGCCGTCATCGAATAGCTGGTGTCAACAACTTTACCGTCCACCTTGCCCGCCAGCGAAGCCTTGGCCAACCCTGAGCCAATGGATGCGGCAACCTCTGCCACGGTCACCGGGCCGGGGTAATCGCGTTTGGAGCCGTCAGGAAGTGTGATTTGAATCATGATGAAACTGAAATTTGAATTGCGGAAAAAGGCGAGGCAAAAAAAAACGCGGAACCTGCCGCGCTTTACTATGAATTTTGTAGCTACCAGCGCACAAGGCGCGCGGACTACGGCCTCATAAGCTTATGAAAATTGGGCCGTTGTAGTTCGCGGTGTCATAACCAAGTTGCCTTTCTCGCTCTTGTTGCTGTGACTGTACCGGTTGATTTTAACCCAGCCCAAACCCGCCATGAAAAAAGCCCGCTGGCGAACCCAGCGGGCTTTTCAATCTTGGGCAGCGCAGCAGATCAGTGGAACTGTTCTTCTTCGGTCGAACCCGTCAGCGCCGTCACGCTGGACTTGCCACCCTGGATGGTCGTGGTGACTTCGTCGAAATAACCTGTGCCGACTTCCTGCTGGTGCGACACGAAGGTGTAGCCGCGGTCGCGGGCTGCGAATTCTGGCTCTTGTACTTTCTCGACATAAGCCGTCATGCCGCGCTTGACATAGTCTTGCGACAGGTCGTACATGTTGTACCACATGGAGTGGATACCGGCCAGCGTGATGAACTGGTACTTGTAGCCCATCGCGCCGAGTTCGCGCTGGAATTTGGCGATGGTGGCGTCGTCCAGGTTTTTCTTCCAGTTGAACGACGGCGAGCAGTTGTAGGCCAGCATCTTGCCGGGGTGCACCTTGTGCACGGCATCGGCGAACTTCTTGGCAAAGTCCAGGTCAGGCGTGCCGGTCTCGCACCACACCAGGTCAGCATACTGCGCGTACGCATTGGCGCGTGCAACGGCTTGGTCCAGGCCCTTCTTGGTCTTGTAGAAGCCTTCAGCGGTACGCTCGCCCGTCAGGAAGGGTTTGTCGATCTCGTCGTAGTCAGAGGTCAACAAGTCAGCCGCTTCAGCATCGGTACGGGCAATCACCAGCGTGGGCACGCCGCAAACGTCAGCCGCCATACGGGCAGCGATCAGTTTCTGGCAGGACTCCCGGGTAGGCAACAACACCTTGCCACCCATGTGGCCACACTTCTTGACGGAGGCCAACTGGTCTTCCCAATGCACGCCACCAGCACCGGCCTTGATCATGGCCTTCATCAGTTCAAACGCGTTGAGCACGCCACCGAAACCAGCTTCTGCGTCGGCCACGATGGGCGCGAAGTAGTCGATGTAGTCTTTGCCGCCAGCGTCAATGCCTTTGGAGTGCTGGATTTCATCAGCACGGCGGAAGGTGTTGTTGATGGTTTCAACGACTTTTGGCACCGAGTCCACGGGGTACAGCGACTGGTCGGGGTACATGCTGGAATAGGTGTTGTTGTCAGCAGCAACTTGCCAGCCCGACAGGTAGATCGCCTTGAGGCCAGCCTTGACTTGCTGCATGGCCTGACCACCGGTCAGTGCGCCAAGGCAGTTGACATGGGGCTCGGTGTGCAGCAGATTCCACAGCTTTTCGGCGCCACGACGGGCCACGGGTGCTCAATGGGAAACGAACCGCGCAAACGAACCACATCAGCAGCGCTGTAACCGCGCTTGATGCCTTTCCAGCGGGGGTTGGTGGCCCAGTCTTTTTCGAGGGCTTCAATTTGCTGAGCGCGACTCAGTTGTTCGGTAAGACTTTGTGGCATGTGAACACTCCTTGGTTGATTAACAGGAAACATCAGGCTTTTTATCCGCCTGGTGCAGTGCCACAATTCTAGGTCTTATATAAGACTCAATTTTATCTTATGTCTTATATAAGACTAAATTTATTTTAAATTAAATCAACGACTTACAGACGTTTCCCACAATACAGAACACTTTATCTCATATTGAGATATTTTTCCGCACCGCAACAATTCAATTTTTTGTATTGTGAAGCGGGGAACTCACAGTCCGGAAACCAGCTAAGGCGCTCTCCCGCCTTGTCAATATGCGCAGGCGTACCGATCCAACTCCCATGCCGTTACGTGCTGGCTGTAGGCGTCCCACTCAGCTCTCTTGATCGCGAGGAACTCATCACAAAATGCCACTCCGATCTGCTCACGTAATACGGTGTCCGCCTGAAGACCCTGCAAAGCCTCAAACAGGTCACGAGGAAGCCTGGCAGGCATCGGGGCACCAGTAGCATATTGCTCATACAGGTCGACTGAAATGGCTGGATCGGGTGTCATTTGCGAGTCAATGCCATTCAGTCCTGCGGCCAGCGTCGCAGCAATGGCGGCGTACACATTGCAGGAAGGATCAGGTAAACGCCATTCAATCCGCCCTGCCACCGTACGAACCAGGCAGGTTCGGTTGTTGTCTCCCATGGCTTTCCAAACCGGCGACCAGGTGGTGCCGGAAAGGCTATTGCTGACTGCCAGTCGTTTATAGCTATTGGCCGTTGGAGCGCACAACGCACTGAGCGCGTCTGCATGATAGAGCAGGCCTGCCGCAAATCCGTAGCCTGCTTCGCTAAGGCCCAACGCATCATCGGCGTTGCTGAAAACAGGAGTCCCGTTTTCGTCCGTAATGCTGAGGTGAAAATGCAGTCCGCTGCCAGGCGCATTGGCGAGCGGCTTGGGCATACAGCTAAAAACCATGCCATGTTTTTCGGCTACCGCGTGCGCCGCTATCTTGAACAGCATATAGCGATCTGCCGCGTTCAGCGCATCGTCAAACCGGTAATTGATTTCGTACTGACCATTTGCATCTTCATGGTCAATTTGCTGAAGTTCAAACCCAAGGTCCGTCAGGACCACACTCATTTCGTCTAGAAAGCCCCGGGTCCGATGGATCGACTTGAGATCGTATGACGGCTTGGACAGCCGGTCCTCATCATCCTTGACACGCCAGGTACCATCTGCCGATTTGCCAAGCAAGAAGAACTCGGGCTCAATTCCTACCCACAGCTTCCATCCCCGCTTTGCCAGCAAGTCAACTTGCCGCCTGAGGACTTGCCGAGAGCAGGTTTCCAGCGGCATGCCACCTGCGAAGCCATCGCACACGCCATGAGCGACACCTGGCATAAAAGGCAGGGCGCGCAATGAATCAAGCTGCACGCGGCCGTAATACTCACTTCGTGGGCCATATCGTGGAAGTCCGGTCCCCCAAATGCTGGGGCCGGAGAAGCCCGCTCCAACATGGACCAGATCGCCCAACTGAGAGACGGGTACCAACTTGCCGCGTGCCACGCCGTGGATGTCGCAAAACTGGGTCAAGACACTATGAATACCCTGCGCGGCCAGCTTTGCCTTGGCAGCATTGATCAAACTCATGGGGAAACAACTCTGGGAAACAAATTTACGCCATCTCAAAAGCCGCGTCGAGGACCGCCAAGGCCTCTGTGAACACCTTGTCCTCAATCGTCAACGGAAACAGGAAGCGGATCACATTTCCGTAGACACCGCACGTCAACAGGAGCAACCCCTTCTTCAGCGCCTGCTGCTGCACGCGTTTTGTGTAATCCGCATCCGGGCTTCCCGTTGCCGGATCGACCAGTTCGCAAGCCACCATCGCGCCCAGTCCACGCACGTCACTAATGCGCGAGTTCTTATTTTGAATACCACCCAAGTGAACCTTGAGCCGATCACCAAGCACCTGCGCGCGCTCGCATAGTTGTTCCTCCTGCATGATGTCCAACACAGCGTGCGCAGCAGCAACAGCCAGTGGATTCCCGGCATAGGTTCCACCCAAGCCCCCGGGAGCCGGCGCATCCATGATCCCAGCCTTGCCCACCACGGCTGACAATGTGGTTCCTCCAGCCATGCTCTTTGCCAGGGTCATGATGTCCGGGGATACCCCAAAATGCTCCATCGCGAACATCTTTCCAGTACGTGCGAAGCCCGTTTGCACCTCATCTGCAATCAGCAAAATCCCGTGCGCATCACATAGTTCACGAAGCCATTTAACGGCTTCTGCCTGAATGACGTTAAACCCACCCTCCCCCTGGACGGGCTCAAAAACGATTGCCGCAACTCTGGAAGGCTCGATATCGCATTTGAATACCTGCTCCATTGCATACTTGACATCATCGAGCGATGCGCAATGACATGGAAATGGAACATGGAAAATTTCGGGCGGGAAAGGACCAAAACCTGCCTTGTAAGGCTGAACCTTCCCCGTCATCGCCACGGCGAACATGCTGCGGCCATGAAAGGCCCCGCCAAACGCGATCACGCCACTGCGCTTTGTCGCTGATCGGGCAATCTTGATTGCATTCTCGATGGCTTCGGCACCAGTCGAGAAAAAAGCTATCTTTCGGGGGCCCGTGATCGGAACGATGGCATTGATGCGTTCCGCCAGAGAGACGTATTCCGTATACGGCACGACCTGATAGCAGCTGTGCGTGAATCGCTCAAGCTGCGCTGATATCGCAGCTTGAATCTTGGGATGACAGTGCCCTGTATTCAACACGGCAATACCGCCTGCAAAGTCAATAAATCGACGACCCTCGATGTCCCAGAATTCCGCATTCTTGGCGTGGTCAATGAAGAAATCCCCCATTACCCCAACACCCCGTGGTGTGGCCGCTAGCCGCCGGGCATGCCACTCAGCATTCGAGGCCTGTGTATCTTGTTTCATAACTGCACTCATGATGTCTCCTTTGTATCCGGGTTTTGATGCCTGTGATCTCATCGAGGCCTTGTTCAAGTCACGGGTCCAGACCCCCGCCTGCAAGCCATATATGGTTTGATTGGCCTGACGCACAACGTCAGCCGTATCTGTGAATGAAAGGACAGACAACACCGGCCCAAAGATTTCCTCCCGGGCAATCGTCATGTCATTTCGAACTTCATCAAAAATGGTGGGCTGAACGTAGAAACCACCAGTCTCCCTCATGGTCTGTTCACCGCCCGCCAGGACCTTCGCGCCCTCGCTCTTGCCACTCTCGATATAACGCAACACAGTGTCCATTTGGACCTTGTCAACGAGCGCCCCCATCACCGTCGCTTTGTCCAGTGGGTTGCCGGGAGCATAGTCAGGAACAAGCGACAGCGCTTTCTCAAGAAACCTGTCTTTGATGCTCGCCTCGACAAATAACCTCGACGGCGCATTGCAACTCTCTCCTTGGTTGAAAAAGATGCTCCCCACTGCGGCCTGCACAGCCTTGTCCAGATCGGGACAATCAGCGAATACGATATTGGGCGACTTGCCGCCTAGTTCCGTCCACGCACGCTTGAGGTTGCTCTGACCCGCCATCACGTGGATCTGCTTGCCAACGCGCGTCGAGCCGGTAAATGCAATGCAGTCCACGTCCATGTGCAAAGCCAACGGGGAACCCGCCTCGGCTCCATACCCAGGGACCACGTTAAAGACGCCCGCAGGAATACCTGCTTGCAAGGCGAGATCGGCCATCCTCAGAGCCGTCAGCGGAGACTTCTCACTGGGCTTGAGTACGACGGAGTTGCCCGCGGCCAGCGCAGGGGCAATCTTCCAGGATGCCATGATCATCGGATAGTTCCAAGGAACAATGACGCCCACAACACCCACAGGCTCTCTCGTTATCAGTGCAAGGGCATTTCTGGAGGTAGGTGCAATCTCATCGTAGACCTTGTCTACCGCCTCCCCATACCAGCGAATGCAATTGGACGCGCTGTTGACATCGACTGCCCTTGCATACTTGATTGGTTTTCCCATATCAAGTGTTTCGGTCATGGCCAGCTCGTCTCCGTGAGCAAGCAACAGGTCTGCGAATTTGATCATGATGCGCTTGCGCTGTGCAGGCGCCAGGCCGCTCCAGCGGCGATCTTCAAATGCCGCACGCGCAGCGGAAACAGCAGCGTCAACATCGGCTTCGCTGCTTCGCGCCACCTGCGCCAGAATTCTGCCGTCTACCGGCGAAATGCAATCAAAACTCTGCCCATTGCGCGCGGCCACGCGCTCTCCATTGATAACTGCCCGCCCGTCAAGCTTCAGTTCTATTGTCATGTCATCCTCTTCTTAATACATCGACAGGAAGCGACCAGCGCTCCCGCCAATTCTTCAATTCAATCAATCAACCGGAAGTAGCTAATACGGCCAGTTCGGCTCGTGTTGCCGCTGCGATCTCACGCTCTCGCCTTCGTGTTTGACGAGCCACCCACACGCTGTAGCTCACAATGACGATGGTCACTGCAGCAATAAGGAGAGTCGCTGCCGCATAGATACTGGGATTGATACCACGTCGGGCATAGCCGAAGATAACCTGAGGCAACGTGTTCACGCCAGGACCTGACAGGAATTCGGAAATAACCACATCATCAAATGAGAGCGTGAAGGACAGCAAAAAGGCCGCCAAAATGCCTTGGAAGATATTCGGCAATGTGATGAGGAAAAACACCTCATGAGGCCGCGCTCCGAGGTCCATCGCGGCCTCCTCAATGGAACGGTCCATATCCATCAAACGGGACTGGATGACTACCATGCCGTAGGACATTCCCAACAGCGTGTGACCGAAAATGATCGTAAGAAGTCCTCGCTCGGGCCAGCCAAATGCATTTTGAGCACCCACCATCAAGAGCAAGAGCGAGAGACCGATCACCACTTCAGGCATCACCAGCGGTGCATTGACCATACCGGAGAAGACGGTGCGGCCAGCGAAGCGACGGTATCGAACCAGGACAAAGGCGGCAAAAGTACCCAGCACCGCAGACAAGACGCCGGTGACCGCCGCCACCTTCACTGAAAGCCAGAAGCCCTCGACGATTTTAGTATCCCGCGTGAGCGCTTCATACCAGCGCAGTGAGAAGCCCGTGAAGTTGGCATCCTGTCGCGTGCTGTTGAAGCTAAAAATAACCATGAAAAAAAGCGGCAGGTAGAGAAACAGGTACACCAGTGCAAGCCAGGCTTTGCCAAAGTGTTTTTCGAGTAAGGCTTTCATGATCTCTGGCCCCTTACTTTCTAGGCTCGGCCGCATCGCCGGTGAAGTGATAGTAGACGGCCAAGGGTACGATGATCAACGCGATCATCACCACGGCCAGCGCGGTGGCACGCGGCCAGTTGTTGCTGGTAAACATCTCGTCCCAGACCACGCGCCCGATCATGATGTTCTCGGGGCCACCCAGCAGCGATGGGATCACGAACTCCCCCACAGCCGGGATAAACACCAGCATGAAACCAGCGATGATGCCCGCCTTGGACAGCGGCACCGTGACCAGCCAAAACGCCTTGAACGGGGTTGTGCCGAGGTCGTAGGCAGCCTCCAGCAGGCGAAAGTCCATCTTCACCAGGTTCGCATATAGAGGCAATACCATGAAAGGCAGGTAAACGTAGGTCATACCCACCAGCATGGACACATTGGTGTACAGCATCTGGATCGGCTCGCTAATGATCCCAACACCCATGAGGATCTGGTTGAGCACGCCCTGATCGGCCAGTATTCCCTTCCAGGCATAAACACGCAGCAAAAACGAAGTCCAGAATGGCAACATCACCATCATCAGTAAGGCGGGTCGCACACTTGCCGGCGAGCGTGCAATGAAATAGGCAAACGGGTAGCCAATCAACAGGCAAAGCAGTGCAGTCCAAAGGGCATACCAGATGGAACGCAGGTAAGCCTCGATATAGATCGTCTTGAAAAGCTCACCACTTTCACCGTCGCGAAAGATAGTCCAGTAATTTTCGTACTTCAGGCTGAGGATGCCCGTCTGTGGGTCCCAGATTGGCTTGAATGGGTTAATGCTTTCCCCCATGTCCACAAAGCTGATATAGAGCAGGATCAGGAAAGGCAAAAAGAAAAAGACGAAAAGCCAGACATAGGGCACGCCAATGACGAAGCGTTTGCCTGGCATGGGGAAGTGGGAGGCCATTGTGAGTTCCTTGGGCGGTTAGTCGCGCAACACCACGCCGGCGCCGTCGCTCCACCAAAAGAAGACTTCATCTTCCCAGGTGATGCCCGAGAGGTCCTGGCGCGATGTATTTGCCTCTGTGATCTTGACCTTCATCCCATCACTCGCGACCACGATATAAGTGTTGTATGAGCCCAGGTAGCCGATTTCCTTCACGCGCCCCTTGAACAGGTTAGGGCCAACGTTTTCGGGCGCCTTTTTGCTGATCTCGATCTTTTCAGGACGAACGGCAATCGACACGGGCATATTTAGCGTCCCGCTGACCCCGTGGCCAACGTGAATCACGCCGATACCGGTCTCAGCGGCGCAATGATCCGGTTCGTCAACGCTGAGCTTGCCGGCAAAGAGGTTGACGTTGCCGATGAAGTCCGCCACAAAGCGATTTTTCGGATGCTCGTAGATTTCCTCAGGGGTCCCCACCTGCAATACCCGCCCCTTGCTCATGATGGCAATGCGGCTGGCCATGGTCATGGCCTCTTCCTGATCATGGGTAACCATCACCACCGTGACACCCACGCTTTCAATGATATTCACAAGTTCAAATTGAGTCTGCTCACGCAGCTTCTTATCTAGCGCGCCAAGCGGTTCATCCAGCAGCAGGAGTTTGGGCTTCTTGGCCAGGCTGCGTGCCAGCGCCACCCGCTGTTGCTGGCCACCCGAAAGCTGGTGTGGCTTGCGCTTGGCATAGGGTGTGAGCTGTACCAGACCCAGCATCTCGTCGGTGCGCTGCTGAACTTCCGCTTTGGGCAGGCCTTCGCGCTTGAGGCCAAATGCCACGTTCTCCCAAATATTGAGATGCGGAAACAGCGCATACGACTGGAACATCATATTCACCGGCCGGTCGTAGGGCGGCATGCGCGCCACATCCTGGCCCCCGAGAAGGATGCGACCCGAGGTTGGCTTTTCGAATCCGGCCAGCATGCGCAGCAAGGTGGACTTGCCACAGCCCGAACTGCCCAACAGGGCAAATATCTCGCCCTTTCCGATGGAAAGGGACACTTCATCCACCGCAACCGCTTCATCAAAGCGTTTGACCAGTTTCTCGGTGACTAGATAACCTTCTTGTGAACCAGCCTCTGCCATGGGTGAACCTCGTCGTGATGGAAATCAGAAACAAAAAAGGGCTGTTAATACGGAACGTACGAACAGCCCAGTTTTCAGTTGAATAGCGGAACGCCTACTTGCCTTTTTTGAAGCTGTTGTAGGCGTTGGCCATGGCTTCGCGGGCCTCATTGGTAAAGCTGCTGGGCGGGATCATCTTGGTGAAATAGGCAGACTCGACGAAGATGGTCTTGTTGCCGGCGATCTCGGGCTTGATTTTGTCCATCGCAGCCTTGTTGCCGGTGGGGTAATTCATCTCGTTGGACATCAGGGCAGCATTTTCAGCACGCAGGTAGAAATCGATGAAAGCAGCCGCATTGTTCGGATGTTTGGCGTCTTTGGTCACCGCCATCGTGTCAGCGAAAATCAGGGCACCGGTACTGGGCAACAGCGCCTCGATCACATCCTTGGATTTGTTTTCCTTGGCGCGGCCAGCTGCAATATTGATGTCGCCTGACCATCCAATAGCCACACAGGCTTTACCGCCGGCGATATCGTCGATCATGGTCGAGCTGAACAGGCGCACGTCCTTTCGCACTTTGGACAGCATCTCATTGGCAGCCTTGTAGTCGGCCGGGTCGTTCGAATAGGCATCCTTACCGATATAGTGCAACGCCACCGGAATGATTTCGGTCGGAGAATCCAGGTAGGCAATGCCACAAGACTTCAACTTGCTCGTGTACTCAGGCTTGAAAACCAGATCCCACGCATTTTCCGGCATCGGCATCTTGCCCAGGGCTTTTTCAACCTTGGTTTTGTTGATGCCCACCGTAGTGAAGCCCCACGCCCAAGGCACCAGGTGTTTGTTGTCCGGGTCCGCCTTGGCCAATACGGACATGATGGCTGGCTCCAGGTTCGCCAGATTCGGAATCTTGGACTTGTCCAGCGGCTGCAGCAAACCACCCTCGATTTGCGGCTTCGCAAACACGGTGCCCGGCACCACGATGTCATAGCCAGAATTGCCAGCCACGAGCTTGGCATGCAGGGCCTCATTGGTCTCGAACGTGTCGTAATTGACCTTGATACCCGACTCTTTTTCAAACGCCGCGATCATGCCCTCGGGCACATAGTCGGGCCAGTTGTAAATATTGAGCACCTTTTCTTCCGCGTTGACGGCGACTGCAGCAGGTGCGCTGACGGCCGGAGCTGGCGCGGCGACAGGCGCTGGCGGCTCCTCTTTCTTACCGCAGGCAGCCAAAACCACAGCTGACACCGCAAACGACCACAGGTACTTATTCATGATGTTCGTCACTCCATTCAAAAAAGTTAGAGAAGAGAAAAATGCCCCATACGAGACTAGCAAAAATCAGACCAAAACAATTATAGGATTTACGAATAGAGACCTTTTTCCTTCAAATCCTGCAATGTGAGGTCAAGCGCTTGTCGAATCAATCGCATCATGTCATCAATATCAGTTTTCGTCATCACCAATGGCGGTGCGATGATCATTCGATCACCCACGGCTCGCATGATCAGGCCATTTTTGAAGCAGTGGCTGCGGCAGATCATGCCCACCGAGAGCGATGGGTCGAACATTTCCCTCGTCGCCTTGTTCTTCACGATTACCAGCCCAGCTACAAAACCGCAGGCTTTGGCCTCGCCCACAAGCGGGTGTTGATTCAGCAGTTCAAACTGCTTTGCCAAGTAGGGTCCTACGTCGCCCTTGACTCGCCCGACCAGGTTCTCGCGCTCCATGAGCTCTATATTTGCCAGCGCCACCGCGCAGGCCACCGGGTGACCACTGTAGGTGTACCCGTGGTTGAACTCGCCACCCTTTTCGATCAGTGCCCTGGCCACGCGGTCGCCCACCATCACACCACCCAAGGGGATATAGCCACTGGTCACGCCCTTGGCAAAGGTAACGAGATCCGGGCGGTAGCCGAACTTTTCGTAAGCGAACCAGTGACCCAGGCGGCCAAAGGCACAGATCACCTCGTCGGAGATCAGCAGGATGCCGTACTGGTCGACGATGCGCTGAATCTCTGGCCAGTAGGTGGCGGGCGGGATGATCACGCCGCCGGCCCCCTGCACCGGCTCGGCGATGAAAGCGGCAACCTTGTCGGCACCGACCTCAAGGATCTTGTCTTCCAGCCAGCGCGCGGCACGCAAACCAAAGTCAGCTTCACTTTCACCTGGCAGCGCTTTTTCAAAGTAGTACGGCTGTTCGATGTGGGTAATGTTGGGAATGGGAAGGTCACCCTGCGCGTGCATGCCACTCATTCCCCCCAGTGAGGCACCAGCCATGGTGGAGCCGTGGTAAGCATTGTGGCGGCTAATGATCACCTTGCGCTGCGGCTGTCCCAGCAGGTCCCAGTAGCGGCGCACCATGCGCACGTTGGTGTCATTGCTTTCGGAGCCGCTGCTGGAGAAAAACGCGTGCTCGAACTTCCGTCCACCCACCACCGGTGCCAGCGAAGCAAGCTTGGTGGCCAACTGCACCGCTGGCACGTTGGTGGTCTGGAAAAAGCTGTTATAGAACGGCAGCGTCATCATTTGCTGGTAGGCTGCATCGGCCAATTCCTTGCGCCCATAACCAGCGTTAACGCACCATAGACCGCTCATGGCATCAAGAATCTTGTGACCCTCTGAATCCCATATATAAATGTTGTCGGCCTTGGTGATCACGCGCGCGCCACGCGTGGCCAGATCGCCGTGGTCAGTAAAGGGGTGGATGAAGTGGGCGCTATCGAGCGCCTGCAGCGTTTTTGTGTCCTGGATCCCGGCGCGGCGCACCAGCGCGGGAGGGGCAACGAGAGTTGACATGGGGTTGTTGTTCATAGCGATTCCTGAAGACGGTAGTAGCCGATCAGACGTGCAGGAGCAGGTGTTCCCGCTCCCACGGTGAAATGACTTTCATGAACTCGTCAAACTCGAGCTCCTTGATCTCGGAATAAACGGTGATGAATTCCTTGCCCAGTACCTCGTGCAGATCTGACTCACGGCGCAACCAGTCCAGTGCCTCGCCCAGACTGCGCGGCAATGAATAGGGTGAAAGATATGCATCACCCTTCATTTCTGCTTTGGGCTTGATCTTGTTCTTGAGACCCAGATAGCCGCAAGCCAGCGTCATGGCCAGAGCCACATAAGGATTTGCGTCAGCCCCGATAACCCGGTTTTCCACACGACGGGCTTCGGGAGATGAGATGGGCGAACGAATACCGACGGTCCGGTTGTCGTAACCCCACTCAATATTGATGGGCGCAGCGGTATTGCGGGACAGGCGGCGATAGCTATTCACATACGGCGCAACCAATACCATCGCAGCGGGAATGTAACGCTGCAAGCCACCGATATAGTGCATGAAAGCTTCTGACGGTGAACCATCCTCGTTACTGAAAATATTCTTGCCCGTCAGCGTACTCAAGATACTTTGATGAACATGCATGGCACTGCCAGGCTCCCCGGCAATCGGCTTGGCCATGAACGTGGCGTACATATCGTGTCGTAAAGCCGCCTCACGCACCGTACGCTTGAAAAAGAATACCTCGTCCGCCAGCCCCAGAGGCTGGGCATGGAAAAAATTGATTTCCATCTGGCCTGCGCCCACCTCGTGGATCAAGGTATCAACATTCAGCTCCATCTTGTCGCTGTAGTCATAGATTTCCTCAAACAGGGGGTCAAACTCGTTTACTGCGTCAATGCTGTATGCCTGACGTGACGTCTCGGCACGCCCGCTTCTGCCCACTGGCGCACGCAACAAGGTGTTGGGATCGGTATTGCGTGCAGTGAGGTAAAACTCCAGCTCCGGCGCCACAATGGGCTGCAGATTTTCTGCTGCAAACAGATCACACACGCGGCGCAACACACTGCGCGGCGCAAAAGGGACCAGGTTGCCCTGATGGTCAAAGCAATCGTGAATCACCTGAGCGGTTGGATCCGTAGCCCAGGGAACAATCCGCACGGTTGAAGGATCCGGACGCAACTGCATATCCTTGTCAGTCGGATCGATGACGTCATAGTAAGGCCCACTTTCAGGGAACTCGCCCGTTACACCCATAGCCACAATGGCCTGCGGCAGACGCATGCCACGATCTTCCGTAAATTTGGCGCGAGGCAGGATCTTTCCACGAGCAACCCCCGTCAAGTCGGGTACAAGACACTCCACCTCCGTGACGCGACGCTCATTGAGCCATTGCTCAAGGTCATTGAAGTTCATCACTTTTCCGTCATTCATGCTTTTCTCCAGGCCGCGAAATGCAGCTCACTCACAAAACTGGGCTAATCTGATCGTCTGCCGCTCACGGCAAGCGTTACCGAAGGCCTTGAATATGGCTGCATAGAAGGGATTCTCCTCAAAGCGCCATTCCGGGTGCCATTGCACTGCATAGGCAAAAGTAGCTGTATCTGCAACCCCAAACGCCTCAACCAGACCGTCAGGTGCATACGCTAACGCTTGCAAACCCTGTGCCAGGCGGGCAACCCCCTGGCCGTGCAGCGAGTTCACGGCCGCCTCCGATCCACCCGCCCATCGCTCAAATACCGACCCTTTTTCAAACTTCACCAGATGACTCGGACCGTATTGCCCGTCAGGAGATTCTGCTTCCGGCTCACGATGGTCCATCAGCCCAGCCACTGTGTGAACTTGCTGATGCAGCGAACCACCCATGGCGACATTGATCTCCTGGAACCCGCGGCAGACACCCAGCAACGGAACCCGCTGCTTCACACATGCCTTGATCAACGCCAGAGTGAGGGCATCTCGCCCAGGATCCAGCGGCAAGGTTGTGTCGGCAATATCCTCATCAAAATGAGATGGATGAACATTGGAAGATGAGCCGGTCAGCATGACCCCATCCACCAAACCCAGAAGTTCGGGAATTTGATCGGGATCTGCCAAAGGGAACAAAACGGGCTGCGTATTTGCACCCAACTTCACCGCACGTGCATATTTCTCACCCAGCACCAGAAAGGGCATTTGTTGTCCGTCATCGCCCAGAAGACGATGATCTGCTGGCAGCCAGACCGTGCAAGGTGGCTTGTTCATTGAGAGTCTCCGAATTCTTCACAGCATTGTCCTCCTGAAATTGGTTCAAAATGGGAGCCAGTTGTGGCAATCCGTTGGAGCCACTTTGAAAGCGACCCAGAATCATGCTGTCAGAACTGCTTCTCACCGAAATGGCGCGCCTCAGCGCCGACAAGAATCTTCCTCTGCACAGGCAGCTTTATGAAGCGCTTAGACGGGCCATCCTGGATGGCAAATTGGGCGCTGGTGACCGTCTGCCTTCAAGCCGGGAACTCACTCAGGATTTGGGGCTTTCCCGCAATACCGTGGTGGCTGCAATCAATCAGCTCAGCGTTGAGGGTTACCTTGTCAGCCGGGTGGGCAGCGGCACTTATCTCAACGACACCGTGCCCAAACCGGCCAAGCACCGGCCGGTTGCCCGTATCCGTCAAAACGCCGGGCTGTCCCGAAGAGGTCAAGCCTTGTCAACGGCGTACTGTTCAACTCAGCTGGAAGTGCAGCCTTTCACATCCGGCATTGCGGATTTCAGCGCCTTCCCCGTCACGCTCTGGCAGCGTCTTCAAAACAAGCACTGGCGCATGACCTATCCCGAAATGCTCGACTACAGCTACACAGGTGGCCATGCGCCCTTGCGCCGCGCCGTTGCGGACTATCTGCGGGTTTTCCGCAGCGTGCCAGTCGATGTTGATCAGGTCATCATCACCAGTGGAACCCAGCAGTCGCTGGAACTCTGCGCCCAGCTGCTGGCGGACCATGGGGACACTGTGTGGATGGAAGACCCGGCGTATTGGGGAGCCGTGAAGGCTTTCATGGCAACAGGATTGAAGATCCATGCGGTACCGGTAGACGACCAGGGCATTGCGCCCGAGCCAGTAGACGAAAGCACGCCACCCAAGCTGATCTACGTCACGCCATCACACCAGTACCCCACCGGAGCGGTCATGTCCCTGGCGCGGCGCCACCGGTTGCTGGACATTGCCCGTCGACATGGTGCCTGGGTGCTGGAGGATGACTACGACAGTGAATTCCGGTTCACCGGCCCTCCTCTTTCTTCGCTGGCAGGTCTGGACAAGGACGAGCGGGTTTTGTATCTGGGGTCATTCTCCAAAGTGCTGTATCCCGGCCTCAAGCTGGGGTACCTCGTTATTCCCAAGAAATTGGGTGACCCCTTCAAGCAGGCGCACTATGACCTCAACCGCCCGGGACAGATGCCGCTGCAGGCCGCTCTTGCAGAGTTCATTGAAATGGGCCACTTTGCCAGCGCACTGCGGCGTGCCCGTCAGAGTTATGCCGAGCGCAGGCGCACTCTGCTGGCCGCACTCAAGCCATGCCTGGGCTCCGGCGCCCACATCAGCGGAGCTGAGCAAGGTCTGCACTTGTGTTTGCATCTCCCCAATGAGGTTAATGATCAGGCGCTCGCAGCCCGGATTGGTGAACTCGGGATGATCGTGCGTCCACTCTCAGCTTATTGCCTGGAGCGCAAGGACGCCAAAGGCCTTGTCATAGGCTATGGTTACGCACCTCTGGAGGAGATCGCCCGGTATGGGCCGCTATTGGCCCATGCCATTAACAGTCATTTGACTCGACCAGGGAAAACTTCGAAACGCTGATGCAGATTACATGCCTGAGATGAATCGGCGGCCACATAAATAGGTCCACACGAATGCCGCAGCAGCCAGGCTGCTGAGTTCGGCATGGTCATAAGGTGGCGACACTTCAACACAGTCCATGCCAACAAATGGCAAGTCAACCAGTTCTTCCAGCAAGGTCAAAACCTGGCTGGAGGACATGCCCCCGGGTTCCGGCGTTCCCGTGCCGGGAGCGAACGCAGGATCCAGGCAATCAATATCCAGACTGAGGTAGACCGGCGGATCGCCGCAGGCTGCCAGTCTGGTCTTGATGGCAGAGATCACTGGATCAAGCTGGGTGGCATTCTCGAGCCCCCGCAACTGTCGCGCCGTGAAAATCTGACCACCCTGATCCTGAACATACTCCCTCGCCTCTCGAACACCACTGGAACGAATGCCGAGTTGCGTGACACATTCCTTGATGACCAGCCCCTCCTGAATAGCTTCATAGACCCACGTGCCATGCCCACTGGGTTCCCCAAAATGGTCCTTCCAGGTATCGCAGTGAGCATCGAAATGGATCACCGCGAGCGGCTTGCCGAGCCAGACCTTGTAGGCCCGCAACAATGGCAGGGTAATGGAATGGTCACCGCCAATCCAGACCATGTGATGGGCACGTATCAACTCACTGACTTGCGGCATCATGGCGACGCGCATCGCGTCTAGGCTGGTGTTGGGTAACGCCAGATCGCCCGCATCGCCCAATACACCCTCGGGCGAGACGTTGAAATGCGGGTGAATGCCATCGCACAACATGTGGCTGGCCTCACGAATGGCCCGCGGTCCAAACCGCGCACCGGGACGATTGGTCACACAGCCGTCCCACGCAATACCTGCAACTGCAAAGGGCGTACCAGAGGCGGCGGGCGGCGCTTTCATGAAAGCGTTGTTGGATAAAAAGGCGAAAGAGGTCATGAAAAGTCCGTTTACAACAAATCGCGCAGCCGGTGATAGAGCGTCCCCAACACCAGGCTCGGCATACGAAGCCAGGGGCCTCCGGGGAACTCGCGATGCTTCAAACCTGCGAACACGTCAAATCGCTCCGCCTGCCCGGCTACCGCTTCGGCCACCAGTTTGCCCGCGAGACTGGTCAAAGCGACCCCGTGCCCGCTGAAACCCTGCAGGTAATACAGGTTGTTCCCGAGACGACCAAAATCTGGCGCCCGGTTCATGCTGATGTCAACGAAACCACCCCAGATGAAGTCGATGGCTACGTCATTCAGCGCCGGAAATATCTGTCCCATGCGTTTGCGCATCACCACTTCCAGATTGGCCGGTGTTTTTGTCGAATAGCTCACACGCCCACCAAACAACATGCGATGGTCTGCACTGAACCGAAAGTAATCCAATATGAAGTTGTTGTCGCACACAGCCGCCCGGCTGGGGATCAGTTGCTGGCACAAAGCGGCATCCAGCGGCGCCGTTCCCACGATATACGTGCCCACCGGCATGATGCGTGGCGTCAACTCGGGCGCCACTTTGGGGCCATACTCCGCCAGCGTGCAGTTGCCCGCCAAGACGCCAAACCGGGCATTAACCTGTCCCTTCGCTGTGCTGGCCACCAGATTTGGACCCCGAGCGATACCCACGACTGCAGAGTGCTCATAAATTCGGACACCCAGCGAAAGCGCAACCCGCGCCAGGCCCAAACCAAACTTCAATGGGTGAAGATGCCCTGACACAGTCTCGTAAGCCGATGCGCAATAGGTGTTACTTTGAATGTGACGTTGAACGTCAGCACCCACAGCAAATTCCGTTTTCAACCCATACACAGACTCCAGGCTTTGCATGTCCGCCTCCAGCGCACGGGCCTTTCGGGCGGAGTCAGCAACGTACAGATATCCTTTGATCCGGTCACAGGCAATGGCATGCGCCGCTATTCGCTCATCCATCAGCTCAATGGCCTCCTGCGACATGTCCCAGGCCGCGCGGGCGGCAGCCGGCCCCAATTGTTGCTCAAACGGCTCCTGCCCACTTGCGAATCCCACGATGGCTTGCCCTCCGTTGCGGCCGGACGCGCCACTGCATACCCGGTCAGCTTCCAGAACGACAACGGAAAACCCGCGCTGCACCAGCTCAATGGCAGCCGATAAACCCGAAAAACCAGCGCCCACTACAACAACATCCGCATCAACTTCACCTTCCAGCGGCTCCATGACCGCCGGCCGGACAACGCTGGCTTCGTAATAACTCTTCTGGTTTAACTGGGTATCCGACGCAAGCAGCATGATGACGACACGTCCTGCAAAGACGTTTGTGGAATGGGTCTGGCAAGGTTATCTCAACCGAAGCCACCTCAAGGGTGCCAATTCCGCCATGGACGCCGTGGCCAGTGCCCGACAAGACGAAATGACCTCCGCGAGTCGGGCATGATGGAGGTTTGCCTCCAGGCTGCCCTCTCCACCATCACTGTGAAACCTCAACCCAGCCGATTGCTCGCCTACCTCTGTCTCGCCTTGTGCATGTCTCTGGTTGGTACCTACGTTGCGCTGTCCAAGCCCCTCGTGGCCGCTCTCCCCGTCTTCTTGCTGGCATGGCTGCGCTTCGGCATCGCCGGAATCGCCATGGGACGCTGGCTGATCAAGCCGGCTGGCGAACCTCCGATGACGAGCGCAACAAAAAGGCTCGTTTTCCTGGAGTCCTTCCTGGGTAATTTCCTGTTCTCGATCTGTATGTTGTACGGCGTGAGCATGACCAGCGCGGTGTCGGCCGGTGTCATCCTGGCCGCCATTCCAGCCGTGGTGGCCATCATGGGCTGGCTCTTTCTGGGTGAGCGAATCGAGCGCCGCGTCTGGGCTGCCATCGCCTGCGCAGCGGTCGGCATTGGCTTAATGGCGCTATCAAAGTCAGAGCACTTCACGCATATAAATAGTGGTCTAGATGCCGATTTGGCTCATGAAAAAGCACTGATTGGCAATCTGCTGGTGTTTGGAGCCGTATTGTGTGAAGGCGCTTATGTGGTGATTGGCAAGCGTCTCACCGGTGCGCTAAGCCCCAAACGCATCTCTTCGATGATCAACCTCTGGGGATTTGTGTTGATGACGCCGGCAGGCATCTATCTCGCCAGCGATTTTGATTTTGCCTCGGTTGCGGCAAATACCTGGCTGCTGCTCGTGTTCTATGCGCTGGCTGCCAGCATGTGGACCGTATGGTTGTGGATGACCGGCGTGAAAACAGTACCGGCCGCCAAAGCCGGCGTCTTCACTGTGATGCTGCCCGTCTCTGCGGCCCTGACGGGTGTATGGCTGCTAGGCGAAAGCCTCAGCGGACTCCAGTTGCTGGCGTTTGGCATCGCGCTGCTGGGAGTGGTTCTGGCGACATTGCCCAGCCGGGCCATCGCCCCACCCGGGGCCTGAGCGTTGAAGCTGGTTGGGGACCTTACACCAGTCTTGTAGAGCTGACGACCATGCCGTCTTCATCAGCATAGAGCCAGTCACCCGGGCGCACCCAGACACCTTGAACCTGAACGGTGCCGCCAGACTGGCCCTGATTTTTCTTTCGGGTAGGTAGCGGCATGCTTGCCAATGCGCGAATGCCAACTGGGTGACCTGCAAGTTCCGCGACATCACGCACACAACCGTCAATCACCACCCCGGCCCAGCCATTGCGTGCAGCGGCAGCACCGAGATTGCCGCCCAGCAATGCCCTGCGAAGCGAGCCGCCACCGTCAACTACCAGCACTCTCGCAAAGCGTCCTTCCGGCCCGTCGACAAAGCCGGGGGAATCCACTGCCGCCTTGACCAGCGAATTGTCTTCATGGCACTTCACCGTCATGACAGGACCGCAAAATCTCTTCACCGCACCAAAATCACGAAACGCAGGAGGAAGAACCCGGAAATCACCCGAGGCGTCGTCCTGATGGGCATCACACAAGTCACAAGTTGCGAACTGGAAAGTCATGCTGGTCATCCTCCTCAATGAACAAATAGTGTGTCATGGCGCGATGTTAACTGTGTCAACTCGCGCACTGCATGAACCCCTGTTCGTCGCAAACATGCGTCTCCAGAGGGAAAACAGGCTGAAAACACAGACTGAAAAAACAACACGCCAGAGTGAAAAAAATGCTTTTTCGCTTGGAAACAGGCTTTTTCTCCAGTAGCATCCGCTTTGCCAGTGAAGAAGCAGTTTTTTGCTGGTGATTAATCAACTTCTAGAAGGACAATCAATCATGGCAACTGCAAAAAAAGCTCCGGCTAAAAAAGCTGCTCCCGCAAAGAAAGCAGCTCCGGCTAAAAAGGCTGCTCCAGCCAAGAAAGTAGCAGCGAAGAAAGCTGCACCGGCCAAGAAAGCTGCTCCCGCTAAAAAGGTAGCAGCCAAGAAAGCCGCCCCGGCCAAAAAGCCAGCTGCAAAAAAAGCACCCGCCAAAAAGCGGACTGCCAACGCAGCATTCATGAAGGCCCTGACGCCTAGCGCCGCTCTGGCTTCCATTGTAGGTAACAGCCCGCTGCCACGCACCGAAGTGGTTAGCAAACTGTGGACTTACATCAAGAAGAACAAGCTGCAGGACGCCGTCAACAAGCGCATGATCAACGCTGATGCCAAGCTGAAGGAAGTCTTCAACAAGGCTCAAGTGTCCATGTTCGAGATGGCCGGCCTGATTGGCAAGCACTTGAAGTAATCGGTACGTCCCGATTGCAGAAAGGGCCGACGCAAGTCGGCTTTTTTTTGACCCGGCTCATATGCTGGGCAATCAGGATGCGGGTTTGTCCGGGGAGCAAATACCCGGACCCCTGCCGAACACAGGCATCTATGCTGGTTAGAATCTGTTCCCTTGAGGCAGGCATCCAAGAACTCCAAACCAAATTTGCCGGCCTTGGCGCACTCGATCAATACTCACTTTGCTACGCTTCCTCCTCACCCGTTTGAGTCTGATCATCCCGACCTTTTTGGGAATGACGCTCGTTGCCTTTTTCCTGATCCGCCTGGTACCTGGCGACCCGATTGAAACACTGGCTGGCGAGCGCGGCATCGACGCCACGCGGCATGCCGCCCTGCTCAAGGAATATGGGCTGGACCGGCCCGTGATCGTGCAATACGGGATCTACATCGGCCGGGTCCTGCATGGCGATCTCGGCAAATCCATCATCACTCATGAATCTGTCCTTAGTGAATTTCTGGCACTGTTTCCCGCAACCATTGAACTGGCGGTGTGCGCCATTTTGTTTGCGTTGATCATAGGCATACCGGCAGGCATATTGGCCGCCGTCAAACGCAATTCAATCCTGGATCACGGCGTGATGGGCGTATCGCTCGCTGGCTATTCCATGCCCATTTTCTGGTGGGGCCTGCTGCTTATATTGCTGTTTTCCGTTCAGCTTGATCTCACACCAGTTTCGGGGCGCCTCGATGTCAAATACTTTATCGAACCCACCACCGGATTTCTGTTGATCGACTCATTGCTATCCAAAGACAAGGGCGCGTTCTGGTCGACGGTATCGCACCTCATCCTGCCAATGATCGTTTTGGGTACCAACCCGCTCGCTGTCATTGCGCGCATGACACGTTCAGCGATGCTGGAGGTTTTGGGTGAAGACTACATCCGGACCGCTCGCGCAAAAGGCTTGTCCAATCTGCGCGTGGTGTCACTGCACGCATTTCGCAACGCACTCATTCCGGTCGTTACGGTGATCGGTTTGCAGGTGGGCGTGCTGTTTACCGGGGCTATCCTGACGGAAACCATTTTCTCCTGGCCTGGCGTGGGCAAATGGCTCATTGAGGCGATCAGCCGGCGTGACTACCCGGTTCTGCAAGGCGGCATGCTGCTGCTGGGTGTGATTGTCATGGTCGTGAATTTGCTGGTGGACATCACCTACGGCATCATCAATCCGCGCATCAGGCATCAGCGATGAGTACAGCTTTGAATAGCATGGCCGTCAAGCCGGCACCCGCTCAGCCACTTCGCGAGTTTTGGGGCTATTTCAGTGCCAACCGCGGTGCCTTGGCAGGTCTGGTGATCGTCATTGGCGTGTTGCTGGTCGCTATGTTTGCACCCCTGTTGGCGCCTCACGCACCGGATCTCACCAACAATACCGCCTTCCTGAAGCCCCCCTTCTGGCAAAGTGGCGGCTCGATTACATACCCGCTGGGTACTGACGCCATCGGACGGGATATTCTTTCCCGACTCATCCACGGGGCGAGACTGTCTCTCGTCATCGGCATTGCCGTGGTCGCACTGTCAGTTGTTGTGGGCACCATTCTGGGTTTGACAGCCGGGTACTTTCGCGGCATGTACGAAATCGGGATCATGCGGCTGATGGACATCATTTTGACACTCCCAAGCCTCCTGCTTGCCATCGTGATCGTGGCTATCCTGGGGCCTGGTCTGATGAATGCCATGCTGGCGGTTGCCATTGTGGTGCTGCCGCACTACGTCCGAATCACTCGCGCCGCCGTGATTGCAGAAACCTCAAAGACTACGTAACTGCCGCTCGCATGAATGGTGCAGGCCATCTCCGACTGATGTTCAATGAAGTGCTCCCCAATTGCACGGCGCCCCTGATCGTTCAGGCCTCTCTGGGCATCTCCACAGCCATACTGGACGCTGCCGCGCTGGGTTTTCTGGGCCTTGGTGCACAACCACCCTCGCCCGAGTGGGGAACCATGCTGGCAGATGCCCGCGAATTTGTGTTGCGTGCCTGGTGGGTCGTGACATTCCGGGTCTTGCTATCCTGATTACGGTACTGGCATTCAACTTGCTCGGTGATGGCTTGCGCGATGCGTTTGACCCCAAGCTGAAACGCTGAAAGCTATTCCTATGGCTCTCCTTGAAATTGAAAACCTGACCGTTGATTTCCCTTCCAGAAACAGCGTGATGCATGCCGTGGACGGCATCAGCCTGAGGCTGGAGGCTGGCGATGTGCTGGGCATTGTTGGCGAGTCAGGCTCCGGTAAAAGTGTCACGATGATGGCGCTGATGGGCCTTGTCAGTTACCCCGGCCGGGTTAAGGCCGACAAGCTCCGCTTTGACGGACACGATCTGCTGGCCCTGTCGCCTGGTGAACGCAACAAGCTTACCGGCAAAGACGTCGCCATGATTTTTCAGGACCCGACAACCAGCCTGAACCCCTGCTTTACCGTCGGATTTCAGCTGGCGGAAACGCTCAGGTTGCATTTGGGAATGGACGCCAAAGCCGCCAAGCGCCGGTCCATCGAATTGCTCGAGCAGGTCGGCATCCCTGCGCCTGAAAGCCGGCTCAAGGTGTATCCGCACCAGATGTCTGGCGGCATGAATCAGCGGGTCATGATAGCCATGGCAATTGCCTGCAACCCCAAGTTGCTGATTGCCGATGAACCAACGACTGCACTGGATGTCACGATTCAGGCACAAATCCTGGATCTCCTGCGGAGTCTGCAAAAAGAGCGTGGCATGGCGCTCGTGCTGATCACCCACAACATGGGTGTCGTCTCCGAGATGGCCCAACGTGTCGCCGTGATGTATGCAGGACAAATCATGGAAGAGCAAACTGCAGTGGCGCTGTTCGGACGGCCTCAGCATCCCTACACTGAGGCTCTGATGGCCGCCCTGCCCGAGCGCAGCGATGGCTTGTCGCGACTGGCCACCATCCCCGGTATGGTGCCGGGTTTATATGATCGTCCGACCGGGTGCCTGTTTGCGCCTCGATGCTCCTATGCCAGTGACCGGTGTCGTTCGGAAAGACCACCGTTGCGTGCATGGCAGGACGGCATGATTCGTTGCCACTACGCGCTGGGAGATGCCAGTGCAGGCGACGCCATGCATTCGGGGAAAAACCTGGAAGCGGCTTCGTTATGAGCACACCTCAAACTTCCGCATCCAATGCCCCCGTTGTAGTGGCCAGAGATCTGCGTCAGAT
The DNA here is from genome assembly GCA_016707075.1 of Candidatus Egaibacter danicus. Taxonomy (GTDB): domain Bacteria; phylum Pseudomonadota; class Gammaproteobacteria; order Burkholderiales; family Burkholderiaceae_C; genus Egaibacter; species Egaibacter danicus. Next base: position 203,104 of record JADJII010000009.1, read on the forward strand.
TTACAAGATAAGCCGGGGACTGTTCCGTGAAGCGGATCGGCTGCAGGCCGTAGGGGGCGTTTCGTTTTCAGTAAATCCCGGCAAAACCCTGGCTGTGGTCGGCGAATCCGGCTGTGGCAAGTCGACGCTGGCTCGCATGGTCTCACTGATTGAAACCCCGACTTCCGGTGAACTCCAGCTGAGTGGAGTCGACGTTGTCAAGGCATCATCAGATGATCGGCATGCCTTGCGCCGCACAGTGCAGCTGGTATTTCAGAACCCTTATGGGTCATTGAACCCGCGTAAAAAGATTGGCGCCATTCTGGAAGCCCCACTTGAAATCAACACGGACATGCAGACACCTGAGCGCACCGAAAGGGCACGCAGCATGTTGGCCATGGTCGGTTTGCGGCCGGAACACTATGACCGATACCCGCATATGTTCTCCGGCGGACAGCGGCAGCGCATCGCGATCGCCCGAGCCTTGATGCTCAAACCGGCCCTGGTAGTGGCCGATGAGCCCGTTTCTGCGCTGGACGTCTCCATTCAGGCACAGGTGCTGAATCTGCTCGCTGACCTGCAACAGGAGCTGGGATTAGCCTATCTGTTTATTTCGCATGATCTGGGCGTTGTCAAACACATTGCGCATGACGTTCTGGTGATGTACCTGGGACATGCAGTTGAGCAGGGCGAGAAGAAAATCATTTTTTCCCGCCCGCTTCATCCCTATACACAGGCTCTTCTGGCATCCACACCTGGCCTGGTCGGTACCGGCTCCGGCCTGGCGCGCAAGGTTTTGACAGGTGAACTACCATCTCCCCTGAATCCACCCAGTGGATGCGTTTTTCGACACGCTGTCCCAATGTTACCAGCCGCTGCCGCGCTGAGCGCCCTGTGTTGCGCGAGCTGGAAGGCCGACAGGTAGCATGTCATGAAGCCGAACAATTTACCCAAACCGCTGCTCTGCAGCATTAACCCTAGAGGAGTCCAAAAGATGATTCAATCCAAATCAGGTACCGGCCGAAAACTGCCGGCGAAACGTGCGCTGCTGTGCGCACTGGCGCTGCCTGCCGTCATGGCCCTATCACCCGTTTCTGCCAAAACACTGGTGTATTGCTCAGAAGGCAGCCCGGAAAACTTCTCCCCCAGCATCAACACCACGGGAACATCCTTTGACGTCATCGAGCAGATCTATGACAACGTTGTGCAGTTTGAGCGCGGCGGCACCAAAGTAGGTCCCGGTCTGGCCGAGAAATGGACCGTTTCCAAGGATGGCAAGGAGTACACCTTCTCGCTGCGCAAAGGTGTCAAATGGCAAAGCAATAAAAACTTCAAGCCCACACGCGACTTGAATGCCGACGATATTGTTTTCAATTTTGACCGCCAGATGAAGGAGACCAGCCCCTACTTCAAGGTCACCAGCGCCAATCACTCCTACTTCTCTGACATGGGCTTTGACAAGCTCATCAAATCGGTAGAAAAGGTTGATGATTCCACCGTCAAGATCACGCTGAACCAGGCTGAGGCACCTTTCCTGTCGACTCTGGCCATGCAGTTTTCTGCGATCCAGTCCAAGGAATACGCAGATGCCATGCTCAAGGCAGGGACACCAGAAAAAATTGACCAGGAGCCCGTCGGAACTGGCCCATTCCAGCTGGTTCAATACCAGAAAGACGCCATCATCCGCTTCAAGTCATTTCCAGAGCATTGGGCTGGCAAAGCCAAGATTGATGACCTGGTATTCGCCATCACCACGGATGCATCCGTGCGTTGGGCCAAGCTGCAAAAAGGTGAATGCCATGTCATGCCTTACCCTAACCCGGCTGACCTGCCTGCCATGCGAGCCGATGCCAACGTCACCTTGCTAACGCAACCCGGCTTGAATATCGGCTATCTGGCTTACAACACGACCAAGAAGCCGTTTGATGATGTCCGCGTCCGCAAAGCTATCAACATGGCCATCAACAAGCAGGCGATTGTCGATGGTGTTTATCTGAGCACCGGTGTTGCTGCGAAGAACCCTATTCCTCCAGCACAATGGTCATACAACAACGCCATCAAGGATGACCCGTTTGATCAGGCGGCCGCACAGAAAATGCTGGCAGCAGCGGGATACCCGAACGGGTTCAGCACCGACCTGTGGGCCATGCCCGTGCAGCGTCCCTACAACCCCAACGCCAAGCGCATTGCGGAGTTGATGCAGGCGGATCTGGCCAAAATTGGCGTGAAAGCAGAAATCAAGAGCTTCGAATGGGGTGAATACCGCAAGCGCATGCAGGCTGGCGAACACCAGATGGGCATGCTGGGCTGGACCGGTGACAACGGCGACCCGGACAACTTCCTGCACGTGCTGCTCGGTTGCGATTCTGCAAGAGGTAACGGCTCCAACGTCGCCAAGTTCTGCTACAAACCCTTTGAGGACTTGATCCAGAAAGCTAAAACCGAGTCCAACCCTGCCGAGCGGACCAAGCTCTATGAACAGGCTCAAGTAATCTTCAAAGAGCAGGCTCCGTGGTTCACCATTGCTCACGCCGTGCAAACCAAACCAGTACGCAAAGAAGTCATCGACTTCAAACTCAGCCCATTCGGCCGTCACACGTTCTACGGCGTTGACATCAAAGAGTAATCTTCAAGGCTGAGACGCCACACACAAAAAGGGCTGTCTTTACGACAGCCCTTTTTTTATCCTCTCAATCGAATCGCCCGGTTATCTTGAACAGGTCTGTTGCACTCACAAGGGCGTGAGCAATACCCGGCTCGGATGCAGCATGACCAGCATCTTCCACGATCGTGAACACAGCCTCTTGCCAGGCCTGATGCAGTCGCCAGGCAGAAGTTGGCGGGCATATCACGTCATAGCGCCCCTGCACGATGATGGCTGGCACGTGACGAATGCGATCCACATTGCGAACCAGTTGGTCTTCAGAAAAAAATCCTTCATGGCAGAAGTAGTGCGCTTCCAGTCGCCCCACGCCCAGCGCCACGGCATCAGAGCCAAATGCCTCGACGTCTTGCGGATGTGGCAGCAGGTGCAGGCAACTACCCTCGTAACGACTCCAGCTGCGCGCTGCTGCACCGCAAACTGCAGCATCGTCACTGAACAGGCGTTTTGAATACGCCTCTAATAAATCGTCTCGTTCATCAATCGGAATGGGTGAGACGAACTGGGCATGCTCCTTCGGGAAAAACTGGCCCATGCCGTGCATGAACCAGTCTATTTCCGCAGGCGTACACAGAAAGATACCGCGCAACACGAATCCCAGGCAACGCTGAGGATGGGATTGTCCATAGGCCAGCGCCAGCGTTGAACCCCATGAACCGCCAAACACCAGCCACTGTTCAATGCCCAGCATCTGACGGATCTGCTCGATATCTTCAATCAGTAACTGCGTCGTGTTGTTGCGGTATTCGCCAAGCGGTGTCGATTGACCCGCACCGCGCTGGTCGAACAAAACAACCCGGTAGTGTGTCGGGTCAAAAAACTGCCGATGCAGCGGCGACAAACCAGAGCCCGGGCCTCCATGCAGAAACAAGACCGGCGCACCATCCGGGTTGCCACACTCCTCCCAGTACAGGGTGTGCAACTCGTCTACGGTCAACCGCCCGGTCCGGTACGGTTCAATGGGTGGGTACATAGGGAAACGTCTCAAAAACGTATCAATTGGTGATGAAATATGGCCTCAGCCCTTGTGATATATGCGTGAGTAGCTATTATTTTTGTAGTGCCTTGGCGGTGATGGCCGACAGCGTTCCCCGCGTGGTGATCACTTCGGGGTCCAGCGTTACCTCAATCAGCGTGCCCTCTGGGCGCGCCAAAGCGGCCAGCAACTCGGCTTCGAATTCGGCAGTGCGAGTGATGCGCACACCGGCATAACCGTAGGCCCGCGCGAGCGCCGCAAAGTCGGGGTTTTGCAACTTCGTGCCCACCACATGCTGCGGGTAGTCGCGTTCCTGGTGCATGCGGATCGTGCCGTACATGCCATTGTTGAGCAACAGGATGATGCTTTTCGCGCCATGCTGCACAGCAGTGGCCAGCTCCTGGCCGTTCATCAGAAAGTCGCCATCACCCGCAATGGTAAAGGCCGTTCGCCCGGTCAGGATGTTGGCGGCAATGCCGGCAGGCACGCCGTAGCCCATGGCCCCGTTGGTGCAAGCCAGTTGCGTCTTGAACCCTTTCACCAGGCCGTGGTGTTTGAAGAAACGGTGAATCCAGCTGGCGAAGTTGCCGGCGCCGTTGGTCAACACAGCGTCTGATGGCAAGTGTTTTTGCAGCATCCCGACGATGGCGGGCATGTCAGTATCTCCGGGCAAAGGCTGCGGCCGCATGTTGGCCAGGTAATCCGCATTGGCTTCCTGTGCCCACGCTTCCCACACCACGTTGACCGGTGCCGTCAGCACCTCCAGCGAGCGGGCTGCCGCATTCATGGTGGAATTGATCGCCAGGTCCGCCTGATACACCCGGTTAAGCTCTTCCGCGCTGGAATGAATGTGCACCAGTTTCTGTTTAGGCCGTGGCACTTCCAGCAGCGTATAGCCGCCACTGGTCATCTCCCCCAGGCGCGGGCCGATGGCGATGATCAGGTCGCTGCTCTTCACGCGCGCGGCAAGTTTGGGATTGATGCCAATACCCACGTCACCTGCATACAGCGGATGGTGGTTGTCAAACGTGTCCTGAAACCGGAACGCATTACCCACTGGCAGTTTCCAGTTTTCTGCAAAGCGCTGCAGCGCCTGAGCTGCCTGCACGGTCCAGCCACCGCCTCCTGCAATAACCAGAGGCCGCTCTGATTTCAGGAGCATCTCACGCAAGGTACGCAAGGCCCCAGGGTCACTCCAGGCCTCAACGGGTTCCAGTTTCGGCAAGGCTTGTGGCATCTCACCCGTGCTGGCGTGGGCATTCACCGTTTGCGCCAGCATGTCTTCTGGTAACACCAGCACTACAGGGCCGGGGCGCCCATTCATCGCGGTAGCAAAGGCGCGGGCCACATATTCGGGATGCGCCTTGCGTCATCAATGCGCTCCACCCGTTTGGCCCATGCCTTTGGTGCTGGGGCCAAAGAAACTGCAGAAGTCAACTTCCTGAAACGCCTCACGGTCACGCGTTTCACTGGCCACATCGCCCACAAACAAGACCATGGGTGTGGAATCCTGATACGCGGTGTGCACGCCAATGGACGCATTGGTTGCGCCCGGCCCGCGGGTCACGAAACACACACCCGGCCGCCCGGTCAGCTTGCCATGAGCTTCAGCCATGAAGGCCGCCCCGCCCTCCTGCCGGTTGATCACAAACGTGATCTGATCCTGCAGTGCATGGAACCCGTCCAGCACTGCCAGGTAGCTTTCCCCCGGTACGCCAAACGCGTGAGTAACGCCCTGGGCCACCAGACATTCGACCAGCAAGTGGCCTGCGATTTTTTTTGAAGCGTCGGAATGAGTCATACCGGCTATTTTGCCCGGTCAGACCCAAGCCTGCGGCTGCTCAGACCAGTTGGGACAACTTCGTGGCGTCCGGTTTGATCGTCACCAGATCGCTGATATTGACCGGCAGATTGCTGCCAATCGACTGGACGGCAGCAATGCCGATGGCAATCGATGCCGCACCCTGCTCGTGCCCGGCTGTGCGCCCCAGAGCGTCGGGCGGTGCCGGTGGCCCGTAAAAGTGTTCGTTGAGAATGACGTCGGCCCCGCCATGCGCTGCCCGAATCTCGGGCATTTCCACTACGTAGCTGCTCTTGAAATGAGGGAACACCCGTATCCACTCGCCTTCTGCCTCCGCTCCGGGCTTTTCCTCAATTTTCCAGTTCTTGGGACTGACAGCCCGGTTCATGTGGGTCCCGATGAACTCGTGGTATTCAATTCGGCCACGGTCGCCATTGAAGGTAACGCGCATGCCTTCGCGCGGGCTATAGCACACCAGCGAATAAGTCAGCACCTGTCCCGTGCGATAGCGGACGTTCAGCGACATCTGGTCTGGCACGGTAATGCCATCACGGAACACGTTCTGGTCGCGCAGGTAGCCCGAGTCGGCCTCGCCAGCCAGATAGAGTTTGCGGAAAGACTCACTCTCCGTCAGGTCGAGGCAAAACGGGTCATCCTTGGCCTCGGGCGCACCGGTATAACGCGCGTAACGGGTCAGTTTTTCATCGCCCCGGTTGATCGCATTCTGTTTACCATAGAACACCAGGTCACCGTAGGCAAATACCTGCTGCGGGATGGCGTCAAGCCACCAGTTCACCAGATCAAAATGGTGCGTGCTTTTGTGAACCAGCAGGGTGCCCGAATTTTCAATGTGTGCATGCCAGCGGCGGAAGTAGTCAGCACCATGGTTGGTGTCCAGCAAATACTCAAGATTCACTGAGTGGATCTTGCCCACTACGCCACTCTCAATCAGCTCCTTGACCTTGGTTCGAAAGGGTGCCCAGCGGTAGTTGAAGGCGACACGCACCCGCCGCCCGGTCGCCTCGACCGCATCCAGAATGGCCTGGCACTTCACAGCGTCCGTGGTCATCGGTTTCTCGGTGATGACGTCACAACCAGCGTACAGCGCACGCACGATGTACTCATGGTGCGTGGAGTCTTTTGTGCAGACAAATACTTCGTCGGGTTTTTGCTCGCGCAGCATGTCGTCAAACCGGTCTGGCGTGTAGGCAGGCACCGCGTGGTAGCCCAGATCACGTACCAGCAGTTCGTTGTAGTACGACATGCGGGCGGAGCTCAGGTCGCAAATGGCAACCAGCTCATTCTGGTCGCCGTAAGTGGTGACCAGGGGTTCAATGAAACTCAGGGCGCGTCCGCCGGTACCGACAAACGCATGGCGCTTTTTGCTCATGAATATTTCGTAGTAACTAAAGTGAAGGGGCAGATACACCTCCTGACCCGGCTACACAAAACCGGCCCTGAAGGACACGTCTCAGGCAGAAATGATAATCTATTTCACCAAATGGTGAATAAAATTTGCTGATCGGGTCATCGTGCCCTACAGTCTCGTCCAGGAGAACACGAAGCAACGAAACATGACAAACCAGTCCAAAAAAACAGTGATTGAACCCCGCTCCAGAGACGCTGACCGTTCCCAGCTGGCTATTCTGGCCGCAGCCCGGGACGAATTCTCACGCTACGGACTGGCGGGCGCCAGAGTGGATCGCATCGCTGAAAACGCCAAGCTGAACAAACGCCTCATCTACTACTACTTCACCAGTAAAGACGACCTTTTTCTGGCCGTTCTGGAGGGTACCTACGCAGACATCCGGCAGGCCGAGCAGCAGCTCCATCTCACAGAGCTCGCCCCGGCCCAAGCCATCCGGCGATTGACGGAATTCACCTGGGATTACTACATCGAACACCCCGAGTTCCTGACCCTGCTCAACAGCGAAAACCTGCACCAGGCCAGACATTTGATGCGATCCGAGCGCATCCGCGAAATGAATTCACCGCTCATCCAGACACTGGGAGAAATCCTGGAACGCGGTCGAAAGGAAGGCATCTTTCGTGGCGGCATTGACCCTGTGCAGCTGTACATTTCCATCGCCAGCCTGGCTTACTTTTATCTCTCCAATAACCACACCCTGTCCGCTGTCTTTGGACGCAACCTGATGACGACCAAAGCACACAGCGAACGACTCTCGCACATATGCGACGTCATCCTAGGGTATGTACTGAGAGATTGACAGTCCAAATCGCTTTACAAGTGATTTGGAGGATTTCTATAATTCACCCAACGGTTAATTAACTGTGCTTCCACCTACTTCACAGGAGTCAGCGATCATGGGTACGTTCACACGTCGTCAATTTGTTGCAGCAGCCGGCACCACGGCTGCATTCGGCCTCAGTTCATCGCTGAGCATTGCCCAAACCGCAGCCAAGCTGCGTTGCTTCTGGTGGGGCAACCCGGATCGGGACAAACGCACCAAAACACTGCTTGATACCTATGGCCAGAAAAACAACCTCCAAATTGCCGCCGAAACTGTTGGCTGGGGTGACTACTGGACCAAGCTGGCAACCCAGGTAGCGGGTGGCAATGCGCCTGACCTGATCCAGATGGACTACCGCTATCTGTTCGAGTACGCCCGCCGCAACACGTTGCTGCCACTGGACAAGCTGTTGCCCCTCACAGATTTCACTGCGAACGATCGCAACGGCGGCAAGGTGGATGGCAAGCTCTACGGCGTCAACCTGGGCTCCAACTCCAAGGCCATGGTGTATGACACGGGTATGTTGGCCAAGGTGGGCGTCAAGGCGATTGACCCCAAATGGACGTGGGATGATTTCGGCCGGATCGCCGGGGAGATTTCCAAAATTGATCCAGGAAAATACTGGGGTGCCAGCGACAACAGTCGCTGGGAGCAAGGGTTCGAGCAATGGCTCAACCAGCAAGGCAAATCGCTTTACAACCCGGATGGCCAGGCCGGCTTCTCTGCAGACGATGTAGCTGTCTGGTTCGCCATGTGGGACAAGCTGCGCAAGGCGGGCGCCATTCCGCCGGCAGACGTCGGAGCGACCAATACCGGTAAGGTCGAGCAGTATGAAGTCAGCCGTGGATTGGGCGCCATGAGCTTCGTCAACTCAAACCAGATCGTGGCTTTTCAGGCGCTGAACAAAAACAGCCTGGCCATCAGCCCATTCCCGCGCGACAAGGGTGGCTCCTCAGGTCACTACATCAAGCCTTCGCAAATGATGAGCATTTCCTCCAAGAGCAAGTCTCCTGAAGAAGCTGCAAAAGTCATCAACTACATGGTCAGCGTGTCCGAAGGCGTCAAGATTTTGGGAATCGAGCGCGGCGTGCCGTGTTCCGCGGCGGCGCGTGCAACCCTCGCACCCGATCTGGATGCATTGGGCAAGATGCAAATTGATTTCATTGCAGCGCTCAGCAAGACGGCTGTGCCTTTGCCACCCCCGCCCCCCAAAGGTGCAGGCGAGGTCGACAACCTGATTCGTCGCGTTGCTGATGCAGTGGCATTTGGCAAGCTGTCCATCAAGGACGGTGCACAGCAGTTCCACTCCGAATCAATCCGGATTCTGGCCCGATCTGCCTGATCGGCCAAACAACCCTGTGAGGCGGCAGGCGGGCTGATTTTCCAGGCTGCCTGCGCATCATCCAGTACACGACACACCCCGGCTGCTCTGCGGAGCGGCCGGACGGGTGTCTCTTTTTCAAAAAAAGGCGGAAAGCGTGTCCACCGTTGCGGAAAAAAACTCATCTGAGCGACAAAGCCGCTCAAATGCCGCCACCCGGCGGGATTTGATCGGGTACGCCTTCCTCACGCCATGGTTGATTGGTTTTTTCTGCTTCTCGCTCGGTCCGGTACTCGTATCACTCTACCTCTCCTTTACCAAATTTGATCTCTTGAGCCCTGCGGTGTGGGTTGGCACAGACAACTATGCCCGCATGTTTCTGGACGACCCACGTTTCTACCAATCCCTGAAAGTCACGTTTACCTACATGACATTCGAGGTTCCGTTGAAGCTGGCGTTCGCGCTGGCAGTAGCCATGGTGCTGGACAAGGCCATCCGCGGTGGAGCTTTCTACCGTGCCCTCTTCTACATCCCCTCGCTGCTCGGGGGCTCAGTGGCAATTGCCGTGCTGTGGCGCCAGTTGTTTGAAGGAAATGGCACCGTCAACCAGATCCTGCTTTGGGCCTTTGGCTACAAAGGTGAGAGCTGGATTTCAAACCCTGAAACCGCCATCTACACACTTGTACTGCTGGCGGTCTGGCAATTCGGCTCTCCCATGATCATTTTTCTGGCCGGCCTGCGGCAGGTCCCTCAAGATCTATACGAGGCAGCCTCCATGGACGGCGCGGGTGCTTTCCGCAAGTTCTACAAAATTACCCTGCCCATGTTGGCCCCGGTTATTTTCTTCAACATGGTGCTACAGATCATTGAAGGCTTCAAGGCTTTCACCCCGGCTTATGTGGTGTCCGGCGGGACCGGCGGCCCTATCGATTCAACCCTCTTTTATACGCTGTACCTTTACCAGGAAGCCTTTTCCTACTTCCGCATGGGATACGCGTCTGCACTCGCGTGGATATTGCTGATCATCATTGGCTGCTTTACCGGCATCAGCTTCCTCACTTCCAAGTACTGGGTTTACTATGAAGACGACCCCCGTTAATCAGGCAGCATCCATGGAAAAAAATACCAAGACGGGTCCAGGCCTTTTCAACCTGTTGATGGGGACCGTATTGCGTCACGGCCTGCTGATCGGGGCTTCGTTCCTGATGCTTTATCCGCTGTTGTGGATGGCCGCTTCATCATTCAAGCCTGAGTCGATCATCTTCACGGATTTGTCGATAATTCCACCTGCCTTTGATTTCGCCAACTACACGCTGGGCTGGAATGCACTCCAGCAGAGCTTCACGGTCTTTTTCAAGAATTCAATCTTCGTTGCGATTCTGGTTGTCATTGGCAACGTCGTTTCCTGCTCCATCACCGCCTATGCTTTTGCCCGCCTCGAATTCAGGGGGCGTCGCGTCTGGTTTGTCGTGATGCTGGGAACGTTGATGCTGCCCTACCACGTGACGCTGATTCCGCAATACGTGCTGTTCCTGAATCTGGGCTGGATCGACACCTTTTTGCCGCTGATCGTGCCCAAGTTTCTGGCTGCTGATGCGTTCTTCATTTTTCTGATGGTGCAGTTTTTCCGAGGTATTCCACGTGAGCTGGATGAAGCTGCGGTACTGGATGGATGCAGCCCGTGGCGCATTTACTGGAAGATCATGATGCCGCTCTCGCTGCCGGTGCTGACAACCACGGCCATCTTCTCGTTCATATGGACCTGGAATGACTTTCTGGGCCCGCTGGTGTATCTGAACGATGCGTCCAACTACACGGTTCCATTGGCACTGCGTTCATTCATGGACTCAACCGGGCAATCTGCCTTCGGACAACTATTCGCCATGTCGGTACTGGCGATCCTGCCGATTTTTCTCTTCTTTCTCTTCTTCCAGCGCCTGATCATTGAAGGTGTTGCCCACTCAGGAATGAAACGATGACCGCTGCTTCCAGGCCCCCAATCCGCTTCGCAGCGATTGGGTTAAACCACAACCACATCTATGGCCAGACCCGCGCCATGCTGAATGCCGGTGCCGAACTAGTCTCCGTTTTTGCCGAAGAGGATGACCTCGCCGCTGACTACATCAAGGCCTTTCCACAGGCTCGCCGGGTACTGGACAAACGCGCCATACTCGAAGACAACAGCATTCAGCTGGTGGTCAGTGCCACCATTCCTGATGTCAGGGCGGCAACAGCGATTGAAGTCATGCGTCATGGCAAGGATGTCATGGTTGACAAGCCCGGCGTGATCACGCTGGACGAACTGGCTGAAGTGCGCAAGGTGCAGCGTGAGACAGGTCGCATCTTCTCTGTTTGCTTCTCGGAGCGTTTCGAAAACCGCGCTACCGAAAAAGCCAGCCAGTTGGTGGCGGCAGGTGCCATTGGCAAAGTCGTCCAGACGGTAGGGCTGGGACCGCATGCACTGCGCAACAACCCTCGCCCGGACTGGTTCTTCCAGCGAAAACGTTATGGCGGCATCCTGTGCGACATCGCTGCGCATCAATGCGACCAGTTTCTGCATTTCACGGGTTCGACCAGCGCTGAAGTCGTTGCTTCCCACATCGGTAACTTCGGCAACCCTGACGCACCCGAACTGGAAGACTTTGGCGAGGTGCTATTGCGTGGGAATGGTGGTACCGGTTTCATCCGCGTGGACTGGTTCACACCCAAGGGGCTCGGCACCTGGGGGGACGGCCGTCTGACCATTCTGGGGACCGATGGCTACATCGAGTTGCGCAAATACATTGACATCGGCGGACGCCCTGGCGGCGACCACCTGTTTCTGGTGGATGGCAAAAACCTCCAGCACATCGACTGCCAGACGGAAGAGTTGCCTTACGGGCCACGCCTCATACAGGACATTTTGAATCGCACGGAAACAGCCATGTCACAACAACATTGTTTTCTGGCCACGGAGCTCGCATTGAAAGCAGAAGCCATGGCTGTTCGTTTGGGAGGTTTGAAATGACACGGAAACTACGCGTTGCCGTTGTAGGTTTGGGTGTTGGCAAAGGCCATCTGGAGTCTTACGCAAAAATCCCTGATCACTTTGAAGTCAAGGCAGTCTGCGATCTGGATGCTGCCAAGGCTAAAGCTGTTGCCGAGCAATTCGGCATAGCCCGACACACCACGCAGCTCAGCGAATTGCTGGCAAGCAATGAGCTGGACATCATCGATATCTGCACGCCGCCCAATACACACCGGGCACTGATCGAACAGGTTCTGGCTGCGGGCCTGCACGTGATCTGCGAAAAACCGCTGGTAGGCTCACTGACGGACGCAGACGCCATCGCAGCAGCACAGAAATCTGCCAAAGGTACGCTCTTCCCCATTTTTCAGTACCGCTTTGGCAATGGTCTGCAAAGGCTCAAACACCTGCAGGCCAAGGGCTTCGCCAGCAAAGCACTGGTCACCACCATGGAAACCCACTGGCGCCGCGATGCCGACTATTACGCGATTCAGTGGCGCGGCAAGTGGGCAACCGAAATGGGCGGTTGCTGCCTCACCCATGCTTCACATTCGCACGACATCCTGTCTTATGTGTTGGGGCCTGTGAAAAACGTCTACGCCCGGCTGGCAACCCGTGTGAATGACGTGGAGGTGGAAGACTGCGCTGCCATTGCCGTGGAGATGGAAAACGGATCGGTCGCCACGCTGTCGGTTACCTTGGGCGCTGCCGAAGAAATGTCCCGTCTGCGTTTCGTGTTTTCTGACCTGACCGTCGAAAGTGCCAGCCCGGAACCCTACCGCCCCGGTAAAGAGCCGTGGCACTTCAAAGGCAAGACACCGGAAATTGACGCTGCCATTCAGAGCGCCCTCGCTGATTTTGAGCCGACGCTGGAGTCTTTTGAGGGCCAGTTCATTCGTCTGCACGCCACCATCACCGGCGGCGCTCCGATCCCCGTCACCCTGGCGGATGCCCGTGCTTCGCTGGAACTCATCACCGCGATTTACCATTCCGGCGAAACCGGTGTGGCGGTCACGCTCCCAATACCCAAAGATCACCCCAAATACAGCAGCTGGGTGCCTGCCAAAGGTGGTTTTCCGAAAGCAATCCATCATGGCTGAACTGACCCTGCGCAGCGTCGTCAAACGTTATGGCACCACACAAGTGGTTCATGGCATCGACCTGGACATCAAGAACGGCGAGTTCGTAGTCTTCGTCGGTCCCTCCGGCTGCGGCAAGTCAACACTGCTGCGCATGATTGCCGGCCTCGAGGAAATCTCGGATGGAGAGCTCTGCATTGACGGCGTGCGCATGAACGAAGTCGCTCCCGCCAAGCGCGAAATCGCCATGGTGTTCCAGTCCTACGCCCTGTACCCCCATATGAGTGTGTACGACAACCTCGCGTTCGGCCTGCAAACCGCTGGCGAAAAAAAGGACGTGATCGACAGGCGCGTGCAGCATGCCGCGAAGATGCTGAAGATCGATACCTACCTGCAACGCAAGCCAAAAGCCCTGTCCGGCGGGCAGCGCCAGCGTGTGGCCATTGGTCGCGCCATCGTTCGTGAGCCCAAACTCTTTTTGTTTGACGAGCCACTGTCCAATCTGGATGCCGAGCTGCGTGTGCAGATGCGGGTTGAACTGTCCAAACTGCATGCTGATCTGGGTACCACCATGATCTACGTCACCCATGATCAGGTGGAAGCCATGACCATGGCCGACCGCATTGTGGTGCTGCGTGATGGCGTGATTGAGCAGGCCGGCTCGCCACTGGATCTGTACAACTCCCCGGCCAACCGGTTCGTGGCAGGGTTCATCGGCAGCCCCAAGATGAATTTTCTGGATGGCGTGGCGGCGGGACACATTTCTGCGGGCCTTCAAGTCAGGCTCCATGGCGGTGAGACCGTGACCGTTCCAGCGGCAGCATCACAGGTCGCAGATGCTGCGCCTGTCTGTGTCGGTATCCGGCCTGAGCACGTGGAGCTGGCAGCTGGCGGGCTGCCGATGCAGGTTGCTCTGACGGAGCAATTGGGCGGCAACACCGTGCTCTATGGTTCCCTGAGCGCACAGCAATCCCTTGTGGTCCAGGTCGTGGGACAAAGCCACATCAAGCGCGGCGACACCGTTCACGTGCAATTGCCGGCAGCCAGCTGCCATGCCTTTGCCGCAGATGGACGGACATTTTCAAAGTGATTTTTATCAACAAGGAGACACTGAGATGACATCGACCTTTCCCTTACGAAAACTCCTGGCCGCAGGTTGCCTGATGGTGGTGGCGGGCAGCGCCCTGGCTCAATGGAAACCCACCCGACCCATTACCCTGATCGTGCCCTGGGCACCTGGCGGCTCCACGGATCAGGTCTCACGCGTCACTGCCGCAGAACTTGAAAAGTACCTGGGCCAAAAAATCGTGATCCTGAACCAGCCTGGCGCATCAGGCTCCGTAGGCACCAAGAACGCCATGGAAGCACCCAAAGACGGTTACACGTGGGCCGCCGGTGGCGCCAAGGATCTGGGTACCTACAAAGTGCTGGGCATGCTGGACACATCTGCCAAAGACTGGAACCTGTATCTCAACGTTGCCCACATCGCCGTGGTGGGCGTGAATGCCGACACGCCTTACAAAACCATGAAAGATCTGCTGGACGCCATGAAGGCCAAGCCTGGCAGCATCTCCGTTGCCACTGCCGGCGTGAATTCCAGCGGACACTCCGCCATTGAAACGATTGCACGTGTTGCCGGCGTCACCTACAAACACGTCACCTACGATGGGGGTGCACCCGCCGCAGTCGCCACGGCCTCTGGAGAGACCCAGGTCACTACCCAGCTGGCTGCAGAGCAGACCGACATGATTCGCGCCAAGAAAATTCGACCGCTCGCGGTTGTAGGTGACAAGTCGATCGAAATCGAAGGCTATGGTGTCATTCCACCCCTATCGCAGTTCCTTCCCGGTTTCACCGACCCGATCAACTACTTCGGTATTTTTGTTCCCAAGGGTGCACCACCAGAAGTCGCACAGACACTGGACAAGATTTGGGCCACGGAAATGAGCAAGAACGAGGCACTGAAAAAGTATGCCCAGTCACGCGGGGCCATGTTCGCACCCATGGCTGGTGATGACGCTCAAAAAGCAGTCTTCCCCGCCATCCAGTCCTATGCATGGACACAACAGGCCGCCGGAAAAGCCAAGGTATCTCCCGACACGGTCGGTATCCCCAAACCCTGACGTAGCACAAGGTACAACATGGATGAGGGTGGAAAAACCACCCGCTCCGACATTTGGGGCGGCGTGGGTTGGGTGACTTTTGGCTCGGTGATTCTGGTCGAAGCCCTGCGCATGGACCGTTTCACCAGCATGGGCGCCACCGTATACACCATGCCGGGTTTTGTGCCCGGCATGATTGGCGTGGTCGTCATGCTGCTGGGTCTGGTTCTGGCGCTACGCGGCTGGCGCCGCCTGAAAACGTCATCCTCATCCCTTGAATCAGTTGCGCCAGCTGCGCCCATCATCAATGGCCGTATCGGCTTCACGATCCTTCTCACCTTGGTCTACGCAGGCGGACTGATCGGTCGCGTGCCTTTCTGGCTGGGCACGGCATTGTTTGTCGGCACCTTCACCTGGCTGTTCGCCCCTCCCGAACAGTCCGTTCAGCGACGTCTGACCCATTGCGTGCTGGCCGGCGGGCTGACGTCGGCCGTGGTTTCCATCGTGTTCCAGGAAATCTTTCTGGTGCGCCTGCCATGAAATACCGCCGACATGTTTGAAGGGCTGATTTCGTTCTGGCACTCCATCGTGCATTTCAGCACGCCGGAAGTCATCTTCTATGCCCTGCTGTCTTCGCTGGTCGGCGTGGTGATGGGTGCGCTGCCGGGGCTTACCGCCACCATGTCGCTGGCCTTGATGACCACATTGACCATCAAGTTGCCGCACGACCAGGCCCTGCTGATTCTGGTGTGTACCTACGTAGGTGCGATCTATGGTGGCTCGCGTTCAGCCATTCTGCTGAACATCCCCGGCACACCGGCCTCCGCAGCATCCTGCCTGGACGGTTATGCCCTGGCCCGCCAGGGCCTGGCGGGGCGAGCGATGGGCATTGCCACCAGTGGCTCGGTGCTGGGCACGCTCATTGGCATGTTTTTCCTGGCTGGCTTTACGCCTGTTCTGGGTAACATGGCGCTCAAGTTCGGCGCTTACGAATTTTTCTGGCTGGCGCTGTTTGGCGTCATCATTGCCGGAACCCTCACCGGTGATGATCCTCTCAAAGGCTGGATCGCCGGAGTAGCGGGCCTGCTCATTGCCGGCATTGGCCAGGAGCCGCAATATGCCTACGAGCGCTTCTCGTACGGTGTGCGTGATCTGGCAGGCGGCATTCAACTGGTTCCCGCGTTGGTGGGTGCCTTCGGCTTTGCCGAACTGCTCACCGCCATGAAAGAGCGGCAGGCACCGGTGAAGATCAGCCCGTTCGACACCGTGATTCCCCGCCTGAAAGACGTCACGCGCTACTGGCGCACCATCTTGCGGTCCGGCCTGATCGGAACCGGCGTAGGCATTGTTCCTGGCGTGGGTGAAGACGTCGCGGCCTGGTCGTCCTATGCTGCCGCCAAGCGGGCCAGCAGGGAGAAAGAGCTGTACGGTAAAGGCTCCATCGAAGGTCTCATGGCCGCCGAAACCGGTGACAACGCCTGTGTGCCCGGTGCTATGATTCCGGTGCTCACGCTGGCCATTCCCGGCTCGGCGCCCGCTGCGGTGCTGATGGCCGCCATGATCATCCATGGCGTCAAACCCGGCCCGCTGATCATGGTGGAAAGCCCGCAGTTTGTTTACGACATCGTGGCCATGATGCTGTTTGCCACCATCGGCATCCTGATTTACGGGCTGGTGCTGACCAAGGCGCTGGTGCAGGTGCTGCGCGTGCCGCAACACTTCATCGTGCCGATCATCTTTGTGCTGTGCGCGGTGGGCAGTTTCGCCATCTCCGGACGATTGTTTGACGTGTACGTGATGCTGGCCTTCGGGCTCCTGGGATTTTTTCTGCGTGGCTACGGTTATCCCATGGCGCCGCTGGTATTAGGTGTTGTGTTGGGTGATCTGCTGGAGAAAAACCTGCGCCGCGCGCTGCTGCTGTCCGATGGCGACTTGACACCCTTTTTCACACGCCCCATCTCCGCTGTCGTCGCTGCCATGATCTTTGGCACGGTGGGCTGGAAGATCTGGAGCGTCACCCGGAGCCACAAACCATGACCCGATCCACACACACGCCGGAAGTGCGCGTGCGAGAAGTGTCGCTGTTTGAGCGTCACGTCAATCTACGGCTGCCCTTCCGGTTTGGCGCGGCCACAGTGACCCAATGCCCGCAGGCGTTTGTGCGTATCCGGGTTGAAGTTGGCGGCAAATCTATTGAAGGCGCGACTGCTGAACTGATGGTGCCCAAATGGTTCGACAAGGCACCAACGCTCACGCATGCCCAGAATTTTGAACAGTTGCGCGAAGCGCTTCGCTGCGCAGCGGAGTCTTATCTGGCTGCCGAAGCCAGCCATTCGCCCTATGCCCTCTCCCACACTCAGGGAGAAGCGGCCATTCGCACATCGGTGGCCCGCGGTTTGCCTCGCCTGGCGGCGCAATTTGGCCCGGCGTTGCTGGACAAAGCCGTCGCCGATGCTGCACTGCGAGCCAGTGGCCAGGGTTGGGTAGATGGCGTTACATCCGGTCTTCTCGGCGACCCCTGGTCCGGCAAAATCCGATTGCATACGGCATCAACCGTCTGGGTGCGTCACACGGTGGGGCTGGCCGACCGGATCGTCGCGTCAGACCCCGGCACGGATCCCGCAGACGGATTGCCCGCCACACTGGAAGAAGCCATCGCCTACTACGGCCTGCGCTACTTCAAGATCAAGCTGAGTGGCCAGGCCGATGCCGACCGGGATCGGCTGACCCGCATTGCCAGTGTTCTGGCCGCCAGCGCTGGCGACTATCGTGCCACGCTGGATGGCAATGAAACCTTTTCCAGTGCACAAAGCCTGGGTGAATTCTGGCAACAGCTCAAAGCCCAGGCCCCGCTGAAAGACCTGCTGGAGCGCACGCTGCTGCTGGAGCAACCGCTGCCCCGCGCCATCGCGTTGAACGAGTCGATTGCCAGCCTGGGCATTGATGTGCCGGTGATTCTGGATGAATCGGACGACCATGCCGACGTGTTCGAGCGCGGTCTTGCGCTGGGCTACCGGGGCATCTCTTCCAAAGCCTGCAAAGGCATCTACCGCTCGCTGCACAGCGCCTGGCTGGTTGCGCAGGATCCGCAAAACCGGTTGCTTTCAGGTGAAGATCTGACCTGTCAGGCCGGGCTGGCCGTGCAGCAGGATACCCTGCTGGCATCCAGCCTGGGCGTTACACACATCGAGCGCAATGGCCATCACTATGTGGATGGCTTCGGCACGGCGCCCGAAAGCGAGTCCCTGGGTTTTGCGCAAGCGCACCCGGGCCTGTATGCGGTCAGCCAGGGGCGCGCCCGACTGGCTGTACAAGGCGGCCAGCTCAATCTGTCGTCTCTTCACGGCCCCGGCTTTGCCCAGGCCGCATCTCCGCAATGGAGCCACCTGAGCCCCATGAACTGAACAACCCCTTAATTACAACCGCTGCAACAGGAATTCACCATGAGCACACAAACCCTCGGCATCATCATGCACGGCGTCACCGGCCGCATGGGCATGAACCAGCACCTGATCCGCTCCATCGTCGCCATCCGCAAACAGGGTGGTGTCACGCTCTCCAACGGCAGCAAGGTCATGCCCGACCCCATCCTGATCGGGCGCAATGCCGAGAAGATGGAAGCCCTTGCCAAAGCCCACAACATTGCCCGCTGGGGCACTGATCTGGATGCCGCACTGGCCAACAAGAGCGACACGGTGTTCTTCGATGCTGGCACCACGCAGATGCGCCCCACCCTGCTGGCCAAAGCCATCCGCGCCGGCAAACATGTGTATTGCGAAAAACCCATCGCCACCAACCTCAACGAAGCCGTGGAGATTGCACGCCTGGCTGAAAAATCTGGCCTGAAGCACGGTGCGGTGCAGGACAAGCTGTTTTTACCGGGCCTGCGCAAACTCGATATGCTGCGCCGTGCAGGCTTCTTTGGCCGCATGCTGTCGGTGCGCCTGGAGTTTGGCTACTGGGTGTTTGAAGGTGATCTGCAACCCATCCAGCGCCCCAGCTGGAACTACCGCGCGGAAGACGGCGGCGGCATGATTCTGGACATGATGTGCCACTGGCGCTATGTGCTGGACAACCTGTTTGGCGAGGTGAAGTCGGTGTCGTGCATAGGCGCAACCCACATCCCCAAGCGCTGGGACGAAGCCGGCAAGCCCTATGACTGCACCGCTGACGACGCGGCTTACGCCACTGCCGAACTCACCGGCCACAACGGCGAGCCGGTGATCGCCCAGCTCAACATGTCCTGGGCCACGCGCGTGAACCGCGAAGACCTGGTCACCTTCCACGTCGATGGCACACACGGCTCGGCCGTCGCCGGCCTGAGTTCCTGCAAGGCCCAATCGCGCGTCAACACGCCGCGCCCGGTCTGGAACCCGGACGAGAAGCAGACCATGAACTTCACCGAGCAATGGCAGGAAGTGCCGGACACGCAGTTCTACGACAACGGCTTCAAGATCCAGTGGGAACATTTCATTCGCCACGTGGTGGAAAACGAGCCCTACCGCTGGACGCTGCCTGAGGGCGCCAAAGGCGTGCAACTGGTGGAAGTCGCCCTGCAAAGCTGGAAAGAGCGCCGCTGGGTCGATGTTCCAACGCTACAAGTTTAATAGCTGCTCACGCATATTCCACGAGGGCTGAGGCACGATTTGGCCCCTAAAAAGGAGGATTTTCATGTCCCGCACACTGTTGCTGCCTGACGCATCCGGCAAGTTGACGCCCCACGTGCTCACCGGCACCACGCCCGTGAAGCCCGCGCGCAACGCCCCGGCGTTCAACCGCATTGCCTACTCCGCCGCCCACGTGGTGGCCGACCCGCGCGCCGCCATCGACCCGTGGCTGCAATGTGCCGTGGACTGGGATGCCACCATTGGTTACCGCCGCCATCTGTGGTCGCTGGGCTTGGGCGTGGCAGAAAGCATGGACACCGCACAGCGTGGCATGGGGCTGGACTGGCCCACGTCGCTGGAGCTGATCCGACGCTCGCTGGATGCGGCCAAAGACTTCTCGGCCACAGGTGGCGCCGCACTTGTCGCCTCAGGCTGCGGCACCGACCATCTGATGCTGGAGAACGTTAAAACAGTCGATGAAGTTATCCGCGCTTACGAAGAGCAGATGGAAGCCATCGAGAAACTCGGCGGCAAGCTCATCGTCATGGCCAGCCGGGCGCTGGTGCGGGTGGCCAAAGGGCCGGCCGATTACGAACGGGTGTATGACCGCATCCTGAGCCAGGCCAAGCAGCCTGTGGTGCTGCACTGGCTTGGCGACATGTTCGATCCTGCGTTGGCGGGGTATTGGGGCACGAAAGAAGTGGATGCCGCCATGACCACGGCGCTGGGCATCATCGCGGCGCACCCCGACAAGGTGGACGGCATCAAGATTTCGCTGCTGGACAAAGACAAGGAAATCGCCATGCGCAGGCGTCTGCCCGCTGCTGGCGGGGCTGACGGACAAGGGGTTCGCATGTACACAGGCGACGACTTCAACTACGCCGAGCTGATTGCAGGCGATGGTTTTGGAAAAGTGCCTACTCATGGCAAGAGTGACGCACTGCTGGGTATTTTTGACGCCATTGCCCCCGCAGCCAGCGCCGCCTTGAGCGAATTGGCGCAGGGCCACGTCGAGAAATTCCACGCCATCCTGGGCCCTACCGTGCCGCTGTCGCGCCACATCTTTGCGGCGCCCACCCGTTTCTACAAAACCGGCGTGGTCTTCATGGCCTGGCTCAACGGACACCAGAGCCATTTCACGATGGTGGGCGGCCAGCAGAGCACGCGTTCGCTGGTGCATCTGGCCGAGTTGTTCCGTCTGGCCGACGCCGCCAATCTGCTGGAGCAGCCCGATCTGGCCATTCACCGCATGAAAACGCTGCTGGCCCTGCACGGCGTTGAAGCATAAACATCCACCACCCCATGCGCGATTTCTCCCAAGACCACCATTGGCTGTCCATCAACACCGCCACGGTGCGCAAGCAGTGGTCGCTGGACCGCATCATCGAAGCATGCGCAAAACGTGGCATCCGCGCCATCAGCCCCTGGCGTGACCAGGTGGCTGCCGTCGGACTCGATAAGATCGCCAAACAGCTGCGTGACACCGGCATTGGGCTCTCCGGCTACTGCCGCGGTGGTTTCTACCCCGCCGTGGATGCCGCAGGGCGACAAGCCGCGCTGGCGGACAACCGCCAGGCCATTGACGAAGCCAAAACGCTCAACACCCCTTGCGTGGTGCTGGTCGTCGGCGCCCTCCCCGGCGCCCTGTCTGGCAAAGCGGCTTACACCGACATAGGCCGCGCACGCAACGAGGTGTTTGACGGCATCGCGGCCTCGCTGGAATACGCACGCACCGTGGGCATGCCGCTGGCCATCGAGCCGCTGCACCCCATGCAGGCGGCCGAGCGCGCCTGCATCAACACGCTGGAGCAGGCGCTGGACGTGTGCGACGCGCTGGACCCGCAGCAGACCGGCGCACTGGGCGTGGCGCTGGACATTTACCACGTGTGGTGGGACCCCAAGCTGCAGCAGCAGATTGAACGCGCCGGCAAACAGCGTTTGCTGGCCTACCACGTGTGCGACTGGCTCACCCCCACGCGCGACCTGCTGAACGACCGCGGCATGATGGGCGACGGCGTGGTGGAGCTCAAGAAAATACGCGGCTGGGTGGAGCAAGCCGGCTATGAAGGCTTTGCCGAAGTGGAAATATTTTCAGAACTGGACTGGTGGCAACGCCCCGGTGACGAGGTGCTGGACACCTGCATCGCGCGGCACAAAACAGCCGTCTAGGCAGGCAAAAGGCTAGCCCGGCACCAGCGCCGTACGCCGGACCCGCTTCACATTGAACGCACTGGCAATCAGCACGCCCTGCACCAGCGCCAGACCGATGAAAACCGGTGTGTACTGGTGGTGGTCCATCAACGTACCAAACACCAGCGGCGCGATGGCCTGGCCGATATCCAGCCCCGAGTAAACAATGCCGTACACCCGCCCGGTTGAATTGGGTGGCGTGGAGCGTTTCACAATCAGGTCACGCGATGGCCCGCCGGTACCTGCTGCAAAGCCCATCAAGCCAAACAGCACCGGCACCATCAGCCCCGGCACATCCGCCAGCCCCAATATCAGCGCCATGCAGGCCGCCACGCCAAAGCCTGCGCCCACCACCTGCTCACAGCGCGCCGGGTCAGACGCCAGAAACCCGCCCAGCACCATGCCGCCCGCCGCGCACACCATGTAAACCGTGAGGCACGTAGCCACCAGCCCCAGCGGCATGCCGTGCAACTGGCGCGCCGCTTCGGGCGCGAAGGCCTGCACCACGCTGAGCGAAATGGCATACAGCAGGAAAAAAGCAAAACACATCCACACGGCGGGAATGCTCAGGAAAGCATAAGGGTGCTCCTCCTTCGTCGCGGTCTGGCTTTTGGCAGCGTGCACCACCGGCAGGTGCAACTTGTCGCGCTGCAGCAGCATGACCACCAGCACCACCAGCACCAATACGCCGGCGGATGCCAGCGCCGCGCGCCAGGAAAACGCCAGCGCAATCGGCACCACCAGCGCAGGCGCCAGCGCCCAGCCCAGGCTGCCGGTGATGCCATGCACGCTGTAGGCGTGTCCCAGACGTGGCGCACTCACCTTGCGGTTCAGCAGCGTGTAGTCCACCGGGTGAAACACGCCGTTGCCAACCCCCGCCACCACAGAAAACGCCGCCATCATCCAGTAGCCGGTGCTGATGGAGAAGCCAAACGCCGCCAGTGCAATCAGCCCCAGACCGCCATACAACACCGGGCGCGGCCCGAACTTGTCCACCACAAAACCCGATGCCATCTGCACACCACACGACACCACAAAAAAGATGGTCATCAGAAACCCCAGCTCGGCGTAACTGGCGTTGAACGCTTCCTTGAGCCACGGAAACAGCGGCGCCAGCAACAACTGGCTGAAGTGGCTGATCAGGTGGACCACACCCACCAGACCAATCACCTGCGCATCGTGACGCAGGCTGACGCCACCCGAGGGCGGCATGTTGAGAGTGCTTGAAGTGCTCATGGCCTCCATCGTAGTCTGCGCAGGCAATGCTGAAATGCGACAAAATGCCATCATTCATCGAATATCAGACAACCTCGGCATGCCCAAGCCCCGCACCATCACCAGACCGCCCAACACCCCCGTGGGCGATGATCACCGGTTCACGCCCTCCGCGCAGCGCCCGGTGCGCGTGCGCTCCACGCACCATGCCGGTGGACACCCATTTCGAGCCGCATCAACACGCCTGGGCCCAGCTGGCTTATTGCACCACGGGCGTGCTGCAGCTCACCGTCGCGCAGCAACCCGTCGGGCACATCACCTACATCGTGCCCCCATCCCGCGCGGTCTGGGTGGCACCCGGTGCGCTGCACGCCATCAACGTGCTGGAAACGGCGGAGTTCCGCACGCTGTACATCGACCCCGGCGTGGTGCCGGCCGGCTGGCGTGGCTCACGCGTGATGGTGGTGTCCAGCCTGATGCGCGAGCTGATTCAGGCTCTGGATGCGCCGGTGGATATGCCCCTTGCCGCCACGCGCGAACAACTGCTCACCACACTGCTGCTGGACGAGATCACCCACGCCACCACGCAGGCGCTGGGTGTGCCCATGCCCTCGCCCCACCATGGCGACAAGCGCCTGCGCGCGCTGTGTGAAGCCGTGCTGCGCGCCCCCGGCGACCGCGCCACGCTGGCCGACTGGGCGGCCGACATTGGCGCCAGTGAACGCACCGTGGCACGCCTGTTCCGCACCGAGCTGCACACCAGCTACCAGCAATGGCGCCAGCAGGCCGTGCTGGCCCACGCCCTGCCCCTGCTTGCGCGCGGCACCCCCATCAGCCAGGTAGCCGCCGCCACCGGCTACGCCAGCGACAGCGCGTTCAGCGCCATGTTCAAGACCGCCATGGGGCAGCCACCGAGCCATTTCATGCATAAAAATGAGGCCTAGCCCTTTCGGATATGCGTGAGTAGCTATCAAATATAGCGCAAATGAAATATCTGCAACTATCTGAGCAACCTGTGAAGGCGGGTTGCAATAGCCTGAACAGCCAATGAACGTCGCCTTTCGACCCAAAGCAGGTGTAGATAACGATCAACTGGTCGCCTGACAGCGGTCATTCAAGTGCGCTCAATTCAACGCTACGAACATCCACTTCAGAGAAACCTAGTCTACACGCTGAACTTCACGGGATGGCCCACAATGGACAACCATGCACTCAAGCTTTCCAGACAATGCAACGCTCTAAGCATGGCTGAAGGATCCGGAGTGACGGCGGCTATTCCATACTCTGGTGCCTTGATAAGAAATTGCAGGCCTGCAGGTTCAATCAACCGCGTTCACATTACGCCCAGTGTCTCGCGCAAAGTGAATCGCCCCGGGGCGATTCAGATTGAATGAGCGCTATTGAACTGCTCTAGTTGAGCGTGGAGTCCTGGCGCAATCGTTCGATTGCAAGGTCCAAAAAGGCGCGAACTCGCTGTGGCGCTTGTCTGCCTTCTTTGTGCACGACATGCACAGGCAACGCAGGCGGTTCAAAGCCCGGCAATGCAGTCTTCAATTTTCCTGTTCGTAAGTGTTCCGCCACTTGGTACGACAGCAGGCGAGTCAACCCAAATCCGCTCAATGCCGCGGCCACCGCTGAATCATTGGTCGTTGTGATCATTCTCGCCTGCAGTCGGATGTTTCTGGGCTGCCCTTCTTCCATCAGCTTCCACTCTGGATTGGGAGTCACACTACTTGCGGAAATAATGATGTGGTTGTGCAAGTCATCGGGTGAAGTGGGGATGCCGTTCTTGGCGAGATAGTCCGGTGAGGCACAGATAACCCGCCGCACCTGACCAACACGAATAGCCTGCATGGTTGAATCCGGCAAATCGCCGATTCGGACAGCAACATCCACGCCTTCATCCAAGAGATTGACGACCCGATCCAGAAACATGCATGACGCACTCACCTCGGGGTAGCGGGTCAGATATTCCGTGACGATGGGCGTAACGTACATTCCTCCAAATAGTACGGGAGCTGTGATGGTGAGCCGTCCCCTCGGAGAGGAGTGCATGCCACTCACAGACTCATCCGCTTCCAGCATCTCCGCCAGGATTCGCCTGCAATCCTGCACGTAACGCTCGCCTGCGTCTGTGACCCGAACTGTGCGCGTAGTGCGGGTCAGCAGCCGAAGCCCCAGATGCGTTTCCAGTTCATTGATCGCTCTGGTCACTGCCGGTGGAGACATACTAAGTTTGCGCCCCGCCCCTGCAAAACCATTGGTGTCGACCACCGCGACAAAGACATTCATCAAATGAAATCTGTCCATAGTGTTCCGATAAATGGAATAGTGACTTGCTTTTAAATGTGATTCTCTATATTCAGAAGATTAAATACAGTCCAACCATTCGCTGGAAACCAGCGAAGACTAGTACCAAAAGTTCTAACCATTGAAGGAAACCACCATGTCCCGTATCAGTATCCCCACCATCGACAGCGCTCTGGAAGCATCCAAGCCGCTGCTCGCTGCCGTTCAAAAGCAGCTGGGCGTTGTCCCCAACCTGATGAAACTGGTGGGCCACAGTCCCGCCGCTTTGGAAGGCTACTTGTCCTTGAACGGTTCCCTTGCCAAAGGCAAGCTCACTGTGCAACTGCGTGAACGCATTGCGTTGACCATCGCCGAATACAACGGTTGCGACTATTGCCTGTCTGCACATGACTACCTCGGTCGAAACGTTGCCAAGATCAGCAGCGCTGAACTCAGCGCTGCACGAACTGGCCATTCCGAAGACGCCAGTACAGAGGCTGCCCTCCAATTCGCCCTGCGCGTTGTGCAGTCCCGTGGAAAGGTTAGCGATGCTGATATTGCCACTTTGCGCTTTTTGGCTTTTGACGAAGCTGCAGTGATTGAAATTGTGGCGAACGTCGCGGTGAATGTTCCAACCAACTACATCAACAACGTGGCACTGACCGACATCGACTTTCCTGCCGTGCAGGCCAAGTTAGCAACTTAAGGCAATCGGGCCGCCGGCTCTCCGGCGGTCTGTATCAATCACACAGCACAGAACAACGTATGAATCTCGACAACGCCGTTCAAACACACGCGCAGTGGTAGATCAGGATCCACTCGGCCATATTGAAACACGAACAACTGGATTTGATCACCCTGTTCCGCGACGACTGCTGCGAACTTGGTCAATGGCTCCATGGAGAAGGTAAGTCGAGCTGTGGCAGGTTTAAAACTCACCCAGAATGCATTCCAAGTATCTAATGCTCAACAGCGAAGTGACGAGAATTACAAAGACAGCGAACGCCAGGCAGTTTGCTACCGCCGAAGGCATACTCAATGCAGGCACCCCTACGCCAAAGCCTCTAGTGCACCGAGCGTTTCTATCCTGCAACTACGCAAAGAAGCGGGAATTTGAACAGCGCAACCAACAGGCCCACCATGAACACCAATACCGAACCACCGCGCCCACCACCACCTCCCTTCAGTCTGGAGACTGCAACACAAAAAGTCCGATTGGCAGAGGATGCCTGGAACTCCCAGGATCCCGCGCGTGTCACTTGCGTACACCCCGCTGAGTCAATGGCGTAATCGATCAGAATTCTTGACGGGTCGTCAGGAGATTCAGGCATTTCTGGCTCGCAAATGGGAACGTGAACTTGAGTACCGACTGGTCAAAGAGCTGTGGTCTTTTCATACCAATCGCATTGCCGCAAGATTTTGTTACGAGTGGCATGACGTGGGTGGTCAATGGTTCAGAAGCTATGGCAACGAGAACTGGGAGTTTGACGAAGATGGATTGATGCAATTACGTCTGGCAAGCATCAACGATCTGCCCATAGCAAGTACCGACCGCAAACTCTTGTGGCCCCAAGGTCGTCGACCAGATGATTACGCATCGCTTTCCCAATTGGGGCTCTAGCGTATGACCAACAGGCACCAATTTACCAGTGACATTGCCTTTACGACAGCGGTGAAGGCTATCCAAACCCGAAAAGGATCTCGCTACGGATATGCCCGCATGGAGCAAGCAGACTCGTGGGAATCTTCCATCACGGACGAACTGAAAGAATTCCTCACATTGCAGACCAGCTTTTACATGGCGACGGTCAACGCGGATGCGCAACCCTACATTCAGCACCGAGGCGGTCCTGCTGGCTTCTTGCGTGCGATGGATGAGCGTACGCTTGCTTTTGTTGATTACGCCGGTAACAAGCAATTCATATCACAGGGGAACCTTACCGAGAATCCCAAGGCGCATCTATTTTTGATGGACTACGAGCATCGGCAGCGCATAAAGATATGGGGCGAAGCCAAAGTAATTGAGGGTGATACGACGCTGATTGCGAGGTTGATGCCTGCCAATTACCAAGCCAAACCGGAGCAGGTTATTGTCTTCACAGTTACTGCATGGGATGCAAATTGTCCGCAGCACATCCCCGTGCGATTTGATGCAGCCAAGGTGAAGGAAGCGTTAGACGTCAGGGATCAACGCATACGTGAGCTTGAAGCTGAGATTGCACTGCTTCAATGATGCACAGGGCAGGGCGAAAGCTACTTCCAAGCTTCATTCAACTGGATTGCCCGAAAGCGGTCGGTGGCGACCGGCCGCTTCTGGGCGCATCCCTGCCGAATGGCCCCCTTTGGGCACGAAAACCCCATCAGCATCCCGTCCTCCGACCAAGCGCAGTTCCAGTCCCCGTACCGCTCAGTCCACATCCCCAAACAAGTCACCCAGCTTCTTCGCGCCATCGGAATCAGCTCTGGCAGTCATTGGCACGCCCTTCGGATACTCCTCTGCAATGCGGTCCTCCCAGTAAGTTGCCGGATTGGGCGCGCTGCAAAGCCGCCGATACACCTCCTCTGGAACCTGCTTGTAGGCGAGGACGGTCTTGTTGTCCCAGTGCAGCTCCAGTTGCCGCGATGCGGGGTTGTAATCAGCCTTCCTGATGCGGCCGCTGGTGAAGGTCTTTGTGGGCATGTCTGAGGTCTCTCCTGAACGGATGGCAAGGAACTATCCGGCAAGTCTACGCAGTTCCACGCGGCTGCCATCATTGCGCCATTTCATGCGTCAAAACGAAGCCTGCCCGGCCGCGGTGCGATACTGAGTTCGCTGGAATTGACTTTTTATCCGACCTTCATGATTCCCCTCTCGGCCAGTGATACGCGCATTTCGCCGCTTCTGAGCGGTGTAACCTGGCTGGAAGTTGCTGTGCTTGTGGTTGCCGGAGGTGGTCTCCTGATTGCGCATCCGCTGGTAGTCGGCATCTGGCCATGGTCGTTGGCGCCGTTCAATCTGCGTTTCCTCGGCGCGCTTTACACCGCTGCGCTGCTGGCAGCATTCCTCCAGTCTTGGTTCGGAACGTGGGCTCCAGCCCGAACGGTGACGACGATGATCTTCGTTTTTACGCTGGTCGTGACGGCCTGCTCTTTTGTTCATTGGGAACGTTTCAATCCGGCAAAGGTGGAGGTCTGGGTCTGGTTCGCTCTCTACATCGGCGTTTGCCTGAATGCCGGTGTGCATCTGTGGTGGTATCGCCGCCTTCGGCCGGCTGGCAGCCCACCGGACTCCTGGCCGCGTGCGGCGCTGCTCGCACAAGCCCTGGTGCTGGGCAGTTATGGGGCTGCTCTGTTGGTGGCGCCTGAACAGGCCGCAAACATCTGGCCATGGAAGGTCGACACCTTTCATGCCCAGCTCTACAGCGTCGCCTTCCTCACTCCGGCAGCTGGTGCCCTGACCTTGATGCGGTCAGCCACGCGCATTGACTGGTTCACGCTGGGTATCACTCAGCTGGCCTGGGGGCTGTTACCGATCATGGCGCTGGTGATCGTCGATGTGCAACTGCGCCGGGTGGACTGGACCGCATGGCCGGCTTGGGTCTGGGTCGGGTTGTTCCTGATGACCGCAACGATGGGCGTCTGGATGCTGCTGCGGGCAGCGACAGAATCCGTGAAACCGATTGCATACCGGTTGCGGATGATCAAGCGCAACGAGCGGTGTCTGCGCCCGCGCCAGCCGCCAGCCCGCCCACAATTTGCCCGAGCGCCCCCGCGACAAACGCCCCACCTTGCTGGACGCCGCGCCCCCCACCGCGCACCCGCCCCGCGGCATTAACTGCGCAATACTGCCGCTCCGCGTGGTTCAGCCAGGGCCACCACACGGCCCACACACCCACGCCAAAGACTGGCGCACCAGCCACCCGAACCACGCGAACGCTGCGATCCAGCCAACCACTCTTAACGTCAGCAACCTTCGCGCCGGCCACCGCCAGCACGACCTGCCACTGCCAGCAACACAGGCACCCACCAGCGGGCCACACCTCACGTCAGCAAGCTGGCGATGCGGCGCCGACACGACCAGACGCGCCGCTGCCGCAGTGTCGCCAGTTGCTGCTCTCGACGAAACCGGCGACCGCCGCTGACGAACCAAAACCGCAATTGGCAGCCCCAGCACGCCAACACCCGAACGCAATATACCGAGCATTCCCGGCCACACCAGCACCGCACGTCGTCGGGACAACCGCCGGGCAACCGCACTTTTGCACGGCACACCACCAGGGCACTGCGGTACCAGTCTACCCTTCCCGGAAATCAACGCTGAGCCGCCGTCAGCAGCAGTTCGTTGGGGCCAACCCAGCCGTC
This sequence comes from Candidatus Egaibacter danicus, assembly GCA_016707075.1. Lineage (GTDB taxonomy): Bacteria > Pseudomonadota > Gammaproteobacteria > Burkholderiales > Burkholderiaceae_C > Egaibacter > Egaibacter danicus. The sequence continues at coordinate 232,925 of JADJII010000009.1, forward strand.
GGCCGTCGTGAAAGCGCCCAGACGCTCTTCCATCTCGGCCCAGGCTGCCTCTGCGGCTGCAGGTGTGAGCCGGCCCAGGATTTGCTGGATCGGGCTGGCCGACGAACGAATGAAGTCAAGGTAGTGGCGCGCCGTGGGCAGGCGAAAGGGTGCATCCAGTGCCGTGGTGGCGATGTTCTGAAAGCCCGCCGCCCGGAACAGCTCATCGGCCAGGCCCGGCTTGCCCAGGCTCAACAGACCGCCCGGCTGGAACGGGTCGCGCGCGGGCAAGCCCGCATGCTTCAGCGCCGTGGACATCAGGATGCCCAGGCAGGGGTTGCGGTCAGGCCGCGAGAACACCATGGTGCAAATGCCACCGCCCGGACGCAAGGCCCGGTGCATGCTGCGCAATCCCTGCAACGGGTCGGGGAAAAACATGAGTCCCAGCCGGCATACCACTGCGTCGAAACTGGCGGCGTCAACCGGCAGCGCTTCGCCGTCGGCGGCGAGGGTCTGCACGTTGCGGAACCCGGCTTGATGCGCGTTTTTTTGTGCCAGCGCCAGAATGGCGGGGGACAGGTCGGTGGCGAGTGCGCGGCCCTGCGGACCCACGCGTTGTGCAATGTCCAGCGTCTGGTCACCTGCACCGGCAGCGACATCCAGCACCGATGCACCCGGTCCGACGCGAGCCATGTCCAGCATGGCGTCAGTGGCCTGGCGCAACCAGGCGCGGATCTCTGATGTGTGATCGTTCCAGCCTTGCGCTGAACGGTCCCACTGCTCGCGCACAGCGGTCTTGAAAGCCTGGGTATCCGGGTTGGCGACGGGGGTAGAAACAGTTGTCATGGTGGCTCCTGGTGAATGTTTGTCGTTCCTGTATGGCAGCTTCAGTCTAGGTTTTGCATCCATGCGCCACAAGCCGCAGGCTTGCATAATGGGGTTGCACAAATGCATAGCCCCGCCCCACATCACCCACCATGTTTGACTGGAACGACCTGAAATACCTGCTGGCCGTAGCGCGCCACCAGAGCACCACGGCAGCCAGCCGCGCGCTGGAGGTCAACCAGTCCACCGTGCAGCGCCGGCTGGCCGAACTGGAGCGGTGCATGGGGCAGGCACTGGTGCAGCGCCACCCCAGCGGTTATCGCCTGACGGCTTTTGGCGAGCAGTTGCTGCCCCTTGCCCAGCAGGTGGAGCAGGCCGTGGCGGCACTGACCCAGCACGTCGAGGCATTCCAGCGCGAGGTCTCGGGTGTGGTGCGCGTGACCTGTCCCGAGCCACTGATGTACCGCATCAACAACTCAACGCTGCTGGACCGGTTCCGTACCCGCTATCCCGGTCTGCAAGTGGAATTCGTGATGAGTGACAAGTACCTCGACTTTGCAAAAGGGGAAGTGGACATTGCCCTGCGCTCGGGTGACACCGAGGACAATGCGCTCGTCGGGCGCAAGGTGGGTGACTCGCTGTGGGCGGTCTATGCCAGCCCGAAATACATTGCGCGGCGCGGCCAGCCCGACCGCGTGGAAGATCTTGAGCGGCACGACTGGGTGGGCTTTGATGAGACCATGGCCAACCACCGCGCAACGCAATGGCTGCAGCAGGTGGCTCCGGCTGCACATGTCGTGGCACGCAACAACAGTGTGCTGGGATTGATCTATTCGGTGAAAGCGGGTGTTGGCCTGGCACCCCTGCCGACGGCGCTGGGTGACGCCGAGCCCGACCTGGTGCGGGTGCTGGGCCCCATTCCGGAATTGACGCGCATCTGGCGCGTGCTCACCACGCCGGAGTTGCGGCGCACGCCACGCGTGGCGGCGCTGTTTGACTTTCTGGTTGACGAGGTCGATGCCTTGCGGCCCATCATCACAGGCTAGCCTGCAGCCCCACTGCGCTAGAGCAGCTTGAGCGTACCCTCATCCCGCTTGCCACCATAGAAGCGCTCCAGGGCGTCCTTGAACGCTGGCTCCTCGGGCGCAACCTGCGAGAAAAGCGTCAGACAGGACTTGAATTTGGCATCATCCGGCGAGCCAAAAATTTCATGCGCATTTTCATTGCGCTGTGCCAGCAGAAGCCTGGTGCAGTCGAGAAGCCGCTTGCCGAGTAGGGGGTGTTTCCAGTAGGCGAGCGCCTCTTCCCTTGACTCAATGCCGTAGTGTTTGGCCATCGGACTGCGGCCCAGCGCCTTGAGCTGGGGAAAGACAAACCACATCCAGTGGCTGGTTTTCTCCCCCATGGCCAGTTCGTCACATACCGATTCATAGACCCGGTCCTGCGCCTCAACAAAGCGTTGGAGACCTTGCGTTGTCAGATTCATCATTCCATACAGTGTAAGGCTCAAAAGCGGGTACCATCCGCGCTTCAATGCCGGGGAAAACACCCCCAACAAATCACTCATGCCTGCCCCGCTCTCCCTCCGTCATTTTCTGCTGGCCATGGCCGTCGTGATTGTCTGGGGTACCAATTTTGTCGTC
>JADJII010000010.1:0-27811 GCA_016707075.1 Candidatus Egaibacter danicus
CCATCAACCAGTTCCGCATCGACACGCCGGGCTGTGTGAAGGCGTTCATCATTCCGGACATCGTGTTGCTGGTGAACGGCATACCGCTGTGCGTGGTGGAGTGCAAGAAAGGGTCGGAGACTTGTGCCAACCCGATGGCAGAGGCCTTCGTACAGCTACAGCGCTACATGCACAAACGCGCCGACACCGCAGCGGCAGGTCTGCGTGAAGGCGAGCCACGGCTGTTCCACAGCAACCTGCTGCTGGTCCGCAGCTGCGGGCTGGAGGCGGACTACGGCACCATGACGTCGACCGAAGAGCACTTTTACGAATGGAAAACCCTGTACCCACTGGGCGAAGACGCGCTGGATAGCATGAACGCCCAGCAGCGCCTGGTGGCGGGCATGCTAACCCAGCACAACCTGCTGCACATTTTGCGCACCAGTGCAGTGTTTAAAGACACGGACAGCGGACCGCGCATCAAGGTGGTGTGCCGCTACCAGCAATACCGCGCGGCGGCCAAGATCCTGCAGCGCTTGCGCACAGGCACCAGCAGCGCGGAGCGCAGTGGCGTGGTGTGGCACACGCAGGGCTCGGGCAAGTCGCTGACCATGGTGTTTTTGGCCCGCATGCTGCGCGCCAGCAGCGACCTGAACGACTACAAGATTGTTCTGGTGAACGACCGGCAGGACCTGGAAGAACAGTTGGGCGAAACGGCCACACTGATTGGCGCCCGGGTGAATGTGATTGAAACTCGCGCTGAGCTGCGCGCACCAACTTGGCACCGATAGCTCCGACCTGAACATGGTGATGGTGCACAAGTTTCAGGAGCGCAAGGAAACACTCACCAACACCGTAGCCGAAGCACTGGGCACCTATCTGGCGATACCCGCCGGGCAGACCTTTGGGGTGGTGAATGCGTCGGAGCGCATCATTTTGATGATTGACGAGGCGCACCGCACGCAGGGCTCGGACCTGGGCGACAACCTGTTCGAAGCCTTTCCCAACGCCACCCGGCTGGCCTTCACCGGCACGCCGCTGATCACCGAGCGGCACGGTGAGCGCAAGACGCACAAGCGCTTTGGCGAATACATCGACACCTACCGGCTGCTGGACGCGGTGAACGACGGCGCCACGCTGCAAATTCTTTATGAAGGCAAGACCGCGGACACGGCGCTGAACGAGAAGCACGCGTTTGACACGGCGTTCGAAGACCTGTTTCCTGACCGCAGCGCTGAAGACTTGCTGGCCATCAAGAAAAAGTATGGCGCTACCGGTGACTTGCTGGAAGCCGAAAACCGTATCAACGCGATTGCCAAAGACCTGGTGGCGCACTATGTGGACAACATTTTGCCCAATGGCTTCAAGGCGCAGGTGGTGTGCCACTCCAAGCTGGCCTGCATTCGTTACCAAAACGGCATACGCACCGCGCTGAGGAGCGCATTGCGACAGAAGAGCAACGAGCGACGCTGCCGGATGCGCTGATTGCGCGGAAGTTCTTGAAAACGGCGGTGGTGATTTCGTCGGACGGCACCAACGAAGCCGCCTATGTAACCCAGGCCCGCAAGGAGGCCGCGCGGCTGAACGCGGTGGACAATTTTGCAAGGCGCTCAACCAAGACGACCCGGATGCCGCCAACACGGGCATTGCCTTTTTGATTGTGTGCGACATGCTGCTTACCGGCTTTGATGCGCCGATCGAGCAGGTGATGTACATCGACAAGAAGCTGCGCGAGCACACCCTGCTGCAAGCCATCGCCCGCACCAACCCGGGTCATGCGCGGCAAGCAGCGCGGCTACATGGTGGACTACATCGGCCTGGCCAACCACCTGACCGAGGCGCTGACGCTCTACACCGCCAGCGACGAGCTGCAGGAGCTGCAAAGCGGTCTGCAAAACATCACCACCGAACTGCCGGTGCTCGAAGAGCGCTACCAGCGGCTGCTGCAGCACTTTGAAGCCCTGGGCGTCAAACAGATCAAATCGTTTGTGAACGGTGATCTCACCACGCTGGAGGCCGAGGCCGCTGTGGTGCACGCGGCAGTGACCGCACTCAAAAACGAGAAGCAGCGCGCTGACTTTGATGTGTACCTGAAAAAGTTCTTGATGAGCATGGACATTGTGTTGCCGCATGCGTCTGCCCAACCCTATCGCGTGCCGGCGCGGCGCTTTGGTTACATCCTGGCGGTGACCAAAGAGCGCTACAAGGACACCAGTTTGAACCTGGGTGACGCCGGCGAGAAGGTGAAGGCCCTCATAAACGCGCACCTGATCAGCCTGGGCATCAACCCGAAGGTGGAGCCCGTGGAGCTGCTGGCGCCGGACTTCATGGACAAGCTGGCTGCGCATGCTGGCAAAAATATGGCGGCCAAGGCCAGCGAAATGGAGCATGCCATTCGCAAGCACTGCACGGTGCACCACGACGAAGACCCGGCCTTCTTCAAAAGCCTGTCGGCCAAGGTCGACGCGCTGATCGAAAAGCACCACGAAGAATGGGACCTGCTGGCCGAGAAGCTGGCCGAGTTGCGCACGGAGGCCGTTGCTGGCCGCACGCAGGGCGACAGCGGCATGGGCCGCGAGGCGACCACTTTTTATGAGCACATTGTGCAGGTGGGGTTTGCCCAGGGCACCGTGCCCGCAGCAGACCAGGCGGCCGTGCAGGCGCTCATCGAAAAGCTGGTCGAGGTGCTGCAGGAAACCATAGGCAGCCTGGACTTCTGGACAAACGCAGACAAGCAGAAGCGCTTGCGTGGAGCGATCAAGACCGAAATAGCCAAGGCGGGCATTGAAGAGCTCAAAACACACCGGGAACGCGTGACGGTGGAAGTGATGAAGCTGGCGAAGAACCGCCATGATGTGCTCCTGGCCAGCAGCAAACCGAAGGAGGCGTAAATGCAAGTACGCCAAGTGCAAGACATTGAGTACCAGTTGCTACCGGGGGCGGACCGACAAACGACTGACATTGTGATTGAGCGTGATGGCGTGGTCCGGGTACGCCCGCCAAGGCGCATGACTCCGGAGCAAGTGGATGAAACGGTATTTTCCAAACGCATGTGGATTTACCGCAACTTGGCCGAGTGGCACGATTTGAACGCCACGCGCGTGGTGCGTGAGTGGGTGAACGGCGAATCTTTCTTGTACCTGGGCAGCAGCTATCGCTTGTCGCTGGTCGAAGAGCAGGACGAAGCACTCAAGCTCAAGGACGGACGTTTCCAGTTACTCCGCTCTGTAATGGAGCAAGGCGGGCGCAAAGCGGCGCAGCAAACGTTTGAGCAGTTTTACAAAGACAAGGGGCAGCTCCGCATTCAACAGCGTGTGGCCCACTTCGCGCCTCGTGTAGGGTGGAGCCAGGCGAAGCACAGGTCAAAGACTTGGGCTATCGCTGGGCAAGTTGTTTGCCCAGTGGCGGGTTGCACTTTCACTGGAAATGCCTGATGGCCCCGCTCACCGTGATTGACTACATCATCGTCCATGAGCTGTGCCACCTGCGCCACCGGGACCACTCGGATGCGTTCTGGAATGAGGTGGACAAGGTGCTGCCCAATTTCAGCGAACGCAAGGAATGGCTGCGGCAAAGAGGGTCGCATCTCGATCTGTAAGCCAACAACTTGCAGGAAACCAATGTTTGCTCTTAATTTAATAGCTACTAACGCAACATCGACGTGGGCTAGAGGCCAATTCGACTCTTGAGTTTTCGCAAGAATGGCACCTCAGGGTGCCATTCTTGTTGAACCCCTTGAAGCCTGTGCGCCTGACATTTCACGCGCTAAACTGTCCCCATACCGCCATCATTCCCGGCGATGGAGTCCCACTACCATGCAAGTAGCCCTGCCCGTTGACCCCAACATGTGCCCGCTGTGCGGGCAACTCAATGAATGCGCCATGGAGGTGGAGCGCACCACCGGCGTCAAACAGCCGCCATGCTGGTGTAGTCAGGCCAAGTTCGAGGCCACGCTGCTGTCGCGCATCCCGGAGCATGCGCGCGGCAAGGCTTGCCTTTGCTCTGCATGTGCGCAGGCCGATGCGCCATGATGCGCTGGCTGGACAGCATTCCCCTGCTCTTGCTGATCGCGCTCGCGGTGTGGATGGGCGTAGCACCGATCACGCCTGAGCCTCACCTGATTGAAAAGCTCCGGATGCTGGGCAACGGAACACTGACCCGCCCACTGGATATCTTCGACCTGTGCCTGCACGCGGCACCGCTGATGCTGCTGGCGCTGCGGCTGTGGCGCATGCATATGCGCAAGAGCAAGGTCTAGTGACCAGGCACCGTGGTGCGGGGTGTCGTGTGAGCGGCCATCACGACGCGCTGGCGGGACAGTGAATTCAACAGCCACGTCAGCCCCAGCGCCGCGATGGTGAGCCCCACGATCAGCGCGATCCAGAAACCTTGCGCAGCCATGGGCTCCGGCGGCCGCCACGGCAACCAGGCAGGTGCGAGCCCCAGCACACAGCCTAGCGGCAGCGAAAAGCCCCAGAAAGCTGCCAGGTGAATGATCATCGGCGGGCGGGTGACTTTATAAGCGCGGATGGCGCTGCTGGCGGACACCTGGGTGGCGTCGGACAGCTGAAACAACGCCGCGAACACCAGCAGTTGTGCGGCCAGTGCCGCCACGCCCACATCCTTGGTGTAGGCCCAGGCGATCTGCGTGTTGAACAGGGCAATCAGGCAGGCCGACACCGCCGCCACGCCCAGCGCCATGCCCACACCCACCCACGAGCGAAAGCGCGCCGCCACCGGGTCGCCTGCGCCCAGCACCTGGCCCACGCGCGTGAGCAGCGCAATGCCCAGGCTCATGGGCACCATGAACACCAGCGACGAAAAGTTCAGTGCAATGTGGTGCGCCGCCACCTGCGTGGTGCCAAACCCGGCCACCAGCAGGGCAATCAGGCTGAAGGCACTGGTTTCCGCAAAGTAGGTGATGCCGATGGGCACACCAATCTTGAGCAAACCGCGAATGGCGGGCCAGTTGGGGCGCTGAAAACCTGAAGGCACCGCTGCGGCCCGACCCAACGCAAAAGGCCGGGTTTGCGCATACGCCGCAGAGCGATGTATCCACCAGACGATGGCGATGAGGTCAAACCACACACACATCAGCGTCGCCCAGGCACAACCCAGTCCACCGAGCCGGGGAAAGCCTAGATTGCCGAAGACCAGCAGCCAGTTGACCAGCGCATTGAGCACCAACGCCATCAGGGCGATCACCATCATCGGTTTGGTCTGGTTCAGGCTGGCGCTGTAGCCATACAGCACGCGGTAACAGCAAAAAGCGGGCAATGCAAAACTGATAACCAACACGAAATCTTTGGCCAGCGCGCGCACCACCGGCTCAATGGCCAGGTGCTCAAAAATCAGTGCCGCCCCGTTAGCCACCAGCATGGCCAGCAGCCCCACACCCAGCGCCTTCCACAGCGCTTGACGCACCACGTTGGCAATCGCACCAAACTCTTTCGCGCCCACGTGTTGCGACACGATGGGGTTCACCGACATCAGCACCCCCATCAGCGTGACGATGACGATGTGCCAGATGGACACACCCAGCGACACACCCGCCAGGTCTTGCGCTGACGCATGGCCGGCCATAGCCACATCCACCACCGACATGCCCACCGTGGCCACCTGCCCGATCAGGATGGGCCAGGCCAGCAACCACAGGGCAGAGGCTTCGGTTTTGACAGCAGGGGATCGGAGATGGCGCAGCGGCATGAAGGCGGGTTTGACAGACAGCCGGTGATTGTGCCGCAGCCTCACACACCGCGCCCGCTGATTCCTTTTATGATGTCCACACGGAATTACATCTACCCACACGGAGAAGAAGCCATGCCAACCTACCATGTCGAAATGCTCGAAGGTCGCACCATTGAGCAAAAGCGAAAAGCTCGTTCAGGAAATAACACGGGTCACCGTCGAGGTGCTAGGTGGCTCCCCGGAATCCGTGGACATCTTGATCACCGACATAAAGCGCGAAAACTGGGCCACAGGCGGCAAGCTCTGGACCGAGCCGCGCTCCTGAACCGCCTCACTTGACACATCCCGCCACCCTGCCCGAGCTGCAGGCGCATTACGGCGAGCGGTACCGCTGGCTGCTGCTTCTGGCGGTGATGATCGGCACGATGGCGTCCATCATGTCGTCCACCATCATCAACGTGGCGGTGCCGGACATGAGTCGTCACTTCCAGTTGGGCCAGGAGCGGGCGCAGTGGGTGGCATCGGGCTTCATGGTGGCCATGACCGTCTCCATGCTCACCACGCCATGGCTGCTGGGACGTTATGGTTACCGCCGCACCTACGTGGGCTGCATGTTGATGCTGATGGCGGGCGGTATCGTGGGCGGGTTTGCCACGGACTTCAGCCTGGTGCTGGCGGGCCGGGTAGCCGAGGGTCTGGCAGCCGGTGTGGTGCAACCTATACCGGCCATCATCATCCTGCGCGCGTTTGAACCCCATGAGCAGGGTCGTGCGAGTGGTATTTTTGGCATGGGTGTGGTGCTGGCGCCTGCGATGGGCCCCAGCATCGGCGGCGTGCTGGTGGACCTGTTTGGCTGGCGCTCCATTTTCTTCATGGTGGTTCCGTTTTGTCTGGTCTCGTTATGGATGGCCTATCGCTTTGTACCGGTGACCGCACCGGGCGGCGCTGCGGCCACGCGCAACGGTGCAGGCCTGGACTGGCCCAGCCTGCTACTGGCCAGCACCGGCACGCTGTGCCTGCTGAACGGCTTGGTGCAACTGCACGGCGGCCTGACGCCGCAGGTCATCGCGCTGCTGGTGGTGGCCACGGGCGCACTCATCTGGTTCGTGGTTCGGCAACGGCGTCTGGGTCATGCCGTGAAACAGGGCATTGGCAACGCGCCGTTGATGGACCAGGCGCTGTTCACGCATCGCCAGTTCGCCATGGGCAGCATCGTGGCATTTATCTACGGGATGGCGCTGTTTGGGTCTACCTACCTGTTGCCGGTTTACATGCAGCTGGGATTACAAATCTCACCATCTCACGTTGGCACGATCTTGCTGCCTGCCGGTGTGGTGCTGGCCGTCACGATTGCCATCGTGGGCAGGCTGGCAGATCAATACGCGACCCACCTGCTGGTGAGTGTGGGGCTTGCTCTGCTGGCCGCTTCGTTTGCCCTGATGGTGCTGGTTGACCTGGGCACAGCTCTGGGTGTGGTGGTGGCGTTCGCGGTGCTGGGGCGCATAGGCTTGGGTTTCATTTTGCCGTCACTTAACCTGGGCGCCATGCGGGGTTAAGCAAAGGGCTGATTCCGCAGGGATCGAGCACCATCAATTTCATACGAACACTCGGCGGTGCGGCCGGGGTGAGCCTGTGCGGCATCGTGCTGGAGTGGCGCCTGGGCGCCCATGGCGACTCGTTGACCAACGCCACCAGCAGCTCGGCGCGCCTGGCGGCCTTCAACGAATCGTTTCTGATGCTGGCCGGCTTGTGTCTGCTGGCGCTGGTAGCCGCCTGGCAACTACGAGAAAGATTGTGCGAAAAATAGCGGGAAAACCACGAGGAAAGCCATCAAATCGTGAATCCACCACAGACAGGGCCTGAAACTTGCATGGTTCTCTGATTGCACCCGCACTCGACATTAAACTCATACCATGTGTCAACTTCTCGGAATGAACAGCCGGCTGCCCGCCAGTCTGACCCTGAGTTTCACCGGCTTTTCGCAGCGCGGCGGATGCACCGACCATCATGCAGATGGCTGGGGAATTGCTTTTTTTGAAAGTGAAGGCGTAGCACCGGGCAAGGGTATCCGCTATTTTGTGGACAAGGAGAGCGCGTCCACCTCACCCATCGCGCAGATGCTGCGCACATTCCCCATCAAGAGCCACAACGTCGTTGCCCACGTGCGAAAGGCAACCGTGGGCGCCGTGACGCTGGAGAACAGCCATCCGTTTGTGCGCGAACTGTGGGGACGTTATTGGGGTGTTTGCCCATAACGGGGACCTGAAAGACTTTGCACCCAACCTGCACGGCGCGTTCAAACCGGTTGGGGGACACCGACAGCGAAACCGCTTTTTGCTGGATCATGCAGGAGCTGTCCAAATCATGCCGGCGTACCCAGCGTGGAAGAGCTCACGTTGACGCTACGGGATCTGGTACCAGAGATTGCAAAGCATGGCACCTTCAATTTTCTGCTCAGCAACGGCCAGGCACTGTGGACTCACGCCAGCACCAAGCTCTATTACATCGTACGGAACACCCATTTCCGGAAGTTCAACTCAAGGATGAGGATGTGAAAGTGGATCTGGCAGACCTCAATGGGCCCGATGACCGGCTGGCTATTGTGGGCACCGAGCCATTGACAACCAATGAGACCTGGACGCCTCTGGCGTCCGGTCAGCTGATGACATTTGTGAACGGCAGCCCCCTGCCGCTCACGGCCCCGCTGACGGCTTTGGCCGCCTAGCGCAGGGCTTAGGGCTTGCAGCCCATCATGCCTTTTTTGATATTCTCTGAATAGGTCAGATTACCCGGACAGACCGGTTTCTTCTCAGGCAATGGGGTTCCGGCTTTGGCTGTGCAACCATAAGCGCCGGTCTTCTTGTTCACGCTTTTCGGATTGAGTTTCCAGCCTTCAGGGCATGTGGGGCCTGCCTTCATCGGCGCAGAAGCGGCAGCAACGGGCGCGACAGCAACCGGCGCTGCTACTTTGTAGGCGACAGTGATGTTCTTGCCACTGCATTTCAGATGGCTGCCCACCCGCTTGGGCTCGATCATGACCTGATAATCGCCGCCTTTGGCATAGGTATGACTTGCCTTGTAGGGAATGGATGCCTTGTCAGTTACCTTGATCTCTTGCGTTGCACCGTCACCCCAATGGACTTTCAACCCGCAGTTGGCGTTGTTCTCCACATCCAGTGAAATGGCGGCTGTCACGTTTTGGCCAGCCAAGCCCTGGGCCGGGTCCAGTTTCACATCGGTGAGCGTCTGGGCAGACAAACTGGTTGATACCGACGCCGCGAGCGCCATTACCGCAAACAAGGCTTTCATGAAATCCCCTATAGAAAAGTGAGACCGCAGTTATACCGCAGCCTCCAGGGCGTCCACGAACATGGAGGCCACATCAAACCCTGTCTGATTGTAAATTTCCTGAAAACAGGTCGGACTGGTGACATTGATTTCAGTTACGCAGTCACCAATGACGTCCACGCCGGCCAGCAACAGGCCGCGCGCCATCAAAATGGGCCCCAGCGCCTCGCCGATTTCACGATCCCTTTCTGACAGCGGCTGGGCCACACCTTTGCCGCCTGCCGCCAGGTTGCCCCGCACTTCGCTGCCTTGGGGAATCCGCGCCAGGCAAAACGGCACCGGCTTGCCGCCAATCACCAGCACACGTTTGTCGCCCAGGGCAATTTCGGGCAGGAACTTCTGCACCATCACCGTCTGGGCACCGCGCTGGTTCAGCGTCTCGATGATGGAACCCAGGTTCAAACCATCCTCCTTCACCCGGAAGATGCCGGTGCCGCCCATGCCGTCCAGCGGCTTGAGGATGATGTCCCCGTGTTCGGCATGAAAGCGCTTGATGTCGTCCTCATCACGTGTGACCAGCGTGGGGCCGATGAACTGCGGGAACTCCATGATCGCGAGTTTTTCCGGATGGTCGCGCAAGGCCCGGGGCTTGTTGAACACCCTGGCGCCCTCGCGCTCGGCCTGCTCCAGCAGGTGGGTAGCGTAGAAATATTCAGAGTCAAAAGGCGGATCCTTGCGCATCACCACGGCGCCAAAGTCGCGTAGCGCCTGCGGCCGCGCGGTAGGGTGCGTCTGCTCGGATTTGAACCAGCGCTCAGGCTCACCGGTGAGGGTGATGTCGCGCACAAAGGCTGTGACCACTGCGCCACGTTGCCACATCATGTCTTTGGGTTCGCAGGCGGCAACCGTATGCCCGCGGCGCTGCAGCTCACGCATCATGACAAACGTCGTGTCCTTGTAGATTTTGAACGACTCCAGCGGATCAGCAACAAACAGGATTTTCATATCAACGCGCACGCCCAAACTGTTGAACAACCAGTGCAATGGCACCTGCCACCACACCCCAAAAAGCCGACCCGACGGATGACCACGCCACTGAGTGTGACCAGAAAAGTGATAAGCGCCGCCTCCCGATGCGACTCTTCCCGCAGGGCCGTCGCCAGTCCTGAACCAATGGTGCCCAACAGGGCCAGGCCCGCAATGGCAGCCACCAGCTCTTTGGGGAAAGCTGTCAGCACGCCGGTGATGGCTGCACCGAATACACCCAGCACCACGTAAATGGCGCCGCAGGAAACCGCCGCCGTGTAGCGCTTGTTCCGGTCTTCATGCGCTTCCGGCCCCATGCAAATGGCAGCGGTGATGGCACTCAGGTTCAAGGCGAACGCCCCAAATGGCGCCAGCACCAGCGTGGCTATCCCGGTAAGCGTGATGATTCTGGAGACAGGAATGCCATCATGCCCACCGTAACCTGCCGCCTGAATGGCGGCCACGCCCGGCAGGTTTTGCGAGGCCATGGTCACCACAAACAAGGGAAGCGCCAGGCTGACGATAGCCCCCCAGTGAAACTCCGGCGCCACAAACACCGGGATTGCGAGGCTGAATCCGATATCGGTCCCCGTCAGTTGTGCGCGGGCAGCTACATAAATAATAGCAATCACCAGCGTCATAACCACGGCATAGCGTGGCAGCAAGCGCCTGCCCAGCAGATAGCTGCCCAGCATCAGCAGCACCAGCGGCATGGCAGTCTGAGCGGCCGTGAAGGCCTGCAGGCCAAAACGGGCCAACACCCCGGCGAGCAGCGCCGCAGCAATCGCCATGGGTATGCGGTTCATCAGCTTTCAAACCAGCCCGTCACACCAAACAAGGTGATCAATGCCGCGCAAACCATGAACGCGCCCACCGCCTGGGCCATCGAAAAACCACCCGCCAGACCGGCCGTGGCCAGTACCGCTGCGCCGGGTGTGCTCCAGGCCACCATGACCGGCTTACGCAACCACAAGGAGGGCACCAGCGAGCACAAACCCATGCCGAGGCCTAGCGCCCACATCCAGGACGCAATCTGCTCGGGGGTGGCGTGAAAAGCCAGTGCCGCCTGAAAAACGATGGCCACCGAGCTGGTGAAGCCCACCAGAACGGCTACAAATCCTGCAGTGAACGACGACAGCGAGACATCTTTGAAAAAACGCATCGCAGGAGTCTAGCGCGCCGGGCTCAAATCTCGATTTTGCTGCCCAGTTCCACCACGGAGTTATTGGGCAAGTTCAGGAAGTCTGCAGCGCCACTGGCGTTGTGGTGCATTTGTGCAAACAGCTTCTCCCGCCACTGCGACATGCCACCCCCGATGGTAGGAATCACTGTATCGCGCGAGAGGAAATAGCTGGTGGTCATGTTGTCCAGTTCACAGCCCCGCCCCTTGATTTGCTCCAGGGCTTTGGGCACGTCGGGATCATTCTTGAAACCATAGTGGATGACCACCTGCCAGCAATCGTGCCCAAGGGGTTCAATCTCCAGCCGCTTGTCCAGTCCGATCCAGGGCACCTCATGGTTGCGCACGGTCACAAACAGGTTGTTTTCATGCAGCACCTTGTTGTGCTTGAGGTTATGCAGCATCGCATTGGGCACGGTACCGGGCTCGGCGGTCAGGAATACGGCCGTACCGTCCACCCGCATGGGTGGGCTGACAAAAACCGCCTCCAGAAAACTGTTGAGGTCAATGGCGTCGGCACGCAGCTTTTCATTGAGCAGTTTGCGCCCGTCTTTCCAGGTCACCATCAATGTGAAAATCGCGCCACCAATCATCAGCGGGAACCATCCACCGGCAAACAGCTTCATCAGGTTGGATGCAAAAAAGGCAAAGTCCACCATGAAGAACCAGCCTGTGGCGGCAGCACACAGCGCCAGCGGGTAGTTCCACTTGTAGCGGATGACATAGAAAGTAAGTACGGTCGTGATCAACATGTCGGTACAGACTGCAATACCGTAAGCCGCCGCGAGGTTGCTCGATGAGCGGAACATCACCACCGCCAGCACAATGGTCACAAACAGGCCCCAGTTGACCAGCGGAATATAGATCTGCCCGGTGTCACGAACGCTGGTGTGCTGGATGTTCAGGCGCGGCAGATAGCCCAGCTGAATCACCTGCTTGGTCACACTGAATGCACCCGAGATCAGTGCCTGAGATGCGATGACCGTCGCCATCGTGGCCAGTAGCACCAGGGGGATCAGTGCCCAGTCCGGGGCCATCAGGTAAAACGGATTTTTGACGGCTTCCGGGTTCTTCAGCAGCAATGCGCCCTGACCAAAATAGTTGAGCGTGAGAGATGGCATCACCACGGCAAACCAGGCCAGGCGAATGGGCTTCTTGCCAAAATGCCCCAGATCGGCATACAGCGCCTCTGCTCCCGTCACGCACAAAACCACGGCCCCCAGGATGATAAAGGTGATGCCGGGGTTGTGGATCATGAAGCCCAGTGCGTAGTGCGGACTGATCGCCCACAAAATAGCCGGGTTGGTGACGATATGCGACAGCCCCAGCACGGCAATCACGACAAACCATAGCAACGTGATGGGCCCAAAGAACCTGCCAATGCCCGCCGTGCCATGCTTTTGCACTGCGAACAGTCCAAACAGGATGACCAGGGTCATTGGCACAACCGCCTTTCCAAACGTAGGCGACACCACTTCCAGGCCCTCAACGGCTGACAACACCGAAATGGCGGGTGTGATAACCCCATCCCCATAAAACAGCGAGGTACCAAAAATTCCCACAATGAGCAGGATGCGACGCAGTTCAGGCTTGTGCTTGACGGCCTGAGACGCCAGCGCCAGCATGGCGACCAAGCCGCCTTCGCCGTTGTTGTCAGCCCGCAGCACCAGCACCACGTACTTGACGGAGACGATAACCGTCAGGGTCCAGAAAAAGATGGAGAGGATGCCATAGACGTTCTCGGGAGTAAAAGGCACATGGCCCGAACCGAAAACTTCCTTGACTGCGTACAGGACGCTGGTTCCGATGTCACCGTAGACGACACCGATGGCACCCAGAGTGAGCGCCGCGAGAGAGGATTTGGATGCTGACACAAAACCACCTTGCCATCCTGTCTGGCAAGGTTCCGTTACCTGGAAGAGAGCTATTGTGCGCCTGCCAGGCAATCCAGACCACAAGGCGGCAACTCTAAAACAACGCTATTTCGTGAAAATGTTGCAGCGCAGCAACCTCTTTTCACAGCTTTGCCAACTACTCGTAGACCTCGGCGTCAGGATCGGTTGCTTCGAGTTCGTAACTGGCAGCCACCATGGCCAGGCGACCAATCACGCCATACATGTAGAAGCGGTTGGGCGCACTGGCCCCTGGCTTGATGCCAGGCTGGGGCAGATGTGTGCTTTGCTCGAAAGCCAGGGGAACAAAGCTGGAACCCGGCGCATTCAGGTTTTCATCGGTGCCACGGCTGGCGTGAACACGGTAGAAGCCCCCCACCACATAGCGGTCCATCATGTAGACCACTGGCTCGGCCACCGCGTCGTTCATGCGCTCATAGGAATGAACACCTTCCTGGATGATCACTTCGCAGGCGCCATCTTCTGAATGGCCCACCGCCATCAGGCCATGGGTTTTGCCGCGCAGCGCCTCCAGATCCTTGACCTCACGCACGGTCATGATGCCCATGCCTTGGGAACCGTTGTCGGCCTTCACCACGACAAACGGTTTTTCCTTGATGCCGTATTCCTTGTATTTGCGCCGGATTCTGGTCAGCAGGGCGTCCACATTGGTGGTGAGGCAGTCCATGCCCGAGGCTTTGGTGAAATTGAGTTCACCACACTTGTTGAACATCGGGTTGATCAGCCAGGGGTCAACGCCCAATAGCTTGCCGAACCGCTTGGACACCTCTTCATAACTGTGGAAATGATTGCTCTTGCGGCGCGTCGCCCATCCGGCGTGCAGCGGGGGCAGCAAATATTGCTCGTGAATATCTTCCAGAATGCCGGGCACACCAGCGCTGAGGTCGTTGTTCAGCAAAATGGTGCAGGGGTCAAAGTCTTTGACACCCAGACGGCGCTTGGTGCGAATGACCGGCTCCAGTGTGATGCTCTCGCCATTCGGCAATTCCACCGTCGTGGTCTTCTTGATTTGCGGATCAATGGAGCCAATGCGCACATTCAGGCCAGCCATGTGAAAAATGCGCCGCAATTGGGCCAGATTGGACAGGTAAAACGTGTTGCGCGTGTTGTTTTCGGGGATCACCAGCAAGTTGCGCGCCTCAGGGCAGATTTTCTCGATCGCAGCCATTGCGGGCCTGCACCGCCAGTGGCAGCATTTCGGGCGTCAGGTTGTGCCAGCCGCCGGGATACAGGTTGGTATCCACCGGTGCCAGCTTGAAGCCGGCGTTGCGCAGGTCGGCCGAGGTGTAGAACGGTGGCGTGTGCTCCATCCATTCCAGCCGGAACCAGCGTTCGATGGCCGGCATCGACTCAAGCACGCGTTGTTCGAGTTCGTTGATCGGCCCGGTGAGGGCCGTGATGAGATGCGGAACCATGCAGCCTTCTTTGCGGTTTTTCGGTCAATTGGGGGAGTTGAGGGCAATCCGCCCGGTTGCAAGGTGAACCCGACATTCAGGCACCTCGACACGTGCGCGGGCGTCAGGCGCGGACTTCTCCGTTGCCCAGCACCACATATTTCAGTGACGTCAGCCCTTCGATGCCGACGGGCCGCGCGCATGAAACTTGTCGGTACTGATGCCAATTTCAGCACCCAAGCCATACTCAAAACCGTCGGCGAAGCGGGTGCTCGCATTCACCATCACGCTGGCCGAATCCACCTCACGCAGGAATTTCTGTGCGTGCATGTGGTCGCGCGAGGATGGCGTCGGTGTGGTGGTGATGAATACCGGTTGATGTGCGCAATGGCTTCGTCCACACCAGCCACCACCTTGATGCTGATGATGGGGCCAGGTATTCCTCATACCAGTCCTGCTCAGTGGCATCTTCAATGCACGCATCAGTCAACCCTTCGCCGGTGGAGAATTGCCGCTGCTTCTGCGTCACAACGCATTTCCACGCCTTTGGCGGCAAAAATTGCCCCTAACTGAATCAGAATGAATGCGCTATTTCCCGCGCCAACAGCAGGCTCTCGGCTGCATTGCAGGGGCTATATTTGTTGGTCTTTGCGTTGTCACAGACTTTCAACGCCATGGCCAGGTCGCAGGGGTCGTCCACATACGTGTGGCAGTTGCCGTCCAGGTGCTTGATGACGGGCACCTTGGCCTCGCGGCTGATGCGCTCGATCAGGCCCTTGCCGCCGCGCGGAATGATCACGTCCACATACTGCGGCATGGTGATGAGCTGGCCCACGGCCTCGCGGTCGGTGGTTTGCACCAGTTGCACGCCGTCGGCGGGCAAACCACTTTCCACCAGCGCCTGTTGAACCAGTTTGGCCAGCGCCTTGTTGGACTCAATCGCCTCCGAGCCACCGCGCAGGATGCAGGCGTTGCCGCTCTTGATCGAAAGACTGGCGGCCTCAATCGTCACATTCGGGCGGCTCTCAAAAATCATGCCGAACACGCCAAGCGGCACACGCATCTGCCCCACACGGATGCCGCTGGGCTGCTGCTTCATGCCGATGATTTCGCCAATCACATCCGGCATGGCCGCCAGCTGTTCACAGCCTTGAGCGCAGGTTTCCAGCACCCTGGGTGTAAGTTTGAGCCGATCGACCATCGGGGCGGCCAGGCCGGCCGCCACAGCGCGTTCAATATCCCGTGCGTTGTCGATCTGCAGCGCCTGCACGTTCTCGCGCAGCAAGCTGGCCAGACGGCGAAGTGCTACGTTTTTAGTAGCTGTTGACGCACTGGCCATAAGAGCTGAGGCCACTTTTGCCTGCAAACCCAGAGTCTGTGCGTATTCCGCGATGTTGAGCGCATTCATGGGCGTATTTTCCGCGAAATCAGCTGAAACGGCCAGCCGCCGCGCCAGCGCCCGCTCTCGCCACGCGGGAATCGGGCTGCACCGCGCACTGGTTGCACAAATCCATGGCCAAACGGTGAAGCGCCTGCCAGCCATTGGCGGGCCAATCGGGGCTGTTTGAGGCCTTTGACAATGCCATCCACCTGATGCGCTGCATAGAGCAGGTTGGCCACCGACGTTTCGCTCAATCGGGGCAACACGCGCTCAAACAAACGCTCCTTGACGCCCCAGACCCGCTGTTCACGCAGGGCCATGGGCAGGGGACGGCCCTGTGCCATCGCGTCTTTCACACGCTTGAGGGCCCTAATGTCTTCGGCCAGCGTGTAATGCACCAGCACCTCGGCCTCACCCTCGGCCTGCAGGCCGTCGAGCATGCGCTGCACACGGGCAGTTTGGCCGGCCAGCACCGCCTCGGAGAGTTTGAACACGTCGTAACGCGCCACATTCAGCACGGCACTCTCGACCTGATCAAACGACAGTTCGCCCTGTGGAAAAGCAGCGCCAGCTTCTGGATTTCCTGATGCGCCGCGAGCAGGTTGCCTTCCACGCGGTCGGCAAAAAACTGCAGTGTGCGCTGGCCTTCTTCGCCCGCCATCACTCGCTGGCCCTGCGTGGACAGTCGCTGGGCAATCCATTGCGGCAAAGCGTTGCGCTCCACCGGCTCCACGGCAATCGTGATGCCGAAACTCTCCAGCGCGGCAAACCAGGCGCCGCTTTTTGTCATCTTGTCCAGCCGCGGCAGCATCACCAGCGTGAGCGTAGAGTCGTTGTCTTTTGACTGCTCGGCTAGCTGCTGAATGGCCGCACTGCCGTCCTTGCCCGGCTTGCCGGACGGGATGCGAATCTCAACAATCTGCTTGTCGGCAAACAGGCTGAGTGACCCACCGGCGGCCAACACCTCGCTCCAGTCGAAATGGGCACCCGCTACCGTATGCGAGGTGCGCTCGGTGAAACCTTGTGTGCGGGCAAAGGCGCGGATCGCATCACCCGCCTCCTGAACCAGTAGCGGCTCGTCGCCATACAGCGTGTACAGGCTTTTGATGCCACGTTGCAGGTGCTGCTGGAGTTGAGTGGCGGCGAGCTGCATGGGTCCGAAACACCTAAAGCGATTTGACGGCGGCCAGCCGGCGCATGAGTTGCTGCACGATGTCGGTCTGCATGTCACGGTACAGCAGGGCCTCTTCTGCTTCTTTGGCCAGCACCGCCGACTCATTGAAGCTGATGTCGCGTTGCTGCAATAGCTCGGTGGCCGGGATCAATTCAGCGCCCTGGGGCGTGCTGAGGCGGAAGTTGACGCGCACCCGAAGCTGGAACTCGCGAACCTGCCCGGCAGCGTTCACGCCGACCACGGTCTTTTCGCGTTGCTCGGACAACACGTCCAGTACGGCCTGCGCCTTGCTTTTCTGAGCCGGATCGGCAATCACCTGCAAACCGCCAATGGAAGCGAGGTTGCGCTTGAGTTCACTACCCAAAGAAGAGTTTTCCGCAACTGCGACGAACAGTGACTGGAACGCCAGGTCGGGTGCTCCCCGCAGGCGAAACCCGCAGGCGCCCAGCGCCCACGCAGGAGACAGGGACAACAACAACCGGCGGCGCATGCTCAGATCACCACGTTGACCAGGCGCCCCGGCACCACGATCACCTTCTTCGGCGCAGCCCCTTCAGCCAGTTTCACAAACACCTCGCTGGCCACGGCTGCTGCTTCAATGACCTCTTTGCCCGAACCTGCAGGAACGCGAATGGCGCCGCGCAGTTTGCCGTTTATTTGCAGCATCAATTCAATTTCGTCCTGCACCAGGGCCGAATCATCAACCCTGGGCCAGGGTGCATCCAGCAGGTCACCCAGCTGCCCGGCAAAACCCAGCTCAGTCCACAGGGTGTGCGCGATGTGTGGTGTGGCCGGGTACATGCAACGCAGCAGCATGCCGACCCTCGCGTACAGCCCATCACGCCGCCCGTCGATCCATCACTCTTGGAAGTCTTCCAGTGCATTGAGCATTTTCATGACGCCAGACACCACGGTGTTGTATTGCATGCGCTGGTAGTCGTAGTCCACCTGCTTGAGCACCGTGTGGATCTCCAGGCGCAGTGTCTTGGCTTCCTTGCCAAATTGGCCATCAATCCCCGTTGATATTGCGTGACTAGCTATATTATTTATAGCGGAAAGCCTGGCGCCAAAATTCCAGACACGGCGAAGGAAACGGTATGAGCCCTCCACCGCCGCGTCGTTCCACTCCAGCGTGGCTTCGGGTGGTGCCGTGAACATGGTGTACAGGCGGGCGGTATCGGCACCATATTTCTCGATCAGGTCCTGCGGGTCCACCCCATTGTTCTTGCTCTTGCTCATGGTGCCTACACCCTCATAGGTGATGAGCGTGCCAGCCGGCAAGCTGCCTTTGGCCTCTTTCAGTTTGGCCCCGGTGACTTTGCCGTTTGCGTCGTGGATATCTTCCACTTCATGTGGCCAGAAATACTCGACGCCACCTTTCTCGCCTTTGCGGGAATAGATGTGGTTGAGCACCATGCCTTGGGTCAGCAGCTTGATGAAAGGTTCGTCGACCTTGACAAGACCCAAGTCGTGCATCACCTTGGTCCAGAAGCGCGCGTACAGCAAGTGAAGGATGGCGTGTTCGATACCACCGATGTACTGATCCATCGGCATCCAGTAATCGGCACCTTCGGCCACCATCTTCTGATCGTTGGTCGGGTCGCAGTAGCGCATGAAGTACCAGGACGAATCAACAAACGTGTCCATGGTATCGGTCTCGCGTCGCGCGGACCTGCCGCAGATCGGGCACACCACCCCTGCGTGGAAACCTTCATGCTTGTTCAGTGGATTGCCAGAGCCATCGGGCACACAGTCTTGCGGCAGCACCACCGGCAGATCTTTCTCGGCACCGGCACCGCACCGTGTTCTGCGCAGTGGATGAGTGGAATGGGTGTGCGCCAGTAGCGCTGACGACTCACGCCCCAGTCACGCAGTCGCCAGGTGGTCTTCTTCTCGCCCAGACCTTCCTTCCCCAATGCGTGGGCAATGGCGTTGACCGCATCCTTGTAGCTCAAGCCACTGAAGCTGTCGGAGTTGATGGTGACACCGCGCTGCTTGTCACCATACCAGTCCTGCCACTGGTCATTGGTCATACGTCATGCCATCCACCAGCACCACTTCCACGATGGCGATGCCGTACTTCTTTGCAAAAAGCGAAGTCGCGCTCGTCGTGCGCCGGAACACCCATGACCGCGCCGTCACCGTAACTCATCAGCACGTAGTTGCCAACCCACATCAATCAGGTGTCCGTTGAGCGGGTGCACCACTTTCAGCCCGGTGCGCATGCCGACCTTTTCCTTGACGGCCAATTCAGCCTCGGTCGTTCCCCCGGTTTTGCACTCTTCAATAAATGCGGCCAGGGCCGGTTGGGTTTTTGCGGCATGCAGGGCCAGTGGGTGCTCTGGTGCCACCGCGCAGAAGGTCACCCCATGATGGTGTCGGCACGGGTGGTGAAGACATACATCCGCCCGCCACCAATCAGGGCACCGTTATCGCCGCGAATGTTGTGGGTGAACGCGAAGCGCACGCCCTCGCTCTTGCCAATCCAGTTTTCCTGCATCAGCTTCACACGCTCGGGCCAGCCTGGCAAACCGGTTTGCACATGACCCAGCAGTTCCTGTGCGTAGTCAGTGATCTTCAGGTAGTAGCCGGGGATTTCTCGCTTTTCCACCACCGCACCGGTACGCCAGCCCTTGCCGTCGATGACCTGCTCGTTGGCCAGAACGGTCTGGTCTACCGGGTCCCAGTTGACGACCTGGGTTTTGCGATAGGCAATGCCTTTTTCAAGCATCTTCAAAAACAGCCACTGGTTCCACTTGTAGTAGCTGGGGTCGCAGGTGGCAACCTCACGGCTCCAGTCGATAGCCAGACCCATAGCCTGCATCTGCTTCTTCATGTACGCGATGTTCTCGTAGGTCCACCTGGCGGGCGGCACGCCGTTCTTCAACGCGGCATTTTCTGCAGGCAGACCAAACGCATCCCAGCCCATGGGCATCAACACGTTGTAGCCGTTCATGCGCAGGTAGCGCGTGAGCATGTCGTTGATGGTGTAGTTGCGCACATGGCCCATGTGCAGCTTGCCACTGGGGTAAGGCAGCATGGAGCAGGCGTAGAACTTCTTCATGGCTGCGTCCTCGATCACGCGATAGGCGTCACGGGTTGTCCAGTGTGTCTGGGCGGACTGTTCGACGTCGAGATGGTTGTATTTTTCTTGCATGGCAGGGTGTCAGGCGGCTGAAGTGCCGCAATCGGTCGATTTTAGGCGCTCAAAGGCCCAAATAAGGCCGCGCCGCTATTTGGGCGCTGCAACCGCGTTGGCAATAAAACCGATGCGGTTGAGACCAGCTTTTTGCGCCGCACCCATGGTCTCCACCACACGGCCGTAAGGCACGGCCTCATCGGCACGTAGCTGAATTTCGGTGTCAGGGTTCTGCCCGGCAATCTGCGTCAACCGGCGAGCCAGTTCGTCAGACTGTACGGCTTTGTCATCCAGATAGGTCTGGCCGGACTTGTCGATCACCACCATCACGAATGTCGGTACGTCACCGGCTTTGGCGGCGTCGGTTTTCGGCAAATCCAGCTTGATGGAACTGGCCAGCAACGGCGCGGTGATGATGAAAATCACGACCAGTACCAGCGCGGCGTCTATCAGCGGCGTCATGTTGATTTCGCTCATGGGCCGAGGGCCTGATGTGCGTTCCAGACGGCCGAAACTCATGGTACTAACTGGCCCCCGCGCCTTGGGACGGCCCGGCAGCGCTTATGTCGTCCTGTGAGTGATGAACGAACAGCTCACGCAAATCGCGCGCAAAGCCTTCCAGGTCCGCCCTCGATCCGGCCGATAGCCCGACCCAGCACGTTATAGGCCAGCACGGCAGGAATGGCGACTGCCAGCCCCGCCGCGGTCATGATCAGCGCTTCACCGACTGGACCAGATATTTTTGTCGATCGTGATCTGCCCCGCGTTGGAGATGCCGATCAACGCGTGGTAGATACCCCAAACAGTACCCAGCAGTCCCGACAAATGGGGCCGTGGCACCCACCGTGGCCAGCAAGACCTGGCCGAACTGCAGCCGGTTCAGCACCGCATGCAGTTGCTGGCGCAACACGCGGGTCAGCTGCTGGGAGCGATCTGCCCGCTGCCAGCGTCCCCGCTGTTTCCAGTTCGTAGCGCCAATCAACGGTAGCACGAGAGCTTCACGGTCAAATACTTCGAATTTGTCGCTGCGCATCATCGACCGACGCAGCTTTGCCAGAAAGCGGCCGTGCTGCGCGCCACATCACCACTGGCCCGATGCAACAGCCAGGACTTCCAGAGATCACCACCCAGCTGCTCACCGACATGACCAGCAGCAACAGTGTTACTACTTTTGCTGACACCATCGCCTTGCGTGAAAAGCTGAAAGACGTTCACTTCAGGTTCAGCACATCAAACAGTCAAACAATCCGCTTTGCGGCCGCGAAACCGGGCAGCACGAAGGCTGCCCTGCGCGTAGGTGGCCCGGCTGGAGGACTTGTGGGTGATTTCGATGCGCTCTCCGGTACCCGCAAAGAGGACCGTGTGGTCACCCCTGGTCTCCCGCGGATCGTGGCGAACCCGATGGAGGATGGATCGCGCTCACCGTAACACCTTCCCGGGCGTAAACAGCGCAGTCTTTCAGGTCACGGCCCAGTGCCCCGGCAACGACTTCTCCCCATTTTCAGAGCGGTACCTGACGAGTTCGTCCACCCCGGTGACTGAGGTGGTGTGCCTCGATGATTTCGACATCGTAGCCGTGGACAGCGCCTTAGCCGCCATTTCAAGCCGGGCGCGTGACGATTACACCACGCTCATGTTGGGCGCCATGACGATGGCGATGTCTTTGATGCTGCAGCGATCTCTCCTGCCTTCGGGCATCACTGAACCCGGTCGTGCCAATGACGCGGCATTACGCCCAACGCACGACAAATCTTCCAGGTGCGCCAGCGTGCCTTCGGGCCGGGTGAAATCGATCAGAACGCCAGCATTTTGCAAACCCCTGACCCAAATCGGATTCAATCCGCACACCGCTGGAACGTCCCAGGAAAGCGGTGGCGTCAACACCAATCCCCGGGCTGGTCGCCATATCCAGCGCACCAGTCAACTGGCAGTCGTCAGTCGCCAGTACCGCTTCGATGAGCATCTGGCCCATTCGCCCGACGCACCGGCAATGGCCACTTTCGTGGCGAGTCATGGTTGACATCGCAACTCCTAGCGAGCAGGCTGTTCAAGCGGAGGATAGCTGGCCGGCAGAGGCGGCAAAGGCTTGGAATCAGCCTCTTTGACAGGCGCCGGCAAGGCCTTCAGCTCTTCTTCCGGGACTTCCAGCACCGGTACTTTCCCGGCCTTGCGACCCGAATCCAGGCTGGCAACGAATTCCGCTTCAGTCGGCAGGGTGTCAGCCTCGAAACGTTCCAGAACATCGTCCTTGAAGAACACCGTGACGCGGCGCGACTGTGGCTCAACGCCTTGACGCTTGAAAGTGAACACATAGTCCCAGCGATCGGCGTGGAAAATGCTGGCCAGCAAAGGGAGCCCAGAATACCCTGACCTGTCCACGGGTCATGCCGGGCGGCGTCAGTGCAGCAGCCCCTGCTCCTTCGATGGTCGCCTGGCACCACATCAATTTTGTAGGGCGTCACGAGACCGGCAATGCGGCTGCTTGCGCCATTGAAACTGCTGCAGCCAGCCAGACTCGCGCAGACCACAAGGAACAGGCTCAGGCGGGTGCGGTGAAGGTCAAAATCGGGCATGGATTGGGTTGAGGCGATATGATCGACTCATTGTAGCGGCTGAGCTGACGGCGATACCCCGTGCGTGACCGGAAGAAAGACTCCATAGCCAACATCGAAGAACTGAAAAATACCGGGCTGAAGGGCCACCTGCCACGGCTGAAGATACTGGAGATATTCCAGAAGGGCACAGCGCCACATGACGGCTGAGGACGTTTTCGCGTCCTGCTGGAAGATCGTTCAGACGTGGGCCTGGCCACTGTGTACCGTGTGCTGACCCAGTTCGAACAGGCCGCCATTCTCAGCAGGGAGCCATTTTGAAAGCGGAAAGGCCGTTTACGGAGCTCAATGAAGGCCAGCATCATGATCACCTCGTATGTCCGGATTGCGGCAAGGTAGAAGAGTTTTACGACGCCGAAATCGAGAAGCGGCAAAAGTCGGTGGAAAGCCGGGGGGGCTTCACCATCGCGGACCACGCCCTGAGTCTGTATGCCAATTGCACCAAGGAAAATGTCCCAACAGGACCAGCCTGGCGCGCACGCAGGACAAGCGGGCCGTCACGACCACGAAGCGCGGTAGTCAGGTGGCTTCCTGGCCCATCGCCCGCGGTGGCGCTCAACAAATTCCTGGTACGTATCAATGCCACGCAACTGCAAAATGGTATTGCGCACGGCCGCTTCCACCAGAACGGCGATGTTGCGGCCCGCCACCACCTGAATGATGACTTTGCGGAACCAGTATGCCCAATACGTCTTCCGTCAACGGCTCAAAGGACGCTCGTACTCCGCTCCAGTGTTTCACGGCGAACCAGGTGCACAATGAGTTTCAGGCGCATCTTGCGCCGCACCGCCGTCTCGCCAAAAATTGCGCGGATGTCCAGCAGGCCGATGCCTCGAACCTCCAGCAGGTTTTGTAGCAACTCCGGGCAACGGCCTTCAATAGTAGTCTGGTTGATGCGAAACAGGTCCACGGCGTCATCGGCCACCAGCCCGTTGCCGCTGGGAAATCAGCTCCAGCCCCAACTCGCTTTCCCCAGACCCGGATTCACCCTGATTCCAACACGCCCAGACCCAGAATGTCCATCAACACGCCATGCAGCGTGGCGCGGTCGGCAAAGTGCTTGGACAAGGTAGGCCCCGAAGCACGTCAATGACGTCAAGCCGACGGAGTCAGGCGTCGCGAACATCAGTATTTGCGCCTCTTCACACATGGACAACAGCGCTTCCGGGGCCTTTTGTCCATCCGCCAAAACCAGCACGGGCGGCTCAAGTGTCACGATGCGCGAAATCCGGCGTGCACAATCTTCCGGCGTGGCATTGGTGATATAGGCGACCTCGCGCTCACCCAGAATCTGCACCCGGTAAGGATGGATGTAATTGAGGTATCCCACCAAGTCAGCCGCCGAGCGGGCGGCCCGGACCGCAACCTCGTCAAATCGCCGCTCAAATGCACCCAAACCCGCTACCCACTCCCATTTCAGGAGTCCGGTAAATTCTTCGAACAGGAGATTGGCACTGATGACTGACGGTTTCACGCCTTCACCTTCAATGCGGCCAGCCCGTCAGGCCTGCGGTACGGGCTGCCATCCGGCGATCAAACTGTGGAGTTCGGTTGCACTGACGCTGGAGGCCAGCTTTTCACGCAAACCGGCATCGCTGAGCAATTCAGCAATTTCCGAGAGGATTTCCAGATGTTTTGCGGGCGCTCCGGCACCAACAAGAATATGAGCAAACTCACCGCCTGCTCATCCGGCGCATCAAAACCAATCGGCTGGGCCGCTGAAAAACGGGCCATGGGTGCCCTTCAGCCCTTTGATGCGGCCATGAGGAATCGCCACACCATGCCCCAACCCGGTGGAACCCAACGCTCCCGGGAAAACAGGCTGTCGGTGACCAGCGCACGACTCAGGCCGTGCAGATTTTCAAAAAGAAGTCCCGCGTCTTCAAACGCACGCTTTTTGCTCGTTGCGTCCACGCGCACAGAACGTGTTCAGCTGAAAGTATGGATACTGGAAGTCGAGTTCATGAGTGAGGATTCAGTTTATGCACCAAAAAAAAGCCGCCCGTTTGATCAGGCGGCTTTGCTCAATTCAGTGTTGCCGGACTACATCAACCATCATGCACGCTTATCGTAATGGTGGTTCAGGTGACGGTCCGCCATAGCGGACGTTCTGCGGTCCAGTTGGTGCCGAGCAGAACATCCACCGAAGCTTACAAATCAACAAGGGTGCTTTACTGCAAACATGCGCTCCTTTGACATAATATTCACTCGCGCGTTGCCTTTGCTCCTTTTCCTTTTGTTTTCCACCGTGAGAAGCACTTTGACATCAACAACCTGGTCAAAGTGGCGGGTGATTCGATCAAGCTTAGTCGTGACGTAACTGCGCAGGACAGGGAGGTAACTTCAGGGTGATGACCGCTGATCGTCAAGTTCGTAATGGATGGCCTCCACGGTGCTCTCGGGAGAATTTGAAACCGTTTGCTAAAATACGAGCAGAAACAAATAAAAATCGAAATTCACATACTTGAGTTACTTGCTCCCGACCAGGGAAATGCAATCCGCACACAATAACACGATGCAAAACTTTTTTTTGATAAACCTTTTTTTCTGACGAATGTCAATTTCTAAATCTTCCCAGCAACCGGAAGATGACCAGCCAGTGGAGGAATTGGCGCAGCCATGCTGTGCAGCTGCAACCGGGTAGCGACGAAAACGGCCAGCAAACTTGCACATCACCGACAACTGCTGCCATCCAGTAGTTTTGCAACAGGCCCTACGCATCCCGACTGATCAGACTTCCGCCTATCAGGGCGGCGAGACCCTTACCGACTGGTTCGCGGCGTTGATAGTCAATGTGCCACGCAACGCAGGTTGGCTGCCGATGTGATGATGGTATGCCTGGAAGGATGCGGCCGCTCATGCGCTGAAAAACGGTGTAGAAACGTTCGGCACCACATACAGGTGCCGGCGGCATCGGTGTGGTGGCCCGGCATAGGGGAATACGACAGCAATGGCAAACACACCGAAATGTTTGCGGCTTGCCCCGAAGATCAATCAACCGCCCGACCCGGCGGTGGCAGTCAGAAGCAATACCAATGCCACCGTACAAATGAACATACGGAATCTGATCTGGTCGCATCCCCGCGATGGTCTGCATGTAGATGGTGATGTAAAGGGAATCACCGACCAGAAACCGGCAAACATCATCAGCGAGGGAAAAACAAACGCCCTTGGTGGTTTGTATCCGCCAGCACCACGCGGATACGCTGGACCGCTGAAGAGTCGGTCGATGCTCCCAGGTGCGCGTCCAATCGCGGCAGCGTCCATGCAGCAAAACACAGGAACAGCGCGCACAACAGGGCGATGCCAAAAAACGCGGAATGCCAACCCAGGTGCGCCGCCAGAAACAGGCCAGCCGGCCCACGGCTACCGTTATACGGGAAACGACGTCATGACAATACTCATGGCGCCCCACGTCGCTCAGAGCAGGGATCACATCGCCCCACAATCGTCTGGGACAGCGCTGACAGGACGCCGCCAAACACCCCCGCGGCAATGAAGTACCATCATCAGCGTCATGTGGGGCGTTGCCAATCCACCACGCCAACGTGGCCAGCTGAAACAAACCGTAGAGAACCAGCAGCAGGCGCTTGCGTCCGAATCGGTCGATGTGGAGGCCGGGGCGCCCAGGAAACCGGATAGGCCACCGGCCAGAGAGTGTAAACCGATACCAGCATCTGAAACTGCGCGTCAGTGATCACCGAACAACTACGTGAACGGAGGCCCCAGAGGCATCATGATCGCGAAGTCAGGATATGGGTGAACTGGATGCCCGCAAGGGTGATCAGGAGCCACAACTCGCCGCTGTGGCGTAAGGAGCTTTGGACATATTTCAGACAGGGTTGCAATTCACTTTCGCATCCCTGCACAATTCATGCACATGAGCCTGGATACCGTCATTAATGCGAGCATGAACCAGCCCCGTCCGACCGGCCAATGCTCTGGTGCTGATGGGTGGCGAAATGGAGCAACATGCCAGGTGGGCGTGCTGCGGAGCGCTGGCCTCCATGCTCGGATTGCAGGCGCAGACACCGAAACCTTCCCCTTTCAGGTGCTTATTGGCACATCGGCTGGCGCCCTGAATGCGGCATTTCTGGCCTGTGCTACACAAGGCCTTCAGGCTTTCGATCCAATTGGCAGATTTCTGGGGTGCCATCCGGTCAGCTGACGTTTGCCCGGCCCAAATTATCGTCATGGGTTCGGATGAGCAAGTTTAACCGCCGCCCTGGGCCTGTCGAGACACGCACGAAACAGCAGGGGCGATTCTCGACAACCTGCCAACCTGGTAGACACCCTGCACCAGCGCAGTGTCACTGCCGGGCATCGACAAAGCCCTGGCATCGCGCCACGCTGGAAGCGTCTCGCGAGTTACAGCTTCCAGCTATACCATTTGCGTGCATTGGACCTTTTTTTGCCACACCCCGCAAGACAACCCGATGGACGCCTGGGCGCGGCCCGGCCGGCGTTCAGAGTTCCACCCCATTCACCGTTGAGCGTTTTAATGGCTTCCCAGTGCCATTCCGTTCCTGTTTCCGCAACGCCACTGTGGGTAAAGAGTCATCAGAATTTTGGCGACAGCTCCATGCGCCAGGTCTCCCCCCTCTCGCCTGCCATGCATCTGGGAGCCACCGAGGTATTGGTGAACGGTGGGAGCAGGGCAGCCCAGGCGCTCCGGACTGGGTGCCAGCTGCAGCCAGCTTCCGACACGCGGTCCGACGCTGGGCAGCATTGCCGGGCCCGCCATGGCCAGTGTGTTTCATGACACCTTGCAGAGCTGGCGGATGTCGAGCAGGCTGACCGGGTGACCCAAACCCTGGAAGCGGCTACCGCGTGTTCCACAGCCTCTGCCTTGCCATACCAAGGCGTGGAAATTCTGGCGGTCAGCAGCCTTCCAGCCCAACTCACTCGACCCGCTGGCCCGGATTCATGCGCTGGAACTGCCACCGCAACGCGCAATGACCCTGGAGTGGGCTGGGGATGCTAAAAAGGCAGGGGCGGCACTCACTGGCCAGTTACCTGCTTTTCGAACCGGGTTTT
>JADJII010000011.1:0-160403 GCA_016707075.1 Candidatus Egaibacter danicus
CACCATCTCCAGACACTTGTTGGAGTAGCCCCACTCGTTGTCATACCAGGCCACCACCTTCACGAAGGTGCCGTCCAGTGCGATGGAAGCATCGGCATCAAACACGCTGGTGCAGGTCTCGCCACGGAAGTCGGTGGCTACTACCTTGTCTTCGGTATAACCGAGCACGCCTTTCAAGGCGCCCTGGCTCTGGGCTTTCATCTCGGCACAGATTTCTGCCAGCGTGGCAGGGCTGTTGAGTTCGCAGGTCAGGTCCACGACCGAGACGTCGCTGGTGGGCACCCGGAAGCTCATGCCGGTGAGCTTTTTGTTGAGTTCAGGGATGACCACACCCACGGCTTTGGCGGCACCGGTGCTGCTGGGGATGATGTTTTCCAGGATGCCGCGGCCACCGCGCCAGTCTTTGTTGCTCGGGCCGTCCACGGTTTTCTGGGTGGCGGTGGCGGCGTGCACGGTGGTCATGAGGCCACGTTTGATGCCCCATTTGTCGTGCATGACCTTGGCCAGGTGTTTTTCACCGGAGGCTTTGTCCAGGAAGAGGCCGGTGGCTTCCAGCACGATGTCAGCGCCTACTTCGTTCCATTTGAGGGCAGCGGGGTCACGCTCTTGGGTCAGGCGGATTTTCTTGCCGTTGACGATGAGGGTGTTGCCTTCTACGGCGATGCTGCCTTTGAAGCGGCCGTGCACGCTGTCGTACTGGAGCATGTAGGCCAGGTAGTCGGGTTCGAGCAGGTCGTTGATGCCGACGACTTCGATGTCCGCAAAGTTCTGGACCGCTGCGCGCAGCACGTTGCGCCCGATTCGGCCGAAGCCGTTGATGCCTAGTTTGATCGCCATTTTCTTTCTCCTAAAAAATGAAACCCCGAAATCCGCTCACTCAGCCTGAACGGTACTGCTTGTGATCTATTTGCCCAAAACCTTTTGCACGGTATCGGCCACATTCTCGGGCGTGAACCCGAAATGCTTGAACAACACCGGGGCCGGGGCGGATTCACCATAGGTGTCGATGCCCACCACGGCGGCGCAGCCGTATTTCCACCAGCCGTCCGTCACACCCATCTCGACTGCCACTCGGGGAATGCCGGCGGGCAGCACGACGCTCTTGTAGGCGGCACTTTGTTTGTCAAACGTGGTGTTGCTGGGCATGGAGACCACGCGCACCGCGATCTTGCGGGCAGCCAGCAGCTCCTGCGCCTTCAGGGCCAGTTGCACTTCCGAACCGGTGGCGATGATGACGGCTTGCGCCTTTTTCTTCAGGCCCACTTCAGATGGCTCGGCCAGCACGTAAGCGCCTTTGCTGATGGCGTCCAGACCATAGGCGTCAACAGCGGCGTCTGTTGCGGCGTCGGACTCGCCCTTGGGCGCGTAGCTGATGTTCTGGCGGCTGAGCAGCAGCGCCGTGGGTTTGGATTGGTTGGCCAGCGCCACCGTCCAGGCCACGGCGGTTTCAGCCGTGTCGCCCGGACGCCAGACGTCCAGATTCGGAATCAGCCGCAGTGAAGCGGCGTGCTCGACCGACTGGTGTGTGGGGCCATCTTCGCCCAGACCGATGCTGTCGTGCGTGAACACATGAATGACGCGCAGCTTCATCAGCGCCGCCATGCGGATCGCGTTGCGGCTGTAGTCGCTGAAGGTCAGGAACGTGCCGCCGTAAGGAATGTAGCCGCCATGCAGCGCAATACCGTTCATGATGGCGGCCATGCCGAATTCGCGCACGCCGTAGTTGATGTGGCGGCCACCCTTGCCCTCAGGCGTTTGCACCACGTCACCGGCCAGGTCAAAGCGCAGGCTCGGCGTGGATTTGGTGTTGGTCAGGTTGGAGCCGGTCAGGTCGGCCGAGCCACCCAGCATCTCCGGCAGGGCTGCGGTGAACGACTCCAGCGCCAGTTGTGATGCCTTGCGGCTGGCAACCGTTTCGGCCTTGGTGTGGGCCGCAATGACCGTGTCCACAGCGGTCTGTGCAAAGTTTTTCGGCAGCTCGCCCTTCATGCGGCGCACCAGCTCCTTGGCCAGATCGGGGTGGGCAGCCTTGTACGCGGCGAACTTGTCGTTCCACGTTTTTTCGGCGGCAGCTCCAGCGGCTTTGGCATCCCAATCGGCATACACGTCTTGCGGAATGACGAAGGGCGCGTGGTTCCAGCCCAGCGCTTCGCGGGTGAGCTTGATCTCTTCAGCACCGAGTGGCTCGCCGTGGGCCTTGGCGGTGTTGGCACGGTTGGGGCTGCCTTTGCCGATGGCCGTTTTGCAGATGATCAGCGTGG
This sequence comes from Candidatus Egaibacter danicus, assembly GCA_016707075.1. GTDB lineage: Bacteria > Pseudomonadota > Gammaproteobacteria > Burkholderiales > Burkholderiaceae_C > Egaibacter > Egaibacter danicus. Next base: position 2,262 of record JADJII010000011.1, read on the forward strand.
GGCGCTCGGCGCTGTTTTTGGCGTCGGCAATGGCGCGCGACACGGCAGCGGCGTCCTGACCGTCGATGGGGCCGATGACGTTCCAGCCGTAGGCCACAAAACGCAGCGAGGTCTGGTCAATGAACCAGGGCGCCACGTTGCCGTCAATGGAAATACCGTTGTCGTCATACAGCGCGATCAGCTTGTTGAGCTTCCATGCGCCCGCCAGCGCGGCGGCTTCGTGGCTGATGCCTTCCATCAGGCAGCCGTCGCCCATGAACACATAGGTGTTGTGGTTGACGACCTCATGCCCTTTTTGGTTGAACTCTTTGGCCAGCAGCTTCTCGGCCAGTGCCATGCCCACCGCATTGGTGATGCCCTGGCCCAGCGGGCCGGTGGTGGTCTCCACGCCGGGGGTGTGGCCCACTTCGGGGTGACCTGCGGTCTTGCTGTGCAGCTGGCGGAAGTTTTTCAGCTCGCTCATCGGCAGCTTGTAGCCGGTGAGGTGCAGCACGGAATAAATGAGCATGGACGCATGGCCATTGCTCAAGACAAAGCGGTCGCGGTCAAACCAGTTCGGGTTAGCCGGGTTGTGCTTAAGATGGGAGCCCCACAGCGCAACGGCCATGTCGGCCATGCCCATGGGCGCGCCGGGGTGGCCCGAGTTGGCTTGTTGGACCGCGTCCATTGCGAGTGCGCGAATCGCGTTCGCCATTGTTTGAGTGTTGGCCATCGAAGGGGTTTTCCGGGGGATTGGGGTTGGAGATAGGGGGAAACCCGGTATTTTACCGACGCGCCAGCGGGCCCGGCGGATTGTTCTGGTTACGGCGCTGTCCGGATGCCAACGGCGGCGGCATAGGCGCTGCGCGTCTCGGGCGCAACGGAGGCCAGCACCTGCGCATACGAGGTTTTGTGTCGAACCTGCAGGCGGGCCGAGGCCACGGTTCTGGATTTGCAAAACCAGTGGCAGGTGTGCTGCATCAGAAACAGCTCGGCCGAGAGTGTGTAGGCCTTGTCCCTGGGGCTGCGGTTCTGACTGTTTTGCGCGGCCTGCGTGATGCCCTGCGCATGGATGGCAAAGACCTTGCGTGCATCAAATGTGGCGGCTGGAAACAGTTTGTCGGCGTAGGGCAGGGCGATGGGCAGCGTGCTCACCCGCGCCTGAAGCGCATCCACTTTGGCAAATCCGTCAGCGAAGCGGTTGAACTGCTCAGCAAGTTTTTCTTCCGAGCTCGCCAGCAGGTTCCAGACCTGCGCGCGCCGTTCAGGGTCGTTTTCGCCCAGTGCGCGCAAATACCCCTCGGTCAGGGTTTCCATCAGCTTTTCGATCTGGTACTGGCTGAGGTGCTGGCCCAGCAACGCAATGCGCCCGCGCTCGTCGCGCGATTTGAGAAAAAAGACGCCAACGGCCATCACGAGAAAGGGAAAAAGCAGTTCCATGGTGGGGCCCAGTGTAGCCAGCGCCCCTGGCCGCGCAGCCGCCGCGCAGCCGGCCGGGCTCGGCAAATCGCTAAACTGCGGCGAGTCACTTCATCAGCCCTTACACCACAGCCACCCCGCAGCCACCCCGCTCATGCACCCCTCACCCATCAAAGCCATGATTCTGGCCGCCGGCCGCGGCGAGCGCATGCGCCCGCTGACTGACAGCTGCCCCAAGCCCCTGCTGGAAGTGCATGGCAAACCGCTGATGCAGTGGCCAATGGAAGCGCTGGCGCGTGGCGGGTTCATTCAACTGGTGGTGAACACGGCGTGGCTGGGAGACCAGATTTCAGCCCGTTTTGGTAGTGTCTTTGGCCTGCAGCCCTAATCGGGTATGCGTGAGATGCTATCAAATTCAGAGCATGCTGCAGGGTCACTGCAGATCACCTATTCCCACGAAGGCGTCGATTTTGGCGGCGCGCTAGAGACGGCTGGCGGCATTGTGCGCGCGCTGCCGCACTTGGGTGACGTGTTCTGGCTGCTGGCAGGGGATGTGTTTGTGCCGGACTTCGTGTTTTCGCAAGCAGCGGTGGAGCGCTTTGCGGCCAGCGGCAAGCTGGCGCACATCTGGCTGGTGCCCAACCCCGAGCACAACCTCAAGGGCGATTTTGGCCTTTCACCCGACGGGCTGGCGCTGAATGTACCTGAGGGCGACGCAACGCCCAAACACACTTACAGCACCATCGGCCTGTACCGCAGCGCCCTGTTCGCGCCGCCCTACTGCAGCATGCCCGCCGGCAACCCGGCTGGCGTCAAAGCCCCGCTGGCGCCGCTGCTGCGCGCGGCGATGGACCAGGGACTGGTCTCCGCTGAACGGTATGAAGGGGCTTGGACCGACGTGGGCACACCCGCGCGGCTTCAGTGGTTAAATCAGACTTCTCTGCACGCCATCCGAAGCTGAAACAGTGAACATCCGCTCATGAACACCTCCATGAACCTTTCCATTTACGCCCGACGCCGTGCCGCCCTCGCCGCCAAAATGGGTAAAGACGGCGTCGCCATCATCCCCACGTCGCCCGAGCAGCCGCGCAACCGCGACAACGACTTTTTATTCCGCGCCGACAGCTACTTCTATTACCTGACGGGCTTCAAGGAGCCCAACGCCACGCTGGTCGTTTCGGGCGATGGCCCCAGTGGACCCACTTGCACGCTGTTTTGCGCCCCGAAAGATATGGAGCGCGAAATCTGGGACGGCTTCCGCCTGGGCCCTGTTGCCGCACCGGAAGTGCTGGGTGTGGATGCCGCGTTCTCCAGCACAGAACTGGATGCGCAGGCGCCCAAACTGCTGGATAACCGCGGCGTGGTCTGGTACCCGTTTGCCACGCACCGCGGACTGGAAACCAAAGTGGATGGCTGGCTGAACAGCCTGCGCGCCCGTGTGCGCTTTGGGGCGATGTGCCCGGACCAGCAGCGCGACCTGTGCGGCATTCTGGACGAGATGCGCCTGGTCAAGGACGCCAGCGAGCAGGACACCATGCGCCGCGCCGCACAGATCAGCGCGGGTGCGCACATTCGCGCGATGCAGCTGTCTGCAAGAATGCTGCGCGAAGGCAAACAGGTGCGTGAATACCATCTGGATGCCGAGCTGCTGCACGAATTTCGCCTGCAGGGCTCGCAATCTGTGGCTTATGGTTCCATCGTGGCCGCCGGCGCCAACGCCTGCGTGCTGCACTACCGGGCCGACGACGCGCCGGTGCGCGATGGCGAGCTGGTACTGATCGACGCGGGCTGCGAGCTCGATGGTTATGCCAGCGACATCACCCGCACCTTTCCGGCCAATGGCAAATTCACCGGCCCGCAGCGTGCGCTGTATGACCTGGTGGTGGCCTCGCAGGAAGCCGCCGTGGCAATCACGAAGCCGGGCGCCCGCTTCACCGACCCGCATGAAGCCAGCGTGAAAGTGCTGGCGCAAGGCATGCTCGACCTGGGCCTGCTGGACAAAAACAAGGTGGGGAGCCTGGACGACGTGATTGAAAAACGCGCGTACTTCCAGTTCTACATGCACCGCACCGGCCACTGGCTGGGCATGGACGTGCACGACTGCGGTGGTTATCTGGAACCGGGCGAGCTCGGCAAAACCACCGAACGCAAAGACGCCGTCACGGGAGAAGTCATCATCAACCGCCCGGCGCGCATCCTGCGACCCGGCATGGTGCTGACGGTGGAGCCCGGCATCTACGTGCGCCCCGCAGACGGCGTGCCCGAGAAATTCCACAACATCGGCATCCGCATCGAAGACGACGCCATCGTGACGGAGACCGGCTGTGAACTGATCAGCCGCGGCGTGCCGGTGAAGGCCGACGAGATTGAGGCCTTGATGCGTTAACTGAAGCGTGCGGGCCTCATAAACCAGAACACAATAATCGCTACAAGCGACAAGCCTGCAGCCAGCCCCAGCGCCAGACCGGGCGACACTGTCCACAGCGCGCCGGCCACCAGCGAAGCCGGAAGGTAGAGCACCCCGGTTACAAAGTTGTACACGCCCACAGCCGTGGCACGACGCTCGGGCTCCAGATCGGCAATGAAAGCCTTGCTTTGTGACTCGTCGATGGAATAGAAAAAACCATAGAACGCGAACGCCACAATGATTTCCCAGCGACTGGTGGTAAATACCAATCCCAGATTGATGAGCCCATACAGCGTATAGCCCAGCACGATGATGCGGCTGCGGCCCACGCGGTCGCCCAGCTTGCCTACCAGCGGCGCGGCCATCACGCAGGTGGTGTTGAACAGGGCGTAGAGCAGCACAATCTGCGCCACGCTGAAACCTGCATCGTGCGCCTTCAGCAACAAAAACCCCAGACTGAAGTAAGCCAGTGCAAAAATGCCGGCTGGCAACAGAAAGCGTTTGAAAGCCGGGCTCAGGGCCTGCCAGTTCTGGCTGATGCTTTCACGCTCATGCGGCGCACCGGGCTGGTCCGTGATGCGTGTCAACACCAGCACACTGATCACCGCCGGAACAAACGCCACCCAGAACAGGGTCTGGTAGGTTTGCGCGGACTCACCCAGCCATGACAGCAGCCCGTACGCAACCAGTGGCCCCACCACCGCGCCGGCCTTGTCCAGCGCCTTGTGCACACCAAACGCATAGCCACGTGTGGCCTGTCCGGCGATGGACGACAGCCAGGCGTCGCGCGGCGGCCCGCGAAAGCCCTTGCCCAGCCGCTCGATCACACGGAAGACGCTCAGGCCGGGAATGGAGTTGCTCACCAGCAGAATGGTTTTAGCCAGCGTGGAGAAACCATAACCTGCCATGACGAAGCCCTTGCGCTTGCCATTGCGGTCCGACAGCCAGCCGGCTAAGTAGTTCAGCGATGAGGCCGAAAAGTCTGCCAGCCCTTCGATCAATCCAAGCAACGCGCTGGACGCGCCCGCAACGGTGGTGAAAAAAACTGCGAACACGGCAAAAATCATTTCCGAACTGAGGTCGGTCAGAAAGCTGACCAGCCCCAGCTTGAGGACGTCGGGGTGGATTCGTGGTTCTTTCTCTTGGGTGATCATGCGGGTTGCTCGCCATCGCTTGGGCGTTCATGTTTACATGGCATCTGGAAAGGCGCAAGCTTGGCTGCCCAGGGGATGCAGCGCACGTGACTTATGTCAAAGACACTATTTGCGCAATGGCTAGCATTTCAAGAGGAGGTGACCTGTGACGATTCACGCGATGAGCCCGGTTGACGCCGCCTGGTACCACATGGACGGGCCCGCCAACCCTGCCGTGATAACCGGCATTTTGCTGACGAAGCGGCCACTTGACTTTGAGAAGGTGCGAGCGGTCTATCAGGAGCGGATCGTTCAGTTTGACCGGTTTCACCAGCGTGTGGTGGAACGCGGCTTCCCGCTGGCTACGCCGCACTGGGAGGACATGCCGCATTTCGACATTGACCAGCACATGCATCACATTGCGCTGCCCGCGCCCCGCGATCAGGCCGCCCTGGGCACCCTGATCACTGATCTGGCAAGTACACCGCTGGACCACACGCAGCCGCTGTGGCAGGTGTATGTGGTCGATGGGGTAAACGGTGGCAGCGCCCTCATCATGCGCTGCCATCACTGCATCGCTGACGGAACGGGGATGCTGACGGTCCTGCAACGGCTGTACGACACCACGCCCGATGGCTCCAGGCCAAAGGTGCCTCAAAAGCAGGTTCCAAAGGCCAGCAAGTCCAAGCCGGCCAGCGCCGGGCTGTTTGCCAATGCTTTTGACACCATTGAAAGCGCCGCCCGCGATGCGCTGGCCGTGGCTGCATCGGCAGTGGATGTGGTCATGCATCCCCAGCAGGTCATTGACAAGGCGGCGCTGGTGCTCGGTGGGGCCGGCATGCTGTTGTCTGAATTGATCAAGCCGCCCGATCCGCAGTCCCCGCTCAAGGGTGAATTTGCACTGAGAAAGCACGTCGCCTGGTCCAGACCGGTTGCCATCAAGGACATCAAGGCCATCGGCGTCCGTCATGGTGCCAAGGTGAACGATGTGCTGGTGGCCGCCATGACGGGGGCACTGCGCAAGTACCTGAAACAACGCGGCGTCGATGTGAACCACACCACCGTGCGCGCCATGGTGCCGGTTGATTTAAGGCCGCCTGAGCGGTTTGGTCAACTGGGCAATGAATTTGGGCTGGTCATCCTGGATCTGGCGGTGGCCAGTGCGCGGTCTGACCAGCGCCTGGCGCTCACGAAACTGCGGATGGACGCACTCAAGCGATCGCCCGAGCCCGTGGCCATGCGGCTGCTGATGGACATTTTCGGGCGCGGGCCGAAAGCAGTGGAAGATGTGGCCAACCTGGTATTTGGCAGCAAAACCAGCGTGGTGATGACCAATGTGGCCGGCCCGCGCGAGACCCTGTATCTGGCTGGCGTGCCCATCGACCGCATGGTGTTCTGGGTGCCGCACCCGGGGCGTCAAATGGGCATGGGTATCAGTATCATGAGTTACCGGGGCATGGCCTCGCTGGCGGTGATCGCCGACGCGCGGCTGGTGCCTGACCCGGAGGTGATCACCGACTTGTTCAACCAGGAATTTGAAACGCTGCTTGCCCGTTCATGAGCCCCGAGCCCGCCGCTACCGACCCTGCTGGCAAAGAGAAAGAGTTCCGCATCCTGGCACTGTCGGGTGGCGGCTATCTGGGTGTGTTCACGGCGGCACTGCTGGCCGATCTGGAAGAAAAGGTGGGCGAGCCGCTGGGCCGGCGTTTTGACCTGATTGCGGGGACGTCCGTGGGTGGCATTCTGGCGGTGGCGCTGGCCTTCGAGTTGCCCATGCGGGAAATATTGGGTCTGTTTCTGGATCGGGGCGATCAGGTGTTCTCGTCTCGCGCTTTGCCCAAAGGAGCCGTATCAAGGCTGATTGACCTGACCCGTTCGGTGATGGGCCCCAAATACGATGGCATGGCGCTGCGCGAGGCACTCACGGAATACCTGGGTGACGCGAAGCTGGGCAAGGCGTTGCACCATGTGGTCATCCCGTCGGTAAACGTGACGCGCAGCCACACCAAGGTGTTCAAGACGCCACATGGCCCCGCTTCAAAAGGCGATGAGCGGGTATTGGCCGTGGACGTTGCCATGGCCACCAGCGCGGCGCCCGCTTACTTTCCTTCCGTGGAAATCAACGGCGAGCTGTTCGCCGATGGTGGCATGTTCGCCGTGGCCCCGGATCAGGTGGCGCTGCACGAGGCCGAGCATTTTATGGGCGTTGATCCGGACCATGTGCGGATGCTCTCCATCGGCACGGGCACGTCGGGCTACCAGCCGGCGGAGGGCGTGACGGATGACTCCGGCGCGGTGGGCTGGCTGTCGGACGGCAGGCTGCTGCTGACACTGATCTCGGTCCAGCAGCAGCATGTGCAGGCCATGATGGAGGACCGGCTGCGCAACCGGTACCTGCGCCTGGATGCGCCCTGGCCACCGCGCGCCGGGCTGGGCATTGACGTGGCTACTGCCGACAGCGCCCGTTTGCTGACCACCATGGCGCACGGCACCTTGCAGGACGTGAATGCGCGGCGGCTGGAGAGTTTTCTGAGCCGATGACACGCTTTTGACATCCCTCATATTGCTATATATTTGATAGCTTATTGCGCATATTGCAAAAGGGCTGGAGGCCAATTTCGCCTAGAATTCAGGCCATGACCCACGCCACTGTCACCCAGCGCCAGGCCTTTTTCCAGCAGCACGGCATTCGTGACGTTGAATGCATCTTCCCTGACATTTCAGGCTACCCGCGCCGCAAGCTGATGCCTGCGAACACGTTTGCCACCGGTGGCGAATTGCGCATCTGCCAGGCCATTCCGATGCAGGCCGTGACGGGTGACTACTCGTACAACCCGATCTTCCCGGATTCTGACCCTGATGTGCGGCTGGTGCCCGACTACAGCACGCTGAAACTCTCGCCATGGGCCAGTGCGCCGCGCGCTGTGGCCATTCACGATTGTGTGGAACTGGACGGCAGGCTCTGTGAGTTTGCGCCGCGCAGCATCCTGAAAAACGTGATCGCACGCTACACCGAACAGGGTCTCACGCCCGTGGTGGCGCCCGAGATCGAGTTTTACCTGACTGCGCCCAACGCTGACCCGGCCCAGCCTTTGCAGGCACCCGCCATGCGTGGTGGGCGCGCCGAGGTCGGGCAAAGCGCCTTCAGCCTGAACCTGCTCAACGAACTCAGCACCTTCTGGGACGAATTCCGTGATGCACTGGTCACGCTGGGCGTGCAGGCCGACACGTGGATTCATGAAGTCGGCCCCACGCAATACGAGATCAACCTGATGCACGGTGACCCGGTAGCCGTGGCAGACCAGGCTTTTCTGTTCAAGTACGCAGCCAAGGAGATTGCCATCAAGCACGGGCTGAACGCCGCCTTCATGGCCAAGCCGATTGCCGGTGCGGCAGGCAGCTCCATGCACCTGCACCAGAGCGTGGTCGATGCCAGCGGGCGCAACATTTTCAGTCTGGACGATGGTGCAGAGGCGCCCAGCTTCCGCCACTTCATCGCCGGGCTGCAGACCTTCGTGCCTGACCTGATGCTGATTTACGCACCCTTCATCAACTCGTATCGGCGCTATGTGTCGGGCAGTCAGGCACCGGTGAACGTGCAGTGGGGTTACGACAACCGTACCACGGGCCTTCGCATACCCGCCAGCGGGCCCGCTGCGCGCCGCGTGGAAAACCGCCTCGCCGGGGCAGATGCCAACCCCTATCTGGCCATTGCCGCTTCACTGGCGGCGGGTCTCGCCGGCATGGACGACAAACTGGAGGCGTCGGAGCCCATTGCCAGCAACGGCTACCACGAGTCACATACCCTGCCACGCAGCTTTGTTGCGGCTCAGGAACAGATGGCCGGCAGCGCGCAAAGCCGGCGCCTGCTGGGTGATGATTTCGTCACCGCTTACTGCGCGGTGAAGGCGCTGGAATACGAGAGCTTCCAGAACGAGATCAGCGCCTGGGAGCGCCGGTATCTGCTGCCGCAGGTGTAGAGACTAACCAGAAGGCGACTAGCCGCCGATCAGTCCCTTCTTGAGACTGCCGTCAACCGGCTTGTCACCAATCCAGATGCGCAGTACGGCGGTGAAGAAGTCTTCGCCGGGAATCACGGTGCCCCGTGGCTGCCCGCCCTCCATCACCCGTGTACCGGTGCCGGGAATGAACTCGAAAAGGATGACCGCACCCTTCTTGGCCTCACCTACGGCCTTCAGGTTGGCATTCAAGGCGTCGATTTGCGGTTTCAGGCTATTGAACTGCGCTTCGGTATGGTTGTCGCGCAAGCCATCATTCAGCGCGCCCGCAAAGGTTTCGGCATCCACGTTGCGCAACATGGTGATGGCAACGCGGCGCGCGCCCTTTTGGGCCAGCAGTGCAGCAGCGTCATTTGCCTTCTGGGGAACATACAGGCCTGCAACATAGACCTTGAAGATGGCCCGCGTTCGCAGCCCCGCACCATTGAGTTGCAAGGTGGTGCCGCCGACCTGGGCCGTAGGCTCGAACTTCACGCCCTCAATCTCGACCGGCTGTGCAGTGGCGGCCATAGCGGCCACTGACAACACTGAAGCGGCCATTAGCCGCGCTGCCAAATTGCTCATGGTCTGTCTCCTGTTGTTGGAGACCCCAGTATAGAGACTGGTCAACCCCTGCGCAGTCCTCAAAAGCGGGTACTGACCGCCAGGCTGACAACACCAGAATCGCCAACATACGCGTGATACCTGATTTTGTTGCCGTAAGCGCTGGTTTGCGCAAAGTTCCATTGGGCCATCAGGTTACGCCCCGAGATGTCATAAGCAATATTGACCTGGCCCTCGGCAAATGAGGCCAGCGGAATACCCAGCCGTGCCTGATCCACGTCCTGATTCGCGTTGAAGACAACGAGATAGTCTTTCACGGACGCTTCCAGCTTCATTCTGGAGTCCCGGACCTGCGAGGTGAGCAGTTTGTCGGCGTCCTGTGCAAAGGATGCCTGAGACGCAACTGCAAGGAAAAGCAGCGCAAGGATGGCGGACAGTGGCTTCATGATGTTCTCCCGGGAACGTGAATTCACTATCACATGCAGCCACCGGGATGAAAAGCAGTTGAAGCCACGCATCAGGTAAGCATTTCAGCGGTTCTGTAACCTGAGGTGTCAGCGGTTTGTGCTGCGCTCTGGGTTAGCATGATCGCCTGACCTTTCAAATCAAGCCCATGCTCAGTTCGCTACAGCAAACCCGGTACCAGCAGAACGGTTACCTCGTGTTGCCAAATTTCAAAACCGTGGCCGAAATCGCCGCCCTGCGCGCGCGGGCCGGGGAAATCGTGGACGCGTTTGACCCATCGGAGAACATCTCGATCTTCACCACCCAGGAACAGGACCGCCGGGTGGACGACTACTTCATGGGTTCGGCCGACAAGGTGCGCTGCTTTTTTGAGGAAGAGGCGTTTGATGCTGCGGGTCAGCTCAAGCAGGACAAGTCGCTGTCCATCAACAAAATAGGTCATGCCATGCATGACCTGGATCCCGTATTTGACCGCTTCTCGCGGGGCCACGGCATGGCCGAACTGGCCGCTGATCTGGGACTGAAGCAGGCGCAGATCTGGCAGTCGATGTACATCTTCAAACAGCCCGGCATCGGCGGCGAGGTGCGCTGGCATCAGGACGCCACGTTTTTTGACACGGTGCCCATCACGGTGACCACGTTCTGGTTTGCGCTGGAAGACGCTACCCTGGACAACGGTTGTCTGTGGGTGGAGCCCGGTGGTCACCGCGGCCCGTTGCGCGAGCGTTTTGTCAAAACAGGAAATGCCGCTGCCAGCATCGAAAAGCTGGACGCCACCCCCTGGCCTGATGACCAAACTGCGATTCCTGTGGAAGTGAGCGCCGGCACACTGGTGGTGTTTCACGGTCTGCTGCCGCATTACAGCGCGCCCAATCGTTCATCCGTTTCGCGCCACGCCTACACGTTGCACGCCACCGATGCCGCGTCGGTCTATTCGTCTAAAAACTGGTTGCAGCGCACGGCAGATATGCCGGTGCGCGGGTTCCAGGCGCGCTCGTCTCAACGGTGATGCAAGCCCGTCGGGCACCCAGTGCTTAATGCTTGAACTTGCCGTCGCGCTCGATGATGGTCAAGTCGGTAAAGCTTGAGCCTTGATGGTCCTTGGCGCTGTAAGTCACGGAAAAGCCGCCAAAGTCGAAGTCGCGCAAAGTCTCCAGACCGGCAATCAGGGACTCCCGGCTGGGGGTGCGGCCTGCGCGACGCAGGCCTTCAACCAGCACACGGGCGGAGAGATAGCCCTCCAAGCTCGTAAAGTCAAAGTCACTGTGGCCGGACTCCGTCATGTGCTGCTGGTAGTCTCGTACCACCGCGCTCCTGCTGGAGTATGGAAACGGCACCACCTGCGAGATCACCACGCCCCGCCCGGCGTCACCCAGCTCATCGGCGAGTGCTTTGGAGCCAACAAAACTGACGTTGAAGAATTGCCCGCCGTATCCCTTGCCACGCGCCTGTTTGATGAAGGCCGCGCAGGATTTGTAGGCACTGATCTGCACCACGACGTCAGGCTGCGCCTTCAGGATGTCGTCCAGCGCCTTGCTCACATCCACGGTGTTGCGTTCCACGGTACTTACGGCTACCGGCATGAGCTGGCGCTTGGCCAGGGCACGCATCACACCCTCAAGCCCGGCCTTACCGTAGGCATCGTTCTGGTAAAACACCGCAATTTTTTTCATTCCCATCGTGGAGACGTGCTGCACGATACGTTCGGTTTCATCAAAATAACTGGCGCGCACATGAAAGACATTGCGGTTGAAGGGTTCACGCAATGCCTGCGCGCCGGTGAACATGCCAATCAATGGCACCTTCTCTGCGGTAATGACCGGTAGTGCCGCCAGACCCGTCGGCGTGCCCACCGAGCCCGCCAATGCAAATACCCTGTCTTCCTTGATTAACGCCTTCACTGCGGCGACGGCTTTCTCGGGCTCATAGCCGTCGTCGCGCGTTACGAGTTTGATCGCACGCCCGTTAATACCCCCTTGCGCGTTGACGGCCTTGAAGTAACTCTGCATGCCCATCTGCATGCGCAGACCCAGTTGAGCCGCTGGCCCGGTGGTGGCGGCAAACTGGCCGATAACGATTTCGGTGTCCGTAACGCCATTTTCGGCCAGCGCCGGTGAGACTGCCACGGCCAAAGCCGAAGCCAAGACAAAGAGATGCTTAGACAGGTACATGATTCTCCCGACCATAAAGATCCAACAAGGGCCTAGTGTCGCCAGAAAGTTCAGCCAGACCGGTCATGTTCGCACGGATAGCCATCTTTTCGATCTCAAGACCGTTGCGTAAATGCATACAGCCCCTGCGGTGATCCGCGCGGCCGCGTCGTCCGGTCAGGTCGCCACCATCGGCGCAAACCGGGAGACGCCCAGCACGGCCTCGCCGCGTTCGGGTTGCACCGGCGCAACCTGATTGCGTCCACCGCGCTTGGCCTCATACAGCGCACGGTCTGCCGTTTGAACCAGCACATCCAGCGTTGCGGTCTGGCCGGCATCGGCACACGCGACACCTACACTGACGGTAACCCGCACCACTTCTGATTGCACACGTAACTGCGCCAATCCGGCGACTGCCTCACGCACCCGTTCGGCCAGATGGTGAGCGTGGTCGCGATGCGTATTGGGCAACAGGACCACAAACTCTTCACCACCCCAGCGTGCCAGCAGATCGGTGGTGCGCAGTGCCTGAGCGCAGCACTGGCTGATTTCAATCAGCACCTGATCGCCCATGCTGTGGCCATGCAGGTCATTGATGCGCTTGAAGTGGTCCACATCCAGTATCAGCAGGGCCATCGGCAACTGGTGCCGCTGCGCCAGATGCAGCTCGCGCTGCACACCCTGCAAAAAATGCCGCCGGTTGCTCAATCCGGTGAGGCTGTCGGTCATGGAGAGTGCGTGTGCCCGACTACGCGCCTGCTCCAGTGCAACTGTCAGAGAAAAGATGACTGCGCCAGTGATCAGCGTCATCGGCAACGGAACCAGCAAGGAAATGTAAAAAGCCGACCCCATCTCCTGGTGGCCCATAAGGCGCAAAAAAAGCCAGGTCAGCGCCAGCGAGCCCAGCGACGCACACGTGCTGAACAGCAGCGTGGTTTGCCAAACACCCAGTCGCACCACACTCTGAGAGAAACGCCGCAGAAGCGGTGTCAACTCAAGCGGCTCCGTATGCGAAGACGGGGAATTGGGCATAACCGGCGATTATCTGGCCCGTTCGTTGGCCACGTCAACGCGTTTTCACGCGGCTTGCGCCACACGGCCTGCAAGACTGGCAGGGTCCGTAGCCAAGCCACCGCCATAGTCCCTATCAATCCATTAGCCAAATCCAATTGGCCTAATTAATACATATTCCCTACCATTCGTCCTGTGCTGATAGAAAACCTCTACCAGTAGATCCTTCAACCTTCAGGAGCCCACGATGACTGCTACACAACAACGCCCCGAGATCAAGACCATGGCCAACCTCGAATCCGCCTTTGCTGGCGAGTCGATGGCCCATATCAAGTACCGCTATTTCGCGAAACTGGCCCGCGAAATGGGTGACGAAGACACCGCCCGCACGTTTGAGGAAACTGCTGACCAGGAGGTGATGCACGCCTTTGGCCACCTGGATCTGCTCTACCCCAAGGCCACCATGACACCGGCCAAGGCGCTGCAAATCGCCATCGACGGCGAGACTTATGAGTACACCGAGATGTACCCCGGCTTCCGCAAAACCGCTGAAGCTGAAGGACACGCTGCGGCTGTAGCCGAGATGGACGAGCAGATTGAAGAGAGCAAGGTGCACGCGGCCCAGTTTCGGGCCACGCTGGAAAAAGCACAAAAACGCTTCGCCGCGCTGGCCAAAGTGGAAGAACGGCACGCCAACCACTACAAAGCCCAGTTGGCCAAGGTAACGGCTTGACTGGTCAGGCAGTTCAGTTGCTATATATTTAATAGCTGGTTGCGCATATTCCACAAGGGTCAAGGCCCGATTTATTCATTAAAATTTCAGGAAACCACATGAAAACATACCTTTGCATTGTTTGCGGCTTTATCTACGACGAGGCCGTTGGCCGCCCCGAAGACGGCATAGCGCCCGGCACCAAATGGGCCGATGTGCCCGAGAGCTGGGCTTGCCCGGACTGCGGAGTCGCCAAGGCAGACTTTGAGGCGGTGGAGATCTGAGCGCCACGTTACAAGTTGTAACGGTTGATACGCTGGCGGACAGGATTACCCGGGCTTCGGTGCAATTTCGGGTCTATCCTTGAGCCAGGCTATCAATTTAGAGAGGCGAGAGGCGTGCGATCGAGTTCTGTGAAAAAAATGCAAATGTCGTTGATTGCAGCGGTAGTCGCCTCTTTGGTGGCATGCGGTGGTGGTGGTGCAGCCACGCCCGTGGCGGCGGTTGGCGGAACGCCAACGCCAACGCCAACGCCAACGCCAACGCCAACGCCAACGCCAACGCCAACTCCGACTCCATCAAATGTAATTTCTGCCAATCCGGGCAATTACCTCACGTTGCTGGCCGCGCTCAAGCCTGGCGATACCCTGTTACTTGCGCCTGGCAATTACGGTGTGGACAGCAATGGGAATGACACTGGCAGCCCACCTGGCCTCCCGCTGTTTGGCATCAACGGCACGGCCACGGCGCCGATCACGATCACCGGCCCCGAGAGTGGGCCGCGGCCGGTTCTCCTGGGTAGATCGACTCATAACACCGTCCGTATTGATGGCTCCAGCTACGTAGTTGTGCGCAATATTGACATCAACAATCGTGGACTGGGTGCGCCCGGCGTCGCCTCGCAAGGCGTTTCGCATCACATCACGCTGGAGAATCTTTATATCCACGGCGTCGGTGACAGCCAGCAGACTGTCGGCATCGCGGCCAACAGCGCGCCCACGTGGAACTGGACCATCCGTAACAACCAAATCATCGGTGCCGGCACCGGGATGTACCTCGGGAATTCCGACGGCAATGCCCCCTTCGTGGCCGGCCTGATAGAACACAACCTGATTCGCGACACCATCGGCTACAGCATGCAGATCAAGCACCAGACTGTCTGGTCTTCAGTCCCGGCTGGCATGCCGACCGGCACCACCACGACGGTCGTCCGTCACAACGTGTTTTCCAAGTTGAGCAGCTTCGTCTCGGCGGATGGCGCGCGGCCCAACTTGCTGGTGGGCGACCAGCCCCCCAGTGGGCCCGGCTCCGGGAATGGCTTCGAGATTTACGGCAATTTCTTCTGGCAAAACCCGACTGAAGCGCTATTTCAGGGCGAGGGCAACATTGCGTTTCACCACAACCTGATGGTCAACGCCTCCGGCCCAGCAGTCGTCATTCAGCGGCACTACGGCTCTGTGCGCAACGTGCGGATCTTCGCCAACACCATCGTGGCGCGCGACAACGGAATTTCCGTCACCGGTGGTCAATCCGGAACAACTCAGCGCGTGGCCGGCAATGCGGTGTTCGCCGCAAACCCGGTCAGCATCAGCGGGGCTGATGCCGCTCAAATTGACAATGTCACGGGTAGCCAGGCCGCAGCCGCGACCTATCTCAACAATCCTGGCGCCGCATTGGGCCAGCTTGATCTTTATCCAAGAGTTGGCCAATTGCAGGCCCCTGCGCTCAACACGAGCGGGCTGAGCGCTTACGCCGACTGGAACCGCGATTTCAATGGAACCGGTGACTCCTGGACGACGCGCGGCGCTTACGCCGGCACCGGGACGAATCCAGGCTGGCAGCCGCAGTTGGCGATTAAGCCCTGACCGGGCGAAATGCTCTCCTTGTCGCTACAACGACACGGAGTAGTTCACCGCTTGCGCAACCCCAGCCACATCACCGCACCCACCACCAGCAAGGCGCCGCCAATCTGAACCGGGGCAATGGCCTGGCCCAGAATGGCCCAGGCCAGCACCAGCGCAAACACCGGTTCCACATTCATGATGGCCGAGTTGCCCGCCACACCCAGCCTGGGCAGCACAGTGAACATGATGGTGAACGCCGTGCCATACAGAAACGTCAGCGCAGCCAGGCCCCACCAGCCCACAACAGCCTGCGGCCAGTGCGGGCCACCCTGCATGCCCATCACACCCAGCGCCATCAACCCGGTCAGCACCATGGTGCCAGCGGTCCGCACCCGACCATCCAGGCCAGCGGTTTCGTGCTGGGTCAACACCAGCGCCAGGCCGAACGTGCCTGCGGCGGCCAGCGCAAAGGCCACACCGCTACCGATGCGCTGCCACTGGCCCACTGAACCCAGGCCCGACGTAGCGCCCAGCACATCCAGCGCCAGCGCCAGCCCGAGCAGGATGACCGGCATGGCCAGCAGCACGGCGCGTTCGGGTGCACGTTTGTAAATCAGCCGGTCCCACAGCGCAGTCCACATCGGGTAGGTGTTGAACGCCAGCAGGGCCAGCGCCACCGGCAGGCGGGCCACGGCAGAGTAAAGGCACTGGCTCTGAATGCCAACCAGCAGCCCCACCACCAGTAACCCGCGCCGCTGGCGAGCGTCTGGCTGCAAGGGCACGCGGTTCAGAAAAAGGATGAGGCCCACCACCGCAGCAGTGACCAGACTGCGCGAAGCCACCGCCGTGGCCACATCCAGCCCGCTGTTGAACGCCAGGCGCGCCGCCACATGGTTGGCGCCCATCATCAGGGCGATGAGCAGCAGGGTGAAGAAGGCGGTGAGGCTGAGGTGGCGGGTGGGGCTGATCATGAGGCAAAGTGGGGATTCTTTGCCCACAGCATAAACAAAGCCGAAGCGGGTACGGGCTTGCCGCAAATCATGGGCAGGAGGATACTGATCCATCAGCAGAAATTTGTCGGTCAGGAGGCATGCGCAGCCGTTTTGTCGGCGTGTCTGCAGGCGCGTTCTGCCCCCTGGGCGCAGACGTATTGACTTACCGAGCTCAAGGCCAAGGCCGGTTGCGCTGACCGGGCGATCGGCCCTATGCCGGAAATGAGCCGCATGAATGAAAAGGCAGTCGCCACGGATGGACCAATGAGCCCAATGGCGACATGATCGTTTATTCAGACAACCGGGGCGGCAATGGTCGCCCGTCTACCGCACCGGGCAAATGGACAGTCGCGGATGATGGCCGGTTTTGCATGGTCGTTCAATGGAAAAAGGGCGAGTCCGAAGAGACTTGCCGGTTTATCGTGAAGGCATCAGACGGCTATTACGCCGTGACTGAATTGGACTCCGTAGCTCACAAGGCATTCAAGCTCAGCATCTCACGCTAACCATCCACATCCATCGGAGCAAGCAACCATGATGACAATCGCCTGCACGCTGCGCGCACTGGCCATTTGCGCAACCTGGGCCTGTCTGGCCACCAGCGCCCAGACCATCACACCGCTGACCGATTTCAAAAGCGGCCCGGGCAACGGGGTCTATAGCTACGCCTCCAGCACACCGGCCACCGTGGGCGACTTGATGCAGGCCAGCCGCCCGCGACCGGCAGCCACGGCGCGCGGCGAACTGGTATTGCCGCCCAACGCGGCGCCCGACGCCAAACTCCCGCCGTGATTCTGGTGCACGGCTCGGGCGGCATTTACCCCGAGCAGATCACCTACTGGGCCAAGCTGTTCAATGAGCAGGGCATTGTGGCGTTTGTGATCGACGCGTTTGGCCCGCGCGGCGTCAAGTCCACCGGAGAAGACCAGAGCCTGGTGCCGTTTGCCGCAGATACCGCCGATGCGTTTGCCGCATTGGGCATGCTGGCCAGCCACCCGCGCATCGACCCCAAACGCATCGCGGTGATGGGGTTCTCACGCGGGGGCATCACGGCCGTACGCAGCGCGGTGCTGCCCATTGCAAAAGGTTCGGCGCCTGCCGGCGTCCGGTTTGTGGCGCATCTGGCTATTTACAGCGGAGGCTGTGCGGGCGCGCTGTCGGTCACAGCCAAGCCGGGCGTGTTCGGGCCTGCGCCCATCCTGTTTGTGCATGGCGACGCTGATGACTACGCGTATTTGAGCGACTGCAAAATCTACGCGCAGCGCATCAGCGCGGCGGGCACACCCACCGAAGTGGTGGTGCTGCCCGGCGCGCGCCACAAGTTTGATGTGGACGACCCCAAACGCGTGAACGCCCGCAACAACCCCAAGACCAAAGAAGGCTGCCCGCTGGAATACGACGTGGTGGACTTCAAGTTCAGGGACCGTCGCAGCGGCGAAGTGCTCTCGCAGGACGCGATGCAGACGCTGAACCGCGACCTCTGCGCCGACAAGGGCGCCACACTGGAAGGCAACACCAAGGCACGCGAAGCAGCTGGCAAGGCGGTGATGGAGTTTTTGGGCAAGGTGCTGAAGTCGTAGGCTTTGCCCGGCGCTGCCTAGACCCGCTCAAGGCGAACATGTGGTTTCGCCGGTAGTGCGATGGAAATCGAATCACCTGGCCGGACGATGCCACCCCGAATGACGACGCTCATCACACCTGCTTTTCGGACGAGTTCGCCTTCTGCTGTGCGGTCGAGCACGGCCGACATCAGACCCGTCTGGAATTGATCAATCTGCACACAAGGGTTGCGCAAACCTGTGAGCCGCACGACTGCACCATCGCCAAGGCTCAGCTCGGTGCCCACAGGCAACTCAAGCAGCGCGATGCCAGAGGTAGTGATGTTTTCACCGAGCGCACCGGGCAAAACGGTGTGCCCTTTTGCCGCAAGTTCTTCAAACAACTCGGCATGTAACAAGTGAACCTGGCGAAGATTGGGTTGCGTCGGGTCCTGCTTCACCCGTGAGCGATGCTTGACCGTTACGCCGCAGTGCGCGTCGCCCTCCACGCCCTGGCCGACCAGCAGTGTGATCTCGGAAGCGAGTGGTTTGCTGAACTCGTGTGCGCGGTTCAAGCTGACACTGACAACTTTTGCTTTCATGGAGCTGGAAAAGTTCGGCCGCATTCGCGGCTTACCTGAGCCGCTGCCCGGCGGCACTGGCTTCGAGCAGTTTGGTGAGCCTGGCAGCCCGTGTCTCGGGCTTTTTTGCGCTGCAGACCCAGTGCAGCACAACTTTTCTGTAGCCGGGCGGCGTGCTGTCAAAGAAGTGCCACGCCACCTTGTTGCGCTTGAAGGTGCGCAGTTCGGCCGGGGACAACTCGGCGGCCTCCTCCCGTTCGTGAGAGTACACCATGGATCTGGCTTCGGTCCGCCTGGCAAATGCCTGGGCTCCCGCAGGCGTCATGCGCCCTTCAGCCTGAAGCTGCGCGACCTTGGCGATGTTGATGGCGCTCCAGATCGAAGTTGGTTTTCTGGGCGTGAAGCGGATCGTGTAGGTAGCGTCGTCAATCCGCTTGCGAACCCCGTCAATCCAGCCAAAACACAGTGCTTCGTCCACAGATTCAGACCAGGACATGCTGGGCCGCCCCGTGCCGACCTTGTGGAAACCCACCAGCAGCTCTGCGGCGTTGCTTGCGTTGGATTCGAACCATTGGCGGAAGGCTTTGGCGTTCGGAAAGAACGTCGGGGCGGTCATGCGAGTGGTCAGGTGTCAGGCTCACCTGGCTGCTGGGGCGACTGGGGAAAGTGCGGAATTGTCTGATCAAGGCAAACCCACGGTTGTGCACTGGATGTCCAAATGTCCAGCATCGGCTGAAACCGGGAAGGTTCGTCCAGCGACGGAAAACGGATAGACGTGAATCCCGGATTCGCTTCGCTCCAGGTGAACAAGGGCGTGCCACAGTCGGCGCAAAAACTGCGGGTCGCAAGACCGCCGCTGCTTGCACGAACGGAGTATGTCCTCGGCGTACCGATGACATCCAGGTCGTTGGTCATGACGACGACGCCAGACGCGAAAGGCGCGCCACTTGAGCGCTGACAGTCCAGGCAATGACAGTTAAGCATGGCTAGGGGCGCGTGGGCGCATTGGTAGCGAATCGATCTGCATGTGCAACCGCCCGAGAATGGAGTATTCATATCGTAGTTTCTTGTACATGTGGGCTCAGGCATATGCTACCCATCCGCGAAATGCCAATCCTGTATAGAAGACGTTGATGTCCGAGAAGCCTGCCTTTCGCATGAGTTCTTCGTCCTGCTCCGGGGCAAGAATGGGCAACTGCTTGCCAATCGCCGCCGCCGCCGTCCTTGCCTGTTCAGGGTCTACACCAGATGAGATCGCAAACGCTGCACATCGAGACAACCAGAGTTCACGCTCTGCAGGGTTCTGAGAGATGCTGTAGTGCATGGCGACAAAAACGCCACCGGGCTTCAATCGGGCATGAATTTCACACAATGTTCTGTAGCGTTCAGCTTCGGTGGTGAAGTGCAGGGTCAACAGACAAGACGCCGCGTCGAAAGGCCCCTTGGGTGCCGCTTCGATATATCCATGATGTAGCTGGACGCGATAAGTCAGCGGCCCGAGAGCAGTCTTCGCCAGACTCAACATTTCGGCGGAAGGATCAACGCCATCAAGGTGCCAATCAGGAAACGACTCAGCGAAGAACTTGAGCTCCATGCCGCCGCCAGCGCCAACGACCAACACACTCCCATGGAGTGGTGTGCGCTCAGCCAATAGCAGGGCTGCCATGCGATGCACATCATTCAAGCCGGGAACACGTCGGGTTGCGTTTTCTGCGTAGTCGGCGATTGCCTTGGGATCTGAGAAGGATGACATTCTGTGCTGCCTCAACGTTTCAGGTGACCGGGACCCATTGCGGCTAATGGTCTGGCGTCACCGCACGCCCCTAAGTGGTATCTTGTCCGCGCCTCTCGTGATGGGACAGTTAACTACGATGTCCGTGTCCACGATTGAAACATCACCGCGATCCTTGGCGGCAAGTAACTCTTCTTCTGATTTCAAAATCCGGGAGTTTGAGCCTGCGATCCACCTGACTTCTGCAACCCGCCACAAAGGGCTATAGGATTTGTCCTTGTTATTCGCACCTGTCGGGAGGGGTGCTGACTGGAAGATGCTTATTTGTTCGTTATTTACAAACTTGTAAACACGCTCTACCAGTGAGCCACGCGGTTGGCTTGCGAGTGCTTCTCGAAGGCGTGGGACGTAGTTAGCCCCCATCATTTGGGCCATATTGGCATCAGAAATGTCAGTTGTTATGTATTCAACTATTTGGCTTTCGAACCAGGCTTTGCTTAGCGGAAGTACTGTCTCGGTCTTTCCGACATCAAAAAGTGGATTCGCGCAACCCGATAGAAGAATTGAAAGAAGCGCGATGAAGTGAATTTTCATGGAGTCAAAAGACCGTGATTTGGTGAAATTTCTCATCCGCATCAAACATTTGACGGTGATGGCTGTCCAACTGTACCGGCATATTGAAATTGACAAAGTCGCCGGTGGTTTAAGGCGGTGATATCACTGCGCGGAAGCCGAAAACCTTTCCCTCACGCCCAATAAAACGCATCCGCCAGCACCCTCCTCAAATGCGCCTGCACATCCACCGGCCAGTCGCCGATGCGTGCATCCAGCCCCGCCTGATCTCCCGCAAACAGCGCGCGGCTGGCTTCTTCAAAACCGGGTTCGTGGCCGGCCATGGTGGACATGAATTTGTAGCCCACGGCGCGGCACTGGCGCACGCGGTCCTGCACGCCTGACGCGCGGCTGGCGTCTTCCACCAGCTTGCGCAGCGCCACCGAGGCGCCGCCGCTCTGCGTGCCCAGCCACTCCCAGTGGCGCGGCAGCAGCGTCACCTCGCGCGCCACCACGCCCAGTTTGGGTCGGCCAGGGCCGCGGGGTGACACTGCTGACGATGACGACGTTTCTTCGGCGGGTTGGTCGATCGCGGGGGCTTCCAGTGCAACAGCCTGGGCGGCCAGGCGGGCGGCGAATTCATCGGGCGCGCCGCGCCAGTCCAGCTCGATGACCTCGCTGGTGGCGTCATTGAAGATCAGCACCGCCAGCGGCGCGTTGCTGGCGGCCCATTTGTCCACCGCCCGTTTGGCCACTGGGGCCACGTCGTTCAGCGCGCCGGTGGCGATGCGTTGGCTGCCTTCAAAGGCGGTGCAGGGGGTGTTGAGCCAGGTCATGAATTTATCCGGGTGAAATTAATCAGCGGATTCTACCCGGATATAACTAGTTTGTGTTTTTACCCGGATGATATGTTGCGACAACTATCACCGACTTAGCCAAAACCCAATGGCCTTACCAGTGAATAACCCCTACCATTCACTATGTTTTTAATAGCTGTTCACGCATAGTGGACGAGAGCTAAAGCCCAATTTGACCATCAAAATCGACTGAAAATGACCTCCACAGACCCTCTCATCATCATCGGCGCCGGCCTGGCCGGCTGGACCACGGCCCGCGAATTCCGCAAGCTGGACAGCACCACGCCGGTGCTGCTGATCACCGCGGACGGCGGCCACTTTTACGCCAAACCGTCGCTTTCCAACGCGTTTGCGCAAAAGCGCACGCCCGAACAACTGGTCAGCACGCCGGCCGCCAAGATGGTGGAGGCGCAAAACGTCACGCTGCTGGCGCACACGCGCGCCCTGGCCATCCAGCCGGCCACGCGGTCCATCACCACGTCAAAGGGCGAGTTCCGTTACAGCCAGCTGGTGCTGGCCACCGGTGCACAGCCGATCCGGGTGCCGGTGGCGGGCAACGCGGCAGACGCGGTGCAGTCGGTCAATTCGCTGGACGATTTCACCCGTTTTTATACCCAACTGACCGACACGCACCTGACCGGTGAGCCGCAGCGCCAGAAACACGTGCTGATCATGGGTGCGGGGTTGATTGGCTGCGAGTTTGCCAATGATCTGGTGGCGTCTGGCTACGCGGTCACGGTGGCTGACCCATCCACCGGGCCGATTGCGGCGCTGCTGCCGCTTGAGGCCAGCACGCAGCTGCGCGACGCGCTGGCGGACCTGGGCGTGCGCTGGCACTTTGGTGCGACGGTGAAGGCCGTGAACAAAGTGACTATCGGTGGCGCATCCGCCGGACATCTGCAGGTTGAGCTGTCCAACGGGCAGGTAGCCCTTGTCGATGCGGTGCTGAGCGCTATTGGTTTGAGAGCAGATACGTCGCTGGCGCAAGCTGCAGGCCTGACCTGCGAGCGCGGCGTGGTGGTGGACGCCGCGCTGCAAACCAGCGCCCCGCACATCTACGCGCTGGGCGACAGCGCGCAATACGCCAGCGCAGGCGGCCGCACGCTGCCCTACGTCATGCCCATCATGAACGCCGCCAAAGCATTGGCCGCCACGCTGGCGGGCACGCGCACGGAGGTAGTTTTCCCGCTGATGCCGGTGGCCATCAAAACCCCGGCGCTGCCCATCGTGGTGGCCGCGCCCGCACCGGGCACGCCGGGTGAATGGCGCAGCGTGGAGCCCGGTATCTGGCAGTTCATCGAACCGCAGGGTCGGCAGCTGGGTTTTGTATTGACCGGCAAGCAGACTGCGCGACGGGCGGAGCAGGCGAAGCTGGTGGGGGCGTAAGTTTAGCTACTGTTTTTATAGCTGATCACGCATATCTGACAAGGGCTAAGGGTTGTTTTTGGCCTTGATTTCATCCCGCAAGGCCTGCAACTCCTCGCGCACGTGTTTCAGCTCGCGCATCAGGTCGTGCTCCATGTGCTTTTCTTCGGCTTCCACGTCTTTTTCAACAAAGATCGCTGCTAGGGAAGCGGTGGCCAGCGACAACACGGCCAGCCCCAGCAACACAACGAGAACAGAAAACATGCGCGACGCGTGCGTGCTGGGTACCAGATCGCCATAACCCACCGTTGCCGCCGTGGTAAAGGCCAGCCACAGGCCGTCTGGCAGTGTCTCCACCATCGGATCCAGCAGCCAGAAACCGAATCCGCCGAACAGCAAGATAACGGCGCAAAGGATCAGCGAATAGATAACGCCCCGGCGGGCAATGTGAACTCTCTTGTGGCGGATGTGGTTGGGGACGTGGTTGGTCATGGTGCCTACAGGTTACCTGCAAACAGGCGCCGGGTGACCGCGTCCTTGAAGCTGTGCACATCGGCCAGGCCCAGACGCTCCAGATACGCCTGCGGCGCCTCCTTGCCTTCCCAGATGCTTTTGAAGGCGAGCGACAGCAGCTCGGCCGGGTGTTCGCTGGCGTGTTTGAGCTTTTTCAGCGCACGCACGATCTTCAACTCATCGGGCGTGAGGTCGGTGCCAAACGGAAAGTCTGGCAACAGCTCGGCCTCGGCCCAGGGTTGCAGCGTGTCAGCCAGCACGTTGGGCAGGTTGCGACGGTAGCGCTCGGGTATTTCGTAGTGCGCGTCGAGCTTGCCATGGGCCTTGGCCTCTTTCACCAGCTCGTCCTGAAAGCGCGAGTCGGCCACAGCGATGAGTCGCTTGATGACTTCGCTGTCGGACTGGCCCAGCAGATCCGCCACGCCATATTCGGTGACGACGATGTCGCGCAAATGGCGCGGAATAGTGACGTGGCCGTAGTTCCACACAATGCTGCTCTTGAGGCCGTTTTTGTTGTCGTGGGTGGCGCGCAGCATCATGATCAGGCGTGCATCGGGCAGCGCGTGCGCCATGGCCACAAAGTTGTATTGCCCGCCCACGCCACTGACCACCTGGCCCGATTCCAGCGCATCGCTGGCGGCGGCGCCCAGCAGCGTGACGATCATGGTGGTGTTCATGAAGCGCGCCTTGACGCGCTGCGCCCGCTTGAGGTCTTCCTGCCCGTAGAGCTGGTTGATGAAGTCGATGCGCGTCATGTCGATCTTGGCCAGTTCCTGCGGTGGCATGCTGCGCAGGCGCTCGTAAAAGTCACGCGGGCCGATGAAGAATCCACCCGTCATGAAGATGCCGCCTTTCAGCCGCGGGCCCAGCATGTTCTGGCTGACCTGGGCAAAGGCTTCTTCGTCCAGCAGGTTGGCGCTGCAGCGTACGCCGTCGAACTCCAGCAGATCGCCGTTGAGCGCCACGCCCGAACGCAGCACGCCAAAATGCTTCAGGAAAGCCAGGTCTTCTGCGCCCAAAGGTGAGCGCACACGCCCGGCATCCAGCAGCGCACGCAGGGTTTGCGGCGTCACGGTTTCATCCGCAATGGCGCCGGTGTTCAGCAGGCGCTGCAGCACGGTGTCGGCAAACACTTCGCGGCGGATGATGCCGGCTTCGATCAGCTTCAGGAAGCCGTTGACGAACATCTCCGAGCAGCCATACAGCCCTTTGTCAAAACGGCCCAGATCGCGCCCGGCCAGACCATCGGGGCAGATGGATTCGAGAATGCGCCTGTATTCCGCACCGTGCCGGTCGCGCACGATGAGCGCCTGCGCGATGGCGTCACCCAGCGAACCGATGCCGATCTGCAGCGTGCCCCCGTCTGCTACCAGGCTGGAGGCGTGCAGGCCAATGGCGTAGTCAGCCGGGCCGACTTTGTTGTTGGGCGGAGCAAACACGGTGTGCGTGCCGGCGGGGTCGGTCACCACCACGTCAAAGAACTCGGGGCCCACATCGGCCGTGTTGGGCATGAAAGGCATCATTTCGTTAATGACACCCACAACGATCAATGGCAGCTTGTCGGCACGAAACTTCTCCACCACCTCAAAGATCACGTCCGGGTTGCTGGAAAGGCTCAGCCGCAGGCCGGTTTCGGTCTGTTTGACCCCGACGGCCTGGGCAATCACGTTCATGCCCTGCAGCGCCATGTCGCGCACGATGTGGGTGTAGTTGGTAGAAATGTAGCCCTGTTGCGCGGCGGCGTTGTTCAGGTAGTCGCCCGTCTTCATGAAGACTTCATGCACCTCAATGTTGGGTGGCAGGCCGCCGCTGCGCAGGGCTTTCACGTACTCCAGATCGGGGTAGTCGGCAAACACACGTTCCACCAGCGGCGCCAGAAAGTGCTGCTCCAGATCGCTCTTGCCCACCGGCTTTTCCAGCGACAGGGCGGTGATGATTTTGAGGCGGCGCGCCGGGTTGTCCTTGATGCGGCGGTACAACGCATTCACAAACGGATTGGGCTTGCCCACCCCCAGCGGAATGCCCAAAACAATGTCGCCCTGTGTGGTATCCAGCACGTGGTCCACGGCGGCGGCAATCAATTCCATCATCAGGGGGGCCTGCATAGTCTCTCCATTCGTTGTTGGCATGTCGTTGTCGCGCTCATCTTCGCGACTATCTGTTTGCACTTTAGGTTTTTGGCGTACGAGATGCTTTGCTCTGGATCAAGGTCCCCGGCGATCTTCATCGGCAGGACTGAACGGGCAGCAGCTTATTCCAGTCATGAAAGTAAAAACCGAAACACCCTCGGAGCTCATGCATACGCATATCCACCTACTAGGGTTTTCCCTTGTCAGGGTCTACAATTCACGTCCCTTATCAAAGCTGGCGGGCTGGCCTTTAGGCCATACTCATAACAGCAGGAGACAACAATGCCCCAGACAACGGCCAACGCCGAAGAAAAACGCGCCGAGTTGCGCAGTGCCGCGCTCGAATACCACCAATTCCCGACGCCCGGCAAGATTTCCATTGCCGCGACCAAGCAGCTGGTCAACCAGCATGACCTGGCGCTGGCCTATTCGCCCGGTGTCGCCGCGCCTTGCGAGGAAATTGTCAAAGACCCGAACAACGCATTCAAGTACACGGCCCGGGGCAACCTGGTGGCAGTAATCACCAACGGCACCGCCGTGCTGGGCCTGGGCGACATCGGCCCGCTGGCCGCCAAGCCGGTGATGGAAGGCAAGGGCGTTCTGTTCAAGAAATTTGCTGGCATTGATGTGTTTGACATCGAGATCAGCGAAAAACACGACCTCGACAAGCTGGTGGACATCATTGCCTCGCTGGAGCCGACGTTTGGCGGCATCAACCTGGAAGACATCAAGGCGCCGGACTGCTTTTATGTGGAGCGCAAGCTGCGCGAGCGCATGAAGATCCCGGTCTTCCACGACGACCAGCACGGCACGGCCATCTGCGTGGGTGCCGCCATCCTGAACGGTATCAAGGTGGTGGGCAAAGACATCAAAACCGTCAAGCTGGTGACCTCGGGCGCGGGTGCCGCAGCACTGGCCTGCCTGGGCCTGCTGGTGAAGCTGGGCCTGCCCCGTGAAAACATTTTTGTGACCGATCTGGCTGGCGTGGTCTATGAAGGTCGCACCGAGTTGATGGATGCCGACAAGATCGTGTTTGCGCAGAAGACATCGGCCCGTACGCTGGGTGAAATCATTGATGGCGCGGACATTTTTCTGGGCCTCTCCGCCGGAGGCGTGCTGAAGAAAGACATGGTGGCCAAAATGGCCGCCAAACCGCTGATCTTTGCATTGGCAAACCCCACGCCAGAAATTCTTCCTGAGGAAGTCAAGCAGGTACGTGACGATGCCATCATGGCCACGGGCCGTACCGACTATCCGAACCAGGTGAACAACGTGCTGTGCTTTCCGTACATCTTCCGCGGTGCGCTGGATGCGGGTGCCTCTACCATCACGGTCGAAATGGAAATTGCGGCTGTACACGCCATTGCCGAGCTGGCGCAAGCAGAGCAGAGCGAAGTGGTGGCGGCAGCCTATGCGGGCGAGCAATTGGCTTTTGGCCCGGAATATCTGATTCCCAAGCCGTTTGATCCGCGCTTGATGATCAAGATTGCACCGGCCGTAGCGCAAGCTGCAGCCGACAGCGGCGTGGCATTGCGCCCCATCAAGGACATGGCGGCCTATCGTGACAAGCTGCAAAGCTTTGTCTACGCTTCAGGCACCACGATGAAGCCCATTTACACGGCTGCAAAGAAAGCTTCGCGCAAGCGTGTGGCCTACTGCGAAGGTGAAGAAGAGCGCGTACTGCGCGCCTGCCAGATCGTGGTGGACGAAGGCCTGGCCCGGCCCACACTGATTGGTCGCCCGGCCGTGATTGCCCAGCGTATTGAAAAATTTGGCTTGCGGCTGAAGGAAGAACTGGACTACGACGTGGTCAATGTGGAGCAGGATCGCCGGTACCGGGATTTCTGGCAAACCTACCACCGCATGACCGAGCGCAAAGGCGTGACCGTGCAAATCGCCAAGATCGAGATGCGCCGCCGGCTCACCCTGATTGGTTCCATGCTGCTGCACAAGGGTGACGTGGACGGCATGATCTGCGGTACCTGGGGCACAACGGCCATGCACCTGCAATACATCGATCAGGTCATTGGCAGGCGAGCCGGTGGCAGCCCGAGCACCCCACAGAACGTGCAGATTTACGCCTGCATGAATGGCCTGATGTTGCCCGACCGACAAGTGTTTCTGGTGGACACCCATGTCAACTACGACCCGACCGCCGAGGAACTGGCCGAGATCACCGTGATGGCTGCCGAAGAAATGATGCGCTTTGGTTTGCACCCGAAAGCAGCGCTGCTCAGCCACTCCAACTTTGGCTCCAGTAACCAGCCCAGTGCAATCAAGATGCGCCAGACTCTGGAAATTCTGCGTGCTCAAGCGCCCTGGCTGGAGGTGGACGGTGAAATGCACGGTGACGTGGCGCTGGACAACACTGCGCGTACCGCTTTGATGCCCAACAGCTCGCTGGTGGGTGACGCCAATCTGCTGGTTCTACCCAATATCGATGCGGCCAATATTGCCTACAACCTGCTCAAAACGGCTGCAGGTGGCAACATTGCGATCGGCCCGGTGCTCCTTGGGGCGGCCAAACCGGTGCATGTCCTGACCGCCAGCACCACAGTGCGTCGAATTGTAAATATGACAGCACTGACCGTTGCTGACGCAAACGCCACCAGATAAGTCATTAAACGTAAGCAATTACTTACTTAAAAGTTCAGATAACCCCAAGGGCCTGCCCATTTTTTGGGCAGGCCCTTGCGCTTTTCTCACAAATCAACGACACTACAGACTGTGAAATTTACGGGTTAACCCGAAGTTTGGGAGCGCTGGATGGTGCAGACAAACGGCTTCAAGTTAGTACTTACTGGCTTATTGCTCGCTGCGGTGTCCATGACCAATTTGGTGCAAGCCAAAGGTCCCGCCACTGCAGATGATGTGGCCACGGTGTCTGTTACAGAGTTGCCTGTGCAGGGCTCGCAGACCTATGGCCTGATCCGTCAGGGTGGTCCGTTCCCCCATGAAAAAGATGGTGTGGTGTTTGGTAATCGGGAGCGTTTGCTGCCGCCGCATCAACGAGGTTATTACCGCGAGTACACCGTGAGAACGCCGGGTGTGAGTCACCGGGGAACCCGTCGCATCGTATGTGGCGGTCAACCGAAAACGCCGGATGCCTGTTATTACACGGCCGATCACTATGCGAGCTTTCGCAGGATCGTGCCCTAAATTTTGAGTATCGTCATTATGGAAAGAGAAGCGGGAATGAACATGCCACTTCATCAGGAAACACAGGCACAGGCGCCATCGCGCGCTGCCGCCGAAACACCGTTGCGCGGTGTGCGAAACAACATCGTCCAGTCGATCCGTGCTTTCAGGGTTCAGGATTTGCAGGATGCTGCCCAGGATTTGGGCCAGCACTTTCTATACGCCAATCTGGCCAGTGCCCAGACCAAGCAGGATGTGCTGGACATGATTGGCCAGCAGTTCATGCTGCCAGCGCACGTCGGGAAGAATTTCGACGCGCTGTATGACAGCATGACGGACCCGGTGCACAAGTCAGGCCCCCAGCCAGGCTTTATTGCCGTGCTGGAGCACATTCCAGCGAATGCCAAGTTTGACAAGGAAGCGCGTGAGCAGTTGCTGGACATCTTCCGGGATGCGGCCGACTACTGGGGAGACCGAAAGATACCGTTCAGGTGCTTCTATTCTTTTCTGTAGCCCGTTCTGCACACACCAGCCAAGCAGAACGGGCGAACGAGGCAAACAACGAAGCGCATGGCACCGAAGCCATCGCCGGGATTGAACTCCCCACTGAAGGGGGCGAGAAGATGCCAACCGACAAACTGTTGGACGTGTCTCCTCTGGCGCTGCGCATGAGCAGCCCCTTTAACGCAGGGTACTGGCTGGCAGCAGCCTGAGGCTAGCGCCTCCCCAATAAAAAAGCCCGTCAGTTTGACGGGCTTTTTTTACGTGCGCCGGATTTCATCACGCGCGCATGGCCAGTTCAACGTATTCGGCCACGGGCACTTCTTCGGCGCGACGCTGCACATCAAAGGTGCCTGCAAGCCCCTTTTCTTCCAGCCAGCGTCCCAGTGTGTGTCGCAACAGTTTGCGGCGCTGGCTGAACGCCACCTGCACGATTTCGCTCAACCGCTTGACGTCCACCGCGGCAGGATTGACACGGGGCACCATGCGCACCACGGCACTGTTCACACGCGGTGGCGGATCGAACGACGAGGGCGGAACAAACAAAACATCCTCCATGGCGTAACGCCACTGCAGCATGACACTCAGGCGGCCATAGTCCGACGTCGCCGGGGTAGCTACCATGCGGTCAATCACTTCCTTTTGCAACATGAAGTGCTGGTCCTCAATCACGTCAACGTAGTCCAGCAGATGAAAGAGGATGGGTGTGGAAATGTTGTATGGCAGATTGCCCACGACCCGCAGCTTCATGCTGTCAGGTCCCGATTTTGCAGCGTCCTGCGCCTGTGCAACGAGTGAAAAATCCACTTTCAACACATCCGACTCAATCACTGTGAGATGCGGATGGGTGCGCAAACTGGCGGCCAGATCGCGGTCCAGTTCGATAACGGTGAGATGACCTAACCGTTCTACCAGAGGCTGAGTCAAGGCCGCCAGACCGGGGCCAATTTCAACCATGGCCTGCCCGGGCCTGGGATCAATCAGGCCAACGATGCCATCGATGATGCCCGCATCAGTCAGGAAGTGCTGGCCGAACCGTTTACGGGGAATGTGCTTCACTCTTGGGGTGGCTCGCGCATGTCCACATAAGCCCGCGCACGCACGTCGCGCTCCCAGGTCGCAGAAGCCTCTTCCAGTCGGGACTCACGCAGTATTTCACGCACCGCGTCCCTCTGCTCGCGCTGGCTCAATGCAACGGTGCGGCGCTCAATCAGCTGGATCAGGTGTACGCCAAAACGCGAAGTCACGGGCGGGCTGATCTGACCGGGAGCCAACGCGCGCATGGCTTCTTCAAACTCGGGCACGAACTGGCCGGGACTTGCCCACCCCAGATCTCCACCTTGTGCGGCGCTGCCATCCTGCGAGTTTTCGCGAGCCAGCGCAGCGAATTCCGCCTGACCGGCCATGATGCGCTTGCGCAAGTCTTCCAGTCTGGTTCGGGCCGCGGCTTCGCTCAGTTTGGGACCGGGTCGCAGCAAAATGTGTCTTGCCCGGCTCTGCACAACTGTCATGGTGGGCATCCCGGCCGCGCGCTTTTCCACCACCTTGAGAATATGAAATCCGGCACCGGAGCGCACCAGGCCCGCGACTCCGCCCGCATTCAGATTTTGCACGGCATCAACAAACAGTTGCGGGTACCGGGTTGCGCTGCGCAAGCCCAACTGGCCACCATTGGCCTTGTCCGCGGCGTCTGACAGCTCTTTTGCCAGTGCGGCAAAGTCTTCACCGGCACGTGCACGCTCAAGCGTGCGCTGAGCCTTGGCCTGCAAAACCTTGACCTGATCCGCCGTGGCGGCTTCCGGCACGCTGATGAGAATCTGCGCCAGGTTGATTTCCTGATCTGCCGGGTTGCTTTTTTGATTGAGGATGTATTGATCTACTTCGGCGTCAGACACGCGCAACCTGGCGTCCACTTCGCGCTCGCGCGCACGTGTCAGGGTGATTTGCTCGCGCAGCTGTTTGCGAAACTGGCTGACCGAGATGCCATCCACAGCAGCAAGGCGTTTGTACATTTCTGCAACGTCAATCTGGTTTTGACGTGCGACGGACTGTTCGGCCTGATCAATGTCACTTTCAGACACGCGAATGCCAGACTCGGCAGCGAACTGCAATATGGCCTTTTTGCGGATCAACCGCTCCAGCGCTTCACTGGTCAACTCCGATGCCGTCGGCTTCGGCCCATTTTGCTGCTGTGCCAACTGCTGTGCCAGTCGCCGGGCTTCGGTGCGCACATCGTTGTTGGTGATGGGCTCCGAATTCACCACCGCGACGATGAAGTCGGCGGCCTGCTGACTGCCCGCTGGCGCGGCGGGCTTGACAACAGCGGCTGCGCCGGCCTGAGGCAGGCGCAGGCTTTGCGCGTGGGTAACCGTTGCACCGAAAGCGGCCAGGCCGGCCAGAGTGAGAACCAGAACGCGGTGTTTCATATTGCCTAATCGTAATTGCTGAAACGGCTGGGCGAGCTGATTTGCTCGCGCAGATATTGATAACGCGGGATATTTTCCTTGAGGGTTTTCAGTGGATTGGCCCCCAGCCGGGAGAATCCGACGAACTCCAGCTGAAACATGATGCGCTGCGTGGCAGACGTGGTGCCGGTCTGCAGGCGCTCCAGCACCACCCGGCCCAGCCAGCAACAGGCGTCGTATTCCAGACCTATTACCGAGTCAACCAGCTTGCCGTCCCGCATGCTGAAGTTCAAACGCCCC
Source organism: Candidatus Egaibacter danicus (assembly GCA_016707075.1). GTDB lineage: Bacteria > Pseudomonadota > Gammaproteobacteria > Burkholderiales > Burkholderiaceae_C > Egaibacter > Egaibacter danicus. The sequence goes on from JADJII010000011.1 coordinate 34,547, forward strand.
ACACTGTACCAGCGCCCACCACCCTGCCCCTGTCCCGGGCCAAGATCCTGCCCCTTGTCTCCCCACAGGTCATTGATGGGCCACTGCCAGCCAACGTCGAGCTGTTCACTCAGGTCCCTCTGGAGCCGGTAGGCTGCGCTGATCACGCGGTAGTTGCCCGGGCTGTAGCGCGCACCAATGGTTGACCGCTCGGAGCGCCGGGTCTTGGGGTTGAACTGGACCGTTGTGTCCAGCGCCCAGGAAGGGTTCCAGTTGAGTGACGCACCCAGCAGCACGTCGCTGATGCGGTCGGTTACTGGCGTACCGCCAGGCAGGGTCACATTCTGATTCTTGAACCGCAGTCGCTGGGCAATGCCAAAGCGTGCGGCTTCGGCTCCGGTGTCCGGATCCAGCAGCCGCGAAGTCAAACCCAGCGTCAGCAGGTTGTTGTCCGAGATGCGGTCATTGCCAACAAAGGCATTTTCCGTGTAGATGTTCGCGAAATTGAAATCGGTCGCCCCCGAGTCGTAAATGGGGAGGCTGGACTGGTCCCGAAATGGGGTGTAAACATAGAAGGCCCGCGGCTCCAGAGTCTGGCGCAGGGCCCGGCCAAAATAACTGGCGTCACGCTCAAACACCAGTCCGCTGTCCAGACTGAAAGTTGGAACGGTGCGGCTGGCCGACACGGCACCATTGGCCAGCGGGGCGTCGAACTGGTAATTCGTGGCATGCAGCTGCAACTTGGGCGTGATAAAGCTGGAAGGTGTTTGCCATGGCCGGCTGATCTGTGCCAGCGCAAACGTTCGTTGCGCGTTGGGCTGGCCTGTCAGGGTGCTGTCGGCCTGAAAGCGGGTGTAGTCCGCATTGAACGAAAAATCAAACCCGTTGACACCCGTGCGCTGGTACTGCGTGGCGACTTGGGGCAAGCGGTCATAAGGCGGCGTGATGGGAGATGTCACGTCTTGCAGGGTCTGCCATTTCAGGGCGCGCACACTATTGGAAAATCCCCGGCCCGACCAGCTCAGCGTCATGTCGCTGGAGAGAAGCCGCTGTGTGAGCGAGGACGAGACGCGCGTGAAGTCCTTCCAGTAGTTGTCGTCACTTACGCGATTCAGGTTGAGGTTCAACCCAAGGCCACTGTCCGGGGCCATCGATCCGGTAATGCGCCCTTGATGGCTGTAGGAGTATCCCCATCGGGTTTGCTGGCGAAGCCGGTCATCGGGCATCAGGTCCAGCCTGACCTGGCCCGAATAGTCCGGCTCCAGGTAACGAAACTCGCCCCCCATGTTGAGCCCCCGTTTGGTCATGACCGTGGGAAACAAGGTCGCATCGCGGTTGGGTGCAATATTCCAGTAGTAGGGAAGCGTGACCTCAGCCCCGTTCACGCTGTCCAGGCCAAAGGTGGGGGGCAACACGCCGGACTTGCGCTTGTCACTCAATGGAAAGCTCAAGATGGGAATGGGGAGAATGGGTATCCCCTTGAAGCTGAGTACGGCTCCTCTCGCCAGTCCAACCTCTTCTTCGTTATCAAGGTCAATACTGGCCGCGCGCAATATCCAGTCAGGCATCCAGCTGGGCCCGGGCGTGCGTTCGCAGGTGGTGAACGTGGCATTCTTGATGGCGATACGCTGGTCGCTCAGAAAATCAACGCGGTCTGCTTCCCCATGGGCTCCGTTTTTCAGAAACCGGTAGCTGGGTTGCGTGAAAAAACCTTCAAATGTCTCGACCTTGAGTTCCAGCAAAGGCCCCTGATACACATTGCCAGCCTTGTTGATGTAGACATTGCCCCGCGCGCGCGCCAGGTCGTCGGGCTGAAAATACTCCATGCGGTCAGCACGAATGACCATGTCGCCCCGGCGAAGCTCGGCATTGCCCTCCACCACCGTTTCGAGATCAGGACGCCCGAACGTGCGATCGCCCTTCAGGAACGTTGGCAGGGACTCTTTAGCGGCTGTCCCGGGTTGATCCTGCAGCAGGGGGCTGCTCTGGAGCTGGATGCCTTCCTCTTCGGAAGCCTGCGCGTGGGCACCAGCGCTACCCAGCAAACCCCAAACCACAAAGGCGACGGGTGTCAGCACCATGGGGCCCTGACGTGAGCAGGACGTCTTTCGTTTCACGGCGGGAATCAGGGAACGCATCGGGCTGGGAGCTGGGTCGGGAGCGTGAAACGGAGGGCGGGCTGGGTCAGGGCAGGTGGGTTTGTAAAATGGATTATCCATGAGCCTGCATACCAACCCATCCCCCATGATCGACCCCGGCAGCAAAGCCATCATCACGTGGTCCAGCCCGGATCGGGAGGCCGCCTTCAACGGCTGGTTTGCTGCGGTGGCGCCAGCGCATCAGCTGGTACCAGCGACGCTCCGTCTGGCCTCCGCTGACGCCAGCTTTCGCCGCTACTTGCGGGTGGATCAGGCCCATGGCAGCTGCATCATCATGGATGCACCACCGGACAAGGAAGACTGCGCACCCTTTGCAAAAGTCGCCGCCCTGATGATGGCGGCCGGTCTGAACGTGCCCAAGGTGCTGGCGTGGGAACCTGCACAGGGATTCATGCTGCTCAGCGACCTGGGGCATCAAACGATGATGCAGGTTATCAACCGGGAAGATCCCGCCGCCAACCACGGGCTCTACCTGCAGGCGCTGGACGCCCTGGTCGCCTGGCAGCTGGCGTCCCGCCCCGATGTGCTGCCGCCCTACGATGAAGCGCTGATGCGCCGCGAGCTGGAGCTGTTTCCCGAGTGGTATTTGCACCGGTACCGCGGCGTGATGATCGATGACGCCATGCGGCGCACACTGGACGACACGTTCAAGTTGATCATCGAACAATGCCAGGTTTGGCCTGCCGTGTATGTGCACCGCGATTTCATGCCCAGGAACCTGATGATCTCGCCGGGCAAGGCGCAACTGGGCGTGCTGGACTTTCAGGACGCGGTTTATGGTCCCATCACCTATGACATTGCCAGCCTGATGCGCGACGCCTTCCTGAGCTGGGAAGAGGATTTCGTGCTGGACATCACCATCCGGTACTGGGAAAAAGCCCGCAAGGCTGGCCTGCCCGTGGGCGATGACTTTGGGGCGTTCTACCGGGGCGTGGAATGGATGGGCCTGCAGCGGCATCTCAAAGTAGCCGGCATTTTTGCGCGGCTCACCTTGCGCGACGGCAAACCGCAGTATCTGGCCGATGCACCGCGCTTCATCAACTACATCCGCGCCACGGCGAGCCGTTACCGGGAGCTCAAACCGCTGCTGCGGCTGGTGGACCAGGTGGAAGGCACGCAGGCCGCCAGCGGCTTCGCTTTTGGCCGGTTTTAAGTGCCAAATATGGCTCTAGCCCTCGTGGAATATGCGTAAACAGCTATTATTTTTATAGCAAATTGTCATGCCCCGTTTTTACTGCCCCACTCCGCTGAATACTGGCCAGCAGCTTGATTTGCCCGCTGGCGCAGCGCGTCACATACAGGTGTTGCGCATGCAGCCGGGCGACACGGTCACCTTGTTCAACGGCGATGGCGGAGAGTTCGAAGCCACCATAGAGCGCATGGGCCGCAGCGATGTCGGCGTCACCATCGGGGCCTATTCACCAGTCGAGCGGGAGGCCCGGCGCGCCGTTCATCTGGCCATCGGCATGCCAGCCAATGAACGCATGGACTGGCTGGTGGAAAAAGCCACCGAACTGGGCGTGGCCAGCATCCAGCCGCTGATGACCGAGCGCACGGTGTTGCGTCTGGACGGCGAGCGCGCTGCCAAAAAAACGGCCCATTGGCAGAGCGTAGCGGTTGCTGCCTGCGAGCAGTGTGGGCGCAACCGCGTGCCGGTGATTCAACCGGTTATCAGCCTTTCCGGCTGGATCAAGCGTGTGGCAACTGAGGGACCGCCGGGCACCCGGTACCTGCTGTCGCTGCGCGAAGGTTCGCGGCCCTTGCAGGACTTGATGCTGGATTCCGGTCGTACCGGACCGGACGTGACATTCCTGTCAGGCCCTGAAGGCGGGTTGGGCACAGCAGAGGAAGCGCTGGCGGTTGCTGCAGGCTTCGCACCCGTTTCGCTGGGCGCGCGTATCTTGCGGGCCGAAACCGCTTCGCTGGCTGCCCTTACACTAATGGTATGAACCGCAGCCTCTGGCTATTGGCAATCTGCCAAGGCCTCTTCCTCACCAACAACGTCACATTCATCGCCATCAACGGGCTGGTAGGCCTGAGCCTGGCACCGCTCGGCTGGATGGCAACGCTGCCTGTCATGGGTTACGTGGTGGGTGGCGCGCTTTCTACCGGGCTGGTCGCCAAAACCCAGCATCGCTTCGGTCGCAAGACCTCTTTCCAGCTGGGGCTGCTGGTTGCGTTGGGATCGGCGTTGTTGTGCGCCTATGCCGCCATCCACAAGGATTTCTGGCTGCTGTGTTTTGCCACCGTGGTGGCAGGCTACTACAACGCCAATGCAGGGCTGTACCGGTTTGCCGCTGCGGAATTGAGCGAGCCCGCATGGCGGGAAAAGGCCGTATCACTGGTGATGGCCGGGGGATTGATTGGGGCCGTGCTGGGCCCCAACCTGGCGGCGCAAACCCGCACACTGATGGATGCGCCTTTTGCGGGCGCGTATCTGGCGCTGGCCGTGGTGGCACTGGTTTCCATGCTTGTGCTGAGCTTCGTCCATTTTCCCCCGCCACCACCCCTCAAGAAAGGCGATGGCGGTCGACCGCTTCGCGAAATCATGCGCCAGCCCGTGTTCATCGTGGCTGCAATTGCCGGTTCACTGGGCTATGGTGTCATGAACCTGCTGATGGCCGCCACCCCTATCGCCATGCAGCAGTGCACCTTGCCGTTTTCCGACGTGGCACTGGTGCTGGAATGGCATGTGATCGGCATGTTTGCGCCGGGGTTTTTCACGGGTCATCTGATCAAGCGTTTTGGTGCGCTTCCCATCATGGGTGTGGGGGTTCTGCTCAATGCGTTGTGCATCGCCATTGCGCTCTCGGGCGTTGATTTGCACCAGTTTCTGGCGGCCCTTTTCCTGCTGGGTGTAGGGTGGAACTTCCTGTTCACGGGCAGTACCACGCTGTCTTTGCAGACCTACACGCCTGCGGAGAAAGATCGGGCACAGGGCGCACTGAATTTCTTCATGTTTGCCACACTGGCTGTCAGCTCATTTGCATCCGGCGTGCTGGTCACCACGCGTGGCTGGACATTGCTGAACATCGGCTCGCTGGTACCTGTAGCAATGACAGGTGCTGCGCTGGTATGGCTGATGATGCGGCCAGCAAGACCGGTATCGGTCGAAGCTCCCTAGAACCAGAACCGGCTGTCCAGCCAGCGCTTGAGTTCCTCGAATACGGGTTCATTTTTCAGCTCGTTGAATATCTCGTGGTACATCGACTCAAAACAGCGTGATGTCACGACGGCCTTGGGCGCTATGGTGGCAAAGGCACGGCTTCCAGCCGGATTGACCAATCTGTCCTCTCCAGCCCACATCAGCAAGGTCGGCACCTTCCATTGAGGAGCTTTGGCCAGGACAGGCGGACCTGCATCGACAATGAACTTGGCGAGCCGGCCGGATACCCGGTCATGCACGAGACGGTCGGCCTTGTACGCAGCGACCACTGCCGGATCGTGTGAAATGAAGGACGCATCCAGCCCGTTGCCGACCCGCAGGTTGGGGGCAAACCGGGGCACCACACCCATCATGATTTTCTGGACACTGTTCAGCCCGGGCGACAGTGCGGGCGATGACATGATCAGCCCATCTACCGGGCGAACACCCAGCGACACAAACCGGCCGGCCACCAGCCCCCCCATGCTGTGACCCAGCAGAATCAATGGCGTGCCATTGTCAACACGTATGCGGGTGCTGTCCACGATGTCGGCCAGATCATCCAGCAGCCGCGTGCTACCGGGCAAACCACCACGCACACCGCCCGATTCGCCGTGACCGTACTGGTCCAGGCCGCGCACCGCAAAGCCCCACTCGTTCAGCCGCTGGGCCACATGGTCGTAACGACCGGCATGCTCTCCCAACCCGTGAACAATGACGATCACGCCACGGCATTTTTGACCTTTCTCCAGCGGCCAGTCCTGAATGGCAATGTTGTCGCCGTCCTGGGCAACAAAGGTGGAGAGGGTTGAGTCAGTCGACATGGGGGCGTCCAGGAGCAATTCAGGGCATTTGAGCCATCACATGGGCCACTGCAGCCGTGAGTTTCTTGGCATACGGAACATGCAAAAACTCGTTGGGGCCATGCGCATTGCTCTTGGGGCCCAGAACCCCGCACACCATCATCTGCGCCTTGGGGAAGCCTGCGGAGAGCATGCTCATCAATGGAATGGTGCCGCCCTGGCCGATGTAACCGCAAGGTGAACCAAAGTGGGCATTGGAGGCGGCATGCAACGCCGATTCAAACCACGGCGTGGTTGCTGGTGCGTTCCAGCCGGTGGCGCTGCCCGCACCTTCAAAGGTGATTTTGGCCTGATACGGCGCGTTATCTTCCAGCAACTGCTTCATTTCCTGCACCGCCTGTGCTGCATCTATCAATGGCGGCAACCGCAAGCTCAGCTTGAAGGCGGTGTAGGGCCGCAGCACATTGCCGGCATCCTTGATGGCAGGAAAACCCTCCGCTCCGGTGACACTCAGCGTGGGTGTCCAGGTGCGGTTCAGCAGCGCCTGCACCGGGTCCGTCGTGGTAGGCAATGTGAACACGGATGAGCCAGCACAGTCATAGTGCGCCCACGGGAACCGCTTGTGAACCTCGTCCCCCAAAATCGCGGCGGTGGCCCGCGCCTGGTTCAGCCGCTCAGCCGGCACTTCGCAATGAAAACTGGCCGGCAGCAAACGCCCGGTTGCACTGTCTTCCAGACGGTCCAGCACTTGGCGCATGATGCGAAAACTCGACGGCACCAGACCACTGGCATCACCTGAGTGAATGCCTTCGGTCAGCACCTCTACCTTCAGCGTGCCGCTGGCCATGCCGCGCAGGCTGGTAGTCAGCCACAACTGGTCGTAATTACCAGCGCCAGAGTCCAGACAAATCACCAGTGCCACATCGCCCAAGCGTGTGCGCAGGGCATCCACATAAGGCAGCAAATCGTAGGAGCCACTTTCTTCACACGTCTCGATCAGCCCGACGATGCGCGGATGGGGAACGTTCTGGTTTTTCAGCGCTTGAACGGCTGCAATACTGGCATATACCGCATAGCCATCATCTGCCCCACCCCGGCCATACAGTTTGCCGTCTTCGAATTTGGGCGTCCAAGGGCCCAAATCTGATCGCCAGCCATTGAATTCGGGTTGTTTGTCCAGGTGACCGTACATCAGGACGGTTTGCGTGCTGTTCGCCCTGGTCGCGGGAATTTCAAAAAACAGCACCGGTGTGCGACCTTCCAGCCGGACGATTTCCAGCATCAACCCCGGCACTTTCTGGGCTTCGACCCAAGCCGCTGCATTGCGAACGACCGTATCAATGTAACCATGCTGCAACCAGTCCGCATCAAAGCCAGGAGATTTGGCAGGAATGCCGATGTAATCCGTGATCTGACGGACGATATCGCCGTCCCATTGACGGGTCACATCGGACAGGGCGAGAGCGCTGTCCAGCAGACCGGCCGGAAGCTCGCGGTGAAGAGGTGCGCTCATGAATGAATCTCCCGATTTTGACAACGGGCGTAACCCGTCAAGATAGCTACTTTACCTGCGCAGGCAAGTGTGCGCCAGCACCTGGCCAGCGCCTCAGGTGTAACCCTGATCCCGCAACCCCCATGTAAACTGCAGACATGCCCCACCTGGTAGAAAACCTCGCCAACCTGACAACCCACAAGGACCGGGATGAGTTGGAGATCGCGCTCGTCCTGACGATCAAGGACCTGCTTGCCCCGCTCACCATTGCGATCTGCCGAATCGTGGGCGAGCGGGATGATGAACGCTGGTTTACATGCACCTTCCTGGGCCCCGGAGAGCGCGTGCCAAAGACCGACTCCGCATGGAACAACCGCGACATCTTGCCCAGGCTGTCCGATTACCCCCTGCGACAACAGGCATTTGATACGCAACAAGTGATACGGCAGATCAGCTCACCCAATATCACGGTGTTCCCGCTGTCCAGAAGTTTTGAAATGCGAAGCGTGCTCGAAGTTCATACCGAAGGCCCGTTGGCGGAAGAGTCCATCAAGCTGGTCACAGGCGTGCTGCGTCTCTACAGTAATTTTCAGAATCTGCTGGACTACGGTGAGCGCGATACGCTGACCGAGTTACTCAACCGGAAAACATTTGACGGCGCCTTCATGAAGGCGACCATCGAACAGAACAAGGCGTCAGATCTGGAGCAGAATGACCGCAGGGATGCATCCGGTGCAGGCCGCTATTGGCTGGCAATGATCGACATTGACCATTTCAAACGGGTCAATGACACTTACGGCCACCTGATTGGTGACGAAGTGCTGCTGCTGTTAGCCCGCCTGATGCGAACCTGTTTTCGATTTCACGACCAACTCTACCGCTTTGGGGGCGAAGAGTTCGTGGTGCTGATGCGCTGCAAGAACGAAGTGGACGCAGGCCATGCACTGGAGCGACTGAGAAAAAGCACCGAGAACCATCTATTCCCTCAAGTCGGCCACATCACCATCAGCATTGGCTTCTCTGAGGTACGTACCGGTGACACACCCAGCGGAGCATTCGAGCGGGCAGACAAAGCGGTTTACCATGCCAAGGCCAGTGGCCGCAATCGGGTGTGCAGCCATGCAGCGCTGGTTGTCGAGGGGATATTGGTGGAACAAGCCACCAATATGGGTGACGTCGAACTCTTCTAGCGCCAGGGAAACTAGGTGGCCTTCCTGGGTGTCAGCGAAATGCTAAGGCCTTGCGGTGTCACCTGAAAACCGCCGGGCGCATAGCCCCAGCCGTTCACCACACTCAGGTCTTTGGCACTGATTTGATGCAGTGAAAAATCGTTGAGCAAACGTTCAGCGAGGAATGGCGCCAATCCGTTCACCAATGGTTGATACCGCTCGGGTACACCCGTTAGCTGAAGGCTATTTACCTTGACCCCGGTCAGGCGAATGGTATTGTCCGATGGCTCAAAACGCAAGCCGTAGTCCATCGACAACGATCCCTGAAAGGCAGAACGCAGCAGGCGTTCGCTGAGGTTGAGCTCCATCTCGGTCGCGATGCGGTTGGTATCAGGCAGGAGTTTGATGCGTGGAGCCAGCGCCTGCAGATCCAGCAGTTCTGCCACACGCTCGTTGAACGGAAACCGTTTGGCGATCAATTCCAGCAACTGGGCCTGGCTGATAGTGTAAGAACGCGGACCCGGACTGAGGGCGGCGCAGCCCGCTAGCGCTACCATTGCCAAACCCAGCACGAGCATTCGAACATAGTGAACCATTGGTTTTCTCCCTGCAACGTGTTGATCCGATAGCATCATATTGCAGCCGTCAAAAGGTGGGCGGCCGACGCTCGCGCAAAGAGGCCACCCCCTCCTGAACGTCCGGCCCGCCAAAACCCATGAACTCCAGCGCCAGCGAGGCATCGAATGAAGGGCCCGCCTGACGCAGCCAGTTGTTGAGTGCGTATTTTGTCCATCGAATAGCCGTTTGCGAGCCTGCCGCCAGCTTGTCTGCCACTTCCCAGGCTTTGGGCAACAGCTGGTCATCAGCTACGGCCAGTGATACCAGACCCATGCGCTCGGCCTCGTCTCCGCTAATGGGCTCGCACAACAGCAGGTAGTACTTGGCCTTCGCCATGCCGCATAACAAGGGCCAAATGATGGCAGCATGGTCCCCGGCGGCAACTCCCAATCGCGTATGGCCATCCACAATCTTCGCCGATCGGGCCGCGATCGAAATATCGGCAAGCAGACCCGCTACCAGGCCGGCACCAACAGCCGGGCCATGAATGGCACTGACAATGGGTTTGTCGCAATTGATGACGTTGTAGACCAGATCGCGCGCTTCCTTCCATACACGCGTACGCACCGTGAAATCATTGGCCATGTCCTGCACCAGCGCCAGATCACCGCCACCGGAAAAGCCCATACCTTCCCCGCGCAATACTGCGCAACGCACGCTGTCATCAGCACCAACATCACGCCAGATTTCCGTGAGTTCACGGTGGCCGTCATGGCCAGCAGTAGGCAGCTTGCCGTTGGTGCCGGTTTTCATCTGGATATCCAGCACGGAGTCCCCTACGCCACGACGGGTGATTTGAAGCGTCTGGTAGCGGCTGTAGTCAATGGCTGCATGGCTCATGGCGTCTCCTTGGGCAATGGAACATGTTCCGTGCATTGTCTGCGGTGTTGATCTTGGTCAAAGAAGGATTCCGCTGTAGAGTGCATGATCAAACTGTTGATAGAAAGAGATTAATGTATGGACAAACACCAGGCCGATCCTTACCGCCAGCAGTTGCAGGCTATGCGTACTGCGCTGCTGGCCCAGATTGCACAACAACGCGGCGGTATCGTGAGCCGTGCAGATGCTGCGGTCGCGCATTTCGAGCGTCCGGAAGATTCGCGGGCACAGGTGACTACCGAACGGGAAACCGAATTCGCCATTGCCGAGCATGAAACCGCCGAGCTCAACGCCATTGATGCGGCGCTGAAGCGCATTGATGCCGGGAATTATGGGGAATGCACAGAATGTGGCGTTGATATCGGGGCTGCGCGGTTGCACGCCGCGCCTGAAGCCCAGCGCTGCATTCCCTGCCAGGAAAAATTTGAACATCAACACACCATCTGAAAGAAACGCTTGCATGACTACTTTCCATGCCGTCGTCTGGATCGACCATATCGAAGCCCATGTTGCGCAGTTTGACCGCGAACATGCCGAATCGCACCGCGTCAAGTCGCGCAGCCATCACAAACATCAGGGCAAAGCGGAAGACAGTGCGTCGTTTTTCGCGGACGTCGCCAAGGCACTTGCCGGGGCACATGAAGTATTGCTGACCGGCCCTGGTCTGACGCGAACCAAGTTCAGCGAATGGGCAGTTGCACACCAGCCTGCCGTGGCCAGAACCATCGTGGGTTCCGAACCCTGCGACCATCCGACGGACGGGCAGTTGGTGGCCTTTGCCAAGCGTTACTTCAAGAAATTTGACAGAATGGCCGGGGACCCTTCCGTCGCCTGAGCCATTCTCTGGAGCAGGGGGAAGCGGGCTCAGATCCAGCCAGTAAACCTAACCGCCAGCCCTGCCAGAGCGCAGGCGGCGATTGCCGGGATCACGCCAATCTTGTAGCGCAGCAGGGCGAGGGCCGCAGTAAAGGCAATCAACAGCCCCACCCAGTCTAATTGGGATAGAAATGCGCCTGTAGCCCCCGTTTTATATGCGATATGCGCTATGAAAAACAGAGCGAGACTGGCAATCACCCCTACCACTGCGGCCGTGATGGCTGTCAGTGGCGCCGTGAAGTGCAGTTTGCCATGGGTAGACTCCACGACCGGCCCGCCAGCCAGGATGAATACAAATGAAGGCAGGAAGGTGAACCAGGTCACCACGATGGCAGCCAGGGCTGCACCCAGGAACAGGGCGTCCGGCCCCAGCACCTGTTTTGTCCAGCCACCCACAAACCCGACAAACGCCACCACCATAATCAGAGGTCCGGGCGTGGTTTCACCCAAGGCCAGGCCATCAATCATCTGGGGTCCGGTAAGCCAGCCAAACTGCTCGACTGCCCCCTGATACACATAAGGCAGAACGGCGTATGCGCCTCCGAAGGTTCGAAGTGCGGCCTTGGTGAAGAACCAGCCCATTTGCGTCACCGCGCCATGCCAGCCCTGCCATGCCACCAGCATCGCCACCGGCAGCAGCCACAACGCAGCGCCGATAACCAGCACCTTGACGAGGCGGGACTTCTTGAAGCGCGCATGTTCGGGTGTGGGTGTGTCATCGTCAATCGTTGCTGGCCCATAACCCGACCTGGCAGCGCCATGGCCACCGCCGCCGGCAAATCGGCCGGGCATCCACCGTGCTCCCAGCCAACCGATCCCGGCGGCACTCAGCACAATCAGCGGAAACGGCACGTCAAAGAAGTAGATTGGTATGAAATTCATAGCTGCTACTGTCCACAATACAGGGGCTACTGACGGTTTTTTCAATGTTTTGGAACCAATCCGGTGCACCGCCTGCAACACGATGACCGCTACCGCGGGCTTGATTCCATGCAGAAGCCCGGCCACCCAGGGAACCTGGCCGAACACCACGTACACCCAGCTCAGACCGATCAGGATGAACAGCGACGGCAACACAAACAGTGCGCCCGCCACCACCCCACCCAACGTGCGATGCATCAACCAGCCAATGTAGGTGGCCAGTTGCTGTGCCTCTGGCCCGGGCAGCAACATGCAGTAGTTCAGCGCGTGCAGAAACCGCTTCTCTGAAATCCAGCGTTTCTGCTCCGCCAACTCGCGGTGCATGATGGCGATCTGTCCGGCAGGCCCCCAAAACTGATGAAGCCCAGTTTGAGCCAGAACTTCAAGGCCTCACTAAAACTTACGCCGTCATTTGTTTGCTGGACAGGCGCATTTATGCTTTTGCTCCAGCCATGCTCTCGGGTTTCCAGTTGTGGGGTTCACCCGTTGCGCTCACCTTGTCGCGGCACCAGGCATACAGCGCGTCGTACAGGGGCATGGCAGCCTCCAGCATGGTCAGGTCATCTCCGGCATGCAGGCGGGAAAAGCCAAGCGACAGGACCAGCAGGCCTGCCGACTGCGGTGCCAGATCGAGGCGATCAGTGTCGGCACCCCGCACGATGGTGGCCAACAGGTTCAGCGCTGGTTCTGACAGATCAAACCCCCTCAGCACGGCATCAAAGCTGCAGCACTCACCTTCGTGTGACACTGGCGCGCCGGGAATGTCATACGCCATGGCCCCCAGACGCTTCGCTTCGGCAAACACCTGCGCGGTTGGCACATAGAAGAACTCAGCGCGAGGCGCGTTCGCCAGTTACCCCCCAGTCAGGCCGCTTGATGATGGCCGGGGCGGGCTGTGCGCGCCACTGGGCAATGTCTTTTTCGGCGTCTGCGCCGTCTTCTCCCCCCTCGATACCGCCCGCCAGGGCATGTGCATCCCAGCCTGTCGCCCGCAGGGTGGCCACGGCATCGGCGCTGACGTTGTGCCCGTAAACGCAATACACCACGACTTCACGCGGCAACTGGGCCGCAGCAAAAGCCGCCACTTCTTCAGGTGCGCAGCGCACCGGCCAGCAGGCGCGGGTTCTCGCGAAATTTGGCATCGCGCCGCACATCCAGCAGCAACGGCGCATCAGCCCGGCCCAGACGGGCAGCAAGTTGTTGCGGAGAAATGGAAAAAGAGGAATTGATAGAGGTTTCCACAAAATGCTCCAAAGCGTTGCCAGCTATTGGACGGGACACCGTCTTGGGGCTTGTTGGAGCCCGATGCCGGGGAGCTGAAACCCCGACAGACGCAACGTATCACATGCTTGCGAACGGTTCAGCAGCTCTGCTCATACGCCAGAAGCACCTCTGCAGCCACCTTTATTTCGGCGTGCCGATTTGCCGGCGATGCGCTGAGCAAAGGCAAGTGAGCGCCCATATCGGCCACGCCGCAAAGGGTTACTGCATCGTGCAGGACACGAATGAGTGATATCGAGTCACGCAGTGTTTCCAGCGGCAAAAACCGTGCATGAATAGCCTGGGCACGCGCTGTGTCGTTTTGTTTGAGTGCCTGAAGCAGCGCCATGGATGCCTTGGGTGCAATGCAACCCGAGCCGGTGGTGTAGGACGCCAGACCAAAACGCGCCAGGTGCACCAGGGTTGGACGCTCGCCCATACCACTGACAATTTTGGCTGCCGAGATTCGGTCAATCAGCGCCTGTAGGTAAGGATCATTTGCCGGCTCATCCCGCACGATGGCGTATTTGACAGCGATGATGCGCCCCTCGTCTACCAGCCGGCCCAGGGTTTCGATGTCCACGTACTGCTCGCTCTTGATGTACAGCGTGACGGGTATGCCCGCTGTATCCACAAACTTGGATATGCCAGTGGCAACGCCTTCCGGCGTGGTGAAGCCCTGCATCGGCAACACCATGGCCGTACGGTAACCCGTGCCTTTCAGCAACTGGGCTTGATCCATCATTTTTCCGAAGTCCGGACCAATCGCCGGGATCACACGGGTAGTGTCTGCAGCGTCAGCAGCGAGTTGCTCCAGCAGGTGTGCGTAATCACGGATCGACGTGTGATACAGGTTCGCATTGCCGCCATAAAGCAGGGTTCGAAATCCGCCCGCTTCGATGTGCTTGATGAGCTTGCGATTTTGCGCGTCGTCAAGCGATAAATCGGCTCGTCGCGCCAAAGGTGGGACGGCCAGAACCGAATGAGAAAACTCGTCAACCTTCAAAGGATCGATGTTCATGGATGGATGGTGGGTAATGTGTTTCGGGGGATAGGCTTGTGCAGCCTCAACGGCTTTGGATCTTCCAAAGCAGATTTTGCGACAAATTGTCGAGTTGTACGATAACTTATCTATAAACACATAGGCAGCGTTGGTATATTTTGAGAAATCTAGGGTTAACCCGAGTGCAGTTCGATTGACATGGTAAATTTCTTCTGAGAAAGTTACACCGTTAGTCATCAGTCATCAGTTATCTTCCCACGATTGCTTTCTTGTGACTGATTCAGGTGCCGGGCGAAAGCCACGGTCATGTTGATGTGAGTGACGCATGCAGAGATGGCAACAACGCCTGTTTCTGGGGTTTGAAACATTTTTCGGAGAACATCTATGAAAGAAGAGACAACAACAAGCTCGAGTGCCACAAGCGCCGGTCGGCGCACCGTGCTCAAGGGCTTTGCCGGTGCGGCTGCATTGGCCGGCATGGGCCACTCTGCGTTCGCGCAACAGGCCAAAGAAGCACCGACACTGGGAAAACTGGTTGCTGACGGCAAGCTACCGGCGTTAGCACAGCGGTTGCCTGCGTCACCCCTCGTGGTTCAGGCCGAAAAAGTAGGGGTGTACGGCGGCGCACTGCGGCGCGGTCTGCGCGGCAGTGCAGACCACAACGGTATTCTGCGGATGGTAGGCAACCAGGGATTGGTGCGCTGGAATCTGGCGTTCACCGAGGTGTTGCCCGGTGTAGCAGAGAAGTGGGATGTCAACGCCACCTCAACCGAGTTCACTTTTTACTTGCGCAAGGGCATGAAGTGGTCTGATGGCAAGCCTTTCACGGCAGATGACGTGGTGTTCTCGATTGAAGAGTGTGCAAAAAACCCGGAGCTGTATAAATCCGTTCCCTCCACGCTGGTCATCGCCAACAAACCAGCGCAAGTTGTCAAAATAGATGACAGCACGGTGAAGTTCACCTTTGCCACACCTTACGCAATGTTCCTGGAGCAACTGGCCACACCGCTGGGACAATACCCCACGCTGTTCCCCAAACACTATTGCAGCCAGTTTCACCCCAAGTACAACACCAACGTGGCCGCGCAAGCCAAGGCAGCCAACCAGTCCGATTGGGCAGGCCTGTTCCGCAGCAAATGTGGTGACATTGAAATCCCGGCCCGTTGGGGCAACGTCGAGAAACCCACGCTGGATCCCTGGGTGGTCACTGAAGCGTACTCTGGTGGCGTGACCCGCGTCGTGATGGAACGCAACCCCTACTTCTGGCAGGTTGACCAGGCTGGGCAGCAACTCCCCTACATTGACCGGCTCAATTTCAGCATCGCGCAGGACGTCGAATCGCTGATGCTGGACGCACTGTCGGGCAAGCTCGACATTCAGGAACGTCACATCGATTCGCTGCAAAACAAGCCTACCTTGTCGCAAAACCAGCAGAAGGGTGGCTACCGCCTGTTAGAACTGGTTGCAACGAGTGCGCAGCAAGTCCAGATTTATCTGAATTTGACCCACAAAGACCCGAAGATGCGCGAGATGTTCGCAAACAAGCAGTTCCGCCAGGCGCTGTCCCTCGGCATGAATCGCAAGGAGATCATCGATCTGGTGTACCTCGGGCAGTCAGAGCCCTACCAAACCGGACCGCGCCCCGGACACCCCTGGTACAACGAAAAACTGGCTCGCCAGTTCACCAACCATGATCCCAAACAGGCCAACGAAATCCTGGACAGAATTGGCTATGGCAAACGCGATGCGCAGAAGTTCCGTTTACGTCCGGATGGACAACGCGTGTTCTTCTCAATTGACGTGATCCCTACGCTGTATCCTGATGCGGTGGACACGCTTGAGTTGGTCAAGCGCCATTGGGCCGAGATTGGTGTGGACATGAAGGTGAACACGATTGAGCGGGCGCTCTACTACACCCGTGGCGACAGCAATGACCATGACGCAGCCACCTGGCCCGGGCCCGGCGGGCTGGACCCGATGCTGGATCCGCGCGACTATTACGCTCAGCACATTCAAGGTTCGCGTTACGCGATTCCCTGGACCCAATGGTTTGCGTCAGGTGGCAAAGACGGCCAGGAGCCGCCAGAAAGCCAGAAGCAGCGCAAGAAACTGTTTGATGATGCGCTGGCGACTGCCGACCTGAAGAAACGCGGTGAAGCCATGAAAAAAGTATTCGACCTTGCTGCCGAGTCTTTTGAAACCATCGGTGTCTGTCTGGCGGTGAACACCTTTGGCATTGTCAAAACGAACCTGCAAAACGTGCCCAAGAGTTACCCCAACTCCTGGGCGTGGCCAAACCCTGGCCCAGCATTGCCGCAGCAGTTCTTCTTTACACGCACCTAAAGCCCGAGGTTCTGTCTGCACAGGTACCCGGGTAGGAGACGCATGGCCGTCTGCTACCCGGGTGTCGCCTTCAAGGGATACCCCGCATGTTTGCCTTCATCGTCAAACGGCTTCTATGGATGTTGCCGTTTCTTGTCGCGATCAGTTTTCTGTCATTTGTGCTGATCCAGTTGCCGCCGGGCGACTATGTCACCACCTACATCGCCACATTAGCCGCCTCCAATGAGGTAGTCGACCAGAACACGGCGGCCGATCTCAGAAGCCGGTTCGGGCTGGACCAACCCATGATCGTTCAGTATTGGAAATGGATTTCCAACATCATTTTCCGTGGTGATTTCGGATTGAGTTTTGAGTGGCAACAACCCGTGGGCGACCTGATTTGGGAACGCATGGCTCTGACGCTGGTGTTGACGTTTTCCACATTGTTGGTGACTTGGGGCATCGCCCTGCCCATCGGCGTTTTTTCCGCCGTCAAAAAATACTCGATCGGTGACTACGTTGTCACCTTTCTGTCTTTTCTGGGGCTGGCCGTACCTAGCTTTCTGCTGGCACTGGTGCTGATGTACATCGCTGCTGTTGAGTTTGGACAAAACGTAGGTGGCCTGTTTTCCGAGCAATACCTGACAGCCCCCTGGAGCATCGCCAAGGTGGTGGACATGCTGCAGCATTTGTGGATCCCGGTGATCATTCTGGCCGTTTCCGGAACCGCCAGCCTGATTCGCGTCATGCGGGCCAATATGCTGGACGAGCTCAACCGGCCTTATGTGACGACTGCACGAGCCAAGGGGTTGTCAGAGTTCACGCTGCTGGTGAAATACCCCATGCGTCTGGCACTCAACCCCTTCATTTCAACCATTGCATGGCTGCTACCCAACCTGGTATCCGGCTCCATCATCGTGGCCATTGTGCTGAGTCTTCCCACAGCCGGGCCATTGCTGCTGCAGTCCCTCATGAGCCAGGACATGTACCTGGCCGGTGCCTTCATCCTGCTGATCTGCACGCTGACCGTTCTTGGATCGTTGATCAGCGACATCCTTCTGGCGCTGGTTGACCCACGCATTCGCCTCGAGTAATTCGCCTTGAACAATACTACTGCTCCCTCCCCGGTCGCCGATGGCGCGGGTGATCTGGTATTCAGCCGTCTGGCCGTTGCCTCCCAATGGCAACTGGTCTGGTGGGCTTTCAAACGCCATCGTCTGGCCATGGTGGGTCTGTTTGTCACAATTGTTTTGTATGTGGTAGCGGTTGTACCCGGGTTCTTCGCCGTGAACGACCCATCCCAGCAAAACCGACGTGCGGTGTTTCACCCACCACAGGCACTGCACATCATCGACTCTGGCGAGAACGGGTCATGGTCGATACGACCCTATATTCATCCTTACGTTCTGGCGCGCGACCCGGTCACATTGGCTTCCGTTTACAAGGAAGACGGCGAGCGCAAGGTCTACCTGCAGATGTTTGGTGAAGGTTACGAGTATTCCGTGCTGGGCCTGTTCAACGCACGCACACATCTCTTTGCATCTCAGGACGCGAGTCAGCCCCTGTTCTTTTTCGGTGCAGATCGCCTGGGACGCTGCGTGTACAGCCGCATTATGCTGGGCGCCCAGATTTCCCTTTCCGTCGGTTTACTGGGTGTGTTCCTGTCACTCACACTCGGAATCATTCTGGGCGGCATCTCTGGTTATTACGGCGGACGCATTGACTTTGCCATCCAGCGGGTGATCGAACTGGTGCTGTCCCTGCCCACTATTCCCATCTGGCTGGCACTGGCGGCCGCTCTTCCCCAAGACTGGCCAGCCACCCTCAATTACCTGATGATCACGGTCATCCTGTCATTAACGGGCTGGGCACAACTGGCCCGAGTGGTACGTGGGCGCTTCCTGAGCCTGCGAACGGAGGAATTCGTGACTGCGGCTCGGCTTGATGGCGCATCTGAAGGGCGCATCATTTTCCGGCACATGTTGCCGAGCTTTTCGAGTCACATCATTGCATCGGTCAGTCTGGCCATTCCTGCCATGATTCTGGCGGAAACATCCCTCAGCTTTCTGGGCCTTGGATTGCAACCACCCACCATCTCATGGGGCGTGTTGTTGCGCGAAGCGCAGAATATTCGTTCAATCGCCACGGCACCCTGGCTATTTGCACCAGGCGCAGCCGTAGTGCTTGCCGTGATTGCCTTGAACTTTTTGGGCGATGGTCTGCGTGACGCATCCGACCCCTACAACAAATGACCATGACCCAAGGCAAATCCAACACGGTCGCTGCGGGCGCAGTGACCCCTCTTCTGCAGGTGCGTGATCTGAGCACCCATTTTCCGGTTCGTAACGGCACGATCAAGGCGGTCGATGGTGTTTCGTTTGATGTCGAGCGCGGGCGCACGCTGTGTGTCGTAGGCGAAAGCGGTAGTGGCAAGAGCGTGACCGCTCGGTCCATTCTTCAGATCGTTGATGAGCCTGGGCGCATCATAGGCGGATCGATGGTCTTGAACCGTGCGAACGGCTCCAGCGTTGACCTGGCCAAGCTCCCGTCTCGAGGCAAGGAAATTCGCGCTGTGCGTGGCGCAGAAATCGCCATGATCTTTCAGGAGCCAATGTCATCGCTGTCACCTGTTCACACAGTTGGCAACCAGATCATCGAGGTCTTGCAGCTTCATATCAAAATGTCCAAGGCTGAAGCCCGGGCACGTTGCATTGAGCTGCTGACTCAGGTAGAGATTCCCAATCCCGACAAAGCCGTAGATCGTTACACCTTCGAGTTCTCTGGCGGAATGCGACAGCGGGTGATGATTGCGATGGCGCTGGCTTGCAACCCGTCGTTACTGATCGCCGACGAACCCACCACTGCTTTGGACGTGACCACGCAGGCCGAGATTCTGGACCTGATCAAACGTCTGCAGCAAAGCCATGGCATGGCCGTGATGTTCATCACACACGACATGGGCGTGGTCGCCGAGATTGCTGATCAGGTGATCGTCATGCGAAACGGCAAGGTCGTCGAAACAGGACCAGTGGACCAGATTTTTCATGCAGCCCAGCACGAGTACACCAAGATGCTGATTGGTTCGGTGTTGAAACTGGGGCGCAAGGCAGACATCCGTGTTCAACGCACAGCACCTACCCAGAAGCAGGAGCCGATTCTGGAAGTGCGCGATCTAGCCATGCATTTTGGTAGCGCCAAGTCATCTACCAAGGCGGTGGATGGTGTTTCGCTAACCCTCATGCCGGGCGAATCCCTGGGCATTGTGGGGGAGTCCGGCTCCGGAAAGACTACCATGGGCCGTTGTTTGCTGCGCGTCTATGACCCCACCGCCGGTGCAATCAACTACCGCCAGCCCGACGGGACGGTAATCGATCTGGTCACGGCCAACAAGCACACACTCAAGCAATGCCGGCGTGAAATGCGGATGATTTTCCAGGATCCGGTAGGCTCCCTGAATCCACGCATGACGGTCGCCCAGATTGTGGGCGAACCGCTGCTGGTCAACGGGCTAGCATCCGGCAAGGACCTGGATGACCGAGTGGCCGACTTGTTGCAAAGTGTGGGCCTGGAGCCCGCCTGGCGCGAGCGTTACCCGCACGCGTTCTCAGGCGGCCAACGCCAGCGCATCGGCATCGCGCGCGCCATTGCGCTAAACCCCCGAATCATCGTTGCGGACGAGGCCACGGCGGCACTGGACGTGTCTCTGCGTTCGCAGATGCTGGATCTGCTGCTGAACCTGCAGGACAAACTGGGGCTGTCATTCATCTTCATCAGCCATGACATTGCAGTGATCCGGTATTTTTGCGATCGGGTAGCCGTGATGTACCGCGGCAAAGTAGTGGAAACCGGGCCAACTGATCAGGTCTGCGATGCACCCACTCACCCCTATACGCAGGCCCTGTTGTCGGCCATACCGCAACCTGACCCACGCGCACGCGGCATGCACAAGCGGTTCCGCTACACCGGAGCAAGCGCCGTCTGATTGCGCATGAAGATCACAGCGGTAAAAGGTGAAGATATTTACGTGCAGACCCGCTTGCCTCGCTCCAGGTACTTGTCCTGAAAATAGGCGACCCTGGCACAACGACACCTTTTCAAGGCGTGACCACTTCGGACATGCTTAACTCTTTGTACAACAGAAACTTCCATGAAAATTGACCGATTACGCGTGTTCATGTCGCGCGACAAAAACCGTCCCCGCGTCATTCTGGCGATGGACACGGACGAAGGCATCACCGGCTGGGGTGAGTGTTACAACCATGGGCCTGACAAAGCCCTGTTTCCGCTGTTCGATTACCTGGTCACCTTTCTCAGGGGCCAGGACCCGCGCCGCATCGAGTTTCTGATCCACTACCTGATGCAGCAGACACGTTTTCCACCCGGCGCGCTGGGGCTGGCAGCGATTGCCGCCATTGACCATTGTCTGTGGGACATCTCCGCCAAAGCGCTCGGTGTGCCGGTGTACATGCTGCTGGGCGGTCATGTGCGGGACCGGGTGCAGGTGTACGCAGGCATGTACACCGCACCCGACGCAGCGCTGGCGCGGGATGAAATGGACGCGCTGAATGAGCAATGGGGTTTCAAGGCTTTCAAGCTCAGTCCATTTCGTATCGACATGCATCGGAACCGCTGGGGCGAGGTGGTGCGGACATCCGCCGAGTACTTCCGCAAGCTGCGTGAAACGGTCAAAACCGAGTACGAGATTGCCTTTGATGCACACGCCAAGATTTTCGAGCCCGCGCAGGCCATGCAGCTGGGCAACGCACTGGCACCCTACGATCCCCTTTTTTTTGAAGAGCCGATCCGGCCAGAGAACTTTGAGGCCTGGGGTGAGCTCAAGCGTGGCCTCCAATGCACACTGGCCACGGGCGAGTCGCTGTACAGCCGCTTTGAATTCCTGAGGCTGTTACAGGTGCGTGGCTGTGACATCATCCAGCCTGATATCTGCGTGGTGGGTGGCCTGCTGGAGATGTGCAAAATTGCGGCCATTGCCGAGGCTCATTTCGTGACCATTGCACCGCACAACCCGATGGGACCGCTGGCCACCGCCATCAACGTGCATTTCAGCGCCGCCCAGACCAACTTCCGCATCCTCGAATACCGTCTGCCGCAAGGTGCAGGTTATGTGTACGGCACAGAGGCTACAGTCACGGCAGAAGACCGTAACGAAGGCGCCTGGTACGTGAAAGACCCGTACCTGCCCAAAGACGGCTACCTGGAGCTTCGCCCCGACCGTCCAGGCTGGGGTGTCGAGATCAATGAAGAGCTGCTGGGCACCGAGGAATACATTCACTGGGAACGCAAGGTGCCGGTCAAGCCAGACGGCTCGACCGGCTATGCCTGAAGCGGCCATGAATCCTGTCATCACCTTGAATGCAGGCGGTGCCTCAGCCCGGCTGCTGCCGCATGCGGGAGGCCGGGTCTCCGCGTTGCGGCTGGTGGATGAGAGCGGTGAGGCTGTTGACGTTCTCCACCCCTATCCCGAAGACTTCTTTGACCCCATTCACTGGGCCAAAGGCGGCATCTATCCACTGATCCCGTATTCGAATCGCATCGCCAATGCACTGCTGCACGTCAATGGTGAAACCCATGCACTGCGCCCACACCCCAATGCCATGCCCCACACCCTGCATGGCAACGCTCACACACAGCCCTGGCAAGCTACACAGCAAGGCCCGGACACCGTCACGCTGACCCTGGATAGTCCGGCTGGCCCGGCCTGGCCCTGGCACTACACGGCCAGCCTGCGTTTCGAATTGACGCCTTCGCAGCTTCGCGTTGGCCTGACATTGCGCAACGCAGACCAGCGCATCATGCCGGCGGGCATGGGCCTGCACCCCTACTTCCGGCATGACCCCGCGGCCCGGCTCACCTATGGTGCCACCACCCTCTGGCCTGCCACGCCAGAGTACCTGCCGGGCAGCCCCCGGGCGCTGCTGGCGAACGAGCAGTATGAGACGCCACGCCGTCTGCCCGATGGCGGCATGACCGACTATGTGGGCGGCTGGGATGGCACGGCCACCGTCGATCTGCCACAAGGTGCACAACTGAGCATGCAGGCAGACCCGGTGTTTGGCCACTTGGTGGTGCATCGGCCTGACACGCCTCTTTACTTGTGCCTGGAGCCCGTCAGTCATGTGGCAGACGGGTTCAACCTCGCTGCCCGCGGGGTTGCAGACACCGGCACACACCTGCTTGAACCGGGAGACAGCCTGAGCGGCGAGATACGGTTCCACCTTGCTTGATCGCCTTGAAAGGATATTTGAATGAGCCTGCCGACCACCCACATCGTGGCTGCCCGCGTCACCCCCATCGCGTTTCGTGACCCACCGCTCCTGAACGTGGCCGGTGTGCACGAGCCCTGGGCGCTGCGCAGCATCATCGAAGTGGAAACCGCGGACGGCCGTGTGGGTCTGGGCGAAAGTTATGGCGATCTGGAAACACTGCACAACCTGGCCAACATTGCGCCGCAGCTCATGGGGCTGGATCCGTTCGACCTCAACGCCCTGACCCGCGTGGTGTACGGCCTGGTAGGCGACAACCCCGATACCGGGGCCACGTTCCCACCCGCAGGCGACAAGGCGCGTGCCAGTGCACTGGCGGCATTTGAAGTGGCCTTTCTGGACCTGCAAGGCCAGATCCTGAACCGCCCGTTGTACCAAGTGCTGGGTGGTGCGGTTCGTCCTCACGTAGCCTACAGCGCCTACCTGTTTTACAAGTTTGCCAAACACAAGGAAGACCCCGGCTACCCGACCGACAACTGGGGCGAGGTCCTCACGCCCGAGCAGCTGGTGCAACAGGCTCGCCGCATGATTGACACCTATGGCTTTGGCTCCATCAAGCTCAAGGCCGGCGTCTTGGCCCCCGAAGAAGAAATTGCCGGCCTGCAGGCTTTGCGTGCAGCCTTCCCGGGCTACCCGTTGCGGATTGACCCCAATGGCGGCTGGTCGGTCGAGACCACGCGCCGCATCATGCCCCTGCTGGCGGCCGAAGGGCTGCTGGAATACCTGGAAGACCCGGTGGGTACGCTGGAGGAAATGGGTGAGGTCGCCAAGTTCTCCCCCATGCCGCTGGCCACCAACATGGTAACGATTGCCTTTGGCCACATTCCCAAAACGGTACAGCTCGACGCCGTACAGGTGATTTTGTCTGACCACCACTACTGGGGCGGCCTGCGGTCCACCCAGCACCTGGCAACCATTTGCCGTACCTTTGGCATGGGCATCTCGATGCATTCCAATTCGCACATGGGCATCAGCCTGGCAGCCATGACCCACGTCGGGGTGACGCTGCCCAACCTCACCTACGCCTGCGACACACACTATCCTTGGCAGGAAGACGAAGTCATCGAAGGCGGCAAATTAACCATCAAGGACGGTGTGCTGGCACCGCCGCCGGGCGCTGGCTTGGGTGTCAAACTGGACCGCCACGCGCTCACCCGGTTGCACCAGAACTACCTGGACTGCGGCATCCGAAAGCGTGACGATGCGAAAGAAATGCGCAAACACCAGCCGGACTTCAACCCCCAGCGGCCCCGGTTTTAGCTACTGGACACGGCCTAGCCGTGCTTGGCTTGTTATTCAGCGGGAAAACTTGAAGACCGCTGTGCCCGCCATCAGGTTGGGCGCAATGCGCACCAGGCGGCTGTCCTGCAGGCCAAAACTGTCGGTGATGTTGAGCTGGTTGCGCTGCGCCAGCACTTCAAAATCCGCATAGGTTCCCACGCGGATGTTGGGGGTGTCGTACCACTGGTAAGGAAGGCGTTTGGTCACCGGCATGCGACCCATCAACACGGCCAGGCGGTTGGGCCAGTGCCCAAAATTGGGAAAGGCCACGATGCCGGTCTTGCCGACTCGCGCCGTTTCGCGCAGCATCACCTCGGCATTGCGCAGGTGTTGCAACGTATCGATCTGCAGCACCACGTCAAACGAGGCGTCGTCAAACATCGCCAGGCCTTCATCCAGATTGAGCTGGATGACGTTGACGCCGCGCTTCACGCAAGCCAGCACGTTGGCGTCGGCTATCTCGATGCCGTAGCCGGTGCAGCCGCGGTGCGCCTGCAGGTGCGCGAGCAGCGCGCCGTCTCCGCAACCCAGGTCGAGCACGCGCGAACCCTGCGGCACCAGATCGGCAATGGCTTTCATCGTGGAAGCGTCGCTCATGCGGACGCCTCCGTTTCTTTCAAAACGCTATCGAAATAAGAGCTGATCACGCCCATATAACGGGGGTCGTCGAGCAAAAAGGCATCATGTCCATGGGGCGCATCGATCTCGGCGTAGCTCACATCGCGGCGGTTATCGAGCAAGGCTTTCACCAGCTCACGGCTGCGCTGGGGCGAAAAGCGCCAGTCGGTGGTGAAGCTCACCAGCAGGAATTTGGCTTTCGCGCGCGCCAGGGCCAGGCTCAGATTGCCGTCAAACCCGCGAGCCGGATCGAAGTAATCCAGTGCGCGGGTGATTAGCAGATACGTGTTGGCGTCAAAGTACTCGGCAAACTTGTCGCCCTGGTAGCGCAGGTAGCTTTCAATCTGGAACTCCACCTCCTGCGTTGAATATTTGTAGCCAGCGGCGCTGCCCAGCACGGCTTCGCGTAACTGGCGGCCAAACTTCTCGTTCATCACATCGTCACTGAGGTAAGTGATATGGCCAATCATGCGGGCAATGCGCAGGCCGCGTTTGGGTTTGGTCTCTGGCCTGCTACTGTCGGCATAAAAGTGGCCGCCATTGAAGTCAGGGTCGGTCACGATGGCGCGACGCGCCACCTCGTTGAACGCAATATTTTCAGCCGTGAGATTGGGCGCACTGGCAATCACCACCGCATGGCGCACGCGATCCGGAAACTGCAGTGTCCAGCCCAATGCCTGCATGCCGCCCAGCGACCCACCCATCACCGCGGCCAGTGTCTCGATGCCCAGCGCATCCATCAGACGGGCTTGTGCGTTCACCCAATCTTCGACTGTCACCACAGGGAAGTCGGCGCCATAGATGCGCCCGGTGTCCGGGTTCATGTGCATGGGCCCGGTCGAGCCAAAACAGGATCCGAGGTTGTTCACGCCGATAACAAAGAACTTGTTCGTGTCCAACGACTTGCCAGGCCCGATCATGGTGTCCCACCAGCCTTCGGACTTGTCCTGACCCGCGTAGACACCCGCCACGTGGTGCGAGGCGTTGAGCGCGTGGCAAATCAACACGGCGTTGGATTTGTCGGCATTCAGCGTGCCGTAGGTTTCATAACTCAGGTCGTAAGCGCGAATGGACGCGCCGCTCTGTAAGGGCAGCGCATCGGCAAAGTGCATCGACTGTGGCGTGGCAATCAGCATGGGTTGGAATCAGAAAAACAAAACCCGGCGTCGCATTCCTTTTGGCTAAGGGCGAGGCCGGGTTGGCTGGCGTCTTTAGCTGAACTTATTAAGCGCCCGCAAGCTGTAGCAAATCGGCGCATTGAGGTTAGTATAAATCCAAGTTCAGAATTCATTGCACTGCAAGGCTCACATGTCAGAACTATACGGGTCAGATTCTTATGCGCCGCGCGAAATCGCCGAGCGCATCGAAACAGTCGGTGTTGCCAAAGCACGCATGGCCACGTTGCCACTTTTGATGTTGGGCGGGCTCGCAGGCGCGTTCATCGGTCTGGGCAGCCTTTTTTACGTGCTCGTGAAATCAGACCCGTCACTGGGTTTTGCGGCTGGCTCGGTATTGGGTGGGCTGGTTTTTTCCCTGGGCCTGCTGCTGGTCGTGGTGGCTGGGGCCGAGCTTTTTACCGGCAATAACCTTCTGGCCCTGGCTTGGGCAGACCGCAAGATCAGCTCTGCCGATGTGCTGCGGAACTGGGTGCTGGTATGTCTGGCCAATTTTGCCGGTGCAGCCGGTCTGGCTGTGCTGGTATTTGCCAGCGGACATACGGAACTCAACGGGGGTGCAATTGCCCAGCAAGTCGTGAAGATCGCGCTGGCCAAGCAGGACCTGTCGTTTGGGCACGCTTTTTTTCGTGGCGTGTTGTGCAATGTACTGGTGTGTATGGCCGTGTGGATGGCCATGGCGGGGCGCAGTGTGACCGACAGAATGGTGGCCATCGTGCTGCCGGTAACGGCATTTGTGGCGGCCGGTTTCGAGCACAGCATCGCCAACATGTATTTCATGCCGTTGGCCATGCTGATCCAGCATTTCAATCCGGCGGCTGCGGCAAACGGCATTGTGACCTGGGGCGGTATGGCAGGAAATCTAGTGCCGGTGATTGCCGGCAATCTGGTGGGTGGAAGTGTCCTGGTCGGGCTGACTTACCACGTCATCTATCGGCGCAGCGCCACACGCTGACTCAGCCCCAACCGGCGAGCGCAACCACACCCAACGCCAGAAAAATCAGCGCAGACACCACGTGCACGATGCGGATGGGTATCAGGCGCGTCACGCGCTCGCCCAGCCAGACTACCGGTGCGTTGGCCAGCATCATGCCCAGCGTGGTGCCGGCGACGACCCAGAAATAGGCGCTGTATTGCGCTGCCAGCATCACCGTCGCTATTTGCGTCTTGTCACCCATTTCAGCCAGAAAAAAGGCAACGACGGTCGTGCCAAAGACGCCAAAGCGGGGTGCAGTGGGCGTATCGCCTTCGTCAATTTTGTCGGGAATCAGCATCCAGACCGCCATGGCGATGAATGAGCCCCCCAATATCCAGCGCAACACATCGGGGCCCAGCACGGTGGTCACCCAAGAACCCAAAGCGCCCGCCATGGCATGGTTGGCGAGGGTGGCAACCAGAATGCCCAGCACGATGGGCCAGGGCTTGCGGAACCGGACCGCCAGGATCAACGCGAGCAATTGGGTTTTGTCACCCATTTCGGCCAGCGCCACAATGCCGGTCGATACCAGAAAAGCTTCCATTGTTTCATCGTACCCGGTCAAACTGTCACGCGACTGTCCGCTACCACCGCACGTTTACCGAGCGTAATTCCCGATATTGGCGCGAATATTGCTTTAGTTTGGTGCGTTATTGAGAAATTCCCGTTTTTCGCACCAATACAAAGCAGTTTATACAAAGAGGACAATATGGAAGCACTAAAACAGGGCTCAGACGCCTTGTTCATCTTGTTGGGCGGCATCATGGTGCTGGCCATGCACGCCGGTTTCGCGTTTCTGGAGCTGGGCACGGTTCGCAAAAAGAACCAGGTAAATGCGCTGGTGAAGATTCTGGTGGACTTCTCAGTATCCACTGTCGCATATTTTCTGATCGGCTATGGCGTGGCTTACGGCACCAGTTTCTTTGTGGGTGCCGAGCAGCTTGCCGCCAAAAATGGCTATGAGCTGGTGAAGTTCTTCTTTTTGCTGACCTTTGCGGCAGCCATTCCAGCCATCATTTCGGGCGGCATTGCGGAGCGCGCCAAGTTCTGGCCCCAGCTGATTGCAACGGCGGTCATCGTGGGCCTGATTTACCCTTTTTTCGAGGGCATTGTCTGGAACCAGCACTTTGGCGTGCAGGCCTGGATCAAGGCCACCACGGGTGCGGAGTTTCATGACTTCGCCGGTTCAGTCGTCGTTCACGCCGTCGGCGGCTGGCTGGCCCTACCCGCGGTCATTTTGCTGGGTGCCCGCGCCAACCGGTATCGCAAGGATGGCTCCATCAGCGCGCACCCGCCATCCAACATTCCGTTTTTGGCGCTGGGTGCCTGGGTGCTGACCGTCGGCTGGTTTGGTTTCAACGTGATGAGCGCGCAGACCATCGACAAGATCTCCGGTCTGGTGGCGGTCAACTCGCTGATGGCAATGGTGGGTGGCACGCTGGTGGCACTGGCCATGGGCAAAAACGACCCTGGCTTCATACACAACGGTCCGCTGGCAGGCCTGGTGGCGGTGTGCGCCGGCTCGGACCTGATGCACCCGCTAGGTGCGCTGGTGGTAGGCGGCGTGGCCGGTGCCATCTTCGTGGTGATGTTCACGCTCACGCAAAACAAATGGAAGATTGATGACGTGCTGGGCGTATGGCCACTGCACGGCCTGTGCGGCACCTGGGGTGGACTTGCTGCAGGCATTTTTGGCAGCCAGGCGCTCGGTGGTCTGGGTGGCGTGAGTTTTTCAGCCCAGCTGATCGGCACCGCCATGGGTGTGGCCTGGGCCGCACTGGGCGGTCTGGTGGTTTATGGATTGCTCAAAGCAACCATGGGCTTGCGGCTCAGCCAGGAAGAGGAATATGAAGGCGCTGATTTGTCCATCCATCGCATTGGCGCCACGCCAGATCGCGAAGTGAACTGGTAGACGGATTGCTCAGCCCGGCATCTGGCGGCGGACCCAGGCGCCTGCCAGATGGTCGAGCGACCACTTGCCGCCGCCGTAAATCGCCAGCGCGGCCAGCAATACACCCCAGGTGATGTGCTGCTGCAACGCGGCGGGCGCGATCTCGCTCAAGCTGATGACCGCAACAACGTTCACGACGGACAAGCCCAGCGCCGCCAGGCGACCACCCAAGCCCAGTACCAGCAACACGGGCAACACCAGTTCCCCGGCGGTGCCCATCAGGGCAGCCACCTCGGGTGGCAGCAACGGCACCTTGTATTCATCGGTAAACAGGGCAACCGTGGTACCCCAGTCCCGAAGCTTGGTCAGGCCAGACAGGAAAAACACCTGTGCCACATAAGCGCGCGCCATCAGCGCAGCCAGCGGCTGGGTCAGGTCCAGCGCGTCAGCGATGGCTTTCGACAGCGACAAGCCCCGCTGGATCCATGTGGGCCTGGTTGCGCCTGGCAGGGTAGGGTTACGCAGATTCATGATCAGATATCCGTTGAGATTGGGTCGATGGACCATGCACCAAGCACCAGCCCGTTTTGCACGGCTGCAGGCAGCCATTGGTTGAAATCAAACTCGTCAGCACGCTCCAGCGCCGACAGCAAAGAGGCGCCTGACTGCAGGGCTTGCATGAAAGCCGCTTGCGCGGCGGTGCACGGCGCCACCTGCGGCTTGAAGCCCTGGCGCCACACCACCACACATTCAGCCTCGACCGCGCGCAGCTTGCGGCCCACTTCTTCGAGCGTGGGGCTGTTGTTCAAATGAGCGGTAACGATGCTGGCCACAGGGTAAGCACTGGCCAGGACAAACACACCGCTGGCCAGCTGCAGCGTCAGCGCGTCAGGCTCCACAGTGGACAGCAACGCAAACGTCGCTGGCTGCGCATCACGGTCGGCGGCACTGGCGGATCGGTGCAGTGCCCACTCCACGCGCGCCACGTCGCCCAGATAAGGCTCATCCGCCAGCAGGGCGTTGTGCTGCACGAAGTCGCCCAGCGCCGCACCCCAATGGGCCAGATCACCGCGCACCGGCGGGTGGGCGAGCCAGAAGTCGCGGGCCAGCAGTGCGAAGCTGTCTTCGCCCAGCAGCTGTGCCATCACCGGATACGCCGCCAGCAATGTGCGCTCAGCCAGTGAAAAGCCGTTATTTTTATAGGCTTTTAGGCCTCTAGCACCCGTGTAATATGCGTGAACAGCTATTAAATTTATAGCAACATCAGATTGCGTCACCAGGTGCCGTGTGAACAATGCGTCCAGCAAAGCCTGCTGCTCAATGGCCAGCGCGGTCATGCCAGCACCTCGCTGCAGAACTGGCGGGCTTTGGCCGCCTCCCCCAGCAACACGTCCAGCGCGGGCACGTCGGTGTCCCACTCGATCAGCGTGGGCACAGCACCAAAGCGGCTCACGGCGTGGCGATAGACGGACCAGACCGGGTCACACACCCGGCTGCCGTGGTCGTCAATCACGATGTCGCCGCAGTCCGCATGGCCAGCCAGATGCATTTCGGTCACGGCAGCGGCCGGAATGGCATCGAGCCAATCCGTGCAGCGCTGCACCGGGTCACCGGCCACGCCCTGCAGGCGGTCGTTGAGCGCATTCACATAAATGTTGTTCACGTCCACCAGCAGGCCGCAGCCAGTCCGGTGGGCCAGCGAAGCCAGAAATTCAGGCTCGCCCATGTTGCTGGATTGCCAGGCAATGTAGGCTGACAGGTTCTCCACCGAAATCGGGCGTTTGAGCCGGTCCTGAACCCGCTGCACATTGGCACACATCACGTCCAGCGCCTCGCTGGAGAACGGTACTGGCAGCAAATCTGACGCATGCACCGGCTGCAGGCCGCCGGGCGTATGGATATGTCCCCGGGCGAAGCAGGCATGGTCACTAACGCGAACCGGCTCGATCTGCGCCACCAGCCGCTGCAACTGGTCCAGGTGCCATTCATCAACACCGACCGCCGAGCCCAGCGACAGCCCCACGCCATGCAGGCTGACGGGATATTGCGCGCGGCCCTGGCGCAGCACTTCGAGCGCCGCGCCGCCTTCGGCAAAGAAGTTCTCGGAGTGAACTTCCAGAAAGGCCAGATCGGGCCGGGTTGCCAGCAACTCGCCGTAATGGGGGTGCCGCCAGCCTATCCCGACCTGGGTCAGATCTGCACGAGGCAAATCCGGGTCAGCACAGAACATGATGGCGGACTTTTCAGGACAACTTCAAAGAGGCGCTTGAAGCTCTCTGATCAGCTCTTTTTCATCATCTTGGCTTCGTCCATAGACAGGCCCTTCATGTCCTTGCAAGTTCCTTTGGCGACATATTTCCACTCGCCCTTGTCCATATCTACCTTGGACTGTCCGGCACAGGAATGGGCGCCGGAAATGCTGGCGCAGTCGTTTTGGCCCGCTTTGGCGATGCCAAAGCATTTTTCCTTTTCCTGGGCTGCGGCGGGCACGGAGACCATCGCAAGGGACATCAGGGAAGCTGCAGCGGCGGCGATCATGGCACGTTGGTTCATTTGGAAAACTCCTTGAGGTGACAGGTTAAAAGATCAACCAGCCAGATACGGCCACTGGCCGCGTGATGGATTGGCTGGTTGAACGTTGGTCCAAGGGGCCCGGTGAATTCTTACATCCGGACAGGCAAAATCTTTTTAGTGCCCGCAAGTTCACAGCATCTCGGCGATCTTGTCCCAGGCTTCGGGCGGGATGCGGCCGACGTATTTTTCAACCACGATGCCGGTTTTGTCCAGCAGGTAAGTGGTCGGCAGCTGAACCGGCTTGCCAAAGGTGTCGCGATAACCCGCGTCGCCCGCCCACAGCAGGGAAAACCGCTGCGTGAGCGGCACCAGCCGGGAAACAATCAGCTCGTAATCCAGCGCGTCCTGCAGTTTGCGGTCCGTGCTCACACTCACCAGCTCGAACGGTTTGCCAGCCCAGCCCTGAACGTTGGCCCTCAATTCGGGCATCTTGTCTCGGCACACCGCGCAGTCCGTTGACCAGAACAGCACCAACACCACCTTGCCGCGCAGCGCGTCCAGCCGGAATGGCTTGGCTGCAACGGTTTTGCCCTCCAATTGCGGTTTTTCGCCTTTTTCGGCTGCCAGGGCGGGTGCCAGGCAGGCCATCAAGAGCAGGCCCCAAATCCTTATCCATTTCCGCATCATGTCGTCATCCTTTGTTGTTTTTGCAGGGCTAGCCAACTGCCCAGCCTGCCGGTTTTTGTCTGGCAGCTGCCCAAAATGCTTACGGAGCATTCTCGTGCGCCGCACGTCCAAAACCCGGCAAATGCAAAAAAGTTGGCTGAAATCGCCTACTTGGCGCATAATTGTGTGGTATTGCTGAAATATTGGCAGTATGAGTTTGCGGTGATAAGTCAGTTTCGCGTCTGCTTTAAGTCTTCATTGTTTGTTGATTGCGGTGATTTGCGGCTATTGGACTCCATCGCGTTTTGAGTCATTTTGAGGAGTCCTTTCATGGGCAACAAACTTTACGTGGGCAACCTGCCCTATTCTTTCCGCGACGAAGACCTGCAGCAGGCTTTCTCTGCTCACGGCACCGTTACCAGCGCCAAAGTCATGATGGAACGTGACACCGGCCGCTCCAAGGGTTTCGGCTTTGTCGAAATGGGCAGCGACGCTGAAGCGCAAGCTGCCATCAATGGTCTGAACGGCCAGCAGTACGGCGGCCGCGGTCTGGTTGTCAACGAAGCCCGTCCGATGGAGCCACGTGCTCCACGTAGCGGCGGCTTCGGCGGCGGCGCAGGCGGTGGTGGCGGCGGTTACGGCGGTGGCGGCGGTGGCCGTAGCGGCGGTGGTGGTGGCGGCGGTTACGGCGGTGGCGGCGGTGGCCGTAGCGGTGGCGGTGGTGGCGGCGGTTACGGCGGTGGCCGCAGCAGCTACTAGGCATCGTTTTGGCCTTGCGCCAATCTGCTTAAGCATGGAAAAGGGCCTTGATGGCCCTTTTTTCATGGGCGCGTCAACAATGGTCTTCCATAAGGGTATTTATGCTTCGACCCCGTCATATATGCGTAGGTAGCTATTATTTTTATAGCGATCAGCCTGTTATCCAGGTTCAGGTATCGGTGATGCGGCGTTTTCTGGGCCGCCCGGTCAGGAGCCTGTCAAACAGCCAGTTGGGCAGCAGACGCATCAGTTTGGCAACCACCCCCATCTGCCAGGGAATCACGCAATAAGTGACACCCGCTTCTATGGCTTGAACAGTCTTTGCGGCAAAGTCATCCACCTGCATCAGGAATGGCATGCTGTAACGGTTTTTCCGCGTCAATGGGGTGTCGATGTAGCCCGGGCAAATCGTGACCACCTTCACTCCGCAGCTTCTCAGCTCGCCGCGCAGGCTCTCGCAGTAGCTGATAACCCCCGCCTTGCTGGCGCAATAGGCACCGTGGCCGGGCAGGCCGCGAATACCGGCCACACTGCCAATGCCCACCAGCGCGCCGGAGCCACGCCGGGTCATCGGTTCAATGAAGGGATGAAAAGTTGCTGCCGTACCCACGGTATTGGTAGCAAGGACCTTGACCATGACGTCAATATCGCCTCGCTCGGCTGTGTCAACGCCCACACTGATGCCGGCACTGGCGATCACCACGTCGGGCACGCCCTGCTGCGCGAGGCACGCCTGGCCAGCCGCCACAATGCTGTCAACAACCGATACATCCGCGCTGTAGATTTTGTAGCGGTCAGATTGGATATTCATCGATTGGGCCCACGCCAATGTCTCTTCGGTGCGGCGCGCCACCAGCGCCAGCGAATAGCCCGCCTGGCAAAACCGCCAGGCCAACGCTTGCCCGATACCGCTGGAAGCACCCGTGATGAAGACCAGTTTGCCCATAGTTGTGCTTTCGGTCGTTTACCGGGCCGCGCCAGGCACCAGCGTCCCTTTGACGCGTCCATGCAATTCAACCACACGCCCCAGGTTGTCAAAATCCATCGCGTCGCCGGAAAAACGGTCCTGGCCGCGGGTCAATTCAACGGGTTTGTTGGATTTGACTTGCTCCGTGTTCATGAACGCATGCAGAAATTCGCTGCGAAACTCCATCGGAGCCGCTACCTCGCCCGCCTGTCCCACCGGTTGCCGGATCACGACAGCGTTGCCAATCAGCTGCACTTCCGAGGCATCCGCGTTGGTCAAAGCCCGGTTGGCTGTAGCCGTAGTGAGTTGACCGTGGTCATCGTACGAACGGACACGAATGCGGTCGATCTCCAGCGTATCAGTGTCCGGGTAGTGCCAGGCCTCTGCACCCAGTACTTCGCTTTTAAGCTGACCGGATGCATGAAACGTTCTGACCGAGAAATTCTGCATGAAGTAGTCAGGGTCATGCGTCAGCGGTTTGGCTCCGGCGGCGGGGCCAAATACCGGTGTATTGCGAACCAGCAGATAAGTGCCCAGGGCCAGCACGCCCATCAGCAGAACCGGGAGGTACAGGGATACACGTTCCCAGATGAGGCGCAACGTCCGGATCGCTTTCACGCTTTGTAACCTTCCAGCAGGGCAGCGTATTGGCCGCTGGCAACCAGCAGCACGTCACAAAACTCGCGTGCGGCGCCTTCGCCTCCCCGCGCACGAGTCACGTAGTGGGCCAGCGCCTGGACCTCTGCATGCGCATTGGCCGGTGCGCATGCAAATGCACAACGCTGCATAACGGCCAGATCAGGCCAGTCGTCACCCATCGCAGCACATTGGTCCCAGCCGAAACCGAGGGTTTTCAGGGTTTGCTCAGCCGCCGGGCGCTTGTCCTCCGTGCCATAGTGCACGTGCTCGATGCCCAGAGCCTGCAGACGCACCCGCAGGGGCTTGGAATCCCGCCCGGTAATGATTACCGGAACAATACCCACCCGCTGCAGCAGCTTGAGTCCGTGGCCGTCCAGTGTGCTGAATCGCTTGAGGGACTCGCCGCTCTCTGAAAAATACAGACCCCCATCTGTCAATACGCCGTCCACGTCAAAAAAGGCCACGCGCACCCCCTGTGCCTTGAGGAGCAACTCCGGTGGGTAAATGAGTGCGGGGGTCATATTCAGATGACTTTCGCCCGCATCAGATCATTGGTATTGACCGCGCCGCAAAGCCGGCCCGTGGCATCAACAACCAGCACACAAGTGATGCGCAGTCTCTCCATCAGTTCCACGGCATCAATCGCCAGCGCATCAACCGCAATGGTGTGCGGGTTGGCATGCATCACCTCACCGGCAATGGCCTCTCGCAAGTCCGCCCCTGTTTCCACCAGTCGGCGCAAGTCACCATCTGTGAAAATACCCTGTATGTGATCGTCGTCGCCCACAATGGCAGTGGCCCCCAGGCCTTTCTTGCTCATCTCGCGCATCAACTCCCCAAAGCTGGCGCGGGGCCCCACCCGGGGAACATCCTGACCCGAGCGCATCACATCGCCTACGTGGGTGAGCAATTTCCGCCCCAGCGAACCGCCGGGGTGCGACCGGGCAAAGTCTTCCGCCTTGAAGCCACGCGCATCCAGCAACGCAACCGCCAGCGCGTCTCCCAACGCCAATTGCGCGGTCGTGCTGGCGGTCGGGGCCAAATTCAGCGGGCAGGCTTCCTTTTCAACACCACTGTCCAGCAGCACATCTGCATAGCGCGCCAGGGTTGAGTCCGCATTGCCCGTCATGCCAATAACGGGGACTTCCAGACGTTTGAGCAGCGGCAAAATGCCGATCAACTCCTCGGATTCACCGCTGTTGGAAATGGCCAGCACCACATCCACCGACTTGATCATGCCCAGATCGCCATGACTGGCTTCCGCGGGGTGCACAAACATGGCAGGCGTTCCGGTAGAGGCCAGCGTCGCAGCCGTCTTGCGGCCGATGTGCCCGCTTTTCCCCATGCCCATGACCACGACGCGGCCCCTCACATTGAGCATCAATTCCACAGCGCGGACGAAGGGTTCACCAACACGCGACTTCAAGCCCAACAAGGCGTCAGACTCGATATCCAGTGTTTCCCGCGCCAGCCGGATGACCTGTTCAGCCTGGGGGATGTGATTTTTTTGAAGTGATGGGGTCATCGGGGCATTTTATAGACCGGCGTCACTCTTGCTAGTATGCGGGCATGACTGCCCTGGAACTGACCCTGCTCTATTTGCTGGCTGCCGTGCTGGGCGTGGTGGCCTGCCGCTCGCTTAAATTGCCGCCCATGCTGGGTTACCTGGTGGTTGGCGTGGTCATCGGGCCCAACGCTCTGGCGCTGGCCCAGAACTCCGATGGCGTTCGTCACCTCGGTGAGTTTGGTGTGGTATTCCTGATGTTCGTCATTGGCCTCGAATTCAATTTGCCCAAGCTGCGTGCGATGCGCCGCCATGTATTCGGGCTTGGTTTGTTTCAGGTCACCGCCACCATGACAGGTGCCACACTGGCCACCATGGGACTGGCTTTCCTGGTACCCACCATCTGGAGCATGACCTGGCAGACCGCGCTGGCGTTGTCGGGTGCGCTGGCCATGAGCAGCACGGCCATTGTGGTGAAACTGATGGTAGAGCGAATCGAGCTGGAGTCCGAACATGGCAAACGCGTCATGGGTGTGCTGCTGTTTCAGGATTTGGCCGTGGTTCCCCTGCTGGTGCTGATTCCGGCATTGGGCGCCTCAGGCGAGCAGCTGTTCCAGGCTCTGGCCTTCGCTGCGCTGAAGGCCACCGTACTGATTACCGTGCTGATGGTCGGTGGCCAGCACGTGATGCGATGGTGGCTCACGCTGGTGGCGCGACGCAAGAGTGAAGAGTTGTTTGTCCTGAACCTTCTGTTCATCACCCTGGGCCTGGCCTGGTTGACGGAATTGGCGGGCTTGAGTCTGGCCCTGGGAGCCTTTATTGCCGGTATGCTGATTTCCGAGACCGAATACAAGCATCAGGTGGAGACGGATATCCGGCCTTTTCACGATGTGTTGCTGGGCCTGTTCTTCATCAGTATCGGCATGCTGCTGGACTGGCGGCTGGTTCTTGAACGGTGGCCGCTGGTGCTGTTGCTGGTAACTCTTCCCGTGCTACTCAAGGCGGCACTGGTCGCCGCGCTGGCCAAAGGGCTGGGCGCCTCCTCAGGTGTGTCACTGCGTACAGGTCTGTATCTGGCCCAGGCTGGGGAGTTTGGTTTCGTATTGCTCACGCTGGCGCAGAAAAATGCCCTGGTTCCCCCGGCACTGCTGAACCCCATTCTGGCCAGCATGGTTCTGTCCATGCTGGCTACGCCATTCATCATCCTGTACAGCAATCGTATCGTCATGAAGCTGGTATCCAGTGAATGGCTGCAGCAGTCTTTGCAGATGACCACGATTGCCCGCAAGTCGATCAATGCCAATAAACACGTAATCATTTGTGGTTACGGTCGATGTGGACAAAACCTCGCACGCATGCTGGAGGGCGAAGGCATCCCCTACATGGCGCTGGACCTGGATCCAGATCGGGTGCGGCAAGCCGCGGCAGCTGGCGACTCGGTGGTGTTTGGTGACGCCGCCCGCCTGCAGGCCCTGATGGCCGCGGGCCTGGCTCGCGCCAGCGCAGTGGTCGTCACATATATCGAGGTTGCAGGTGCCATCAAAGTGCTGGCTCACATCAAGGCCCACGCGTCCCACGTCCCCGTTATTGTGCGCACCCAGGATGACCTCAACCTGGAGACACTTAGAAAAGCTGGCGCCACAGAAGTGGTGCCGGAAGCCATTGAAGGATCGCTGATGCTGGCCAGCCACGCACTGGCGCTGGTAGGTGTGCCCATGCGACGCGTGATTCGCATCGTGCAAGAGCAGCGTGATGCTCGCTACAACCTGCTTCGCGGCTATTTTCACGGTGCCGACGATGACACGGCGGATGATCTTCAGCAGGATCGTCTTGCCTCTGTGACGTTGCCGTTGAGCGCCAAGTCCATTGGCAAGCCGCTCAGTTTTCTCGCCTTACATGCCCTCAATGTTCGCGTTGTGAGCATTCGCCGACTCACCGGCAAGACCGTGAATCCTGCTGACGATCCCCTGTTCGAAAGTGGCGACACACTTGTGCTGTCGGGCAAAGTGGAGACGCTCGCCGTCGCCGAGCAAAAATTGCTGCGCGGCTGAGCGCACGCTCATGGGCGCGAGGCACAATAAGAAGTCTGGTCACCACAGGGTCTCTTATGCAACACTTCAGCGTCAATCAGTACCTCAGAGAAAACATCCGGACTGTCCCTGACTGGCCCGCACCAGGTGTCCAGTTCCGTGACATCACCCCGCTGCTTCAGGAAGCGAAGGTATTCCGCGTGCTGATTGACGCTTTCGTGCATCGTTATATGGATGCGGCCATGCGGCCGGATGTGGTAGCAGGGCTAGACGCACGCGGATTCATTTTGGGAGCGGTGGTGGCCTACGAGTTGAATGTCGGCTTTGTGCCGATTCGCAAAAAAGGCAAGTTGCCCTTTACAACGGTTGAAGAAACCTACGAGCTGGAGTACGGTAGTGCCACTGTGGAGTTGCACACGGACGCGGTGAAGCCAGGCGCACGCGTGCTGCTGATTGATGATTTGATCGCCACTGGCGGAACCATGATGGCCGGCAAAAAGCTGCTTGAAAAACTCGGCGCCCACGTCATGGAAGGTGCGGCCATCGTGGATCTACCCGAGCTTGGGGGATCAGAGAAATTGAAAGCGTCTGGTCTTCCGCTGTTCACACTGGTCGACTTCGCCGGGCACTAGCTCATAGCCAATCTTTAATGGGTTCTCGGACCGTTTTTTGCGGCTTCACTGGCAGTCTGGCGAAACTCGGTGGGACTTTGACCTGTGTGCTCGCGAAACAATCGACTGAAGTGAGACAAATTATTGAAGCCCCAGTGCATGGCGATGTCGGTGACGGGTCGACTACCAGGGCCCAATTGCTTTAGCTCACGCACGCATGCATTCACACGCAAGTTCTGGATATAAGTCGCGAGTGTGAGTTGTTCATCGGAAAAAGCGTTATACAAGTGACGCTTGCTGCAATTTAGAGCCAGCGCGATCTGGTCAATTGAAAGACCAGGGTCTCGCAAGTGGAGAGCAACGTAGCCACGGATGCGGTCCTTCAGGGCCTCTCGCTGGGTCAGCTGGGTTTGCTGGCCCGAGAGTTCTATCAGGGACAGGCGCACAAGATCTGTGATCAGGTCACCGG
This sequence comes from Candidatus Egaibacter danicus, assembly GCA_016707075.1. Taxonomy (GTDB): domain Bacteria; phylum Pseudomonadota; class Gammaproteobacteria; order Burkholderiales; family Burkholderiaceae_C; genus Egaibacter; species Egaibacter danicus. The sequence continues at coordinate 73,557 of JADJII010000011.1, forward strand.
CGCCACGTGCCGCATCGGCACTCATATAGGGTAGCTCTTCAAACGTGCTGCGCATGGTGGTTAACGCTACGCGTGCAATGCCACTGGCTCCGCCCACCGGCCGTGCCATCAGCGTTTCCAGGCGCAGGCCATGCTGGACCATGCGTGCCTTGGGGACCATCACGATGAGGTGCTCGACCCGCTCCGGGTTGGCGATGGCATAGCTGCCCGTGGTGTCGTAAATGGTCCAGGCGCCGGGGTTCACCCAGGTCTGTCGGCCCACTTGTTCGAGGCAGGCGCTGCCTTTGATGGGGGCTACGATCTTGAGGTAGCCCTCTTCGCTGGACCGCACCATGTCCATGGTGCGCACCACGCGGTGGCGGTTGGCTTCCAGCCGCGTGAGGATCACATCCCCGGCTTTGGACGATGCCATGTGGCCGTCAAAGTCGGTGTCGCCATACAGATCGGATTGCAGGCCGCCGAAGTGTTTCCATATCCATTCACACCAGATCGGCGCGCGCTCCTTGGGGGCGACATCGTCCGTGGTCAGCGCGGTGACCGGCGTGGTGCGTGTCTGCGAAGGCGACGGGATGGTGTGCATGGATTTTGGATTATGGGTGGCGTTGGAAGTTTGTGCGCAGGCCTTTTTCAAGGGTTATCCCTAGGCCTGGTGCGCTGTTGGGCAAGCATTTTGTGCACTTTCAGTAAAGCCTTACTGCCTGTAGTTTTTTACTATCAAGTTTCCTATTCCATTCGTTCTGACCCAGGAGACACCATGGCTCAACAATCCAAACGCACCCTGCTCAAAGGCGCTGCCGCCACCGTCGGTGTTGCTGCTTTAGCTCCCCATTTGCTGGCCGCGCAGCCGCCCGTGCGCATTGGCTATTCCATGTCACGCACCGGGCCATGGACCGGCGGTGCGCAGGTCAGCCAGGAGCCGAACTATCTGCTGTGGGCCGAGCAGCAAAATGCGCTGGGCGGGCTCGATGTGAAGGGCGTGCGTCGCCCGATCGAGCTGATCAGCTCCGATGACCGCAGCGACACAGAAACCGTGGTGCGCACTTATGAAAAGCTCATGGGCAGCGACAAGGTCGATCTGGTGTTGCCCCCCTGGGGCAGCAATGCCAACTTTGCGGTTGCGCCGCTGGCCAACCGCTTTGGCTACCCCTTCCTCGCACCCACGGCGCTCTCCAAGCGTCTGGTGGAAATGAAGTTGCCCTATTTCTTCCTGCTGCTGCAGCAGCCCAAGCCGATGTGTGACGCACTGGTGGACATGCTCAAGGCCAACGGTGCAAAGACCATTGCAGTGATCTATGTGGACGACCTGTTCGGCCTGGAAAACTACGCAGCCTTGCGGGTCGCCCTTCAGGGAAGCGGCATCACCATGGTGGAAGACAAGAGCTACCCCGCTGGCGTGAAAGACCTGTCCCCGGTCTTGCGTTCGATGAAAGACAAGAACCCCGATGCGTTTGTGGGCTTCACCTACCCGCCAGACACCATCTTGGCCAGCAAGCAGGCCAAGGAAGTGGGCTTCAACCCCAAGTTTTTCTATGCGTCGGTGGGAACCGCATTCCAGTTGTACCGCAACGTCATGACGCCCGCAGGTGCAGAGGGTGTCTTGGGGATGGGTTCCTGGAATGGCAAGACCAGCCCCGGTGCCAAAGCCTATTTCGATGCCCATACCAAGAAGTTTGGTGGCAAGGAGCCCGACCGCTGGGCCAGTGGCGCCTGCTGGGCCGGCCTGGAGATTCTGACGGCCGGCGTGGCCAAGGTGGGACTGGATCGCAAGGCGCTGCGCGACTACATCGGCAACACCAGCCACAAGACCATCATTGGGGACATCAAATTCACGGGCAGTGAAAACACGGCAACGCCCGGCACCGTGAGCCAGTGGCAAAGCGGCGAGTTTGAAGTGGTCTGGCCGCCCAAGGTGGCCACGGCCAAGCTCAACCCCAGCAAACCTGCCTGGAAGTAATCCACCCCCGTCGGGCGCAAGCCCGCCACCCTTTTACAGGCCAGCACGTTTCTGTGGTTCACAGAGGCGGGTAGCCTGCATGCACCATGTCCATTTCTGCCTGGCTGGAACTGATTGCTTCCGGTTTGATTACCGGGGGCATCTATGCACTCGTAGCACTCGGACTGAATCTTCAGTACGGGCTGATGCGCATTCTCAACATTGCCCATGGCGAGTTCCTGATGGTGGGCGCTTACCTGACCTGGCTGTTTCAGACCAGCTATGGCCTGTCCCCGTTGCTGATGGTGCCGGTGTCTTTTGTGGTGCTGCTGGTGCTGGGTGTCGTGGTGCATTTTCTGTGCTTTCGCCGGCTCACAGCCACCTCGCCCAACCTGGATGTGTTTGAGGCCCGTGGGCTGATGGTGGCCTTTGGACTGATGTTCCTGGTGCAAAACTTTGCGTCGTGGATGTGGGGTGGCGAGCTGCGCGGCTATGACTACATGACCGAACCGTTGAAGCTGGGCGAGGCGCAGTTTGCGGCCAACAAACTGCTGGTGTTCTTTTTGGCCCTGGTGTTCAGTGGGGCACTGATTGTTTTGCTGCGTATGACACTGCTGGGCAAAGGCGTGCGGGCCCTGATGCAGTCGCCCATCGGCGCGCAGCTCATGGGTATCGATACCAAGCGCCTGCATCCCCTCATGTTCGGCATTGGGCTGGGCTTGTCGGGTATCGCCGGCGCGCTGTTGTCGATGGCTTACACCATCACCCCGTTCATGGGGCAGCCCTATACCGTGACGGCCCTGATCGTGATCACGCTTGGGGGCTTTGGCAGCATGGGTGGTGCGCTGATCGGCGGCCTGTTTCTGGGTGTGATCGAAGCGCTGGGCATGCATTTTTCGAACCCGTCGCTCAAGGCACTGTTGTCTTACGCCATCTTCATTGCCGTGCTCTTGCTGCGACCTGAAGGTTTGTTTACACGCAAGGGAAGAAAAGCATGACCTCGCGACAACTTTTGATCCGTGATGTGCTGGTGCTACTGGCCTTTGCCGGTTGGTCTCTGGCGTTGCCTGCCTATGCCAGCGAGTTTGTGGTGTCCATGGCATTGACCTGCCTGATGTACGTGGCCCTGTCTTCGAGCTGGGGCCTGTTTTGCGGCAGTACGCGCTACCTGTCGCTGGCCACCTCGGCATTCTTTGGTATCGGTGCCTACAGCACGGCGCTGCTGCTCGGTGATTTTGGCTGGGTGGAAACCATTCTGATGGGTTCCGCCGCTGCTGCGCTGGTCGCAGTGGTGATGGGGGCTGCGGTGCTGCACTTGCGGGGCACCTATTTTGCGGTGCTGACCTTTGGCATGACCGAGCTGATCATGCACGCGGTGACGTACTTTGAAAAATCAGTCACCGGCACCGTGGGACGGGTGCTCACCGTGGTGCCTGAGCGCGACACCATCTACCTGACCGTGCTGGCGCTGGCCGTGTTGTCGGTCGCCGTGTCCATCATCGTGCGGCGCACCCGGTTTGGTCTGGCACTGATGGGCATTGGTGCCGACGAGCAGCGCGCCCAGACGCTGGGGGTCAACACACGCCTGATCAAGATCGCTGGGTTTGCCATTACGGCTGCCTTTGCCGGGGCCGTGGGCGCCGCCATGGCGGTGCGCTGGACCTATATCGATCCGCACACGGTGTTCAACCCCTTCATTGGTTTCCAGACTGTGCTGATCACGCTGATTGGTGGCGTGCTGACGCTGTGGGGGCCGTTGCTGGCCGCCGTCATCTTCAGTGTGCTGGCCGAGTCGCTGCGCCTGCAGTTTCCGCAAATCTACCTCATGTCTTTGGGGCTGCTGCTGATCGTGTGCGTGTTGTATTTGCCGGGTGGCTTGGCATCGTTGCGTTGGGCGACTTTCAAGGGCTGGTGGGTCGACACCCGTGACTGGGCCAAGGACATCAAGCGCGACCTGACCGGTGAGAACGAACGCGAAAAGCAGCGACTCAAGCGCCGTGAAAAGGAGACGCATTTTGTCTGAGCACACTTTGCCGCCCCTGATGGAGGCGCATAACGTGACGGTGCGTTTTGGCGGTCTGGTTGCGGTCGACGCCGTCAGCGCGAATTTCGCTCCGGGTGAGCTGGTGGGCATCATCGGGCCCAATGGCGCGGGCAAGACTACGTTCTTCAACGCCATTTCGGGCGTCACTGCACCCACGTCCGGGCGGCTGGTGGCTGGGGGCCACAACCTCACTGGCCGCGGCCCGCACCGCTTTGCGGCCCACGGTGTGGCCCGCACCTTTCAGACCCCGCGCGTTTTTCCCGACATGCCGGTGGCTGCCAACATTGAATTCGGCCTGAAGTTTGCCGGCCGCCGGCCGCGCAAGTACATCTTCTGGGGCGAGGAGCGTGATGTGCCGTGGGTGCTGCGCGATGCCACCAGCATTCTTGCGCTGATTGGCCTGTCGGCGCAGGCCGATTTGTCGGCAGCAGCCATCACCCCGTCGCAGCAGCGTCTATTGGAAATTGGCATGGCATTGGCCACACGCCCCAGGTTGCTGTTGCTCGACGAAGTGGCTGCCGGTCTGACCGAGGCCGAGATTGAAGACATGGCGCGGCTGATCCGCCGGCTGCGCGACGAACTCGATTTGACCGTGATCTGGATCGAACACGCCGTCACCACGCTGCTGCGGCATGTGGAGCGGGTGATCGTGCTGCACCAGGGCCGCAAGATTGCAGACGACACGCCCGCCAATGTGGTGCGCAACCCGGAGGTGATCGAAGCCTATCTGGGCGACGAGATGGCCGAGCCGACCGAAGCGGGCATGGAGGTGGCACCATGATGTGGTACCGTGAAACCCCGTTTGTCCTGGGTGACGACAGACATGCTCACTTGCAGGTGCGGGGCCTGAGTGCTGGCTACGGCGCCTTTCTGGTGCTGCGCGACTTGCGTCTGGACATCAAGCCCGGCCTCACCGTGATCCTGGGCCCCAACGGGGCGGGAAAAACGACGCTGCTCAAAGCGCTGATGGGTCTGATCCCGCGCCGTGGCATGGTGCTGCTGGACGGCGATGACCTGTCGGAAAAGACCCACGAAATTGTGCGCAGTGGCATGGCCCTGGTGGCCGAGGGGCGGCAGCTTTTCCCCCAGATGACGGTCATGGAAAACCTGGAGTTGGGCGGGTGGCTGGTCTCGCGCGTCGACCGTGCGCTTCGCCTGGAGCAGGTTCTGGGCGACTTCCCGAAATTGCGCGAGCGCGCCCAGCAACTGGCCGGCACCATGAGTGGCGGTGAGCAGCAGATGGTGGCCGTGGCGCGCGCCATGATGAGCGCACCGCGCCTGCTGATGCTCGACGAGCCTTCCCTCGGTCTGGCGCCCCGCATGGTGGACGAGTTGCTGGCCATGGTGCGCCGCATCGCCGACGGCGGCACCACGGTACTGATGGTGGAGCAAAACGTGAAGAAAGCGCTGGCCGTGGCCGACCGGGGCTATGTGCTGGAGCGGGGCACCCTGGTGGCCAGTGGCCCGGCCAAGCTGCTGCAGCGTTCCAACGTCATCCGCGAAGCCTACCTGGGTGCCAATGCCGCCGACACCACCAGCGCGGCCGATGCGGTGCACCGGCGCAAGGCCACTATTGGCTGAAGTATTCATTTTTTCTGAAGGAGAACCCCATGTCGGATATGTCCATGTTGATCAACGGCCTGAAAGTAACGGCTGAACGGGGCGCTACGTTTGAGCGCCGCAACCCTCTGGATGGCAGCGTGGCCTCACGCGCGCCAGCGGCGTCACCGCAGGATGCGGTGATGGCCGGGGATGCAGCGGCTGAGGCCTTCAAAACCTGGAGTCAGACGGGCCCCAGCGAACGCCGCGCCCTGCTGCTCAAGGCGGCCGACGCGCTGGAAGCCAAAACGCCCCAGTTCATCGAGGCGGTCAGTGCTGAAACCGGTGCCACTGGCATGTGGGGTGGCTTCAACGTGATGCTGGCCGCGGGCATGATTCGCGAAGCCGCTGCGCTGACCACCCAAATCAGTGGTGAAGTCATTCCGTCTGATGTGCCGGGCTCGCTGGCCATGGGGGTGCGCCAGCCGGCTGGCGTGGTGCTGGGCATTGCGCCGTGGAATGCGCCCATCATTCTGGGTGTGCGCGCCATCTGCGTGCCGCTGGCCTGCGGCAACACCGTGATCTTCAAGGGCTCGGAGAACTGCCCGCGCACCCACCTGCTGATTGCACAGGCGTTTGAAGACGCAGGTTTTCCACCGGGTGTGCTCAACTACATCACCAATGCGCCAGCCGATGCAGGCGCGGTGGTGGAGGCCATCGTGGCGCATCCGGCGGTACGCCGCGTGAACTTCACCGGATCCACCCGCGTGGGCAAGATCATTGCCATGACCTGCGCCAGGTACCTCAAACCCGTGGTGCTGGAGCTGGGGGGCAAAGCGCCCATGGTGATTCTGGACGATGCCAACATCGAAGACGCGGTGAACGGCGCCGCCTTTGGCTGCTTTGCCAATAGCGGGCAGATTTGCATGTCCACCGAGCGGATCATCGTCGACCAGAAAATCGCCGATGAATTCGCCAGGAAGTTTTCCGACAAGGCGAAAAACCTGCCCTTGGGCGACCCACGCAAGCCCGAGCCGGTAGTGCTGGGCTCGGTGATTGGCATGAACACCGTGGAGCATTGCAACGCCCTGATTGACGACGCGCTGTCCAAGGGCGCCAAGCTGCTGTGCGGCGAAAAGGTCAACACCACCCTGATGCCCGCCACGGTGCTGGACCATGTGACCCCCGCCATGCGCATCTACCATGAGGAAACCTTCGGCCCGGTCAAATGCATCGTGCGCGTCAAGGGGGTGGAAGAGGCTGTTGCGTGTGCCAACGACAACGAGTACGGCTTGTCTTCAGCCGTCTTCGGCGGTGACATTGCCCGCGCCTTTAACGTGGCGCGCCGGATTGACTCCGGCATCTGCCATGTGAACGGCCCCACGGTGCATGACGAAGCGCAGATGCCGTTTGGCGGCGTGAAGGGCAGTGGCATTGGCCGGTTTGGCGGAAAGGCTGGTGTGGCCGAATTCACCGAACTGCGCTGGATCACGCTGCAGACTACGCCACGACACTATCCCTTCTGAAACCAGAAGGCAGCCCTGAAGAATGCCTCTGCTAGTTCAGATCACCGTACTGCGTCGAGCTAAGGGGCGACGTCGGACTGCCAGGCACGACCAGTTCGGTGTCTTCAAAATCCGGGAATTGATCAGGGGCCCTGGGCAGTGTCTGAACTACTTTTCCCGAGTCGCCCTGCGAGGGCGAACCGGCCGAAAGAGCCATTGCTTTCTTGAAGGCGGCGACTTCATCCGCCTGCAGGGGCTCATACCGCGGGGCGGCCTTGGCGGGCGTAAATGGGACCACCACTGACTTGTGTTTGACTGGCTCTGCCACAGGCTGGGGATTGACAGGCTGCTGGACCACGGGCCGTTGACGCGTCAAACCGGCGGTGACCTGTTCGTTAGTTCTCCAATAGACTGCCGTCACCAGGATTTCATGGCGCGCCTTGGCATGTTGCGCGATTAACACCTCGATCTCTGCCAGGCGTCCCGTGTCACCGATAGACTTGTTGGCCAGATCCATCATGATCAAATACTGACGCCCGCGGGGGTCCAGCGAGAGCACCTTGAATTTATAGCTGGCAGACAGCACACCGGCGCGCATCATGCATTCGCGAACCACGTTGTACAGGAGTTCACGCCGTTCCAGCCGTTCAGTTTTTCGGCTGGCGACATTACCTGAAGGTCCAAGCGGGGCCGGTTTTGAAATTTGCCGGACTGTCGCCGATGAGGCGCTACCCGGCGGCATCATCGGTACAGTTGCGTCAAGATGCCCCATCCCGGAACTATCCAGTTCCAGGGAAGGGGGCGAAGGGGTTTTTCTGGAGAACCAGTTAAACAGTGACATGGGCTTCTTTCTGCTGGGGCAGTCCGCCCGTCAAGAGCAGCCTCCCCATAACAAATCAGTGTAACCGTCACCCCGAAAATACACGCCTGTCTGGCGATGTAAATGCGTGTATCAGATGTATCAGGTCACCGCAATGCGCTTGCGTTGATCGGTCATACGCCTCGCCACCAAACCACCCAGACCCATGACCAGAGCCAGAGCGATAACGGGCTGCCGGTTAGACAACTCTGCAAACTTCATCGGAGTCAAACGCCATAATTTGCACGCGCTGACCGCCTGCACGGTGGCACTTCGGGGCAGGTGGGAAAAAAATCCGCCCTCACCAACCGCCGAGCCCGCGCCCAGAATGGCCAGACGAACGCGGCCAGCATCGTCTTCGTAGTGCACACTCAGGCTGCCCGTCTCGATGAAATACACTGTTCGATCCTGAGAGCCTTGGGTAATCAGGGCCTGACTTTCGGCAATCGAAAAAGGCTGCAAGTAGGTAGCCAGGGCCTCCCATTGTGGTGGCGTTACGGCACGGCTCAGGGTGTCGTCTGCCGTGTCCTGTGCAAGGGCCTGGATCAGGCCCTTGACATCCGGCTTATTGGAAGATGGAAAATACGCGCTCATATTTTTTGTACCTTAACCGGAATCAATCTGAAGTGCAACAGTCCACGAGCATGTGTCTGGTACAGAAACAACGTTCTATTTGCCAATACAGAAGCGGGAAAAAATGACGCCGAGCAGATCGTCGGACGTAAATTCACCGGTAATTTCGTTCAGATCGTTTTGGGCCAGTCGAAGCTCTTCCGCCAACAAATCGAGGGATTGAGCCCTGGCCAGCAAGTGTCCAACCGCTGCGTCAAGGCGCGCCGAAACTCGGATCAATGCCTGAACGTGGCGCTCCCTGGCCATGTAAACGCCCTCTGGCGCGCTTCGCCAGCCGGCGATATCCAGTAGCCTGCGGCGCACGTTGTCCAGGCCCTCTCCCGTTTTGGCCGATAGCGAAATTCCGTCCAACTCACCCGCTGGTGCCGCTGCGTCAGCCTTGTTCCAGATATCGATCACTGGCACATCAGATGACAGCTTCTTGCGAAGGGTTTGTCCAATGAGTTCGTCGGCCTTCGCATAGTCTGGCACGTGGAGGCGGGTCAGGTCATGCAGGAACAGCACGGCGTCGGCTGCTTCGATTTCTGACCAGGCACGGGCAATACCGATTTTTTCAACTTCGTCCAGGCTGTCCCGTAAACCCGCCGTATCAATCACATGCAGCGGAACACCTTCAATCTGAATGGTCTCTTGCACCTTGTCCCGCGTGGTTCCAGCAATCGGGGTGACGATAGCCAGCTCTGCACCCGCCAGCGCATTCAGCAGGGAGGACTTTCCCGCATTGGGTTGCCCGGCAATGACTACCTTGATACCCTCGCGAAGCAAGGCACCCTGCCGGGCTTTGCCCATCACGTCAGCGAGTTTTTGCTGCAGTTTTGATAGCTGCCCACGCGCGTCTGCCTTTTGCAGGAAGTCAATTTCTTCCTCCGGGAAATCCAGCGTTGCCTCTACCAGCATGCGCAAATGGATCAGTGCATCCCGCAGCGCATGAATTTCCCCGGAGAACTCCCCCGCCAGTGATCGGCTGGCGCTGCGAGCCGCCAGCCCGGTGCTGGCATCAATCAGGTCCGCGATGGCTTCAGCTTGCGCCAGATCCAGTTTTCCGTTCAGAAACGCCCGTTCGCTGAACTCACCGGGCTGAGCCAGCCGCAAACCCGGAAGGTACGCCGCGCCAGTGTCAGGATCCATGCTTTCTGCCGCTTCCACGCAGCGTGCCAGCAACAACTGCAGTACCACCGGCCCTCCGTGGGCCTGCAACTCCAGCACATCCTCACCAGTAAATGAATGTGGCGCCGGGAAATGAATAGCCAGACCGTGGTCAATGGGCAAGCCGTGCGCATCGCGAAACGCAAGGTAGGTGGCTTCCCTGGCTTTCAGGTCCCTGCCACAAAGCACCCGGATGATCGGCCCCAGCCCCTTGCCACTCAAGCGGACAATGCCTACAGCACCCCTGCCAGGCGCGGTGGCGATCGCCGCGACAGGGTCCTGATGACGGGCCAGCATGGCGCGCCTAGTATCAGAACTTCGGCAGGTTGAACTGGGGCGGAACACCCATGCGGGTGTTGATGATCCACTGCTGCGCTATGGACAGGATATTGTTGGTAATCCAGTACAACACCAGGCCCGCCGGGAAGAAGAAGAACATCACCGAAAACGCCAACGGCATGAACCACATCAGCTTGGCCTGCATCGGGTCCGGAGGTGCCGGATTCAACGCGGTTTGCAGCATCGTCGTTGCCGTCATGACAATTGGCAAAATGTAATAGGGATCAGGTGACGACAGGTCATGAATCCACATCACCCATGGTGCATTGCGCATCTCCACGCTGGACAACAACACCCAATACAGGGCAATAAACACGGGGATCTGGATCATGATCGGGAAGCAGCCACCCATCGGGTTGACCTTTTCCTCCCGGTAGATACGCATCATTTCCTGCTGCATCTGCTGCGGGTTGTCTTTCAGGCGCTCCCGCATCTCCATCACTTTGGGGTTGACGGCCTTCATTTTGGCCATGCTGGCATAAGCTTTGGCGTTGAGCCAGTAGAAGGCGATTTTCAGCAGTACTACCAAGGCGACGATAGACCAACCCCAGTTACCAATGAAACTCTGCAGCTTGTCGAGCAACCAGTAGAGTGGTTTCGCAAGCGGGGTCAGCCATCCATAGTCTTTCACAAGTTCCAGACCCGGAGCCAGCGCTTCAAGCGCCCTTTCCTCCTGAGGTCCAGCAAAAAAACTGGCTTCAACCGTCTTGCTGGCACCCGGGGCTATGGATTCCATCGGAGCAATCATCGTTGCCCGGTAGCAGCAGTCAGGCACCGATGAGCCCGTGTCCACCGCGTCCAGCGAAAAATCCCGCTTCACGCCATCTGGCAGTATCCATGCGCTCGCAAAGTAATGCTGGACCATGGCCACATAACCATTGGAAGACTGTTTTTCATAGTCAGCCTTCTTCTTTTTGATGTCGCTGAACTCAATCTTCTGGTACTTTTTGGCTTCGGTGTATACCGCCGGGCCTGTGAATGTCGAATAGAACGAAGACTCTCCGGGCGGCTTGCTGCCGTCCCGCTCAAGCTGCAAATACAACTGGGGGACCACGGCCGTGGCTCCAGAATTGGTGATTTCGTGCCGGACAGCCAAATCGTAGGCGCCCCGCTTGATTGTGTAGGTTTTAACCAGCTTCACGCCACCCACTTCGGGAGAGGTAAAGGTGACGACAAAGCTGTTTTCGCCGTCCTTGAGCTCGCGCGCTCCGGACATGGCCATGGGGGTTTTGTGCGTTGGAAAGGCGGCCCCAGCCACGCCACCAATCAAGCCGGACTGCGCTACATAAACGCCCTGTTTGCTGTCGTCCAGGAGAACAACATTTCTAGTCTTGTCGGCCAGATCGACATGCTTCAGAAACTCGGTTTTGACGAGCGTGCCTCCTTCCGTGTCGAACGTCAGTTTCAGTACATCAGACGTAACCACGATGCGCTCACGCGCTGCCGCAGGCGCTGGTGCAGCTGCAGGCGCCACTGCTGGCCCTGCTGGAACTGCCGAAGCCAGGGGAACAGTTCCTACTGCCGCAGGGACTCCCGACGATGCGACACCGGCAGGTGCCGCAGCGGTGGCCACAGGTTTGCCAGGGGTTGGAAAGAAGGTGGCCTGTTTGCCGTTATGAATCTGCCACTGGTCCCATAACAGCACCATGGAGAAGCCAAAGATCACCCACAAAATGGTACGGCGAATATCGTTCATGAGGATTTCTTGATAGATGAAGACGACGAACTGGCAAAAAGGCCAGTAAAAAGCCGCGGTTTTTCGGACGGTACGGGATCATGCCCTCCCATGCACCAGGGGTGACACCGCGCCAGTCGGGCCAGTGTCAAATAGCTCCCGGCTGCTGCACCGTGGGTCTGAAGTGCCTGAAGGGAATAAGCCGAGCAGGTGGGCTCAAACCGGCACGATGAGCCCAGCCAGGGACTCAACAGAAGGCGATAGCCTTTCACTGCGCCAATCAAAATGGATTTCATCATGATGTAGCAGCACCAACACCAGGTGCTAAGCGTGTGAAAAGCAGATGAAGTTCCTCACGCACCGCCGCCTTGAAGGCGTCTGAGGTGGCACTGACAAAAATCGCCTTATCAAACCCTGCACGCAGTCGCACCACGTGAGCGGCCACTGGAAGTGTTGACTCAAAACAGGTGCTCACGTTGTAAATCTGGCGTTTTATCGCGTTACGGGTCACGGCACGTTTGGCCCAGCGCTTGGGGACCATCGCGCCAACCCACACTACGCGAGCCTGAAATAGCGCTACGGCCAATCCTGTTTCCAGGGGAGACTCTTTCGAATCCCGCAAGGGAGAATCAAGCGCAGCACGATGCAAGGCAAAGTGCGCCGTGCGGGCGACGGTGGAACCTGCGAGCACAGCCTGAAACTGGGGTCGCGTCTTCAGTCGCTGCACTGCCGGGTCAAACCAACGCGGTATGTCAGCAAACGCGACGACTTGGATGATCCGGCTTAGACAGCCAGACGCTTGCGGCCCTTGGCGCGGCGTGCGTTGATCACGGCACGGCCACCGCGGGTTTTCATGCGAACCAGAAAACCATGCGTACGGGCGCGGCGAATTTTGGAAGGTTGGTAAGTGCGTTTCATTTGAAATCCTAGGGAGCTTTATTTCCGGGTAACCAAAGATTATCGCAAATTTATCGAATCCCGGCAACACCTTACAGCCGGTACAGCTTGTAGCGCTGGAAGTCCCTGACCGGTCACAACTCTCTCGGGCAACGGTTGTGGATAAATCCTTGATAAATTACAATCTGGCGTGCAGCAAACAATAACTATCCACAGAAGCTGATATCCAGAATGACTGAGGGACAATTCGACGGTTCACCCGGAGCAGCCAGCCTTGGCGCAGGGCAGGGTTTGTGGCAGGCCTGTATAGACCAGCTCGCACAGGAACTACCCGAACAGCAGTTCAACACCTGGATCAAACCCCTCACCGCCCAAGTGGCTGATGACCTGTCCAAGGTTACGGTTTTTGTTGCCAACCGGTTCAAACTGGACTGGATTCGGGCCCAATACAGCAACCGGATGGCCAGCATGCTCGAAAAGCTGTATGGTCAAACCATTGCTATTGAGTTAGCACTTGCTCCTCGGGAAATTGCTTCCAGATCTGGCATTGGTCAATCGTCACAAACATCCTCAGTCATCGAAGAGCTGGTTGAAGCAGGCGAGGATAAAGTGGTCAACGGCCCAAAAAACAGGCTGAACACCTCGCTCACCTTTGACACCCTGGTGGAAGGCACGGCCAATCGCATGGCGCGCGCCGCAGCCATGCACGTGTCCACCATGCCGGGTCACTTGTACAACCCCCTATTTATCTACGGTGGTGTGGGTCTGGGTAAAACCCACCTGATGCACGCTGTGGGTAACCGCTTGCTGGCAGACCGGCCCACAGCCAAAGTTCTCTACATCCACGCCGAGCAGTTTGTGTCAGATGTAGTTAAAGCCTACCAGCGCAAGACTTTTGATGAGTTCAAGGAGCGTTACCACTCGCTGGATTTGTTGCTGATTGATGATGTGCAGTTCTTCGCCAACAAAGACCGCACGCAAGAGGAGTTTTTCAACGCCTTTGAGGCGTTGCTGGCCAAAAAGTCGCACATTGTGATGACCAGTGACACCTACCCCAAAGGTTTGACGGATATCCACGAACGCCTGATTTCCCGCTTTGATTCCGGTCTGACTGTCGCCATTGAGCCACCCGAGCTGGAAATGCGTGTCGCCATTCTGATCAACAAGGCGCGTGTTGAAGGCACTGAAATGCCTGAGGAAGTCGCTTTCTTTGTGGCCAAAAACGTGCGCTCCAACGTGCGCGAGCTCGAAGGCGCCTTGCGCAAGATTCTGGCTTATTCGCGCTTCAATCAGAAAGACATCTCCATCCAGCTGGCGCGTGAAGCCCTGCGGGACCTGTTATCCATCCAGAACCGGCAGATTTCAGTTGAAAACATCCAGAAGACCGTGGCTGACTATTACAAGATCAAGGTCGCGGACATGTATTCCAAGAAACGCCCGGCCAGCATTGCCCGACCGCGGCAGATAGCCATGTACCTGGCCAAGGAACTGACACAAAAAAGTCTTCCCGAGATTGGAGAATTGTTCGGCGGACGGGACCACACCACCGTGCTGCACGCCGTGCGCAAGATTGGTGGCGAGCGACAGCAAATGACGGAGCTAAATCAGCAGCTCCACGTGCTGGAACAAACCTTAAAAGGCTAACTGGCACATGAAAACCAGGCATTTCATCCTTGACAGGACAAACTTGGGGATAGTTCTGGCACAAGTGGGTAGTTATCCACAGGCCAGTGTCAAAACCAGAAGTTGTTCATATTCCGGAAGCACGGGCGAAGCATGGCTGCACACACCCTTCAACAGCATCCAAGTGCTTGATAAAAAAAGGGAAAATGCTGCTATCCACAGAAAAGCGCCGCCCTTATCTACTACTATTAATTTAAATTAAAGAAATTAAAGAAGAGGTTGACATGATCGTCCTGAAGGCAACACAAGACAAAGTTCTCTCGGTTCTGCAATCGGTCGCAGGCATCGTTGAGCGTCGGCACACGCTGCCCATTCTGGCCAATGTACTGATCCGCAAGACGGGCTCGTCGTTGCAACTCACCACCAGTGATCTCGAAATCCAGATCCGCACATCGGCCGAGCTCGATGGCGATACTGGCAGCTTCACCACCACCGTAGGTGCCCGCAAGCTGATCGATATTTTGCGCACCATGCCTTCAGACCAGACCGTGTCGCTGGAGTCCAGCGCTTCCAAGGTCATCCTCAAGGGTGGCAAGAGCAAGTTCACGCTGCAGACCATGGCAGCAGAAGACTTTCCGCTGGTGCAGGAGTCAGCCAGCTTCGGGCCGGTGTTCAGCGTGCCGCAAAAGACGCTGAAAGATTTGTTGAGCCAGGTGTCGTTTGCCATGGCGGTGCATGACATTCGTTACTACCTCAACGGCATCCTGTTTGTGGCCGAGGGGAAGCAGCTCAGTCTGGTTGCCACCGATGGTCACCGCCTGGCGTTTGCTTCTGCCACGCTGGATGTGGAAGTACCAAAACAGGAAGTGATTCTGCCGCGCAAGACCGTGATCGAACTGCAGCGTCTGCTCAGCGATGCCGAAGGCGCGATTGAAATGCAGTTTGCCAACAACCAGGCCAAGTTCACATTCGATGGCATGGAGTTTGTCACCAAGCTGGTGGAAGGCAAGTTCCCGGATTACAACCGCGTCATCCCGAAGAACCACAAAAACAGCATCACGCTGGGCCGTGTGGCCCTGCTGGCTACCCTGCAGCGCACAGCCATTCTGACCAGCGACAAGTTCAAGGGTGTTCGCCTGAACATTGATCCCGGCACGCTGCGTGTGGCATCCAACAATGCCGAGCAGGAAGAAGCCGTGGACGAGCTGGATATCGATTACGGTGGCGACAGCATCGAAATCGGTTTCAACGTCACCTACCTGATCGATGCGCTGGCCAACATGAGCCAGGAAATGGTGAAACTGGAATTGTCAGACGGTAACAGCTCTGCACTGTTCACCATTCCCGATAACACCACGTTCAAATATGTCGTGATGCCCATGAGAATTTGACGCTACCAAAACCGTAGCGCCTCAAGACGCAAACCCCCTCTCCAAAGGGGGTTTGGTCATTCAAGAGTTTGAGAAATCGTGAGAAGAAGTTCGCCATGACCGAAGAAAACAAGCCTGTACCAACCCCTGCCAACGCCGATGAAACGGTTCATACGGGCGAAAGTACAGCCGACAGCTCCAATTTCCAGCCCACCATTGACACCAACCAGGCTGGCGCGACCGAAGCCTATGGTGAAGGCTCCATCCAGATCCTGGAAGGGCTGGAAGCCGTGCGCAAGCGTCCGGGCATGTACATTGGCGATACGTCCGACGGCACCGGTTTGCACCATCTGGTTTTCGAGGTGGTGGACAACTCGATTGACGAATCCTTGGCTGGCCATTGCGACGACATTCTGGTCACCATCCACTCCGACAACTCCATCAGCGTGGTGGACAACGGCCGCGGCATTCCTACCGGCGTGAAGATGGATGACAAGCACGAGCCCAAGCGCTCGGCGGCTGAAATTGCGCTCACCGAACTGCATGCCGGCGGCAAGTTCAACCAGAACAGCTACAAGGTCTCTGGCGGCCTGCACGGTGTGGGCGTGAGCTGCGTGAATGCGCTGAGCAAGATGCTGCGTCTGACCATCCGCCGTGATGGCAAGGTCCACGCCATGGAGTTCAGCAAGGGTTTTGTGCAAAACCGCATCGTGGAAACGGTGAACGGTGTCGAAGTCTCCCCCATGAAGGTGATTGGCGAGACTGAAAAGCGCGGTACGGAAGTTCACTTCCTGCCCGATACCGAAATCTTCCAGCAGAACAACGACTTTCACTATGAAATTCTGAGCAAGCGTCTGCGCGAGCTGAGCTTCCTGAACAACGGCGTGCGCATTCGCCTGAAGGACGAACGCACGGGCAAGGAAGACGACTTTGCCGGCGCCGGTGGTGTCAAAGGCTTTGTGAACTTCATCAACAAGGGCAAGACGGTGTTGCACCCCAACATCTTCCACGCCATGGGTGACCGCCAGAGCGATCAGGGCACCAACATCGGCGTTGAAGTGGCCATGCAGTGGAACAGCGGCTACAACGAGCAGGTACTCTGCTTTACCAACAATATTCCGCAACGTGATGGTGGTACCCACCTCACGGGTCTGCGTGCTGCGATGACCCGTGTCATCAACAAATACATCGACGAATCCGAACTCGCCAAAAAAGCCAAGGTCGAGGTGAGCGGTGACGACATGCGCGAAGGCCTGACCTGTGTGCTGAGCGTGAAAGTACCCGAGCCCAAGTTCTCCAGCCAGACCAAGGACAAACTGGTGTCCAGCGAAGTGCGCGGTCCGGTGGAGGACATCGTCAGCAAGCTGCTGGCCGACTACCTGCAGGAGCGGCCAAACGACGCCAAGATCATCGTCGGCAAGATCATCGAAGCCGCCCGTGCCCGTGAAGCTGCCCGCAAAGCCCGAGACATGACGCGCCGCAAGGGTGTGCTCGACGGCATGGGCCTGCCCGGCAAGCTGGCCGACTGCCAGGAAAAAGACCCGGCGATGTGCGAGATCTACATCGTCGAGGGTGACTCCGCCGGCGGCTCTGCCAAGCAGGGCCGCGACCGCAAGTTCCAGGCGATCCTTCCCTTGCGCGGCAAGATTCTGAACGTGGAAAAAGCCCGCTACGAAAAGCTGCTGACCAGCAACGAAATCCTGACGCTGATCACCGCCCTGGGCACCGGCATCGGCAAGGCCGGTGGCACGACTGGCAATGACGACTTCAACGTCGCCAAGCTGCGCTACCACCGCATCATCATCATGACCGATGCCGACGTGGACGGTGCCCACATCCGCACGCTGCTGCTGACCTTCTTCTACCGCCAGATGCCCGAGCTGGTCGAGCGTGGCCACATCTACATTGCCCAGCCGCCGCTGTACAAGGTGAAAGCTGGCAAGGAAGAGCTGTACCTGCAAGGTCCGACCGAGCTGGACAGCTTTTTGCTGCGCATTGCGCTGGTGAACGCGTCTGTGTTCACCGGTGGCCCGAACGGCACGACGATTACCGGCGACACGCTGGCCGAGCTGGCCCGCAAGCACCTGATCGCCCAGGGCGTGATTGCCCGCCTGAAAAACTTCATGGATGCCGAAGCCTTGCGCTCGGTGGCTGACGGCGTGGCGCTGAATCTGGATACGGTTGCCGAAGCTGAAAGCTCGGCTGCGGCCCTGCAAGCCCGCCTGCCCGACGCCGAAGTCGCCGGCGAGTTTGACGTGCGCACCGACAAGCCCATTTTGCGCATCAGCCGCCGCCATCACGGCAACGTGAAAAGCAGCGTGCTCACACAAGACTTTGTGCACGGCGCCGACTACGCCGCACTGGCGGAAGCCGCCAACACCTTCCGCGGACTGCTGAGTGAGGGTGCCCGCGTGATGCGGGGCGAAGGCGAGCGTCAGAAGGAGGAAAAAGTGTCTGACTTCCGCGAAGCCATGGCCTGGCTCATCGGTCAGGCCGAGCACGCCACCAGCCGCCAGCGCTACAAAGGGCTGGGCGAGATGAATCCGGCCCAGCTGTGGGAAACCACCATGGACCCCACCGTGCGTCGCCTGCTGCGGGTACAGATTGACGACGCCATCGAAGCCGACCGCGTGTTCACCATGCTGATGGGCGACGAAGTGGAGCCGCGCCGTGATTTCATCGAAACCAACGCGCTGCGCGCCGGCAACATCGATATCTAGGCGCAATGAGCGCCCGCCGGCAGGTGAATGCTCAGTCCACGCGAAGCTTGAACTGGAAAATCACCGCACCGTCCACTTTGCCGATGGACGGAATCAGACCGAGATTGACCCCGAAGCGTTTGCCTTCATAAGTTGCCATGGGTAGTGCGGCGAAGAAGGTGCCGCCGCGTGATACGGCGGGGTAGCCATTCATGACACCGGCGGATGCGCCCACTTTCCAGGGTCCGATGGACAGCGGCTGCCAGTTCACGGCAGCGTAGTAGGTGGTCTTGCGCATGCTGTTGTAGTAAGTGCCTGCCATGAACGACACCTCGGGGCTGGTCCGGTACTCCAGACCCAGCCCGAGGTTTGTTTCGTTGTAGCCCTTGTCTCTTGCAAAGTGGCGCGAGAAGCCGCCGAGGTTCACCCACACCTCGGGTTTCTTCTGGTCGGTGGCTGGCTGGCTGCTGACAGATGACTCGGTGTCAGCAGATGCAGCGAAAGCCTGGGGCGTGCAGCAGAGTAGTGCGCCCGCCAGTGCGTAGCAAAGAGTTTTCATAAGTGCCCCATATCCCGACTGAGTTGCCCAACAGAATTTGTTACAGGCTGTTTCGGTATGCGCCCTTGCGAACTTGAGTCAGCGTTTGCTGTATCTGAGGTTATGAAAGCCTTCAATAGCCTGCTTTTAATGGTCTAATTGGCCTCCAGCCCTTGTCAGATATGCGTAACCAGCTATTAATTTCATAGTGATGAATATCTCTCTTTCCACCCACGACACCACCCGCATTGACGACACACGCATCAGCGCGGTGCGTCCGCTCATCACGCCTGCGCTGCTGGAAGAAACCCTGCCGGTGCCCGACGCCGCGCAGGCGCTGGTGGAGGGCAGCCGCGCTGCCATCTCGCGCGTGCTGCACGGGCAGGACGACCGGCTCATCGTGGTGGTGGGGCCGTGCTCCATTCACGACCACGACCAGGCCATGGCATACGCCGGGCTGCTCAAGGCACAAGCCGATGCGCTGAAAGACGACCTGCTGGTGGTGATGCGCGTGTATTTCGAGAAGCCCCGCACCACCGTGGGCTGGAAGGGCTACATCAACGACCCGCATCTGGACGACAGCTTTGCCATCAACAAAGGGCTGGAGATGGCGCGCCGCCTGCTGCTGGACGTGCTGGCGCTGGGCCTGCCGGTGGGAACGGAGTTTCTGGACCTGCTTAGCCCACAGTTCATCAGCGACCTGGTGAGCTGGGGCGCCATTGGCGCGCGCACCACCGAGAGCCAGAGCCACCGCCAGCTCGCCAGCGGGCTTTCGTGTCCGGTGGGCTTCAAGAACGGCACCGACGGCGGCATCAAGGTTGCGACCGACGCCATTCAGGCTGCGCGCGCCTCGCATGCCTTCATGGGCATGACCAAGATGGGCCAGGCCGCCATTTTCGAGACGCGTGGCAATGACGACTGCCACGTGATCCTGCGCGGTGGCAAGCAGCCCAACTATTCAAAAGCCGATGTGGATGCCGCCTGTGCGCTCCTCAAAAGCGCGGGCCTGCGCGAACAGGTGATGATTGACGTGAGCCACGCCAACAGCAGCAAACAGCACGCGCGCCAGATCACCGTGGCCGCTGAAGTGGCGCAGCAGATTGCCGCGGGCGACGCGCGCATTACCGGTGTGATGATCGAAAGCCATCTCAACGAGGGGCGGCAAGACATAGCTCCCGGTCAGCCGCTCAAACACGGCGTGTCGGTAACGGACGCCTGCATCAGCTTTGAGCAGACCGTGCCGGTGCTGCAGGGGCTGGCAAAGGCGGTGCGGGCAAGGCGCGAGCTGGTTACTGCGCCACGCCCGTAACCCAGGCCTTGCGGATCAACCGCCCGCAGTTGACGGAATCAACGCCCGTGCCCGCGGCGCCCTGGCGGGCCAGCACGCCGTAGTAGGTTTTGCTGGCGTCTATCCACGGGTAAAAGCCGAACGCGCCGGGGCTGCTCATCGGCGGCCGTCGCCTGACCAGGCGGTCGTCTTCCACCCAGTGGCCCACCAGAATAGTGCCAGCTCTCGGTGGCGGGGACGGGCGTGCCCAGCGCCTGCGGGCAGGCGAGGGAGTCCATTACACCAACCGCGTGCCCAGCAGCGGCCCCTGCCAGGTGGCGGTCAGAGCTTGCCCAGCGCAACGCGTAATCAGCGGCCAGGTGTCGGCGCCCGCGGCCAGGCGGCTGGTTGAACGTGAGCGCACATGTGGCGGCGGAGCAGGCGCTGGAGCAGCGCGGCGTTGTCCATGGTGCCCCGGCCATTCAGGCTGGCGTGCCATGGTGCCACCATCGTAAGAAACTTGCCCTCGGTGACCGCGGTGTACGTGCCGTTGGTGCCCAGCGCCAGGCAGGCGTCCACCGTCTGGGCGAGCAGGCGACAGGCCAAACCTGGTGGCCCCTGCAAGTTCAGAAACTTGATGTCGGGCGCCGTCATCACGCCAGGCGCGCAGCGCTCGGCCACGTGCTGGCATACAGCGCACCAGGTGGCCAGGCGATGGGCTTGACCCTTCCGGCGATGGCAATGGCGGCGCCGCCCGGCTGACACCCATCTGGCGAATTGGCGTCGCCAATCTCCCAGTAAAACGGGCGAATGGGGTACACGCCGTTGGTGGTGCTCTCGGCGACGCAGATGAGCGCCGCCTGCGCGCTGCGGACGAGCCCCGTGCGGGCGATCGAGGGTGGGGGGCAGCCCGTCGGAACAAGCCGTGTGCTGGATGGGTCACGCTGGGCCACTGTCTTGACCAGTGGGCGATTCGCCGCGCTGCTGGGGCTGGAGAGCATGAAAGACCGCATCGCCGCGTGCCTGAGCTTTGAAGAAAACGTGGTGCGCCAGGGCGTGCGCACCGAGGCGCTGCGTGCGCTGCATTACCTGTTTGCCACGCAGGGCGAGCTGGAACGCGCTGATTTCAAAGCCATGCTGGGCCTGGGCGAGCGCCAGGCCACCGGGCAGGTGACGGCCCTGCTCAAGCGCGGTCTGCTGGTAACCGACAGCCCCTACGGAAGACTGCGCTTTGCGTACCGCAGCACGCGCTGCGCTTTACTTCCCGGTTTGTGGCCGGAGGCAGAAGCCGGGTTTTAGGGGTCAAATTGGCCTCCAGCCCTCGCCAGATATGCGTGGATAGCTACTAAAGTTATAGCGCCACGCCCGTAACCCACGCCTTGCGGATCAGCCGTCCGCAGTTGACCGAATCAACGCCCGTGCCGGCAGCGCCCTGGCGGGCCAGCACGCCGTAGTAGGTTTTGGTTGCATCTATCCACGGGTAAAAGCCGAACGGGCCGCCGGGGGGCTGCTGGAGGCGCCGTCGCCCACCACGGGGGTCGTCTTCCACCCAGTGGCCCAGTGAATAGTGCCAGCTCTCGGTGGTGGGCACGGGCGTGCCCAGCGCCTGCGGGCAGGTGAGGGGGTTGGTGCACACGGGCTGCGTGCCCAGCAGCGCGCCCATGCGCAGGGTGCCGGTCAACAGCTTGCGCAGCACCAGCGCGTAATCAGCGGCCGAGGTGTCGGCGCCACCGGCCAGTTGCGGCTGGTTGAACGTGAGCGCCACGTCGTTGCCCAGCCGCGAGCGCAGCTCGGTGGCCAGCGCGGCGTTGTCCATGTTGCCCAGGCCGTTCAGGCTGGCGTGCTTTTGCATGTGGCCGCCGTCGTATAAAAACTTGCCGTCGGTGACCGCGGTGTACGTGCCGTTGGTGCCCAGCGCCAGGCAGGCGTCCACCGTCTGGCCGGGCAGGCACAGGCCAAAGTTGGTGTAGCCGCTTTGAAAGTTCAGAAACTTGATGTCGGGCGCCGTCATCACGCCCGCGCGCAGCTCGGCCACGTAGCTGGCATACAGCCACTTGGTGGCCGAGGCGATGGGCATGGCGGTGCCGGCGATGTAGGTGGTGCCACCGACCGAGCCTGACGTCTTGGCGAAATTGGCGTCGCCAATCTCCCAGTAAAACGGGCGAATGGGCATACACGCGTTGGTGGTGCTCTCGGCGGTGATGAGCGCCGCCTGCGCGCGCTGTATGTCGGTCAGCCCCGTGGGCGAGCCACTGTCGCCACCGCCACCGCAGGCGGTTAGCGAGCAGGGGAGGTGAAGGCGAAAGGCGCAGACCGGACCAGAGGAGCGAACCAGCAGGTTTTCATCAAGAAAATTCTTAGCCAGCGACGGGGAGGACAGTGTTGATCTGCGGTAAAGACGGTAACAAATACGCAAGTTGGGGCCGGGGCGAGCACGGATTTGGTGTTTTTAGGGGTTAAATGGGGCTCTAGACCTTGTCGGATGTGCGTGAGTAGCTATTAAATATGTAGCAGTTGTTTTAGATGAAACCGAAACGACGAGCATGAGATTCGAGAAACTGAGGATCTGGCCCATAGCGATGCGGCATCAGAATCTTCTTATTGTTGAATCGCAAAAGCGCTTGCTTCATGAACGAGTCACTCGGCTGAGCCACCAGTTTTTTCGACACCCGGACTTTAAAGTCCGGCAACACGGTGATTAGGCCGATATCGAAGGCCCGGTCATGTAGCGTAGACAAGCAAAGACCGTTCTGCGGATTCATCCGGTTTTCGTGATCATCGCTCCACGGCACGATATGGCTGGCGTTCACGAGCTGCTCGCTGACTAAACCGGTGATACAGCAACGGGCGCCGTAGTTGTCGATGATAGATTGGCGGAACTTCCACTGATTCACGCGAACTTGCACCGTTGCGGCGCGTGTTTTACCTTCGGGGATGACCAGCGCGATCTCGGTCAAATTTTCTGCCAGCGGTTCACCATGTGCCGTCGCCAGCTTGGCGTATTCATGCGCAGCCTCGGCGGACATAGGGCCCCAGTTGGCGTGGAATTCATCCCAAACAACCCGATCAAGCGCCGATGGCTTGTTCAGCCCGCTAAGCCCGCGTGCGGCGATGACCGGGTCCAAACTCTGATAGGTTGGCAAGCTTCATGGGCCACAGAACCGGGGTGTTCCTCTGCCAAGCTTAACGCGCTAGTTGTTTCACCTGGCGTTACGGGCGTCCAGCTTGCCAAACGGTAACTGCATATAGGTGTAGCGTGGGCAAAAGATGCTGGCGGGTCCAATCAATATGGGAAGCGAGGGTTTGGCAACAAAGTCTCCGTTGCGGCGTATAGCCCGGAGTATCGAGACTTTTGCTACCAGCCACGAGTTGTCATTAATAGCGAGTGCACCGCCCGTGGGGCGTTGCGAAAGGTGTCAGGTGGTAATGCGCAGTCGTCCTCTCACATAGAAGACGGTCCAGTCACCGTAAAACTTGTTGTTGAACAAAACCATGTCGTCACTGACCGTCAGCGTGGGATCGACTTGGGTGGGAAAGTAGCGCTTGGCGTCAGTGTTTGACTCAAAACCCAGTTTGATGTTGCTGGTGTAGGTGGTGTGCACGAAGGAAAGCCGCGTCCGATCAACGGTCCGTTGAAGCCCAATCCGTCATTTGGTCGTTCGGATCGTGTCTGCCTGTGAAATAAAACCAAGATACAAACCCGGTCTTGTCCGGCTTTGTGCCGTAGTCAGGAATAGGGTCGTTAGCAGCGACGTGCATGTTGGGCTCCTCTGATGAAAGGCGCCAAGGCTAGCTGTCGAGATCGCGTTTGTGACCCAGGGCTTTGCCTGGGTGACGCTAGCTGGATATATAGGCAGGATGGACGCTTGGCGGCATTTTGCCCAGTTTGATGTGCCAAATCGACCTCTAGCCTGCACCAGATATGCGTGAGCAGCTATTAGATACATAGCAATTCACAGATACTTTCAGCACCTTCTTGACTCGTCCATGCTCCTCTGTTTGTAGCGTTTTGTTACAAGCCCATTCATACAGTCTTTGGCAGCCCATGGTTATCATGCGCGTTCAGCTACGGTAGTTGTAGCAGCCGCATTGCCGCTTCCGGCGGTAACATCAGCGCACTAAATAATTAACCGAGGGCTTGGGCAACCATGATCTTCAAGGAGTTGGACTCGTTCGAAAGCCAGAACGCGGACACGTTGGCCATTCATCGCGCGCAGGAGCAGATGACTTATTACCTGCGTCGCGCGTTTGGCACGAGTGAGGATGTGGATGCGCTGAGTGGCTTGCGGCTGAGCTCGGGCGGCATTGATGCGCAGGTTGACCATCTGGTGCTGCACCCGTATGGCATGGTGATTGTGGATTGCCAGAGTGTGCTGGGCGGTTTGCAGGTGCGCTACGACGGGCAGTGGATGCGCTGGCGCAACAGCAGCGCGGTGGCGATGCCGTCTCCCATTGAGCGGGTGTTTGCGCAGGCGTCGGCTTTCAAGCAGTTTCTGGACAAAAAGGTGAAGCAGCCGGGGTTTTTCAGCCGGGTGGAGATTGCGGTGCTGGTGGCGGTGCCGGACAAGGGCACGATTGAGTGGCCGTCCAGCGGTGCACTGTCGGTCGTTTGCAACGCCGATCAGGTGCCCAACCGGGTGCGAAAGCATGTGGAAGAGTGTGCTGGCCGGATGGCCGGGCCCGGTGTGCTGAATCTGGAGCAGCGCCACCGGCTGGCCGAGTTTTTGCACGCATCGCACAAACCACTGAGTTGAGGGTGTTTTTGGGCGTTTTGGGGTGCCAAATTGGCACTTGGACCGCACTGGATATGCGCGAGCAGCTATCAAAAGTGAAGCGTTTTGGACGCTTGCCCGAGTGGGGTGCTGCCGGGTAATATTGGAAGTTCAACAGCAGGGGCAAAATCTCGCCGTGATCTACAAGGAGTTGGACCCGTTCGAAGCCAAGGCCCAGGAGCAGATGGCCTACTACTTGCGCCGTGCGTTTGGCTCGAGCGGGGAGGTGGACGTGATCAACGGCCTGGTGCTGCGCTCGGGCGACATTCGTGCGCAGATGCACCACTTGGTGATTCATTCCTATGGTTTGCTGCTGATCGAAAACGTGGCGGTGCGCGGCACCATCAACATTGAGGCCGACTGGCAGTGGGTCAACATGCACCGCGGCGTGGCCAAGCCGATGCGCTCGCCGGTGACGGAGATCAAGCTGCAGGCGCTGGCGCTGGAGGCCTTTCTGGACAAGAAGGTCAAGCAAAAGAGTTTTTTCCACAGTCTGGAGCTGGATGTGCTGGTGGCGGTGCCTGACACGCGCGCCATCCAGTGGGCTGAGGGCGGCGCTTTTCCCGAGGTGTGCAACGCAGATCAGGTGCCCACCGGGTGATAGACCGTGTTGCCCAGTGCGGCCATGACGCCGGCAAGCCCGGCAAGCTGATTCCCGAACAGCGCCGCCGTCTGGCGGAGTTCTTGAGGGCGTCACACAAGATCTTGCCGCGGCTGGTGCCCAGTGCGGATGATCCGCTGTCCACCCGCGGTTCCGAACTGGGGCCGATGTCGGGCCCGACCTGGGCGCCGTCATCCCGCATTTCGGATCTGGGCTGAAACCGCCGGGGTTTACCGCCCGCCGTGGCTTGAATCCACGCCCATGTGCTCCACATAAGGAGTTATGGCTTTAATTCCCCTTTTTCTGGTTTCCGGTTTGCTGCATGCTTATGTGGGCTGGCGCATTGGGCCGGCCCTTGGTGTTTTTGGTGGTGCCTTTTGGGGCGCGGAGGTCGCGCTGTGGTTGCTGCTGGCCGTATCCACCGCACTGGTGCCCATGGGCCTGGTGGCGCGGCGCTTCGCCAAACCACCGGCATCGGACGTGCTGACCTGGCTGGGGCTGCTGTTCATGGGGCTGATGTCGTCACTGCTGGTGCTGACGGTGCTGCGCGACGTGCTGTTGCTGGCGGCAGGTGCGCTGGCTCTGGTGTGGCCGCAGGAGTTTGTCGCTGACGGTCTGACCTTGTGGAGTGCGGTGGCAGTGCCGTTGCTGGGCCTGGGCGTGACGGCTTTGGGCTACTGGAATGCGCGGCGCACGGCCGGCGTGGTGCGGGTGGATGTGCCAATTGCCGGTTTGCCGGCTGATCTGCACGGTTTTACCGTGGCGCAGATCAGCGACATTCACGTGGGGCCGACCATCAAGAACGGTTATCTGCAGCGCATTGTGTCTGCGGTGAACGCGCTGGGGGTGGATCTGGTGGCCATTACCGGGGACCTGGTGGATGGCAGTGTGAAAGATCTTTCCGGCCATGTGGCGCCGCTATCCGGCCTGACCTCGCGCCACGGCACCTATTTTGTGACGGGCAACCATGAGTATTACTCGGGCGCCCACGCGTGGATTGACGAACTTCGGCGCCTGGGCGTGCAGGTGCTGATGAATGAGCATGTGGTGCTGAACCATGGTGACCCGAAGCGGGAAGCCAGCACAGCCATGCTGGTTGTGGCAGGGGTGAGTGATTACTCAGCACACCATTTTGATGAAACCCACCGCAGCGACGCCAAGGCCGCCATGGATGGCGCGCCTGAGCATGCGGGGTTTCGGCTGCTGTTGGCGCACCAGCCGCGCAGTGCGGCGGGCGCAGCGCAGGCAGGGTTTGATTTGCAGCTGTCAGGCCATACGCATGGCGGGCAATTCTGGCCGTGGAACCACTTTGTGCGGTTTCAGCAGCCGTTCACCGCGGGGCTGCACAAGCTGCAGGACCTGTGGGTTTACACCAGCCGGGGCACGGGTTATTGGGGACCGCCCAAGCGCTTTGGTGCGCCATCGGAAATCACGCACCTGCGGCTGGTGGCGGCCTGAGGCGGCAATTCCACAACACTTAAGGGATGAAATGCAGGCTTGGCGCGGGCTTGCTGTTGCCAAAAGGCCACTTGAACGATGCGCGATGATATAACCGTGGGATTCTAAAAATACGGCTGATTCCGTTTCCCACGCCATGGATTGTCTCCCGCACATTCACGTTGCTGCCATTCACGACAGCGCAGGTTTTCAGTCAGCAACTCCCGGTATCGGGGTGTTTTGTACCCGGGAGAAAGAAAACTCCTCCGCCATCATGGGGGCGGGCATTCTGGAGAACAGCCTGGGCAGGACCAGCGTTTACGGCATGTACGGCTGGCGGCCGCTGTCGGTAGGCCCCGTGAAGCTGGGAGCTTTTGGCGGGGTCATTACCGGCTACAAGAAATCAGCAGACGTGTTTGTGGGCGTGAGCGCATCCGTGCCATTCAGTTGGGGTGAGGTGCATTTGCTGTTGCTCCCCAATGTGCCCAGCATTTCACCAACCACGCTCGGACTGTCGTTTACAGTTCGGTTCTAAACGGCCGATATGTCGTGAGTCGGACATATACGCATGACAGACTCCAAAGCCCCAGCCAAGAAACCATTCGAGATTGCCCGTGAAGCGCTGATGCAGCTCACGGCGCGCAAACTGGTACCGACGCCGCTCAACTACCAGGCGGTCTATAACGAGATTGCCGGCATTCCCAATGTGCAGCCATTTCCGGAAGAGCCTTTGCGCCAGCTGGCTGCGGAGCTGCCGGCCAGAAACCCGGGTCAGGAGAAACAGCTGGCCCTGCTGGATTCGGCCATTGGCCGGCGTTCATGGGCGGGCGTGCAAAACGCGATGGTGGCCTACGTGGGTTTTGGCATGCCCAGCCCATCCTCCATGCCGGCGCCACTGTCGGCATCGGGTCCGCCGACGCCAGTAGCGCCCGCTCTCACAGCAGATTTTCTGGAGCAGATTGCCCGGCTGATTGAGCATATGCAGCCCGCGCTGGGAACGGACGATGCACGGTTTGCCGAGCAGACCCAGGCCGTGGTGAAGGCGTTGCGCCGGACCGATGCCGACCTGACGGAAACCAAGATGCTGCTGGCCAACTACAGCCACCGCGTGTCGTTCACGGCGGAAGACCAGGCCGAGATCAAGGCCAACCTGTTGCGGCTGCTGCACCTGATTTTTCAGAACATTGGCGAGCTGAGTCTGGATGACCGCTGGCTGAAGGGCCAGATTGACGGGCTGATGGTGGCGTCAACGCCGCCGCTCTCCCTGCGCCGGCTGGATGATCTGGAGGGTCGTCTGAAAGATGTGATCTTCAAGCAGACCGAAGCCAAGGGCCGCGCGCTGGAGGCACAGGAAGAAATGCGCCAGATGTTGCTGACGTTCATCGAACGTTTGTCGCAGATGTCGGACTCGACCAGCGTGTTCCAGTCCAAGCTGGAAGAAAACGCGCGCCTGATCGAGCAGGCCAAAACGCTGGCCGAGATTGCACCCGTGCTGAAAGAAGTGGTGGGCGCAACCCGTGGCATGGCGCGCGACAGCCTGAGCACGCGCGACGAGCTGCGCAACATGCGCGAGAAAACCCTGAACACCGACGCCGAGATCGCCAAGCTGCACCAGGAGCTGGACCGGGTGAGCACGCTGGCGCGGCATGACACGCTCACTGGCGCGCTGAACCGCAAGGGGCTGGATGAGGCGGTGAAACGTGAGGTGTCCAGCTTCCGGCGCAAGGAAACACCGCTGAGTGTGGGCCTGCTGGACATTGACAATTTCAAGCAGCTCAACGACCGGCTGGGACATGCCACGGGTGACGTGGCGCTGGCGCATTTGTCCAAGGTGGCACGTGAGTGCATGCGCCCGCAGGATACGCTGGCGCGTTATGGCGGCGAAGAATTCGTGATTCTGTTCCCGGACACGCCGCTGGACCGGGCAATGGATGCCATGACACGTTTACAGCGCGAGTTGACGACGCGGTTCTTTCTGGCAGGGACCGAGAAGATCCTGATCACGTTCAGTGCCGGTGTGGCGCAGCTGGCGCCTGACGAGTCTGGCGAAGACGCCATCAAGCGGGCCGACCAGGCCATGTATCTGGCCAAGCGGGCGGGCAAGAACCGCGTGCTGGGGGCCTGAGGCGGCCATGACGTATCTGATTCTGGGGCTGATCATTTTTCTGGGTGTGCACTCGGTGCGCATCGTGGCGGATGGCTGGCGTACACGAATGCTGGCACAGGTGGGGGAGCGCGTCTGGAAGGGTGTTTACTCGCTGCTGTCGCTGCTGGGGTTTGGCCTGATCATCTGGGGCTTTGGTGTTGCGCGTGAAACGCCGGTGATGCTGTGGATGCCACCGGTTGGCATGCGCCATGCGGCTTCCCTGCTGACGCTGGTGGCATTTGTGCTGTTGGCGGCGGCCTATGTGCCGGGCAATGCGCTCAAGGCGCGTTTTCACCACCCGATGGTGCTGGGCGTCAAGACCTGGGCGCTGGCGCATCTGCTGGCCAATGGCAGCGTGGCGCATGCGGTGCTGTTCGGCTCATTTCTGGTCTGGGGCGCGCTGGATTTCATGGCGGCCCGCCGGCGTGACCGTGCGCAGGGTACGCAATACCCGGCTGGTGATGTGGCGAGTACCGTTACCGCTGTACTGGCAGGGGCTGTTGCCTGGGGCGTGTTTGCGTTTGTGTTGCACGGCCTGCTGATCGGGATACGGCCCGTCGCCTGAGGCCGTCATTTTGCGGGCTCTCTTCTAGGGAGTCAGAATCCACTGGATGATGAACTTGGCGGCAAAGCCCACCATGCCGAACGCCAGACCCAGAAACAGCACAAAGGTGCCGAATTTGCCGGCCTTGGATTCCCAGGCCAGGTGTCCGATGATGAACAGCATGTAGAGCATGAAGGCGCCCACGCCGAAGGAAAGGCCAAAGCCGGCGATCTGCTCTTCAGAAAAACCAAACATCAGTGGCCACCCGTCTCACTGGCAGGTGCGGCATTTGCTTCGGTTTCACGCAGGGGCACGCCGGAGACGTCCACCAGATCGCGGTAGGCATGCCAGCTGGCATGTCCGAGCATGGGAATGACGGCAATCAGCCCCAGCAGCAGCGAACCCAGCCCCAGCAGTGTGAAAAGCATGATCAGGCCGGACCACACCGCCATGGTCACGGGGTTGGCCAGCACGGCCTGCCAGCTGGTCAGTACTGCCTGCAACAGTGTGACCCGCCGGTCCAGCAACAGCGGCATGGCTACGACGCTGGAAGCAAACATGGGGGCCGCCATCAGGCCACCCATCGCCAGCCAGAGTTCGAACAGCCAGCCATGGCGGGCCAGCACCACGTGCTGAACGAAGTCCAGCGGGGTATGAATGGGCGCGGGAGCCAGCAGTGTGATAAGGGCCGCCGACGTGAGCACCCAGCCCGTGGCCGCCAGCGCCAGCAGCGCGCCAAACTGCACCATGCACCAATAGTCATTGCCCCATTTGTTGAAGTGGCTGCCCTGCCAGTTCAGCCAGGTTTTGAGTACGACGCGGTAGTCGGCTTTTTCACCCCGCTCCAGCGCGCGGCTCAGGGCATACAGACTGGTTGCCAACACCGGCGCCACCACCAGAAAGCCGGACAGCGCGCCAGACAGCAGCCAGAAGCGGTTGTGCGCCACAGCGACGATGGCCGCACCAAAAAACGCCAGCGCAAGGCCGTGGGCAAAACTGACCCAGCCTGCTCGGGCCATGTCGCGCCAGGCAAGCACCAGCCAGACGAAGGGCTGTTGGGGGCTGATGGAGCGTACGACCGGCAGGGCTGAAGGGGCTGATGGCACGGGAGGGACTGTTGTGGTGGCGAAAGCCAAAGTGTACCTGCGCATAATGCGGGCTTTGCACACCGAAAGAAGTTACCATGCCACGCCCTATCCTGGATGAATCCCGTATTCACGCTGCGATTCGCAACAAGGTCGCCTCGCATCATCAGGACATCGTGAACGAGGTGCAGGCAGCAGTTGCCGCCAACCCGGTCGTGGTGGTGGGCATGAGCCAGAACCCGATGCCGCGTAAGGCGCGCCGTCTGCTGGATGCGGCCAATGTGCCCTACCGTTATCTGGAATACGGCAGTTATCTCAACAACTGGCGTAAACGCAACGCACTGAAAATGTGGACCGGCTGGCCCACATTTCCCATGATTTTTGTCAAAGGCACGCTGGTGGGCGGTGCCGTTGATCTGGAAAAACTGATTGCCAGCGGAGAGCTGGCAACCCTGCTGACCTAGTTCAGCTCTTGCCCATCATCGGGCCATGACCCATCATGCCGCCGCCGTGGCGTCCGCCACGCTGGCCGCTATGGTTCATATGCTCGGCGTCAAACACCTTCTTTTGCTCTGCGTTCAGCGCGGCGTAGAAGGCCTTGGTGGCGTCGGCCCGTTTGTTCATCTCGACATCCCGTGTGGCACGCATGGTCTTCATGAAGTCGATGCGTTCGGGCGTGGTCATTTTCTCAATGGCCGCACGGTCGGGATGTGCAGCCGCCTGGGCGGCGGGCGGTTTCATGGCGCCGGTATAAGCGGTCCATGCGCCTTCCTGAGCAGGCGTGAGCTTGAGCTTGGCCTTGAGGTCATCCTGGCGCTTGACCATCATTTGCTGCATCTTGGCCGGGTCACCCTGGCCGTGACGCATGCCACCCTCATGGCCCATGCCCTGTGCAACAGCGGTGAAGCCCACTGTGGCGAGCAAGCCGGCGATCAACAGGGGTTTGAATACGGATTTCATATACGCTTCCTTTTTCAGTTAAGAAGCCTGAGAGCGCAAATGCGTTATCAGGTTGAAAAGAAGTTTGCGCGCCCCGTGTATCTGCCAGATGGCTGTTCGATAAGAGTTTGTAAAGTTTTGATGCCGGGCCGTCCCAAAGCAAAACGGCCCCACAGGGGGGCCGCGATGCGTGGGGGTAGTTGTTCAGGTTTTGCTTTTCATGGGGCAGGTGTTCATGCCCAGCATCGTATAGGCCGGGCACCAGCCGATCAGGCCCGTTGCCAGTGGTACGACGCCGATATAGCCCCACATGCCGACGGTGCCCGTATAAGCCAGGCCGATCAGAACAAGACCGGCGACGATGCGTACGATGCGGTCAATTCCGCCTTCATTGATTTTCATGGTTAGCTCCTTGGAAAAAGTGGTTGATGGCGCAATTGGATACCCGTAATGACCTCAGGTCTGTGACTCAGGTCACACAGGGTTACGACAGCGACGATGACAGGGCACGTAACGCCGCGCTGTTGCTGATGTGAATGTGCTCGCGCGAGAGCTCAACCCAGCCCTCCCGCTCAAACCGGCGCAGCAGCCGCGTGACGATTTCGCGCACAGTGCCCAGTTCGTCAGCCAGCGTCTGGTGGGTAATGGCCAGATCGCTTCCCCGGCCCAGCAAGGCGGCGGCCAGGCGCTGGTCGAGCTTGCGAAAGGCCACGGCATCAATCAGCCCGGTCAGGTCGGCCATGCGCTCGGCAAACAGGCCCAGCACGTCATTGCGAAATGAGGGTGACTCCAGCCAGGCGTTGAAAGTGGGCGGCGGGATCAACAGCAAGGTGGTGGGTTTAGTCGTGATGCCGTGGGCTGACAGCGGCGCCTTGCGGAACAGGCAGGCACTGGACACCAGACACAACTCGCCAGGTACCACGCGATAGAGTTCCAGCGAACGTCCGTCACCGGAATGGCGCGAAACTTTCACTTCACCATCCAGCACGAGTGGAAAGCCCTGGCAGGGCGCGTTTTCGTCAAACAGTACGGCCCCGACTGGCACGGTCATGGGGCCTGCCGTGCTGCCCAGGTCCGCCAGCGCAGGCGTGACGTGCGCCAGAGCGGGGTAGAGGCGGATGGGGTCAGTCATGCTGGCAGTTTAGCCTTACCGCCGGTTTTTCCGTCAGGGAAGCGGCAGTCGGGCCGCCGGTGCGGGCCAGTCCACTTCGGCCAGGCTGTTGACCAGCTCGTCCCGTTCGCTGCGTGGCATGGGCCGCATGGCGTTGGCTACCCAATGGGCACGCGCCACGTTGATGCGGCCAGTGGTGGCCCAGTGATCGGCTTCCATGACGGGGTGGTGCAGCATGGCAGCCAGCCAGACGGCCTGGCCAGCATCCAGTTCGCGCGCCCGGACGCCGAAGTATTGGCGCGCGGCAGCCTCTGCACCGCAGATGCCACTGCCCCAGGGGGCGCTATCAAGGTAAAGACGCAGGATGCGCGCCTTGCCAAGCGTTTGCTCCATTTCCACTGCGTACAGCAATTCGCGCAGCTTGCGGGTGGGCGTGCGCTCGGCACCGGTCATCAGCAGCCTTGCCAATTGCTGGGACAACGTGCTGGCACCGCGCTCGATGCGACCTTCGTGTTGGTTGCGCTGAAACGAGGCCGTGAGTTCTGCCAGATCAAAACCGGCGTGCTCGAAGAAGCGCTGATCCTCCGCCGCCATCACGGCCCGGGCGAGCAGGCTGTCTGCGCGCAGACGGCTTTTGCGCAGGCCTGCCGAGCAGGTGCTGTTTGCTGCTGCGAGCGACCCGGTGCCCAAACCCTGCACGGCAAATCCTTCCACGCGGGGAGTCAGCGTGTAGTTGCCTGACGGCAAGTACAAGGTTGCACGAAGGCTGAACGTGCCGTCGATGGTAGCTAGCTGCACTTCGGGAATGACGCTGGCAAACAGCGCGTAGCCGTCGCGTATTGGCGTTGCAGGCAGGTTGATCTGCAGCTTGAGTGATTGCGGCGTCAGGACACCATCCCATGCAGCAACCACATGGCCGCTGGAGAGACTGCCTTCAAGACGCGATCCCTTGCGACGTACCAGCAGGTTGGCCTCGTCGAAGTGCAGGGCCCCGGTGCCCAGTCCGCGCGCGGGAATGCTGCACGGACTGCAGCGCAGTGCCAGCGTTTCGCTGTCTGCCTGCCATTGCATCCTGATAGTGCCCAGCTGGGTGGTCAGGCTGCGACCATCCAGCAGCATGGAGATCCATGGGGTTGTGCCGAGCCAGATGAGCGTCGGCACGCCGACCTGAACCGTGGCAGGCCCCACGTGCACGCTGGTGGCCCATTCACCGGGTGCCGGTTTGATGGCCTGCCGCGCCATGAACAGCAACCCCAGTCCCGCCAAGGCGAGGGCGACCGTTGCCACGCCCAGCAGCGTGAGTGCGCGCCAGAGGGTTTTCACCGTCATCCTCATAAAGGCCTCGCCACCGTGATGGCCTGCCACGGGCCGGATGATTGCCCGGCCACTGCTGCCCAGTACCAGGCCGAGGTATCCGTGAAGGTCTGGCCTTTGGCATCCTCAATGTGTTCGCACACGCGGATGCGCTGGCCAGCCCGTTCTGCGATGAAGCAGCGCCAGCGAGCCTGACCGGCAACGGCTTCGAGCTGTTCATCATGGATGCGATAGCCCAGACCCCTGTAGCAATCGGTGGCGGGATGCAGCATGCGGGTGGGCTGTTGCACCGTACGCAGCACCAGTACCTGCTCACCGTCGGTCAGACGGTTGATGGTGCCGGGAAAGCGGCGCGCGAATCGATGCTCCACTTCGCTCAAGGCCAGTGGGCGTAAAGTGGCGCCATTCCATTGGGCGGGCAGCTCGGCAGCGACCGGGGATGCATCGCCTTGCGCAGAGGTTGACGTTTTGGCGCTCTGATGAACAGCCTGTGCCACCCCCCACAACAGGCACAGGGGCAGCAGCACGGCCCACAGGGTCTTGTGCAGCACGCGGTTGAGGAATCGGTTGGCAAAAATGTTCATGAGGTGCCTCCACGCGAATGAATCCGGGCGGGCTGTGCCATCACCCAGCCAATACCCCCGCAGACCACGGCCAGCACCACCAGACCCATGGCGTCATGCGCCCAGCCCGGCAGGTGCCGGCCGGATGCTTCGGCCGCGACCAGCAGCGTGTTGCGCACGATGTTGCCAGTGAGAACCAGCACGCCCACGGCGGGCAGGCGCATCAGGAACGTGCGGTTGGTGTGCGCCGCAGGCAGCGCAACCACACAGGCGGTGAAATAACCCAGCCAGACCATCTGTACACCCGAGCAGGGCGCATCGACGATGACCAGATGGCCGTTGACCAGCAGGCTGCTGCCGCTGCGGGTGACTTCATGGCCCAGCGCCAGCAGCCAGCGGCTGATCTCGGCCGTCACCACGCGCAGCGGGTAGCCGGCATAAAACTGCAGGGATGCCAGCAACGGCAGCGACAGCACGGACAGGCCTATAACCGGCGCGGTGGCCACTCGGGCTGGCAGGAATGCAGCCAGGCCGGCTGCCAGCGACAGCAGGGCGATGAGTGCGCTGGCCAGATCGGGCAGATGCGCACGGGTTGCCGTGGCCGCGACTGCACCGGCCAGTGCCAGCGACAGCCACCCCAGGCGCGGCGACGGGCGCAGCACGTGGCGATGCAGCCAGACCACCACGGTGAGTGCGGTCAGCGCCAGCAGGCCCAGTGGATCGTCCGAGCCATCGACCATGCGCTGACCCATCCACCACCAGGTGGGCCAGAGTGCTGCCGCCAGCAGCATCAGCCAAAGCCACTCCGGGGCGGTATCGATGCGGATGCCAAACCGCATGAATCGGGGCATCTGCAGCAGGCGAGGCAGGCGCAGTGTGGTCATGATCAGGCCGTGAAGCGGTTCGCGTTGTGGCGGCCAGCGCGTCGTGCCCGACGGGCCATCATGGCCAGCACCGACAGCATCACGATGACAGCGCCCCAGGTTGCAGGCTCGGGTGTGCTGGGCACTTCAGCGCCCACGGCGAGGTTGCTCACGCCTTGTGGCAAGGGCGAAGGCTGGTTCACGCTGGTGCTGTTTTGTGGCGCGACGTTGCGCACCACTTGATCCACTGCGATGAAGCTGGTGTATGGCGTCAGCAGGCTGTATTGCAGACCCAGATCGGTGATGCGTTTGCTGAAGGCGTCACCCCCTTCCAGCGACTCCTGATCGGACAGGCTGGCGATGCGGTGGCGCGCCCACAGGTGACGCAGGGCGGCGTTGCTGCCCGTGGAGACGGCTGCTGAGTCGACAGGCAGGGTCTGGCTGAACGGACCACTCGCGGTCTGGCCTTCGATGATGAGGTTGCCTTTGGCGTCACCACGCCACTTGCCAAACACGATAACGGGGCGTTCGCCCAACACGTCGGGCAGATGACGCGGCTCCACGTCATACACGTCCAGACCGTCAAATTGTGCTTTGACGCTGGTCAGCACCGGCGAATCAATTATCTTGCGAAAGCGTGCAGCCTGTGCGGCCGCTTCAGATGGCTGCGTGATGATGAAGGGCTCACCCATGCCGGCCCGTGCCAGACCTTCCATCAGGTGGCGGTTGACCGAGGAGCCAATGCCAAACGAGAACAGGTTGGCCTGCGAGAGGTTCCGGCGGACCAGATCAAACGCTTCACGTTCCACAGTCACATAACCGTCGGTCACCACCACCACGGTGCGCGACACATCGGCAGCTTTGGGCTCGGCATAGACGCGTTTGAGCGCGGGCATCAGCTCGGTACTGCCACCACCGCCCATTTGCTGGATGGTGCGGATGGCCTGTTCGATGTTGGCGCGCGTAGCGGGTACAGAATGAGGGCTCAGCAGACGGTTACTGCCGGAAAACAGCATCACATTGAAGGTGTCGCTGGGACGCAGGTTGCCAATCAGCTCGCGCAGCAGGGTCTTCGCGGTATCCAGCGGAAAGCCGTGCATGGAGCCCGAGATGTCCACCACAAAGATGTAGTCGCGCGGTGAGATGATGGTAGCGGCCACGGCCTTGGGTGGCTCGATCATGGCCAGAAAGAAATTCTCGTCGCTGCCCTTGTAGAGCATCACGCCGGACTCGATGCGGTCGCCTGCCAGACGGTAGTCCATGATGAAGTCGCGGTTGTTGGTGAGGCCAGCCGTGTTTTTCAGGCTGACGAGCGACGCGCCGCCTTCTTCCTTGTAGGTGGAAATGTCGTGGCTGGAGGAATGCACTTCCTTGATGCCGATGGGGGTGTTCAGCGCCACGTGGATGTCGAAGGTGGCAGGAGACACGTCACCCTGACGCAGCACGGGCTGGCTCACCCAGGGGGCACTTGCCTGGCTGGACTGCGCGCTGTTGTAGCGCGGCCCCACCACGGTGGGAAACACAAACTGGTAGTTGCCACTGGTGGGTACCAGCAGTTCGGTGTAGCGCAGTTCGACCTTCACATCGTCGCCGGGCAGGATGTTGGCCACGTTCATCTGGAAGACGTTAGGGAGATGCTGCTCCAGCAGCGCCGCCGTCTTGCCTTCCTTTTTGGCGGTGTCGTATTCGATGCGGGCCTGCTGCTTCTCGCGGATTTTGGCGGTGATCAGCCGGTCGGCCAGGCGCACGTTCATGCCGTGAACAGCCGCTTTGGTGGAACCCGGAAATACGTATTTCGCCTCGATGACACGCTGGCCTTCGTTCCTGTAGTGCTGTGTGACCGTGACGTCCGCGATGACGCCGGAGATGCGCACATCGACCTGGGTGGATTTCAGCGGCAACTGGTCTACTGCCGGGTCGTCACTCTTGACGAAGAAATAGGGGCTCTCGGTCTTCAGGCGCGGTGCGTCACGGTCCTGCGCCTGGGCGGACTGGGCGACCAGCGCCAGAAAACATGCTGCAGCGAGACTGGTGGTAGTTATCCACAACCATCGGGCAACATGGGGTGGCGGTGCAGTTTCTGCCGGCTGCGGGGTGGAAGGAAGGGTGAGCGCCATGATGCTTTCTCCGGAACATGCGTGCGACGTTGCACGGTGTCCCTAGCATCGGAGGCGTGTGAGAAGGCAGTTTGAAGCGCGCAGGGGCTATATGAAGTCCCTGTGAAGTCTGCGTGAAGTGGCTGTGTTGCTCTGGCAGATCAGTCGTTTGCGCGCGGGAGCGATAGGGTGGCCACGGCTCCCATACCCTCGCCCTCATCCCGGTTGTCCAGCTCGATGCGCCCGTGGTGCAGCGAGGCGATTTCCTTGACAAACGAGAGACCCAGGCCCGTGCTTTTTTTCTTCGAGTGGGGCCTTGCGAGCGAATAGAATTTTTCGAATACCTTGTCCTGCGCGTAGTCCGGAATGCCCGGCCCCTGATCACGCACGGTGATATGCACACTGCGTCGCTGTACCGACAGTGACAGCTGCACCGTGCTGCCTTCGGGGGAAAAATCCAGCGCGTTGTCCAGCAGGTTGCTCACCGCGCGACGCAGCAGGAAGGGATCGCCCTCCACGGTAGCGTCCTGCGGCGCATCCACCTCGATGCGGATATGCCGCTGTGCCGCCTGCCCCTGAGTGGCGCCCGCCAGTTCCTCCAGCAGCGGCTTCAGCGACACGGGCTCCACGCGCTCCAGCATGCGACGGGTTTCCAGTGCGGTGAGCTCCATCATGCGGTCCACCATTTCCTGAATACGCTGGGTTTCACGCTGGATGTTGGCCAGGAAGCGCTGGCGCTCGGGCTGCGGCATGCCCGGTTCCTGCAGCAGTTCAGCCGCACCGCGGATGGCAGACAGCGGGCTCTTCACCTCGTGGGTGAGGGTTTGCACATAGTCAGCCACGTAGTTGCGGCCAGCCAGTGCGTCGCGCATTTCGTCGTAGGCTGCGCCGATGACGCCCACCGCCCTGCGTCCCAGACGCGGCAGGCTGAACCGTCGCTGTGCCCGCACATAACGAACATAGTCGGCAATCAGGCCGAATGGCCGTACCAGCCACACCGACACCATCACGACGAGCACCAGCACCGCCAGCACGGATACCAGCCCGACGTACAGCGTTTTCTCTCGCGCCGCGGTGACAAACTGGCCAAAACTCTGCACCGGTTTGCCCACGGTGACGGTGCCAATGATCTCGTCATTGCCCCCCTGGGACCAGCGTACTGGCGCGCCGACATACATCACCGAGCTGTCGGGGTCACTTGCCACATCGGGTGTGGTACGTGCGCCGTAATCGCCCTTGAGGGCCCGGCTGACATCGCGCCACTGGGAAAAGTCTTCACCCAGATGCTGCCCCGTGGAGTCAAACACCACGCGTCCGCTGCGGTCGGTGACGTAGGCACGCAGCTCCACGCGGGTTTTGGTGACGCTGAAAATCTGCGCATTGAAACGACGCGCGTAGAGCGACTGGAATACGGGCTCGAGGCGCGCCGTATCCAGTGCGCCATCGCGAATGTCCTGCTCAATCAGGCTGGCCATGAGCTGCGAGGTTTCCACCAGGGACTCTTCGGCAGACTCACGGTAACGCGGGTCCAGATCGGCCACCACGCGGTAAAGCATGAAGCCGATGCCAGCTACGTAGATCAGCAGGATGCCAATGAAGATGCGGGTACGCTTGCTCAAACTGATTCCGGTAAATCTTCGCTCAACGCATAGCCGGTGCCACGCAGCGTGCGGATCGCTTCAATGGCAGGTGCGACGGCCTTGAGCTTCGCGCGCAAGGTCTTGATGTGGGCGTCTACCGTGCGGTCAAAACTGTCGCTGGTGTCATCCCACACCTTGGCCAGCAGTTCGT
Organism: Candidatus Egaibacter danicus; assembly: GCA_016707075.1. Classification (GTDB taxonomy): domain Bacteria; phylum Pseudomonadota; class Gammaproteobacteria; order Burkholderiales; family Burkholderiaceae_C; genus Egaibacter; species Egaibacter danicus. Next base: position 112,886 of record JADJII010000011.1, read on the forward strand.
CACGCGTGAACACCCGGCCCGGACGCTGCACCAGCAGGCGCAGCACCCCAAATTCATAACGCGAGAGTTCCAGCAGCCGGCCATAGAAGCGGATCTGATGGCGCTCTTCATCCAGTGCGAAGGGCTGGGTTGCCGGCTTCGCAACGGGTACGGTCGATGGGATGGTTTGAGGGGAGGCAACCGGTCGCACACTGCGACGCAGGATGCCGCGTACCCGCGCCACCAGCTCGCGCGGAGAAAAGGGTTTGGCAATGTAGTCATCGGCGCCGAGTTCCAGCCCTACTACGCGGTCAATCTCGTCGCTGCGGGCTGTGAGAAACAGCATGGGCACCTGCGCGCCGCCGGGTAATGCCTGCAGCCGCTTGAACAGTTCAAAACCATTGAGGTCGGGCAGGCCCACATCCAGCACCACCAGGGCCGGTGGCGCTATCGTGAACTGGCGGATGGCTTCTTCGGCGGTGCTGCACCACACGGGCGCGAACCCGTCGGTGGACAGCACATATTGCAGCGTGTCGGCAATGCCGGATTCGTCTTCAACCAGGAGGATACGCGGCTTGTGAACCATGGGCGCTATGGTAACGGCGCCAGCCATCGGGCTCAGGCGCTGGCCAGATCGTCCAGGATGGGGCAATCGGGCCGGTCGTCGCCATGGCAGTGGTGCAGCAGGTTTTGCAGTGAGCGTTGCATGGCCTGCATGGCTTCAATGCGCTGGGTCAAATCATCCACATGTTTTTGCGCAATGCGTTTGACGCTGGCGCTGGCGCGGCGCCGGTTGTGCCACAGGTTGACCAGTTCGGCGATCTCGGCCATGGAGAACCCCAGATCGCGGCTGCGCTTGATGAAACGCAGCGTATGCACATCGGCCTCGCTGTATTGCCGGTAACCACTGTCGGTGCGCGTCACCTGGCCCAGCAGCGCCAGTGACTCATAGTGGCGCAGCATTTTGGCCGACACACCGGAAAGGCGCGAGGCCTCGCCGATGTTGACCGGGAAGTGGGCCCTGTCGTGGCTGGCTTCAGGCGGCGACGGCATAACCTTCTTCGGCAATGGCTTTGGCCAGCGTTTCGCGGGGCTGGGTGGATTCAACCTGCACCAGGTTCTGGGCCCGGTCGATCTTGATCTCGGCTTGCGGGTCGGCCTGCTTGACAGCCCGTGTGACGGCCTTTTCGCAGTGGCCACAGGTCATGCCGGTAACGGTGAAGGTCTGGTTCATGGTGTATTTCCTCGGGTAATAGCGTTAAACAGGAGCATAGTCTGAACCTTGCCATGATGGGAGAGTCAAGCAACCCTGCTGTGGCCGGGGTTGATCTGGATCAATGCTTGACCTTGCCATGATGGGAACCATTACGCTCTGGGCACTATGACAACTACTTTATCTGCATCTGCAATTGACATCGGTATCGGCGGCATGACCTGCGCGTCGTGTGTGAGCCGCGTCGAAAAAGCCCTCAAGAAAGTGCCTGGCGTGCAGGAGGCCACGGTGAACCTGGCTACCGAATCGGCGCGCATCGTGGTGGCACCGGGCGACAATCTGGACGCGCGACTGCGCCGTGCCGTGCGTGATGCCGGTTATGAGCCCCGCGCCGCCGATGCTGCCGTGATGGAAGAAGACGTTTCTCCCTGGGCCGGATTCATGCCTGTCGCGGTGGGCCTGGCGCTGTCTGCGCCGTTGGTGCTGCCGATGATTGGTGACTTGCTGGGCAAGCACTGGATGCTGGCGCCGATCTGGCAGTTTCTGCTGGCGACACCGGTTCAGTTCATTCTGGGTGCGCGCTTTTATAAGGCCGGCTGGCATGCACTCAAGGCGCTCACAGGCAACATGGACTTGCTGGTGGCCATTGGCACCACGGCGGGCTGGGCGCTGTCCATGTGGCTCTGGTTGACGGCCGAGCCGGACACCATGGTGCACCTGTACTTTGAGGGCTCGGCCGTGGTGATCACGCTGGTGATGTTGGGCAAGTGGCTGGAAGCGCGGGCCAAGCGACAGACCACGGCGGCCATTCGCGCCCTGCATGCCCTGCGGCCTGACGTGGCACACCTGATGGGACCGGATGGCGAGGTGGATGTGCCGGTGGCGGAATTGCTGGTGGGTGACCGGCTGGTGGTCAAGCCCGGTGAGCGGTATCCGGTGGATGGCACCTTGTTGGAGGGGCACACGCAGGTGGATGAGTCCATGCTGACCGGCGAGCCCCTGCCCGTGGCCAAAGACGCTGGCGGGGCGCTGACGGGTGGCTCCATCAATGGCGACGGCCGCGTGGTGATGCAGGTGCGTGCTGTGGGCAGCGAAACGGTGCTCTCGCGCATCATCCGTCTGGTGGAAGACGCGCAGGCGGCCAAGGCACCGATCCAGCGGCTGGTCGATCAGGTGAGTGCGGTGTTTGTACCGGTGGTGCTGGTGCTGGCGCTCATCACGCTGTTGGGCTGGTGGCTGACTGGCCATTCATTCGAGGTGGCACTGATCCACGCGGTGGCGGTGCTGGTGATTGCCTGCCCGTGCGCGCTGGGGCTGGCCACGCCCGCCGCCATCATGGCTGGCACCGGCGTAGCGGCGAAACATGGCATTTTGATCAAGGACGCGCAGGCGCTGGAACTGGCGCACAAAGTGGACGTGGTGGCGTTTGACAAAACCGGCACGCTGACCGTGGGCAGGCCGAAATTGACGGCGCTGTCGGTTGCCGATGGCATGGATGAAGCAGAGCTGCTGCGCGTGGCGGCCAGCCTGCAAAGCGGCAGCGAGCATCCGCTGGCCCGTGCGGTGGTGCTGGCGGCACAGGCAAAAGGCCTCGCTTTTGAAAGCCCGGACAACGTGCGCGCCGTACCCGGCCGGGGCAGTGAGGGAGAGGTGGGGGTGCGCAGTTTTCTGATTGGCAGCCTGCGCTGGATGGACGAGCTGGGCGTTGACGTGCGTTCACTGGCCACCCGGGCCGCTGAGCTGCAGGCGCAGGGCGCGACTGTTTCCGCCATGGCCGAGCGCACGACGGAGGGTTTGACGCTGCGTGCCCTGATGGCCTTTGGCGACGAGCCCAAACCGGGTGCCAAAGAGGCACTGACGGCCTTGCGTGCGCGGGGCATCAAGACCGTCATGATCTCTGGCGACAACCGGGGTGCCGCCGAAGCCATGGCGCGCCGTCTGGGCCTGCGGCCCGAAGAGGGCGAAGTGATGGCCGAGGTGCTGCCGGGCGACAAGGCCGCCCGGGTCGTGGCGCTTAAAGAAGGCGGTCACACGGTTGCGATGGTGGGTGATGGCGTGAACGACGCGCCCGCTTTGGCCGCAGCCGACGTCGGCATGGCCATGGGCAACGGAACGGACGTGGCGATGCACGCGGCGGGCATCACGCTGATGCGTGGCGACCCGTTGCTGGTGGCTGCGGCTCTGGACATTTCAGACCGCACGGTGGCCAAGATCCGCCAAAACCTGTTCTGGGCTTTTTTCTACAACGCGGCCGGCATTCCGCTGGCCGCACTCGGCTACCTGAGCCCCGTGGTGGCCGGTGCGGCCATGGCGATGAGCTCGGTCAGCGTGATGAGCAACGCGTTGCTGCTCAAGCGCTGGAAACCACGGAAATCATAGATTGCTATGACTGTTCGTATCGTGAGACGGGGCTGTATGAGTGAGGTTTCCTGCGTGGAGCCCCCCCGGCCTCCCGCCCGCTTGCGAGGGCGCTCGCACCAGACTTTTCGGTGGGTTGCTACTGCGAGCTGGCCTCCCGTCTTCGCACGCTTCGGCCCGTGCCCCCTGCCGTGGCCATCATCGTTGTCTGGATCATCACCGGGCCGCTGTTTGGTTTCAGCGACACCTGGCAGCTGGTGATCAACACCGGCACCACCATCATCACCTTCCTGATGGTGTTCCTGATCCAGAACACCCAGAACCGCGACACCGAGGCCATCCAGGTGAAGCTGGATGAACTCATCCGCGCGACCCGGGGCGCGCACAACGCGCTGCTTGATCTGGAGGAGCTGGAGGAAGAAAATCTGGATGAATTCCGCGCCAAGTACCAGGCACTGGCCAGCGCAGCCCGGGCCCAGCTGGGCCGGGGCTTCAAGGACACCGACACGCCAGAGCCCTGAGAAGACGGGCAAGGCTTGACGTTGATCTGCGTCAAGGTTTGAAGTGCTGGCACATGCCATGCTCACGCGAAATACTGGAGACGCATCATGGCCCACGAAAGCATACGAATCATTCATGACGAACACTCGGCGCTGTCAGCGATGCTGCGTTCACTGGGCATGATGGTGGAGCGCGGGCCGGGGGATCAGGCAGAGGATTTTTTTGATGTGTTGCGGGCGATGCTGTTCTACATCGACGAGTTCCCGGAGCGCCTGCATCACACCAAGGAGTCAGACCTGCTGTTCCCGCGTGTGGCCCGGCTGGCGCCCGAGGTCATGGAGACCATTGTGCGGCTGGAAAAAGACCATGCGGCGGGTGAATCAGCGGTCCGCGAATTGCAGCATTTGTTGCTGGCGTGGGAGCTGGTGGGTGACTCCAGACGCGTCGCGTTTGATGCGGCGGTCAAACGCTACCTGGAGTTTTACCTGGAGCACATGCGGCTGGAAGAAACGGTGATCCTGCCAGCCGCCCAGCGCGTGCTGAGCGACGCCGACTGGAAGGACCTGGATGCGGCCTTCGCCACCAATTGCGACCCGCTCACCGGCAAATACCCGCGCGACCCGGCCTACGACCGGCTGTTCACGCGCATCGTGATGCGGGCACCCGCGCCCATTGGATTGGGCAAAAGCTGATCACTCAGGCCAGCATGGGGTAATCGGTGTAACCCTTGGCGCTTCCGCCGTAAAAGGTGGCGCGGTCGGGCAGGTTGAACGCCTTGCCCTCGCGCAGGCGACGGGTCAGATCCGGGTTGGCGATGAAAGGGCGGCCAAACGCCACCAGATCAGCGCCCTCTGCGAGGGATTGATCGGATAGTCTGCGGTCATACCCGTTGTTCACCATCCAGGCGCCCTTGCCCCCGGCGTTGCGATAGGCGACGCGCATGGCGTTGTAGTCAAAGGGCTGGTCTCCCTGCATGTGGTCGCGCGCGCCACCGGTGGCGCCCTCAATGATGTGCAGGAAGGCCAGATTCAGCAGCGCCAGTTGGGCGGCTACGTAATCAAACAGCGGTTGCGGATGCGGGTCTGCAGCGTCGTTGGCCGGTGTGACAGGTGACAGCCGCAGGCCAACCCGGTCGCCGCCAATTTCCTGCGTGACAGCACGCATCACTTCAAGCAGCAGGCGCGCCCGGTTTTCAATCGAGCCGCCATAAAGATCACTGCGGGTGTTGGAGCCCGAGCGCAGAAACTGGTCCAGCAGGTAGCCATTGGCGCCATGTACTTCAATGCCGTCAAACCCGGCGGCCATGGCGTTGCGCGCGGCGCGGCGGTAGTCATCCACGATACCGGGCAACTCGTCAATGGCCAGAGCGCGCGGCATGGATGTTTCTTCGAACACCGGTACACCGTTGCGGATGAGCACGGTTTTGGTTTTGGCACGAATCGCTGAAGGGGCCACAGGGGCTTGCCCGCCGGGCTGCAATTCATTGTGCGAAACCCGCCCTACGTGCCACAGCTGCACCACGATCTTGCCGCCCGCGGCATGTACAGAGTCCGTCACCTTTTTCCATGCGGCCACTTGCTCGTTGCTCCAGATGCCCGGCACATCGGCATAGCCCTGCCCCTGGTGGCTGATGGCGGTGGCCTCCGTCACGATCAGCCCGGCGCCACTTTTCGGGTCGGCGCGCTGCGTGTAGTAGGTCACCATCAGGTCATTGGGCAGCGCACCGGGGGCGCGGTTGCGGGTGAGTGGCGCCATGACCACACGGTTGGCCAAATGCATGCGGCCGACTTGCAGGGGATCGAACAGGGAAGTCATCGGTTTACCAGATTTGAAGTTGAAGCCATGAGATGAGGGCTTTCCTGGAAAATGCAAGTTTGCAGCTGCCTCAACATACGCGGGACATGCGGCAAGTCTTTTTGCCTGATCTCCCACCCCAATGCCGTCAACAGTCGGGATGTGCCGGTGCCCTGCTGGCCGATGAGTCCTCTGCCAACCCGCAAGTATCGATTTGCGGTTGGGAACGGGCTGTAGATGCGCAGGCTCGGATGGTCAAGTCGGTGGAGCGGATTGCCACAATGGAACAGGCGCGGATGAACCCGGGCGCGGTGGGCACGCTGCTGTATTGCCACCCAACCGGCCAAGCCAATTCGGGGCGTTGTGACCAACCGGCCAACGGAGGTGGCAACTGGTTTCGCTTCCCGCTCACGTCCCGAAGGGTATTTAGAGGGTCGCAGCCGCTGGATGGTCTCTGACGACAGATGTGTGGGGTGCACAAATACCGAGGCTCGATTACGATGTGGCAGGTGATTTGAAAACCCTTCCGACAACATGCGCATTACCCATTTCAACGGCTTGCAATCCCTGCTCTACGAGCGAACCCTGGCCGGTGCAGTGACCCATGCCCGGGAGCTGATGCCAAGGCTGGTGGCTGCGGCACGTGAATCCCTGCTCAAGCAGGAGCGCGAGGTTCGTGGATTGTTCCAGCGCGATTTGATCACCCTGTCACGCACGCTGCTTGACCAGCACGAACCAGTGCTTTGCGAGCGCTGTGTGGCTCTGCTGCTGGCCGGTTTCTCGGGTGTGACGCCTGAAGACAGCGCTCTTGGGGCTGCAGTCATCGGCGTCATCCTCGCAAGGTAGGGGGCCCCAAGATGGGCAGAACGAACCGACCGGACGAACGGCCGTGTCGCGAACGCCCGTGCGCGTCAGGGGCGTTCGCGACGATACGTCCCTGACCCTCGAAAAATTGAGAAAACTGTTGTCTGGTGAGCTTGACCAGCTACCCGTGGCGGTGCAGGAAGAGTCATTTGCTGAGCGGTTCTCGCGCGAGTTTGACCAGCCGCCAGGGCCGCCCGCCGAGGCGCAGGTTTCGGATTTTTACCCTACCGTGCCAGCGGCCTTTGAAGCCCTGACCGAGATGAAACAGGTGGACAAGGTTCTGGCGGACATCAAAAGCCGCCGGGGCCGCGATCCGTCGGTGGCGGAGCCAGGTTCTGATGCGGTTCTGGAAACGCTTCGGCGGCAGGCCAAGGGTCTTGGGCAGGCGCTTAGCCTGGAGGTGGTGACGCTGATGGTTCGCGATATGGCGAGTGATGTGCGCCTGCTTGCACCGATTCAACAGGTCGTCAAGGCGCTGGGTCCGGCGTTGTTGCGCCTTGCGATGGTGGACCCGCGGTTTTTCAGCGACAAAAAGCACCCAGCGCGGTCTTTGCTGAGCGAGATGACCGATCGAAGCCTGGCGTTTGAAACGGAAGACGCCATGGGATTCCAGGATTTCCTGGCTCCCCTGCAGGTGCAGGTTGCCCAGCTGTCGGGCCGGCTAATTGACAACTCAGAGCCTTTTAGTGAGGCGCTGCATGTTCTGGTCCAAGGATGGGAGCAACGCCGGAAAGATGACAGGATTCAGGTGGACGCAGCAGTGCAGGCGCTGGAGAAGGTGGATGCCCGAAACAGGCACGCGATGACCAGCGCACAAGAAATTCTCCACAGACCCGATATTGGGCATATCCCGATCCAAGTCGTCGAGTTTTTGCGCGGCCCTTGGGCGCAGGTGATCGCTCATTCCAGTATGGGCGATACCACGGGTTCTCCCGATCCTGGCGGTTATTCCGAGCTGGTGGGGCGCCTGATCTGGAGTGCGCGGCCCGAATTGACCCGCCGGAGCCCGGCCGAGCTGGCCGCGCTGATTCCCAAAATGATTGCGAAGCTGCGTGAAGGGCTTGATGCCATTCAATATCCGCCGGAACACACGTCAGCCTTTTTCGACGTTCTGATGGCGCTGCATCAGCAGGCTTTGCGGCCAGTAAAAGCGGCCGTCGAAGCAGACCAGGCTCCGTCGTCAGTGCCGCCAGCCAATTCCGAGATACGACCGCTTCTGGAGGAGGGTGACAACCTTTGGATGGCACCAATGGAAGCTAAAGTCTCGGGGTTCATGGAGTTTACTGAAGGCGATGCGGACTTCGCACAGAGCAATCTCCCTGCAGCCGCGATGCCACCAGTAGGGTCCTGGGTGGAGCTTAAGGTGAATGACCGGTGGATCAGAACCCAGCTTACCTGGGCAAGCCCGCACGGAACACTGTTTCTGTTCACCGGCGCTTCTGGGAATACGCAGTCGATGACCAGCAGGATGCGTGACAAGCTGATTCAAAACGGGCAGCTGCGCATCATCGCGGATCAGCCCATGGTCGACGGCGCGCTGGATGCGGTGGCCCGCTCCGCCATGCTCAACAGCGTTGACAATAGGTCATAGGTGACGTTGCCCTTTGTGCAATATGAGTGAGCAGCTACAAAACTCATAGTGAATAGAGCGCCCCTGACTGAACAGCACACCCTCTGGCTCGCGCTCGCGCTGTCTTTGGGCGCGGCCGTGTCGCTGGGCGTGACGCGGTTTGCTTACGGCCTGCTGCTGCCCACCATGCGCACCGATCTGGGCTGGTCTTACACACTGGCGGGGGCGATGAACACGGCCAATGCGCTGGGTTATCTGCTGGGCGCATTGGCCACGCCGCGGCTGATGCAGCGGCTGGGGCCTGCGCGGTTGTTGCTGGGTGGTGCGCTGCTGGCCAGTGTGTTCATGGTGTTGAGCGGTTTCTTTGTTGATGCCACGCCGCTGCTGGTGCAGCGCCTGCTGGCGGGGGTGGCGAGTGCGTTTGTGTTCATCGCCGGGGGTTTGCTGGCCGCCCAGCAGCCGCAGCGCAGTGGCTTTTTGTTGGGGCTGTATTACGGCGGCACAGGGTTTGGCATCGTGTTGTCGGCGCTGTTGGTGCCGGTGGTGCTGGAGGCTGCGTCTGCCCGGCCGCACGGCTGGGCCTGGGCTTGGTGGGCGCTGGCGCATCTGAACGCGCCCACAGCACCGACAAATTCTGCGACCAACACCACGACGGCAAGTGAAAAAGAGCCGAGCCCGCAATATTTCGCCTGGCCCGACTTTTCGTATTCGCTGGCGGGCTACACGCTGTTTGGCGTGGGCTACATCGGCTACATGACGTTTGTGATTGCGCTCTTGCGTGAGCAGGGCGCCAGTGCCAGTGCGATTACGCTGTTTTACGCGCTGCTGGGCGTGGCGGTTGTGCTGTCGTCGCGCATTTGGGCGGGGTTGCTGGACCGCTTCAAGGGCGGGCAGGCGCTGGCGATTCTCAATGGCTTGCTGGGGTTGGCGACGGTGCTGCCCGCGCTCACCTCGGCGTGGCCGGTGGTGCTGGCTTCGGGCCTGCTGTTTGGCGGGGTGTTTTTGTCAGTCGTGGCGTCCACCACGGCGCTGGTGCGGCACAACCTGCCCGCAAAGCGCCTGGGCGACGGGCATCAGCGCGTTCACGGTGGTGTTTGCGGCCGGGCAGATTGTGGGGCCGACCATCGTGGGGCTGATTGCCGACGGGCCCGGTGGCTTGTCTCGCGGGCTGGTGTTTTCAGCCGGGGCGCTGTGGGTGGGGGCCGCGCTGGCGTGGCGGCAACGGCCCCTTTGAACAGCAGTGCTGACGGACCTTACTTGATCAGGCCCTCCGCCTTCATCGCCGCGATCACGGCCGGGCGGGCACCCACGCGCTCGCGGTAGGCCAGCAGGTTGGTAAACGGTGTCAGGTCCACACCGACGCGGCTGGCCCAGTTGGTCACGGTGAACAGGTAGCCGTCGGCCACGGTGAAGGTGTCGCCCATCAGGTATTGCTTGCCGGCCAGCTCGCCGTTCACCCATTTCAGGCGGTTTTGCAGCTTGTCCATCGAACCGGTTTTGGTCTCGGCGGGTGTGGCGGGCGAAAACAGTGGCGAAAACGTCTTGTGCAGCTCGGTGCCGATGAAGGTCAGCCACTCCTGTAGTTTGTAGCGCTCATAGGTGCCGTTGGCGGGTGCCAGGCTTTTGCCGGGCACCTGGTCGGCGATGTATTGCACGATGGCCGGGCCTTCGTGCAGGCTCTTGCCGTTGTCCAGCGTGAGGTAAGGCACATAACCCAGCGGGTTGATGGTGTAGTAATCCGTGCCGTCGGCCAGCTGGTGGGTCTTGGTGGGGGCGGCGATGGCTTCAAACGGCAGGCCGGCCTCGTGCATGGCGATGTGGGCGGACAGGGAACAGGCGCCGGGGGAGTAATAGAGTTTCATGGAGTTGTCTCTTTTGAGTGTGCAGGGAAAAATACAGAATGAAAAATGCGGGAACACGGGTGTGTCATCCGGGCAGAATGGTGCCATGAAACGATTTTTCTTGTGGGCGGCGATCATTTTGGCGAGCCTGGTGCTGCTGGTGCTGGCCGCGGCGTATGGCTTGCGGCACTGGATTGGCACGGAAGACTTTCGCACGCGCGTGCAGGCTCAGGCCAGCGCTGCGCTGGGCGTGCCGGTGAAACTGGCCGGGCTGGACGTGACCGTGTGGCCGCTGCCCGCGGTGGTGGTGCTGGGCGCCGAGGTGCAGACCCGGCCCGTGCTGGCGCTGGAGCGCCTCGAAGTGCGCCCCGCCCTGACCGGCCTGATGGCCGGGCGGCTGGAGGTGGCCACTGTGCTGGTGCGCAAGGCCACGATACCGCAGACGGCGGTGGAAGGCCTGGCCGCTTTGCTACAAAAGAAAGAGCGCTCTACGCAGGGTGGAAAAGGGCCAGAGGCTGAAGCAGCATCCAAAATGTCGCTGATTCCGCAAAACGTGGTGCTGGACGACGTGACCTGGGTGAACGCCAAAGGCGTGGCCTCCACCATCAACGCCAAGGCCGGTTTGGGCTCTGACGGCTTCCCGGATGACGTGTCGGTGGACGTGGTCAAGGGCCAGTATCAGGGCACGAAGCTGCGCGTGGATCGGGGCAGCGACGGCTGGAACGTGGTGATCAATCTGGGCGGCGGCACCATCAAGGGCCCGATCCAGCTGACACCCGCCGCGCAGGCGGGCGCGCCCTTCAGCCTGAAAGGTCAGCTGGAAACGCGCGACGTGGAAATGGCCGCCCTGCTGGCCACGGCATCCGGCGCCAGCCCCTTGAGCGGTCGGCTGGAGGCCAGCACCACGCTGTCGGCCAAAGCGGCGAATCTGGGGGCGCTGGCTGACGCCGTGCAGACGCAAAGCAAATTCACCGTGCAGGACGCCGTGGTGCGCGGCATCGATCTGGCCAAGGCGGTGCAAACCGTGGGCCTGAACCGGGGCGGCGAAACCCGGCTGGACACGCTGGCCGGCCAGGTGAACACGCAGGGCCGCGCGGCGCAGCTCGTCAACATGGTGGCCAGCTCGGGCGTGCTGAGCGCCACAGGCAACGTCAACGTCTCGCCCAACAAAGCCCTGAGTGGCCGCGTGAACGTGAACCTGGCCGCGGGTGCATTGGGTAAAAGCATGAGCCAGGCGGTGGGTGTGCCGCTGGTGGTGGGCGGCACGCTGGACGCGCCCGAGGTCACGCTCACCCGCGCGGCGCTGATTGGCGCGGCCATTGGCACCGCCATCATGCCCGGCGTGGGCACGGGAGCGGGTGCGTCGATGGGCGACAAGGTGGAGAACAGCTTCAAGAAGCTGTTTGGGAAGTAGTAGCGAAATACGCGGCCAGCAGGTCCAGCGTGTGGCGCACCTTGGCGGGCTGTTCGCCGCGCCGGGGCGTGATGGCGTAAACCGGCAGGTCTGGCAGCCGCCAGCCCGGCAGCACCGCCACCAGACGCCCGTCGGCCAGCGCGCGGCGGTCGTCCTGGCTGACCACCACGCTGATGCCCCAACCCGCCACGCACAGCGCATGCAGCGCCGTGACCTGCGAGGCCTGCACGCGCCCCTCCATCCGCACGGATTCGGTTTCACCGGCGGGGCCGATCAACTCCAGCGTTTCGGTGCCTGCACTGCCGGGCTTTCCGCCCAGCCAGTCGTGCTGCTGCAAATCCTGCGGGTGCGTGGGCCAGCCGCGCTCGGCCAGGTAAGCGGGCGACGCGCACAGTTGCCGCGCCATGCTGCCCAGCTTGCGGGCCACCAGCGACGAGTCGGCCAGCGTGCCCACCCGCAGCGCAATGTCAATCCGCTCGTCAATCAGGTCAATCAGCGCGTCGTCCAGCAGCAGGTGCAAACCCAGTTTGGGGTAAGCCCGCAGCGGCGCCAGCGCCGTGGCCAGCAAGCCACCGCAGCCGATGGGGGCGGCCAGCCGCAGCTCGCCTTCGGGCTCATCGCGCAGGCGCGCCAGCGATTGCTCGGCCGAGCGGGCTGCAGCCACCATGGCGGCGCAACCCGTGTGGTAGCGCTCGCCCGCTTCGGTGAGGGTGAGGCGCCGCGTTGAGCGGTGTAGCAAAGCCAGCCCCAGCGACAGCTCCAGCTGCCGCAAATGCTGGCTCACGGCAGACGGCGTCATGCCGAGGTGGCGTGCGGCAGCGGTTAACGAGCCCGCGGCCACCACCTCGGCAAAAACCGCCATGCGTTTGAGTTGGTCCATGGGTTTTTGGTCTTATTGATTAGTAATGCTTCACATTGATAGTGAATTAAGCCATCTATTCAGATGATTGTGAAGTGTTCAGACTAGAGGCTTCTTTCATCAACAGGAGTTTTTCCATGAAGATCGCACTGATTGGCGCCACCGGTTTTGTGGGCGCACCCGTTTTGTCCGAGCTACTGAGCCGCGGCCACACCGTCACCGTGCTGGCCCGCAACCCGTCCAAACTGGCGGCCCAATCGGAGTTGAATCCGGGGCTGACCGTGGTGGCCGCCGACGCGCTGGATGCCACGCAGGTGGCCAAAGCCGTGGCGGGGCATGACGCGGTGATCAGCGCCTACAACCCCGGCTGGAGCGAGCCCAAGATTCACGATCTTTTCCTGCAAGGCAGCCAGGCCATTCTGGACGGCGTCAAACAATCAGGCGTGAAGCGCGTGCTGGTGGTGGGCGGCGCGGGCAGCCTGTATGTGGCGCCGGGCCTGCAACTGGTGGACACGCCGCCATTCCCCGCTGAATACAAACAGGGTGCGCTGGCGGCGCGTGAGCTGCTGAACCGCATCAAACTGGAGAACACGCTGGAGTGGAGCTTTCTCTCGCCCCCCATTGGCCTGGCGCCAGGTGAGCGCACCGGGCAGTACCGCGTGGGCGCGGACGACCTGCTGCCCGGCCAGGGCGACCAGCCCGCCGGTATCTCGGTGGCCGACCTGGCCGTGGCCATCGTCGATGAAATGGAGAAGGCGCAGCACGTGCGGCGGCGGTTCACCGTGGCGAATTGATGATAAAAAGGGGCTGTGACGAACGAGAGCCCCCCCGAAGACCCCCACGAACAACGCATCGCGCAGCTGCCCTGCTGGCCCGGCCAGGTGACGGTGTCGCCGCTGAGTGGCGGCATGACCAACCACAACTACCGCGTGACCACCCGCGGTGGCGACGACTATGTGGTGCGCATCGGCCGCGACCTGCCCGAGCACGGCGTGATGCGCTTCAACGAGCTGGCGGCCGCACGCGCCGCGCACGCGGCAGGCATCTCGCCCGAGGTGGTGTTTGCCGCAGACGGCGTGCTGGTCAGCCGGTTCATCCACGGCCGCACGCTGACCGACGCCGACGTGCGCCGCCCGCAGATGCTGGCCCCGCTGATCGACCTGGTGCGCCGCTGCCACCGCGACATACCCCAACACCTGCGTGGCCCGGCGCTGACGTTTTGGGTGTTTCAGGTGATTCGCAACTACGCCGCCGTGCTGCGCGAGGCGCCAGTGAACCCGCTGGCCAGCCGCATGGCGGAACTGATGACCATGGCGCAGCAACTGGAGCAGGCCATCGGCCCGATTGACCTGGTCTTCGGCCACAACGACCTGCTGGCCGCCAACTTCATGGAGGACGGCGACGACGGCCAGCGCCTGTGGCTGATCGACTGGGACTACGCGGGTTTCAACAGCCCGCTGTTTGACCTGGCCAACCTGTCGTCGAACAACGGGTTTTCTGCGGAGCAGGATGAAGACTTGCTGGCCAGCTATTTCGGCGTGACTGCGGATGATCAGAGACGGCGTGCGTTTGCCGCGATGAAATGTGCGTCGCTGCTGCGCGAGGTGATGTGGGGCGCGGTGCAGCAAGTGAAGTCGGCGATTGATTTTGACTACGCGGCGTATACGGCGGGGTATCTGGCGCGGCTGGATGGTGAAAACACATCATTTTAGGTGCCAAATTGGCCTCTAGCCCTCGTGGGGTATGCGTGAATAGCTATTAAATGTGTAGCAAATTCACTTGAGGATGGTGTTAAAGATTCTGCCGCGATAGTGCAAAGAGCAGGTGCGCTGCCGCACTTGGGCTGTAACCCAATAGACAAGGCAGCTTCAGGAGGATTCCGTGCCCAGTTTATGCCGCAAGTTTTGCGGTATACATTACGTCAAGGGGCACCAATGGAGCCCCTTACCGAAGGCGTCTCGCCTTTCCATACTCCATCGGATTCAGCGAGGAAACAGGCACAGTCTATCAGAGGCCTCAAACCGCGCCATACCGACATGCTCCAGAGTCGTCCCACCGCGTCAGCCCTGATACGGCGCGGCTGACATTGGGCTCACGCCATGTACTGATCCGGGCACGGCTGGATGCGTCTTCTTCGGTCGCCAAGTGCCAGTAAGGATAGACCAAAATCAAATCAATCACAAGGCTCGGGGTTGGATTGATCTTATTCTAACTGATGCTGCAAAGCAATCCTTGGCGTGCTACCCTTCCCCCGCGGGGCGCGCCGCCGGCGCGCGCCAGGCATATAAGATATTGACCGTTGAACTGAGCGCGCCCAGCAGTTAAAACCCAGGCGCAAATCAACGTGCGCGGTACATGCCCCCCCTCGATGAACGCACACGCAATGGGGTTTAAAAGCCCTCGCCGAACTGCGCCACAGCAAGACGGGCAACATTGAGGTGACCACGAAATTGCTCGCTGCTCAATACCGGCGATGAAGTTTGCCGCGCATTCGGAGTTCAACCCGAACAAGGCAGTTCTGCTGTAGACGGATTGATGCCAATCTGTCGGCGGTCCGATCGCGACCCGCCCCACCACCCCCCGCAGCCAACCCCCCCTGCTTGGCATGCCAGCCTGCCTGCGCCCCTGAATGGTTCGAGTACCAAACTTTGAGTGCTAACAACGCGCCGCGCCTTTCGTAGTTGTTCACAACGATAAAAGAGCTATTTTCACCAACAAAATGTGCCGCTAGCCCCCGTCCAATGTGCATGAGTAGCTATAAGACATGTAGCAATCCGTTTCAAAAGGACTTCATGCCCAGCCTATCCCGCAGCACCCAGACCAATCCGTGGAGTCACGATGCGCCGTCTTGCTGAACTGAGCGATCTCGAACCCGTCTTTGCCATTTACATGGATGCGACGGTCGTCCCCTTTCTGGGATACGACCCGATGCCCATCGAGGCGTTTCAACCCATCTTTCGCGAACTGGTCGAGAGCCGCTGCTTCTTTGTGTATGAGGTTTCCGGTGAACTGGCCGGCTTCTACAAGGCATCGCGACATCCCGGGCGGGCGAGCCACGTCGGATACCTGGGCTCACTGGCGGTCGCTCCAAAATTTCAGGGGCACGGCGTGGCTCGCGCCATGGTCACGCAGGCTATCGAGGCGCTTCGCATCGCCGGTGCCAAGCGGGTCGAATTGACCGTTGAGTCTGACAACGCCCGTGGGCTTGCTTTCTATGAACGGCTCGGGTTCGAGATCGAAGGAAAGCTGCGAAAATTTTATAAACGGTCGCATGAGGCCGGGTATGTGGATGACTACATCCTGTCCAGGCTTTTTGATTGAGTGGCTGATTTCTGATATCCGGTCGTCTCGCACGCACAGAAGAGGTGGCACTGTATGCAAGCTAAATATTTAGTGTTTTTTAGGCAGATCAGCTTCGAGCGGTATGAGGAAGCGAAATGAGTCGTGCCACGCCACTGCGAGAAGCCGTTAAGGCATCGTTTTACCCCTTCGCGCTTGAGCGGGGTTTTGTTCGTGAAAAGGCGACCTCACTCTTTGTGCCCTTTCGTCGAATTGCTGGAAGCACGGTGCAAGTTTTTGAAATTCAATGGGACAAGTCGCACCGGCCACGTTTTGTCGTGAATTTCGGCGAGGCGCCGTCTACGGGAATAGAGTTTTTTGGCGAACACGTCAGTGCCGAGCTGCTGAACTCAGCTCAATGCCCGGTGCACGGCCGGTTGCAACGATGGCGGGGCGGGACCATGCGCACCTGGTTTCAAGCCAGCAAACCATGGCCTGAGACTATGCGTACGCTGCAATGGGCCTATACACCAGAGGAAGTTGCCGCTGAGCTGATTGCCAGCTTTGCCGAACTGGAGTCCTGGTGGGAAACCAAACAGGAAGGCCCGCATGTCAATATTTGGCGCAGCAACTGATCTTTTTGAGTACCCAATAAAGCAAAGGGCGGCCCGAAGACCGCCCTTTTTACTTGTCAGCGTAAGCTGAAGCTTAACGGCCGGCGCTCAGCGCTTCCTCTTGCGCTGCAATGATGGCCTGGCGTTTCGTGATTTCGTCGCCCACCGGTGGGCCTTTGAAGCGGCGGTTTTCCAGGCCAAACCAGATGACGGCCAGGAAGATCAGGAAACCCAGGGAATAGTAGGTCAGGCCCGGCACGAAGTCGGTCTTGGCTGCGGCATCCGCCGGGATGGACGGCACAAAGGTGTGGCCGGCAATGATGACCACGACGGTACCGATCATGACAATGATCGCAAACAGTTTGGACAGGCCGCCCAGACGGAAGGGACCAAAGGTCGTCCAGGTTTTCCCTTCAGCGAAGAAGCCTGCCATCACGGGCATTCCATAAGAGATGTACAGGTACATGGCGCAGCCGGTGGACAGTGCAGCGAATGCGCCCAGCGGCGTGGTGATGGCGGTGAGAATGGTCGTCAGGATGGCGGTGGCCCAGATGGCGGCAACCGGCGTGCGGTACTTGGGGCTGACGGACTTCAGCAGACCGGAGAGTGGCAAACCGTCATCGCGGGCAAAAGCGTACACCATGCGCGAGGTGGACGTCACTGCAGCCAGCGCGCACAGGAAGTTGGAAACCAGCACGCCAACGAGCATCACCTTGCCGAAGAAGGTCGGCAAGATGGCCGCAATGAACAGGTTGTTGAAGGAAGACCAGCCCGATGCAGCGGCGGCCTTGAGGTCCGGTGTGGCCATGATCATGGCGATGATCAGCACAAAACCAAACAGGATGGACCACAGCACCGAGTGCAACATGCCCTTGGGTACGGCGTTGCGTGCATCAACCGTTTCTTCTGACGTGTGTGCCGATGCATCGAACCCGGTGATCGTGAACAGCGGGTACAGCAGGCCGATCAACACCGCCATCAGGGGGCTGGATGCCGGCGCCACGCTGCCACCAGGCTCACCGGAGTTGTTCACAAAGACAAAGGCCTTGGCCAGATCAATGGAGGGGCGGCCATCAGGAACATGACGATCAGCAAAATGGTGACGACAAAGATCAGGTAACCGGAGAAGTCGGTCAACAGCGTGGTGAGGCGAATGCCGAAGTGGTTCAGCAGGGCCTGTGCGGCGGTGATGGCACCCACGGCCACGATTTGCGTGGTGAGTGACCAGGTGGAGACGTCCCAGCCGAGCATGGCGCCGAAGAACAGGTCTTTGGTGATGAGGTAGAGGAACACGTTCACCGCGGGAATCACGAACAGCAGCCCGAGCAGGTTCACATAGGCTGTGGCCCAGCCCCAGAAGCGCCCGCCGAGGATGGAAGACCAGTGGTACAGACCGCCGGCGGTGGGGTAGGCTGAGGCAATCTGGCCCAGCGCGGCGGCGACGACCAGCGCGTACGCGCCGCCAATCAGCCAGCCAATGGTGAGGGAAAACGTGCCGCCGGTGGACAGTGCAATCGGGAATGACCCGAAACCACCGGACAGGATGCAGATGATGGAGAAGGAAATCGCAAAATTCTGGAACCCGCCCATGCGTCGGTGCAGTTCCTGGGCGTAGCCCATTCCGTGCAGGACTTTTTCGTCTTCTGACATGTGTTCATTGGCCATGCAGTGGTCTCCTCGGTTGTTGTTGAAGTACTGAGCGCGATGGTTGTAAGACTTGCGTCAGGCGCGTAGCTTCAACGATTACAGGGTTTTCGGCATTAGGGTTTACGTGGGTATTCCGCCGTTTTTGCACCATCTTGGGGGACAGCCCCGGTTTTCAGGCCGGGCTGGCATGCATTACGCAAGCGGCATGCCAGCCGTCTTCTCTCAAGTGGCGATGCCGGTGCCGGCATCGGCGCTCGAGTTGCGCAGCAGCGGGCCACGCCCCTGCTGACCGGGGCCGATCAAGGTGCTTTGCTGGCTGATGGGCAGGATGCCTGCTTTCTGTGCGCTCATGGCCACTTCGGCACGCCTGCCCCTTAACTGGCGAGGCGTTCTGTCGCGAACAGGACCTGATCAATGACGGCCTGTACGGCCTGTGCGTCCTTGTCGTGCAGCAACTGGCCCTGGGCGTCGAAGGCCTGGCCTGCGGCACTCAAGGCATGCTGTTTGGGAGCCACCCAGCACTGAAGATTGAGCATTAACGGGGTCAAGTGGCTAAGTGAGCGCAAACCTCCTCGTGCTCCAGGGGATGCGCTCAGCAAGCCCACGACCTTGTCGGCAAACGGTTTGGTGCCACTGGACCAGACCGGGTGTCCCTTGACAGGGCTGGAGGCCCAGTCGATGGTGTTCTTCAAAAGCGCGGTGTAAGAGCCGTTGTACTCGGGCGAGCAGATGATCCAGCCGGGGTGGGCGAACATCAGTTCCTTGAGGCGCAACACATCTGCCGGGGTGCCAGTGGCTTCCAGATCGGCGTTGTACATCGGGATGTCAAAGTTGCCCAGCTCGATGTGGGAGACCTCGGCACCCTTGTTTCGGGCCAGGCTGGCGGCTACGTTGGCCAGTTTGCGGTTGAAGGAGTTCTGGCGGGTGCTGCCAGCGAAGATGAGGATTTTGGTGGGGGCTTTCATGCCGGATATTGTCGCCTGAGCCCTATGGCAGGGTGGGCATCCCGCTCAAATCCCCGTGATTTGGCGGCTGCCGATAAAATGCAGGTCCGCGCGCCCTCATGGTGTGCGCATCCCCTAATATGCTTTATCCCCAGGAATTCGACGTGATCGTGGTCGGCGGCGGCCACGCCGGAACCGAAGCCGCGCTCGCGGCCGCCCGCATGGGCTGCAAAACGCTGCTGCTCTCCCACAACATTGAAACGTTGGGGCAGATGAGCTGCAACCCGTCCATCGGCGGCATTGGCAAGGGCCATCTGGTGCGCGAGGTAGACGCGATGGGCGGCGCCATGGCGTTGGCAACCGATGAGTCGGGCATCCAGTTCCGTATTCTGAACGGCAGCAAGGGCCCTGCCGTGCGGGCAACCCGCGCGCAGGCGGACCGGGTTCTCTATAAAGCCGCCATCCGGCACCGGCTGGAAAACCAGCCCAATTTGTGGCTTTTTCAGCAGGCGGTGGACGACCTGATGGTGGAGGGCGACCGGGTGGTGGGCGCCGTGACCCAGGTGGGCGTGAAGTTTCGCAGCCGCACCGTGGTGCTGACGGCGGGCACGTTTCTGGACGGCAAGATCCATGTGGGCCTGAACAATTACTCGGCGGGCCGGGCGGGCGACCCACCTGCGGTGAGCCTGTCGGCGCGGCTGAAAGAACTGAAGCTGCCGCAGGGTCGGCTCAAAACCGGCACGCCACCGCGCATCGATGGCCGGACGATTGACTTCTCGAAATGTACCGAGCAGCCCGGCGATGGAATGCCCGGCGGCACGGCTGGCAGCATTCCGGTGTTCAGTTTCATGGGCCGGACCGACATGCACCCGGCGCAGATGCCGTGCTGGATCACCCACACCAACGAGCGCACGCACGACATCATCCGCACCGGGTTTGACCGCAGCCCGATGTTCACCGGCAAGATCGAGGGCGTGGGCCCGCGCTATTGCCCGAGCGTGGAAGACAAGATCAACCGGTTTGCCGACAAGGAAAGTCACCAGATTTTTCTGGAGCCCGAGGGCCTGACCACGCACGAGTATTACCCCAACGGCATCTCGACCAGCCTGCCGTTTGACATTCAGTATGCGCTGGTGCGCTCGATGGCCGGGCTGGAAAACGCCCACATCCTGCGCCCTGGCTACGCCATTGAATACGACTACTTTGACCCGACCGGCCTGAAAAGCAACTTTGAAACGCGGGCCATTGGCGGGCTGTTTTTTGCCGGGCAGATCAACGGCACCACCGGCTACGAAGAGGCGGCGGCGCAAGGCCTGTTTGCCGGGGTGAATGCGGCGCTGCAGGCGGGAGCCAAAACAACCTGGCAGTCGGATACCTGGGTGCCCGCGCCGCGACGAGGCCTATCTGGGCGTGCTGGTGGACGACCTGATCACCAAGGGTGTGACCGAGCCGTACCGCATGTTTACCAGCCGGGCCGAATACCGGCTGCAGCTGCGCGAAGACAACGCCGACATGCGCCTGACCGAAGTAGGGCGGCAATTGGGTCTGGTAGATGACGCCCGGTGGGACGCTTTCAGCCGCAAACGGGACGCTGTTTCACGTGAAACAGAGCGCCTGCGGTCGATCTGGGTGAGCCCCAAAAACCTGGATGCGGCGGAAGCCGAGCGGGTTCTGGGCAAAGCCATTGACCATGAATACAGCCTGGCTGAGCTGCTGCGCCGGCCGGATGTGAGCTACGCGGGGCTGATGTCGCTGGACGGCGGGCGGTATGCGTCGGCTGATTTGGCGGCAGATACTGCCGTCACTGAGGTGGCGACGGTGGTGGAGCAGGTGGAGATTGCCGCTAAATACTCTGGCTACATCGACCGCCAGCGTGGCGAGATCGAGCGCGCCGCCCATTATGAAAACCTGAAACTGCCCGCCGACCTGGATTACATGCAGGTCACGGCGCTGTCGATTGAGGCCCGCCAAAAGCTGGCCCGCCACCGGCCCGAGACCCTGGGGCTGGCGTCGCGCATCTCCGGCATCACCCCGGCCAGCATCTCGTTGCTGATGGTCCACCTCAAAAAAGGTGGCCTGCGCGGCTTCGGAACGCTGAGTTCATGAGTTCCGGGCGGCCGCTGCCTGTGCCCGAATCTGCCCGCCAGACTCTGGAGCGGGTGGCGCCGTCGATGGGTGTGCCGCTGACTGCCGCCCAGATCGACGCGTTGCTGGCCTATCTGGAACTGATCCAGAAATGGAACAAGGTCTATAACCTGACCGCAGTGCGCGACCCGGCCGAGATGCTGACGCACCACCTGCTGGACAGCCTGGCGGTGGTGGCGCCCTTGCGGTTGCGGCTGGCCGGGGCGACCCCTCCAGGCACGGAAACCCCCGAAGTGAAGCCCCGCGAAACCCGCCTGCTCGATGTGGGCTCGGGTGCCGGGTTGCCTGGAATCGTCATCGCCATCTGCTGCCCGGAGATCTGGGTGGATTGCGTGGACACGGTTGCCAAAAAGGCCGCTTTCATCCAGCAGGTGGCGGTCACCCTCAAGTTGCCGAACTTGCGCGGCCTGCACGCGCGGGTGGAAAACCTGACCGAACCCTACGACGTCATCAGCTCCCGCGCCTTTGCGTCACTGGTCGATTTCACCAACTGGTCTGAAAAGGCGTTGGCGGAGCAGGGTGTCTGGATGGCCATGAAGGGCAAACACCCCGCCGACGAACTGGCCGTTCTGCCGCCGGGCGTGGAAGTGTTTCACGTGGAACAACTGGTTGTGCCGGGGCTGGATGCGGAGCGGTGCATTGTCTGGATGCGTCGGCGGGCTGGCGTTTAGGCCTCCGTTGAACTTCCCGGGTTGCCTGGCTTTATGGGGAGATCAGGCGAGGCTGGCGGTACGCAGCTCACAAACAGCCGGATGAGCCGCAAGCAGAGTGCCTGGGGCGAATGCCATAGCGAAGTCAAGGAGGAGCCCGAAGGGCGGGGGACATGAGCGGCGGCATTCGCCCCAGGTGCGCTGCGGGTTATAACCAAAGCATCTCCCAAAGGCCTCCATATTGCCCTGCCAAAACGTAACGTAAACTCACCCCCTACCTCCAGACAAACCAGAAAGAAATCCCCATGTTTGGCATCGTCGACTACGGCGCATTTGTCGTCGCATTCATCATCCTGCTGTTCATCCCCGGCCCGGGCAATCTGGCCATCATCACGTCCACCACCAAGGGCGGGTTGAAGGGCGGGCTGGCGGCGACATTGGGGCTGATGGCGGGTGACCAGGTGCTGATGTGGCTGGCGGTGGCCGGTGTGGCGGCGGTGTTGGCGGCCTACCCGACTGCCTTTCATGCGGTGCAATGGCTGGGCGCGGCTTATCTGGCGTGGCTGGGTTTTCAGATGCTGGTCGCCAAGCCCGGCGCGGCGCCGATCATCAACATCAAGCCACACCATTATTTCCAGCAGGCGCTGACCATCACGGTGCTGAACCCCAAGGCCATTGTTTTCTACATGGCATTTTTCCCGCTGTTTATTGATCCGCTCCAGCATCTGGGCATGGTGACTTTCGGGGTGATGGCGCTCACTGTCGCGGTGCTGGCCTTTATCTATTGTTTTGCGGTAGTGTTGTTGACCCACTTTCTGGCTGAGCGCTTGCGCGCGAACCCGGTGATATCCAGCACGCTGCAAAAACTGGCCGGAATCTTCCTGATCGGCTTTGGCGTCAAACTGGCGCTGTCGCGCTGAACCCGGTAACCATCCAGTGGCAAAAATATTCTGTGTCGCCAACCAAAAGGGCGGGGTTGGCAAAACCACCACGACGGTGAATCTGGCGGCGGGCCTGGCGAAAGTCGGCCAGCGCGTTCTGATGATTGACCTGGACCCACAGGGCAATGCCACCATGGGCTCCGGCGTGGACAAGCGCACGCTGGAGATGACCATTTACGACGTGTTGCTGGAATCCGCTACGGTGGCCGAAGCCCGCGTCAAAAGCGCCAAACTGGTGGAGGCGGGCTGCTCGTACGACGTGCTGGGTGCCAGCCGCGAACTGGCTGGGGCTGAGGTTGAACTGGTGGGTCTGGAGCGCCGGGAGAAACGGCTGAAGACCGCGCTCGTTGCCGTGGAAAAAGACTACGACTTCATCCTGATCGATTGCCCGCCGAGCCTGTCGATGCTCACACTCAATGGCCTGTGCTGCGCCCACGGTGTGATCGTGCCCATGCAGTGCGAATATTTCGCACTGGAAGGCCTGACCGATCTGGTCAACACCATCAAGCAGGTGCATGCCAACCTGAACAAGGACCTGGCCATCATCGGTTTGCTGCGGGTCATGTTTGACCCCCGCATCACGCTGCAGCAGCAGGTCAGTGAACAGCTCAAGGCCCACTTTGGCGACAAGGTGTTCAACACGGTGATTCCCCGCAATGTGCGTCTGGCCGAAGCGCCCAGCTACGGCTTGCCGGGTGTGGTGTTTGACCCGTCGTCCCGCGGTGCGCAGGCATTTGTGACGTTTGCGTACGAAATGGTGGAACGCATCGACAAGATGTAGCTGGCACGGTCGATTATCAGGCGCCCAATCAGGTAAAAAAGCACTATTTCAAGCATCAAAATGACCTCCAGCCCTCGCCCAATATGCGCAAGCAGCTATAAAAATAATAGCAAATGAATTCTTCCAACGTTTTACTGTTACCCGGCTGGCAAAATTCCGGCCCGCGCCATTGGCAAAGTCTGTGGGAGCGTGAACATGGTTACACGCGGGTGGACCAGCACGACTGGATGCGCCCGCGCCGCGGCGACTGGATCGCGCGGCTGGAGGAGGTGCTGCTGGCGCAGACCGGGCCCGCCGTGCTGGTGGCCCACAGCCTGGGCTGTCTGCTGGTAGCCGCGTGGGCCGCGCATTCCAGCAATACCCACCTGGTCAAATGCGCATTCCTGGTCGCGCCGGGCGATGCCGAGCGCGAGGAAATGCGTCCTGTGCTGCCCAGCTGGTCGCCTATTCCCATGCAACGGCTGCCTTTCAGCAGCGTGCTGCTGGGCAGCCAGTCCGACCCGTATTGCACGTTTGAGCGTGCGCGCACACTGGCCAGCGCCTGGGGTTCTTCATTTGTGGACTGCGGAAGGGTGGGTCATATCAACGCCGACTCGGGTCTGGATTTGTGGCCGCAGGGGCATGCCATGCTGCAGCAGTTGCAGCAAAACCCCTGAAAAAAAGAGAAAGAGGACGACAACACCATGGTTACCAAAAAACCCAAGGGCCTGGGCCGCGGACTGGAGGCTCTGCTCGGCCCCACGGTTGATGACAGCGCTGCCAGTACGTCTGCCAATAACCCGGGTTTGCCAGCCTCCCTGTTATTGGGCGACATGGTGCCCGGCCAGTATCAGCCCCGCACGCGCATGGATGAAGGTGCGCTGTACGAGCTGGCCGAGTCCATCAAGGCCCAAGGCATCATGCAGCCGATTCTGGTTCGTCGCCTGACTGCGGGCGCGAACGTCGGCAAATATGAAATCATTGCGGGTGAACGGCGCTTCCGGGCCGCCCGCCTGGCGGGGCTGGACAGCGTGCCGGTGCTGGTGCGCGACGTGCCGGACGAAGCCGCCGCCGCCATGGCGCTGATTGAAAACATCCAGCGCGAAGACCTGAACCCGCTGGAAGAAGCCCAGGGCCTGCAGCGTTTGATCAAGGAGTTTGGGCTCACTCACGAACTGGCCGCGCAGGCTGTCGGGCGCTCCCGCAGTGCCGCCAGCAACCTGCTGCGCCTGCTCAATCTGGCGGAGCCGGTGCAGACCATGCTGATGGCGGGCGACCTGGACATGGGCCATGCCCGTGCCCTGCTGGCACTGGACCGTGCCACCCAGATCACGGCCGCCAGCCAGATCACGGCGCGCAAGATGTCGGTGCGCGAGGCCGAGGGGCTGGTTAAAAAGCTCAGCGCCGAATTCACGCTGACCTCGACCAAACCAAAAAAAGAAAAGTCGCGCGACCTCAAACGCGTGGAAGAAGAGCTGTCGGATCTGCTGATGGCGCAGGTGGAGGTGCGGGTCAAGAAACGCGTCAAGCGTGCGGGTCGCATGGAAGAGATGGGCGAGCTGAGCATCCAGTTTGGTTCGCTCGACGAGCTCAACGGCTTGATCGACAAGCTCTCCAGCGGCGCCACACGCTGAGCCACGACGCCGGCCCATGGCTGCCGCCCGACTGTCCAGCCGACTGATCTGGCCGCTGCCGGCGCTGCTGGCCTGGGGTTGTGCCTGGGTTGTCTTTCTGCTGTTGCAGCGCACGGATTTGCCCAGCCTGGCGGCCCTGCTGCTGGCCTGCCTGTTGGGCGTGGGGTTCAGCGTGCTGGGTGGTACCACGATGCGTCGCGTCATCATCGGCGCGGGATTTCCGCTGTCGCTCGCGGCGTCTGGCATGGCGCATATACCCGCCTGGAGCTGGCTGCTGCCGCTGGGGGTGTTGCTGCTGATTTATCCGCTGAATGCCTGGCGAGATGCGCCGGTATTTCCGACGCCCCGCAACGCGCTGCGGGACCTGGCGAAACAGGCACCACTGCGGGACAACACGCTGGTTCTGGACGCCGGCTGCGGTCTGGGCGACGGGCTCAAAGCCTTGCGGCTGAGCTACCCCACTGCGCAACTTCACGGACTGGAATGGAGCTGGCCATTGCGGGCGGCTTGCGCCCTGCGTTGCCCGTGGGCGCGGGTGCGTCAGGGTG
Source organism: Candidatus Egaibacter danicus (assembly GCA_016707075.1). GTDB lineage: Bacteria > Pseudomonadota > Gammaproteobacteria > Burkholderiales > Burkholderiaceae_C > Egaibacter > Egaibacter danicus. Next base: position 138,441 of record JADJII010000011.1, read on the forward strand.
ACATCTGGCGTGCCGACTGGAGCCCTTACGACATGGTGTACCTGTTCCAGCGGCCGGAGAGCATGGCGCGTGCGGCGGCAAAGGCCAGGGCCGACATGCGCAGCGGCGCCTGGCTGGTCAGCCTGGAGTTCGAAGTCAAAAGCATGACGCCCAAAGCCCGGCTCCAGTCGCCGGACGGACGGCCGGTATGGGTGTACCAAATGGCCTGACAGCGCCAGAAAACCCGGTAACATGCCGTTCAAACAACGTGCGCCATGAACGAACAACAACACGCCCGGGGACGAACGATCCTGATCGTTGATGACATTGCGTCCAGCCGGGCATCCCTGTCTCTGTTGCTGCGTGATGACTACCACGTCGAGCTGGCCGAAGACGGTGCCAAAGCAATCACGGTGTCTGCGTCGGCCCATCCGCCAGACCTGATTTTGATGAGTGCCAACATGCCCGTACTGGACGGGTATGAGGTCTGTCGTCGTCTGAAGGCCAATCCGCTGACGCAGGGCATTCCGGTGGTTTTTTTGCTGGCGGCCCATGATCTGGAGCGCGAAGCGCGCTGTTTTGAAATGGGCGGTTCTGACTACATCATTCAGCCGTTTGTGCCCGTAACGGTGCGTGCCCGGGTCCGGACGCAGCTGGCGCTGAAAGCCAGCGCCACGGCCGAGGCGGTCACCATTTTTGCGCTGACGTCGCTTGCGGAAACGCGGGACTCCGACACCGGCAACCATATCCTGCGCACGCAAAATTATGTGAAGTGTCTGGCACAGCGCCTTCAGGCCAACCCCAAGTTTGCTGCGGTGCTGACCCATCAATACATTGCCACGCTGTTCAGGTCAGTGCCGCTGTACGACATGGGCTCCATCGGCATTCCGGACCGCATCCTGCTCAAGCCGGGGGGCCTGACCACGGCCGAGTTTGACATCATGAAAACCCACACCACGCTGGGACGGGACGCTATCGACAACGCGGAGAAAACACTGGGCTCGGGTGCTGCGTTTCTCTCCGTTGCCAAGGAGATGGTGTATTCCCATCAGGAAAAGTGGGACGGCAGCGGCTACCCGCAAGGCCTGGCAGGTGAGCAGATTCCGGTTTCAGCCAGACTGATGGCCATTGCCGATGTTTATGACGCGCTCATCAGCCCGCGGGTCTACAAGGAGGGTTTGCCCCACGACAAGGCCGTGCAGGTCATCTTCCAGTCCCGGGCCAGCCACTTTGACCCCGACATGGTTGACGCTTTCATTGAAATCCAGGACGATTTCCAGGCGGTGGCGCAGCGCTATGCCGACACCGATGTGGATTTGCAGAAAAAGATCGAATATTTGGCAAATGCCATTGCTGAAAATCCCTGAGAATTCGGGTTCAGGCCAAGGCACTACTTACTAACCAACAATACCTTGAGGAACAGTCATGTCAACACCATCGCCCCGTTTTTCCCTGTCTGCCATCGCCGCTGCGCTGCTTGCCGCTGGCGCTTTGGTCGCACCCCAGTTGTCCCTGGCCCAAACGCTCGGTGGAGCCAGTGGTCCGGCCGGGGACGCCACCAAGGTTGAAAAATGTGATGCACCCAAGGGCACGCTGGCCGTTGTGGAGCCGCAAGACGCGGTGTTGCAGGCGCTGCTGCGCATTGGCCTGCAGTCGCCCACCGGCATGATTCGCCTGATCGTCCAGCAATCCAACTGCTTCCAGATTGTGGAGCGCGGCGCGGCTTTCCAGAACCTGATGCAGGAGCGCGCGCTGGCTGCAGACGGCCAGATGCAGGGCGGCCAGAACGTGGGCAAGGGCCAGATGGTGGCAGCTGATTTTGTGGTGACGCCCAGCGTGGTGTTCTCCAACCCCAACGCCGGTGGCGTGGGCGGTGGCCTGGCCGGTTTTGGTGGTGCGCTGGGTTTGTTTGGCGCAATCGCCGGCGGCCTGAAATTCAAGGAAGCGCAAACCTCGATGACCATGGCAGACACCCGCTCGGGCATTCAGGTGGCTGCAGCTGAAGGCAGCGCCCAGAAGACTGACTTCAACATCGGCGCGGTGTTGTTTGGTGGCGGCGGTGGGGCGGCGCTAGGCGGCTACACCAGCACGGCCGAGGGCAAGATTGTGTCGGCCTCGTTCCTCGACAACTGGAACAAGATCGTGTTGACCATCCGCGACAACCCCTCACTGATTCAGGCCAAAGGCAGCGCAGCCAGCCAGGCCAATGCCGCGGGCAGCGTGAAGGCGGGCGCGGGCAACGCCGGTGATGTGTACCTGCCCAAGATTGCCGGTGTCAAGGCCTACAAAAACGCCGCCGAGGGCGCGGTGGTGGCCACCTTGAGCAAGACGGACGAAGTGATCTTCGAAGGCGAAGAAAAAGACGGTTTCATGAAGGTCGAGACCGGCAAAGGCACAGGCTGGGTCAAGGCCATCATGATGCGCAAGCAATAGGAGCCAGGAACCAGAGCATCCAATTTGATCAAATTAATGATCAAATTGGCCTCCAGCCCCCGCCAGCCATGCGTGAGTAGCTATAAAAACTATAGCGAAAAGATTTTCCCGGGGTTCATGATGTTCTTCGGGTCCAGCGCGCGTTTGATGGTGCGCATCATGTCCACCGCGCCCACACCCGCTTCGGTCACCAGAAAATCCATCTTGTGCAGGCCCACGCCGTGTTCGCCGGTGCAGGTGCCTTCCAGGCTCAGCGCACGCGCCACCAGCTGGTGATTCAGCGCCTCGGCCACTTCACGCTCCTTCGGCAGGTTGGGGTCCAGCAGGTAGCCGAAGTGGAAGTTGCCATCGCCCACGTGGCCGACTAGAAAGTAAGGAATGCCGCTGGCATCCGCTTCGGCTACCGAGTCCAGCAAACAGTCCGCCAGTTTGCTGATGGGCACACAGGTGTCGGTTGAAATCACCCGGCAGCCGGGTTTGGACTGCACGGCGGCAAAGTAGGCGTTGTGCCGCGCGGTCCACAGCCGGGTACGTTCTTCGGGCGTTTCCGCCCACTCAAAGGCGTTGCCACCCAGGTCGCTGGCGAGTTCCTGCACGGTTTGCGCCTGCTCTTTCACGCTGGCGGGCGAGCCGTGGAATTCCATCAGCAGCATGGGCTCTTCGCGCAGGCCCAATTTGGCGTACGTGTTCACCATGCGCACGGTGTTTTTGTCGATCAGCTCCACACGCGCAATCGGCACGCCCAGCTGGATCACCTGAATCGTGGTGCGCACAGCCGCCTCAATGCTGGGGAACGAGCAGATCGCGGCTGACACGGCTTCGGGCAGTGGATAGATTTTGAGCGTGATCTCGGTCATCACCCCGAGCGTGCCTTCGCTGCCGACCATCAGGCGCGTCAGGTCGTAGCCGGCGCTTGATTTTTTGGCACGGGTGCCGGTGCGGATCACCGAGCCGTTAGCCGTCACCACCTCCAGCGCCAGCACGTTTTCGCGCATGGTGCCGTAGCGCACGGCGTTGGTGCCGCTGGCGCGCGTGGCCGCCATGCCACCCAGCGATGCATCGGCGCCGGGGTCAATCGGGAAAAACAGGCCGGTGCTTTTGATCTCTTCATTGAGCTGCTTGCGCGTGACGCCGGGCTGCACGGTCACCGTCAGGTCGTCGGCATTGATGGCCAGCACCCTGTTCATCCGGCTCACGTCGATGCTGATGCCGCCCTGCACCGCCAGCAGGTGGCCTTCCAGCGACGAGCCCACGCCAAACGGAATCACCGGCACGTTGTAGTCGCCCGCCAGCTTCACGGCGTCCGCCACATCGCGGGTGGATTCGGCAAAGATCACGGCCGATGGCGGCGGTGCGAAGAACGACGACTCATCGCGCCCATGCTGCTCACGCACCACCAGCGCGGTGGAGCAGTTGGCGGCAAAGCGGGCTTTCAGCGCGTCGATCAGGGCCTGTGGCGTGGCGCGCTGGTTGATTTCAGGGAGCAGGTGGGCGGTTTGGGTAGGAGCATTCATGGGGTTTCCGGTTGGCGCTATTTTGGGTGTTTTGTGCGCGTCATGCAAATGACGGCTATCGTTCACGGCAAGGGCGATAATACGGGCGCATCACGTACACCAAGATTATGTGAGGGGGGACATCACGTTGAGAATCGCTCTGCTGGAAGACGATCTGGATCATGCCGACACGACCGCTCGCGCACTGCACACGGCGGGTCATAGCTGCGAGGTGTTCACCCGGGGGGAAGCCTTCTTGCGGGCAACACTGCACGACACGTTTGATGTGCTGATTCTCGATTGGGGTCTGCCCGACATGACCGGGGTGCAGGTGCTGGACACCATTCGCCAGCGCCAGGAAGCGGTGCCTGTGCTGTTTCTGACCAGCCGCGATGCCGAGCAGGACGTGGTGGAAGCCCTGAGTCACGGTGCCGATGACTATCTGGCAAAGCCTCCCCGGCCAGCCGAGTTGCTGGCCCGGCTGGTTGCGCTCAAGCGCCGTGCCGACAGTGCGGGGGCAATGCCCAAGCCGCTGTCCATCCCGCCTTTCGTACTGGACCCCGTCTCCAGCTCGGTCAAGCTCAACGGCGAGCCGGTGGAGTTGACCCTGCGCCAGTTCCAGCTGGCCCTGGTTCTGTTTCGCAACGTGGGCCGCCTGCTGTCGCGCACCTACCTGCTGGAGGCCGTCTGGGGGCTCAATGACCAGGTTCAAACGCGCACGCTGGATATTCACGTCAGCCAGCTGCGCAGTGCGTTGAAGCTGCCGGAGAACGGCTGGCGCATCACCTCGGTCTATGCCCATGGGTACCGTCTTGAACCTCTGGGCTAGTCCGGCGCGGTTGCGTGGGTATTTCGCTGCCCTGTTGTTCCTGGGTCAGCTCGGGCTGGTGTCAGCGCGGGCGGCGGACGAACTCTCTGTCACCGTTGCGCCGGGCGACACGCTGATCAGCATCAGCCAGCGTTTCCTGCAGGAGCCCAAGCGTTGGCCCGAGCTCAAGCGGTACAACCGTGTTCCGCAAGACCGGCGGCTTCAGCCCGGCTCCAGGCTGCGCATTCCACTGGACTGGGTGCGTTGGTCCGAGCTGTCGGCGGACGTGGTTTTTGTTCAGGGTGTCGTGCTCGCCGCCGGCAGGCCACTCGCTGAGGGCATGCAGCTCAAGGCCGGCGACAGTTTTGACACCGGAGCGTCGGGCTCGCTGACGCTGCGCCTGTCCGATGGTGCCACTGTGGTGTTCCCGCCGAACACCCAGGCGGGGCTGGGTGTGTCACGCGGGGTACCAGGCACCCCCGTGCGGGCCACCACGATCAATTTGCAAAAAGGTTCGGCGGACAGCACGGTGGTGCCCCTGAAAGACCCGGCCTCCAGTTTCCAAATTCGCACGCCACGCGTGGTCACAGCCGTACGCGGCACGCGCTTCCGTGTGGCGGCCGAAGGTGAGTCCAGCCGCCATGAAGTGCTGACCGGTGTGGTTGCCGTGGCTGAAGCATCGCAACCCACGGGCGCGCCGGGCAGCGCTGTGCTGAATGAGGCACAGGGTTTGCGGGCAGAAGGCGGTCGGCTGGGCGCTGTTGTGACACTGCTGCCTGCAGCCAGCGTGTCGGGTTTGCCACAACGCATCGAACGCACCGCCCAGAGCCTCACCCTGGCGCCGCTGGCAGGTGCGCAGGCCTGGCGCTGGCAGGTGGCAACCGACGCCGCTTTTACCCGCTTGCTGCAGGACGAACGCACGATGGCATCCACCTGGCTGCTGACCGGCCTGCCAGACGGTGACTACCATCTGCGGGTTCGTGCAGCTGATGCGCAAGGACTGGAAGGCCGTGAGGCACAGCTACCCCTGGCCATTCGCGCACGACCCGAACCGCCATTGCTGATGTCGCCTGCACCGGGTGCCAGCGTGGCCGGTGTTGCCGAACTGGCCTGGACTGAACTGGCCGGCGCTCCGTTGTACCACCTGCAGGTGGCGCGTGACGCCCGCTTTGCCGACCTGGTGCTGGACCGCGCAGGTGTCAAAGGCAGCCGGTTGCCCATGGACGCGGCCTGGACGCCGGGCACGTATTACTGGCGTGTCGCGACGCTGCGGCCCGAAGGTGTGAAGGCGCCATTTGCGGAAGGTCCCCGCGGGCCGTTTGGAGACAGCGCATCGTTCACGCTGCTCCCGCCTTCCGTCATGGCACCACCGGAAGTGGGTGAGGGCGGCTTGAGGCTGGCCTGGTCCGGGCCGGCGGGCTTCAGCCATCGCGTGCAGATGTCCACCGATGCCAGCTTTGCCCGAACGGACCACGACCAGGTAGTGCCGGGCGCCAGCCTGCAATTGCCAACACCGCAGCCGGGCATCTATTTTGTGCGCACCCAGGTGGTGTTGCCGGATGGCCGCGCGGGGAACTGGTCGTCCGCACAGCGCTTTGAAATACCCCGCAAGCACCCATGGGGCCTGCTGTTTTTGCTGTTGCTGCCGCTGCTGTGAGCACGGCGTGAGAACCCCGTGAAGCTGGCTACCAGCCGACTGTTGCGCGAGTGGGTGATTCTGACCCTGCTGCTCAGCGGCCTGCTGGTGGCTGCCGTGCGCAGTGGCTGGCTGGAGCGGGCCGATTTCTGGCTCTATGACACCAGCGTCACGTGGTCCGGTCGGGCCGCGCCTGCCGACATCCTGATTCTGGCTATCGACGAAGAAAGCCTCGGCCGGCAGGGCCGCTGGCCGTGGTCCCGGCAGGTGCTGGCAGACGCGGTCGAACGCCTCACCCTGGCTGGTGCAGGCCCGCTGTTGCTGGACGTCATTTTTTCAGAACCACAAAGCGATGATCCTGCTGCCGACGCGCGGCTGGCGGCAGCCCTGGCGCGGCACGGCCGCGTGGTTCTGCCCGTGTACATACCCGACGCTGGCACGACGGTGGCAAAGCCCCTGCCCGGGCTGGCCGCTGTCGCCCGCCTGGGCCATGCGCAGGCGCTGGTGGACCGTGACGGTGTGAGCCGGCGCTATCTGTCAGCCGAGGTGGCGGGCGGCACGGCCTACCCCCACGTAGCCCAGGTGCTGCTGGAACTCTCGGGCCAGCTTCCAGCGGTAACCGCATCGACGTCCGCCGTGCTCGTGCCTTTCGCCGGCCCGCCCGGTCATTTCATGCGGCGCCCGCTGTCAGCCCTGCTGGAAGGGCGCATTCCGGCGGAGGAACTCAAAGGCCGGATCATCCTGATCGGTGCGACCGCAACCGGTCTGGGCGACAACCTGGTCACGCCGCTGGCCGGCAGCAGCGGCGCCATGCCGGGCATCGAGTTTGTTGCCAACGCGCTGGATGGTTTGCGCACCGGTCTGTCGCCCCGGCCGGTCGAGGCGCGGCCCAGGCTGGCGCTGTCGGTGGCGCTGCTGCTGGCAGTGATGGTGCTGCTGCTGCTCGCCACGCCACAGGCCGCCCTGTGGGCCACGGTGCTGGCGTGTCTGGGCGCCGCCCTGGCAGCCCTGGGTGGGTTGAAGTGGTGGGGCTGGTGGTGGCCACCGGCTGCACCCATTGCAATGATGGCCCTGGCTTATCCTTTGTGGAGCTGGCGCCGGCTGGAAGCCAGCCTGAGTGCCATGACACGCGAGACCGGCCGCATGGCAGCCATGGCCAAAGCGGGCGCGTTGCCAGTCAATGAGGCCGATGCAGGCAGCCTGTTTGACCCGGTTGAAAAACGCATTGACGCCATCACCCGCGCGGTGGACCAGATTGCCAGCGCGCTGGCCATTGATGGCAGCCTGCCCGAAGCGCGCCAGCACCGTGAAGACATGATGCGCCACCTGGCGCATGACCTGCGCTCGCCGCTGCTGTCATTGCGCTCGCTGGCGGCCAACCTGTCGGGCGACCGGCGGGCTGAAAACATCGCCATGCTCAACCGCATCGACGAATGCGCCCGGCGCGCACTGGATTTGTCCGAACAGTTTCTCTTGATGGGACGCGCGGAAGCGCTGGACCCCGCCCGGTTTGGCGAGGTGGATCTGGTGCAAATACTCCACCAGAGTGCGGACGACCTGTTCGACGATGCCCGCGGTACCGGCAGCCGCATCGAGCGCCGCTGCGCACTGGATTACGCCCCGGTGCGCGGCGACACCCGTCTGCTGCACCGCACGCTGCTCAACCTGGGCTGGAATGCCCTGCGACATGGCCCGCGCGGTGGCACCGTCACGCTGTCGCTGGAGGAATCCGTTGCTGGCTACACGCTGACGGTCCATGATGAAGGCACAGGTTTTGAATCCGAGTCTCTGGCGCATTTGAGTCAACGCTACGCGCAGTCTGCAACCAGCAATCCGGGGCATGGTCTGGGTCTGGCGCTGGCCCGGCAGGTAGCCGAGAAACACGAAGCAACGCTGTCTGCCGAGCACCCGCTGGAGGGCGGCTTCAACATGGTCTTCCGGCTGGCGCGATAAACCGCCTCAGGGAGCCTGTAACAGCGACTTGCCATGTGCAGGCGACGGCCACAGTCCGCGCGGGCGCAGCAGCATAACGATGATCATGGCCAGTGCAATTAACTGCTGGCGCACGATGCCTGCGTCGAATCGGCCATCAGTCATCGCCTGAAGGGGGCCGACGACATAACGAAGCGCCTCCGGTAAAGCAGTCAGCAGCACGGCGCCCAGGATCACCCCCGGGATGTGACCAATACCGCCAAATACCACCATGGCCACAATCAACACCGACTCCTGCAGGCTGAAGGCTTCTGGCGACACAAAGCCCTGGAAGGCACCAAACAGGACCCCCGCAACACCGCCAAAACTGGCGCCAATTGCGAAAGCAAGCAACTTCATGTTGCGCGTGTTGATGCCCATGGCCTCTGCTGCTGTCTCGTCGTCGCGAATAGCCATCCACGCGCGACCAATGCGGGAGTCCTGCAGGCGATAGCAGGTCGTCACTGCCAATGCCGTCAGCATCAAAAACAGATAGTAGTAAAGGGTCACGGAGGCAACCTCGTAGTTGCCGAAAGACAAACGTTTGCCAAGATCCAGACCAAAGAAGCTGATCGAAGCAATCGGACCCAGGCCCTTGGCACCGTTGGTGATATTGATCGGATGACCCAGGTTGTTGATCAATATCCGCACGATTTCCCCGAAACCCAGTGTCACGATCGCCAGGTAGTCACCTCGCAGTTTCAGCGTGGGCGCACCCAGCAATGTCCCGAGGCATCCGGCCAGCACGGCACCCAAGGGAAGGGTGACCCACCAGGGTGCGTCAAGACCGGCCGGGAACAGTGTGCTGATCCAGACGAAGTTGTCGGTCAGGTGCGACGAAGTCAGCAGGGCAATCATGTAGGCGCCCACGGCATAGAAGGCCACGTAGCCCAGGTCCAGCAGACCCGCAAAACCCACCACAATGTTCAGTCCAAGCGCCATCATCACATACAGCAATGCGGTGTCGGCAATGCGAACCCAGTGGGTACCTAAACCCTGCAACAGCAAAGGCAGCAGCAAGACCAAACCCATGCAGACACATTTGGCAATCCTGTTGTATCTATTCATGAGGTTAGTGGCGCCATGCTCATGCAAAGTGTACCTGTCAACGGTTTAAACCATCATCAGTTTGCCCGCAAGCTCCCTTGCTCATTAGCGCTTGCTGGTATCGTGCGGAACACCCGTGATGCAAATAATCCAGGAAAGGCGAGAATGGATGCTTTTACGGACAGAGCACCATGGGAAACCGCCTCACACAAATAGCCACCCGCACCGGCGACAACGGCACCACCGGCCTGGGCGACAACACCCGCGTCTCCAAAAACAGCCTGCGCGTGCACGCCATGGGTGATGTGGACGAGTTGAATTCCAGTATCGGCGTGCTGCTGTGCGAAGACATGCCAGCCGGCGTGCGCACGCTGCTGGTGGAGATCCAGCACCAGCTGTTCAACCTGGGCGGCGAGCTGTCCATTCCTGGCTATGAGCTGCTCAAGCCCGAGGCCGTGCTGGCGCTGGACGAAGCTTTGGCCGAACACAACGAGCAGTTGCCCCGCCTGCAGGAATTCATCCTGCCTGCCGGCACACGAGCCGCGTCATTGGCCCACGTGTGCCGCACGGTCGCCCGCCGCGCCGAGCGCGCCGTGGTGGCGCTGGGCAATGAAGAGGCCATCAAGGACAACCCGCGCCAGTACCTGAACCGCCTGTCGGACCTGATGTTCGTGCTGGCCCGCGTGCTTAACCGCTACCGCACCGATGGCACGGTGGGTGATGACGTGTACTGGAAGAGCGAACGCCTGGCGCAGGCCACGGCAGAGTGATGCGCCTGTAAAACGCTGTCTACTTCGCCAGCATCCACGCCGCAGTCTGGCCCACCACCTCGCGCTCCAGCCCGTTGAAACCGTGGTAAGCCGCGGCGTCACACGGGTCGCCTTCATTGACGCCACCCTTGAACGCCAGCAACTGCTTGCGCGGGGCGTTCACCAGCTTGTCCATCAACTGGGGCACATCATTGAAGCGGCAATGCAAGCAGCCGTCCTGCTCGTGGTGCACCACCAGCACCGGAATGCGCACCTTGTCCAGTGGCATGCCTGGTACCGGGCGCCCAAAATTCTCGGTGAGGATGGTTGAGCTCAGCACCATGCCATCGGGCCCGTCCGGCCCGGCCAGCTCAATGGCCGCATGGGCCGCAGACTGGGTGCCACGGCTGGTGCCAACCAGCCAGACCGGCACATTGGCCTGCGCACGCAGCCAGCTGATGGCCGCCTTGATGTCTGCGGCATGTTCCGGCGTGTGGCGAAACCCCGAAAGAAACGGGGTGCCTTGCCGGTCAGACGGCGCGTCAATCACCGCCACCGTCAGGCCCTGCCTGGCAAATATATTGCGGGTGCGCACCAGAAAGTTGCCTTTGCCCCAGTTCATCGAACCATCTGCCTGCAACTGAAGGCCACCATGACCACCTGCCAGCAGGATGACGGCAGCCCTGGGTCTGGGCGGCGTCAGCACCAGCATCCGCTGGGTGACGCCGGGGCGCGACGGAATATCCACCACCTGTTGCACCGGCTGCGCCAGCGCCGGGAGGGCGAGAACCGCGATGAACGTGACAAGCCAGTTCCTGATCAATCCGCGCATGACCGTCTCCTTCTTGTTTGTGCCCATTCGTTGGCGCAGGTTTGCTATATAAATAATAGCTGGTTACGCATATTTGACGGGGGCCAAGCCCTGATCCTATGCCTAAAAGTACGAAAACGGAAGATTGACCGGAAAATGAGCCCATGAGCGACGACTATCAAATCGAAATCCCCCCGTCATTCCTGTCGCTACATGTCGATGCGGGGCGCCAGAAGCCCAACGCCACGCGGGAAGTCATTGCGGCACGCTACGAGCTGTGCGAAGACCTGGCCAACCTGTTGACCGAAACCGCAAAGAACATGTTTTTCAGCCTGGGCATCACCGAGCGCGATGTGCTGGAGCGTTGCCATCGCGGGTTGATCGGGGAGGGCGCGGTGGTCAACGAGGCCGAGGCGCAATGGGTGATTCGGCGACTGGCCGAGCTCCTGGAGTGGTAGGAGTGAGTTGGGTGCTGGTCCTTGTGGCTGAGTTCTGGCTCAGTCACATTGACGGCATCGCTTCACTCCGCGCGAACAGGTGGAATCGACCCAAAGCCAACGATCAGCGTTGACAGAAACTGCTGCTCATGCGGTGCCACAACTCACCGTTTTGCATGGCTCTGCATCCACAAGGCACTGTCAACGCTGTGTCGGATGTGAAACGGGAAGCACGGACAGTGTCTTCGCCAGCTGGTACCTCTATGATTTATTGAAATATACATAACTTATTATGTGATATATACTATTAAATATGCTAGCCATCCTCATTCTGACTCTCCCCACCCAGCCTAACGCTGTGAGGGTGCGCGTCTGGCGTGCGCTCAAGACTCTGGGCTCTGGCGCTTTGCGCGACGGTGCGTACCTGCTCCCTTCGGAACACGCGGTGCTGTTTGAGCCGCTCGCGGCCGAGGTGCGCGAGCACGGCGGTTCGGCCATGGTGCTGTCGCTGTCGCCGCAAGGCGATGCCCAGCGCGACGAGCTGCTGGCGCTGTTCGACCGCACCGAGGCCTATGCGTTGTGGCGCGACACCGCCGCCGCGCTGCAGGCGGAGCTGCCCGCGCTGGGCGAAACCGAGGCGCGCCGGCGTGGCCGGGCGGTGGCCGAGGCGCTGCAGGCGTTGCGCCGCATCGACTACTACCCCGGCGCGGCCGCCGAACAGGCGCAGGCACAGATGGACGCGCTGCGGCAGGCGCTGGACGCGCGTTTCTCGCGCGGTGAACCCCAGGCCCAGCGCGACCACGGCATTGAGCGGCTCGATGCGCGCAAGTTCCAGGGCAAGCGCTGGGCCACGCGCGCGCGCCCCTGGGTGGACCGCCTGGCCTGCGCCTGGCTGATCCGCCGCTTCATCGATACGCAGGCCCGTTTCGTCTGGCTGCCCGACCCGGCGGGCAGCACGCCCGCGCCGCGCGGCGCGCTGGGTTTCGATTTCGACGGCGCCCGCTTCACCCACGTGGGTTCGCGCGTCACCTTCGAGGTGTTGATCGCGGCCTTCGGCCTCGATGCAGACGCCCGGTTGCAGCGCATCGCCGGCGCCGTGCACTACCTGGACGCGGGCGGCATCCCCGTGCCGGAGGCGGCCGGGCTGGAAAGTGTGCTCGGCGGGCTGCGCGAGCTGCACGCCAACGACGACGCGCTGGCCGCCGCCGCCGCCGCCGTGTTCGACGCCCTGTACGCATCACCTTCGCCTTCCACTGGAACCGGCCCATGAGCACCAGCACCCCATCCTCAGAACTGCGCAACGAGGCCCAAACCGCGCCCGCTGCCGTGAGCTTCGCCGAGGCCTTCCGCTTCTGGCTCAAGCTCGGCTTCATCAGCTTCGGCGGCCCAGCCGGGCAGATCGCGATCATGCACACCGAGCTGGTGGAGCGCCGCCGCTGGATCAGCGAGCAGCGCTTTCTGCACGCGCTGAACTACTGCATGGTGCTGCCCGGCCCCGAGGCCCAGCAACTCGCCACCTACATCGGCTGGCTGATGCACCGCACCTGGGGCGGCATCGTGGCGGGCGCGCTGTTCGTGCTGCCCTCGCTCTTCATCCTGATGGCCTTAAGCTGGATCTACCTGCGGTTTGGTGACGTGCCGCTGGTGGCCGGGCTCTTCTTCGGGCTCAAGCCCGCCGTGACCGCCCTGGTGCTGCACGCCGCTCACCGCATCGGTTCGCGCGCCCTGAAGAACCGCTGGATGTGGGGCATCGCCGCCGGGTCGTTTGTGGCCATCTTTGCGTTCGACACACCGTTCCCCGCCATCGTGCTGGCCGCGGCACTCATTGGGCATTTCGGCGCGCAGCGCTGGCCTGCGGTGTTCGCCCTCGGGGGCGGGCATGGGAGCGCGAAACAGGGCTACGGCCCGGCCCTGATTGACGACCATACGCCCACTCCCACCCATGCCGTTTTCTCGCGCAGCCACCTGGCCAGGGTGCTCGCGGTCGGCCTGGGCCTGTGGCTGCTGGCCATGGCGCTGCTGGTGGCCTTCAACGGCCTGCAGGGCACCCTCACGCTGATGGGCTGGTTCTTCACCAAGGCCGCGCTGCTCACCTTCGGCGGCGCCTACGCCGTGCTGCCCTACGTGTACCAGGGCGCGGTCGAAACCCACCAGTGGCTCAGCGGCCCGCAGATGATCGACGGCCTGGCGCTGGGCGAAACCACGCCCGGCCCGCTCATCATGGTGGTAGCCTTTGTCGGCTTTGTGGGCGGCTGGCTCCAGCAGGCGCTCGGGCCCGATGCGCTGTTCCTCGGTGGCGCGCTCGCCGCCACGGTGGTGACCTTCTTCACTTTCCTGCCTTCGTTCGTGTTCATCCTCGCCGGCGGACCGCTGGTGGAGGCCACGCACGGCAAGCTGGGCTTCACCGCGCCGCTCTCGGCCATCACCGCAGCGGTGGTTGGCGTGATCCTGAACCTGGCCATGTTCTTCGCGTACCACGTGCTGTGGCCGCAAGGCTTTGGCGGACGCTTTGATGCCGTGTCCGCCACCATCGCCGTGGCCGCCGCCGTGGCGCTGTTCCGTTTCAAGGTCGGCGTGATGCCGCTGCTCGGCGCCTGCGCGCTGGCCGGGCTGGTGGCCAGCCAAATCTTCCCGTGATTCAACCAAGGAGCCCGCATGAACGCACACCCCCAGCCCCTGCCTTTTGACGCCAGTGCCCTGAGCGGTCTCTCCGCAAAGCTGCTGAACAGCCACCACCAGAACAACTACGGCGGCGCGGTCAAACGGCTCAACGCCATCCGCGAGCAGCTCGCCGGCACCGCCTTCGCCACCACGCCGGGCTTTGCGCTCAACGGCCTGAAGCGCGAAGAGCTGATCGCCACCAACTCCATGCTGCTGCACGAGCTGTACTTCGCCAGCCTGGGCGGCGACGGGCAGACCATGGAGCCCGCGTGCGCCCTGGCCCTGAGCGCCAGCTTCGGCAGCGTCGAACGCTGGCGCGAAGAATTCACCGCCTGCGCCAAAGCCCTGGGCGGCGGCTCGGGCTGGGTGCTGCTGGTGTTCCAGCCGCGCGAAGGCACGCTGGTCAACCAGTGGGCCGCCGACCACACGCACACCCTGGCCGGTGGCGTGCCCATCCTCGCGCTGGACATGTACGAACACGCCTACCACCTGGACTTTGGCGCTGCGGCCGGAGCCTATGTGGATGCCTTCATGGCCCACATCAACTGAACGGCGGTGTACGCGCGCTACCAGCATGCCGTGCACGCCGCGAGCGAGGCCCACGGCGCAACCGTTGAAGACATGGGCGACGCGCTGGTGATCGACGTGCGCCGCGCCGGCGTCTATGAAAAGGCGGGCACCGTGATCCCCGGCGCCCGCTGGCGCGACCCCGCCGCCGTGGGCACCTGGGCCGCCGAACTGCCGACCGACCGCGCCGTGGTCGTCTACTGCGTCTATGGGCACGAAGTGGGCCGCTCCACCGCGATGCGTCTGCGCGCCGCCGGCCTGAACGCGCGCTACCTGCAAGGCGGCATCGACGGCTGGCAAGCCGATGGCCGCCCGACCCAGGCCAAAGGAGACACCCCATGAAATGGATCACCCGCGAACGCCCGAAGATCGACCGCATCGCCTGCCCCTGGCTGATCAGCCGCTTCATCGACCCGGCGGCCGAGTTCCTCTACGTGCCGGCGGCCGACGTGCTGAAGATCGCCGCCGAGACCGGCGCCACACCCTACGACATTCCGGGCGTGGAAATGACGCACGTGGGCGAGCTGTGCAGCTTCGACGCCTTTCTCAGCAAACACGCGCTGGTGGAGCCCGCGCTGCAACAGCTCGCCACCATCGTGCGCGGCGCCGACACCTCGCGCCTGGACCTGGCGCCCCAGTCGGCCGGGCTGTATGCGGTGTCGCTGGGCCTGTCGCAGGTGTTCAAAGACGACCACGAGATGCTGCGCCACGGCATGGTGGTGTATGACGCGCTGTACGCCTGGTGCAAAACCTGCCAGGCCGAGACGCACAACTGGCCTCCACAAATGGCGTGACAGCGCTTCTCCGTGCACCGAGACAAGTTTGTTATCGCTGTTGTGCTGTCCGTGGCTTTGCACGCCCTGGGCGTGTACATGGCGGTCCAATACGCCCTTCCCCGCAACAGCAAGCTGGAGGCGGCCCCGCCAGAGGAGCACGTGATCCGTCTGGAGATGGTGCAGATTCCGCCGCCGCGCCCGCCAGCCGTAACGCCACCAGAGCGCCCCGACCAGACCCTGGCCCAGGCGCCCGCACCGAAACTGCCCCCGGCACGCGCCGCCGCCCTCCAGGCCCCCCGGGAAACGGTCGCGGCGCCCCCGCCCGGGGAGCGGCCGCTGACGTCCATGAACGCGCCGCCTGCCCCCACTGCACAAGAGTGGGCCGCAGCTGGCCAGTACACGTTGAAAAACAGCAAACGCTATCGATACACCTGGGGGCAGCAGGTTCGCAGCATGATGGGCACCGCTATCGAGGGGCCTGACCAGGGCATGGTCCGGTTTCGGGTCGAGATTTACCCCGACGGAACACTGGCGCGCCTGGAGACCTTGTGGAGCACGTCGGCGGTGGCCGAACAACTGGCCCGCAAAGCCGTTGAAAACATGCCGCCGTTGCCGCCAACCCCGACCGGCAAGCCCCTGGTTTTTGAGACAACGGTTTCATTCCAACCCTTTGATGCGGGCGGTCCCCCCATCTACAAATACGACTGTCTGCCCGATCCGCCAGCCTACGGCAACCCGTTTGTGTGGAACGGCAAATCGCCCCAGGTGCGTGTCGCGCAGCCGTCGCCGGAAAAGCTGGATCCGCAGGCTGTGGCGGATTGCCTCAAACAACTGCCGCAGGACACCATCGAAGCAGAAAGCGCGCACAACCAGCGACAGCTGGAACAGTGGGGGTCCAGCAAACTGGGTCGTTGACGTGCATGGGTGGTTCTGCGCTATTCGACAAGGTGCAATTCAAAGACCGCTACTGACCGCATTCCTGAAGTTCGATTCACTCAAGCGAAAGTCACCTTTCCCTACAAATCAGTGGTTGGAGTCACGATCGTTGCGCTCTTGAATGCTACAAAATAAATAGCTAGTCACGCATATTCAGCAAGGGCTAGAGCCCTATTTGATGCCTGAAATGCATGGTTCTGATGGCCGGATCAGAGCCAGCAACTTCATTTGCGCCCCGCTGATCTGCTTGGCCGTCAATTTCAGTGCAACGGTATCGCGCGTCTGCTCCGCGTGGGCATCACCGAGCGCGATGTGCTGGAGCGTTGCCATCGCGGGTTGATCGGGGAGGGCGCGGTGGTCAACGAGGCCGAGGCGCAATGGGTGATTCGGCGGCTGGCTGAACTGCTGGAGTGGTAGGAGCGAGTTGGGTGCTGGTCTTCGTGGCTGAATTCTGGCTCAGACTGGTTGCAGTATTTCAGTTCGCCTGCAGGTGGAGCGAAGGGTTGGGCGTCACTGTGCCGGCGAGTGCACTTCTTCAACTTTCGCTCCAACTCTTTCAATGGCCTTGACTGCAAACTCGACTTGCTTGAATTTGATCCCGGACTCTCCGGAAAGGTAGACAGTGAGTTCTGCCCCTTGGGCAAACCGACGCAAGTGCGACTCAAGGTCGCTCGGCTGTATGCGTTGACCCTCGACCAGGTAGTCGCCGGACTTTAGACTCTTGAGAACGATGCGCCTCTTCGGTGCGGCAACGGCAACGCTGACATGGGCGAGGGTGCCGACGAGCCAGGCGACAAGGACTCGGCGTCTCATGATGTGCCTTTGGGTTGCTCGTGAAACGACTGTGACGCCCAACGTTCAAGGTGACCGGCGCTGCGCGGCTTCATCGCGCAGCGTCCAGAGAGCGAAGCGAACGGGGTTGACCGCCGGGTTGGGTATCGGATGCGATGTTTCACGGAATCAGGTGAACACTACCAACAACCCAACCGAGAAGCGCACCAGCCACTCTAAGGAGCTCTCGTGCGGCTTCGGGCGCCAGAGATACGCCTACAACAATATTTGTCAAAGTTCCCATTGCCAATGTTATCCAATCTTTTCGGCCTAGGCGGCCAGATGCTTCCTCAGGTGTTGAAGTCGAGCCTCAATAAACTTACGCTGTGTATCCGTTTGAGTAGCGCTGGCTAAAAGAAACTCGCGAAGCTCCTTGATTGAACTAGCCAATCGTTGCTGTTCTTCAGCGGTAAACCCGGTGTTGTCAAGGTCACTAATCTGCGTTACGACTAGCTTCTTGTCACTCTGAGAAAGTTCCCAGAGGTCCGGCTCAAGATATTCGCGACGCACAATCAATGCCCACACGCTAACAGCTTTAAGCACACCGTGCCAAGTATTCATCCGCTCATGGTCCATCTCCGCTGCGGCCAAGTTGCTAGGTAGAGATCGCGGATTGGCGGAGATTTGATATCGGTCGAACGCAAAGTAGTATCCGGTCGGTCTGTGCGTTAGCTGTTGGATCGGTTCAACTCCATTACCTTTCCATTTGGTCTTTACTTCAGACCACTCAAATTCCGAAGGGTCGAGACCAGCGTCCCCAATAGCCGAGAACACTTCGTTCTTCTGGGATTTGAGGAGCTTCGTATGCATGCTTACTGCTCCCAGAGAAATGCCCAACGTAAAAATGACCGGACCACCAACATACGCGGCGAAGCCGCAGTCTGCTGTTGTGGGTCCGCGTCGATTGACAGGTTGGAGCGCGGCGCCACAGCTAAACCTCACCAAGCACTCGCGCAACACAGGCATTGCAGCTGGTGAGTGCAATGACGAGGCCCAAAACGCCCATGATAGCGACGAGCGAAGCAAGCACCACGAAGCTTAGCGCCTCGGGTCGGGAAGTGGCGTACCAAGCAAGCGCTCCAAATCCGAGGACAAGCACCACAGAGCAAGCCATCAAGACAGGGCGCTTCCAGGATGCCTCCCGCCGCGGACCCCAGAAACAGATGGTGTTTACCGACTTACAGCACGCGCATGTCATGGCTATTCCTGCGCTCTAACGTGTTATGGAACTGAAACCTGTCTTATGTACAAAGTCGCTTTCTGCCACCTCCGCCTCCCAATATTTATTTAAGTGTTTGATTTATAACTGAATTCTTCTCATTCGTCGCAGTTGCACCGTTACGAAAATGCCGGCACACCCTGCAAAGCTGCTTATGAACAAGGTTAATTGCTGAATAACACTTTTGGCCGTCTCGTTGAGAGGCGTTGATTTCATTGGAGAAAATTGATCCCTTGACTGATAACACCGCACTAACAGCTTTGTGAAACCCAGCAACAGGGGCATGCGTGAGCAGCAATCGCGCGAGTCCGCTTCCGCCCGCAAATCAGTCACTGGAAGCCAGGATCACCGTGCCTTTAAACGCTACAAAATAGATAGCTAGTCACGCATATTCAACAAGGGCTAGAGCCCTATTTGATGCCTGAAATGCATGGTTCTGATGGCCGAGTCAGGGCACGCGACTTCATTTGCGTCCAACGTCAAGGGACGTATTCAGCTGTCGCAGGCAGGACTCGCCCGCGCTGCGGCTGTCCAGGGTGCCGCAATGCCAGGCGGCCTCGGCGTGCAATGCCATGGTCTGGCGTCGCAGCTCACCGCGGTCTACGGCATCGCATACCACCTGGTAGAAAGCCAGCAGCATGGCGATGGTGACGATGGCGCCCAGGAACACGATCAGGTAGGGGTGCTGCTCAGGATCAAATCGACCGGATGGAAGAGCTTGCCACCGGGTACTAGCTGAAGCGCTGGCCTGTTCAAGCGTTGTTGGCATGGTGGTCGAGCAGCATCTTCTGCGCCTCGCTGATTTGCTCGGCCGTCAATTTCAGTGCAACGGTATCGCGCGTCTGCTCTGCGTGGGCGTCACCACCTTCCGCGCCAATGCTGAACCACATGTGCGCCTGGAGGTAGTTCTGGTCCACGCCGAGGCCCTTGACATAGCTGACGCCCAGGTTGAACTGCGCAATCGCATCCCCCTGCGCTGCGGCCAGCTGGTACCACTTCGCTGCCTCTGCGTGGTCCTGGATCACGCCAATACCCTTGCTGTACATATTGCCCAGGCTGACCTGCGCTTTGACATGCCCCTGCTCGGCCGCCAGCCGGTACCACCTGGCGGCTACCCCATAGTCCCGGCGAACGCCGGAGCCTTTGATGAAGTTGATGGCCAGGTTGTACTGTCCCTGTGCCGCAGCCAGCCGGTACCACTTCACGGCCTCGTCGTGGTCCTGTGGTACGCCACGGCCCTGTTGATGGATAAAGCCCAGGTGGACCTGCGCTCTGGCGTCCCCCTTTTCAGCAGCCAGCCGGTACCACTCCAGCGTCTCGGCATGGTCTGGCGGCAAGACCTGGCTGATAGCAAGCCGTCTGCCAGGCTTTCGCCGCGGGTGTGCTGCCGGTGAACTGGCGTCGTTCGACAGGCTGCCCAAAATACTGTCGGTCAACGTGCTGTCGGGTATGGAGTCGGGAACGCCAAAATCAATGTCAAACGTCGTGGAGGTCATGGCCCTGAAGTTGGCGATTTATGTTGATGCACCAACTGTAGGCAAAGGTTTTCGGTATGCCTAGTCCGCCTGAACGGGTTACCCGGCAATCCATGAAATAGTCGACAAATCACTTGTGCACGATTTCACGCTAGCGGCCGGGAATATGTAAACAACCCTGTGGTGATGCACTACGGCAACCGCCTGATGCCTGACATTGCCGTGGCAGCGCCCAGCAGGGCGAAAACCACCACCGGCAACGCCAGCCCCGCCGTGCCCCAGGCAGCAATCAGCCCGGCAAACACCGGTGGCCCGAGTGTGGAGCCCAGATTCCCCAGCTGCGCCAGCGCGCCATTGGCACGCGCCTGCATGGCAGACGCCTCATTCAGGCTGGGGATCAGCGCATACGAAGACCCACCCGCCAGCCCGGCCAGGTACATCAGCACAATGGCCGCCGGTGCGATGCCGATACCCAGCCAGAAGCACCCCCAAAGCGCCAGCCCGGCCAGCCCCACCCCGACGAACGACAGCCGCACCAGCAACGCCGGCTTCATGAGGTGCTGAGCCGTCCACCCTGCCGAAAAGGAGCCCAGGATGCTGACCAGCGGCAACACGACGGCCAGCCAGGGGCCGTCCGGCCCGCCGTGTTGCGGCACAAAGGTCATCAACGAAATTGCCATCAGCGTGTAAAAGAAAAAGCAGGCACCAGGCAATGCCGTTGCCCACTGCGCGTAAACCGTGAGGTGGTGCCGGGGCAGCGAGGCCAGTGGGGGCCAGCGCTTTTCAGCCGGTGTATCCACGCCAGAAGGAATCAACAGCAGTGCGGTCACAAACATCAGCGCCATGCCCACCGCATGCAAACGCAAAAGGCCCGCAAGCTGAAAATGACTCATGACCCACCCGCCGGTCGCGGCCGTCACGGTGAAGGCCACACCGACAAAGGTGCTCCACAAGCCCATGGCGACGGACCGGTGTCGCGGCGCGCAGTTCGCCACGATCAGTGTGGGTGCGGTCACCACCACGGCCAGGTGCGACGCGCCTTCCAGCACGCGCGTCACCCAGAAAAGCAGATAGCCCGTGCTCAGGGATTGCAGCAAAGCCAGCATCGCGCCCAGACCCAGCCCGGCCAGCAACAGGCGCCGGTAGCCAATGGTGGGTGCGAACAGGCCAACGGTCACGCCAAACACCAGACCCACCATGCCGACGGTGGACAACAGCAAACCCGTTTGAGCCGGTGTGATGGCGTATTGCGCCTGCAGCGCCAGAAACGCAAAGGAAATCTTGGAGAACTGCATCGCCGCCAGCACGCCGCACAGCCAAAGGACGATGACGCGAAGCCAATGGGTGGATTGCGGGAAAGGCATCACGAGAATCATAGTTTCAATCCAGATCAGGAACCCTCCATGAAATTGCACGGGATCGTCATCATGTTGACACGCTGCCCTCCGAAGATTCGACATCGTTCAACCAATGGAGTGTCTCGATGGATCGTCGCAGTTTTCTGAATACAACCACGGTGCTGGGGGGTGCGAGCCTGACTGCTCCGGCCCTGGTTCTGGCCCAGTCCGCACCGGCTGTTATCACACGCGATGCCATGCGCCCGCAAATGGCGCACGGAATTCAAAGCGGTGACCCCAAAGCGGATGGCGCCATCATCTGGAGTCGCAGCGACCGCCCCGCCCGCATGTGGGTGGAATGGGCCACGACGGCCAGCTTTGCCGGTGCCACCCGTGTGCGTGGCCCGCACATGCTGGAAGACACCGACTTCACCGGCCGGGTTGACCTGGGCAAACTGCCTGCCGGACAGGAGATTTTTTATCGCGTGGTGCTGCAGGATCTTCACAACGAGCGCGTGCTGTCTGAAGCGACGAACGGCCATCTGCGCCTGCCAGCGGTTGCGGGCTCCAAAGCGGTGCGCGACGTGCGATTTACCTGGAGCGGTGACACCGCCGGGCAGGGATGGGGCATCAACGAAGCCTGGGGTGGCATGAAGATTTACGAACAGATGCGCAAGGTCAACCCCGACTTCTTTCTGCACTGCGGTGACACGATATACGCTGATGTACCGATTTCGGCCCAGGTCAAGCTCGCTGATGGCACCCTCTGGAACAACGTCGTGACTGAAGAGGTCAGC
>JADJII010000012.1:0-73620 GCA_016707075.1 Candidatus Egaibacter danicus
TGCGCGATTCACGCCGAAGTCTTTTCGGCCCAGGCGGCTGGACGAGCGGGCCTGAATGACGTGGTTTGGCTTGTCCAGCCAGAACTCCACGTCGTCGGTGAACTTCAGCAGGGCGGTGGTACTTTGTGCGTAGAGGTAGTCGGCGTTTTGCGTCACGATGACGGTGCGCGGCATCTGGGTCAGCACCTGGGCCAGTTGCTGGATGGCGGCTTCGCCGTCGCCCTTGAATGTCAGCGGCGCGATGGCGGCGTAGGCTTGTTGCGGGTGGTCCGGGTAGAGGCTGGCCTGGCTGGAGACGCTGTTGGGCGTGCTGGATGGCGGCTTCAGGCGCCCATCGGTCACACCCAGGCGCGAAGGGGCTTTGCCTGCCAGCAGGCCCATTTGACCCGCAATGATCAGTGCCAGAGCCAGTACGACGATCAGCAGAGCAAGAAACCAGAGAATCTTCATGACAGGGCTTTCAAGAGGAGCCTGGCGTCAGATTTGACGCGATGGCCCCTCCAGAATACCCGATGGCGGCTTACTTGTAGCCCACGCGGTCCAGCATCTGCTGAACCTTGATCTGGTTGGCTGATACAGCGGCGAGCGGAATGGTTTCGCTCTTGAATGCGCCACCGGTCATCGCCTTGAGTGCGGCGTTGTCCACCACCACGCCTTTGGCGGTTGGCCATTCGTTGTTGCCGTTGGCAAAGTGATCCTGCGCGTAGGGGCTGGCCAGGTATTCCATGAACTTGATGGCGTTGTCACGGTTCTTGGCGTACTTCGCCACGGCGCCGCCGGCGATGTTCATGTGGGTGCCCCAGCTGGACTGGTTGGGGAACACCACGCCAACTTTTTCTGCCGCGGCGCGTTCTTCCGGCACGCTGGAGCGCATCATGCGGGCCAGGTAGTAGGTGTTGGTCACGGCAATGGCGCATTCGCCAGACGCCACACCCTTGATCTGGTCGGTGTCACCACCTGTTGGCTTGCGGGCCATGTTGTCCACAATGCCTTTGAGCCAGGCTTCCGGTCTTGCTTCACCATGCTCCACCATCGTGAGAACAGGCTGAGTGCAAGGGGCCGAGCGGTGCAAACCTTGCCCTTTGCTTTGGCATCGGCCAGCTCTTTCCCAGGTGTCCACATCGTCTTTTTGACCTTGATCTTGTCGTACACGATCACGCGGGCGCGGGTGGAAAAGCCGGTCCAGGTCACGCCCTCAGGCGTGGCGGCTGCGCGGAAATTGGGGGGGATGGCATCGTCCAGCACTTTGGACTTGATGGGCTGGAACAGGCCCTGAGCATCGGCAGATGTCAGGCGGGCAGCATCCACCAGCAAAATCAGGTCGGCAGGTGATGCCGCACCTTCGGCTTTGAGCCGGTTCAAGATGCCAGCATCATCGGAATCCACACGGTTGATCTTGATGCCGGTGATTTTGGTGAAATTAGAATACAGGGCTTCGTCGGTGGCATAGTGACGTGCCGAGTACAGATTGAGCACAGGCTCCTGTGCTGATACCGCAGCCGCCGCAAGCAGCACTGCTGCCCCCAGGCAGGCATGCAATCGGTTGGTTTGCAGGCTGGTTTTTTTCAACATGGTGATTTCCTCGTTTCTGCCGCTTCCACCGCTAGGGTTTGCCGGATCAATTTACAAATACAGCGCCAATGATAACGCAAACAAGAATCATTCTTAATAATAACCCTCGACGCCGATCCGGATTTCCGGGCTGGGGTCTGGTGATGCTGGCGGTGGTTGCCAGTTGGGCTCTGGGCGGCTGCGCCACCAGACCGGCGGAGCCGCCCGTGGAGCCGCCGCCGGTGGTGGTCCAGCCGGTAGTCAAAAAACCGCCCAGAATCGGCTTGGCGCTGGGCGGAGGGGCTGCGCGCGGGTTTGCCCACGTCGGGGTGATTCAGGTGCTGGAAGAAGCGGGCATCAAGGTGGATCTGGTGGCGGGTACGTCGGCCGGCAGTCTGGTCGCCGCGATTTATGCCAGTGGCAAAAACGGCACGCAATTGCAGCAGGTTTCCGAAGCCATGGAAGAGGCCATGCTGACCGACTGGACACTGCCGCTGCTTAACCGCGGCATGTTGCGCGGGGAGGCGATGGCGCGCTACGTCAACACGCAGGTGGCGGGCGAGTTGATTGAGGCCATGCCGCTGCCGCTGGGCATTGTGGCGACGGACCTCAACAGCGGTGAAGCCATTCTGTTCCGCCGTGGCGACACCGGGTTTGCGGTGCGGGCGTCGAGCGCTGTGCCGTCGGTGTTTCAGCCGGTGAAGATATCGGGTCATGAGTACGTGGATGGGGGGCTGGTTTCACCCGTTCCGGTTCGCTCGGCCCGGCAAATGGGTGCTGAGCTGGTGATTGCGGTTGACATATCCAGCGCACCTGAAGGCAACCCCGCAGGAGACACGCTGCAGGTTTTGCTGCAAACCTTTGCCATCATGGGCAAAAGCATCAATGCCTTTGAGTTGCGCGATGCTGATGTGGTGGTTCGACCTTCGCTGGCGGGCATTGGCAGCGCAGATTTTGGCAGCCGCAGGCGTTCCATTGAAGCCGGACGTCAGGCCATGCTGGCCCGCTTGCCGCAGCTCAAGGCGGAGATTGAAGCGAAATCAAAATGACATAAAAAAAGGGCTGGTCTTGCGACCAGCCCTTAAGGGATCCCTGAACCTGAAGGTTTCGAAAGGACCCGAGGAGACAACCAGTGAAAGTGATTAGCTTTCGAAATCTGATTGGAATCAGTATCTCAGGGTTTTCCCTCGTTGTGTAGAGGTTTTTCTCTACTAAGCAACAAGTTTGGCCCGGATACTGCCTCAAATTGAGAAATTAACGCTTCTTGGAAGCTTGTTTCGTGGCGTTGACAGCGGTGGCTGACACGGCGTTGAAATTGGCTTCAGCGACATCAGTGGCTTGCTTGACAGCTTTTTGAACGGACTCAAGTGCGTTGTTGGCAGCAGCCACGGCGCTCTTCATCACGGCAACAGCGGTTTCGGAACCGGCAGGTGCGTTTTTGGCAGCGTTGTCCACCAAGCCCATGAATTTCTTCTGTGCATCAGCAGCCTGGCCTTCGAAAGCCTTGCCGAATTCAGCGGTAGAGCCCGAAGCGATGTCATACAGGTGACGGCTGTAAGCAGCGGTCTTTTCAGCCAAAGGCTGGAACAGGCCGGATTGCAGAGCCAGCAACTCTTGTGCGTCTTTCACGCTCAGCATGGCTTTGGCGGTCTCGCCACTTTCAGCCAGAGCAGCTTTGGAAGCGGTCAGGTTGAGTTCAACGATTTTCTCGACGCCTTCGAAAGCCTTGGTGGTCAGGCCCAGCAGGGTTTCGATGTTGGCTTTGTGTGAGGACATAACTTGTTCGACGGTCAGCATATAAATCTCCAATAAGAGGTTAAGGTAAATAAGTATCTGCTCCGTAACCTGGCTTTCGCCGGATTTATGTTGCAGTGCAGCATGGGTTGAATTATAGGGTTATCCCGTAGCTGTGCAAGTGGTTTTTGCTGCATTGCAACAATTTAGGGGCCAACTCCTAAAATCAGGTGTTTCCGGGGTGTTTTCATGTTCCCGACACAATGGGCCATGAAAGCGTTTCAATGAAAGCGTATTACTCGGATCACTTCGTCTTGCCACTGCCAGAGGGCCACCGCTTTCCAATGGCCAAGTACAGCCTGCTGCGTGATCGTGTGGCGCGGGAACTGCCGCTGGTGAACCAGCTGGAGGCGCCGCGGGCCAGTGACGGCGAACTGGCTTTGGTACATACACCTGCCTACATCAATGCCATCACTAGCGGCTCTGTAGGGTCTGCCGCCATGCGCGAGATCGGTTTTCCATGGAGCGAAGCCATGGTGGAACGTTCCCGACGTTCGGCTGGGGCCACAGTGGCCGCCGTGCGTGCTGCCATGACAGAGGGCGTGGCCGCCAACATGGCGGGTGGTACCCATCACGCCAGCGCGGAAAAGGGCGGAGGCTTTTGTGTGTTCAACGATGCTGCCGTTGCAGCACGCGTCGCGCAGGCAGAGTGGAGTCGATATCACCGTGAGCCTTTGCTGGTGGCGGTGATTGATCTGGATGTGCATCAGGGCAACGGCACAGCGAGTATTTTTGCCGGGGATCCCAGCGTTTTCACGTTGTCGATTCATGGTGAGCGGAATTTCCCGTTTCGCAAGGTCGATGGTGATCTGGACGTGGCGTTGCCGGACGGCTGCGGTGATGTGGACTACCTGCACGCCCTGGAAGGGGCGCTGGACGAACTGGCACACCGGTTCGTGCCGGGGCTGGTTATTTACCTGGCCGGTGCCGACCCGTTTGAAAGAGACCGCCTGGGGCGCCTCAAACTGACTTATGACGGTCTGGAAGCGCGGGACCGGCGTGTATTTGACTGGTGTTTCCAGCGTCACGTTCCGCTGGCCTTTGCCATGGCGGGCGGTTATGGTGTGAACATTGCCGAAACAGTGCAAGTTCAGATGAATACTTACCAGGTGGCGATGAGTTACTGGCAGCGCTGGCAAAATCGCCGTTCATGAGCAAAGAAAACAGCAATGCCGGGTCAGCAAGGCCCGTGCCTGAACACAGCAGCAGCTACAAGGTGTTTCGTACCATCAGCACACGCTGGATGGACAACGATGCCTACGGCCATGTGAACAACGTCGTTTATTACAGCTGGTTTGATACCGCTGTGAACGCCTACCTGATCGAGCAGGGCGTGCTGGACATCCACCAGGGTGAGACCATCGGGCTGGTGGTTGAAACCCAATGCAGCTATTTTGCGCCGCTGGCGTTTCCGCAGCTGGCGGAAGCGGGTATCCGCGTGGCCCGGCTCGGAGAATCCAGCGTGCGCTATGAGGTGGGACTGTTTGCGCGGGGTGAAGAATTCACTGCTGCCAAAGGCCATTTCATTCATGTGTATGTAGACAAAGTCACCCGCCGGCCTGTTCTTTTGCCACCCCCACTCAAAACTGTTCTGGAGAAACTTCGCAATGACCGTCATGAATGAAATGAATCTGGCCACAGATCAGGCCGTAGCGGTGGACGCTGCCATCACCTCACGCATGTCGGTTCGTGCGTTCACACAGGCGCCTGTGAGCCGCGACACGATTGAGCACTTGCTGCAGGTCGCCAGCCGTGCGCCCAGCGGCACCAATACCCAGCCGTGGAAGGTGTACGTATTGCAGGGTGGCAGTCGCGACACGCTGTGCGACAAGGTTTGTGCCGCCCATGACGCCATCCGTGCCAATCCGGAACTGGCCGCCGAGTACAGGGAAGCCTACGACTACTACCCGGAGAAATGGGTCAGCCCCTATATTGACCGCCGCCGCGAGAACGGGTGGGGTCTGTATGGTCTGCTGGGCATTGGCAAGGGCGACAAGGACAAGATGCACACGCAGCATCAGCGCAACTACCGGTTTTTTGATGCGCCGGTGGGGATGATGTTCACCATTGACCGTGTCATGGGACGCGGTTCACTGGTGGACTACGGCATGTTTTTGCAGAACATCATGGTGGCCGCGCGGGGGCATGGGTTGGATACTTGTCCGCAGGCAGCATGGAACGGCTTCGCGAAGATCATCCTGCCACACATTGGCGCTGGAGCGGACGAGATGCTGGTCTGCGGCCTGGCGCTGGGTTATGCCGACGCCACCCACGTCGTGAATACTTTTCACACACCACGCGCGGGTGTACAGGACTTCACGCACTGGCTGGATTGACGATGATCATCACCAGCCTTCTCGATACGGACCTTTACAAATTCACCATGATGCAGGTAGTGCTGCATCAGTTCCCCGGTGCGCAGGTGGAGTACAAGTTCAAGTGCCGCAATGCCCACGCCACACCGGCAGCGGGTGGCCCAGGCTTTGATCTGGCCCCGTTTGCCAGCGAAGTTCGTGAAGAGATCCGCTCGCTGTGCAGTCTGCACTTTCAAGATGCAGAACTGAACTACCTGCGGTCCATGCGGTTCATCAAGAGTGATTTTGTGGACTTTCTCGGTCTGTTCCGCCTGAACGAGAAATACATCACCGTCACGGCGCTGCCAACAGGCGAGATCGACATCACCATTCGCGGACCGTGGCTGCACACCATCCTGTTCGAGATTCCGGTACTGGCTATCGTCAACGAAGTCTACTTTCGCAACACGCAGAAACTGCCTGATCTGGTGGAAGGCCGCAAGCGGCTCGATACCAAAGTCGGCCAGTTGCGTTCGGCAGGGTTGAGTGACCTCAAGATCGCTGATTACGGCACACGCCGGCGTTTCAGCAAGGCGTGGCATGAAGAGGTTTTGCGTGTACTAAGCGTTCGGCTGGGCACGGCGCAAAGCCCAGGTGGCATAGCCGGCGTTGCCGGGCAGCTGGCGGGCACCAGCAATGTTTTGTTCGCGATGAAACTGGGCCTGACCCCGCTGGGCACGATGGCTCATGAGTATCTGCAGGCCTGCCAGGCGCTGGGGCCCCGGCTGCGTGATAGCCAGATCTATGGTTTCGAGTCGTGGGCCAAGGAGTATCGGGGCGACCTGGGCATCGCATTGAGTGATGTGTACGGCATCGAGGCATTCCTGCGCGACTTTGACCTGTATTTCTGCAAGCTCTTTGATGGTGCCCGCCATGACAGTGGCGACCCCTTCAGTTGGGGCGAGCGCATGATTGAACACTATGCCAGGAACAGGGTTGATCCGCGGACCAAGACGCTGATCTTCAGCGACAGCCTGACCGTACCGCGAACCATTGAACTCTATCAGCAGTTCCGGGGGCGCTGCCAGCTGGCATTTGGCATTGGCACCAACCTCACCAACGACCTGGGCTACGAGCCGCTGCAAATCGTCATCAAGATGGTGCGCTGCAACGGCCAGCCTGTGGCCAAGCTGTCTGACACGCCCTCCAAAAACATGTGTGACGACGAAAAGTATCTGGCCTATCTGCGTCAGGTGTTCGAGATCACCACCAACGCATAAATCCCATGAACAGACCCCGTATCCTGGTGGCGCGAGCCATCTTCCCCGAAGTCATCGAGCGTCTTCAGCAACACTTTGATGTTGAATCCAACCCTGAAGATGTGTTGTGGTCCAAAACGCAGATAACTGAAAAACTGCGTGACAAAGTGGGCGTGTTCACTACCGGCGGCGAGCGCATCGACGCCGAGGTGCTGGCGGGTTGTCCGCACCTGAAAATCTGCGCCAACATGGCCGTTGGCTACAACAACTTTGATCTGGACGCCATGACCGCCGCCCGCGTGCTGGGCACCAATGCACCCGATGTGCTGACGGAAACAACGGCCGACTTCGGCTTTGCCTTGCTGATGGCCACCGCGCGGCGCATTTCAGAGAGCGAGCACTTTTTGCGCGCTGGCCATTGGACCCGCTGGAGCTATGACATGTTTGCCGGTGCCGATGTGCATGGCAGCACATTGGGCATCATCGGCATGGGCCGCATCGGGCAGGGCATTGCCAGGCGGGGCGCGCTCGGTTTTGGCATGAAGGTGGTGTACCACAACCGCTCCCGTCTGGACGCGGCTATCGAAACCGAATGCAGGGCCAGCTACGTCAGCAAGGCAGAACTCCTGAAAACCGCCGACCATGTGGTGCTGGTGGTGCCCTATTCAGCGGCTTCGCACCACACCATCGGCGCGGCAGAGCTGGCGTTGATGAAATCCACAGCCACGCTGGTCAACATTGCGCGCGGTGGCATTGTGGACGATGCGGCGCTGGCGAAGGCCTTGCGCGAAAAACGCATTGCCGCGGCCGGTCTGGATGTGTTTGAAGGCGAGCCCAAGGTGCATCCCGACCTGCTGACTGTGCCCAACGTGGTGCTGACCCCGCACATTGCCAGCGCCACGCTGCCCACGCGGCTGGCCATGGCCAATCTGGCGGCAGATAACCTCATCGGGTTTCTGGTGAACGGCAAACCCCTGACGCCGCTGAACCCCGAAGTGCTCGGCTAGACCCTGACCAGCTCAAAGGCACCCAGCGGCTGGGGTTGACCATTGAGGATCACGTCCACTCTGTGCGTGCCGGGGTAATGTTTGCGGGTGGTCATCTCCGCGAGTGAAAGCCTTTTGGCGAGCTTCGCGGTTTCGCCGGGTGCCAGTTCCAGGGTTTTCAGTTTGAATACCTTGGCGCTGGTCTGGCCGTTGGCCTTGACGTAGTGCACACAAAAATCCACCAGCACGCTTTGTGGTTTGGCGTGGGTATTGGTCACCTCAAAAGCGATTTCCACCGTTGCACCCATCGCGGGCCGTGTGGGCTTGATCTGTGGCTTGCCCACCGACACCTGAGCAGCCTTGCCATAACCCAGTACATCCAGCGCACCGCTCTCGCCCCGCTTGACGGCTGAGCGCAGGGCATGCCCGACGATCCACCGCCGTTCGTTGCTGGCACCCTTCAGCCAGGCTTTGGCGGTTTTCGCCAGCAGGTCCGGATGGTCTTTCCCGATGTCGTTCAGGTTGTTGGCGACCGAACGGCGCACATACAGTTCGGGGTCGTCCTTGAGCAATTCCAGCAGTGCCAGCACCGGGGCAGGGTCTTGCTGGAAATTGCGCAGCCGGGGTGCCCAGGGCAGTCGGGGGCGTGTGCCTTCCGACACCAGTCGTCGCACGTGGGCACTGGGGTCGGTGGTCCATGCCCTGAGTTGGCGCAATGTCGCCTCGGTGTGTTTCTCAATAAACGGCCGGATACTGAATTCCGCCGTAAACCGTTGTGTCAGCGCATGTTGCGCCCGCATCGACACATCAAAATGCCCCAGCCCATACTCAGCCACAAACATTGTGTGCGGCATGAAGATAAACGAGGCCAGGCTCTGGCCGGGGTCGCGCCCGTGCGGCTGGTCCAGTGAATCCATCAGGATGGCGGTGGCCTGCGCGTAGTCGTCCGGCAAATGCACACGAAGCGTTTGGGCAACCTTCTTTCCACGTGGCATCAGTTCCAGTGCGTCGTAGCCCGCCATTGTGTCCCGCACGAAGGCCTTACTGTTGAAAGACGGGTGTACGGCCGAGATCATTCGGGCGATGGCGCGAGGCACATCGGCACCAAACTGGTTTTTCAGGGGCTCAGCCATGGGGTGTTTCAAGCGACGTATGTCAACTGTTGTGTCAGGTGGCGGGCTGCATCAGGTCCCAGAGGTTGCCGTAAAGGTCCCTGAACACCACGACTTGCCCGTATGGCTCCCGTCGGGGAGCCTCGGTGAATTGCACACCGTGCGACTTCATGTGGTCATAGTCAGCCTGAAAATCCGAGGTATGCAGAAACAGGCCCACGCGCCCGCCGGTCTGGTCGCCCACGTGGCTGCTTTGTTGGGGCGTCGAGGCTCTGGCAAGTACAAGCGCGCAGTCCGTGCTGTTCCGTGGCGCCACAACCACCCAGCGTTTGTCCCCTTGCGGCCGGTCTTCCACCAGCGTGAAGCGCAGAGCGCTGACAAAATAAGCGATGGCCTCGTCGTAGTCGTGAACGACCAGGGTCACGAGGGCGATGGACTGACTCAAGACAGCAGGACCAGTGCAAGGCCTATGGCGGCGGGAATAGCCTGAATAAACAAGATCCTCTTGTTGGCTGTGGCTGCGCCATACAAACCGGCGACCAGCACGCAGCCGAGGAAGAAAACCCTGACGCCCGTGCCACCGGCACCGAGGCTCAGGCCCCAGAAAAGGCCTGCTGCCAAAAACCCGTTGTACAAGCCCTGATTGGCAGCCAGGACCTTGGTGGCGGCGGCTTGTGCAGGCGTCTGGCCAAACGCTTTCAAGCCTTTGGGTTTGTCCCAGAGGAACATTTCGAGCACCAGAATATAGACATGCAGGACCCCGATCAGGGCAACAACCACGTTGGCAGCGATGGACATAGGGTCTCCCCGGAATGGATGGAATGCCACTATAGATGAGTTCCTCGATTGGCGTGCGCCGGCCCTCAAGACGCTATAAAAATAGTAGCTTCTCACGCATATTCCACGGGGTCTGGAGGCCTATTTTCTTCTGGAAATCGGGCGGATCCGGTTTTGCACAACAATAGGGGGATGGAGACAACGGGTTTGAGCAATATGGTGGTGTGGTGGGTATTGGTGCTGGGAGTGGTGAATGTGTTGTTGTTGCTGTGGCTGCTGCTGCGCCGCCCCGACAACAGCGCGGCGCAGGTGGCCGAGCAGGAGCGTGCGGCGATGCTCACGGCCGTGCAAACCGGCACCGAGCGACTGGAACGCGAGCTGCGCCGGGAAATCAGCGAATCGTCCCGTGGCGGGCGGCAGGAGCTGACACAAAATTTGGCCACCTTCCAGCAATCACTGGTGCAGCAGGGTGCTGAAGCCACGCGCACGCAAAACACGCAAATCGATGCCTTTGGGCAGCAACTGGCGCTGCTGCAAAAAACACTGTCTGATACGCTGACCACGCAGCTCTCGGGCGTGAGCGAGTCCAATGCACGGCGCATGAGCGAGGTGCGCGAAACGCTGGAAAAACAACTGGCGCAACTGCAAACCACCAACGCCGCCAAGCTCGACGAAATGCGCGCCACCGTGGACGAAAAACTGCAAACCACGCTGCAGGCGCGCTTGGGCGAGAGTTTCAAGCAGGTGGCCGACCGGCTGGAGCAGGTGCACAAGGGGCTGGGTGAAATGCAGACACTGGCTTCCGGTGTGGGCGACCTCAAGCATCTGCTGACCAACGTCAAGACCCGTGGCATTTTTGGCGAAGCCCAACTGGCGGCGTTGCTGGAGCAGGTGTTTGTGCCTGACCAGTATGCGGTGCAGTTGGCGACCCGGCCTGGCAGCAAGAACGTGGTGGACTTTGCCATCAAGCTGCCTGGCAAGTCGGACAATGGCGAGCCACTGTGGTTGCCAATTGACGCGAAATTTCCCAACGAAGATTACGAACGTCTGCTGGATGCGCAGGGCCGCGCCGATGTGGCCGGCGCTGAGGCGGCGGGCAAAGCGCTGGAAGTCCGTATTCGGCTGGAGGCGAAATCCATCGTCGAAAAATATGTGGAGCCACCCTACACGACCGACTTCGCCATCCTGTTCCTGCCAACCGAAGGCCTTTATGCCGAGGTACTGCGCCGCCCGGGGTTGATGGAGGCGCTGCAGCGCGAACATCGCATCACGTTGGCTGGCCCGACCACCTTGCTGGCCATGTTGAGCTCGTTGCAGATGGGCTTCAGGACGCTGGCACTGGAGAAACGCTCCAGCGAAGTGTGGCAGGTGCTGGGTGCAGTGAAAACCGAGTTTGGCAAGTTCGGCGGCATGCTTGACAAGGCGCGGTCGCAGACAGAAACGGTACTCAAAACGCTCACCGATGCCGACGTGCGAACCCGCGCCATGGGCCGCGCTCTGAAAAAAGTGGAAGCTTTGCCCGACACGCAAGCGCAGACACTCATTCCAGCAGACAAGGATTTTGACAAAGAGGCCGATGAAGGGTAGCGAGCTCACCCGCCTGATTGCGGGCCACGTTTTTCTGCATGCCTGCATGGCGGGGACCCGCATGGCGGCGCCATTGCTGGCCCTGCACCAGGGGTACAGCCCGCTCGCGGTGGGGGTGTTGCTGGCGCTGTTTTCACTGACTCAGGTTTTTCTCGCGCTGCCGGCAGGACGTTATGCTGACCAGTATGGACTCAAGCGGCCCGTCGGACTGGCCGTTGCCGCGGCAACTGTGGGCGCAGGTCTCGCGGTGGCATTCCCCGTGTTTCCTGTGCTGTGTTTCAGTGCCCTGATGACCGGTGGCGCTACAGGCGCTGCTTCCATTGCATTGCAGCGCCACGTGGGCCGTGCGGCCCAGGGCGCAACCGAACTCAAGCGGGTGTTCAGCTGGCTGGCCATTGGGCCTGCGGCATCCAATTTTCTGGGACCGTTTGTAGCAGGATTGCTGATTGACCATGCCGGTGCGGTCGCGGGGGACATCACGGGTTACCGTGCCGCCTTCCTGATGATGGCGGTGGTTCCACTGGGTACGTGGTTTGCAGTGCGCGGCGCCCGCGAACTGGGGGCCGTGGCTGTGGTTCCGGGGGCCAAGCCCACCCGGGTGTGGGATCTGCTGCACGAGCCTCTGATGCGACGCCTGATGCTGGTCAACTGGTGCCTGTCCTCCTGCTGGGATGTTCACACCTTTGTTGTGCCGGTGATCGGGCATGAGCGGGGTTTCAGCGCCTCGGTCATTGGCTCCATTCTGGGCGCATTTGCCATTGCGGCCGCGCTGGTGCGGGTGGTGATGCCAGTCTTTGCCTCACGGCTGCATGAACATGTTGTCGTGGCCTGGGCCATGGTGCTGACTGCCGTCATGTTTGCGGTTTATCCGTTCATGCAGACGCCATTGGCCATGGGTGTGTGCTCGGTGCTGCTGGGCGTGGCGCTGGGCTCCGTTCAACCGATGATCATGAGCACGCTGCACCAGATCACGCCGGAATCACGACATGGTGAGGCGCTGGGTCTGCGGCTGATGGCTATCAATGCGTCCAGCGTCGTGATGCCCATGCTGTTTGGCACCGTGGGTGCGGCAGTGGGCGTGTCGGTCGTCTTCTGGACCGTCGGTGTTGTGGTGGGGGCCGGAGCGCGTCCTGCGTGGTTGCTGCGCCCGGCCTCTGGTACCGGCCACCATCACGCGAGCGTCAAAGCCCGTAAAACAGGCGGATAGCGTCCCACGCTGCCTGCGGCTCATCCACGTAGGTCACGAGTTTCAGGTCTTCCGGCGAGATGGCGCCTTCTTCCACCAGCACCTCAAAATTCATCAGCCGTTTCCAGTAGTCTGACCCAAACAGGATGATGGGCACGGGCTCTGCCTTGCCGGTCTGCACCAGTGTGATGACTTCGAACAGTTCGTCCAGCGTGCCAAATCCGCCGGGGAAGGCGACCAGTGCCTTCGCGCGCATCATGAAATGCATTTTCCGAAGCGCGAAGTAGTGGAACTTGAAGCTCAGATTCGGGGAAACATAGGGGTTTGCGCTTTGCTCATGGGGCAGGGCGATGTTGAGACCGACATTAAGGGCACCCATGTCATGGGCTCCGCGGTTAGCGGCTTCCATGATACCGGGCCCGCCGCCGGTGGCAATGAACAGGTGCTCTTTTTTCGGCAGTGCTGCACTGTATTTCGCGACCAGTTGCCCGAACAGGCGGGCCTGATCGTAGTAGCGGGCGTTACGCACCTGCCTCTGGGCATGCGCCACACCGGCAGCGTTACCGGTGCCTTGGGCTTCTTCCAGCAATTTGAGTGACTCGTCCGGTGCGCAAAAGCGGGCGCTGCCAAATACCACAATCGTGTTCTGGATACCGAGCGCTTGCTGGTCGAGATCGGGCTTGAGCATTTCCAGCTGGAACCGGATACCGCGTGTTTCACGGCGCAGCAGGAACTCGGGGTCGGCAAAGGCCAGGCGGTAAGCATCGGCCTGCAGCGGAATGCCGGCGTCGGCATGGGCTTTGAGATCGGCCCATGCGTCGGCCAGCGTGCGTTCATTGAGGTCGTGAGGGGTTTTCAAGTGGATGCTCTTCTTTCAGGTTTCAAACGCGTATCAACCGCGTAGCGCGGCGGCAATGGCAGGTGCCATGCTAACGGCATTGCTCGGGTGGGCGATGCAGTCTGTGCTCCAGACTTCGTTGACACCAGCGGCCTTGATGACCTGCAAGGCGTCTCCCGCGAACAGGGCATGCGTCACGGCCACATCAACCGAGGCGGCCCCCGCTGCAATCAACAAGCGTGCCGCACCGGCCAGCGTGTGGCCGCTGCTGGCCACGTCATCGATCAGCACCACCGCCCGGCCAGCGACAGCCAGCTGGGGCAGGGTGATCTCGACGTTGCGGTCGCCGTGACGGGTTTTGTGGCAAACGCCATACTCAAATCCATGACGCGATGCTGCTTGCGAGAGCCACTGGCCCGATTCCTCGTCGGGGCCAATCAACAAGGGCTGCTGGCGCCTGGACGCGATCAGATCCGAGAGCAGAGGGGCGCCACTGAGCACGATGGCGCTGGATGTGGGCACGGCTTCTTCCAGTGTGCTCACGCGGTGCAGGTGCGGGTCCACGGTGATCACCGCGTCAAACAGCTCGGCCAGAAAGCGCCCGACGATGCGCTGGCTCACCGCCTCGCCGGGGTGGAAGGCCATGTCCTGGCGCATGTAGGCCAGGTACGGAGCCACCAGCGTGAGGTGTTTCGCACCCAGCTGGCGAGCGGTGCGCGCGACCAGCAACAGCTCAACCAGCTTTTCGTCGGGCTGGTCCAGCGTGCGCAGTACGACCACCCGCTCCGGAAGCTGGGGAGGCAGTCGCAGCTTGAGTTCGCCGTCGGGAAAACGGTGGCGGTCAATCCGGGCCTGCTGCAAACTGGCAGCCCGGGCGATGCGATCACCGCTGGCCGAGTCCTCATCAAAACACAGCAGCATGGAAGGTCCAGTCATCAAAACTCAACAAAGACATGCGGCACATCTTCCGCCAGGCCAATACTGTAGCCACACGATTTGTGGCTGGCCTGACGGGCGAATTCCAGGTCGGAAGGATACCCGGCATGAACGCGGTACAGCAAGGTATCCACCTGGACCACGTCACCGAGTTTGCACATCAGATCCACCCCTGCATTTTTTACTTTCGGCGCTCCCGCGAAGCGGGCTATGCGCGCGAGTTGCAGGTTGTCGATGCCGGCTACCACACCGGCCTGTGTGGCCCGCACCTCGAAGGTGAGCGCACCCAGATCCGGATGGTTGTGATCAAACGAATGGCTGCCCTGCGCCTGAATGATGTTGTTCATTTTGGTTAACGCACGGCCCGAATCCAGAATGTCGCGCGCAATGGCAAAGCCGTCACCACCCCGCACGTCCGGATCACATTCAATCAGCCGTCCGGCCAGCCGCAAGGCCTTTTGCCGCAGGTCGGTGGGTGCACGCGGGTCATTTTCGAGTACCCGCATCACGTCGCGCGCCTCCAGCACCGGGCCAATGCCGAACCCGACAGGCTGGCGGCCGTCGGTGATCACCACGTCCAGCGAGAGCTTCATGCGTTTGGCGACGTATTCGAACAGGCGCCGCAGACGCTGGGCGTCCGGCATGGAGCGGACTTTGGCCGTGGGGCCAATGGGAATGTCCAGAACCAGGTGCGTTGAACCGGCCGCGATTTTCTTTGACAGGATGGAGGCCACCATCTGCCCGGCTGAATCGAGCGACAGCGGGCGCTCGACCGATATCAGCACGTCGTCAGCCGGCGACAGGTTGGCCGTACCACCCCAGGCCAGGCAGCCGCGGTGGGTGCGTACGATTTCGTGAAGCTTTTCAACGGGCAGCTCCACGTTGGCCAGCACTTCCATGGTGTCGGCGGTGCCAGCTGGCGAAGTGATGGCACGCGACGAAGTTTTGGGAAACAGGGTGCCGTGCGCCGCGACGATGGGCAGTACCAGCATGGAAGTCCGGTTGCCGGGGATACCGCCGATGCAGTGTTTGTCCACCACGAGGTGCTCGTGCCAGTCCAGACGGCGCCCGGCATCAATCATGGCCTGGGTCAGGAAATACACCTCTTCGCGATCCAGTTCGTCACGATGTGTGGCCACGACAAACGCGGTCAACTCGATTTTGGAGTAGTGGTGTTCGGTAACGTCCTGGATGATGGCACGGAAGTCGTCCATGTCCAGTCGCTCGCCACCCAGTTTGCGATACAGCGCGCCGATGGACTCAGGAGGTTCTGCCTGCGAGACGGTGACGGTGTGGCCATCTTCAACCCCCATCTGGGCAAAAGCGGCTTTGGAAAGGCCCAGCTCGCCACAGGCAACGATGGCTTCGTCATCCACCACGTTCAATGTGGCCAGGATGCTCAACCCATTGGTGCGCACCTCCACTTTGGACAGCGCCTTGAACCCCTCGGCCCGGTAGACCTCACAGTCTCGGTGCATGTAGGCCACATTCTCGTGATAGGTGTCAATGCGAACCTGGCGCAGCGACAGCCGTGCGGGACTGACGGCTTCAGGGGTGACGTTGCTCATACGGATAGCCTACACCGAAATGGACGCAATAAAAAAGGCTCCGAAGGAGCCATTTGTGACACGACTGTGCTGGAGGTCAGACGCGTTTTCTGTACTCGCCTGTACGGGTGTCGATTTCAACCTTGTCGCCTTGCGCCACAAAGATGGGCACACCGATCTCAAAACCGGTGGCGATCTTGGCGGGCTTCAAAACCTTGCCGGACGTGTCGCCCTTGACTGCGGGCTCGGTCCAGGTGATTTCGCGCTCGACGCTGGTGGGCAGCTCGACCGAGATGGCCTTGCCGTCATAAAACACCACTTCAACGGCCATGCCGTCTTCGAGGTAGTTCAGGGCGTCGCCCATGTTTTCGGCTTCCACTTCGTACTGATTGAACTCTTCGTCCATGCAGACGTACATTGGGTCAGCAAAGTAGGAGTAGGTGCAGTCTTTCTTGTCGAGGATGACCTGGTCCATCTTGTCGTCGGCCTTGAACACGTTTTCGGTGCCGAAGTTGCCGATCAGGCTTTTGAGCTTCATGCGCACGGTGGCAGCGTTGCGGCCACCGCGGCTGTATTCGGTCTTGAGCACGACCATCGGGTCTTTGCCGTGCATGATGACGTTGCCGGCGCGGATTTCCTGAGCGATTTTCATAGTGTTTCCAATGAGTTG
This sequence comes from Candidatus Egaibacter danicus, assembly GCA_016707075.1. Classification (GTDB taxonomy): domain Bacteria; phylum Pseudomonadota; class Gammaproteobacteria; order Burkholderiales; family Burkholderiaceae_C; genus Egaibacter; species Egaibacter danicus. The sequence continues at coordinate 16,538 of JADJII010000012.1, forward strand.
GCCGCTCAATGTCCCGAGATGACCGGTGTTCGTGCGGCAGGTGTTGCGAAGTCAACTGGATTTCGCAAAGCCTTGAATTTTAACGTTTTTTCAAGGCGATCCCGGCTATCTGCGGACGCGTGCGACAAATTCAAGTAGCTGGCTCACCAGATCAGGGTGGGCCACCAGGCGTTGGCGCGTCCCGAGGGTGGCGTGGCCCCAGGACGTCAGGTCCGGCGCCTGCAGTGGCTGCGAATCGACCTCATTCCAGGTCCGGTGGAAGCGCCGGAGCGAGGCGGGCGCTTCAATCACGTCCAGAAAGGCCGCCAGTTTGTCGTGGTGGGCGTTGTCGTGCTGCGGGTAAATCTGCCAGACGAAGGGCCGACCCGCCCAGATGGCACGTACCAGAGAGTCTTCGCCGCGCACAAAATTGAGGTCACAGGCCCACAGCAGGTGGTCAAAATCGGTCTGGGTAAGGGCGCGCAAGTATGAAATTGATAGCTGCCTGCGCATATTCCATGAGGTCTGGTGCTCATTTCCGAGGGTGAAAACGGCTTTTTTGACCGCTTCGGTGGTCCGCCCGTGGGTGACCAGCAAATGGGTCGGTACAGCGTCCTGACCCATTTGGCGGAGCCAATTTTCCAGCGCGGGCGGCTCGTAACAGAACAGCGACACCACACGCTCGCCCCGCCAGCCAATGCCCAAGGCGGAAAGCCAGGCGTCGCGGTTAAAGACGGTCTGGCGGGATAGCAGGTCCGCCTCGCGCAACAGCCCGCCAGTGCCGGGTGTGAAGCCCGGATAGAAGAAATGTTTCATGCTGCCGGTAGCGGGACCGCTCATGATCGGTGAAGGCAGCGTGTGTGCGCGCTCGGCAAAGCCTTCAGCCGTCAGGTACTCCAGATTGATCCAGACCGGCCATTTTCGAATGCCATTTTGGCCTCCAAACCTCATGGAATATGCGTAATAAGCTATGAATTCAGGAGCGATTTCACAGCCAAAAGTATCTACCCAGACGTCGGCCAGGGGCTCTTGTTCCAGGACTTCAGCCTGCCGGGACTGCGCCCAGTGCAGCACCCGGATGCCTGAAAACTGTCCTTCCAATGCGCCGGGTGCCATCCAGTGCAGGGCAGCAGGCTCGTCTACCCATAGCCGTACCTGCTGCCCACGTGCGGCGAGATTGACCGCCAGGCGCCAGCAGACGCCAATGTCGCCAAAGTTGTCCACCACGCGGCAAAACACGTCCCAGAGCAGGGGCGGTGGCGAGCTGGCGGGCTGGTTGGTGGTCATGGGGCAATTGTCCACCCGCCGATGCCCCGCAAAGGGTTTCAGGCAGTCCGATACAGTTGTGGTGGCACCGTGTGCCCGGCAAGCCTTATGCTCAAAACCCTACTGGAGCCCCGATCTTGAACCTGCAATCCCTGTTGAATATCGAGCTGCCCATCGTCCAGGCCCCCATGGCGGGGGCACAGGGCAGTGCGATGGCGGTGGCTGTGTCCAACGCGGGTGCGCTGGGTTCGTTGCCCTGCGCCATGTTGAGTGTGCAGGCCATGCGCGATGAACTGACGTTGCTGCGCGTCCAAACCACCCGACCATACAACGTCAATTTCTTTTGCCACACACCGCCGATGGCCGATGCAGCGCGTGACGCCCAGTGGGCGGCAGCGCTGGCACCGTATTTCCGCGAGCTGGGGCTGGATCCGGCCAGCAACGACCCCAGTGCTGGCCGCGCACCGTTCACCGCCGAGGCGGCGGACTTGCTGGCTGAGTTCAAACCGGCAGTGGTGAGTTTTCACTTTGGCCTGCCATCGGCTGACCTGCTGGCACGCGTGAAGAGCTGGGGTGCGAAGGTGCTGTCCAGCGCCACCACGGTGGACGAAGCGGTGTGGCTGGAGGCCCACGGTGTGGACGCGGTCATTGCGCAGGGGCTGGAGGCGGGCGGCCACCGGGGCATTTTCCTCTCGGATGATTTGACGACTCAGATGGGCACCTTCGCGCTGCTGCCGCAAGTAGTGCGGGCCGTGAACATTCCGGTCATCGCTGCGGGTGGCATTGCGGATGCGAAGGGCGTGGCTGCTGCCGTAGCGCTGGGTGCTGCGGGGGTGCAGGTTGGTACTGCTTATTTGCTGTGTCCGGAGGCCACCACCAGCGCGGTGCACCGGGCGGCGTTGAAGAGCGATGCCGCGCGCCACACCGCATTGACGAACCTGTTTACCGGCAGACCTGCGCGGGGGATTGTGAACCGCATGATGCGCGAGCTGGGGCCGATGAGCCCTCTGGCGCCCGGGTTCCCGTTGGCGACTGCGCGAACCGCACCGCTGCGCGTCAAATCCCTGAGTCTGGGTTCAGGAGATTTCGCGAATCTCTGGTCAGGGCAAAACGCCAGTGGCTGCCGGGAGATACCTGCCGCAGACTTGACGCGGGAACTGGCCGGCATTTAGAAGGCCTGAGGGCATATGCCGCACAGGCTGCGTTCACAATATCGTGCATGTCTGACGCTCACCCTGAACAATTGCTGAACGAAGTAGCCTCGCTGCCCGCGTTGCCGGGCGTCTACCGCTATTTCGACGCCCAGGGGCAGGTGCTCTATGTGGGCAAGGCCATCAACCTCAAAAAGCGGGTTTCCAGCTATTTCCAGAAAAACCACGGGGGTACGCGTATCGGCCACATGGTGAGCAAGATTGTGCGCATGGAGACCACGGTGGTGCGCTCCGAGGCGGAAGCGCTGCTGCTGGAAAACAACCTGATCAAGACGCTGAACCCGAAGTACAACATCCTGTTTCGGGACGACAAGAGTTACCCGTACCTGAAGCTCACCATGTCCAGTTTTCCCCGGGTGTCGTATTACCGGGGGTCGGTGGAAAAGAAGCACCGTTACTTTGGCCCGTACCCCAGTGCCTGGGCGGTGAAGGAAGCCATTTTGCTGCTGCAAAAAGTGTTTCACCTGCGCACCTGCGAGGACCCGGTGTTCAACAACCGCACGCGGCCCTGCCTGCTGTACCAGATCAAACGCTGCTCGGCACCGTGCGTGGGCCATATCTCGGCTGAAGACTACGTGCAGGACGTGGCCCATGCCGAAAAATTTCTGCGGGGCGATTCGCAGGAGGTGATGGCGTCACTGGAAAAACGCATGATGGCGCACGCCGACAAGCTGGAATTTGAGCAGGCGGCGGAGCTGCGTAACCAGGTTTCCGCGCTGTCCAATGTGCTGCATCAGCAGTCGGTAGACAACGTGGCGGACCGGGATGTGGACATTCTGGCCGTGAAGGTGCAGGGCGGCAAAGCCTGCGTGAACCTGGCCATGGTGCGCGGCGGGCGGCATTTGGGTGACCGGCCGTATTTTCCGGCCCATGTGGAAGATGCAGCAGGTATCTACAGCGATGACACGGGTGAAGTGGAGTCGTCGAAACCGGCCGTATCGGTGGAGGCGCAGGTGCTGGAGGCGTTTGTGGCGCAGCACTATGTGGGGGCTCCGGTGCCGCCCTCCCTGATTACCAGTGAACCCGTGAGCAAGCGGCTGATTGCTGCGTTGTCGCTGCAGTCTGGCGTCAAGGTCAGCGCGGTGCATCAACCGCGTGAACAGCGGCGCACCTGGCTGGAGATGGCGCAGACCAATGCCAGTTTGCAGCTGGCCCGGTTGCTCGCTGAAGAGGGCTCGCAGCAGGCGAGAACCCGGGCTCTGGTGGACGCGATGGATCTGGCCATTGATGATCTGGAGCAATTGCGCATCGAGTGTTTCGACATCTCGCACACAGCGGGTGAGGCCACCCAGGCTTCCTGTGTGGTGTTTCACCATCACAAGATGCAAAACGCGGAGTACCGTCGCTACAACATAGAAGACATCACGCCGGGTGACGATTACGCTGCCATGCGTCAGGTGCTGACACGGCGCTACAGCAAGGTGGCCGAAGCGCAGCGCGAGGCTGCCCATACAGGGACAGGGCAAATGGCCGCAGGCACCGGACGCATGCCCGATCTCGTGCTGGTGGACGGTGGCAAAGGCCAGGTGGCGATGGCCCGCGAGGTGTTTGGGCAACTGGGTCTGGATTTGAGCCTGATCGTCGGCGTGGAAAAGGGCGAGGGACGCAAGGTCGGCCTGGAAGAACTGGTGTTTGCCGATGGTCGCGACAAGGTCTATCTGGGCAAGGATTCAGCTGCCCTGATGCTGATTGCGCAAATACGTGATGAGGCGCACCGTTTTGCCATCACTGGCATGCGCGCCAAACGGGCCAAGGTGCGCGTCGGTGGCAGCAAGCTGGAGGATATCCCGGGCATCGGCCCCAGGCGCCGGGCGAGGCTGTTGCAGCGTTTTGGGGGGGTAAAGGGCGTGGAATCGGCCAGCGCGGAAGATATTGCTTCGGTGGAAGGCATTTCACGCGAGCTGGCGGACGAAATCTACCGGGCGCTACGCTAAAAGCCAACTGCAGGGCAGTCCGGGCATGCCACAATGATCCCATGTTTCTGACCATTCCCACCATCATGACCTGGGCGCGCATCGTTGCAATACCCCTGATCGTGGGCATTTTTTACCTGCCCGACAGTATGGCCACGCTGGCCAGCAAGAACCTCATCGCCACGGTGATGTTTGTGCTGTTTGCGGCCACCGACTGGCTGGACGGCTACCTGGCCCGCAAGCTCAATCAAACATCGTCCTTCGGTGCATTTCTGGATCCCGTAGCTGACAAGTTTCTGGTGTGCGCATCGCTGCTGGTTCTGGTGCACCTGAACCGCGCTGATGTGTTTGTCGGGCTGATCATCATTGGCCGGGAAATCGCCATTTCGGCATTGCGTGAGTGGATGGCCCAGATTGGCGCATCGAAAAGCGTGGCAGTGCATATGATCGGCAAACTGAAAACAGTCGGGCAAATGGTTGCCATACCGTTTCTGCTGTATGACGGAATGCTGTTTGGCGTGATCAATACGCGTTTGTGGGGCACCTGGCTGATCTGGGTTGCGGCGGTGCTGACCATCTGGTCCATGATCTACTACCTTCAGAAGGCGCTTCCGGAAATCCGGGCCCGTGTGAAAGGGTAACCGTATGGAAGCGGGCACCCCAGCCGGCGACAACAACGCCTGGATCAGGGTCATGCCTGTGGTTTTCGTGTTGATCTGGAGCACCGGTTTCATTGTTGCCAAATTTGGTTTACCCTACACGGCGCCACTTCGTTTTCTGGCCATCCGGTATTTCCTTTCCCTGCTCTGCTTTCTGGTGTGGACGGTGCTGGCACGCGTGGCGTGGCCGCGCAGCCGGACGCAATGGCTTCATCTTGGCGTAACCGGCATCCTGATTCATGCGGGCTACCTTGGTGGGGTGTGGTGCGCCATCAAGGCAGGAATGGGTTCGGGGCTGTCGGCATTGATTGTCGGGCTGCAGCCCGTCTTGACGGCGGTGTGGGTGTCTCAAGCAGGTCACTCCCGCGCGGGCGGCAGCGCGGTCAGCGGGCGACAATGGCTGGGCCTGCTTCTGGGGCTGACCGGTTTGATCATGGTGGTTTCAAGCAAGTTCGGGGCCGGCATGGAAGCCAATCCTGTCACGCTGGGTCTTGCCGTTTTCGCATTGCTGTGCATCACGACCGGCACGTTGTACCAGAAGCGATTTGTTGAAAGCGCCGACGTGCGCAGTGCCAATGCCATTCAACTGGGGGCGGCGTTGCTGGTAACGTTTCCTCTGTGCCTGTTTGAAAATGAAGCGACGCAATGGACGACGGGATACATCGGTGCGCTGGCCTGGTCGGTTCTCGGCTTGACGCTGGGCGGCAGTTCGTTGCTGTACCTGTTGATCCAGCGTGGGGCGGCCACAGCGGTCACCAGCCTGCTGTATCTGGTGCCCCCAACAACCGCTTTGATGGCCTGGCTGATGTTCGATGAACCGATCACGATGATCACCCTGATGGGCACAGCCCTTACTGCGCTGGGTGTGAGCCTGGTGGTGCGGCAGGCAGCGTCGCCAGCGATTCGGCTCAAAACGGAAAATACGTCCAGATTACATTGAAGGATCACCATGAATAACACAGGTGGAAAAAAGAGGATTGCGGTCATTGCTGGCGATGGCATTGGCAAGGAAGTCATGCCCGAGGGCATTCGTGTGATGGAGACTGCTGCCAGCAAGTTTGGCATTGACCTGCAGTTCGATCACTTCGATTTCTCAAGCTGGGACTACTACGAGAAGCACGGCAAGATGCTGCCCGACAACTGGAAGGACCAGATCGGCGGCCATGAGGCAATTTACTTTGGTGCGGTGGGCTGGCCGGAAAAAATTCCTGACCATGTGTCGCTATGGGGTAGTCTGCTGCTGTTTCGGCGCGAGTTTGATCAGTATGTGAACCTGCGCCCGGCGCGTTTGATGCCTGGCATCATCGCGCCCGTGGTGCGACGCGACGGCAGCCCCCGCATGCCGGGCGAGATCGACATGTACATCGTGCGTGAAAACACGGAGGGCGAATACTCCAGCATCGGTGGGCGCATGTACCCGGGCACCGAGCGCGAGATCGTCATGCAGGAGACCGTGATGTCGCGCATCGGGGTGGACCGCGTGCTGAAATTCGCGTTCGAGTTGGCGCAGTCACGGCCGAAAAAACACTTGACCAGTGCCACGAAGTCCAATGGCATCGCCATCACCATGCCGTATTGGGATGAGCGCGTGGCCGAGATGGCCAGGAGCTATCCGGGCGTCACGCTCGACAAGTTCCATATCGACATCCTCACTGCCCATTTCGTCCAGCGGCCTGATTTTTTTGATGTTGTTGTGGCCAGTAACCTGTTCGGTGACATTCTGAGTGACCTCGGTCCAGCCTGTACAGGCACCATCGGCATTGCACCCAGTGCCAACCTGAATCCGGACAGAAAATTCCCGTCGCTCTTTGAACCGGTACATGGCTCTGCACCGGATATCGCAGGCAAGGGACTTGCCAACCCGATTGGGCAAATCTGGTGCGGTGCCATGATGCTGGAGCATCTGGGCCACAAGGCTGCGCATGATGCGGTACTGCGCGCCATTGAAGCTGTGCTGGAGCCGTCAGGTGGCGCACCGCGCACGCCGGACATTGGTGGCAAGGCCAGCACGACCGATGTGGGTCGGGCTGTGGTTAACGCTCTGAAATGACGGCAATTGCCGGGTTTTGTTGTGCATCAGGTATGTTTTTCAGGACGATTGTTAATTTCTGCAAAACGTGATCGCGCCCGACTGGAAACGGTCTAGAATCCGTCTCCGCGCTGTTGTAAAGCTGCATGCCTTGTTGACACGGGGAAAGCCCATGGCTCTAATCACATGTAGCAGCAACCGCTGCAATCGACGTCTCTTAGATCCTTGCCTGTAGCGTTAGCCAGAGTCTTGGTTGTGGGGACATAAAAATTTTGAAAAGACAAGCTGATTTACTCTGCTTTCATACGAGGGGTTCTTTGTGAATAAAACCGAACTGATTGAGCACATTGCAAAACATGCCGATATTTCCAAGGCCGCTGCTACGCGTGCACTGGAGTCCACTATTGGCGCGGTCAAGACCACGCTCAAAAAAGGGGGCTCAGTATCCCTGGTTGGCTTTGGCACTTTTGCAGTGGGCAAAAGGGCTGCCCGTGTGGGTCGCAACCCCCGTACCGGCGCTGCGATTAAAATCAAGGCCGCCAAGGTTCCAAAGTTCCGTCCGGGTAAGGCGTTGAAAGATGCGTTGAACTGATCAACGTGAATTGTTAAGGTTTAGGTAGGGAGATTAGCTCAGTTGGTAGAGCGGCGCCTTTACAAGGCGTAGGTCGGCGGTTCGAGCCCGTCATCTCTCACCACCCCAGCAAAGGCGAACAGGTTGTTCGCCTTTTTGTTTTTTTTATTGAGAGTTCGCGCATGTTCGATTTAGTCCGCAAGCACACGAAGATCCTGATGTTCCTGATGTTCTTGTTGATCATCCCTGCGTTTGTTCTGGTCGGCGTTGACGGATACAACCGGATGAGCGACAAAGGAGAGTCGGTAGCCCGTGTCGGTGGCCACGACATCACGCAGGCGGATTGGGACGCTGCACATCGCAATGAAGTGGATCGTATTCGCGCCTCCATGCCTACGCTGGACCCCAAGCTGCTGGACTCACCCGAAGCCCGATACGCGACACTGGAACGATTGATGCGTGAACGCGTACTGCAGCAGGCTGCGGAGAAGGCGCACCTCGTGACGACCGATGCACGACTTGCACGTGAACTTCAGCAGAACCCGACGATTGCCTCGTTGCGTCGTCCTGATGGGAGCATGGACATGGAACGCTATCGCCAGCTGGCAGCGAACCAGGGGCTCACGCCTGAAGGGTTTGAAGCGCGGGTGCGAAGCGATCTGTCAACCCGTCAGGTGGAGGTGGGCGTTACCGGCACCGGATTTGCCACGCCGCCGGTGGCGGATGTGGCGCTCAATGCATTTCTTGAAAAGCGTGAAGTCCAGATTGCGCGTTTTCTTGCTGCAGATTACGCGGCAAAGGTCAACCCAACGGAGGCGGAACTGGAGGCCTTCTACAAGGAAAACCCGAATCTTTTCCAGGCACCTGAAGCGGCAACCATCGAGTATGTGGTTCTGGATCTGGAGTCGGTCAAGAAGTCAATCAGCGTCAGCGAGCAGGATGTCAAGACCTATTACGACCAGAACGCCGATCGCCTGAGTGGTTCCGAGGAGCGACAGGCCAGCCATATTCTGATAACGGCTCCGAAAGATGCACCGGCTGCGGATCGCGAGAAAGCCAGGGCTCGTGCTGCGGACTTGCTGGCAGCTGTCAAAAAAGCGCCTGATACGTTCGCAGACGTGGCCAGAAAAAACTCGCAGGACCCTGGCTCCGCCGGCTCGGGCGGCGACTTGGGCTTTTTTGCCCGTGGTGCGATGGTCAAACCGTTTGAAGATGCGGCGTTTGCCATGAAGAAAGGCGATATTAGTGGTGTGGTGGAGTCTGATTTCGGTTACCACATCATCAAACTGACGGACACAAAAGCGCCCAAACAACGCACCTTTGAGGAGTTGCGCGCCGGTATCGAGTCTGATCTGAAAACCCAGCAGGCCAAGGCGAAGTATGCAGAGGCGGCGGAAACCTTCACCAACACCGTTTATGAGCAGTCTGACAGCCTCAAGCCCGCTGCAGAGAAGCTCAAGCTGGAAGTAAAGACATCGACCAACTTGCTGCGCAAACCGGCAGAAGGTGCAACGGGGCCATTGGTAAATGCCAAGTTTCTAAGTGCCATTTTCGGGTCGGACGCTGTGGAGAAGAAGCGCAATACCGAAGCCATTGACGTTGGTGCCAATCAGTTGGTGTCTGGCCGCATCACGCAATACACACCCGCTCGCACATTGCCGTTTGCGGAAGTTCGTGCTGTTGTGCGGGAGCGTGTGGTTGCATCCCGGGGCGCCGAGTTGGCCAGAAAAGAGGGCAATGACAAGCTCACCTCCTGGAAGGCTGCGCCCCCTTCTGCCGTGATGGGGGCTGCTATCGTGGTGTCCCGTGACCAGTCTCAAGAATTGCCACCACAAGTTCTATCGGCTGTATTGCGGGCGGATTTGACTGTTGTGCCGGCATTTGTCGGCGTGGATCTCGGCGCACAGGGTTTTACGATTGCCCGGGTTAACAAAGTGGTGCCGAGGGGGCCTGTGGACGAGGCCATGACCCGACAGGGCCGTGAGCAATATGCCCAATGGTGGAACAATGCCGAAAATGCCGCCTATTACGATTTGCTCAAGGAGCGCCTCAAGGCCCAGATCAAGGCTGCCCGGCCGGAGCCTGTCAAGGGAGCTTCGCCTGTTCCGGCTGCAAACTAACTAGGCACCCGCTATAATTCTTTTTACGGTGGCTGTAGCTCAGTTGGTAGAGTCCAGGATTGTGATTCCTGTTGTCGTGGGTTCGAGCCCCATCAGCCACCCCAAAGTCAGCGAGAAGGGCGCTATCCGAAAGGATAGCGCCCTTGTTCTTTGTGGTTGTCTTGCACAGCTCTGTAGATTCTCCCTTTGGTTTTGTTAAATAGTGCCGAAATCCCCGACATGGGTGGTGGCGAGGCGACGTGATGTTCGTTATCGTTATATCAACCGTTCCGCGAAAGAGCACCATGTCAAATCTCTTCAAAAATATTGCCTCCAGGTCCATCCCCATGCGGACCAACACGCCTCCTCGCAAAGATACCTACCTTCGTGGTGACCCCATCCCGGTGCCGGAGGTAATTGAAGAAGATCCAGAGACCTCATGGGCTCTTTGGGCTGAAGCTATCGCTATTCAGGATGAGTTCTATGCCCAGACCTCTCCCGTGCCTCTGACCAGCAAGCCTCCTCGCGGAGTACAAGGCATGGGTGGCTGACTGCCCGATTGATGGAATAGTCCTGATTTTTATTAATTCACCATGACCAGTTTGCCCTTGACGTGGCGCGAGCCCATTCGGGTGTAAGCGCCCTTCAAGTCAGCCATAGGCATGGTCTGGTCGATCACGGGCTTGATCTTTCCCTGACCGTACCATTGGGCTAGTTCCATCATCATGGCTTGATTGGCCTTGGGCTCTCGCTTCGCGAAATCACCCCAGAAAACTCCAACGACAGACGCGCCTTTGAGCAGCATCAAATTCATGGGTAGCGACGCAATAGGTCCTGACGCGAAACCCACCACCAGATAGCGGCCACGCCAGGCAATGGAGCGAAATGCAGGCTCTGCATAATCGCCACCGACCGGATCGTAGATCACGTCCGGTCCTTTGCCATCGGTCAACGCCTTGAGGGCGTCGCGCAAGTTGTCGCGACTGTAATTGATCGTGGCATCGGTCCCGATGGATTTGCACAATTCGCATTTCTCATCGGTGGATGCTGCTGCAATCACTTTGGCGCCCATGGCTTTTGCGATTTGAATGGCCGCCGTTCCCACGCCCCCGGCAGCGCCCAGAACCAGAACGGTCTCGCCTGCCTTTAGCTGTGCCCGGTCAACCAGGGCATGGTGGGATGTGGCGTATGTCATGATGAAGGCGGCAGCATCCACGAATGGAAAACCCTGAGGCAATGGCATGCACAGCGCGGCGGGCGCCAGTGTGTGGCTGCCAAATCCGCCTGTGCCAGAGAGGCACGCGACGTGCTGGCCAGGGCGAAGGTGACTGACGCCCGGGCCGACTGCCTGCACCACACCAGCATATTCCGAGCCCGGCACGAACGGCAGGGCAGGCTTCATCTGATATTTGTTTTGGACAATCAACAGGTCAGGGAAATTCAGGCTGGCAGCCTTGATTTCAATCAGCACCTCACCTTCTTTGGGGCTGGGTGTCGGGAGTTCTTTCCAGGTGAGGGCGTCCACACCAACAGGGTTTTCACATAGCCAGGCGTGCATGGGGTGTCTCCAAAAACAGCTTGAATGATAGTGGCAGATGAATACGGAAAATGTCCCTGTTGCGACGGGAACCTACAATGATCGCTAACTCTTCGATACCATGAAAATCCTGATCTCCAACGACGATGGCTACCAGGCGCCGGGCATCGTCGCCCTCTATGACGCGCTCAAGGATGTGGCAGACGTTGAAGTGGTTGCGCCCGAGCAGAACAACAGTGCCAAGTCCAATGCGCTCACCTTGCACTCACCCCTGTCGGTGACCCGCGCCGCCAACGGGTTTCGTTATATCAACGGAACGCCGGCAGATTGTGTGCACATTGCATTGACCGGACTGCTGGGCTACCGGCCTGATCTGGTGGTGTCCGGCATCAACAATGGTGCGAACATGGGAGATGACACCATTTACTCCGGTACGGTTGGGGCCGCCATGGAAGGCTATCTGTTTGGCATTCCAGCCATTGCTTTTTCACAGGTGGAAAAGGGCTGGGGTGAGATTGAGGCAGCCGCGCACAAGGCGCGGGAACTGGTCCAGCAGATGAATCAACAGCACCTGGTGGGTACCACGCCGTGGTTGCTCAACATCAACATCCCCAATTTGCCTGGGGAGCAACTGGGCGCTGCCAAGCTCTGTCGCCTTGGGCGCCGTCATGCCGCAGAAAACGTCATTACCCAGATCAGCCCGCGTGGTGACACCATGTACTGGATCGGAAGCGCGGGAGCAGTCAAGGACGATGGCGATGGCACCGATTTCCATGCCACGGCCCAAGGGCATGTCTCGATCACGCCGCTAAAAGTTGATCTAACCGACCATGATGCACTGGGTTATTGGGCACAAACTGCTGCGAGACTGGCGTTGGGTGCCCACAAGGCAGGTTCATGAAGCCCAGGCCTTCATTCCCGGTCCGCATGGACGTTGCCGCGGACAAGGCGGGGCTGACCCGGGCCGGGCGCACGGCAGGCAATTCAGGCGCTGCACATACGCTGAAGGCGGTCTCGGTCAACGATCAAAGTCATGGTCTGGATTCCAGTGCCGTACGCATGAACATGGTGCAAAAACTGGCTGGCCAGGGTGTCACTGATCGCATGGTTTTGTCAGCTTTGGGAACCATCGAGCGGCACCGCTTTGTCGACAGTGCGCTGGTCAATCAGGCCTATGAAGACACGAGCCTGCCCATTGGTTTGGGGCAGACCATCTCCAAGCCTGGGGTGGTTTCGCGCATGATCGAATTGCTGCGCCATGGTGCCCAGGGCAAGCTGGGAAGAGTTCTGGAAATCGGTACCGGCTGCGGCTATCAGGCCGCTTTGCTCAGTCTGGTCGCAACCGAGGTTTACAGCATCGAGCGCCTGCGTGGTCTGCATGACAAGGCTCGCGAGAATCTGCGGCATTTGCGTCTGGCCAATCTGCATTTGCTGTTTGGTGATGGCATGGCGGGCTATGCCAAAGGTGCGCCTTATGCGGGCATCATCGCTGCCGCGGGTGGGGAGGCTGTTCCTCAGGCCTGGATCGATCAGCTGGCTATGGGCGGGCGACTGGTTGCACCGGTCGTCAGTGGTGTTGGCCGGAATCAGCAGGCTTTGCTGGTTCTGGACAGAACCCCTCAGGGAATACGGCAAACGGTACTGGAAACGGTCCACTTTGTGCCTCTAAAATCGGGTGTTGCATGATGGGAGTGTCTATGGTCGGGTTGGTCAGGTTATTGGGTCGCAGTTCGTCGCTGGCAGGGTGCTGGTCGCCGTGCTGCTGGTCGGGTGCGGTTCCAGGGCAATCAACCATGCCCCGGTGGAAGACCGTGGAACCAGCGCCAGCAAACCAGCGCCTGCTGTACCTGCGGTCATGGATGCTCAAGGCCAGCCGGTCAAGCCCCTTCCGGGCGCCGAAAACGCAGGCAAACCGGGCTTTTACACCGTCAAGCCCGGTGATACGCTGATCAAAATCGGGCTTGAAACCGGTCAAAACTGGAAAGATATAGCCCGCTGGAATGGTCTGGATAACGCCAATCAGGTTGAAGTGGGACAGGTGCTGCGCATCACTCCTCCTGTGGCCGTTGCGCCGCCAGCCGGTGTCGCTGTGGCGAAGCCGGTTACCACGACAACGATTACCGCTGCAACCGTGCCGTCCGCATCACCTGCCAGTGCCGCCAAACCTCCTGCATCCGCTTCTGCGGCTGTAACGGTACCAGCCCCGGCGCCTACCGCACCGGTTGCTGCGTCTTCCCAGGATGAGATCAACTGGATCTGGCCTGCCAGCGGTGTAATTCTGGCCGGGTTCGATGAAGTCAAAAACAAGGGACTGGATTTGGGCGGCAGGGCGGGTGATCCCGTCGTCGCAGCGGCAGATGGCCGGGTCGTCTATGTGGGTGCTGGTTTGCGGGGCTACGGCAACCTCATCATCTTGAAGCACAACAACACCTATTTGACGGCCTATGCCCATAACCAGACCTTGCTGGTCAAGGAAGATCAGTCAGTCCGTCAGGGGCAAAAAATTGCCGAAATGGGCAGTAGCGACGCCGATCGGGTGAAATTGCATTTTGAGGTTCGGCGTCAGGGCAAACCGGTCGATCCGGCCAAGCACCTTCCCCCGAGGTAGCGTCATGAATCACCTCGCCAAACACCCGAGAAATCCGGAGTCGCTGGTGAGGAATGCAGAGCCTGAGATCGACCTGCAGGACATGCTGGCGCCCATACCCAATGAGCCGGGTAGCGATTCACTGTCGCAATATCTAAAAGGTATCCGGCGGACGCCGCTCTTTTCTGCACAGGAAGAATTCGAAGCTGCCACCCGGGCCCGGGCGGGCGACTTTGCATCCCGCCAGAGCATGATTGAACACAATCTGCGTCTGGTGGTGAGCATTGCCAGAACCTATGCAGGGCGTGGCGTCCCGCTACAGGATCTGATTGAAGAGGGCAATCTCGGGCTCATGCATGCCATTGACAAGTTCGAGCCGGAGCGGGGTTTCCGTTTTTCAACCTATGCCACATGGTGGATCCGGCAATTTGTGGACCGTGCCCTGATCGATCAGGGCCGCGTCGTTCGGCTGCCGGTGAACGTAGTCCGCGAGTTGCAGCAGGTTCTGCGGGCCCAGCGAGCTCTGGAAAATGATGTTGCGCTGATGACCCGGCGGCCCGAAGGCCCCAGAGCTGAGGATATCGCCGCGCTGCTGGGCCGGGATGTGCAAACAGTTGCTGACCTGCTGGTGCTGGCTGAGGCTCCAAAATCACTGGATGCATCGGTCGATCGCTACGGCAGTCCCCACACAATGGGGGACGCACTTGTGGACAGTATGGCGCTGGATGCTGACAGCACGCTGCAGGCGCATGAGGTGGAGCACTTGCTGCAGGACTGGATTGACACCCTGTCAGCCCGCGAGCAGGAGGTGCTGGAGGGGCGGTTCGGTTTGCATGATCGCGACCCTGAAACGCTGGACGTGCTCAGCTGTCGGCTGGACCTGACCCGTGAGCGGGTCAGACAAATCCAGAATGAAGCGCTTCACAAGCTGCAGCGGTATCTGGCGCGCCGCGGCATTTCTCGCCAAGCGCTTCTTTAATCGGTGTCTCTGCTGCTAAAGTGCGGGACATGAGCTGGCCTGTCCTGGTATTTGATATTGAATCCATTCCTGACATAGCGGGCCTGCGTGCGCTGCGTGATGCTCCAGCCGATGCAACCGACGCCCAGGTGTATGACGCCTGGGTGCAGGAGCGCAAGGCCGAAGGCAAAAGCGATTTCATGCCCTTGCACCTGCAGCGCATCTTGGTGATCAGTGCCGTGTTTCGCAACGCAGAAGGGTTGCGCATCCACTCGTTTGTGGACAAGGATGATGCCAGTGAGGGCCGGGTCATCCAGACGTTTTTCAATACCATCGAGAAACACACGCCCCAGCTGGTTAGCTGGAACGGTGGCGGGTTTGATTTGCCGGTTCTGCACTACCGCGGGTTGAAACATGGCGTGGTAGCTGATCGCTACTGGGACATGGGTGAAGACGACCGCGAGTTCAAGTGGAACAACTACATCAGCCGCTATCACATGCGGCATCTGGACTTGATGGATCTGCTGGCCATGTACCAGCCAAAAAACAATACACCGCTGGACGCAATGGCCAAGCTCTGCGGCTTTCCCGGCAAGCTGGGCATGGATGGCTCGCAGGTCTATCCGCAGTACCTGGACGGCAAGCTGGACGACATTCGCCGCTACTGCGAAACCGATGTGATGAACACCTATCTGGTGTACTGCCGTTTTCAAAAAATGCGGGGTGGCCTGCTGGAAAAGGAATACGAGCAGGAAATCGCGATGGTAAAAGAAACTCTCGGCAATCTGGCGCCCACCGAGGCGCATTGGGATGAGTATTTGAAGGCCTGGGCCTGACCGGTCTGATGGAGCCGCCATGTCCTGAGACAATTCAGGCATGACAGACGAATCAAAAAGCAAAGTGCCAGAAAACAGTGCGGATCACCCGGCCGAGTGGCTGGAAGTGGAGTCCCTCGACATTGATGCGCAGGGTATAGCCCACAAACCGGACGGCAAGGTGGTCTTCATTGAAGGTGCGCTGCCATTTGAGGTGGTTACCGCCAACATCAATCGCAAGAAAGCCAGCTTCGAGAAAGCCACGGTAACCGCGATCCACCGTGAATCGTCGCAACGCGTCAAACCCGGCTGCCCTCACTTTGGCCTGCATGAGGGCGCTTGTGGCGGCTGCAAGATGCAGCACCTTCACATCGGTGCCCAGGTGGCCGTCAAGCAGCGTGTGCTGGAAGATAACCTGTGGCATCTGGGCAAGGTCAAGCCCGAGAACATCCTGCGCCCCATCGAAGGCCCGGCCTGGGGCTATCGCTACCGGGCGCGCCTGTCGGTTCGTCACGTCAGGAAAAAGGGCGCCGTGCTGGTGGGTTTTCATGAACGGAAAAGTCAGTATGTCGCTGACATGAAGGAATGCCACGTGCTGCCGCCGCATGTGAGTGCCATGCTGGTGCCCATCCGGGAACTGATCGGTTCAATGGACGCGAAAGAGACTGTGCCGCAGATCGAACTGGCAGTCGGTGACATGGGCGGCAATGATGTCATCGCGCTGGTACTGCGGCATCTGGAGCCCTTGAGCAATGGCGATCTGGCCAAATTGCGTGCGTTCGCGCTGCAGCAGGGGGGCTTGCAGGAGGGGCAGAAGTTTGTGGTTCAGTGGTGGCTGCAGGCCAAAGGCCCTGAGACCGTCAACCTGCTGGATGAACCCGCACCCGGCACGGCCCAACTGGCCTACGTACTCCCCGAGTTTGGCATCACCATGCCATTTAATCCGACCGATTTCACGCAGGTCAATCCGCACATCAACCGGGTTCTGGTGAGCCGTGCCTTGCGATTGCTGGACGCGCAAAAGACGGAGCGGGTGATCGACTGGTTTTGCGGGCTGGGCAACTTCACATTGCCCATCGCCACCCAGGCGGGCGCTGTGCTGGGTATTGAGGGCAGTGAGGTGCTGGTGATGCGTTCACGACAAAATTACAAGCTGAATCAGGCCTCTGCCCTTAATAACAGTGCGCTGGCAGCTACTGAATTTGTAGCAAGAAACCTGTTTGAAATGACGCCTGAATTGCTCATGCTGGATGGCGCGGCCGACAAGTGGCTGGTGGACCCGCCTCGCGAGGGCGCTTTCTCGCTGGTGAAGGCGCTGGCGGATTTACACCGGGGCCATGTAGGCACGGAGGTGATGGATGGTGTACCGACCGGCCCGACAGGAGCAGCCCTCCGACCATTGAAGCGGGGTTCCTGGACGTTTCCCCAGCGCATCGTTTACGTGAGCTGTAATCCGGCTACGCTGGCAAGGGATGCCGGGCTGCTGGTGCATGAGGCGGGTTATCGCTGCGTGGTAGCCGGGGTGATCAACATGTTTCCGCACACAGCCCATGTGGAGAGCATGGCGGTTTTCGAACGGGTGGTTGCTGCCTCTAATGGCCCTCAGACTTCTGTGCCACTTTGACGACAGGCTTGCTCTTGCCAGTGCTGGCTTTTGAGCTGGCATCTGGCGCTGGCTTGTCCTTGGTGCCCGGTTTCGTCTTGCTTTCGGTGATGACTTCTTCGTCGGCTGCATCTTCCGCCACGGCAACCTGGGGCGCGACACCCTCAATCTTGTTGTCGCGCATGTACTGGTCCATCTCTTTCCAGCCTTCAAACACGGCAGTCTTGAGAGCCTTTTCGTTGAGCGCGTAGCAGTCTTCAATACCGCGCAGGGCATGCCGGCAGGCGCTGCCGATGGCTTTGCCATCCGCCAGGCGCGCCGCAATTTTCGGGTCAGGCCCCATGCCGGGGATCTCGCAACCCGCCAGCAGCAGGGCGACACCGAGGGTCGTCAACCGCAGAATGATGAGGTGGGAGAAAGGGCGCATGTCAGGTTTATCGGCTGCTCTGACACTTTATTGAGCCCATGAGGCGGCAAGACCAAAAAAAGAGGCCCGAATGGGCCTCTTTTTTGGATACGGGATCGGTCGGGCTGATCAGTCGCGCTCGCCGCCAGCGATGCCCAGCAGTGCCAGAAGGCTCTGGAATACGTTGAACGCACTCAGATACAGACCCAGGGTGGCGCTGATGTAGTTGGTCTCTCCGCCATCAACGATGCGTTTCAGGTCATACAGCATGAAGGCGCTGAACACACCGATAGCCATGACCGAGATGGCCATCATTCCTGCTGTGGATCCGACAAAAACGTTGATGATGCCGCCGATCATGATGGCCAATGCACCCACCATCAGCCACTTGCCCATGCCGGACAGGTCACGGAAGGTGAACGCCAGCAAAACGGGCACGCCCGCGGCTGAGTTTTTGGTCTTTTCGATGGCGTACATGAAACCAAATGCGCCACCGAGGAAAACGATCAGACCCAAGCCACCTGTCAAGGAGGCGGTGATGCCCGTGGCCACGCCCAGCCAAGCGCCCAGCACCGTGGGCAGCATGCTCAGCGCGAGTAGCCAATATGTGTTGCGCAATACCTTGTTGCGCTGCTCGGCGGATACGCCATAACCAAAGCCCGTGCCCTGGTCAATTGTTTGTACGCGGTCATTCATGTGATGGACTCCTGTAAATACCTGCATCAGGCATATGGGGCGGATTCTAGGGCAATTCAAGCCGTCGGCCCGAATAACCGGGTGGCGGATTACCTACATTTTCTGAGGATACTTTTGCCATATGGTGCGGGTTGATTGGGCGTTTGAGCCGTTATGCTCAGGGAAAACCTTTTAATCCTGCATGAATCGACCCCATCCAATGAAAAACAAACCGGTACTCGAACTGGCTGATGTCAAAACAATCGCCGCGGCCGCAGAAGCAGAAGCGCTGAAAAACAACTGGGCGGTATCTATCGCCATCGTGGACGACGGCGGCCATTTGCTGCATTTCCAGCGGCTGGATGGCGCTGCCGCCATTTCTTCCCACATCGCACCTGCCAAGGCCCACACGGCGGCCATGGGTCGTCGCGAGAGCAAGGTGTATGAGGACATCATCAATGGTGGCCGTTACTCGTTCCTGAGCGTGCCCAACCTGCAAGGCATGCTTGAAGGTGGCGTGCCGATCATGAAGGACGGGCAATGCCTGGGTGCCGTAGGTGTGAGTGGCGTGAAGTCAACGGAAGATGCGCAGATCAGCAAGGCGGGCATTGCCGCCATCGGCCTGTAATCAGCGCTGCGTGAATTAGCCGATTTGCTATAAAAACAATAGCTACTCGCGCATATTCCATGCGGGCTAATGCCCGATTTGGCATAAAAAAGTGCCTGGCTGGACGATTTGACGGTCTGGCTGGCACAAAGCGGCCCAAGAAGCGTATCCAGCCTCCCGGGTCGCACCACGAAAAAATCTATTTGGTCAGGATCAGCTTGCCCAGCTTGGTGGCCTGCAGACGGTACACCGATCCGTTGTGCTGGATCGCCACGCTTTTCTGCCCGCGCAGCAGGCTTTCGCTCAGCACCGCGCTGGACGCCTCCCGGGCAAGGTTGTCGCCCGGAAGCTCTGAAGGAGTGGTGGAAACAGGGCTGCGAAGCGTCGGAGGGCTGCGCAGTGACGGGTTCGGTGGCGTAGCGGTTGTCATGGCGTTTGGGGCTCTGTTACGAAGCCGATTTTTTTCACTCCGGCCACCTGGGCAGCCGCCATGGCTTGCGCCACGCGCTCATAACGCACATCTTTGTCGCCCCGGATGTGCAGTTCGGGCTGGGGCGACTTGGCAGCTTCAGCCTTCAGGCGTACGGCCAGGCCGGCGTCGTCCACCGCCTCGTCATTCCAGAAGAAGCTGCCCGAGGCATCTACACTCAGGCGGATGGTCTCTGGCTTGGCGTCCTGCGGCTGGTTGGTCGCGCGCGGCAGATCGATGTTGACCGCGTGTTTCATCACCGGCACCGTGATGATGAAGATGATCAACAGCACCAGCATGACATCCACCAGCGGCGTCATGTTGATCTCGTTCATCACCTCGTCGGGTTCGTCCTGGGTACCGAAAGCCATGATGACTCCTTACGCTTTCTTCATCGGGACCACCTTGCCATCGCCCGCCACGCTCACGCGTGCACCGGTGACAAAGTACGCGTGCAGGTCATGACCAAAGCGGTTGAGCTTGGTGATGATGGATTTGTTGCCGCGCACCAGCGCGTTGTAGCCCAACACGGCGGGAATGGCCACCGCAAGACCCAGCGCGGTCATGATCAGCGCCTCGCCAATCGGGCCGGCCACCTTGTCAATCGTGGCCTGGCCGGCGAGGCCGATGCTCATCAGTGCATGGTAGATGCCCCAGACGGTGCCAAACAGACCCACAAACGGCGCGGTGGATCCGACCGAGGCCAGCACGGCCAGCCCGCTTTGCAGCCGGGCGGTGGTGTCGTCAATCGAATTGCGCAGGCAGCGCGTCACCCAGTCGCTCACGTCCAGTGTGTCATGCAACTGGGCCTTGGTGTTGCGGTGATGCGTGGTGGCTTCGCGCCCCTCTTCAGCCAGCAGGCGAAACGGGTTGCTGCGGTCCGCGCCGAGTTTGGCCAGGCCTTCTGCAAAATCGGCGCTGTGCCAGAAGGCTTCGGCGCCATTGGCAAGCTTTTTGAACTTGATGATGTCCAGCGCCTTGAGGACGATCACCATCCATGAAGCGAGTGACATCGCCAGCAGCAGTAGCGCGACCGTCCTGGTGACCCAGTCACCCTGGGACCAGACGTTGAAGAGGCCAAGAGACGATTCCATTGAGAACTCCGGTAAAAGACTATTTGAGATTGAATTTGACGGGAACGTCGTAAGGCATGGCGGTTACCACGCCGTTGCGTTTTCCGGGTACGAAACGCCATTTCATGACGGCTTCATAAGCAGCCTGATCCAGACGGTCAAAGCCGCTGGACTTCTTGATGTCTCCGTTTTGCGGTCGTCCATCAACCCCTACCAGGACGGTAATGACCACCGTGCCTTCTTCACGCAGACGTTTGCTGATGATTGGGTAAGCTGGCTTGGGATTATTGAGGTAGTCCGCGTCACTGGATGGGAGTTCCAGCCTGGGCGGAGTGGGTGGCGCCAAGGCTGCGGCAACCACGGGCGCGACCACCGCTGCTTCGGGAGCCGGGGGCACGGGCGTGACCACTCCGGTGGGCGCCTGGGGTTCGGGCGTGGGGTCTGAAATGGCCAAGGGTTGCGGGGCAGGGGCCTTGGCCGGAGCAGGGGCCCTGGCAACAGCTTGTTTGACAGGTGCTGGCGGTGTGGGCGGCGGCGGGGTGATTTTGGGTGCCGGTGGCTCGATGAATTCACTGAGAATTTCAACCGGCACGATCACCTCCATCGCGCGGCGCAGCAAACCCGTCTGCAACGCCCACAGTGCCGCGACGTGAAACAACACGACACTGGACGCGATCACCAGATTGCGGTTCATGGGCATGGGAAGAGGGCGCTCAGACAAAGTCATAGTTTAAAAAGAAGTCTGCAATGGCAAGGTAGCAGAATGGTGTAACGTCATTATAAATGAGAATGAATATCATTTGCAACAAGACATCGCGGAAACCACAAACTTCAGCCAGTGTCGGCAAAGGTCTGGTTTATCGCCGTGCCCAAACCTGCGGAACTCAAATGACCTGAATATGTGAGTGAAATAGCCCCTTAGCCCTTGCTGGATATGCGCAAGTAGCTACCAAAATAATAGCGAATTGCGGGCAATCAATACACCAGTCGCTCCGGCCGGATCTCCTGAAGAATGGTGGTGGCAATCTCTTCAATCGACTTGGTGGTGGTGGACAGCCAGCGGATGCCGCTGCGGCGCATCATGCTTTCGGCCTCGGCCACTTCCATGCGGCAGTTCTCCAGCGAGGCGTATTTCGAGTTGGGCCGACGCTCGTTGCGGATCTCGCTCAGGCGCTCAGGCTGGATCGTCAGGCCGAAGATCTTTTGCCGGTGGGGCATCAGCGCGGGTGGCAGGTGCTGGCGGTCAAAATCTTCGGGGATCAGCGGGTAGTTCGAGGCCTTCAGCCCGTATTGCATGGCCAGGTACAGCGAGGTGGGTGTTTTGCCGCTGCGGCTCACCCCCACCAGAATGACGTCCGAGTGCTCCAGATCGCGGTTGGATTGACCATCGTCGTGCGCCAGCGAGAAGTTGATCGCCTCGATGCGGCTCTGGTATTCCTTGCTTTTGCTGGCATCGCTGAATCGGCCAATCCGATGGCTGGATTTCAGTCCCAGTTCCTTTTCGAGTGGGTGCACAAACATGCCGAACATGTCCAGCAGCATGCCGCGGCAAGTCTCCTCGATGATTTTCAGTATTTCCATGTTCACCAGCGTGGTGAACACAATGGGCTTGACGCCTTCCACGGCGGCGGTGTGATTGATCTGCCGCACCGCCTGGTGGGCCTTGTCGGCCGAGTCAACAAAGGGCAGCCGGACGTACTTGGCCTTCATGTCGAACTGGGCCAGGATGGCATGGCCAAAGGTCTCGGCCGTGATGCCGGTGCCGTCGGAAACAAAAAATACAGTGCGATGGGGCATGATTTGCGCAAAAAGTCTGGATTCAGCATTTTGCAAGCACAAGCGGTGTTTTGGGGTGGGCCGCGCCCTACAATCATCGCAATTTAAAGCAATTGCTGACGTATTTCCTGACACCCATCCATGTGTTGCACCAGACAACCAGAACAACAGTTCGGCGCGGCATGGTTGGGCACAGCCAGACCGCCTGAAGCTGGCGGCGCACTGGCAGGCCGGTTTTTAAACTCTGGAGTCTCCCCATGTCTGCACTATTCAGCCCGACCGCCCTGGTCGTTCCGTTTGAAAACCTGAGAATGTCTGACGTCGAGTCAGTTGGCGGCAAGAACGCCAGCCTCGGCGAAATGATCTCGCACCTGCCCTCGGGCGTGAAGGTGCCGACAGGCTTTGCCACGACGGCTCATGCTTTTCGCGATTTCCTCAGCTTTGGCGGCCTGGGAGACAAAATCAATGCCCGTCTGCACGCCCTCAACACGGACGATGTCCGGGCCCTGGCCCAGACCGGCGCCGAGATTCGGGCCTGGGTCGAAGCACAGCCGTTCCCGGCTGACCTGGAACAGGCCATTCGATCCGAGTTTGCCACCCTGACCGCGGGTAACCCGAAGGCCACCTTTGCGGTGCGCTCGTCGGCGACGGCCGAAGACCTGCCAGACGCTTCTTTTGCGGGACAGCAGGAGACGTTTCTCAATGTGATCGGTATCGAGGCGATCCTGCACAAAATCAGGGAAGTCTTCGCATCGCTTTACAACGACCGTGCCATCAGCTACCGGGTGCACAAGGGTTTTGCCCATGAACACGTGGCCTTGAGTGCCGGCATTCAGCGCATGGTCCGCTCGGACCTGGGCGCTTCGGGTGTGATGTTCACGATCGACACCGAGTCGGGTTTCGAGGACGTGGTGTTCATCACCTCCAGTTATGGTCTGGGTGAAACGGTGGTGCAGGGCGCCGTGAACCCGGACGAGTTCTATGTGCACAAGCCCATGTTGCGGGCGGGCAAACGGGCGCTGATTCGCCGCAGCCTGGGCTCCAAACTCATCCAGATGGAGTTCACCACGGCGGCTGAAAAGGCGTCCGATGGTCCGCTGAAGGGCAAGCTGGTCAAGACCACCGATGTACCTACCGAAATGCGCAACCGCTATTCGCTGAGCGATGTCGACGTCGAGAAACTGGCCTCTTATGCGCTGGTCATTGAGCAGCACTACGGCCGTGCCATGGATATCGAATGGGGCAAAGACGGGCTGGACGGCGAGCTGTACATCCTTCAGGCGCGTCCCGAAACCGTCAAGAGCCAGAGCGCGGGCAAGGCCGAGCACCGTTACAAGCTCAAGGGCAGGGGCAACGTGCTGGTCGAGGGCCGTGCCATCGGCCAGAAAATCGGCACCGGCCCGGTGCGCATCGTGCACAACATCAGCGAGATGGACAAGGTGCAGGCCGGCGACATTCTGGTGACCGACATGACGGACCCCAACTGGGAGCCTGTGATGAAGCGCGCGTCTGCCATCGTGACCAATCGTGGTGGCCGCACCTGCCACGCGGCCATCATTGCGCGCGAGCTGGGCATTCCGGCCGTAGTGGGCTGTGGCCATGCAACGGAAGCGCTCAAGGACGGCATTCTGGTTACCGTGAGCTGTGCAGAGGGTGATACCGGTTTTGTCTATGACGGCTTGCTGGAAACCGAAGTGACCGAGGTGCAGCGCGGCGCCATGCCGGATATCCCCGTCAAGATTTCCATGAATGTGGGCAATCCGCAGCTGGCCTTTGATTTCTGTCAGCTTCCCAATGCCGGTGTGGGCCTGGCGCGGCTGGAATTCATCATCAACAACAACATTGGTGTGCATCCGAAGGCGATTCTGGACTATCCCAATGTGGATGCTGATTTGAAGAAAGCGGTGGAATCCGTGGCGCGTGGCCATGCATCGCCCAGGGCTTTTTATGTGGACCGCGTGGCTGAGGGTGTGGCCACCATTGCAGCGGCATTCTGGCCCAAGCCTGTCATTGTGCGGCTGTCAGATTTCAAAAGCAACGAATACCGCAAGCTGATTGGTGGCAGCCGTTATGAGCCAGAAGAAGAGAATCCGATGCTCGGCTTTCGGGGTGCGACGCGGTACATCAGCGCCGAGTTTGGTGAGGCCTTCGCCATGGAGTGCGAGGCGCTCAAGCGGGTGCGCAATGACATGGGTCTGACCAATGTGGAGGTGATGGTGCCTTTTGTGCGGACACTGGCGCAGGCGCAAAAAGTGACCCGGCTGCTGGCCCAGCACGGCCTCAAGCGGGGCGAGGCGGGTCTCAAGATCATCATGATGTGCGAGATCCCCAGCAATGCGATTCTGGCGAATGAGTTCCTGGAATTCTTCGACGGCTTCTCGATTGGCTCCAACGACCTGACCCAGCTCACGCTGGGGCTGGACCGGGACTCCGGCCTGGAGTTGCTGGCCGCTGACTTTGACGAACGCGACCCCGCGGTCCAGGCACTGATCAGCATGGCCATCAAGGCTTGCAGGGCACAGGGCAAATACGTGGGCATTTGTGGCCAGGGGCCCAGTGACCACCCGGACTTTGCAGCCTGGCTGATGGAGCAGGGCATCAGTTCCATTTCGCTGAATCCGGATTCTGTCGTGGAGACGTGGCGCCGTCTGGCCGCTAAAAGCTGACGGGCCAGTAATTTTCAGTTCAAGGGAAAACCCTGAGTGGGTATACCCTTGAGCTGTCAGCTTTGTCAGGATTTGTAAGAGTCCGGTAAGCCCCGAGTCAACAATGGCGCCACCAAACGCCAATATGTTGCTCACGATCAATATCCTCCAGCTGATTCTTTATATCGCAGCGCTTGCCTTGCTGGGGCAGGGCTTGCTGTACGTTTTGGCGGGCGCCAAGCGAACAAATAACTTTTTTTACCAGATCTTCCAGATCATCAACCGGCCATTTTTCATGCTGGCCCGGTGGTTGGCACCCAGACAGATTGCGGACTCACAGATCGGCTTCGTCGCCGCTGTGCTGGTAGCCATCTTCTACATTGCAGTCTCGCTGTGGAAGATTGATTACTGCATCAGCGTCAACATGGTCGGGTGCAAGGGATGAACCCGCTGAATTACCTGTTCCTCAAGATGCAGGCGGTCACGCTGCTGGTTTTTGGCCAGCGCGAAGCTGCGCTGCAGCGTTTCAATGCGATGCTGGCGATTGCGCCCGGCAACCGCTATGTCATGGCCAGCCGGGCCCATCTTCTGGGCCAGCTTGGCGACAAGCATGGGGCCGTTGCTGCCTTGCAGGAATTGGCCTCAGCCCACCCTGACAACTCTGCTGCCTGGTTCAACCTTGGGTACATGCTGGATGACATGGGACGTCATACCGAGGCCGAGCCAGCGTTTCGGCGCGCCCTGGAGGCTGAGCCCAAGATGGATCGCGCCTGGTATGGCCTGGCGCTGGTGCTCATCAAGGAGCGCCGCTTCGATGAGGCCATTGAAGCGCTCAAGATCAACACAGAACTGCAACCCATGAGCCCGTTTGGCTGGTATCAGCTGGCGCGGGTTCATGTTGACCGGCAACAACCCGATGAGGCGGAGAAGATCATTCGCCACCTCAAAGGGTTCGAGCCCAAAGTGGCCGCCCAGCTGGAGCGTGAAACCGGACTGCGCATAGCGTAGTTCCGGTGGCACGCCCACCAACTGAGTGGGTACTTGTACGAACGCGATCCGGCTTGCAGGCCACGCTTGAGGGGACAAGTGGTGATCGTGATATGCCCGAAAGGGTCTTGTTGTTGTTGGAGGTAATGACATGCAGCAGATAAGCGAGAACCATCGACGGTACTGGCAGAAGAACCTCAATATCACAGCCGTGTTGCTGGCGATCTGGTTCGTGGTGACTTTTGTCGTGAGCTACTACGCCCGCGAACTGAGTTTCAATTTTTTCGGTTGGCCCTTTAGCTTCTGGATGGGAGCGCAAGGTTCTTTGGTGATCTACTGTGTGATCATCTGGTTTTATGCCCGCTACATGGGCAAGCTGGACATCGAGCACGGCGTCCAAGAAAGCGAGGACTGATCATGGCTGGAATGTTTGGCTCTGACGACAACACCGTCAGCAATGCCGCCTCCAAGGCGGCCTTCAAGCAAAACCTGAACAAGGTGTACAAGTGGTACACCGGAGGTTTTTTCATTTTCGTGGTGACCCTGGCCATTCTGGAGCAGATGGGCCTGTCCAGGCAATGGATCGGCTTCATTTTCCTGCTGGCTACGGTCGGTTTGTATGCGGGTATCGGCATCATGAGCCGCACCAACGATGCGGCCGAGTACTACGTTGCGGGTCGCCGGGTGCCGGCCATCTACAACGGCATGGCGACCGGTGCTGACTGGATGTCTGCTGCGTCCTTCATCGGCATGGCCGGAACGCTGTACCTCACCGGTTACAGCGGCCTGGCCTTCATCATGGGCTGGACTGGCGGCTACTGTCTGGTGGCACTGTTCCTTGCTCCGTACATGCGGAAGTTCGGCCAGTTCACAGTGCCAGACTTTCTGGGCGAGCGTTATGGCGGCAACCTGCCGCGTTTCATTGGCATCGTTGCCGCCATTCTGTGCTCCTTCACCTATGTGGTGGCGCAGATCTACGGCGTGGGCCTGATTACTTCCCGTCTGACGGGCGTGGCGTTCGAACTCGGGATTTTCCTGGGTCTGGGCGGTATTCTGGTCTGTTCGTTCCTGGGCGGCATGCGCGCGGTGACCTGGACGCAGGTGGCGCAGTACATCATTCTGATCGTGGCCTACATGATCCCGGTGGTGTGGCTGTCGGTCAAGCAGACCAGCGTTCCTGTTCCTCAGGCAATCTACGGCTTCCAGCTGGAAAAAGTAACTGCGCTGGAGAAAAAGCTGGCCAATGACCCGAAAGAGCTGGAAGTACGCGAAGTCTTCAAGCAACGCTCGGCCGCCTTGGCTGAGAAGCTGAAAGATCCGGCGAACGCATTGGCTGCTGACAGGGCTGCTGCCGAGAAAAAGCTGGCTGATCTGAAAGCTGCCAACGGTGCTGCATCAGAAATCACAGCGGCTGAAAAAGCGCTGGCTGCCATGCCGAAAGACGAGGCGACTGCCAAGAAAGCCTGGACAGCGGCCAAAGCTGGCGCGGATACCAAATCCAAGCCACTCAACGGCATGGTGCCGCACGCTCAGCAGTTTGCGGGTGACCCGAACGGTGATGCTGCAGCCCAGAAGGCTTATGACGTCTCGCGTCGCAACTTCCTGGCCCTGATTTTCTGCCTGATGGTGGGCACCGCTGCGCTGCCACACATTCTGATGCGGTATTACACCGTGCCCAGTGTGAAGGAAGCCCGGCAGTCGGTGAGCTGGTCACTGTTCTTCATTTTCCTGCTGTACTTCACGGCGCCTGCTCTGGCTGTGCTGGTGAAATTCGAAGTCTTTACCGTGTTGATCGGTACGCCGATGGACCAGTTGCCGGTTTGGATTGCGGAATGGAACAGGGTTGACCCTGCCCTGCTGTCGGTGACGGACATCAACAAGGACGGTTTCCTGCAGTTGAATGAAATGTCCATCGGTGGTGACATCATCGTGCTGGCGGCGCCTGCCATTGGTGGCTTGCCCTACGTGGTCTCCGGTCTGGTGGCTGCCGGTGGTCTGGCTGCTGCGCTGTCAACAGCAGACGGCTTGCTGCTGACCATTGCCAACGCGTTGAGCCACGATCTGTACTACAAGATGATCGATCCGAACGCATCAACCGCTCGCCGTGTTGCGATTTCCAAGACCCTGCTGCTGGTGGTGGCCCTGGCTGCTGCCTACGTGGCGGCGCAGAAACCAGCGGATATTCTGTTCCTGGTGTCCGCGGCGTTCTCGTTCGCGGCTGCGGCGTTCTTCCCTGCACTTACCTTGGGTATTTTCTGGAAACGGGCCACAGGCATTGCCGCCTCGCTGGGTATGGCGCTGGGTCTGGGCACCACGTTCTACTACATGATTACGACCCAGCCCTGGCTGCGTGGCGTCTTTGGTGTGACGTCCCCAATTCAGTTGTGGTGGGACATCCAGCCCATCTCGGCTGGCCTGTTCGGTGTACCTGTGGGCTTCCTGGTGATTATTCTGGTCAGCATGGTCACGCCGGCGCCCAGCAAGAAAGTCCAGGAACTGGTGGAGTATGTGCGTTACCCCAACCTGAAAGCCAGCTGATCACCCAGCTGGAAATGACCTGATCTGACCTGAAAGTCAGATCAAGGCCTGGCCACTTTCGGTGGCCGGGCTTTTTTTGGTTTGCTCGAACACAAGCGCGGTTGGGAGCGGATTGCTGACGGGGCCCTGAATGGCATATAATGGCGGGCTTCGCCTTGCCACACCTCTTTTAGACGCTGAGGGTGGCTTATCCGCCATTTTGGCCGCCCGTTATGGGCAATCCACAAGGAGTATCAATGCGTCATTACGAAATCATCCTCATGATCCATCCGGATCAGAGCGAACAAGTTCCGGCCATGCTGGAGCGTTACAAGGGCATGATCACCGCTGGCGGTGGCAAGGTGCACCGTGTTGAAGACTGGGGTCGTCGCCAGTTGGTCTACATGATCAACAAGCTGGCCAAGGCTCACTACCTGTGCGTCAACATCGAGGCCGATCAGGCCGTGATGGCTGAACTGGAACATGCGTTCAAGTTCAACGATGCCGTGTTGCGTCACCTGACCGTGTCCAAGAAAAAGGCCGATACCGGTCCTTCTTCGATGATGAAGACGGTGGAGCGTGAAGACGCCCGCAAGACCCAGCAAGCCGAGTTTCACGGTTCAGACCGATAAAGCTCGCTGTGTTGTTGAGGAGTGAGTGAAACAGCCAACCTGTTGATTTTGACGGCCAGTATTGTTGAGCTTGAAGCAATGCGATACACACCGGCCGGTTTGCCGGCACTAAACCTGAAACTCGAACACGAGTCGGAAGTTCAGGAGGCAGGTCAAACGAGACAGGTTAAAGCGGCTGTGAAAGCAGTGGCTTTCAGTGCGATAGCCGAGCGGCTTGCGAAGCAGGCCCCAGGCAGTATCTGGAAGTTCAGCGGTTTTCTGGCAACTCCCCGCAACGGCAAACACGTTGTTTTCCACATTCAAGAATTTTTGCAAAATTAATTTAGGAGTCCATCATGGCCGGACCAAAACGTTTCAGTAAAGACAAGCGCCCCAAGCGCCCCGCACAAAACCTGCTGTTCAAGCGCAAGCGCTTTTGCCGCTTCACCGTCACGGGCGTCGAAGAGATCGACTACAAAGACATCGACACCCTGCGTGATTTCATCGCCGAAAACGGCAAGATCATTCCTGCTCGCCTGACTGGCACCCGTGCCATTTTCCAGCGCCAGCTCAACACCGCCATCAAGCGCGCGCGTTTCCTCGCGATGCTGCCGTACAGCGATCAGCACCGCATCTAAGGGAGTCACACCATGCAAATCATTCTGCTCGACAAGGTTGTGAACCTTGGCAACCTCGGCGAAATCGTCAAGGTCAAAGACGGCTATGCCCGCAACTTCCTGATCCCTTCCGGCCGCGCCCGTCGCGCCACCGCTGCTGCCAAGCAGGAATTCGAAGTCAAGCGCGCTGAACTGGAAAAAGCGGCTGCAGCCAAGCTGGCCGAGTGCCAGGCTCTGGGTGAAAAGCTGGCAGGTTCTACCGCCAAGCTGACCCAAAAGGCTGGCGTGGATGGCCGCCTGTTTGGTTCCGTGACCAACTACGACATCGCCGAAGAGCTGAACAAGCTGGGCTACAAGGTTGTGAAGTCCCAGATCCGCATGCCCAATGGCCCGATCAAGGTCGTTGGCGACAGCACGGTCAGTGTGGCCCTGCACACCGACGTGGTGGTTGACATCACCGTGTCGGTTTACGGCGAAACCGCTTAATTCGCACCGACTTCGGTCTTTTGTGAATGAAGGCCGTCGGGGTCATGCCCGACGGCTTTTTGTTTTTCAGCCGGGTTTTTTCCACAGCCATTTGCAGGAAACCCCCCGTTTATCCACAGGGTTATCCGATGACGTCATCCGGCCCAGGGCGTAGCATTGAACTTTCGCCGGTTGGCAAATTTCCCCAAAGAACCTATCTCTATCCACATGTCTGCCGTCCTTTCAGCTGTTGACGATTTTGGTCAAGACCGCCAGGTCGCCCAGTTGCGCATCCCGCCCCATTCCATCGAATCGGAATCCAGTGTGCTGGGAGGCCTGCTGCTGGACAACTCCGCCTGGGACCGTGTGGGTGATCTGCTGGTTGAGGGTGACTTTTACCGCTATGAACACAAGCTGGTGTTTGCTGCAGTTGGAGGCCTGATCAACGCTTCCAAACCGGCTGACGTGATCACCGTGTTTGAACACTTGCACAGTCTGGGCAAAGCGGAAGAGGTGGGTGGTCTGGCCTACCTCAACTCACTGGCGCAATACGTTCCCAGTGCGGGCAACATTCGTCGTTATGCCGAAATTGTGCGGGAGCGATCCATCCT
The DNA here is from genome assembly GCA_016707075.1 of Candidatus Egaibacter danicus. Taxonomy (GTDB): domain Bacteria; phylum Pseudomonadota; class Gammaproteobacteria; order Burkholderiales; family Burkholderiaceae_C; genus Egaibacter; species Egaibacter danicus. Next base: position 47,224 of record JADJII010000012.1, read on the forward strand.
GCGCAAACTGGTCAGCGCCAGCGACGAGATCGCCACCAACGCCTTCAATCCGCAGGGGCGACCTGTCGCCACCATCGTGGACGAAGCCGAGCAGAAGATCTTCAACATCGGCGAGCAGGGCTCCCGCATGAAGCAGGGCTTCCAGGGCATGGATTCGCTGGTGGTGAGCCTGCTGGACCGGGTTCAGGAAATGGCTGACAACCCGAATGACATCACCGGCGTGCCCACCGGCTTTTACGACCTGGATCGTTATTTGTCCGGCATGCAGGCGGGCGACATGATTGTGCTGGCTGCGCGCCCATCCATGGGCAAAACAGCATTGGCGGTGAATATTGCCGAGCACGTGGCATTGAATGAAGGCCTGCCCGTAGCCGTGTTTTCCATGGAAATGGGCGCCTCACAGCTGGCTGTTCGGATCGTGGGCTCCATCGGCCGCATTGATCAGGGGCATCTGCGCACCGGCAAACTGTCAGATGAAGAATGGCCGCGACTGACGGAAGCCATCGAGAAGCTGCGCAATGTGTCCTTGCACATCGATGAGACACCAGGTCTCACGGTCAGTGAGCTGCGCGCCAATGCCCGGCGCCTGGCGCGCCAGTGCGGCAAGCTCGGCCTGATCGTGGTGGACTACCTGCAGCTCATGAGTGTGTCCAGCAGCATGAGCGATGAGAACCGCGCCACCGCAGTGGGCGAGATCTCGCGTGGCCTCAAGATGCTGGCCAAGGAGCTTCAGTGTCCGGTGATTGCGCTGTCGCAGCTCAGCCGTGGGGTTGAGTCGCGCACCGACAAGCGCCCGATGATGAGTGACCTGCGCGAGTCCGGCGCCATCGAGCAGGATGCCGACGTCATCATGTTCATCTACCGGGACGACTATTACAACAAGGAGTCCAAGGAAGAGAACGTGGCCGAGATCATCATCGCCAAACAGCGTAACGGCCCCACCGGCACCGTCAAGCTGTATTTCCAGAAATCGCAAACCCGTTTTGAGAGCCTGGCCAGTGGCACAGGGGATGATTTTTAAGGTGAATCAGCCCCCAGCCCTTCTGGAATATGCGTAGTCAGCTATATTTTCTATAGCACTTCACTGGCAAAGTCTGCCAGCCGGGATCGTTCACCGCGGGCCAGCGTGATGTGTCCACCGTGCGGCCAGCCCTTGAACTTGTCCACCGCAAATGTTAGGCCCGATGAGCCTTCGGTGAGGTAAGGCGTATCGATCTGGGCCAGATTGCCCATGCAGACAATCTTGGTGCCGGGGCCTGCACGGGTGATCAGCGTCTTCATCTGCTTGGGCGTCAAATTCTGCGCTTCGTCGATGATGACGTATTTGGTCAGGAAGGTGCGCCCTCGCATGAAGTTCATGCTCTTGATCTTGATGCGGCTGCGAATCAGCTCGCTGGTGGCGGCGCGGCCCCATTCGCCGGCACTGGTGTCGGTCTTGCTGAGCACTTCCATGTTGTCGTCCAGCGCGCCCATCCATGGGCCCATTTTTTCTTCTTCGGTGCCAGGCAGGAAGCCGATGTCTTCACCCACGCTGACGGTGGCGCGGGTCACGATGATTTCGGTGTAACGACGGTCGTCCAGCACCTGGGTCAGACCGGCTGCGAGTGCCATCAACGTCTTGCCGCTGCCGGCCGTGCCGGTGAGGGTGACAAAGTCCACCTCGGGGTCCATCAGCAGGTTCATCGCGAAATTCTGCTCGCGGTTGCGGGTGGTCACACCCCAAACCGCGTTCTTCAGGTGGTTGAAGTCCTTGAGTGTTTTGAAGACCGCCGTCTTGCCGCGGATCTCGGTCACACGCGCATACAGCGACGGCTCGCCGGGCGCCTCAAAGTAGACAAACTGGTTGATCAGCAGGCTGGGCACCACCGGCCCGGAAATACGGTAGAACGTGTGTGCGCCGCTCTGCCAGCTCTCCACCGTCTGCCCATGCGTGGCCCAGAAGTCAGCAGGCAGGGCCAGGGAGCCGGAATACAGCAGGTCGCCGTCTTCCAGCGTCTTGTCATTCTGGTAATCGTCCGTAGCCAGGCCCAGGGCGCGGGCCTTGACGCGCATGTTGATGTCCTTGGACACCAGCACCACTTCACGTGCATCGGCTTTGGATTCACTGGCCAGCGCCGCATGCTGCAGGCGCAGCGCCGCGACGACACCCAGAATCTGGTTGTCGGCCTTGCCCTGGGGCAGGCTGGTGGGCAGCGTGTAGTTCAGCGGCTGGGTCTGGAAAAACAGCTTGCCCTTGGCTTCCCGGTGGCCGGTGGTGTCGAGCAGCAGACCCGTGCCGATATCGTCGCCATTGGCACCCGCCAGTGCATCCAGCGTGCGGCTGGTCTGGCGTGCATTGCGGGCAACTTCGGTCATGCCTTTCTTGTGGCCATCCAGCTCTTCCAGCACGATCATCGGCAGGAAAATGTCATGTTCCTCGAAGCGGAACAGACACATGGGATCGTGCATCAGCACATTGGTGTCCAGCACAAACAGCTTGGTGGGGCCCGAGGCCTTGTCTTTCTTGCGCTTCGCCACGGGCTGGGCTTGTGACGCCACGTCGGTCGCCGTAACATTTGCTTTCAATTGAATAGGCTGCGACGTGGCAGCACGCGCCAATTTCCCGGAAGGAGGAGGGGGGTGCCCTGTTTCTCCATCATGTCGATCACCCAGTTGGCGGGCCTGCGGCCTGGCATCAATCAGGTCGTTTGAAGACGGACGGCTCGTTTTTTTGGCTGGTTTGGGCGCACTGCGGGCCTGAACGTTGTAGGCATCGTGCGACAGCAAGGCTGCTCGCTTGGCGGGTGCGGGAGGCAATGGCATGGGTGGTATGACTCGTATAAACAGGGTTCAGAAAACAAAAAAGCCGCCCTGAGCCAAGGCGGCTTGATGACGATACGCTGGTGCAAACGCAGTTGCAGATTTCAACGGCATGAGGGTCATTATGCATGACCGAATCAAACCTCCAAACCCGCAATGTGGGTTGTCTCAGGCCGCCTTTTTCAGGGCTTTGACGGCCTTGAGCACGTCGTCCACATGGCCCGGGACCTTCAGGCCACGCCATTCTTCCTTGAGAAGACCGTCTGCCCCGATCAGGAAGGTGCTGCGCTCAATGCCTTTGACCTTCTTGCCGTACATGATCTTGTTTTTGACCACACCAAACATGTGGCACATTTTTTCTTCGGTGTCCGCAATCAGCTCGAACGGCAACTCCAGCTTGAGCTTGAACTCGTCGTGGGATTTCATGTTGTCGCGGGACACACCGAACACGGCGGCACCCGCTTTCACGAAATCCTTGTACTTGTCGCGAAACTGCATCGCTTCCGTGGTGCAGCCCGGGGTGTTGTCCTTGGGGTAAAAATATAAAACCAGGGTTTTGCCGTTGTGACTGGAGTTGGTCACCTTGACGCCACCAGTGGCATTTGCTTCGAATTCGGGGAGGGGTTTGTTGACAACGATCGCCATATTTAACTTTATTCCCGTTTGCAGGATGTGTCAGACAGAGTCGGGAGAACTTGTTTGTGCTTGTCGCTTGCGCACTCCCGACCAAACTGCGATTTTACTCTGAAAACGGGCCCTCAGGCACCTGCATCGCTGCCTGAAGACTCATTACCCAGCAAAAGAGCCACCACAACGCTGCGTCCCTCGCCAGCCAGAATGTTGTAGGTCCGGCAGGCGGCCTGCGTGTCCATGGTTTCCAGGCCAATGCGTTTGGTCATCAGGGCCTGCAGCCATTGGGGTTGGGGAAAACGGATGCGTTCACCGCTGCCAAAAATCACCAGTTCGGGGCTCAACTCGGCCAGTCTGGTGAAGTGGTCAGCCGTCAGATCCTGAAACCGGGCGCAACACCACGCCAAGCGCTGCCCGCTGGAGGCGATCACCACGCTGTGCGTGATTTGCTCGCCGTCAACCCGTATCCAGCCCGGCCCGTAACCCGAGATGGATTGCACATCAAATTTGTCGGGATGGAGTTTCATACGGGCTCGTGGGTGGAATTGGGTGTTGTATCTGATGCTGCACCGCACTAAACCAGTGCGGAACTGTGGTCAAATTATAGGTTTCACCCTGTGGTGCTGACCCTAGGAGGGACTTTGAAACCCATTCAAAAATCTGCCAAGCTGGCCAATGTGCTGTATGACATTCGCGGACCCATCATGGACGCCGCCCGTCACATGGAAGACGAAGGCCAGAAGATCATCAAGCTCAACCTGGGCAACCTCGCGGTGTTTGGCTTTGACGCGCCCGAGGAAATCCAGCAGGACATGATCCGCAACCTGCCGAACTCGGCCGGTTACTCCGACAGCAAGGGCATCTTCGCCGCGCGCAAGGCGGTCATGCACGAGACGCAAAAACAGGGCGTCGCTGGTGTGACGCTGGATGACATCTACCTGGGCAATGGTGCCAGCGAACTGATCACGATGGCGACCAACGCCTTGCTGGACAACGGTGATGAGCTGCTGCTACCCATGCCGGACTACCCGCTGTGGACGGCGGCCACCAGCCTGTCGGGTGGCACGCCGGTGCACTACCTGTGCGACGAAGCCAACGACTGGATGCCCAATCTGGACGACATCCGCGCCAAGATCACGCCGCGCACCAAGGGCATTGTGGTCATCAATCCCAACAACCCGACGGGCGTGCTGTACTCCGACGCGCTGCTGAAGAGCATCGTGGACATTGCGCGCGAACATGGCCTGGTGATTCTGGCCGACGAGGTGTACGACAAGGTGCTGTACGACGGCGTCAAACACACGGCGCTGGCGAGCCTTTCCACCGACGTGCTCACGCTCACCTTCAACTCACTCTCCAAGAGCTACCGCTCCTGTGGCTACCGTGCGGGCTGGATGATTGTCTCGGGCGACAAGAAGAACGCCACCGACTACATTGAGGGCCTGAACATGCTCTCGAACATGAAGCTGTGTTCCAACGTGCCGGGCCAGTGGGCAATCCAGACCGCACTGGGCGGCTACCAGAGCATCAATGATCTGGTGTGTGAGGGCGGTCGTCTGCGTCGCCAGCGCGATCTGGCCTACGAACTCATTACGGCGATTCCCGGTGTGAGTTGCGTCAAGCCGCAGGCAGCGTTGTACATGTTTCCCAAGCTCGACCCCAAGGTGTACCCGATCGAGGATGACCGGCAGTTCTTCCTGGAGCTGCTGAAGGAAACCCGGGTCATGCTGGTGCAGGGATCCGGCTTCAACTGGAAGCAGCCAGACCATTTCCGCATTGTGTTTCTGCCCCATGAGGATGACTTGCGTGAGGCCATCGGCCGTATCGCCAAATTCCTGGAGAGCTATCGCAAGAGTCACGGCACCCAAAACGTGCAGGTGGAAAACACACTGGCATCGCAGGTTGCTATTAAATTAGTAGCTGCTCGCGCATAATCGACGAGGGCTGAGGCCCGATTTAGTACTCAAAAATTCATGAAATCCATTCAAGTAGGCCTTCTGGGCATCGGCACCGTGGGCAGCGGCACTTTCAATGTGCTGCGCCGCAACCAGGCAGAAATCAAACGGCGCGCCGGGCGTGGCATCGAGATCACCATGGTGGCCGATCTGGACGTGGCCCGCGCGCAAGCGGTCGTCGGCCCCGATGTCAAAGTGGTGAACGATGCCCGCGCGGTGATTGCCAACCCCGAGATCGACATCGTCATCGAACTGATTGGCGGCTACGGCATTGCCAAACAACTGGTACTGGAAGCCATTGCGGCGGGCAAACACGTGGTGACCGCCAACAAGGCCCTGCTGGCCGTGCACGGCACCGAAATTTTTGCAGCCGCGCATGCCAAGGGCGTGATGGTGGCGTTTGAAGCCGCCGTGGCGGGTGGCATTCCCATCATCAAGGCGCTGCGTGAAGGTTTGACGGCCAACAGCATCCAGTGGATTGCGGGCATCATCAATGGCACGACCAACTTCATCCTGTCCGAGATGCGCGACAAGGGTCTGGACTTCGCCACGGTGCTGAAAGAGGCGCAGAAGCTCGGTTACGCCGAGGCCGACCCCACGTTTGACATTGAAGGTGTGGACGCGGCACACAAGGTCACGCTGATGTCGGCCATTGCGTTTGGCATTCCCGTGCAGTTTGACAAGGCGTACATCGAAGGCATCACCAAGCTGGGCGCAGCGGACATCAAATACGCTGAGCAACTCGGCTATCGCATCAAGCTTTTGGGCATTACCAAGCGCACGGCCAATGGTATTGAGCTGCGTGTGCACCCGAGCCTGATTCCGGCCAAGCGCCTGATCGCCAATGTGGAAGGCGCGATGAACGCCGTGGTGGTCAACGGCGACGCCGTGGGCAATACGCTCTATTACGGCAAAGGCGCCGGTAGCGAACCCACGGCCAGCGCGGTGATTGCCGATCTGGTGGACATCACGCGCCTGCATACGGCCGATGCGGCGCAACGCGTGCCGCATCTGGCGTTCCATCCCGAGTCGATGAGTGACCTGCCAATCTTGCCGATGAGCGAGGTGGTGACCAGTTATTACCTGCGTCTGCGCGTGGCCGATCAGGCCGGTGTGCTGGCCAAGGTGACGGGCATCGTGGCCGACGCCGGCATCAGCATTGATGCCGTGCTGCAACGCGAGGCTGATGAGGTGGGTGGCGACGCATCAGTGGCGCAGACCGACCTGATCATGCTGACCCACGACACGCGTGAAGGCACGATGAACGAGGCCATTGCCCGTATGCAGGCGCTGCCCACGGTGCTGGCACCGATTGTGCGCATCCGCAAGGAAGAGCTGGCCTGATGCTTTATCTGTCCACCCGCGCTGCATCAACAGGTTCGCCTGACCGCAAACACTTCTGTGAAATCCTGCTCGAAGGCTTGGCCCCGGACGGTGGGTTGTACCTGCCAGAGCGCTACCCGCAGGTCACCGCCGCCACGCTGGAAGCCTGGCGCAGGGTCTATCTGGAACAGGGTTATGGCGCGCTGGCATTTGAGGTGCTGTCGCTCTACATCGACGACATTCCTGCCGCCGACCTGAAGGCGATCTGCCTGAAAACCTACACGCAAGACGTGTTTGGCACGAAGGAAATCGTGCCCCTGAAGCTGCTCGAAAGCAACCTGTACCTCGAAGCCCTGTCCAACGGCCCCACGCTGGCCTTCAAGGACATGGCGATGCAGTTGCTGGGCAACCTGTTCGAATACGAACTTGCGCGGCGTGGCGAGCAACTCAACATTCTGGGTGCCACCAGTGGCGACACGGGCAGCGCGGCCGAATACGCCATGCGCGGCAAGAAGGGCGTGCGGGTGTTCATGACCAGCCCGGCCGGTCGCATGAGCCCGTTCCAGCAGGCACAGATGTTCAGCCTGATGGATACCAACATCCACAACATCGCCATTGAAGGCGTGTTTGATGATTGCCAGGATATCGTGAAAGCGGTGAGTAACGATCTGGAATTCAAGCGCAAGTACAAGATTGGTACTGTGAACAGCATCAACTGGGCGCGGCTGATGGCGCAAGTTGTCTACTACTTTGCAGGCTACTTCCAGGCGACCATGGCTTCGACAGGCTCAGCCCGGACGGCCTTGCAGAAGGTCAGCTTCACGGTTCCGTCAGGAAACTTCGGCAACGTCTGCGCGGGGCATGTAGCCCGCATGATGGGTTTGCCTATCGATAGATTGGTGGTTGCAACCAACGAAAACGATGTGCTCGACGAGTTCTTCCGTACCGGCGTGTACCGTGTGCGTGGTAGCGCGGACACGCATGAAACCTCCAGTCCGTCGATGGATATTTCCAAGGCCTCCAACTTCGAGCGGTTTGTGTTTGACCTGCTGGGCAGGGACGGCGCACGGGTGAAAGCGCTGTTTGGTGATGCGTTGAACCAAACCGGTCGTTTTGATCTGGGTGCGGACGCCGCCTTCAAGCAGGCCGCATCCACCTACGGTTTTGTCAGCGGCAAGAGTACCCACGCCAACCGGCTGGACACCATCCGTGACACGTTTAAACGCTTCGGCGTGATGATTGACACCCACACCGCAGACGGCCTGAAGGTGGCCCGCGAGCATCTGACGGCCGGCGTGCCGATGATCGTGCTTGAAACCGCTTTGCCCATCAAGTTTGCTGAAACGATTGTTGAGGCACTGGGCCAGCCACCGCATCGCCCGCCACAGTTTGAAGGTATTGAAAGTCTGCCGAAGAAGGTTCATGTGATGCCTGCTGACGTTGCGCAGGTGAAGCGCTATATCGCGTCCCAATGTGCATGAAGGTCGTCGGGTTTGCCGGGTACTCGGGATCGGGAAAAACCACACTGGTGGAGTGCCTGATTCCAGCACTCAAACACCTCGGGCAGCGTGTCTCGGTTGTCAAGCACGCGCATCACAGTTTCGACATTGATCATCCGGGTAAGGACACGTTTCGCCATCGCGAGGCGGGTGCGTTTGAAGTGGTGGTGGCGTCGGACCGGCGTCTGGCCCTGATTCGCGAGTTTGAGCGCGAGGTGCCACAAAATGTGCATCAGCTCATTGCCGAACTGTATGAGGGCGTGGACTGGGTTCTGGTTGAGGGATTCAAAAGCAGCGACCTGCTGAAAATTGAGGTCTGGCGCAATGCTGCGGGCAAGCCGGCGCGTTATGGAGATGACGATTTCATCGTGGCAATTGCAACCGACTCGCCTGATGAGCTGCCACAAGCAACCCTGCGCCCGGTGTTTGATTTGAACGATCCCGACACCATTGCCAACTGGTTGATTGACAATCAGGCCCGGTTCGAATACCACGCTGAAAACTATCGTTGACGCCCACCATGAATGCCCCACGCAGCCCCCTGAAATCGCTGGATGACGCACTGGCTGCACTGCTGGCACATGCCGTTGCGCTGAATGGTACCGAGACCGTTTCTGTCTTTGATGCTGACGGACGGGTGCTGGCGCAAGACGTGGTGTCGGCGCTGCAGGTGCCGCCGAATGACAACAGCTCGATGGATGGTTATGCGGTGCGCTGCGCCGATGTGCGGCAGGCCGGTGCCGTGTTGCAGGTGACGCAACGCATTCCAGCCGGCTCGACGGGCGTGGCCATGACGCCCGGCAGTGCAGCACGCATCTTCACCGGTGCGCCCATTCCGCCGGGCGCCGACGCGGTGGTGATGCAGGAAGACTGCGAGCCGGCCGGTGAAGGCAGCGTGCGCGTCAACGCCGTGCCCCATTGCGGTCAATGGATTCGCCGCGCGGGTGAAGACGTGACCCGTGGCGCCGTGGTGCTTCAAAAAGGAGCGCGCCTTGCGCCCGCTTCATTGGGGCTGGCAGCCAGTATTGGCCTCGACCAGCTTTTGGTGGCAGCCCGGCCCCGCGTGGCGCTTTTTTCGACCGGCGACGAACTGGTGATGCCCGGCACGGTGGCGCCACAGGACATGAAGCCGGGTGCCATCTACAACTCCAACCGGTTCTTCCTGCGTGCGTTGCTGCAGCGCCTGGGCTGCGACGTGACGGACCTGGGCATCGTGCCGGACCAGCGCGATGCCACACTGGACGCCTTGCGTGCAGCGGCCGAGCACCATGACCTGATCCTCACCAGCGGTGGTGTATCAGTGGGGGAAGAAGACCACATCAAACCCGCGGTGGAAGCGCTGGGTCAGCTCGACCTGTGGCAAATCGCCATCAAGCCGGGCAAGCCATTTGCGTACGGCCATATTGACGGCAAGGTGGGTAAAACGCACTTCATGGGCCTGCCGGGTAACCCGGTGTCGAGCTTCATCACCTTCCTGTTGCTGGTGCGCCCCTTCCTGCTCAAGCTGCAGGGTGTCTCGCAGGTTGCTATAAATTCCATAGCTTTTCCCGCAGATTTCACATGGGCCAGAGCCGATAAACGCCGTGAATTTCTGCGGGTGAAGCGCAACGCGGCCGGCGGACTGGACCTGTTCCCCAATCAGAGTTCGGGCGTGCTGACCTCGGCGGTCTGGGGTGATGGCGTGGTGGACAACCCGCCGGGCCGATCCATTGCGCCGGGCGATGTGGTGCAGTTCATCCCTTTTGCCGAATGGCTGTCATGAAAATCACTGTCAAGTACTTTGCCTCCATCCGTGAAGCCGTCGGCCACAGCACCGAGCAGCGCGCCACCTCGGCCACATCGCTGGCTGAACTGAGATCCGAGTTGATCGCTCTGGGTGGCGCCTATGCCGAAAGCCTGTCGCGGGACCGGGCCGTGCGCCTGGCGTTGAACCAGGTCATGAGCGACGAGTCGGCAGCACTGCTGGACGGTGCTGAAGTGGCTTTCTTCCCGCCAGTGACTGGCGGGTGAGCTGCAACTGATCGGCGAAACCCGCGCCGATCAGGTTTTCTCCAGGAGTTTCAAAATGTTTGCTGCGCCCTGAGGCGTGGCCGCCATCATCGGCGCACGCACCTCGCCTGACATCAGGCCTTGATGGGCCAGCACCGCCTTGATCAGCGCCGGATTGGGTTCCGCAAACAGGCCTTCGATGAGCGGCAGCAAGGGCATCCAGAGCTGCCGCGCGGCCTGCAATTGGCCGGCCTGGAGCAGCTGCAACACACGTGCAACCCGGTCCGTATGTACATGCGCACTGGCTGAGATGGCGCCCGCGCCACCCAGCGCGGCAGTGCTGAAAATCTGCGTGTCTTCACCGGCAAGCACCTGCAGTTGGCCGTCGGCAATCAGCGCCTGTGTCTTGTGCGCGTCGCCGCCGCAGTCCTTGATAGCCTGAATATTCGGGTGGCGTGACAGCTTTTGCAGTGTGTCGCAGTCGATGCGCGCGCCGGTGCGGTAAGGAATGTCGTAGATGATCACCGGCACGCGACAGGCGTCGGCAATGGTTTCAAACCAGAGCCGCAAACCCGGCTGCGACGGTCGGATATACAGCGGCGCGGGCACCAGCAGACCGGCGACAGGCTTGCTGCCCAGCACCCGAACCCACGCCAGCATCTGCGGCAGGTGGTAGCCAGAGACACCCATGACGACGGGCCGGCCACCGGATGCGGCCAGCACGGTATCCAGCACCGCCAGTTGTTCGGCCTCATTCAGCGAAGCCGCCTCGCCGGTGGAGCCGCAGGCGACAAACCCCGAGGCACCTTCACTCCCCAGCTTCTTGACCAGCCCATGCAGGGCGGGGTGATCAACCTGCCCGTCCTTGAAAGGGGTGGCCAGTGCAATCCAGAGGCCGGAGAAAACACGGTTGGGAGAATGAATGGAATCAGACACGCGACATTTCCTTTGAAAAAATGACCGATGACGTTACCGTCAACAGCATGCGCGCGGAGAACCAAAACCAGGAAGGGGAAAAGTTTGGCAGTTCCATCGCTCATCTGAGGACGGAACCGCAGCTCCGGTCAGATGAGCCTGGGTTTCCTGCATTTGCTGGCGCACGCGCAGACCGCGTCTACACCAGAAGGTGCGAAGCGTGATGCGAATGACGTTGCAGCAAACATCCGGGTATCTTAGCACTGGCACAATCCGGAAATGGACTCCGCCCTCATGAACCCCGCACGCGTCGTCATCCAGACCGCTGATTTCAATCTCGCCACCGAGATCGAAGCCCTGCGCGCCAGCGACAAGCGCGTGGGCGCGGTTTGCAGCTTTGTCGGCACCGTGCGGGACCGCAATGACGGCCAGTCCGTCAGCACGATGGAACTGGAGCACTACCCCGGCATGACCGAAAAGTCGATTGAAGCCATGATCGATGAGGCTCGTCTGCGCTTCAACATTTTCGGTGCACGCGTTATTCACCGCGTGGGCCTGCTGCAGCCACTGGATCAGGTGGTGATGGTGGCCGTCACGTCGTCGCACCGGGGTGAGAGTTTTCAGGCCTGCGAATTCCTGATGGACTACCTGAAAACCCAGGCACCCTTCTGGAAAAAAGAGCAGACGCCGTCGGGCTCGCGCTGGGTGGACGCCCGGGTGACCGACGACGCTGCATTGGCCAAATGGGGGCTGAAGCTCTCCAATCTGCCGGCGGTGTAAACGGCGGTATCTCAGGTGCAGAGGGTAGCGGGCGCCTTCAGCCGCTGTTCGAGCCACTGCAGCAACATGCGCACGCGAGGCAGGTCAATTCGGTTGTTCGGCACCAGCGCCTTGAGCCAGATATCCGGCAATTTCAGTTCCGGCAATATTTCAACCAGTTCCCCACTGCGAATGGCGGGCGCTGCCAGGTAATCAGCCAGCACGCTGATGCCCAGCCCCGACACTGTGGCCTGACACAGTGCCACGCCATCATTGGTTTTGAGTTTGGGCCGCACGTCCACACCAACCTGTCCCTGCGGGCTCTGAAATTCCCAACGTGAGCCCGACGTGGTGAAGACCAGGCAGTCGTGATCAATCAACTCTGCCGCCTGCTGCGGCGTGCCCCGCCGGGCCAGATAGGCGGGCGATGCACACAACCGCCGCCGGATGGGGCTGAGCGGATGGTCCTTCACCTGACCATACAGCTCGGGCAGGGCGCCGATAGCCAGATCAAAACCTTCTTCCACCGGGTTGACCGAGCGATCTGCCAGCACCACGTCCATACTGATGCGCGGTTGCTCCTGCAGAAACTGGTTCAGCATCTCGCTGAGGTACAGCGTGCCCAGTGTGGTGGGAATCTTGATGCGGATGTGCCCCTCCAGATCGCCGCTGGCCTGTGCCATGCCCGCCAGCATCTCCTCCATCTGCCGCACCAGTTGGCGTACCGTGGGCAGATACCGTTCGCCCACGTCAGTGAGAGTCAGTTTGCGGGTGGTGCGGATAAACAGCGGCGCCCGGATACGCCATTCCAGCTGGTCAATGCGCTTGGAAACCACTGACGGCACCAAGTCTGACCGACGAGCCGCTTCAGAAAAACTGCCTGTATCCGCCGTAACGACGAAGGCTTTGAGGTTGGCCAGCATGTCCATGATTTATCTCGATATGGAAAAAGTAAACCAGTAATTTTTAGTATTGTTATCCATATCGGTCTTAATTAAGATGGGTTGGAATTACAAGGAGACATCGTGGAACCAACGCCACCCGCCACCCGACTGTCCACCCAAATGGGCTATCAGCGCATTGCAACCGAAGAAGCCTTTGCGCCACCGGAAATGCTGGACATCTACCGCAAGTTGCTGGCGCACAGCGATGTTGACCCCGGCTTCAAAGGCTTGATGGGTTTTTACATGAGCAGCCCCAGCGCCCGTGCCCAGCACATCATGCGTTGCCTGCAGGACCTGGACCAGATCCGCCTGCAGCACATGGACGAGGCAGGCATCGACCGTCAGGTAATCGCGCTCACAGCACCCGGCGTTCAGGTCATGGACAAGGCCACTGCCGTGTCGTTCAGCCGCCTGGCCAACGACCAGCTGGCCGAGGCCGTGCGCCGCCACCCAACGCGTTTCACAGGCATGATCGCCGTCGCTCCGCAGGACCCTGCAGCAGCAGCCAAAGAGATCGAGCGCGGGGTCACAAAGCTGGGCATGAATTCCGTCATCATCAATTCGCATACGCAGGGCGAGTATTTGTCGGACAGCAAATTCTGGGACATCTTTGCTGCTGCCGAGGCACACGATGTGCCCATCTACCTGCACCCCAACTCGCTGCCGCGCAACATGATCCAGCCGTTTCAGGAATGTGGTCTGGATGGCGCCATCTACGGCTTTGGCGTGGAAACGGGCCTGCACGCGCTGCGCATCATCACCGCTGGCGTGTTTGACCGATTCCCCAAGCTGCAGATGATCATCGGCCACATGGGCGAGGCCCTGCCGTTCTGGGCCTACCGGCTGGACTACATGCACCGCGCCACCGTGGCGTCGAACCGGTACGAAAGCGTCAAGCCACTGAAGAAAAAACCCAGCGACTACCTGCGAGAGAACTTTTACATCACCAACAGCGGCGTGGCGTGGGAACCCGCCATCAAGTTCACCCAGTCCGTCATTGGGGTGGACCGTGTTTTGTACGCCATGGACTACCCATACCAGTACGCGGTGGACGAGGTGGTCGCCATGGACAACATGCAGATGAGCGCGCAAGACATGAAGAAGTTTTTCCAGTCCAATGCAGAGACCGTATTCAAGATCAAGAGCTGATCCGAAGAGCGAACCGAAAAAATATAGTAGACCCCCCTCAGGAGACCAACATGACATTCACCCCCTTCAAAACCACTGTAGGCTTGCTGGCGCTGGCCTTTTCGCTGGCAGTGCCCGCGCAGACCTGGCCCAGCCAGTCCATCAAGATCATCGTGCCGTTCACACCGGGTACCGGCATGGACACCATAGCCCGCGCCGTGTCGCCCAAACTCAGCGAGCGGTTGGGCCAGCCGGTGGTGGTGCAGAACATGCCGGGTGCCAGCGGCAATATCGGGGCTGACGCCGTAGCCAAAGCCAATGCCGACGGCTACACCGTGCTGATGGGCGCCAACACCATGTTGATGGCATCGCAACTCTACAAAAATGTACCGTTCAACCCGGTGAAGGACTTTTCGTCCGTGTCCATGGCCGCCTGGGGCACGCTGATGCTGGTGGCCAACCCGAAGACTGGCATCAAATCCATGGCCGAGCTGGTGGCTGCTGCCAAAGCCAGACCCGGCTCCATCAACTACGGCTCGCCCGGCGTGGGCACGCCGCACCACATGGCCATGGAGCTTTTCAAAACGAAAACCGGCTTGTTCATGCTGCACGTGCCTTACCGCGGTACTGCGGGCTACACGCAGGACCTGTTGTCGGGTGAGTTGATGGTCGGTTTTCTCCCGGTGCATATCGCCCAGGGTTTTGTGACCACTGGCAAACTGACAGCCCTCGCGGTTGGCAGCCCCAAACGGCACCCGGTCGCACCCGGCGTCGCGACCTTCGACGAACTGGGCGTGAAGGGCGTTGACGTAGACCTCTGGTACGCTTTTTTTGCACCCGGCAAGACACCTTCCCCGGTGGTGAACCGGCTGAACGCCGAAATCACGGCCATCCTCAAGCAGCCGGAAATCCGTGACCTGCTGGGACGCGCCGGTATGGACGCCGCTACTTCCACCCCTGACGAACTCACCACACTGGTCAACAAGGACTATCCGCGCTGGGGCGAAGTGATCCAGCGCAACGGCATCACCGCGGAATGACGCCTTTGACGTCTCCAGTGCCCTGTATTGCCGTTGTTGGTGGCGGCATTGCGGGGCTGGGCTTTGCACTGGCGCTGCACCAGCGGGGTATGGCCTGCGATGTGTATGAAAGCGTGCCCGAGGTGCGCGAGCTGGGCGTGGGCATCACGCTGTTGCCGCACGCCATGCGTGAGCTCGCAAGCCTGGGTCTTCAGGCTGAGCTGGAAGCCGTGGGCATTGAAAACCTGGAGAGTGTGTTCTTCAACCGCTTTGGCCAGTTCATTTACCGGGAGCCCCGCGGTCGCCATGCGGGTTATCCGCTGCCCGAAGTCGGCATCCATCGGGGCAAGCTGCACCGCATCCTGTTTGACGCCGCTGTACAGCGTCTGGGTGCCGGCCGCATCCACACCAACCATCGCTGCACCGGTGTCACGCAGGGCGCAGCCAGTGCCACGGTGCATTTTGTGCAAGGCAATGATGGCGCGCCATTACCCTGCGTCAACGCCGATGTGGTGGTGGCCTGCGACGGCGTTCACTCCGCAGTGCGTCGGCAGTTCTACCCGGATGAACAAGTGGCGTTCACAGGTATCAACACCTGGCGCGGCGTGACAAGGCACAAGCCCATCCTCACCGGCAAAAGCTACATGCGGGTGGGCTCCATCAAGACCGGCAAGATGGTGATTTACCCCATCGTTGACAACATCGATGCAAATGGCAACCAGCTCATCAACTGGATGGCCGAGATCGAAGGCAGCAGCGCGAGCATGAACGACTGGAACCGCGGCGGAAAAGTGGAAGACTTCATCTCCATCTTTGCCGGCTGGAAGTTTGACTGGCTCGATGTGCCCGCCCTGATCCGCAACGCAGACCAGATTCTGGAATACCCCATGGTGGACAAAGACCCGGTAGCGCAATGGACCTTTGGGCGGGTGACCTTGATGGGCGACGCCGCGCACCCCATGTACCCCCGGGGGTCAAACGGTTCTGCGCAGGCGCTGATCGACGGGCGCACGCTGGCCGATGAGTTGGCCGCCGGGCTGGCCCGCCAGGCTGACCCGGTCTTGGCGCTTCAGGCCTATGAGGGAAAACGGCGCGAGGTGACCGCGCGCATTGTGCAGACCAATCGCAGCATGCCGCCAGACTTCATCAACATTCGGGTGGACGAGCTCAGTGGCGACAAGCCCTTCCGGCATATTGACGATTTGATCAGCCAGGCCGAGCTGCGGGAAATGTCAGACGGCTACAAGCGCATTGCCGGCTTTTCGCTCGAAGCACTCAAAACCTGAGGTCAAGAACCGGGGTAAGGTCGGCGCTGAAGGTCGCTCATTTGATCCACATCAACGCCTGCAGGTGCGAAATGCTTGAAAACTCCTGATTGAGCCCAAGCTGTGGGGCAATCTGGAGAAACTACATGCGAATCGACAAACTCACCACCAAATTTCAGGAAGCCTTGGGCGAAGCCCAGACGCTGGCGCTGGGCAGCGACCACGCTTACATCACCCCGGCCCACGTGCTGGTAGCCATGCTGCGCCAGGACGACGGCCCCAAGGCGCTGCTGCAGCGTGCTGGCGTGAACGTGCCGGGCCTGCTGGCCGCGGCGGAGGCATCCGTGAAAAAGCAGCCCCAGGTGCAGGGCCAGGAGCAGATCACGCTGGACCGCGACATGGGTGTACTGCTGCAGGCGGCCGAAAAGGAGTCCATCAAGCGCGGCGACCAGTTCATTGCGGGTGAACTGTTTTTGCTGGCAGCTGCCGACAGCAAGCTGGATATCGGAAAAATTGCCAGGGAAAGTGGCCTGACCCGCAAGTCGCTGGAAACCGCCATCGACGCCGTGCGCGGTGGGCAAAACGTGGACAGCGCCGACGCCGAAGACCAGCGCGAATCCCTCAAGAAATATTGCATCGACCTCACCGAGCGCGCCCGCCTGGGCAAACTGGACCCCGTGATTGGTCGCGACGATGAAATCCGCCGCGCCATTCAGGTGCTGCAGCGCCGTACCAAGAACAACCCGGTGCTGATTGGCGAGCCTGGCGTGGGCAAGACCGCGATTGTGGAAGGCCTGGCCCAGCGCATCGTGGCCGGTGAAGTACCTGACTCACTCAAGGGCAAGCGCGTGCTGTCGCTGGACATGGCCGCGCTGCTGGCCGGTGCCAAGTTCCGTGGCGAGTTTGAAGAACGCCTGAAGAACGTGCTGAAAGACCTGGCCAAGGACGAGGGCCAGACCATTGTGTTCATCGACGAGCTGCACACCATGGTCGGTGCCGGCAAGGCCGAAGGCGCCATGGACGCCGGCAACATGCTCAAGCCAGCGCTGGCGCGTGGCGAGTTGCACTGCGTGGGCGCCACCACGCTGGACGAATACCGCAAGTACATCGAGAAAGACGCCGCCTTGGAGCGTCGCTTCCAGAAGATTCTGGTGGGCGAGCCCACGGTGGAGGCCACCATCGCCATCCTGCGCGGTTTGAAAGAGCGCTACGAAGTGCATCACGGCGTGGACATCACCGACCCCGCCATCGTGGCCGCGGCCGAGTTGTCCAACCGCTACATCACCGACCGCTTTTTGCCAGACAAGGCCATCGACCTGATCGACGAGGCCGCCTCCAAGATCAAGATCGAGCTCGATTCCAAGCCCGAGGTGATGGACAAGCTCGACCGCCGCCTGATCCAGTTGCAGATCGAGCGCGAAGCCGTCAAGAAGGAAAAGGACGAAGCCTCGCAGAAGCGTCTGGAACTGATCGAGGAAGAGATCAAGAGCCTGCAAAAGGAAATTGCCGACCTCGATGAAATCTGGAAATCCGAGAAAGCCACTGCCCAGGGCAGTGCCCAGGTGCGTGAAGAAATGGACAAGCTGCGCCAGCAGATCGAAACGCTTACCCGCAAGGGCGATCTGGCCAAGGTGGCCGAGCTGCAATACGGCAAGCTGCCCGAGATGGAAAAGCGCCTGAAAGAGGCGCAGGAAAAAGAAGCTGGCAAAGCCAAGGGCGGCGACGGCGTGGGCCGTCAGCTGCTGCGCACCCAGGTGGGCGCGGAGGAAATTGCCGAAGTGGTGAGCCGTGCTACGGGCATTCCCGTCAGCAAAATGATGCAGGGCGAGCGCGACAAGCTGCTGCAGATGGAAGACAAGCTGCACCAGCGCGTGATCGGTCAGAACGAAGCCATCGGCGCCGTGGCCAATGCCATCCGCCGCTCACGCTCGGGCCTGTCCGACCCGAACCGCCCCACCGGCTCTTTCCTGTTCCTCGGCCCCACGGGCGTGGGCAAGACCGAGCTGTGCAAGGCGTTGGCGGGTTTCCTGTTTGACAGCGAAGACCACCTGATCCGCGTGGACATGAGCGAGTTCATGGAGAAGCACTCCGTGGCGCGGCTGATTGGCGCGCCCCCCGGCTATGTGGGTTACGAAGAAGGCGGCTACCTGACCGAGGCCGTGCGTCGCAAGCCCTACAGCGTGCTGCTGCTCGACGAGGTGGAAAAGGCCCACCCCGATGTGTTCAACGTGCTGCTGCAGGTGCTCGACGATGGCCGCCTGACCGACGGCCAGGGCCGCACGGTGGACTTCAAAAACACCGTGATCGTGATGACCAGCAACATCGGCTCGCAGATGATCCAGAGCATGGTGGGGCAGGACTACGAGGACGTGAAGGAAGCGGTGACCGGCGAGTTGAAGAACCACTTCCGTCCCGAGTTTTTGAACCGCATCGACGAGACCGTGGTGTTCCACTCGCTGGACGCAACACACATCGCCAACATTGCCAAGATCCAGCTCGCCACACTGACCGCACGCCTGGCCAAGATGGACCTGGCGCTGGAGGTGAGCGACGCCGCCGTGGCCGAGCTGGCCAAGGTAGGCTTCGACCCGGTGTTTGGCGCCCGGCCGCTCAAGCGCGCCATCCAGCAGCGCATCGAGAACCCACTCTCGAAGCTGCTGCTTGAAGGCAAATTCCCGCCGAAAGCGGTAATTGCCGTGGACGTGGACCCCATCCGCGCGCCGGGGCAGTTCAGCTTCGGCGGCGCTACGGCGGGCTGACTGGCGCTAAACCATGAAGATACTGGTTCCCGTGGATGGCTCCGAACTGGCCCTGGACGCTGTGCGCTACGCGTTGCGCCTGCAGCAGGATGGTTTGCAAGCGAGCTTCGTGCTGGCCACGGTGCAGGAATCGACCTTTCTGCTGGAGGTGCTCCTTGTCCCCGACCAGGGCGTGCTGGAGAAGGTGAGTGGCGCCGTCGGCGCGCGTGCGCTGGAAAGTGCGCAGGCGCTGTTCCGGCAGGCGGGTGTTCCGTTTGAAAGCGAAATTGGTGGCGGTGATCCGGCATCCGTGCTGATTGAAATGGTGCAGCGCCTGGGCTGCGACGCCATCATCATGGGAGCCAGAGGCATGGGCTCGCTGCGCAGTGCGCTGCTGGGCTCGGTGTCGCAGGGCGTGCTGCATGCGTCCAAAGTGCCCGTCACCATCGTCAAGCATGCGCAGGCCGACACGGCAACCCGTTGATGTATCGAGGGTTTTTAGATGCCAAATAAGCCTCCAGACCTCGTTGAATATGCGTGAGTAGCTACTGAATTTGTAGCGTCTGAGCGATCAGACTGTCACCACTTCTGGCTGCTTGCCCAGTTTCCTGGCCTGCTTTGCAAACGCCTTGTCAAATGTCATGAACTTTTGATGACCTGTGCTCAAAGCCAGATGCAGTGCATCGGCGAAGCCCATGCCAGCGGCATAGCTGTGCAGTGCTTCACGCACGGCATCGACCTGTTCAGGTTTGAAATTGGGCAAGTCGAGTAACGCCGTCAGGCCCTGGCTCACCTGCAAAGGACTGCAGTCTCTGGATTCCAGCACCCACACCAGTTCCAGCAACACAGTAACCGGTGCGGTGAAGATTTGACGGGTTTTGAAAAGCGCTTTGACTTTTGCATGCTGGGCCGCGTCATCTTGCAACAACAGCCGGGCCAGCAGGTTGGTGTCCAGCGCAATCATGCGGCAGGCTTTTTCGCTGGCCGGGTGGGGCGCATGGTGGCAGCGTCTTCGGCTTTCAGGCGGGCTTTGATGGCCGCCTGCGTTTGGGCTTCAGACAGCGGCTTGCGCGTGGCACTTCCGGCATTTGCCAGACAGCCAGCCACTTCATCAATGGTGGTGGTTCTGGTTCGCGCCAGGGGGCGCAGGTGAATTTCTCCCTGGGCGTAAACCACCTGAAAGGCATCGCCAGCCGATACATTGGCCGACTCGCGAACTTTTCTGGGGATAACCAGCTGGCCTTTGCTTGAGAGAGTGGCTGTTTCCATAGCGTCTTCCAGTCGAATAAGTAAGACGTATGGTAAGACGAAACATCAATTCCTGCAAGCTGTTCGTTACCCTCTTGTGCGTGAGTAGCTACTGAATTTGCAGCGCTTCAGCCAGCTTTCAAATCGCCCAGCAATTCCGGGTGGCGATCAAGCAGGCGAAAAAGGTTGATTACTGCGGCTACGGGTTTGGCCTGACCCCGTTCATAGCGGGAAAAAGCATTTTTCCCGCCACCAGCCAACCGGGCCGCCTCAAGCTGGGTGAGTTTGAGTTTCTTGCGGATGCGGGTCAGTTCAGCCGCCTCAACGGCATCCACCTGATCACGAAAGGCCAGCCACCGGGTTTCTTCGCCAGCGTCGAATTCAACAAACCCGTCCGCGCAATGGTCGCAAAACGCTCCCTTGCTCTTCGAGGCATAGGTGTGCCCTTTGTACTCTTGTGAGATCGCCTTGACACCATCATGCAGTGTTCCCTCTGCGCACAGCGGGCAGGGCTGCCCATTCCATTTGCTTGTCATGTCATAACTCCTTGAACGAGACCACGAAATACTCACCGGCCCGCTGAAACTTCACGTAAAGCGCGATGCCGTTCCACTTCCCGTGATAGACGTCTTGCCAGACGCGATGGTCAACATGAGTGGTCATGCTTTTATAAAAACTCCGGCGGGTGAGCCCCTGGATGACCGCCAACGCATCCGCCTGCCCCATGCCCGCCGCCCGGATGCCCGTTCTTGCGGAAATGGTCAGGTTCATGGCCTGCAGCGTCGTCATTTGCCCCTGAATTTCCGTCAATGGGTAATGCGGCGTGTGCTTTTCCATGCTCGCAATTTTACCCTATTAGGGGGATTATGATCAACCCCGCCAGCCGACACCGGTTGCAGTCTCTTCCCGCCGCGCGCGGCCCAGCGCTTCCAGCGTTTCCAGAATGCGGGGCAGGCCTTTTTTCCACGGGCCTTTGCCTTTGAAGCGGGCTTCTATGTCGGCCACAGCCAGCGGGGCGGTGCTGGCGGCCAGCAGGGCGGCCAGGGCGCGCACCTGCTCGGGCAGGGTGGCGGGCCAGGGGGTGGCTGCGGCGGGCGATGCGTCGCTGGCGGACGCGCCTTTGACCGATTTGCCTGATTTCGCTGATTTGGCCGGTTTTTGGTCGTTTTCAAGTGCCAAATCGGCCTGTAGCCCTCGTGTAATATGCGTGAGTAGCTCCTGATTTTGTAGCGTTTCACCCGGCGTTCCGGCAGACGGTACTTTCACCGCCGGGTTCTGGAACTCGGGGCGCAGCCAGCGCACGGTGCCCGCCGCTTCTTCGGCGGCGCGTTGCGCGTTCAGCGCCACCAGCCGCTCCAGCAGCGCTTCGGTCCACGCGGCGCGGGCGGTTTCGTCGCTCCATGGCACGGCGCCCAGGTCGCTCCAGCCGTAGGCCTGCAACACGGCGGCGTCCAGCTCATCGTGCAGGCTCTGCAACACGCTCACCAAACCCTGCTCGTGCAGCGCCTTGTCTTTGGCCGTGAGCGCCTCGCCGCGGCGCAGTTTGTCGAGCACGTTGTAGAGCCCCGTGAGCGTGACGCTCTCGTGAGCCGCCTGCCGCGCCTTGCGGTGCGCGTCCAGCTGTTCGGCGAGCTGGCGGATGCGCTCGGTGAGCGCGGGCGTGAGGCCGGTGTCTTCGCTGGGGAAGGGGAAAGGCTCGAAGCAGGTTGTGTTGTTGTAAACAGGCCGGTCCTCCAAAGTCCCTCCGGCTATTTGCGACCAATCCACATGAACGCTGCTACTTAGAACACCCAACAGAAAAGCACTGTCGCTTCCAACTACGCGAATCTTCTGATCGGGCGTGACGCTCCCAGAGATGAAACTAAACAGCCTGTGTTTGGCAGTTTCGGTTGTCCCGATGTAGCGCGGCAGTCCAGCGATTGCGCTGCGAAGTTGAATATTGGTTCGACGGAACAACCACCACTGCTCACGTAGCGTCTTGTCGTTGCTCACATCGCGCTCAGGTTTTACCCGCTCGTACAGACGTTGGTAACAGGCCGGGTATTGCTGCCGAACTTCGTCTTCACTCAGTCCGTACATGTCGATGACATACACGCCGCGTGATCGCTGCGTCAGGTCTTTGCCGTTCAAGTAAGGCTTGATCAGCTCAGGTTCCGTAAGCAACAGCGGGTCGCCCTGCTCAACGATGAAGCCGCCGCCCACAAGGATCATGCCCATCGCAGAAATGGCGCTGTTCGCAATGAGCCTATGCACTTGGGTCACATTTGCACCCACGACGAGGTTGGCGTGTATCGATCCGGTACGCTCGGACAACTCAACAGAACGCGCGTCTACGTCACCATCTGATTCAGAAACAACCGAGTGCAACGACCCATCGCCAGAACCTGGCGCTCCTACCGTCATCGCAATGCGGACTGCAGCTCCCTGCGCGCTGTCAACCCAGGGATGGTCGGGAATCGCGTAGCGCAGGTGAATTGGCTTCTTTGCATGCAAGTGGGCTTCGACAACTCGTCGGTTGTAGGTCATCGTCAAACTGTTGGTGGTGATGAATCCAAACTGACGAGCCGACTCTTCAACGACGAGACTCGCCGCTTTGTGCCACCAGTACATGACAAAGTCGGCGCTGTCTGGCACATCGACGTACGTTTTTCGGAGCGCAACGACATAGCCGTCACCCAAGGCTTCGCGCATCTTCAACTTGCCAATGAACGGCGGATTGCCCACGATGAAATCCGCCGCCGGCCACTCGGCGGGGCGCGGGTTCACGTAGGCCCACTGCGGCACCTGCGCAGCTTCTTCGGGCACGTCTTCCCCGGTCACGGGGTGCGGCTTGAAGCTCACGCCGTCCCAGCGGGTGATGGTTTGGCCGCTCGCATCGAGTGCGGGCTCGGCGCGATCGTAGGCGAGCACGGCGTCGCGGTTTTCGATGTTCTTGTAGTCGTGCACCACGGGCTCGGCAATTGACGTGCTGCCCTGGGTGCGCACCTGCCATTGCAGCCAGCCGATCCACAACACGAGTTCGGCCAGGGCGGCGGCGCGGGGATTCAGTTCAATGCCGAGAAACTGCTTGAGTGTGACGGTTTCGCCCTCGGCCAGGACGTCGGTACCTTGTCCCAACTCGCGAAGCTGGTTCAACACCTCGCCTTCAAGGCGCTTCAGGTGTTCGAGGGTTACGTAGAGAAAGTTGCCGCTGCCGCAGGCTGGATCGAGCACGCGGATGGTGCAGAGCTGGTGATGGAATTTGCGGATCTCCTGCTGGGCCTCCCGCCATTTTTCGCGCACTTTGCGTTCGTGCTCCACCAAGGCCTTGGTTTCCTTGGCGAGCTGGCGAGGGTCGAAGGTTTCGTGAGTCGTTCCGCCTGTTCGCTTGGGCGGGTTGGCTTCGAGTTCATTGGCCTCGCGCGCCAGCACCACGGCCGCAGCCTGGGCGTTGGCCCAATCGGCGCGCAGCGGCTCCACCACGGTGGGCAACACGAGACGCTCCACATAGGCGCGCGGCGTGTAGTGGGCGCCGAGGGCGTGGCGCTCGGTGGGGTCGAGCGCGCGCTCCAGCAGGGTGCCGAAGATGGCGGGCTCGACCTCGCGCCAGTTGGATTTGGCGGCGCGCAGCAGGCCGTCGATCTGCATGGTGTTGAGCGGGAGCACGTAGCCATCGGCCCCGGCGCCTTTGAAGAGCTTGCCGTTGAAGCGCAGCACGTCTTGCGCGATGGCCGCGTTGAAGCCGCCCGCGTCCATGCCCTGCCAGAAGACCTTGAGCATCTGCAGCAGGGTGGCGGGCTGTTCGCGGTAGCTCTTGAGCAGGTGGACGAAGCTGCCGCTGCCGTCGGCACCGGGCTGTTTGATCTGGGGGAGCAAGCCCACGTCTTCGGCAAACATGCTGAAGAGGCAGCGGGTGAGGAAGGCGGCCACGGTCTGGGGCGCGTGGCCCGCGGCTTCGAGGCTCCTGGCCAGATCGGCCAGCTCGGCGGCCACGGCACGCGTGACCTTGGCGCTGATGCGCGAAGGGTCGAGGCTGAGCGGATCGGTCCACAGGGCCTTGAGCCGATTTTGTATGGCGGGGTCGGCCAGCTGCTCCAGGCGGATGCGGTGGCTGCGCGGGTCAGGATACGGCGTATAGGTAGCGCCGCTGCGGGTGAATTCGGCATAGAGCTCGATCACGTGGCCCACATCGACCACCACCACGAAGGGCGGGCGGCCTTCCGATGCAGGCAGCGCGCGGGCGTAGTTTTCGGCCTGCTGGCGGGCGCGGAGCAATGCGTAGTCGAAGGCTGGTGGGGGCGCTGCCGTTGGTTTGTGCGGCGATGCCCGCCTTGAGCTTCTTGCTTTCCCACACGAAGTGGCCGCGGCGGTAGCAGTCCACCCGGCCGGCGCTGGTGCTGCCGTCGCCGTGCTGGAAGGTGATGGGCCGCTCGAACATGTAGCCTGCTGGTCGTGGGGGGCGGCGCTCCACGCCAGCAGCTCGCACAGAGCCTGCTGACGAATCTGCGAGGTGGAGAGCTCGAGGCGGTGACGCCCGCCAACGCTGGATGAAGGCGCTGGCGGCTGCGTTGTCCGCGTCGGCTTGTTGTTGTGGGGCTCCCATGCGGGGGATGTTAGCTCCTAGCGGGGCACGGCAGCCAGAAAGCAGCTGAGGGTGATATGGATCAATGGTTTGAAAATCATGGCGACGATGATAGTGGGTCCCATGACGATGCATTGAATGCTGCGTCGCACCATGCTCTAAACTGACTCTGCCATGAAGAACGATTCAACAAGCCCTGTCCCTGCGCACCCTCATACGTCGCCAGCCAGCATCCAGTCACGTCCCTGGCTGGCGCGCCTGCACCCGGCTCTGTTTGGCATGGCGCTGGGTTTGCTGGGTCTGTCGGGGGCGTGGCATCGCTTGCACGGCGCGGGCGTTGAACTCGCCGCTCCCGTCTCGAACGCCTTGTTGACGGTGGCGCTGAGCCTGCTGGCCGTGCTGCTGTTGTTGTGGGCGGTCAAATTACTGCGCCATGGCAACGTTTTGCGCCAGGAGTGGCGGCACCCGGTGCAGGGCGCGTTGCTGGCACTGATGCCGGTGGCCACGCTGATGGCTGTCGCTCTGGTGGCGGGACGATGGCCTGATCTGCGTGGCGTGTTGCTGCCCATTGCGTTGCTGGTGCTGGCCGGGCAGGGCGTGATGGCCTGGCACGTGGTGGCAGATTTGTCCACCGGCAAAACGCCGCCTGAACTGATCACGCCCGCGCTTTATCTGCCTACCGTTCCCGGTGGTTTTGTCGGTGCGATGGCGCTGGACGCGCTGGGTCTGCACGGCTGGGCCACACTGCTGCTGGGTATGGGAATGGGCGCCTGGGCCTTGCTGGAAATGCGCATCCTCAACCGGCTGTTTGCCGGCCCGCTGCCGCCGGCTCTGCGGCCCACGCTGGGCGTCGAGATGGCGCCAGCGGCGGTGGGTGCGCTGGCCGTGGCGACGTTATGGCCTGGCTTGCCGGCTGACGCGGTGATGGTGGCGCTGGGCGTGGCCAGCGGCCCGGTGCTGGCGGTGCTGACGCGCTGGCGCTACTGGAGCGAGGTGCCGTTCAACGTGGGTTTCTGGTCGTTCTCGTTCCCGCTGGCGGCGCTGGCCGGTGCGGCGGTGGAGGCAGTGCGCCGAGGCGGCTGGCCGGTGGAAGTGGCGATGACCGCCGTGGGGATGGCCAGTGTGGTCGTGCTCTTCTTGCTGGCGAAGAGCGTGGTGTTGACCGCGCGAGGGAATCTGTTGCCGGCCGTGTGATGGCAGTCTGGCGCGAGGATGTACGAAGCAGATTGACCTGCATCAATATGGAATTGGCACTTCACGTTATTCTTGTCCGATGACATCGCGCTCATGGATTTCGATGGTTTTGCTTTTGGCCATGCTCATGCGTGGGGCGGTTGCCGGGTATGTCATTCCGGTGCAGATGGATCATCTCCCCGGCACCGTTTTGTCAATGCCTGCAGAATCCTGCCATGACGCCGAGGGTTTGCTGCCTGCGGGAGACTCCCAAAAAAATATGACTTCTTGCCAGATCGCCTGTGATCTGGCTTTTGCGCCGGCATTGGCGCCGGCGTTGACGCGCCTTGACAGCCTGGCACCCACAGTTCGAGTTCCCGCCATACCGTGGCTGGCCATTGCGGTGCCGGAACCCCCAGAGCATCGACCTCCCATTCTTTGACGTTTCTCTT
>JADJII010000013.1:0-154094 GCA_016707075.1 Candidatus Egaibacter danicus
AAAATGGCGTACTGGTTGCCGATATTGGCCTTCATCTCGCCAAACGCGGCGAGCTTCATGACCAGCAGTACCGCCACGATGATCAGGGGCAAGGCCACCCACATATTGAGCAGGCCCAAACCGGTAGGCGCCGGCAGATAGAGGTACAGTCCCAACGCGCCGACCACGCAGGTAATGCCCCACAGATACAGAATCTTGGCAAAAGCGGCCAGTGTGCCACCGTAGTTGGCGGACAGCGTCAGCAGGTTGTTCATACCGAACCAGGCTGCAATGACCAACGGCAGCAGAATGGCAGCCCAGATAAAGCCCGCGTTCTGGACAAAGGTGGGCGTACCCGCCACGATCTTGCCCAAAATCCAGCCGCTGTCCTTGAGCAGCACCATGGAGCCCCCGGCAGCGCCGCCAAACAAACCGACTGTCATCACCAGCGGTATCAGCACCTGCATGGTGGTCACGCCGAAATTGCCCAAGCCCGCATTGAGTCCCAGCCCGGTGCCCTGCAGGCGCTTGGGGAAGAAGCTGGAGATGTTGGACATGGAGCAGGCAAAGTTGCCGCCGCCGATGCCGCTGAGGAAGGCACAGGCCTGGAACACCCACAGCGGCGTGTTCTTGTCCTGCAACGCAATGCCGGTCCAGATGGCCGGAACCATCAGCAACACGGAGGTCAGAAATATGGTGTTGCGTCCGCCCGAGAGCTTGATGAAGAACGATGCCGGTATGCGCAGCGTGGCTCCCATCAGGCCGGCAATAGCCGTCAGGCCGAACATGTCGGCTGGCTTGAACGGGAAGCCCAGATTCAGCATCTGTACCGTGATGATGCCCCACATACCCCACACGGCAAAACCGACCAGCAGGTTGGGGATGGATATCCACAAGTTGCGGTAAGCCACTTTGCTACCAGTGGATTCCCAAAAGGCGTTGTCCTCTGGGCGCCAATCGGCGATGTCTGCGCTTGAATAGGTTTTTTCACTCATGATGATGACTCCAGTGTTTGGGCCGGTTTAATTTTGAAGAGAGAAGCTTTTGGCGTTTTTGCCCATCAGTTCGGTGCCCCGGACCTCAGTCCAGTACATCCAGATCAGCGAGACCCAAACCACGCCATACATCAGCATGAACGCGCTCGAACGAATGCCGGTCAGGTCCATCAGTGCGCCGAACATGATGGGCAGTACGAAACCACCCAAGCCACCCGCCAGGCCCACGATGCCGCTGATGGCGCCAATGTTTTGCGGATAGTCATCGCTGATGTACTTGAAGACGCTGGCCTTGCCGAATGCCCAGGCAATGCCGAGGATGAACATCAGCGCCGTGAACATGTAAACGTTCAGACCAAGATGAAAGGTAGCTGGTCCAGTCACCGTCATGATGGTGAAATCGGTCTGCGGATAAGACAGCAGGAACAGGCAAATCCAGCTCACCCACATGACCCACCAAGTCACGCTGTGGGCCCCAAATTTATCTGACAGCACGCCTCCAAAGGCGCGCAACACACCGCCGGGTAGCGAGAAGCAGGCCGCGAGAAGTGCTGCTACCCGAATGTCCAGGCCAAACTCACCCACGTAATACTGCACCATCCACAAGCTGAGTGCGACGTATCCGCCAAACACAATGCTGTAGTACTGACAATACTTGATGACCTTGGGATCCTTCAGCGCCTTGAGCTGGTCAGTGAACGAAACGTTGCTGGGCACCAGATGGGCTGGATCGCTGTGGCTGAACAGCCAGAAGAGGATCAGTGCGCCCAGCATCACTGCGGCGTAGACCTGCGGCACCATGGCCCAGCCAAAAGCCACCAGCAGAACCGGTGCGACGAATTTGTTCACCGCGGCGCCGGAATTGCCTGCGCCGTAAACACCCATGGCCATGCCCTGGCGGCTCTTGGGGAACCAGCGAGCCACATAAGGGGTGCCGACCGAAAACGACCCGCCCGCCAGGCCCACAAACAGCCCGATGGTCAGGAAATGCCAGTATTCTGTTGCGTAGCTCATCATCCAGATGGCTGGCACCGTGATCGCCATCAAAACTGCCATCACAATGCGACCGCCGTAGCGGTCGGTCCAGATGCCCAGTGGCACGCGAATGAGGGAGCCAGTCAGCACTGGCGTCGCCGTCAGCAGCCCGAACTGCGTCGCGTTGAGGTTGAGCATCTTCTTGATCGGGATGCCGATGACGCCAAACATCATCCAGACCATGAAACACACTGTGAAAGCCAGCGTGCTGACAATCAGCACCGACCAGGCTTTTCTCGAATTGTTCAGTTCAGAGGCCATATTCATTTCTCCTGAGATATGTCATGACTGTCGGCTCTTATGGGCCGATTGCCTATCCGCCGTTGGAACGTGCAGACGTGCCAAAAAGAACTAGGGCCCCCGGCTTCACCCTAGTTCCAAAGAACTATCCGAGCGGTTGTTCGAGAAAAGCTTGATTTATGTCAAATCATGCCGCGACCAGCGGCATAAACCGCAACCTGAACCCGCGAGGTCAGTTGCAGTTTGCGCAGAATGTGCTGGACATGCACTTTCACCGTGGTTTCCGCGATATCCAGCGCGCGGGCAATCACCTTGTTGCTGTCGCCCCGTGCGATGAACGCCAGAATTTCACGCTCTCGCGCCGAGAGCGTGTCCATGCCGGACTCCGGACTGTTTGCCGGCGCGGGAGCGGGTATGCCACCGTTGGTCGTTACTGGGCCTTTAGCCCGGAATACCGCTACAAACTTGGTCATCATTTCCGGGCTGATGACGGATTCCCCGGCCAGAACCTTGACGATGGCGTCGCAGAGCTGGTCCGACTCCACCGTTTTCAGCAAATAGCCATCTGCTCCAGCCTGCAAGGCAGCTGCCAGATCGTCTTCGTTTTCGCTCACGGTGAGCATCAGTATGCGCACGCCAGGGGCCGCCTCCTTCAGGGTCGCAATACCATCCACGCCGCGCACGCCGGGCAAGTGGTTGTCCAGCAAAATCACGTCCGGGCGAGCCCGCTGGGCGCACCGCAATGCCTCTCCCATATCGCCGGCCTCACAGGTCACCTCGAATCGCCCGTCCTGAGATAGCAGGGCGTTCAGGCCACGCCGGAACAGGTTGTGGTCATCTACCAGCAGCAGTTGGATGGGTTTCATCTTGTTATCTTGTTGTGAGCCGAACTCATGGCGCCGTCGTCGTTCCTGCCAGCAACGTGTCTGCTAGTCCGACTGTGGCCACACTGGGCGCAGAAATGGGGTGAGCTGGCAGTATCAGGGTGACGACGGTGCCGGTTCCAACTTCGGAAGCAATGCCCACATCAGCCCCTATGCGTGCGGCCCGCTCCTGCATGATCTTCATGCCCACATGCGATTCACCCTGGCGGGCCTGTGTGACAAACCCGATGCCATTGTCCCGCACCACAAAGCGCCATCTTTCGCCCTTGACGACCTCCAGGCTGACATGGGTGGCGCCGGCGTGTTTGCGCACGTTGGACAAGGCCTCCTGCACCACGTGCAGAACCTGCACCTGCACGTCTGCCGGCAGCGGCAGCCCCTCGCCCTTGACCTGCAGCAGCGTAGGCAGCCCTGTCTGGTGTTTGAACTTCTGCAGGGTTTCCTGCAGCGCACGCTCGATGTCGTCGGTGTTGGTCCGCGTACGAAAATGAACCAGCAGTTCCCGCACATCGTTGATGCTCTCGCGCAGGCCGGTATCCAGTTCGTCCAGCGCAGTCTGCACCTGTTCAGTTTTTTCTTTTTGCGATGCCGTTCGCAACAGCTGAACCTGTATCTTGAGGAACGCCAGCGACTGGGCAATGGAGTCGTGCAACTCACGCGCCAGCAAGGCACGTTCCTCTCCTACAGCGGCTTCGCGCTCCAGAGCAGCCGCGCGCAGGCCCTCCAATGCACTGGCCAGATGGCTGGCCAGCGCGTCCAGCAACTCAACCTCGTCACTTCTGAGCGTGACAGCGGACCGGAAGAACAGGTCAATTTCACCAATCAGCCGCTGCTGCAGCCGGATGGGCACACTCACCAGAGACTCGTAGCCCGCGCGCGTGCAATGGCGCACAGGGGCTTCATCATGGTTCGCGATGGGGATCACCCGGGTTCGCGCATCAGGTGCCAGGTTGCCACAAGCGCAGGCCCCGGCCAACAGGCTGCGCTCCTCATCCACCATGTCCTGCGGAAAGCAGTCGGACGCCAGCATCAGGTAGCGCTGGTTGGCCTCGTCGGACCACCGAACCGCCACAGCGTCGGCTTTCATGACGGTTCGAATCCGCTTGGCAAAGCCTTTGGACAGTTCCTCAATGGTGTTCGCACTGGCCAGAAAGGCGCTCACTTCATAGAGTGACTCAATCTTGGCGCGCTGCGTCTCGATGTGCCGGGTCTTGACCTCAACCTGTTCCTCCAGGCTGCCGTACAACGACTGCAGCCGTGTCGCCATGCGGTTAAAGCCGCCGGCCACCTGTCCGAACTCATCGTTCGTGTCCACCTCGATCCGCGTGGAAAAATCTCCCACCTCAACCTTGCGCAATCCCTGCTGCAAGCGTCCCAGCGGGTTGATCACGTACTGGTAGCCGGTGTAAATCATCACCACGGCCCCCCCGATGGCGAGAGCCACCATCACTAACTGAAACAGGTTGAGGATGGCGGTCAGTCTGGACAATTGCTGCTCGATAGCCATCACCAGCTGGTCAATAGCCGCAACAAACTCGGTCGTCGCCGGGATGATGTCCTGATGCGTCGAAGGGGAAAACGCCAGCCACTGGCTGCGCCGGGCTGTCCAGATGGTCTGAACCTGGTCGAAACGGGCTGCCACCTCGTCGTCCCGGGGTACAAACAGCGGGCGCGACGGGTCGCCGTTGCGCAGCAGCGCCAGACTTTCATCGAATTGCTGAATCAGACTCATGCGCTCGGCGGCCGGAATATTCGCCTGAACTGCACTTACCAGTCGCCAGGTTTGCATGCGCATGCGGCCAGCCTCGTTGACTGCAGCCGCACCGCCTTCCAGGTGCCAGGTGACCCACAGCGTCAGACTGATCGAGGTCAAAGCCACAATCAGCAGCGCCGCGCCAATGCGCATCAGCTTGGTTGACAGGGAGGCATTGCCACGGCGAAAGGTCTGCATGGGTGGCAAGCGTACCACTGCGACCGACGTCAGGTGAGGCCAACACAGCTAAAATCATCAGTCTGCCGGTCCGGGCCCAGTTGGCGTCCGGGTTGTGCGTCTTTCCAAATCGACCAGCCCACCTTCCAGGCCCTTACGTGACCCTGCACATCACCCAATTCGAGGGCGGCAGCGCTCTCAGCAGCTTTCGCATCCAGCAACTGTTGCCCGGCCTGCAAGCCATTCACGACAAGATTTCCGGGGTTTCAGCCCGGTTTGTGCACCTGGTGGCCTCTGACGCGCTGCCCACGGACGCCCAAAAAGCCCAGTTGGGCGCCTTGCTGACCTATGGCGATCCTTACGCTGGCGCGCAAGAGGGCACCCTGATCGTGGTCACCCCGCGTTTTGGCACCGTGTCGCCGTGGGCGTCCAAGGCGACCGACATTGCGCACAACTGCGGTCTGGCGGTGCGCCGGGTGGAGCGCATCACCGAATACCGGGTGTCGTTGAAGTCCGGCTTGCTGGGCAAGCCTTCATTGAGCGAGGCGCAACTGGCCCAAGTGGCCAATCTGATGCATGACCGCATGACCGAGAGTGCCATGTTCGACCGTGTGCAGGCCCTGAACCTGTTTACGGAGTTGCAGGCGGAACCGCTGGCCCATATCGACGTGCTGAGCACGGGCAGGGCAGCGCTGGAAGTCGCCAACACGCAGTTCGGCCTGGCACTGGCCGATGACGAGATCGAATACCTGGTGAACGCCTTCACCCAATTGAAGCGCAACCCCACCGATGTGGAACTGATGATGTTTGCGCAGGCCAACAGCGAGCACTGCCGCCACAAGATTTTCAACGCGCAGTTCACCATCGACGGCGTGGCGCAGAGCCACAGCCTGTTTGGCATGATCCGCCACACGCACCAGACGAACCCGCAGCACATGGTGGTGGCGTATTCGGACAATGCCTCGGTGATGGAGGGCTCGAACGTAGAAAGATTCATAGCCAAATCGGCCTCCAGCCCCCAAGAGCAGGGCGTGAGCAGCTATCAAAAACAGAGCGCCTTGAATCATGTGCTGATGAAGGTGGAAACGCATAATCACCCCACTGCCATCTCGCCGTTTCCCGGTGCGTCCACCGGCGCGGGTGGCGAGATTCGCGACGAAGGCGCGACCGGTCGTGGTTCCAAGCCGAAGGCCGGGTTGACCGGTTTCACGGTGTCCAGACTCTGGTTGCAGGACGGCGTTGCCCCTTTCGGCAAGCCTGAACACATTGCCAGCCCGTTGCAGATCATGACCGAGGGCCCGCTGGGCGGTGCGGCGTTCAACAACGAGTTCGGGCGACCCAATTTGCTGGGCTATTTTCGCGAATACGAGCAATCGGTGTCCTCCAGCACCGACACCATTCAGCGCGGCTATCACAAGCCCATCATGATTGCAGGTGGCCTGGGCACCATCGATGCCGGGCAGACCAAAAAGATCGAGTTCCCTGCCGGCAGCCTGCTGATCCAGCTGGGTGGCCCCGGCATGCGCATCGGCATGGGCGGCAGTGCCGCCAGCTCCATGGCCACGGGCGCGAATGCGGCCGAGCTGGACTTTGACTCGGTGCAGCGCGGCAACCCCGAGATTGAGCGCCGTGCACAGGAGGTCATCAACCAGTGCTGGATACAGGGTGCGGGTAACCCCATCCTCGCCATTCACGACGTCGGTGCCGGTGGCTCTCGAACGCCTTCCCCGAGCTGACCAATGACGCCGGCCGTGGCGCGCGGTTTGATCTGAGCGCCGTTCCGCTGGAAGAAAGCGGCATGGCGCCCAAGGAAATCTGGTGCAACGAAAGCCAGGAGCGTTACGTGCTGGCGATTGCGCCGGAGTCGCTGGCTTTGTTTACGGCCATGTGTGAGCGTGAGCGCTGCCCGTTTGCGGTGGTGGGGGTGGCGACGGAGGAACGTCAGCTCATCGTGGCGGAGCCCGCTGCTGACGCAGCGGTCAATATGCCGATGAACGTGCTGCTGGGCAAGCCGCCCAAGATGCACCGGGATGTGAAGACGGTGGCACGCAAATTTGCCCCCCTTAACCTGACCGGCGTGTGCCTGCAAAAGGCCGTCATCGACGTCCTGGCCAGCCCGACGGTGGCGTCCAAACGCTTCCTCATCACCATCGGCGACCGCACCGTGGGTGGCCTGAGCCATCGCGACCAGATGGTGGGGCCGTGGCAGGTACCGGTGGCGGATTGCGCCGTCACGCTGGCGGATTACAAGGGCTTCGCGGGCGAGGCCATGAGCATGGGCGAGCGCACGCCGCTGGCCAGCATCGACGCGCCTGCATCGGGCCGCATGGCGGTGGCCGAGGCCATCACCAACCTGCTGGCCGCGCCGCTCGAGTTGTCGCGTGTCAAGCTGTCGGCCAACTGGATGGCAGCTTGTGGCGAGCCGGGTGAAGACGCTGCCCTGTATGAAACCGTCAAGGCCGTGGGTCTGGAGCTGTGCCCGGCGCTGGGCATTTCCATTCCGGTGGGCAAAGACAGCCTGTCCATGCGCACCCAATGGAAAGACGCGGAGGAGCCAAAAAGGTGACATCCCCCGTCAGCCTGATCGTCACCGCTTTCGCCATGCTGGCCGATGTGCGCGGCACACTCACGCCGCAGCTCAACACTGCCGAGCCGGAGACCACGCTGGTGCTGATCGATCTGGGCAAGGGCCAGAACCGCATGGGCGGTAGCATGCTGGCGCAGACGCTGGGGCAGGTGGGCGATGTCGTGCCCGATCTGGACGATCCGCAGGACCTGATCAACCTCGTGAACGCCGTGAACGCCTTGCGCGCGCAAGGCCAGATTCTGGCGTACCACGACCGCAGCGACGGCGGTCTGATGGCCACCGCCTGCGAGATGGCGTTTGCCGGGCACGTGGGTGTGGCGCTGAACGTGGACCTGCTGGTGACCGAGGGCGACGGCATATCGGACAGCCGCGCCGAGCATGGCGACAGCAAAAACTGGGCGGGGCAGGTGAGTGCGCGTCGTGAAGAACTCACACTGAAAGCCTTGTTCAGCGAGGAGCTGGGCGTGCTGCTGCAGGTGCGTACCGCCGAGCGCAGCGCCGTGATGCAAACCCTGCGCGAGCATGGTCTGAGCAAACACAGCCACTTCGTGGGCAAAACCCGGCCTGCGGGTTCCACCATCACGGCTGGCGTGGGCGAGGTGCAGGTCTGGCGCGACGCCAAAGCCGTGTTCACCGCCAAACTGCACGACCTGCATCAGGTGTGGGACAACACTAGCTGGAAGATCTGCCAGCTGCGCGACAACCCCGCTTGCGCCGATGCCGAGCACGCAGCCGCCGGAGAGGCGCTGGACCCCGGTTTGCACGCTTTTTACCCATCAAATCGGCCTCCAGACCTCATGGAATATGCGCAAGTAGCTACTGATTCAATAGCACCTGCTTTCCTGAAGAATCATCCCAAAGTGGCGGTGCTGCGCGAGCAGGGCGTCAACTCGCACGTGGAGATGGCCTACGCTTTTACCGAGGCGGGCTTTGAGGCGTTTGACGTGCACATGACCGACCTGCAAACCGGCCGCGCCAATCTGGCCGACTTCAAGGGCGTGGTGGCGTGTGGCGGCTTCAGCTATGGCGACACGCTGGGCGCCGGTATCGGCTGGGCCCGCTCCATCACGTTCAACGCCGTGCTGGCGGATCAGTTCAAGGCCTTCTTTGGTCGGGCCGACACCTTTGGCCTGGGCGTGTGCAACGGCTGCCAGATGTTTGCCGAGCTGGCCGACATCATCCCTGGCGCTGAGAGTTGGCCGCGTTTCACCACCAACCAGAGCGAGCGTTTCGAGGCGCGCCTGAGCATGGTGGAGGTGCTGGAATCGCCGTCATTGTTCTTCAAAGACATGGCCGGTGTGCGCCTGCCCATCGCCGTGGCGCACGGCGAAGGTTATGCCAACTTCAAATACCGGGGCAACGCCGACAAAGCCATTGCCGCCATGCGCTTCACTGACAACCACGGTGCAGCCACGGAAACCTACCCGTTCAACCCCAACGGCAGCCCTGGCGGCCTGACCGCAGTCACCACCGCAGACGGCCGCTTCACCGCGCTGATGCCGCACCCCGAGCGTGTGTTCCGCAATGTGCAGATGAGCTGGACGAACGGCGACATCAACGCGCACAGCCCGTGGATGCAGTTGTGGCACAACGCCCGCAAGTGGGTGGGTTAGGCCAAGGCAACAAACACCCACGCGTTACATGACCGCCCCGTTCCAGCTACCCACGCAAACCATCACCGACTACGCCCGCGACGGCGCCGTCGTGCTGCGCGGGGTGCTGACGCCAGCCGAAGTCCAGCAACTAGCAGAGGGCATCGACCACAACCTGGCTAACCCCAGCCCGCTGTGCATGGTGGCCAGTCAGCCCGATGACCCCGGGCGCTTTGTCGAAGACTTTTGCACCTGGCAGGACAACCCGGCCTACCGCGCGGTGATGCTGGATTCCGCCTTGCCGCGAGTGTCTGCCCAGCTGATGCAAAGCGACACCGTGCGCCTGTACCACGACCACCTGCTGGTGAAAGAGCCCGGCACGCGTCAACCGACGCCGTGGCATCAGGACCAGCCGTATTACAACGTGGCGGGCCGGCAAAACGTCAGTTTCTGGATTCCCGTGGACCCCGTGCCACTGGCGAGCACGTTGCGATTCGTGGCTGGTTCGCACGCAGGCACCTGGTACATGCCGCGCACCTTCCGCGACCAGCAGGCCAAGTGGTTTCCGGACGGCACGCTGGCCGAGCTGCCCCAGATTGACGCGCATCCCGGGCAGTTCAAACAGCTCGCCTGGGCGCTGGAGCCGGGCGATGCCGTGGCGTTTCACATGCTCACGCTGCACGCCAGCAGCGGCGTGGGTCCGGCCATGCGCCGCCGGGTGTTTTCAGCACGCTACCTGGGTGACGATGCCCGCCACGCGGTGCGGCCCTGGCGCACATCGCCGCCGTTTACCGGGCTGGCGTCGCGTCTGGCTGATGGTGCGCTAATGAACGACCCCCTGTTTCCGATAGTTTGGAGTAACGATGGCAACCTCTAGCCTGCTGGCACTGATTGACGATATCGCCACGCTGCTGGACGATGTCTCGCTGATGACCAAGGTGGCCGCGCAGAAAACCGCCGGTGTGCTGGGTGATGACCTGGCGCTGAATGCCCAGCAGGTTTCCGGGGTGCAAGCCGACCGCGAGTTGCCTGTGGTGTGGGCTGTGGCCAAAGGCTCGTTGGTGAACAAGGCCATTCTGGTGCCCGCCGCGATGGCAATCAGTGCGCTGGCGCCATGGGCCATCACGCCGCTGTTGATGGTGGGCGGCACGTATCTGTGCTTTGAAGGGTTTGAGAAGATCGCACACAAGTTCTTGCACAGGGCCTCTGAAGACCAGGCCCATCACGCGGAGCAGATCAAGGCGCTGGCAGACGAAACGGTGGACATCGTGGCGTTTGAAAAAGACAAGATCAAGGGCGCGGTGCGGACGGATTTTATCCTGTCTGCCGAAATCATCGTCATCAGCCTGGGCACGGTGGCGGGCGTGCCGCTGGGTCAGCAGTTTGCCGTGCTGGCGGCCATCGCGGTGGTGATGACCGTGGGGGTGTACGGCGTGGTAGCCGGCATCGTGAAGCTCGATGACTGGGGCCTGTACTTGAGCCGCCGCAAGGCAGCCTGGCGACGCAGCCTGGGTGGCCTGATTTTGCGGGGCGCGCCCTGGTTGATGAAGGCCTTGTCCGTGGTGGGCACTGCGGCCATGTTCTTTGTGGGGGGCGGAATTCTGGTTCACGGCTGGCCGTGGCTGCACCATGCCGTTGAAGGCATTGCAGCCGTCGCAGGCAGCGGCTGGATGGCAACGGTGATTTCTACCGTGCTGGGCGGCCTGAGTGGCGTGGCTGCCGGTGCCCTGGCTTTGGGCGTTGTGACGCTGGGCCAGAAGGTCTTTGGCCGCAAGTCTGAAGCCTGAGTTACCAGCTCAACGGGTCCACACAATAAAACGCCACCATCTCCCGGTACAAATCCGGGTGCTCTTCCGACAGGCGCTGCGCCTGCTCAAAAAACGTTTCTGACACCACGGCAAAAAACTCCACGGGGTCGGTGGCACCATAGTCGTTGATCAGCGTGGGCCGATCTGATGGTTCTGCCTGGGTTTCCTCTTGTAGCCGCGCATACGCCTCGCTCATCACCCGCGCCCAGCGTTTGGCGTGGTGGGGCGCCAGAATCGGCGCGCCATTGGCCGCGCCGTTTTCCTGGTCCAGCTGGTGCGCGAACTCGTGGATCACCACGTTGCGACCGTCCGACACATCGGCCGCGCCTCCCACCACATCTTCCCAGGACAGGATCACCTGCCCCTCGGACCACGACTCCCCGGCCAGCACCTGGCGCTGGTCCTGCTTCACACCCGCGTAGTCGGTGTGAGTCCGGTTCACGATGAAGGGGCCGGGATAAACCAGTATCTGGCGCAGGCTGGCAAAGTAGTCGGTTGGCCGGTTGAGTATCAGCAAACAGGCCTGCGCGGCGATGGTGACGCGCATCTCGTCCGTCACCTCCAGCCCACGGCAGCCGATGAACGCTTTCTCGGCCAGAAACACCTGAATGTGCCCCTTGAGCTGCATCTGCAGATCGGCCGGCAGGCGGCGAAAGTAAGGCACGCGCTCTTTCAGCACGGTGCGCCACGTGGCAGGAAAGGGCCGGCGGCGCAGCCGCGCAAAACGCCTGCGCGTGAAATACGGCTTGCCCAGCAGCCAGACCACCAGTGCGAAGGCGGCTGCCAGCAGCAGCAAAAACGGCAAATCGGACAGCGATAACACCGGCAATTGATTCGGCCCGTCGCTCAGGCGGCTACTGATGGCACAGCGGTCAACGAGCCTTTGGCACAGCTCCGCCGCAGCAGTTGCCCGGCCGCAAACAGGTCGCGCTCAATAGCGCGCCTTACCGCTGCGCAGTCACGTTTGTCGATGGCCTGCAGCGCCTCGTGGTGCGCCTTGTTCAGCAGGGAGCGGGCATCGGGCGTGTCAAACAGCTGGTTGGAAATGGGCCCCACCTTCAGCCACGCCGCTTCAATCAGGTTCATCAGCATGGGCGAACCGGCGGCCTTGTAGAGCAGGATGTGAAAGGCCTCGTTGGCCTCCAGATATACATCGGCGTTGTGCTCGGCCAGCGCCTTGTCCATGCGCTCGCCCAGCACATGCAGGCGCGCGGCCTGCGTGTCGGTCAGCCGCAGCGTGCCGCGCTCGGCAGCGTCGCCTTCCAGCAGCAGGCGCACCTGCAGCAAATCGTCAAATTCCGCCACCGACAGCCGCGGCACCACCACGCCGCAGTGGGGGACGTTGATCAACGCGCCCTCGGCAGCCAGCCGCTGCAGCGCCGCGCGAACCGGCATGTCGCCCACGCCCAGCTGTTGCGCCACATCATGGATTTTCAGGCGCTCGCCCGGAGTGAATTTGCCCATGGCAATCCACTGGCGCAGCCGCATGTATGTGGCGTCTTGCTGGGTGCGAACGGCAGCTTCATTGATTTGTAGCATGGGTGTCTGGCCCCACGCTCCACCACCGGGTCGCTGCCCCCGAGGCGTGCGCGGCCCTGCTGGCGGGCCTTGGCGGGACCACGTATGTCCGCCGATCCCTCCCAGCCCGCCGCCCGGTTTGACGCCGTAGATGCCCTGCGCGGCTTCGCCATGGTGTGGATGACCGCGTTTCATTTCTGCTTTGACCTGAACCAGTTTGGCTACATCAGGCAAAACTTTTACGCGGACCCGTTCTGGACCTGGCAGCGCGTGGTGATCGTCAGCCTGTTCCTGTTTTGTGCAGGGCTGGGCCAGGCCATCGCCACCCAGCGCGGCCAGACCTGGCCGCATTTCTGGCGGCGCTGGCGGCAGATCGCCGCGTGCGCCGTGCTGGTGTCGGTGAGCTCGTACATCATGTTCCCCAACAGCTGGATCTACTTCGGCGTGCTGCACGGCTTTGCCTTGATGCTGGTCATCGCGCGGCTGACCGCGGGTTGGGGCAACTGGCTGTGGGCGCTGGGTGCGCTGGCAATTGCTATGAAGTTTGTAGCTGCTCACGCACTGGACATGAGGTCTGAGGCCGTATTTTTCAACTCAAACTGGCTGAATTGGCTGGGTTTGATCACCAAAAAACCGGTCACCGAAGACTACGCGCCGCTGATCCCCTGGTTGGGCGTGATGTGGTGGGGTGTGGCGTCGGGTAGCTGGTTATTGCGCAACCGGCCAGCAATTCTGGCGTGGCGGGTGCCTGTGATGAACCAGCCGCTAACTTGGCTGGGGCGATGGAGCTTGAGTTATTACATGCTGCATCAGCCGGTGATGATGGGGGTGTTTATGGGGATGGCGTGGTTGGCAAAGTAGTTGTCGCAATGTCAAACGACTAACCCTTTTCGCTTGGCCTCAAGGTTAGATAAATACGAAAATTCTTCGAAGATCACTTTGAATTCTGATGCGCTCCTTTTCCCCTTATAGAACTTTACACTGGGATTTTGACCGCCTAGTATCAAACAAATGATTTCCAATGAGGTGGCACTTATTTCTGGGCCAAAGTAAACACCTGAATCGCCCCGGGAATTGAGGAGGCTCCAACATTTAAGAGAATGGAGCCATGAACAAGTCAACGAAGTTTTCACCCGAAGTCCGGGAACG
Source organism: Candidatus Egaibacter danicus (assembly GCA_016707075.1). Lineage (GTDB taxonomy): Bacteria > Pseudomonadota > Gammaproteobacteria > Burkholderiales > Burkholderiaceae_C > Egaibacter > Egaibacter danicus. Next base: position 13,718 of record JADJII010000013.1, read on the forward strand.
TGCCGTGCGGCTGGTACAGGAGCACCGGGGGAGTACCCCTCACTGTGGGCGGCTGTTGATTCCATAGCCCCCAAGATTGGCTGCGTGCCGCAGACTTTATTGGAATGGGTCAAGCGTCAAGAGGTCGACAGCGGCCAGCGCGAAGGTCTGAGCTCCAGTGAACGCGAGCGTATCAAGGCCCTGGAGCGAGAGGTCAAGGAACTGCGCCGGGCCAATAACATCCTCAAGACGGCCAGCGCTTTTTTTGCCCAGGCTTCAGCATCGAGCCGCCGACTCAAGTCCTGAAGGACTTTATCGATCAGCACCGCGATACCTACGGGGTCGAGCCGATCTGCAAAGTCTTGCAGATTGCCCCGTCTTGCTACAGGCGTCATGCCGCGCAGCAACGCAATCCGGCACAGCGCTGCGCACGAGCGCAACGCGATGTTGCCCTGGCACCCCACATCCAGCGGGTCTGGCACGCCAACATGCAGGTCTACGGCGCCGACAAGGTCTGGAAACAGATGAACCGCGAAGGCATTGCCGTGGCCCGCTGCACGGTCGAGCGCTTGATGCGACGCCTGGGCCTGCGCGGAGTGCGCCGTGGCAAAGTCGTGCGCACCACCGTTTCGGATGCCAACGCGCCATGTCCACTGGACCGTGTCAACCGGCAATTCAGGGCAGACCGAACCAATCAGCTGTGGGTATCGGACTTCACGTATGTCACAACCTGGCAGGGCTGGCAATACGTGGCCTTTGTCATTGATGTTTACGCACGCCGGATTGTGGGCTGGCGTCAGAGCAGTTCCATGCGAACAGACTTTGTTCTGGACGCGTTGGAGCAAGCCTTGTATGACCGGCAACCACAACGCGACGATGCACTGATTCATCATTCGGATCGCGGGTCGCAATACGTGTCCATTCGGTACAGCGAGCGGCTGGCCGAGGCAGGCATCGAGCCATCCGTGGGCAGCCGAGGGGACAGTTATGACAATGCCCTGGCGGAAACGATCAATGGCTTGTACAAGGCTGAATTGATCCATCGCAGAGCGCCCTGGAAGACCAGGGAATCGCTGGAACTTGCAACACTGGAATGGGTATCCTGGTTTAACCACCACAGACTGCTGGAGCCCATCGGATACATTCCCCCTGCCGAAGCTGAAGAAAACTACTTTCGGCAATTAGCCCGTCAAACCGCCACCACGGAATGACTTAACCCAACGGGCCTCCACGAAACCCGGGGCGATTCACTATCGGCCCGATAATCGAGCCCCAATGTTTTCTTTGAATATCGAATTCCCCGAATCCCTGCCCGTATCGGGCAAACGCCAAGAGATAACCGACGCCATAGTTGCCCACCAGGTTGTGATCGTCTGCGGTGAAACCGGTTCGGGCAAGACGACACAGCTCCCGAAAATCGCGCTTGCCATGGGCCGGGGCAAGCTGAATTACCCCGAAGGCCAACGCGGCAAGCTGATTGGTCACACCCAGCCGCGGCGCATTGCCGCCAGCAGCGTGGCCAAGCGCATTGCGGAAGAGTTGAAGACGCCGCTGGGCGATGTAGTCGGTTTCAAGGTGCGGTTCCAGGATCGCTTAAGCAAAGACGCCTCGGTCAAACTGATGACGGATGGCATCTTGCTGGCCGAGACACAGACCGACCCACTGCTCAATGCCTACGACACCATCATCATCGACGAGGCGCACGAGCGCTCGTTGAACATCGACTTCCTGCTGGGCTACCTGCGTCAGATATTGCCGCGCCGCCCGGACCTGAAGATCATCGTCACCTCGGCCACGATTGACGCGCAACGCTTTGCGGACCATTTCAAGTCCAGTAAGGGCCCGGCGCCGGTGATCATGGTGTCGGGCCGCATGTTCCCGGTGGAGCAGCGCTACCGGCCGTTTGAGGAGTCGCGCGAATACGACATGAACAACGCGATTGCCGATGGCGTGGATGAGCTGTGGCGCGAACCGCACAACCAGGGCGACATTCTTGTCTTCCTTCCCGGTGAGCGTGAGATTCGTGAGGCGGCAGACCACCTGCGCAAGCACCTGAGCCACCAGCCCGTGATGCGCGGGGCCGAGGTGCTGCCGCTGTTTGCCCGACTGAGCCCGGCCGAGCAGGACCGCATTTTTGACGGCCACACGGGGCGCCGCATTGTGCTGGCGACCAACGTTGCCGAAACCTCGCTCACAGTTCCAGGCACAAGATACGTCATTGACGCCGGCACCGCGCGCATCAAGCGCTACAGCTTCCGTAGCAAGGTGGAGCAGTTGCTGGTGGAGCCCATCAGCCAGAGTTCGGCCAACCAGCGCGCCGGGCGCTGCGGTCGCGTCGCCAACGGTATCTGTATTCGCCTGTACGACCAAAAGGATTTTGACGGTCGGGCGCGGTTTACCGACCCCGAAATTCTGCGATCGTCATTGGCCGGCGTCATCTTGCGTATGAAGTCCCTGCACTTGGGCATCGTTGAAGACTTTCCGTTTCTGGAGCGGCCCAGTGGTCGCGCGATTGCCGATGGCTACCAGTTGCTCAACGAACTGGGCGCGGTGGACGATGCCAATGAATTGACACCGTTGGGGCAGGAGCTGAGCCGCCTGCCGTTGGACCCACGTGTGGGGCGCATGTTGCTGGAAGCCCGTTCGCGCGAGGCGCTGGACGAGGCGCTGGTGATTGCGTCTGCCTTGAGCGTGCAGGATGTGCGTGACCGGCCCATGGAGGCACAGCAGCAGGCGGATGCGGCGCACCAGAAGTTTGATGATGAGCGCAGTGAGTTTGTGGGGTATTTGAAGCTGTGGAAGTGGATTCATGATGCGCGGGGTGGAGGGGGCCCCCCTTCTGGCCCCGCCGATGCCACTGTGACCCAGGGTACGCCGGGCTCCTCGTCGCGTAGCTCAATTTCGTCACCCGGCGCACCCCGGGCCACAGCGTCCTCGGTTGCATCTGGGTCGTCACACAAGCTGTCTAACCGGCAGTACGAACAGCTGCTGCGCCAGAACTTCGTCAATATCCGCCGCGTGCGGGAGTGGAAGGACATCCATTCGCAGCTTCATACCGTGGTGGCTGAGCACAAATGGCGGCTGAACACCAAGCCTGCCAGCTACGAGCAGCTGCACTTGTCCATGCTGTCCGGCCTCTTGGGTAATATCGGCTGCAAGCTGGAAGATGGCCAAAACGGCGAATACCTGGGCGCGCGCAGCATCAAGTTCTTCGCCCACCCCGGCGCGCACCTGACCAAGAAGCCGGGCAAGTGGATTGTGGCATCCGAGTTGGTGGAGACCACGCGACTGTTTGGCCGTGGCATTGCCCATATCGAACCGCAATGGCTCGAAAACGTGGGCGGGCATTTGCTCAAGAAACAGTTGCTGGACCCGCATTGGGAGAAGAAGGCTGCGGAGGTGATTGCGCTGGAGCGGGCCACGCTGTACGGCATTGTGGTCTACAGCGGTCGCAAGGTGAACTATGGCCGGGTGGACATGCACGGCGCGCGCGAAATTTTTATCCGCGAAGCGCTGGTCGGCAAGGAATGGGAAACCTTGCTGCCGTTTTTGGCGGCGAACCAGAAACTCATCAAGCAGGTGGAAGACTTGGAGCACAAGGCGCGGCGGCAGGACGTGCTGGTGGACGACGAGCTGATCTACGCGTTTTACGACCAGCAACTGCCCGCCGACGTGTGCAGCGGCTACAGCTTTGAGAGCTGGTACCGCGAAGAGGTCAAAAAGCAACCGGATCTGCTGAAGCTGACGCGCGAAGAGTTGATGCGCCACGAGGCCGCAGGCATCACCACCAATGCGTTTCCGAAGACCATTCGCCTGGGCGGTGTGGACTGTGCCGCCGCCTACCTGCACGAGCCGGGTGACGCCAAAGACGGGCTGACCGTGTCGGTGCCGCTGTTTGTGCTGAACCAGGTGAACGACGAGCGCTGCGAATGGCTGGTGCCTGGCATGCTGAAGGACAAGATTCTGGCGCTGCTGAAAAGCTTGCACCAGAAGCCGCGCTCGCGTTTTGTGCCGCTACCCGATAGCGCGGCCCGCATCGCTGCGACTCTGAGCACACCCGAAGCGTTTGGCCACGGCGGCTTGACCGAGGTGCTGCTGAAAATCGTACGCGATACGACGTCGCTGGACGTGAAGCGGGCGGACTTCAAGCTGGACATGCTCAGCCCGCACCTGTTCATGAATTTCCGTGTGGTGGACGAACATGGCCGCCAGATGGGCACCGGGCGCAACCTGGGGGCGCTGAAGGCGGAGCTGGGCGCGCAGGCACGCGGAGCGTTTCAGGCGCTGGCGGGGTTGAAGATGGAGGCCCGGCCTGCTGCGGGAGCCAATTCAGGCTCAAATGAGGCATCAAATAGACCTCTAGACCCCGTGGAATGTGCCCGAGTAGCTGCTAAAAATGTAGCAAATGAGTCGGCCAAAACTGCAACGACGGTCGGCCAGCGCCACACGGCCTGGACCTTTGGCGAGCTGCCGGAGCTGATGGAAATCCGCAAACCGGGACAAGGTGGGCAAACGCTGATTGGTTTCCCCGCGTTGATTGACGGGGGCGACGCCGTCACCGTGGAGGTGTTCGACGAACCAGATGTGGCCAGCGCCAAACACCGCGCCGGTCTGCGCCGCCTGTTCGCGCTGCAGATCAAGGACGCGCTGAAATACTTGGACAAAAATATCCCTGATCTGCAAAAAATGGCCGTGGCCTACATGCAGGTCGGCAAGAGCGCCGAGGGTTCCAGCTCGGCGGCGGTGGGCGGCACCATCGACGAGCTGCGCGAGCAGATCATCACCGTTGCGCTGGACCGGGCTTTTCTGCTGGACCCGCTGCCCACCAACGAGTTCGATTTCAAGCGCCGGGTGGACGAGGGCAGGGGCCGCCTCACCCTCATCGCCAATGAAGTGGCGCGTCTGGCCAGCACCATCCTGACCGAATACGCCACTGCCGCCCGCAAGATCAAGGACACCAAAAACGCCCTGGAAGCCACCGCAGACGCGTCGCAGCAACTGGCGCGCCTGGTGCCCAAACGCTTCCTGACCGCGTCGCCCTGGAGCCAGTTGCAGCACTTCGCCCGTTACCTCAAGGCCATCACGCTACGCCTGGAAAAGTACCGTGCCGACCCGGCGCGCGACGCCGCCCGCCTGGCCGAGCTGCGGCTGCAGGAGCAGCGTTACTGGCGGCTGGTCGCCGAGCGCAAAGGCGCAGTAGATGAGCGCATGCAGGAATTCCGCTGGTTGCTGGAAGAGCTGCGCGTCAGCTTCTTCGCGCAGGAACTGCGCACGCCGCAGCCGGTGAGTGTGAAGCGGCTGGATAAGGTTTGGGCACAGTTGGGGTGATCGTCGTCCATCAAACCAACTTCAACACATATAAGCAGAAATATTTGATGAGCAATAAACCGTTAGCTTTAGGTCCGCGATGGACACTGATTGCAGCCTTGATGGTTACGCCCATCTACTTTTTCACGATTCGACTAGTCCCTGCAATTGCGAACTGGATGCCCTTCCTGCATTTGGTTGGGATGACTGTGGGCTTTGTCGGATTTATCGTCCTATTAGTCTGGAATGGGCTTTTTCAGAAAAGAACTCTAATTGCAGCAAACACTTTCTTTTCCGTCTGGATGTTCATTTACTTCACCCCTGTCCTGCTAACTGGCAAATAGATTTTGCAGACCTGCAATCAGGGTTGAGTACCAGCCTCAGTACGGATCATGTGGTTCTTTTAGGTGCTCATCCCTCGTGGAATATGCGTGAGCAGCTGTAAAATTAATAGCGTTTCTATAGCCGTGCAAGCCGCCCCAGCGCCGTATTCAGCGTCTCGTCCTTCTTGGCGAAGCAAAACCGCACCACGCGCTGGTCGAAACCGTTGCCGTAAAACGCGGATAGCGGAATGGCGGCCACGCCGATCTCAGACGTTAGCCATTTGCAGAAGTCCGCTTCAGGCAGGTTGCGCTCGGGCACGGCCAGGCCAGAAATGTCTACGCATTGGAAATAGCTGCCTTCGCTGGGCAGCAGTTTGAACTTGGTTTGCTTCAGGCCTTCACGAAAGAGATCGCGTTTGCGCTGGTAAAAAGCGGGCAGGTCCAGATACGGCTGGGGGCTGGCCATGTAGCTGGCCAGGCCGTATTGCACCGGGGTGTTGACGGTGAACACGTTGAACTGGTGCACCTTGCGGAACTCGGCGGTCAGCGACGCTGGCGCCGCGACAAAACCCACTTTCCAGCCGGTAACGTGGTAGGTCTTGCCAAAACTGGACACGATGAAAGCGCGTGCCGCCAGGCCCGGGAAACGCGCCGCGCTCTCGTGAGCCTGGCCGTCGAACACCATGTGTTCGTATACCTCGTCGCTGATCAGCAGCACGTCGGTGGGCGCCAGAATGTCCTGCAGCTTCAGCATGTCCTCACGCGTCCAGACCGTGGCGCTGGGGTTGTGCGGACTGTTGACCAGGATGGCTCGGGTTTTGGGGGTGATGGCGGCGGCGATCTTGTCAAAGTCGGGCCGGAACGTGCCGGGAATCAGGGGCACCCGCACCACAGTGCCACCTGCCAGCTCGATGTTGGGCACGTAGCTGTCGTAGCAGGGCTCCAGCACGATGACCTCGTCACCCGGCCGCACCACAGCCAGAATCGCCGTGATGATGGCCTGCGTGGCACCGGCCGTGATGGTGATGTCTGTCGCCGCGTTGTATTCGCGCCCGCCGGACGGGCCGTGCAGGGCTTTCAGCTTCGCGGCGATGGCCTCGCGTAGTACCGGCACGCCGGTCATGGGCGGGTACTGGTTCAAGCCCTTCATCATGGCGTCGGTCACGGACTGCACCAGGTGCGGGTCGCAATCAAAGTCCGGGAAGCCCTGGCCCAGGTTGACGGCGCCTTTTTCAGCCGCCAGTGTGGACATGACGGTGAAGATGGTGGTGCCGACAGCGGGCAGTTTGGTGGTCAGTTCGGGGGTGCGGGGGCAGCAGTGTTCATAACTCGTAATCGTTCACGTGGCCGGTCATGGCCTTGGCAATCAGGTTGCGGTTGAGGCGGTCACTCAACAACTCGGCAAATTTATAGACGAAGTTGCGCAGGTACGCACTGCGTTTGAAGGCGACACGGGCCACATTTTGCCCAAACAGGTGCCCGGCGGGGCGCACGGCTAAGCCACTTTTGCCGCCATCATCAATCACATCGCGGACCGCCATTTCGGCGGCTATGCCCACACCCAGACCCAGGCGCACATAGGTTTTGATCACGTCCGAATCAATGGCTTCCAGCGCAATGCGGGGCGTGAGCTTGCGTGTAGCAAAGGCGTGGTCGATCTTGGTGCGACCGGTGAAGGACGGGTGGTAGGTAATGAGGGGTTCCTGCGCGATGTCTTCCAGTGTGACGCGCTCTTTCAGACACAGCGGGTGGCCCACGGGCAGTACCAGCATGTGTTGCCACTCGTAGCAGGGCAGCGTCACCAGCTCGGGGTAATTGGCCAGTGATTCCGTGGCGATACCGATCTCGGCAATTTCATCAATCACCATTTGCGCCACCTGATCGGGCGCCCCTTGATGCAGGCTGACGTTGACCTTGGGGTAAGCCTCCCGCAGTTTGGCAACCGGTTCGGGCAGCACGTAGCGCGCCTGCGTGTGGGTGGTGGCGATGGACAGGGTGCCACTGTCTTCGGCGCTGTATTCATCGCCAATGCGTTTGAGATTGCCCACTTCACGCATGATCAATTCGATGCTTTTGAGCACCTGCGCGCCCGGCTCAGTCACGCGCTTGAGTCGTTTGCCGTGCCGCGCAAAAATCTCGATGCCCAACTCTTCTTCCAGCTCGATGATGGCTTTGGAGACGCCTGGCTGCGACGTGTGCAGCGCTTTGGCGGCCTCGGTCAGGTTGAGGTTGCGTCGCACGGCCTCTTGTACAAAACGGAATTGATGGAGGTTCATAACGAATTTCGGCTAACAATTCGTTTTATTATGCCCCCGAGGCCTATGAGCGGCCTTCAGGGCGACATCGCAATATCTGCGATCAGATCTATCAGGCGCTGGTCTTCGCCGATGGACTGTTGCAGTTCAAATACAACCTTGGGATATAGAGCCCTGAGTTCGGTCATCAGCAGCGGCAAATCCTCCCGCGCGTGACGGCCAACGCCCAAAAACATAGGGACCACGCGAATCGAACTGGCACCCTCGTTCACCAGGGTTTGAACTGCTGTCTGCAAATCGGGCTCGGTCAGCTCCAGATAAGCGCAGGCGATCATCGCGCTGGCGTCCCGCTCGCGCAGGCGCGCCGCTACCGATTCCACCGGCTTGCGCCACAGTGGATCTCTGGAGCCGTGGGCGAACAGGACCACAGCGCGCGAGGCAATTGCTTCTTTTTTGCTCATGTTGTGTACAGCTTCTCCGTCATCGTCGCAACACCAGCCAGCCAAAAGCGGACAGCGACAGAATGGAATAGATTAACCCCGGCGCGGCGGCAGCCAGCCAGGGCTCCCAGTTCCGCAAGTTGCCGAAATGGCCGAACAGGTTGTTCAGCAGGAAGAAGCTGATGCCGGTCATCACGCCAATGAACACATAGGTCGAGATGCCTCCGGCACGGAAGTGCAAGTAGGCAAAAGGAAGGGCCAAAACCACCATCACCAGACAACTCAAGGGATAAAAAACCTTGCGCCAAAAGCCGATTTCGTAGCGCTGGGAGGCCTGGCCGTTTGCGTCCAGATGCCGCATGTACTGGAAAAGGTCAACAATGGGCATGCGTTCAGGGTTGAGAAGGGCTACTGACACCATTTCTGCTGTCAGGGAAGTTGGCCATCGGTATGTCGGCAGATTCACCCTTGCTGCCACGCCTTCTTTCCCCTCGGTTCCACTGAAGTCAGTTCGGTCTACCTTTTCCAGGCGCCAGGCATCATCCAGCCCAAATTGCCCGGTTTCGGCCCGCGTGTTGGACACCAGGCGGCCGAGGTTGTCGAATTCGATGATGCGAATCTGGCGCATGCCGCCATCCGGCAGCAGGGTTCCGACGTTGACCGCATACGAGTTGTAGGCCTGCTTTTCCTTGAGCCACGCGCCCGTTTGGCCGATCGTGATTTCACCCGTGTAACGTGAACGCAGCAGGCGTCCAAATTGATCGGCGGCAGGTGCCACGTAGTCACCAATGGCGAAAGTCGTCAAAGTAAACATCAGACCCAGGCCAAGCAGCGTACGCAGCGCGCGCCAGGGCCCCAGCCCACTGGTGCGCAGGATGGTGAACTCGGAATTCTGGGCCAAGCGTGCCATCACCACAATGGTACCAATCAGCACGGTAATCGGGAGCAACTCATACAGGCGACTGGGTGCCAGCAGCGATACATAGGTCAGGGCGTGCCGCAGCTTGTAGCCACCCGAGCTGCCCTGGTTAACCCAGCGCAATTCATCTACCAGGTCGAAAAAGAAAAAGAGCGACAGAAACGCGAGTGTCACGAAACCCACGGTGCTGATGACATCGCCATAAATCAGACGTCGAACTGTTTTCATGACGTGCCCGCAGCAGCAATGCCAGCGTTCCTGCGTTGCAATAGCATGCCTGGCGTCCAGTTGAAATGCCGCTTGAATAACCAGGCAACCGCCACAACAAACACACCGCCATGGAGCAACAGCATGAACCGGTAGAAATTGGCGGTGCCGCCCGATATCCAGCTTTGCCCCAGGTTGAGCAGGTTGTAATAGAGGATGAACGCGAAAAGCGAAAAGAAGAGGTTCCCGCTGCGACCGACACGCGGATTGCCGCTGGACACCACCAGCCCGATCAGGGTCAGGTTGATGGCTGCCAGCGCCAGGCCAACTCGCCAGGAAAGTTCGCCAAGATTCGGGGCAGTTCGTTCCCTGATCAGCGTCCGCGTAGACAGCGCACGCGGAGGTTTCTGGTCATCCTGTAAAAGCGTTTTCTGGCCGATGCGCACACCATAGCCCTCGAATTCACTCAACTTGAGGTCGGACGAGTCGGAGTTGCTCTCCAGACGTTGCCCGCGGTTCAGGATCAGGAAACGTTCGCCGTCAACCATCTCGATGCGGCCGCTACGCGCTGACGTGATCAATTGCTTGCCATTTTCGTTGGACATGATGAACACGTCACCACCCTTTTTGCCGTCGGCAGAGTCCTTGTCGATAAAGAAAACCCGGCTGCCGTCGGCAGACTCCTGAAACTGGCCCGGTGTGATCCGGTCAAGGTCTCCCCGCTGCTCGTACCGGTCACGCAGCGTTTGCGACTTCTGGTGTGTCCAGGGCCAGGCAAACAACGCCAACAGGATGATGGCCAGAATGATCGGCCATACAAAACGCGCCACGGGTTTCAGGAAACTGATCAGACCTTGGCCACTGGAAAACCAGATAACCATTTCACTGTCGCCGTACAACCTGGACAGCGTGCTGACAATCGCGATGAAGAGGCTCAGTGTGAGGATCGTTGGCAAATGGCCCAATACCGTGTACCCCATAACCATCAGCACCTCCGTCGGGTTGACGTTGCCCCGCGTTGCCTGACCCAGCGTGCGGATCAGGATCATGGTCATGACAATGGTTGCCAGTGCCACCAGCGTGGCGCCAAAACTGCGCGCCAGCTCTTTGCGGATGGAAGAATGGAATAACATCGGTTGCAAGGAAAACCTGAATTATGAACTTTGAACTGAAATCCCTGGACCTGGCCGGCGCCGCCAGCGAAAAATCTGACGCGCTGCTGGTGCTCGTCGCCACCGCCTTCAAGCCGGGCCGCGGTGTATTGGCTGATCTCATTGCACACGCTGTCAAGGCGGGTGACCTGGACACCAAGGCGGGCAAACTTTTGCATGCATATCGCTCTGCTGGGGTGGCGAGCCCCCGCGTATTGCTGGCGGGAGTCGGTGAGGGCACTGTCCGTCAGGTGCGTCAGTCCATTTCTGTTGCGATGGCTGCGGTCAAGGCGGGCAATGTCAAACGTTTAACCGTATGTTTTGCCTCGAAGGCCAGTGAAGAAGTGGTTCGCGCTACCGTTCTGGGCATTGCCGATGCCAGCTACGTTTACACCACCACCAAGTCCAAGCCGGAAGGTCGGGTGTTGCAGAAAGTGGTATTGGGCGTGCCCGACGCTTCCGTGATGAAGTCGGGCTTCAGTCAGGCGGTTGCCAGCGTGCAGGGAATTGAACTGGCAAAGGAGTGGGCCAATCGCCCCGGGAATCACGCTACACCCACTTTGCTGGCGCAAGCGGCGAAAGAATTGGGCAAACTGCCGGGGATTGCGTGTGAAGTGCTGTTGCCCAAACAGGTGGAAAAACTGGGTATGGGCTCGTTCATGGCTGTTGCAAAAGGCTCCGAGGAGCCGCTGCGGTTCATCGTTTTGCGCTACAACGGCGCTACCAAGTCCGAAGCGCCGACTGTGCTTATTGGTAAAGGCATCACGTTTGACACGGGCGGCATTTCGATCAAGCCTGCGCCCGAGATGGACGAGATGAAGTTCGACATGTGCGGTGCCGCCAGTGTTCTGGGTGTATTCCGGGCGCTGGCTGACATCAAGCCGAAGATCAACGTCGTAGGCCTCATTCCGTCATGCGAAAACATGCCTGATGGCCGTGCCATCAAGCCGGGCGATGTCGTGACCAGCATGAGCGGCCAGACGATCGAGATATTGAATACCGATGCGGAAGGCCGTCTGATTCTGTGCGATGCCTTGACCTATGCCGAGCGCTTCAAACCCCGGGCTGTCATTGATATTGCCACGCTGACGGGGGCCTGTGTCATCGCGCTAGGCGGGGTGCGTAGCGGCATGTTTGCCAGCGCCGATGATTTGGCTCAGGCTTTGCTGGCCGCTGGCGAAACCTCGCAGGATCTGTGCTGGCGATTGCCGCTGGACGATGATTATGCCGAGGGGCTGAAGACCAATTTTGCCGATGTGGCCAATGTGGCTGGACGTGCCGGCGGAGCCATTACGGCGGCCAAATTCCTCCAGCGCTTTGCGGCCAGGTACCCATGGGCACATCTGGACATCGCAGGCACCGCTTGGAAGAGTGGCGCTGCCAAGGGGGCCACCGGTCGCCCGGTCGGGTTGCTGTTGGCCTATCTGATGGCGCAGGGTGTCGAGTCTGCGCCCCGGAAATCTGCGAAGAAGACAGGCAAGGCCTGACTTATCGCCCGCGCACCAGCAGACCTGAGCCATGACGGAAGTTGCGTTCCACTTCAATGTGCCTGATAAATTGGGCTACCTCTGCCGACTGCTCAGAAAAGCGGTGCTCAGCGGATCTCGCGTGGTGGTGATGGGTGAAGCGACATCACTGAACCAGCTCGATACGGCACTGTGGACCTTTTCAGCGCTTGATTTTGTGCCACATTGCCGCATGCCATCCGATCCGCAAATCAGTTCAAACTCGCCTGTGGTGTTGACGGAAAGTGTTTCGTCGGCTCCTCACCAGGACGTTCTGGTGAATTGGAGTGCACGTGTGCCTGATGGTTTCGAGCAGTTTGCGCGCCTGATTGAAGTGGTGACCTCGGATGATCAGGACCGTTTGCAGGCGCGCCAGCGCTGGAAGCATTACGCAGACCGCGGATATGCCATTACGCGCCATGATCTCGCCCTGTCGGGAGCGCAATGATGTCAACACCCCCACGCAATCTGCCGCGATTTCTGCCCACTTTGACTGAGGTTATCCGGCCTCCGGAGGCAGTTCAGGAAAGCCGTCCATCGCCACTGGACACCGAGCAGATGATTCATCGTGTGTTGCAGCGGGTGGACCTCGCTCTCGAGCCGATGCTGCGCGAAGCCATCGGCCCCATGGTGGTCGATCAGATCACGGCAATGGCTACACGGCTTCGGCCAGAGGTTGAAGCGGTTGTCCGGCAAGCCGTTGCAGACGCGCTGGCACTCGAGCTCGATACAGAGAAAAGACCCTGAGCCTGGCGTGGTTTCAACATTGCGAGTCGCTTGCGAGTTGCATTGGCCTGACAGGGTTTCCCCGGCAGCATACGGAGGTCTTTGCTATGGTATTGAGAGAAAAAATACGCTATCCTTGCAGGCTGTTGAGGTGAATAACCGCCTTTCAACTTTTTGATAATACCCCTTGGAGTTTCTATGCAAATGACATTTCGTACTACCCTGACGTTGTGCGCAGCCGCTGCGTTGATGGTTGCCTGCGGCAAAAAAGAAGAAGCCGCAGCACCTGCTGCTGCTCCCGCAGCGGCTCCGGCAGCAGCACCCGCTCCTGCAGCCAATGTGATCAAGATCGGTCACGTCGGCCCCACCAGCGGTGCTATTGCTCACCTGGGCAAGGACAACGAAAACGGTGCCAAGATGGCCATCGACGAACTCAACGCCAAGGGTGTGACCATTGGTGGCCAGAAGGTCACCTTCGAACTGATGCCAGAGGACGATGGCGCTGACCCAAAACAGGGTACTGCTGCTGCGCAAAAGCTGGCTGATGCCAAGGTTGCTGGTGTGATCGGTCACCTGAACTCCGGCACGACCATCCCCGCTTCGAAGATTTACAGCGACGCCAACATTCCCCAGATTTCCCCATCCGCTACCAACCCCAAATACACCCGCCAAGGCTACAAAACCACGTTCCGTGTGGTGGCTGACGACGTGCATCTGGGCAGCACCCTGGGCAAGTACGCAGTCTCTACCCTCAAGGGCAAGTCCATCGGCGTGATTGATGACCGTACCGCTTACGGCCAGGGCGTTGCCGAAGAATTCAAGAAAGCTGTTGAAGCTGCTGGCGGCAAGATCGCCGGTCACGAGTTCACCACCGACAAGGCAACCGACTTCAACGCCATCCTGACCACCCTCAAGGGCAAAAAAGTGGACGTTGTGTTCTTCGGCGGCATGGACGCTGTTGCAGGCCCCATGATCAAGCAAATGGCTCAGCTGGGCATCAAGGCCAAGTTCATGGGCGGCGATGGCATTTGCTCAAGCGAACTGCCAAAACTGGCTGGCGACGCAATGAAAGACGACATGGTCTATTGCGCTGAAGCCGGTGGTGTTGAAGGCGAGCAAAAAGTCGGCATGGAAAAATTCAAGGCTGACTTCAAGACCAAGTTCGGCGCTGACGTGCAGGTGTATGCACCTTACGTTTATGACGCTCTGAACGTGATGGTTGCAGCCATGGTCAAGGCTGACTCGGCTGATCCTGCCAAATACCTGCCAGTGCTGGCTGCTACCGCTGACTACAAAGGCGTGACCGGCAACATCTCCTTTGACGAAAAAGGTGACATCAAGAACGGTGCCCTGACGCTGATGACATACAAAGGTGGCAAGCGTACCGAACTGGCTGTGATTCGTTAATCCGGATCAACAACCCCAAGCAAAAGGCCCCGCAATGCGGGGCCTTTTCTTTTTCTGGCGGAGCAGGCGGGATTCGAACCCGCGGAGGGCTATTAACCCTCACACGCTTTCCAGGCGTGCGACTTAAACCGCTCATCCACCGCTCCAGCGTGCGCAATTGTATCAGGGTGACACACTATGTTTTTTGCGCTTGAACCATCTTCATCGCCGATGAAATGAGTGCAGACACTTCGGTCATATTGCTCGGCACCACCAGCGTGGTTGTGGCATCCGACGCCACGCGGGAATAGGCATCCACGGCTTTCTCGGCCACTTTGAGTTGTACGGCCTGTTCGCCACCCGGCTGGCGGATGGCAGCAGCGATACGCTCGATCGCTTGCCCCGTGGCTTCGGCGACGGCCAGAATGGACTGGGCATCCCCCTGAGCCTTGTTGATGACAGCCTGCTTTTCACCTTCGGATCGTGCGATGAAGGCCTCTCGCTCACCAGTGGCAATATTGATCTGTTCCTGACGGCGCCCCTCGGATGCGGCAATCAGCGCACGTTTTTCGCGCTCGGCAGTAATTTGCGACTGCATCGCGTGCAGGATTTCTTTGGGTGGTGTGAGGTCCTTGATCTCGTACCGCAATACTTTGACGCCCCAGTTCAGGGCGGCCTCGTCGATGGCTTGAACTACCTGGGCGTTGATGATGTCGCGTTCTTCAAACGTCTTGTCCAGTTCCAGTTTGCCGATCACGCTACGCAGCGACGTCTGAGCCAGTTGGGTAATGGCAATGATGTAGTTGGACGAGCCGTAGCTGGCGCGCATCGGGTCCGTGACCTGAAAGTACAGGATGCCATCCACCTGCAACTGCGTGTTATCCCGGGTGATACATACCTGGCTGGGCACATCCAGTGGCACTTCCTTGAGGCTGTGTTTGTAGGCCACCCGGTCAATAAATGGGACAAGGAAGTTCAGGCCCGGTGTAAGCGAGGAGTGGTACTTGCCCAGACGCTCCACCACCCAGGAATTTTGCTGCGGCACCACCTTGATGGAGCGCGTGATGAAGATGACAGCAATAACAAATATGACGAGAGCGACTTCCATGTTTGGCCTTTATTGAATTTAGAGTTTGTCGACGAGAAGGCGATTGCCCACGAGTTCAGAAACCCGGTGCGCGCCCGCTGAAGGAGAAACACCCGTCCGGTGAATCGCCGTCCAGTTTGCTCCGCGATACTTGACTGCAGCGGTGCCATCCGGGTTCCAGGCCTCGATCTGAACCGTTTCACCTACGTCCAGATTCACGCTGCGCTGTGCCCGTGCAGAAGGGTCCGAGGGGCGTTTTTTCCGGAGCTGGTGCCACACCGCCACCGCCCCCCCGCCCACTCCGGCAGCGATCAGCAGTTGGACCACCGTGCCTGCTCCGAGATGCGCAGCGACTGCAGCGCCAGCCATGCCCAGAGCCAGCATGAGCAGATAAAACGTCCCGGTCAGCAATTCCAGCGCTATCGCAGCGCCAGCCAGTAACCACCAGAGGGTCGATGGGGCCATACACACTCCTTTGTCTTCGTTGCACCACATTCTGCGGCAAATATGTTGCACCGCAAGGTGGGTGCCGCATTAATTCCTTACACTTCGCGCCTGTTTTCAATTTTCTGCATCCGTTAGCTGGCAAGGAGTGCCCATGAAATTTCGCTTTCCCATCGTCATCATCGACGAGGACTTTCGCTCCGAGAACACGTCCGGCCTGGGTATTCGCGCCTTGGCGCAGGCCATCGAAGGCGAGGGGTTTGAGGTTCTGGGCGTTACCAGTTACGGTGATTTGAGTCAGTTTGCCCAGCAGCAAAGCCGCGCCAGCGCGTTCATCCTGTCTATCGACGACGAAGAGTTCACGCCTGGGCCTGATCTGGACCCTGCGGTGCTGAATCTGCGCCATTTCATCGAAGAAGTGCGTCGCAAGAACCTGGACGTGCCGATTTATGTGTACGGTGAAACCAAAACGAGCCGCCATATCCCGAACGACATCCTGCGCGAACTGCATGGCTTCATTCACATGTTCGAGGACACCCCGGAGTTTGTCGCGCGCCACATCATCCGGGAGGCCAAGAGTTACCTGGAAGGCGTACAGCCGCCGTTTTTCAAGGCATTGCTGGACTACGCCGAAGACGGCTCTTATTCGTGGCATTGCCCCGGCCACTCGGGTGGCGTGGCATTCCTGAAGAGCCCGGTGGGCCAGATGTTCCACCAGTTTTTTGGTGAAAACATGCTGCGCGCCGACGTGTGCAATGCCGTGGAGGAGCTGGGCCAGTTACTGGACCACGACGGCGCCATTGGAGCCAGCGAGCGCAATGCAGCGCGCATTTTCAATGCCGACCACTGCTTCTTTGTGACCAACGGCACCAGCACCTCCAACAAGATGGTCTGGCACCATACCGTGGCGCCGGGTGACGTGGTGGTGGTGGACCGCAACTGCCACAAGTCCATCCTGCATTCCATCATCATGACCGGCTCCATCCCGGTGTTTTTGAAGCCTACGCGCAACCACTTCGGCATCATCGGCCCGATTCCGCAGAGTGAGTTTGAGCCAGCAGCCATCAAGGCCAAGATCAAGGCCAATCCCTTGCTCAAGGGCGTGGATGCCGACAAAGTCAAGCCGCGCGTATTGACCATCACGCAATCAACCTACGACGGCGTGTTGTACAACACCGAAACCATCAAGGGCATGCTGGACGGCTACGTGGACAACCTGCATTTCGACGAAGCCTGGTTGCCCCATGCCGCATTTCACCCCTTTTATGGCTCGTACCACGCCATGGGCAAGAAGCGGGTGCGTCCAAAAAACGCCGTGGTGTATGCCACGCAATCCATTCACAAGCTGCTGGCCGGTATCAGCCAGGCCAGCCATGTGCTGGTGCAGGATGCGCAGAACACCAAGCTGGACCGGCATCTGTTCAACGAAGCCTACCTGATGCACACGTCCACGTCGCCGCAATACAGCATCATCGCCAGCTGCGACGTGGCCGCTGCCATGATGGAGCCACCGGGTGGCACCGCGCTGGTAGAAGAGAGCATCGCCGAAGCGCTGGATTTCCGTCGCGCCATGCGCAAGATTGACGATGAATACGGTGAAGACTGGTGGTTCAAGGTCTGGGGGCCACAGGAATTCGCCGAAGAAGGCATTGGTCGTGCGGACGACTGGATCATCAAGGGTGAATCCAAAAACGCGAAGGCGGGCGTCAACTGGCACGGCTTTGGCAAAATGGCCACCGGTTTCAACATGCTGGATCCCATCAAATCCACCATCGTGACGCCGGGCATGGACCTGAACGGCAAGTTCGCCAAGACCGGCATTCCGGCCAGCATCGTCACCAAGTTTCTGGCCGAGCACGGCGTGGTGGTCGAAAAGACCGGGCTCTACAGCTTCTTCATCATGTTCACCATCGGCATCACCAAGGGCCGCTGGAACACCATGCTCACTGCCCTGCAGCAATTCAAGGACGACTACGCCAAGAACCAGCCGATGTGGCGCATCCTGCCAGAGTTCTGCCAGAAGTACCCTCGCTACGAAAAAATGGGTCTGGCCGACTTGTGTCAGCATCTGCACGCGCTGTATGCCAAGTACGACATAGCCCGGCTCACCACCGAGATGTATTTAAGCGACCTGACCCCGGCCATGAAGCCCAGCGACGCCTACGCGCACATCGCCCATCGCAAGACCGAACGCGTGGAGATTGATGAGCTGGAAGGGCGCATCACGGTGGGTTTGGTCACGCCTTACCCACCCGGCATCCCGCTGCTGATTCCGGGCGAGGTGTTCAACAAGAAAATTGTGGACTACCTGAAGTTTTCTCGGGAGTTCAACACCCAGTGCCCTGGTTTTGAGAGCGACATTCATGGGCTGGTCGAGATTGAAGGCGAGGACGGCAAGATGCATTACTACGCAGACTGTGTGGCGACGCCCGAGCCGGAGACTGCCGTGGTACCCGGACGGATGGTCCAGGTAGGTAACACCGGCCCCTACCGCCGGACCATCTAGTTTCGATCAGGGTGTGAGTTGCTACAAAAATAGTAGCTGCTTGCGCTTATTTCATAGAGGTTTGATGCCAATTTGGCACTCAATTCCCTTTTAATCTTCGCGTACCCGCATGAAGCTGGCAAAGCGCGGCGTACCGCTGTCGTTCAGGCCGCGGAACCGGTAGGTCACCAGCGTCCCCAAGGGCGGTGGGTTGTCTCGCTGGGCATCCTTGAGCCCGGTACCCAGCTTGAAACGTCGCGCGGGCCGTCCGTTGATGGCGGGCATCTCGACCAGCAGCGCACCCGTTTTTCCGGCGTATTTGCCCTTGCCGGGAACATGAGCGACGACGCGTGCCTCGGCATCCTCAAAGGGTTTGAATTTGAGCAAGTCGTCGTTGCGCTGCGCCTTGTAAAGCGACGCACCGCGGTGCAGCATCAGGCCTTCGCCGCCCTGCTTGACCGTGTCGCTCAGCATGCGTGCGAGCGCGTGATGGTTCGCTACCTTCACTTGTACCACTGCCTGCACCCAAGTCTGATTGATGCGGCTGACCTGGCTATTCAACACCGCAATACGTTCGGTGAATGTGCCACCTTCGGCGGGCAAGTCAAAGACCATAAACCGCATGCCGCGCCAAGCCTCATCGTTTGGCGTCTGTTGCCGCACGGTGGATACCGCTTTGGCAAACTGGCCACGACCCGCCCACAGTTCGCCATCCATCGGCGTCTTCGGCCATCCCGCCGTGAACCAGGCGGGCGCAGCGATGCGCTCGCCGCCACGGGTCAGCAGTTTGTCGCCATCCCAGTAGCCGCGCACGCCGTCGTATTTCTCGCTGACCCAATAGTCCGGCAGGGAAACCCCGCTCCGATAGACCTTGGCCAGCATCAGGGGCGGCGCCTGTTCGCCCGCAAACACCGGTGGAACCGGGGTCAGCCAGCCCGCGAGGGCCAGCACAAGCGGGAGCATTCTGGTTCGAAGAGCGCGTGAGGGCCGTTGGCTAGCGTTGGTGACGGATGGGTTTGCAGGGTAGGTGCAGAGGTTGTTTGCTGGGGCATGTCGGGTTCCAGAAGTGCCCCACAATGTAACCCCATGAACTTGTCGCACCCTGCAACCCTGAGCAACAATGACATCGAAAGCCTGGAACGCGCCACGCTGGCCGCCGTTTCGCCCGAGGCCGTCGAAGAACTGGAAGGCTGGCTTTTGCCGTTTGACAGCGGCACGATCGGCCGCGCCAAAAGCGCCGTGCCAATGTCGCATACCCTGTCGCACCCCGTTACCCATGAAACGCTGGTCGCCCGGATAGAAGCGCGTTACACCGAGCGTGGCATGAAACCCATGTTTCGTGTTGCAACCGCGGCTTGCTTTGACATCTTTCGTCAGGAGTTGACGCGCCGTGGCTACGTGGCTGGCAAGCCCACGCTGGTGCAAACCGGTTCCGCCCGGATCATCCGCCAGGTTGCCACACAACCCGTCGCAGACATCGGCGATACACCAGACGCCGCCTGGGCCGCACTATTTCTGGGTGAAGGTTTCGATCCGGTAGATGGCGCCAGTCGAGTCAGGTCACTCAGCCGGGCGCAGGGATCGGTCTATGCCAGTCTGAGGGAGTCAGGCCAGACTGTAGCCGCTGGTGCGGGCTCCTACAGTAACGGCTGGGCCAGTGTGCATGGCATGCGCACAGATCAGGCTCACCGCGGCAGGGGTTTGGCGGGCAGGGTGCTGGCGGCGCTGGCAGACGAGGCAGCTCGCCGTGACCTGGACCGGACGTTCTTGCAGGTGGAGGCAGGCAACCTTGCGGCGCAGGCGCTGTACCGGCGCGCCGGGTTCACAACGGCCTGGGCCTACGAATACTGGTCTTTTTAGGCATGAAAAGTGCCTCTAGACCTTATGGGTTATGCGTGAGTAGCTACTGAATTAATAGCAATTCGCGGGCCCGCCCGCCGGGCCGGACAGCGCTTCAGGCCGCGTCAGTCTCGCGGCTGATGCCTGCTGTGTGGCTGAAGCCGCCGTCCACATAGGTAATCTCCGCCGTCACGCCACTTGCTAGGTCGGACAGCAGGAACGCAGCCACGTTGCCTACGTCTTCAATCGTCACATTGCGCCGCAGGGGCGACGCGGCAGCGACCATGCCCAGCAATTTGCCAAAATCCTTGATGCCGCTGGCTGCCAGTGTCTTGATGGGGCCGGCGCTGATGCCATTGACCCGCATGCCACGTGGGCCCAGGGATTCGGCCAGATAGCGCACGCTGGCTTCCAGGCTGGCCTTGGCCAGGCCCATGGTGTTGTAGTTCGGGATGGTGCGCAACGAGCCCAGATAGGTCAGCGTCAGCAAGGCCGACTTGTCATTCAGGTACGGCAGGGCCGCCTTGGCCATCGCCGGGAAGCTGTAGGCGCTGATGTCGTGGGCAATGCGAAAGCTTTCGCGGTTCAGGCCGTCCAGAAAGTCACCGGCAATGGCTTCACGTGGGGCAAAGCCGATGCTGTGCACAAAACCGTCGAACTTCGGCCACACCAGGGTCAGGTCGGTAAACAGTTTGGCAATCTGGGCATCGTCACCCACATCGCAGTCATAGATCAGGCTGGAGCCAAAGTCTGCGGCAAATTCGGTGATGCGATCCTTGAAGCGCTCGCCCACGTAGCTGAAGGCCAGCTCGGCACCCTGAGAATGGCAGGCCTTGGCAATGCCATAGGCAATGGAGCGGTTGCTCAGAACACCCGTGATCAACAATTTTTTGCCGGTCAGAAAACCCATTTATTTGTCTCCAGAAAATTTCCTGCAGAATTGTCGCATGCGAAGTTTGCTGATCTGGGGGTTTTTGGCCGTTTGCGCGCCGTCATGGGCCGCACACGGCTACGCGTTGTGGGGCGACCTGAAATACCCGGCGAACTTCAGCCACTTTGATTACGTCAACCCCGACGCCCCCAAACGTGGCGAATTGCGGCTGGTCAGCAACCTGCGGGTGTCCACCTTTGACAAATACAACCCGTTCACGATCAAGGGCAATGCCCCGGCTTACCTGTCGGACCTGATGTTTGACTCCCTGCTGACCGGTTCGCTGGACGAAACCGGCTCGGGCTATGGTCTGCTCGCCAGCGATGTGGAGGTGGCGGCCGACGGTAAAAGCGCGCTGTTCAAAATTCGTCTGCAGGCCCGTTTTCACAATGGCGACCCGGTGCTGGCTGCGGATGTCAAACACAGTTATGACACGCTGATGGGGCCCTTTACATCTCCCGCGTATAAAAACCTGCTCGAAGACGTGGCCGGGCTGGATGTGGTGGATGAACGCACTGTGCGCTACCGGTTCAAAAAGCCCAACCGCGAACTCCCGCTGACTGTCGGTGGTCTGCCGGTGTTCAGCCGGCAGTGGGGCGTGGATCCCAACGTGAATGGCGGCAAGCCCAAGCCGTTCGACAAGGTGGTGACCGACATCCCGATTGGCAGCGGCCCCTACAAAATCGGCCCGGTACGCTTTGGCAAGGACATCACCTACGTGCGTGACCCCAACTACTGGGCGAAAGACTTGAACGCGCGCCGCGGCACCAGCAACTTCGAGCGCATTACCGTGAAGATTTACAAGGACAACACGGCCCGGCTGGAAGCGCTGAAAGCCGGGGAGTTCGATTTGATGCGGTTTTTCTCGGCTGGCGACTGGGCACGCCGGGTCAGTGGCAAACGCTTTGACACGGGTGAGCTGGTCAAAACCGAATTCAAGCACCGGTTGCCATCCGGTTTTCAGAGCTACGTGCTCAATACGCGGCGCGACCAGTTCAAGGACGTGCGGGTGCGTGAGGCGCTCGGACTGGCCATGGACTACGAATGGATGAACCGCCAACTGTTCTACAACGCCTACCAGCGGGTGCAAGGGTTGTTTGGCAACACGGACTGTCAGGCGAATGGACTGCCCAGCCCGGAAGAACTGGCGCTGATGGAGCCGTGGCGCAAGGACATTCCCGCTGCCGCGTTCGGTCCGATGTTTGCGGCACCCCGTACGGATGGCGACTCGTCGCTGCGGGCAAATCTGCGCAAGGCGCAAGCGCTGCTGAAAGATGCCGGTTGGGAGGTGCGTGACGGCGCCTTGCGCAACGCACAGGGCAAGGCGTTTGAAATCGAATACCTGGACAGCAACGAGACCGGCGCGCGGGTGGTGTCGCCCTGGGCCCGAAACCTCGAAAAACTCGGTATCAAGCTGAACTTTCGCCCCGTGGACTTCGCGCTGTACCAGCAGCGGCTGCAAAAGTTTGAGTTCGACATTACCTCGCTGGCCTACGGTGGCACACACAACCCCGGGCAGGAGTACGCCGATATTTTTGGCTCAAAGGCGGCCGACACGGAAGACTCCGGTAACCTGTCGGGTGTGAAGAACCCCGCCATCGATGCGCTGGTAACGCAGATGACCGGCGCCAAAACCAAGGCCGAACTGCTGCCCGCCTGTCGTGCGCTGGAGCGTGTTGTCAGCCACAGCCACTTGCTGATTCCGCAGTGGACGGCGGGCACGCATCGCATGGTCTACAACGTCTGGCGTCTGGCAAAACCCGACGCCATGCCACCGTATGCAGCCGGTGAAACCTGGGCCATCGATACCTGGTGGGCGAAATAGCCATGCTGACCTATATCCTCAAACGGCTGTTGCTGATGGTGCCCACGCTGCTGGGTGTGCTGCTGATCACATTTATCGTCGTGCAGTTTGTGCCTGGCGGCCCGGTGGAGCAGTACATGGCCGAGGCCAAAGCGAAAACCGGCTCGGGGTCGGGCGGTGAGGGCGGGGGGCTGTCGTACCGCGGCTCTCAGGGGGTGGACCCCAAACGCGTGGAGCAGATCAAGGCCCTGTATGGCTTTGACAAGCCCGCGCCCGAGCGCTTCATGCAGATGCTGGGGCAATTTGCGCGGTTTGATCTGGGCAAGAGCTTTTTCCAGAACAAAAGCGTAGCCGAGCTCATTTGGGAGAAGATGCCGGTCTCCATCAGTCTGGGTCTGTGGACTTTTTTCATCAGTTATCTGGTTGCCGTTCCCTTGGGTGTGGCCAAGGCCGTGCGTGCCGGGTCGCGCTTTGATCTGGTGACGACCTTGCTGGTGCTGGTGGGCTATGCGATTCCAGGTTTTGTGCTGGGCGTGGCGCTGCTGGTCATTTTTGGTGGCCAGTTGCAATGGTTCCCGCTGCGCGGTTTGACCTCCAGCAATTGGGATGAACTGACCTGGGGAGCGCGTATCGTGGATTACATCTGGCACATCGCCATGCCGGTAACAGCCATGGTTCTGGGCAGCTTTGCCGTCACCGCCATGCTGACCAAGAACGCGTTTCTGGAAGAAATCCGCAAGCAATACGTGGTGACCGCCCGGGCCAAGGGCTTGGGTGAAAAGCAGGTGTTGTGGAAACACGTGTTCCGTAACGCGCTGATTCCCATCATCACCGGTTTTCCGGCTGCGTTCATCGGTGCATTCTTCACCGGCTCGCTGCTGATCGAGACGCTGTTTTCGCTGGATGGGCTGGGTTTGCTGAGTTATGAGAGCGTCATCCGCCGCGACTACCCGGTGGTGATGGGCACGCTGTATTTTTTCACGCTGATTGGCCTGGTGACCAAGCTGATTTCCGATTTGTCATATGTCTGGGTGGATCCGCGTGTCAAGTTTGACTAAGCCCCCCGAAGCGGCCTCTCTTTCTCCCTCGCAGCGCGCCTGGCAGCGGTTCAGGCGCAACCGTCTGGGGTACTGGAGCCTGGTGATCTTCTGCGCGCTGGTGGTGTTGAGCCTGTTTGCCGAATTGATCTCCAACGACCGCCCCTTGATCGTACGATATGAAGGGACAACCTATTTCCCCATGGTGAAAGACTATTCGGAGAAGACCTTTGGCGGCGACTTTGACACCACGACGGACTACCTCGACCCCTTCATCCGCGAGCGACTGGCCAAAGACGGCAACTGGGCGCTGTTTGCACCCAACCCCTACGGCCCGAAAACGCTGAACTACTTCGCCAGGGAGCCCAATCCGTCGCGCCCGACGCGGGACAATCTGTTCGGCACCGATGACCGCGGGCGTGATCTGCTGGCGCAGCTGATTTACGGCTTTCGGGTCAGCGTGCTGTTTGCGCTGGCGCTGACCTTCACAGGTGTTCTGTTGGGCGTGATCACGGGCGCCCTGCAGGGGTTTTTCGGCGGCAAGACGGATCTGGCGTTCCAGCGGTTCATCGAAATCTGGAGCTCCATGCCGGAGCTGTACCTGCTGATCATCTTCAGTGCCGTTTTTGCACCGAGCATTGCCTTGCTGCTGATCCTGCTCAGTCTGTTTGGCTGGATGGGCCTGTCGGACTATGTGCGGGCCGAGTTCCTGCGCAACCGCCAGCTCGACTATGTGCGGGCGGCGCGGGCGCTGGGCGTGGGCAACTGGCACATCATTACGCGGCACATCCTGCCCAACAGCCTGACGCCCGTCGTGACGTTTTTGCCGTTTCGCATGAGTGGCGCGATTCTGGCGCTGACCTCGCTCGATTTTCTGGGCCTGGGCGTGCCGCCGGGGACGCCGTCGCTGGGCGAACTGCTGTCCCAGGGCAAAAACAACATCGACGCCTGGTGGATTTCGCTCTCCACCTTTGCAGTGCTGGTGATGACCTTGCTGCTGTTGACGTTCATGGGTGACGCCCTGCGCGACGCGCTGGACCCCAGAAAGTCAGACAAATGAGTGCCCCCACGCTCGGCACTGATGTGTCCTCGCTGCCCCCCGAGGGGGCGCATTTCACCTTGGGGCGGCCCGGCGGCGAAACAGTTGCCCCCACGCCCCTGCTGGACGTGAAGGGCCTGCGCGTGTCTTTCGGCGGCAACGAGGTCGTCAAAGGGATCGATTTTTCCATTGCTCCGGGCGAAAAACTGGCGTTGGTGGGTGAATCCGGCTCTGGCAAAACGGTTACGGCACTCAGCCTTCTCCGTTTGGTGACCAATGCCAGTTTGAGTGGCAGCGCCCGATTCGCAGGCGCCCGGCTGGATGGCGGCCAGACGCCCGTCGATTTGATGACGATGCCCGAGCAGGCTCTGCGGGGCATTCGCGGGCGGGACATCGCCATGATCTTTCAGGAGCCGATGACGGCCCTGAACCCGCTGTTCACCATAGGTGATCAGATTGCCGAAGTTATACAGCTAAAACAGGGTCTAGCCCCTGTCGAATGTGCGCAGGCAGCTATTAAATTAATAGCGAATACCGGTATTGCCGAGGCTGCACGCCGTGCGCGCTCGTACCCGCATCAGCTTTCCGGCGGGCAGCGCCAGCGGGCGATGATCGCCATGGCACTCGCCTGCAAACCCAAACTGTTGCTGGCCGATGAACCCACGACGGCGCTGGATGTGACGGTGCGCGGGCAGATACTGGACCTGCTGACCAGTCTGCAAAAAGAGTACGGCATGGCCGTGCTGATGATCACACACGACCTGAACCTGGTGCACCGGTTTGCTGACCGCGTGGCGGTGATGGAAAAGGGGTTGATCGTCGAACAGGGGCCCACTGCTGACGTGTTTGCCAGTCCCCAACACCCCTACACGGTCAAACTGATCGACAGCAGGCCGGTGCGCGATGTGGTGGAAGCCCAAACGATCACGCCAGCCACCGCTTTGGTGGACGCCACAAGCCTGAGTGTCAATTACCCGGTGCCTCTGCCAGGCTTTCGTGGCTGGTTTGGCAAAGGACAGTTCGCGGCGCTCAAGCAGGTGAACTGCCGGGTGAAACCGGGTCAGACACTGGGCGTGATTGGCGAGTCTGGCTCCGGCAAATCCACGCTGGCACTGGCTGTACTGGGTCTGTTGCCCTTTTCAGGTGAGTTGGCGGTCATGGGAAAGACCTGGAGCCGCAATACGCAGCAGGACAAGGACATGCGCCGTACGCTACAGGTGGTTTTTCAGGACCCGTTCTCGTCGCTGTCGCCACGGCTGACCATTGAAGAAATCGTCGGGGAGGGGCTTCTGGTTCATTTCCCCGGGTTGTCCGCCGACCAGCGGCGGCAAAAAGTGCTGGCTGCGCTGGCTGATGTGGGCATCGAGTCGGCGCAGCTGCAGGGCCTGCTGGCCCGCTATCCACACGAATTCTCGGGTGGCCAGCGCCAGCGGATTGCCATTGCCCGTGCTCTGGTGGTCCAGCCCCAGGTGCTGGTGCTGGATGAACCCACCAGCGCGCTGGACGTGACCATTCAGAAACAGGTTTTGCAGCTGTTGCAGCGCCTGCAACGGGACCGGGGCCTGAGCTACCTGCTTATCACCCACGACGTGGACGTGATTCGGGCCATGGCCCACGATGTGATCGTCATGAAAGACGGAGAAATTGTCGAGTCTGGGCCTATATCGACCGTCTTTGACGCCCCCACCCACGACTACACCCGGACTTTGCTGAAAGCCACTGGATAATCCGTTAAAAATCAAGGTACTTAGCACAAATTTGCAGTACAATCCAAGCTCACGACCAAACGGGCGGGTATCTACCGCCCGTTTTTTTTGGTCGATTGTTTTTGGGGTGGGTTGATTTCAAGTGGCGCTACAGGAAATTGTTGAGCAGACGGTAACCGGTCTCGGGTACGACCTCGTGGAGGTTGTTCGCTCGGCTGGTGGCCTGCTTCGCATCACGATTGACCTGCCCTGGACGCCGTCTGGAGATGCTGCTGCAGGTGAGCAGTTCGTCACAGTGGAAGATTGCGAGAAGGTGACCCGACAGCTGCAGTTTGCGCTGGAGGTTGATGGCGCTGACTACAAGCGCCTCGAGGTGTCCTCGCCTGGTATTGATCGTCCGTTGCGACACGAGAAGGATTTTGAACGGTTTGCCGGTCAGGTGATTGATATCACGTTGAAGGCGCCTATGGGTGTTGCGGCGGCAGGTCAGGTGAGCGCCAATCGCAAGAAATTTCGCGGCACGCTGGAGCGAGTGGCCCGCGCGGAAGGACAGGATGGAGCGGCCGTATCGGGTCAGTGGCAAGTCGTCTGGAGTGACGAGCCGGTGGTCAAGCCAGGGCAGCGGGTGAGCAAGAAGCGGCCCCCTGCACCGGTACAGGCGTTGGGGTTTTCGCTGGATGAATTGCGGGAAGCGCGGTTGGCGCCGATTGTGAGCTTTAAAGGGCGCGGCGCCAAAGATTAGGCATTTTTTAGTCGGTATCTGTATTTGTTGAATTGAGAGTTCAGGAGAGTCATGGCATGAATCGCGAAATGTTGATGTTGGTGGAAGCCATTTCACGCGAAAAAAGCGTTGAGCGTGATGTGGTGTTTGGTGCTGTTGAAGCAGCGCTGGCCCAGGCCACAAAGAAGCTTTACCCTGGTGAAGTGGATATCCGCGTGGCGGTGGATCGCGACAATGGCACTTACGAGACATTCCGTCGCTGGCACGTGGTGCCCGACGAGGCAGGTCTGCAACTGCCTGAGCAGGAAATTCTGCTGTTTGAAGCCAAAGAGCAGATTCCTGATATCGAGGTGGATGAGTACATCGAGGAAACAGTCGAATCTGTGCCGATTGGTCGTATTGGCGCCATGGCGGCCAAACAGGTCATCCTGCAGAAGATTCGTGACGCCGAGCGTGAAATGTTGCTCAACGATTTCATGTCGCGCGGTGACAAGATCTTCGTGGGCACTGTCAAGCGCATGGACAAGGGCGACATCATTGTTGAAAGTGGTCGTGTGGAAGGCCGCTTGCGACGTAGCGAGATGATCCCGAAGGAAAATCTGCGCTCCGGGGACCGTGTTCGCGCCATGATCATGGAGGTGGACCTGACGTTGCGCGGCGCGCCGATCATTTTGTCGCGTTCTGCGCCCGAGTTCATGATCGAGCTGTTCCGCCAGGAGGTGCCCGAGATCGAGCAGGGCCTGCTGGAGATCAAATCCTGCGCCCGTGACCCTGGTTCACGCGCCAAAATTGCCGTGTTGTCGCATGATAAACGGGTGGACCCCATTGGTACCTGCGTTGGCGTGCGCGGTACCCGTGTGAACGGCGTCACCAACGAGCTCGCTGGCGAGCGAGTGGATATTGTGTTGTGGAGTGAAGACCCGGCGCAGTTTGTGATTGGCGCATTGGCTCCAGCCAACGTCTCTTCCATCGTGGTGGACGAAGAACGTCATGCCATGGATGTGGTGGTGGACGAAGAAAATCTTGCGATTGCCATTGGTCGTGGCGGTCAGAACGTGCGCCTGGCTTCCGAGCTGACAGGCTGGAAAATCAACATCATGGATGCTGCGGAATCCGCACAAAAGCAGGCCAATGAAACCGACTCCGGCCGCAAGCTGTTCATGGAAAAACTGGATGTGGACGAGGAAATCGCCGATCTGCTGATCGCCGAAGGCTTCACCAGCCTGGAGCAGATTGCCTACGTTCCACTGGAAGAGATGCTTGAGATAGAAAGCTTTGACGAAGATACCGTCAACGAATTGCGCACTCGCGCAAAAGATGCTTTGCTGACCATGGAAATTGCGCACGAAGAAAACGTCGAAGAAGTCTCGATGGACTTGCGTGACCTGGAAGGCCTCACGCCTGAACTGATTGGCAAGCTGGCCGACAGCGGCGTGCACACCCGCGACGATCTGGCCGATTTGGCCGTTGACGAGCTCACTGAAATCACCGGCCAGTCTGCGGACGAAGCCAAGACCCTGATCATGAAAGCGCGCGAGCATTGGTTTGCCAATGACGCCGCTTCTCAAGAGTAATGGTCATGAAAAAAGGTTACATAACAAATGTCCAGTACGACCGTCGCCGAGTTTGCAACCGAACTCAAAAAACCAACCGATACGCTGCTTGAGCAGCTCAAAGCTGCCGGGGTAGCCAAATCGACCGCGTCTGACACCCTGTCTGACGCTGACAAGCACAGCTTGCTGAACTACCTGCAGACCAGTCATGGCACCGCCACAGGAGAGCGGAAAAAGATCACGCTGGTGAAGAAATCCACCACGGAAATCAAACAGGCTGACTCCACCGGTAAAGCGCGAACCATTCAGGTTGAGGTGCGCAAAAAACGCACGTTCGTGCGTCGTGACGAAGCTGCAGATGGTGCGACTGAGGGAGAAGTGTCAGCGCCGGAAAAAATGACTGAGTCGGTGTCCGTGATTGACAACGCCGAGTTGGCTCGCCGTGAAGAAGAAGCCCGGCGCCAGGCTGAGTTGATCCGTCGCCAGGAAGAGGATTTGGTTGAAAAGCGCCGCCTGAGGGAAGACGCTGAAAAACGCGAGCGCGAAGCGGAAGAGCGTGCAGCCAGCTACGCGGCAGCCGAAGACCAAAAGAAGAACCTGGCCTCAACCACCAAGACGGAAGCCACTGAGGAAGCCGTTAACGCAGCTGCAGCACGTGCCACGGCGCAGGCTGAGACGCGCGAAAAGGCCGCAGCTGAATCCAAGGCCCGGGCTGATGAAGAAGTTGCCCGCGCTGCTGACTTGGGTGATCGGCGTCGTAGGGCCGAGGCCGAGGCCGCTGCCATCCGGATGATGATGTCCGCACCGGCCAAGAAGGCCCCGGTAGTCAAGAAACCGGAAGAACTCAAACCGGCTGTTGGAGCTGATGGCAAGGCGGGCATGAAGGGCACGCTGCACAAGCCGGCTGCTGGAACTGTTGCAGCCAAACCTGCCAAGTCGGGTCCTGCAGGCGCGCCGGGTGCTGGAGCCCCTGGCTCCGGCAAAGAAGTCAAGTCGGCGAAGCTTTCCAGCAGTTGGGCGGGGGACCCTGCCAAGAAGAAGGCCATTCCAACCCGTGGCGACACGGGCGCGGGCGCGGGCCGTGCCAGCAACTGGCGTGGCGGACCACGCGGACGTCGTGGCAGCAATGATCGGGATCGTGAAGAACACACCCAGGCAGCGCCGGCGGAAGCCCGCGTGCTGGAAGTGCATGTGCCGGAGACCATCACCGTGGCCGAACTGGCGCACAAGATGGCCGTCAAGGCATCGGAGGTGATCAAGCACCTGATGAAGCTGGGCCAGATGGTCACCATCAACCAGCCGCTGGACCAGGACACCGCCATGATTCTGGTGGAAGAAATGGGCCATAAAGCCATCGTGGCGTCACTGGACGATCCGGAAGCCTTCACGGTTGACGAGGTATCCCAGCAAGAAGCTGAGTCGTTGCCGCGAGCGCCTGTGGTCACGGTCATGGGCCACGTCGACCACGGCAAGACCTCCTTGCTGGACTACATCCGTCGGGCGAAAGTGGCCTCGGGCGAAGCCGGGGGCATTACCCAGCACATTGGTGCCTACCACGTGGAAACCCCGCGCGGCATGGTGTCGTTTCTCGATACCCCGGGTCACGAGGCGTTCTCCGCCATGCGTGCCCGTGGTGCCAATGCCACTGACATCGTCATTCTGGTGGTGGCAGCTGATGACGGCGTCATGCCTCAAACGAAGGAAGCCATCAAGCACGCCAAGGCGGCGGGTGTACCCATCGTGGTGGCCGTCAACAAGATCGACAAGCCTGATGCCAACCCCGAGCGTGTGAAAAACGAACTGGTGGTGGAAGAGGTGATCCCGGAAGAGTTCGGTGGCAATTCACCCTTCGTCTCGGTTTCCGCCAAGACCGGTCAGGGCATCGACGAGTTGCTCGAACAGGTGTTGTTGCAGGCCGAGGTGCTGGAACTCAAGGCCCCGGTCGATGCCATGGCCAAAGGCCTGGTGATTGAAGCGCGTCTGGACAAGGGCCGCGGCCCGGTTGCCACCATCCTGGTGCAGTCCGGCACGCTGAAAACTGGTGATGTGGTGCTGGCGGGTCAAACCTACGGTCGCGTGCGCGCCATGCTGGACGAAAACGGCAAGACCATCAAGACCGCTGGCCCGTCGATTCCAGTGGAAATTCAGGGTCTGACCGAGGTGCCGCAAGCAGGTGATGAGTTCATGGTGCTGGCAGACGAGCGCCGCGCCCGTGAAATCGCAACCTATCGCGCAGGCAAGTTCCGCAATACCAAGCTGGCCAAGCAGCAGGCATCCAAGCTGGAAAACATGTTCACCGACATGACTGCTGGCGAGGTGAAGCTGGTTCCCATCATCGTCAAAGCCGACGTGCAGGGTTCTCAGGAAGCGCTGGCCCAGTCGCTGCTCAAGCTCTCGACCGACGAGGTCAAGGTGCAACTGGTTTACGCTGCCGTGGGTGCCATCAGCGAGTCCGATGTCAATCTGGCAATTGCTGCCAAGGCCGTCATCATCGGGTTCAACACCCGGGCCGACGCCGGTGCGCGCAAACTGGCCGAGAACAACGGTGTGGACATCCGTTACTACGACATCATTTATGACGCTGTGGATGAGCTCAAGCTCGCCATGTCAGGCATGTTGACGCCAGACAAAAAGGAAGAAGTCATCGGCACTGCGGAGATTCGCCAGGTGTTCAAGGTGTCCAAGATCGGCTCCATTGCCGGTTGTATGGTTACCGCAGGCGTCGTGCGCCGCACGGCGCGTCTGCGCCTGTTGCGCGACAACATGGTCATCTTCACCGGTGAACTGGACTCGCTCAAGCGCTTCAAGGATGATGCGAAGGAAGTCAAGGAAAGCTTCGAGTGCGGCCTGAACATCAAGAACTACAACGACATTCAAGAGGGTGACGTGCTGGAGTTCTTCGAGATTCGCGAAGTGGCGCGTACCCTGTAACTTGCTGCCAATATGGCCACGAAAAAGTCCACCACTCCCAACCGAAGCTTCAAGGTTGCCGATCAGATCCAGCGTGACCTGACAGAGTTGATCGCGCGCGAGTTGAAAGACCCGCGCGTTGGGATGGTGACCATTCAGGCCGTGGAGGTGACGCCAGACTATGCCCACGCCAAGGTGTTTTTCAGCCTGCTGGTGGGAGATTCCAAAGCCTGCGAAGAGGGTTTGAACCAGGCAGCGGGGTTTTTGCGCGCTGGTCTGTTCAAGCGCCTGCATATTCACACCGTGCCCACGCTGCACTTCATTTTTGACCGTACCACGGAGCGCGCTGCCGACATGAATGCCCTGATAGCACGGGCTGTGTCCTCGCGCGCAAAGGAAGACTGACCCTATGAATGCGCCGCGTGCACGGGTTGCCAGGCGCCCCGTGCATGGGGTGCTGCTGCTGGACAAGCCTCTGGGCTGGTCCAGCAACGATGCTTTGCAGAAAGTGAAGTGGTTGCTGCGGGCGGAGAAAGCCGGCCACACGGGTACGCTGGATCCATTGGCCACTGGCGTGTTGCCTTTGTGCTTTGGGGCCGCTACCAAATTCAGTCAACTACAGCTGGATGCCGACAAAACCTACGAGGCAGTGGCCCGTCTGGGCATCAAAACCTCAACCGGTGATGCAGAAGGCGATGTGATTGAAACCCGTCCGGTGAACCTGAGCGCGGGCGACCTGGAAAAAGTCGCAGCCCGGTTCACCGGGCCAATCCAGCAAACGCCACCGATGCACAGCGCATTGAAGAAAGATGGCAAGGCCTTATATGAGTATGCCCGGGCCGGCATTGAAGTGGAACGCGAGCCACGTGCCGTCACCATTCACGAACTGAAAGTGACCCTGGCTTCCGACAGCAATGCGCAACCAGCTATTAAAATGATAGTGAAGTGCAGCAAGGGAACGTATATCCGCACGCTGGGTGAAGATATTGGGGAAGCGCTGGGCTGTGGCGCGCACCTGTCGGCACTGCGCCGGACCGAGACCGGCGGCTTCCCGGAGCGTCAATGCGTGACGCTGGAAGCGCTGGAAGCCATGAACGATGACGAGCGCCTGACCTGTGTCATGCCGGTGGATTCCCTGCTTCAAGGTCACGTTGTCGTCACGCTGGATGAAGACAATGCAGGTCGTTTCCTGAGCGGCCTGCGGCGACGGGGTAACTGGCCGGATGCTGCCCAGGTGGCGGTCTATGGGCCAAAAACCGCATTATTGGGTACCGCCCACATCAGGGGCGGTGAATTGATTCCCGGACGTTTGTTGAGTCCTCTGGAGGTCAG
This sequence comes from Candidatus Egaibacter danicus, assembly GCA_016707075.1. Taxonomy (GTDB): domain Bacteria; phylum Pseudomonadota; class Gammaproteobacteria; order Burkholderiales; family Burkholderiaceae_C; genus Egaibacter; species Egaibacter danicus. The sequence goes on from JADJII010000013.1 coordinate 46,804, forward strand.
GGAATCCAGTGCTCAACACACATTGACAGCGCTGCCCGTGACACGGCTGGCAGAGACAGAACAGATTTAAGAGAAAGTGAACCATGAGTACGAAGCAAATCCGAAATATCGCCATCATTGCCCACGTTGACCACGGCAAGACCACCATGGTCGACCAATTGTTGCGCCAGTCCGGCACCTTTGCCCAGCATGAAAAAATTGTGGACACGGTAATGGACAGCAACGCCATCGAAAAAGAGCGTGGCATCACGATTCTGGCCAAGAACTGCGCCGTGACCTGGGAAGGCACGCACATCAACATCGTCGATACCCCCGGCCACGCCGATTTCGGCGGCGAAGTGGAACGCGCCTTGTCCATGGTCGACGGCGTGGTGCTGCTGATCGACGCGCAGGAAGGCCCCATGCCCCAGACCCGCTTTGTGACCAAGAAGGCGCTGGCCCTGGGGCTCAAGCCGATCCTGGTGGTGAACAAGGTGGACAAGCCCGGTGCCCGCCCCCAATGGGTGGTCAACGCCGCTTTCGACCTGTTCGACAAGCTCGGCGCCACGGATGAACAGCTGGATTTTCCTGTGGTCTACGCTTCAGGCATCAACGGCTGGTCATCCATGGAAGAGGGCGCGCAGGGTGAACAGTGGGGCCCCGACATGTCGGCCCTTTTCAATACCGTGCTCAAGCATGTGCCGGCCCAAAAGGGCGATCCGGCAGCGCCGCTGCAACTGCAAATTTCCGCGCTCGACTTTTCGACCTTTGTCGGGCGGATTGGTGTCGGCCGCATCAGCCAGGGCACGATCAAGCCCATGATGGACGTGGTGGTGATGGAGGGGCCGGATGGCAAAGCAGTCAAAGGCCGTATCAACCAGGTGTTGACCTTCCAGGGCCTTGAGCGCGTGCAGACCACGGAAGCTGGTCCCGGCGAAATCGTGCTGATCAACGGCCTTGCTGACATCGGTATTGGCGTGACCATCACCGATCCCGTCAATCCGGCACCGCTGCCCATGCTCAAGGTGGACGAGCCGACCCTGACCATGAATTTCTGCGTCAATACCAGCCCGCTGGCTGGCCGCGAAGGAAAGTACGTCACCAGTCGCCAGATTTGGGATCGCCTGCAGAAAGAGCTACAACACAATGTGGCCTTGCGCGTCAAGGAAACCGGCGAAGAAGGTATCTTCGAAGTCATGGGTCGCGGAGAGTTGCACCTGACCATTTTGCTGGAAAACATGCGCCGCGAGGGTTACGAACTGGCAGTCAGCAAGCCGCGCGTCGTGATGAAAGAAGTGAACGGTGAAAAGTACGAGCCGATCGAATTGGTGACCGTCGACATCGAAGACCAGCACCAGGGCGGCGTGATGCAGGCTCTGGGTGAGCGCAAAGGTGAATTCAGCAGCATGGAGCCGGACGGTCGTGGCCGTGTGCGCCTGGAATACCGCATCCCGGCGCGTGGCCTGATCGGATTTACCAATGAATTCCTGAACCTGACGCGCGGCTCTGGCCTGATTTCCAACATCTTCGACTGCTACGAGCCGCACAAGGGTGACATCGGCGGGCGCAAGAACGGCGTGCTGATTTCGATGGATGCCGGGGAAATTTTCACTTACGCGCTGGGCAAGCTGGATGATCGTGGCCGAATGTTTGTGCGTGCCAACGATCCCGTCTACGAAGGCATGATTGTGGGTATCCACAGCCGTGACAACGATCTGGTGGTCAACGCCACACGTACCAAGCAGCTGACCAACTTCCGTGTTTCCGGTAAGGAAGACGCCATCAAGATTACGCCGCCGATCGAGCTGACGCTGGAATATGGCGTCGAGTTCATTGAGGACGACGAACTGGTCGAAATCACACCCAAGTCGGTTCGTCTGCGCAAGCGCCATCTGACCGAGAGCGAGCGCAAGAAGGCAGGTCGCGGGTTGTTGTAAAGGTTTTTGTGGTGGTGGCGTCAGACGAGGTGTTGGCGGAGGTTCGGGGGCAGGTGGGGTGTATCACCCTGAACCGGCCCCGGGCACTCAATGCGATCTCGCTGGGCATGATCCGCGCCATCACCGCCCGTCTTCTGGCGTGGCGGGAAAATCCGCGCATTCAGGCCGTTGCCATTCGGGGCATGGGCAAAACCGGGCCTTTTGGCGTGTTTTGCGCGGGCGGGGACATCCGGTTTTTCCACCAGGCCGTTGGTATCGGCAACCCGGAGCTGGAAGACTTCTTCACCGAAGAGTACGCCCTCAATCACCTCATCCACAATTACCCTAAACCCACCATCGCTTTCATGGATGGCGTGGTGATGGGTGGCGGCATGGGTCTGAGCCAGGGCGCACGTGTGCGGGTGGTGACGGAGCAAACGCAGATGGCAATGCCGGAAACCCATATTGGCCTGTTTCCTGACGTTGGCGGTGGCTACTTTCTGAGTCGTTGTCCGGGTCGGGTCGGCGAGTGGCTGGCCCTGAGTGGCGCGCAAATCGGTGCGGATGATGCGGTGCAGTTTGGTCTGGCCGATGTCCGCATGGCTGCCAGCGATCTGCCACAGGCCTGGGATGCCCTGGGCGAACTGACGTTTGGTGATGGTGGCACTCTGGACAAATGGGTTGCTACACATTCGATAGCTGAACACGCATATCCTACGAGGGCTACAGGCCAAATAGACCACTGTTTTTCATTGAATTCTGTCCCGGAGATGATTCTGGCGCTGGAAGCCGACCCTTGTGAATGGGCACAGCAAACCGCAGTGCTCCTGCGCAAGGCCTCGCCGTTGATGCTGCATGTCACGCTGGAACAGATCGGCCGCTCACGCACCATGAACCTGGCTGACGATTTACGCATGGAGCGGGACATGGTGCGCCGCTGCTTCACGTTGCGGCCCGGCCCGGCCAGTGAAACCATGGAAGGCATTCGTGCGCTGGCTGTGGACAAGGACCGCAATCCGCGCTGGAACCCTGCCCGCATTGAAGACGTGACGCCCGAGATGGTGAGCCCGTTTTTTCAAAGTCCGTGGCCAGCGCATGCCCACCCGTTGCGCCATCTGGCCTGACGCTACGAGAGTTGCCGATAGACCGCTTCAGCCAGCCTCATCAGCTGGTCGCGCGGTACAGCGCCGGTGATGGCGTAACCAAACCCCTGATCAACCCAATAAAAGCTCGGCACCGGCCCACCTGGGGCGAAACTGAATGCCGTTTCCCGGCTGTCGAGGCCCTTCACCGAAGCGCCCAGCGAACCCAGATACAGCGTCACTCGCTTGCCCTGCGCGCTCTGGAACATGAATTGCGCCCTTGCACCCTGTTCACCGGGTAACAGGCGGCCACCCACCAGTTCGAACCCCTCACTGCTCAATTTGGGTATCTTCAATGGCCTGCCGGTGCGTTTGGAGAGCCATTGCGCCAGATGCTCCTGTTCGGCGGAAGTCACTTCGACCGGGTGTTTCACCTCCGGGGCGTAGACGGCATAGGCAAAACCAGCCTGCCGTACAAAGTCTTCTTGAACAGCAGAGGCACTGAGTTGACCTGAACCATTCCAGGCCGTGTGTGAAAACCAGCCAAAGCCAAAGGCCAGCAGGACGCCTGCCGCCATGCCGCCCCAGCGCCACCACTGATTGACGTCCTGCCGCACTGTCGCCACGCGCTGGGCGGCGGCCAGCAACGGAGGGGGAACAGGTGCGTCCAGCACATGCAGGTGCAGCCCGCGCAGTGCGGTGCGCTGCTGCTGCCATTGGGCGACTCTGGCTTGAGCATCTGGATCTTGTGCGAGCCGGTCCTCAAGCGCCTGGCGACTGTCTGCCGGCACCTGATCATCCACCCATGCGTGGAGTTCATCATCGGTCAGTGGTCGGGATGTATTGGGGTCCATGTTGTTCATCCAGCGGTCATTTCAGGCGGCGCAAGGGCGAGACCGTGCTGCCCGATGCGTTCGGTTGCCCGACAGCCATGGCCGGTGCATCGAGCAGCAGTTGCAAACGCGCCCGCGCCCGTGACAGGCGTGACATGACGGTGCCAATTGGCGCGCCCGTCACCCGGGCAATATCTTCATAACGCATATCTTCCATGCTGGCCAGCAACAGCACTTCCCGCTGTTCCTCGGGCAACTGCAACAGGCAGCGCTGCAGGTCAATTGACAGGTCCTGGCCCGCATCAGGCGCTGCCAGTTCATTCGGCACATCGTCCAGGTCAACCCGGACACCGGCCTGACGCTGCCGGGCCAACCGGCGCACGTCATTGGCAAACAGGTTATGCATCAACGTAAACATCCAGGCCCGCAAATCGCTGTCGGGCACCCACAGTCTCCATTTGGAGCAGGCCCGCTCCAGCGTGTCCTGCACCAGATCATCGGCCACCCAGGCGTTACCGGTCAGCGCCCGCGCATAACGGCGCAAGCCAGGTATCTGGGCGACGATCCGGGCGTGATCCACGTTTGTTGGTAGCTGTACGGGCCCCTGATCAGTCTGATATCAGGGTTTGATAACGTGCCAGACGCTTTGGACGCCGTCCCCGGTCTTGTCACCGGCCTTGGTGTCCTTGATCCAGTAATATAGCGGTTTGCCCTTCATGGCCCACTGCTTTTTGCCGTCGTCACGGGTCACTATGGAATAGTCGCCGCTGGCTTTGTCCGTGTCGGCTGCCATCAAAGGGGGCCAATTCACGGCGCATGGGCCATTGCAGACCGATTTGCCGCTGCCTTGAACGTCGCGATCAAAGGTGTAAAGCGTCATGCCGTTGGCGCCGACCAGCATGCCGTCGGCCATTTTGGCGGGCGCGCTGTCGCCCATGGAAGCACAGCCGCCGAGCAGGGCAACGGTCAACGTGGCGGTGATGGTGGAAATGGCGAGGAATTTCATGATTTTCTCCAGTTGAAGGGTATGCAGAAAAGGGCCTGCACCAGGATAAACACCACCGAACCCCGCAATATTCCCCTCAACAGAAAAAATTTATCGCTGGCGCGATTTCATCGCCCGGTCCACCTCGCGCTTGCCTTCGCGGTCCTTGATGGTGTCGCGCTTGTCATGTTCGGCCTTACCTTTGGCCAGCGCAATTTCACACTTCACTTTGCCTTCCTTCCAGTGCAGGTTGATCGGCACCAGGGTGTAGCCTTTTTGCTCCACTTTACCCATCAGTCGCCGGATCTCCGCCTTGTGCATCAGCAGCTTTTTGGTTCGCACCTTGTCCGGGCTGATGTGAGTGGAGGCCGTATTGAGTGGTTGATCTGCAAGCCGATGAGGAACAGTTCGCCGTTGCGGATAACGACGTAGCCGTCCGTCAACTGCACCTTGCCTTCGCGCAGGGATTTGACCTCCCAGCCTTCCAGCACCAGACCCGCCTCAAAACGTTCTTCAAAGAAGTAGTTGTAAGCCGCCTTTTTGTTGTCGGCGATGCGGGTCGCCTTCTGTGCGCCCTTCGGGGCAGTGGGATCAGATTTTTTGGCCATGGGGTACAGGTGGGGTTGTCAGTCATGCGTACAAGGCTTGTCTACAATCCCGCGCAGCCCCCTATTCTATGAAAACCGTCAAGAAGTCCGTCCTGATCTGGTACAGCCCGCAAGAAATGTATGGCCTGGTGACCGATGTGCCAGCCTATCCGCAGTTTTTGCCCTGGTGTGATCACTCCAGCGTGCTGGACTCGGATGATGCGGGCATGACGGCCGAAGTGGGCATATCGTTCAGTGGCATTCGCCAGACCTTCACCACTCGCAACCTGCACGTGCCTGACCGTCAGGTAGCCATTGCGCTGGTCAATGGCCCTTTTTCCAGGCTGGACGGGCAGTGGGACTTCGTGCCCATCGGCGATGGCTCGCAGCGCGCCTGCCGAGTGGAGTTGACTCTGAACTATGGGTTTGACAACGCCGCGCTGGGCAAACTGGTGGGGCCGGTGTTCGACAAAATTGCAGCGAGCATGGTTGACGCTTTTGTTAAACGGGCCGAGCAAGTCTATGGAACCTGACATGGGCATTCGTGTCGTGGTGGTCTATTCCCCGGCAGCGCGGGAGGTTCACGAAGTTGCCTTGACCCTTGAAGACGGGATGACTGTGGCGTATGCGATACGACTCAGTGGCTTGCTGACGCAGTTCCCTGAGCTGGACATCTCGCAATCAGTAGTCGGAGTCTGGGGAAGGAAAGCCAGGCCCGATCAATCTCTGCGGGATCGTGACCGCATTGAAATCTACCGCGCGTTGCAGGTGGACCCCAAAGTCGCCAGAAGGGAACGTTTTGTCAAACAGGGTGCACGGACAACCGGTTTGTTTGCAAAGAAACGGCTGGGAGCCAAAGCTGGATATTGACCCGGTGCAAATTGGCCAGGAAGGCCTATTTGCAGTCCGAATCGATGATGGCCTGAATGCGTTTTGATTCAGCGGCCCGGGCGGCGTCATCCATGATCTCGCGCTCACCGGCGGCATTGGTTCTGGCCACCCTGACGCCGGAGTCGAACGTGGTTTTGGCCTGTTTGGCCCGCGCACAGTTCTCGATCCTGGCTTTCAGAACCCTTTCTTCATCGGCCTTGCGTTTGGCTGCCTCGGCATCCGCAACCTGTTTTTTCTTTGCTTCCAGATCCTTGTCAACAGACAGGATTTTGGGGGTGCTTGAAGCTGGTGTGGCGGCGGGTGCTGCCTCCGGCGTGGCTACCGTTTCTGTGGCAACCGGTACAGCCACCGCTTTGCCCATATTGCTGGGCTGTTTCAGGATATTTTTCTGGGGAACTTCAGGCGGCGGGGCACGATCACTGAACACCCTGCGACCGTCCTTGTCGATCCACTGCCATTGGGAAAACGCCGCTGCAGAGAAAGTGCAGGCGAGGGTCAACAGGAACAAACGGAGCAGTTGAATCGGCGTCATGGGAGGCAGTTTAGCGCGGACGCCGGTGAATTCCTCCGGACAGCCTTCCGTTCAACCCATTTACGCCGCCGTTTGTCGGCGGCTGTTGCGAGGTAGCCACCAACGACGCGGGTACAATCGTTTTTTTGGAGCTTTGACATGCGCCTTCTCGGCAAAGCGCTCACCTTCGACGACGTGTTGTTGGTGCCAGCGTTCTCCCAAGTCCTGCCCAAGGACACCTCACTTTCGACCCGTTTCTCCCGCAATATTGCCCTGAATCTGCCTCTGGTGTCTGCCGCCATGGATACGGTCACGGAAGCCCGCCTGGCGATTGCCATTGCGCAGGAGGGAGGCATCGGCATCGTCCACAAGAACCTCACTGCTTCTGAGCAGGCCGCGCAGGTCGCCAAGGTCAAACGTTATGAGTCCGGCGTATTGCGTGACCCGGTGGTCATCACGCCCAACCATACGGTGCGACAGGTGATCGATTTGTCCGATCAGCTTGGGGTGTCTGGTTTCCCGGTGTGTGACGGTGGCAAGGTGGTCGGTATCGTGACGGGTCGTGATCTGCGCTTTGAAACCCGCTATGACATCCCGGTGAGCCAGATCATGACGCCGCGCGACAAACTCGTGACGGTGCCAGACGGCACGACCATCAAGGAGGCCAAGGTACTGCTCAACCAATACAAGATCGAGCGCCTGCTGGTGGTCAATGACGCGTTTGAACTCAAGGGCCTGATCACGGTCAAGGACATTACCAAGCAGACCAGCTTCCCCAATGCAGCGCGTGATTCCCAAGGCAAATTGCGCGTGGGTGCAGCAGTTGGCGTGGGCGAAGGCACGGAAGAGCGCGTGGAGGCACTGGTGCGTGCCGGCGTGGACGCCATCGTGGTGGATACAGCGCATGGCCACAGCCATGGTGTGATCGAGCGCGTTCGATGGGTCAAGAAAAACTACCCGCAAGTGGATGTGATTGGTGGCAACATTGCTACAGGTGCCGCTGCGCTGGCTCTGGCCGAGGCCGGTGCAGACGCGGTCAAGGTGGGCATCGGCCCAGGTTCCATTTGCACGACGCGTATCGTGGCTGGTGTGGGTGTTCCTCAAATCATGGCCATAGACAGCGTGGCGACGGCCCTCAAGGGAACCGGCATTCCGCTGATTGCCGACGGTGGCATTCGGTACAGCGGCGACATTGCCAAAGCAATCGCTGCCGGTGCCAGCTCCGTGATGATGGGCGGCATGTTTGCCGGTACCGAAGAGGCGCCGGGTGAAGTTATCCTGTTCCAGGGCCGCAGTTACAAGAGCTACCGGGGCATGGGCTCCATTGGGGCCATGCAGCAGGGTAGTGCAGACCGGTATTTTCAGGAATCCACGACGGGCAACCCCAACGCCGACAAGCTGGTGCCCGAGGGCATTGAAGGCCGTGTACCGTACAAGGGCTCGATGGTTTCCATCGTGTTCCAGATGGCTGGCGGCGTGCGCGCCAGCATGGGCTACTGCGGCTGCCCGACCATTGAAGACATGCAGAACAAGGCTGAATTCGTGGAAATCACCGCGGCCGGTATTCGCGAAAGCCACGTCCACGACGTGCAGATCACCAAAGAAGCGCCCAACTACAGGGCAGAGTGATGCATCAAAAAATCCTGATCCTCGACTTCGGCTCCCAAGTCACCCAGCTCATTGCCCGCCGCGTGCGCGAGGCACACGTATTTTGCGAAGTGCATCCGTGCGATGTGACGGATGACTGGGTACATGCCTATGCCAAAGACGGCACGCTCAAGGGTGTGATCCTGTCGGGCAGCCATGCCAGCGTCTATGAAGACACCACGGACAAGGCTCCAAAAGCCATCTTTGAGCTGGGGATGCCGGTCCTGGGCATTTGTTATGGCATGCAGACCATGGCGCATCAGCTGGGCGGCATCGTACAGGGGGGGCACAAGCGTGAGTTCGGTCATGCAGATGTGCGCGCCCATGGCCACACGCAATTGCTGGACGGCATTCAGGACTACGCCACTCCCATGGGCCATGGCATGTTGCAGGTGTGGATGAGCCACGGCGACAAGGTCACCGAGCTGCCACCGGGATTCAAGTTGATGGCCAGCACCGACAGCTGCCCGATTGCCGGCATGGCCGATGAAGAGCGCCGGTTTTATGGTGTGCAGTTTCACCCTGAAGTGACGCATACGAAGCGTGGTGCAGCCATTCTGGAACGCTTTGTGCTCGATATTTGTGGCGCACGGCCAGACTGGATCATGCGTGACCATATTTCGGAGGCTGTGGAGGCGATTCGCAAGCAGGTAGGCACCGAAGAGGTGATTCTGGGGCTGTCGGGCGGCGTGGACTCGTCTGTGGCAGCCGCACTGATTCACCGCGCGATTGGGGACCAGCTCACCTGCGTGTTTGTTGATCATGGCCTGCTGCGTCAGCATGAAGGCGACATGGTGATGGACATGTTTGTCGGGAAGCTGCACGCCAAAGTGATTCGCGTGGATGCCGAAGCGCAGTTCCTTGGGCACCTCAAGGGCGTGAGCGATCCCGAAGCCAAGCGCAAGATCATCGGGCGCGAGTTTGTTGAAGTGTTCAAGGCGGAGGCTGCCAAGCTCAAGAATGACCAGTCGCGTCACGTAGCGTGGCTTGCGCAGGGCACCATTTACCCGGACGTGATCGAGTCTGGCGGCGCCAAGAGTAAAAAAGCGGTCACCATCAAGAGTCACCACAACGTGGGTGGGTTGCCCGAACAATTGGGCCTGAAGCTGCTGGAGCCGCTGCGCGACCTGTTCAAGGACGAAGTGCGTGAACTGGGTGTTGCGCTGGGTCTGCCGCACGACATGGTGTACCGCCACCCGTTCCCCGGGCCAGGCCTGGGCGTTCGCATTCTGGGCGAAGTGAAGAAGGAATACGCCGATCTGCTGCGCCGCGCTGACGCCATCTTCATCGAAGAACTGCGCAATTTCAGGGATGACGATACCGGCAAGAACTGGTACGAGCTGACCAGCCAGGCTTTCACCGTGTTTCTGCCGGTCAAAAGCGTGGGCGTGATGGGCGATGGCCGTACCTACGACTATGTTGTGGCCCTGCGCGCCGTGCAGACCAGTGATTTCATGACCGCTGACTGGGCCGAACTCCCGTACGCTTTGCTCAAGAAGGTGTCGAGTCGCATCATCAATGAAGTACGCGGAATTAACCGCGTGACCTACGACGTCAGCAGTAAACCACCCGCGACGATTGAGTGGGAGTAGTTTTTATAATCAAAATTATTGATTTATAACAATAATTTAGTTTCGCAAAACTTTCACAAATCAAATAAGTGATTGATTTATTAGGTGCTGGAATTAAAGTTACACGTAAGGCTACACATAACTGTAGCTATTCAATTTCGTAGGTAACTTCAGTCCCATATGCCGCTCGAAAAAACCTTCACCCAAAGACGGCGAAATTCCAATATGTGACGAAGCCTTAATTTATACGAAGGCGAGTATTGGCCAATGAATGCCTGAACGAGCACTGGTTTACAAGCTTGCAGCACGCCCGTTTGGTGGTTGAAGCATGGCGAAGGGAATACAACGAGGAGCGTCTTAAGAGATCTCTCGGCGAATTAACCCCGATGGCCTATACCAGAACACTTATCCAAAAGTAGTTAAAGTAACCCCGGACTCCAAAGCCTAGTGCTACTGAAAACGGAGGGACGTCGGAATCTTCATTTCCTTGATTACATCATCTATCGAGTAAGGCAATGGTCTTGTAAATTTAAAATTGAGGTATGTTTCAATTTTATTTGTTGTGTAATTTGTTCTAAAAGCAAATGTAGCGAAAAGTGGAATGTGAATAAACCTTCCAATAATTAATTTGATTATATACAAAGGGATTTGTATTAATTTATAAGGGATGCGTAACGGTAGAATTTTTACGTTTAATATTGATGATATTTGAAAAATTAAGGCTTCCCAACTGCAGTCATTACTTAGGTTAAATATTTCATTCCTACTTTTTGGATTGCTAGCTATCACTAGCATTGCGTTAACAACATCATCAACGTGTACATATGTAGCAATGGCATCTTTTTTCCCAATTAAAAAGAAATGTCCTGAATTAACCAATTTTATTAATTTACGGATGGATTGATTTGTCATTGATGCACCAATGACATTTGTTGGCCTAAGAATAGTATAGGTCATTATTTTATCAATAGCTGAAGCAATAACTAATTCATCAGATTCAGTTTTTGTTCTTTCGTACTCATTGATTGGGTTTGTCTCACTTGACTCAGTAATAACTCTTTTAGTTTGAATATTATTTTTAGATGGTGGACCATAAGCGCCGCAAGAGCTTAGCTGAACCCAGTGAATCACTTTTTGATACTGCAGATTCTTCGTGTACTGAGTTAATTAATTTTTTGGTTCCATTGATATGTAGCAATCTCATTTGTGCTTCGTTGCTTACTTCTCCTGCGCAATGAAATAAAATATCACAATCTTTTATAAAGTTTGTTAATGATAAATTTGGATCGGTTAAGTCACCAATAAATATTTCACTATTGTTAGAAAAGTTGCTATCTTTTTTCCTCGTCAATATTTTCACACGACATCTTGTTTTTGAAAGTTCTTCAATTAATTTCTTTCCTATAAAACCATTCCCACCAGTTACACAGATTATTTTTTCATTAAAATCAAAGTGGGCGAGCGTATTTTTTACTGATTCAGTCATTATTAATTCACTTTTTATTAATTCAGGAATAATTTGAATTTTTGTTAAGGAGAGTAATGCATAAATTTTATGCTGCATGCTGTGATATGTCACGTCTATGCGTGATTGAAAACGCCATGGCGGTGCTGCGATCTGCTGGCAAAATGGCCGGAAACCGTTTCACCCAAATCACGATGTACCTCCCGCCACAATTCAACGCGAAGGAGCAGGCGCATGTCTGGGAGTTGATCCGCACCTACCCGTTCGCGTCGTTGATCTCCAATGACGACGAAGGGCTGCCTTTTGTCACCCACTTGCCCCTGCATCTGGAAGTGCAGGGTGGCGAAACGGTGCTGCTGGGCCATGTGGCCAAGCCCAATCCACACTGGCGATACCTGCAGGCGCGACCTACGGCTGTGGTCACCTTCATGGGCCCTCACGCTTACATGTCGCCCAAGGTTTATCCGGACCTGGTACGTGTGCCCACCTGGAACTATCTGGCCGTGCATTGCACCGTGCAGGTCACACTGATCGATGACCCACTGGCCAAGGACCGCCTGCTCAAAAAGCTGATTGGCGACCATGACCCTGCCTACGCGCCACAGTGGATGGGGCTGGGCACCGACTACCAGCACAAGATGCTGGCGGGCATCGTCGCGTTTGAATTGCGTGTGACCAACCTGCAATGCAAGCTCAAGCTCAACCAGCATCGCCCGGAAGCCCATGCCCGGATGCGCGAGGCCTATGCGGCAGGTGATGACAACGAGCAGGCGCTGGGCCGGTGGATGGACAAACTCGGCATGAATGCCGCCAGGGAGTGATGCCATGCGGGTCGTGTTTGGTGTTTTGAGTCTTCTGCTGGTTGTGGCGGTGATTGGCTTGCTGGCAAAGAAGCAGATGAAATCTGTCACCGAAATACAGGTGCCCGCGCTTCCAGCCAGCGCGGCCGCCGGTGGCAACGTGCAACAGCAGTCGCAGCAAATACAGCAGCAATTCAAGGCCGCTGCCGAGGCAGCGGTGCAACAGGCACGCCCCATGCCGGATGACAAGTAGCAATGCATGAAGAAAATAGCACGTTTACCCCCGAAAACAGTGCGTGACATGCTCTTTTTTTTGTAGCAAATGAACGACGCAGACTTCATGGCCGCTGCGCTGGCGCAGGCACAGGACGCGGCCGATGCGGGCGAAGTGCCGGTAGGCGCGGTGGTTGTCAAAGATGGCCTGGTCATCGCCGCCGGCCGCAACGGGCCCATTGACCGACACGACCCCACCGCACATGCCGAGATTGTGGCGCTGCGGGCTGCCGCGCATGTACTGGGCAATTACCGGCTGGAGGGCTGCGAGTTGTTCGTCACCCTGGAGCCCTGCGCCATGTGCAGCGGCGCCATGCTCCACTCGCGGCTCAGCCGCGTCGTCTACGGCGCTGCCGAGCCCAGAACCGGCGCTGCAGGCTCGGTCATCAACCTGTTTGAGAACCGGCAGCTGAATCATCAAACGCAGGTGCAGGGTGGGGTGCTGAGGGTCGAATGCGCGGCGTTGATGCACGAGTTCTTCCGGAGCAGGCGCGATGAGGCTCGCCAAACCAGCTCACCGCTGCGCGAGGACGCCGTACGCACACCGGATGAGCGCTTTGCGGACTTGCCGGGGTACCCCTGGGAACCGCATTTCATCAGCGACCTGCCCAGCCTGGCGGGTCTGCGCCTGCACTACCTGGACGAAGGCCCGAGTGACCCGACCTCGAACGCGTCTTTGACATGGCTGTGCCTGCACGGTAACCCGGCCTGGAGCTACCTGTATCGCAAGATGATCCCGGTCTTCCTGGCGGCAGGTCATCGGGTGGTGGCGCCTGACCTGATTGGCTTTGGCAAGAGCGACAAACCCAAGAAAGACAAGGCACACCATTTCAACTGGCATCGCCAGGTTCTCCTTGAACTGGTGGAGCACCTGAATCTCCGCAACGTCGTGCTGGTGGTGCAGGACTGGGGTGGATTGCTGGGTTTGACGCTGCCGATGGCCTCGCCTGAGCGCTACTGCGGCCTGCTCATCATGAACACCACACTGGGCACGGGCGACGTACCCTTGTCCCCAGGATTCCTGAGCTGGCGTGAGATGTGCGCAAAACACCCGGAATTTGATGTGGCACGTCTTTTTGCCCGAGGGAACCCGCATTTGAGCGATCAGGAATGTGCTGCCTACAACGCCCCGTTCCCTGACCGCGGTCACCGCGCAGCTCTGCGCGCTTTTCCAGCCATGGTGCCCGAGTTTCCCGATTCCGAGGGTGCCGACCTGTCCCGTGCGGCCCGCTCGTTCTGGACTGATCGCTGGCAGGGCCAGACCCTGATGGCCGTCGGCGTTCTGGACCCGGTGCTGGGCATGCCAGTGATGCAAAACCTGCGACAGCTGATCCGGGGTTGCCCGCCACCCATGGAGTTGCCTCAGGCCGGTCATTTTGTGCAGGAGCACGGCGAGTCGATTGCCCAAGCCGCGGTCGCGCATTTCAGGCCCGCATAATGCGTTGGCCACATATCCCCCAACCAATATCCAGCCCCGTTACGTTTCCCAAAGTCCGCTGTGCAAAAAAAACATATCTACATCTATTCACCTTCCGGTGCCGTAAGAGACAAGGCCGCCTTCAAAAGGGGCATTGCCCGGCTGAAAACACTGGGCCATGAGGTCGAGGTGGATCAGGACGCACTGGCCAGCCACATGCGCTTTGCCGGTGACGATGAAACCCGGCTTGCAGCCATTCATCGGGCCGCTGCCAGCGGCGCAGACGTGGCGCTGATTTCACGGGGTGGTTATGGGCTCACGCGTATCCTGGGAGGCATCAACTACAAAGCGGTAGCCAAAGCCATCGACAACGGCATGCTGTTTGTCGGGATCAGCGACTTCACTGCCTTTTCGCTGGCGGTGCTCGCCAGGACTGGCAAAGTCACCTGGGCCGGCCCGGGGTTGTGCGAAGGCTTTGGTGTGGGTGGCAAACCTGATGACGCCGATGGCCATGGACACGGAGAAGATGTTGTACCGGACGACATCATGGAGGACTGCTTCAATGACCTGATCACGGGTCAGGGGGAAGGCGCCGGCTGGCGGCAAAACCGTGAACCCACCATAAACGCTATGAATTCAGTAGCTGCTCACGCATACGCCAAGAAGGTCGAAGCCACTTTTCGCATAAAAAAGCAACACTTTCTGGGGTGGCAACCTGTCGATTTTAAGTTCGCTGGTCGGCACACCTTATTTGCCGACCGTCAAGGGCGGCGTGCTGTTTCTGGAAGATGTGGCCGAGCACCCCTATCGCGTGGAGCGCATGCTGACGCAGCTTCTGCATTCCGGCGTGCTGGCCAGGCAGAAAGCGATCATTCTGGGTCAGTTCACTGAATACAAACTGGTGCCACACGACAAGGGCTTCAAGCTGCAAACGGTGGTGGACTGGCTGCGCAGCCAGATCAGGATTCCTGTGTTGACCAACCTGCCATATGGTCACGTTGCCACCAAAGTGATGCTACCCATCGGGGCGACGGTCGAACTGGCTGTAGAGGGGAGAGACGCCCTGCTGTTCTGGGGCTAGGCAGGAGAAGCGTAATTCAGAACACGCTGGAACGGGTATCCAGACTGCGCGGTAACAGGCCCCGGAATTTGGGCGAAAAGCTTTCGACTTTCTGCCGGGCCACGCGCTCACCCTGCATGGCCGACAGTGCAGCCATGATGTCGGCCCGCAGGTACCAAAGATCCTGAACGTCCTTGGCATAGCGGACCTTACGCTCGGTCATGGGAAAAGCCTCACAACCGGAATGACCCAGACAATCCAGCATAGCGAGCCGAATTTCCTCAGTTCGCTCAAGGATGGATGCACCTTCCTCACGATGACTCCCACCAAGGAAGTGGTTCACGTTATGGAAGATATTTGCAGGTGTCCAACGCATACGGTTTGTATCAAAACCCAATTTGTGTGATATTTATCGCGAGATTACACGCGGACTTTCCTAGACGCAAGGGGGCCCACCCCCTAAACTGTAAAGAATAAACAACAATTAAATCAGTTACTTGCCTGACTCTCATAAAGTTCTACCTGACAAAGGCGCGAGAAGTTGACTTGGCGCCCTGCGAGTCTTACCGAATTGACAGGGACGACACCTGATGGCAAGCCCCAAGGCCGAACAAATTTGCAATTCATCAGTGTTCACAAGAGCAGGGCTATGCCCTAAACTCGAAGACAACTTAAGGAAGAGTTCAGGGAATGAGTGTCCGCACGACAGTTGTATTCACGGATCTGATTGGTAGTACCGGCGTCTTTGAAGCGGTTGGAAACCTCAAGGCGACCGAGGTCGTGACACGTTTGACAGGGTGGATTGGTGAAGTTTGTGTCGCCTATGGTGGCCGCGTGGTCAAGACCATGGGTGACGGCGTGCTGGCGGTATTTCCTGAAGGCCCCGAGGCTATCGAGGCCGTTGTCGAGATGCAGCGCAGCCACCAGAAGAACATGCTGCACATGCCGCCCAACCTGCAGATGCCCATTCGCATCGGGGTCGCCAGTGGCGACGTCGAAATCGTTGCAGGTGATTGTTTTGGCGATGCCGTCAATGTCGCTGCCCGTCTGAGCGACCTCACGGGGCCTCACCAGATATGGGCCAACGCAGAGAGTCTGGTGCATGTCAATCTGCGGGATGGTATCCGCATGCGATCACTGGGGCCCATCACCATCCGCGGCCGCGCCGAGCCCTGTCTGGCCTACCAGGTTGAGTGGAAAGAGGGGGAATCAACCGAATTCCTGACCATGCAGGCTGCGCTGGACTCACGGGTTGGCGAGCCACCGTCCGACGTGCTGGGTGGACAGATCGAGCTCACCTGGCTGGATTCCACCAAAGTCTTCAAGTCTTTCGAGATGCCGGTCCATATTGGCCGGGTTCGGGAGGTTGAGTTTCTGGTCAACGACCCGCGTGTTTCCCGCACCCATGCCCGCATTGATTGGCGTAACGGTAGTGTGATGCTGGTTGATGTCAGCACCTACGGCGTGTGGGTCCGCTTTGCGGGTGCCACCTCCGACCTGATCCTGCGGCGCGAAGAATGCGTGTTGCATGGCCGTGGCGAGATTGCGCTGGGCGCCTCGTTCAGCGACCTGAGCGTGCCGACAGTTGCTTTCTCCGTCACCTGAGCCAGCTCATCCATTCATTGAGAAGAGTGGGTGTTCGATTTATTTGGTGTACAGACTTATATTTTAATATTAACATAATATACATCGTATAAAGCAGAATCAAGGGAGAAAGCAACCCCGTAAATCCCGTGAAACCCGCACCCTGCTTGGCTCCCGCTTCAAAGTCCTGCTGTCCGATACCGGGCTGTCGCATGACGCTGCCGCGAAGCTTTTGCAGGTCACGCCCAGAACGATTAAGTACTGGGTTTCAGGGGTCGTGCGGGTGCCGTATGCGGCTTACCGGCTGGTACGCATCATGAGGGGCTTTGAGCTGCCGTGCGCTGGCTGGGAAGGCTGGCACATGCACTCGGGCAAGCTGTGGAGCCCTGAAGGACACGGGTTCACGCCTGAGTGTCAGGGCTGGTGGCACCTACTTGTCAGACAAGCCGCCATGTTCCGCCAGATCACGGACCGGGAACGTCACTTGGACATCGCCATGCGGACCACTGGCCGGGTGCTGGTCGCCCCGGCGCAGGCTGGCGGCGTTGGGCGGCGGCGCGGCGGGGGAGGCCCGGCCCAGTTCCTTTGAAGGCAAGAGCGCTCTCCTGTCGTAGACACTAACAAATAGGGACCTGATCCTGTTCATCTGGCGTTCGATCTGCTGCCAACGGTTCGGCTGAGTGCCTGGCAGACGGCGGGGCGACAACCCGCCGTCATGGGTCTGTGGGGTACCCAGATCAGCCTGCAGGCCTCGCGCCGTTGTGCGGCCGGGGGGGTGGTCCGGCCGTCGCGGCGCGCCCGTCCGGGCGCCTCCTGCGTGTCCTGAAAGACGGTCTTTTAAACTCTACGAATGAAAGAATTACCAATGAAATCAACACCTTACATCTGTATACATCGTATGAAATACGATAATAATTAAACACCACAGAAAATTCCGCTTCCTGTGCGGTTTGTCCTTGTCGGTTTGGTTCACCCGAAATACCTTAGACCTGCGTTCCGTTCACGTACGAGCAATTTTTACCAGGCTGATCAACAACCGTCCGAGGGAGTGCATTCAATGAAAAAAATACTGGCGTCATCTTTAAGGGTGGTTGGCGCATTGCCACCACCACGGAAACTCCCAACACTCTATCGGTCGCCACTTGATCGGTTTCTCAGCCTGTTGCGCCAGTTCCTGGCGCGGTAAAACCGCTCCGCAAGACGCTTCTACCAGGTTCCCTTGGGCTGGCGCGCACGCACAAATGCTGCGACGATCTCGGCTGAATCCTTGCGGTTGCCGCGCTGCGCAAAGTCGACTGCGGTCAGCCCCTGATCGTTCTTGAGCATCGGGTCAGCACCGGCCTCCAGCAGCAGCTTCACAGCGGCTGGCGTGCCATACATGGCGGCCATCATCAACGGCGTGCTTCCGTTGGGCGAGCTGGCATCGATGTAGGCATGTTCCTCCAGCAATAGCCGGATGACTTCCACATGGCCCTTGGTTGACGCGTAATGCAGCGGCGCCCAGCCGGGTTTGTTGACATCGGCGTCCTTCGCTATCAGCTGTCTGCACAACGCCAGATCCCCCGTGAAGGCCGCCAGCATCAGCGGGCTTTCATCAACCCGGTTACGGACCTCGACATCGATTTTTGGCCAGCGCAGCAATGCCGCCACCACTTTGGGCGCCGGCTCGCGGATGGCCATGGACAGGGCAAATTCACCTGATGGATCGGGCGTGTTGGCGTCAAAACCCCTGTTGATGAGTTGGGTTACCGTGTTGCCATCGTCAAGTTTGATGGCCCTGAAGAAATCATCAAACGAACCAGCGCTGGAAATAGAAAATCCAGTAAAAACAAAGCAGTAAATAAATGATTTAAAGTAACTTATCATGTTAAAACTCCTGCAAACAGGGCCTCAAAGTTACGACTGGTCTGGGCCGCAATCTGCTCCACCGGGCATTTCCGGATGTCTGCCAGTTGCCTGGCCACATACGGCACCAGTGACGGGTTATTCGTCTTTCCGCGGAACGGCACCGGCGCCAGAT
Source organism: Candidatus Egaibacter danicus (assembly GCA_016707075.1). Lineage (GTDB taxonomy): Bacteria > Pseudomonadota > Gammaproteobacteria > Burkholderiales > Burkholderiaceae_C > Egaibacter > Egaibacter danicus. The sequence continues at coordinate 65,425 of JADJII010000013.1, forward strand.
ACGGGCTATCGGTCTCGATCAGCAGCCGGTCATCAGGCACAAACGATGCTACATCCCGGATGTCCTGCGCGCTTTTGAACGTCAAAATGCCGGAAAACGAGATGTAAAAGCCCAGGTCCAGCGCAGCCCGCGCCACCTCGGCGGTCTCGGTGAAGCAGTGAAAGACGCCACCGGCGCAACCCGAACTGCCGTCTTCACCCTCCTCGCGCAAAATAGCCAGCGTGTCATCGGACGCACTACGGGTGTGAATCACCAGCGGCTTGCCAAGTTCCCGGGCGGCACGGATGTGGGTACGAAAACGGTCGCGTTGCCATTCCATGTCGGCAATGCTTCTTCCGGCCAGCCGGTAATAGTCCAGCCCGGTTTCACCGATACCAACCACACGCGGCAGGCTGCCCAGATGCAGCAGATCGGCCAACGTGGGCTCGGTCTCCACCTCGTTGTCGGGGTGCACACCCGCCGTAGCCCAGAAATTGTCATGCGCCAGAGCAAGGCCGTGAACGGTGGGGAATTCTTCCAGCGTGGTGCAGATGCACAGGGCGCGGTCAACCTGCGCCTGCACCATCGCCGCACGGATCTCGGGCAATTTTTCCTGAAACTCTGGAAACGCCAGATGGCAGTGGGAATCGGTGAACATGGGAAGCTAACGCGGGAAAAGAGCAAAGACGACGCCCAAGCGCCCGTCTTCAGATGGTTTGGGTGGGCCGGTCCGAGCCGATGTTGGCGCCCAGGATTTCTTCGATCTTGATCTTCAACAGCCGCGATTTTTCGTCGCGCGGGAACAGGATGCCGACACCCTGCGTGCGATTACCCACGGCTTTGGCCGGTGTCACCCAGGCCACTTTGCCGGCCACGGGGTAACGCTGCGGGTCGTCGGGAATGGACAGCAGCACGTATATATCGTCACCCAGCTTGTAGTCACGGGAGGTCGGAATGAAGATGCCGCCTTCTGAAAACAACGGGATATAGGCGGCGTACAACGCAGCTTTTTCCTTAATGGCAAGCTGGATGACGCTGGGGCGGGGTGCTGACGGGGGTACGGTAGCCATGGTTTGGTTCAGTGCCCCGAGTTTAGGGCGTTTTGGGCCTGACTCACAAGCGCTTCCAGCATCAGTCCGGGATTGAAGGGGTGTTCCATGGTGCGCGAGGCGTCTGCCAACTGCCGTGACCAGCGGCTCAAGGCTGTGTGAGAGCCCGCTTTCGGTAGGTCAGCAGCCTCAAAGAACCGGGGCGATGCGCCGACCTTCACGGCCAGCACGTCATGGCAGAGCTTGTGCAACACATCGATCACCTGTGGCGGGCTCCAGTCCTTGAAACCACTGCCGTCACCTCGCGCCACAGCTTTCGGCAACATCGCCCAGGTGCGGGCATCACGGCCCGACTGGGCCAGCAGCACGGCGTCATCCGGTCGGCCACCCGAAGCGCGCAGCAACACATCGGCCTGCGCAGACGGCACGCCCTGGGCTTCCATCCACGCCAGGGAAGCGGCTTTATCCGGCCACAGCATGGCATGCCCGAGACAACGGCTGCGAATAGTGGGCAGTAATTGGTGCGCGGCCTCGCTGGCCAGTACAAACTTCACGTCGCCGGGTGGTTCTTCCAGCGTCTTGAGCAGGGCGTTGGCGGTGATGTTGTTCATGCGCTCGGCCGGGAACACCACCACAGCCTTGCCGCGCCCGCGCGCGCTGGTGCGCTGGGAAAACTCCACCGCATCCCGCATGGCATCCACGCGGATTTCCTTGCTGGCCTTGCGTTTCTTGTCGTCAATCTCGCCCTGCGCCTTTTCAGAAAGCGGCCAGTTGCGCGCCAGCATTTCGGTCTCGGGCATCAGCACACACAGGTCGGCATGGGTGCGCACGTCGATGGCGTGGCAGCTGCCGCAGGTGCCGCAAGCCCCCTGCTCTGTCGGGTTTTCGCACAGCCAGGCGCGGGCCATGGCCATCGCCAGGTCGTATTGGCCCAGACCGGAAGGGCCCTGAATCAGCCAGGCGTGGCCGCGCTGGACCAGCAGCGAGACCAGTTGTTGCTGTATCCATACCGGGTGATCACTCATGACTTCACGCGGGCCCGCTTTGCGATGCCACCATGATGGCCAGCCAGCCCCGGCGCGCCATCACGCTGGTGATTTGCTGCCAGACCTTGTGCCGCTCCAGCGCCGCGTCCACCCGCACAAAACGCTGCGGAAACTGGGCAGCCCGTTGGGCGTAACCAGCGGCCACACGGGTGAAAAAGGCCGTGTCCTGCGCTTCAAACTTGTCGGGCGCACGGGCGGTGCTCAGGCGCTGGGCCGCCACTTCGGGTGCCAGATCGAACCAGAAAGTCAGGTCCGGCTGGTGCACATAATCGGGCCCCAGCCCTTGATCCTTCTGTACGGTTTGCTCCAGAAATGAGAGCACGCCCGCATCGAAACCCTGCCCGCCGCCCTGGTAGGCAAAGGTGGAATCGGTGAACCGGTCGCACAGCACCACCTCGCCACGCGCCAGCGCGGGCCCAATCACCTGCTTCAGGTGGTCACGCCGGGCGGCAAACACCAGCAGCGCTTCGGTCATGCCGTCCATGGCGTCGTTGAGCACCAGCGTGCGCAGCTTTTCGGCCAGTGGCGTGCCACCAGGCTCGCGGGTGAGGGTGACCACCCTGCCCTGCGCCCGAAACGCCTTGGCCAGGCCCTCGATGTGCGTGGACTTGCCCGCACCGTCGATGCCTTCAAAACTGATGAAAATTCCGCCTCGGGCCGTCATTTATTTACGCTGATATTGGTTGACCGCCCGATTGTGCTCGTCGAGTGTGGCGCTGAACTGACTGGTGCCGTCGCCCCGGGCCACAAAATACAGCGCCTTGGACGTCGCCGGGGCCACCGCTGCCAACAGCGAGGCTTTGCCGGGCATGGCAATCGGCGTGGGAGGCAAGCCGGCACGGGTGTAGGTGTTCCACGGTGTGTCGGTCTGCAGGTCTTTCTTGCGCAGGTTACCGTCAAAACTGGCGCCCAGCCCGTAGATCACCGTGGGGTCGGTCTGCAGCATCATGCCGACGCGCAGGCGGTTGGCAAACACGCTGGCCACCATCGGGCGGTCACTGGCGCGGCCGGTTTCCTTTTCGACGATGCTGGCCAGAATCAGCGCCTCATCGGGGGTTTTCAAAGGACTGTCCGCGGCTTTTTGCGCCCAGGCTTCGTTGAGCCGCTTGTCCATGGCGCGCAGGGCCCGCTGCAGCAGGTGCAGATCGGTCGAACCCTTCACATAGGTGTAGGTGTCGGGGAAAAAGCGCCCTTCGGGGTGCAGACCCGGTTTGCCAAGTTTTTCCATGATCAAATCGTCACTCAGCCCCCGTGTATCCTGCTTGAGAAGCTCTGCTTTTGATAGCGCCTCACGCACCTGGCGGAAATTCCAGCCCTCCACAAATGTGATGCTGCGCAAGGCCTCTTCGCCGCGCACCAGCCGCTGCAGCAACCGCTTGGGGGTGATGACACCTTCCAGCTCATAACTGCCGGCCTTGATGCGCCGGGAGTCGCCCGACACGCGAAACCAGGCATACAGCAGCGTCGGGTTCACGGTCACACCGGCCTGGGCGATAGCCTGCGCCACGTCACGGGCAGAGGAGCCGGGCTCGATGGACACATCGACCGTTTCGGTGGCCAGCGTCAGCGGCTGGCCGATCCACCATGCGGCGGCCCCGGCCAGTGCAGCCGCCAGCACCACCAGCAAAACCAGACCTTTGACGAGGAAGCGGATCACAGCTTTGACAACCCTGTTGCCCTGTAGAGAACGAGGGACGATGATAATTCACCCCATGAACACCTCTGTGAACACGGTTTTGAACGGCATTGCGCCCCTGCCCCATCTGGGCATCATCCGCGTGGAGGGCGAAGACGCCGCCACATTCCTGCACGGCCAGTTGACGCAGGACTTTTCCTTGCTGGGCCTGTCGGAAGCCCGTCTGGCCGCGTTTTGTTCGGCCAAAGGGCGCATGCAGGCCAGTTTTATCGGGTTCAAACGAAGCCACGGTGAGATTTTGCTGGTCTGTAGCCGTGACATCCTGGCGCCCACGCTGAAGCGCCTGTCGATGTTTGTAATGCGCGCCAAGGCCAAATTGACCGACGCAACGGACCAGTTTTCGTTGCTGGGTCTGGCGGGAGATACTATAAATTCGATAGCTGGTCACGCATATCCCACATGGGCCAAGGCCGATTTTGGTCCTGCAAATGTGGTGTTTTTGTATCCCGCGGACGGCGTGCCGCGCGCGTTATGGGTGGCTCCTGTGGGGGAACCTCTGCCCGCCGGGCCCGCGCTGAGCACCGAGCTCTGGCAGTGGGGCGAGGTTCGCAGCGGTATCGCCTCCATCACGGCCCCCATCGTTGAAGCATTTGTGCCGCAGATGCTGAATTACGAGTCGGTCGGCGGTGTGAACTTCAAGAAGGGCTGCTACCCGGGCCAGGAAGTGGTGGCTCGCAGCCAGTTTCGCGGCACGTTGAAACGCCGGGCGTTTCTGGTGCATTCCGAATCCGCCATGCAGGCTGGGCAGGAAGTTTTTGCGGAGGGTGATGACAGCCAGCCCGCAGCCACCGTGGCGCAGGCGGCGGCCGCGCCCGCAGGTGGTTTTGACGCCATCATTTCGGGGCAAGTTGCGGCGATTGAATCGTCACCGCTGCGGCTGGGCTCGGCAACCGGCCCGTTGCTGACGCTGGACACGCTGCCTTACGCCTTGCTGGCCGATATATAGCGCGAACCAGATTTAACGCGAGCCAGACTTAGCGGGAACCCACCAGCGCGCAGCTCATCTCGATGTGCGCAATGCCCGCTTCTTCAAACGGCTCACCGCTCACGACAAAACCCAGCCGGGTGTAAAAACCTTCCGCGTTGCGCTGCGCATGCAGTGACACCTGGCGGTCGCCCCGGCTGGCGGCGGCGTCCATCAAAGCCTTGATCACATCGCGCCCCAGACCGGAGCCACGCAGCGCACGGGTGACGGCAACGCGGCCAATTCGGGCGTGGTCACGGGCGTGGGCATCGCCATCACGCAGCAACCGGCCTGTGCCCACTGGCTGCCCGAGCCGGTTGCAGATGACGGCATGCAGGGCCGTGGCGTCGGCGTCGTCCTGCTCGATGCTGGCCGGAATGCCCAGTTCGTCTGTGAACACGGTCTGGCGCAAAGGCGCGGCCTGCGCGCCCAGTTGTGCCCATGAACCGACGGAGGTTTGCGTCATGGTCTCCCCCGCCTCAAACCCGGTCAGCAGGGTGCGCAGGGCGTCAGGCACGGGTTTGGATGTTTGCGTGGCGGGGTCGGCAAACACATAAACCAGCTCGGCGCTCACCAGCAACTCATTACCCCGAAAGATGCCAGCCTCAAACAGCATGGACGAATTGCCGATGCGCACACAACGAACGCCCACGTCCAGCCGGTCATCCAGTCGCGCTGAGTCGTGGTACTCGACGGTCGATTTCTTCACAAACAAATCACCACCCAGCAACGGCGGTATCGCCTCATAAGGCACGGCCAGCGCCCGCCAGTAGTCGGTGAATGCGGTATCGATGTACATCAGGTAGTGGGGATTGAACACGATCTTTTGCAGATCAATCTCGGCCCAGCGCACGCGCAAGGGGTGTATCAGGCGGAAATCGGGCTCGGGTCGGGTCAGGCTTCTTGGGCGTGGTCATGTTGATTCAGGATAAATGGCTGGTTTGAAAGGCCTGCTTCAAGGCACGGGCGGCATCCGCGTGGGCTCGGCCGGCCTCTGGAATCGCCCGGCCCATCTTGATGAATTCGTGCACCACGCCCCGGTAGATTTCCAGATCCACCGCCACACCGGCATGGCGCAGTTTATCGGCATACATCACGCCTTCGTCCACCAGCGGGTCACATTCCGCCAGCCCGATCCACGCGGGCGCAACGCCATCCACATCGGGCGCATTCAGCGGCGCAAAATGCCAGTCGTCGCGATCAGCGGGCGAATTCACGTATTGGTTGAAAAACCAGGTGATGTGGGGCTCTTCCAGCACAAAGCCATGCGCAAAAACCTTGTGTGACGGTGTGTCCTGGTGGGCGGCGCAGCCGGGGTAAAACAGCAGTTGCAGGGCCAGCGGCAAGCCCGCAGCACAGGCTTCAATGGCGCACGCGGCGGCCAGTGTGCCGCCAGCACTGTCGCCACCGACCGCCAGCCGTTGGATATCCAGCCCAATCGGTTTGCCCTGCAAGGCCAGCCATTGCAGCGCGTCCCAGGCATCGTTGGAAGCCGTGGGGAACTTGAATTCGGGCGCCAGCCGGTAATCCACCGACACCACGGCACAATGGGCCAGATGGGCCAGCTCACGGCACAAGGTGTCGTGCGAGGCCACGCTGCCGATGGTGAAGCCACCACCATGAAAGTACATCAAGGCGGGCAGCGCATCGTGTGAAGGCGCAAACAACCGCGCGGGCAGCATGTGACCGTCGCGCGCGGGAATGGCCAGGTTTTCCGCGCGCGCCAGGTGAGGCTCGGGAATTTCCAGCACACCCGCACCCATCTCGTAAAACGCCCTCGCCTGTGCGGGTTTGAGCAGGTGAATCGGCACCGACCCGGCGCGGGCCATGCGGTCCAGTACGCCGCGCATGGCCGGTGTCAGCAGCGCCCGGGGGTTGTGGCGGTGGCTCATGCCGGCAGGGTCATCAATGAAAACACCGGGTAGCGCCGCCAGCCAGGCTCTTCAAATCGCTTGCCGTGGGCAAAGATGAAGCCCAGCACCGCGTTTTGATCAGAAATGAGCACCGGATTTTGTGCCTTCCATTGATCGAAGGCTGCCTGCAAACCGGGCTCATCACGCAGCATCTCCAGGGCCGAGTCTTCAAACACGTAGTCCGAGAAGTTCTCTTTTTTCTCCAGCACGCTATTGAAAAATCCCCAGCGGAAAAAGCTGTCGTGCGCCTGTGGTTCCAGCGTTTCCACCGCAAAACGGGCGTTGGGCTGGTCCAGCAGCACCAGCCAGTCGCCCGCCCGGGCCTGAACCGTTTCGGTCTGGGTGCTGAGCGTCATGTCGTCGTGGAACATGTGCCCTTCGTAGGCGCCGGGCCGGGTGGTGACGCTCTGGATGCGATAGGTTTGCACCTGCAGGGTCTGATCAGATGTCAGCCGTTGCATCTGAACGCCGTTCCATTGCAGGCGCTCGATGACTTCGCGCCAGGCCTGGGGAATGAGGTAGGCCCTGGGCGCCCGCACCACCACGTCTTCCACGCAACGGTCGAAGAAGTCAATGTCCCGCTCCCACGGCTGGCTACGGTCATACGACAGCCGCATGTAATTGCCCAGTTTGCTTGGGCTGTACACGGCCTTGAACCCCCTGAACCGCGTGGGTGTGGGCCTGGCGTAGTCAATTTTCCAGTGAACCGGCCAGTGGTCTTGGGTAGCCGCGGCCTGTTTGGCGTCCCGGCGCATGGCCTGAATCTGCGCCGCATGGCGGATGGTGAAGCCCAGCACCGACTCCACCAGCGCCCGGGTGGCGGCATAACGGTCGGCAAAGGGCTTGAGCATGTGCGTCTCGGGCATGAAGCCGATGGTGTGGTGCAGCGCCGCGTACCCGGTGGAGAAGCGCGGAACTTCCAGCGTGTGCTCAATGCCGTCGTCAGGGATGTCCTTGATCGGGTGCACATACGGGCTGGTGGGCCATCCGCGCTGGTCCATGTCCTGATAGATGGCGGGCACCATGGTTTCGCGCAAAAAAGTGCCCAGCGGCCCACCCAGCTTGTCGGTCTGGGTGTGGATCAGGGTCATGGTGTAGCTGTAATCTGCACCGTTGGACGTGTGGGTGTCAACCATCACATCCGGGCTCCATTCGGTGAAAAAACGGTTGAACACCTGCGCGGCCAGCGTATCGCATTTGACGAAATCGCGGTTCAGGTCCAGATTGCGCCCATTCGCCCGAAAACCGAATGACTCGGGCCCTACCTGGTTGACGCGCGAGGTGTCATTGCGGGTCAGGCAGCCATCCACGTTGTAAACCGGGATGAACAGAAACACCGTGCTGCCGAGTGTGGCCAGCCGCTTGGGCTCAGTACAAAAATCCCGGACCAGCGCCATGCAGGCATCGATGCCTTCCGGCTCACCTGGGTGGATGCCGTTGTTGTTGAAGAAAACCGGACGGCCTTCGCGTTTCAGTTGCTCCCGGTCAAAAACCCCATCCGCAGTGACCACGCCCGCGTGCATCGGGATGCCGTTGTCGGACACACCGATCTGGAAAAACCGCAGGACGGATGGAAACCGGGCGCTCAGCAGCTCGTAAAACGGGATGCAGGCTTCCCAGGTGGTGGTCTGGTTCTGGTTGCCGGCTTCGAATGGTGTGGGGTACAACGGCGTAGCGTAAGAATGTTTCAGATCAGGTGACATGGTGTGGGTGGGCTGGATTCAATGTCTGGCTTGACAAGTATGCCGCGTTCCGGATTCCTGAAAAAAGCGTATTCTCCGGAAATCGCGGGCGCAGGAGGGCATCATGTCTGTCAAGGTGTGGCTGAGAATGGTTGGTGTGATCGGTCTGTTGACGGCCATGGCCGTCGGAGCGCAAACCCCGGCGAAAACCCCAGCACCAAACCGGGCGCAGGCCCTGAAAGCGCTGGAGCAACCCTCGGCTGACGCGAGGCTTTCCGGGGTTCAGCGGTTGGCCGATGTGGGTACGATGGCCGACGCCGACCGGCTGGTGGCCCGGCTACGTGATGACGACCCGAGGGTCCGCATGGAAGCCGCGACATCGATGTGGCAAATCTGGAGCCGCTCGGGGGACAGGGCCATCGACGCTCAATACCAGCGCGGCGTGCAGCAGATGGAAGCATCCCGCTTTCCGGAGGCTGTGGCCACGTTCTCGGACATCATTCGCAAGAAACCGGCTTTTGCCGAGGCCTGGAACAAGCGGGCCACCACGTATTACCTGATGGGCGAATTCGACCTGTCACTGAAAGACTGCGAAGAAGTCATGAAACGCAACCGCAACCACTTTGGCGCTCTCTCCGGTTATGGACAGATCTACCTCATCATGGGCGATTTCGAACGCTCCCTGACCTACTTTGAACGGGCGCTGAAGGTCAACCCCAACATGACAGGCGCCATTTCCGCAGTCAGGCAGATCCAGCAGCATCTGCAGGAAAAGCAGCGCAACACCATCTAAGGGAAAGCATGGCATGGCCAAAATTGAACAGCGACTTCAATCGCTCGGGCTCATACTGCCACCACCACCGCAACCTCCTGCCGGAGTAGTCCTGCCTTTCCAGTTCGTGAGGATCATGGGCCAGCGTGCGCTGATCTCGGGTCATGGGCCACAAAACCCGGATGGCTCCTTCGCCCAACCACTGGGCAAACTGGGCCGTGAGGTATCTCTGGAGCAAGGCTATGTTGCCGCCCGCCTGACCGCGCTGTCCATTCTGGGCAGTCTCCAGCGCGCCCTGGGCGATCTGGACCGCATTGCAGCCTGGTCACGCGTGTTTGGCATGGTGAACTCGGCGCCAGGCTTTACCCAGCAGCCCAGCGTGATCAATGGCTTTTCCGACCTGATCCTGGAAATCTTCGGTCCGGAGGTCGGCGCACACAGCCGCAGTGCCGTCGGCATGGCCGAACTGCCCTTCAATATCCCGGTGGAGATCGAGGGCGAGGTTGAACTCAAACCCGCATGACCTGGGGCAAAGCTGAGACCAAGGAGATACACACCATGCATCGTTCCGATTTTGCGTTTCGCCGCAGCCTGGTCGCCGCTGCCGGCGCACTGCTACTCGTTGGGCATGCCCGCCCATCCCATGCCCAGACCCGGCGCCGTGCCACGCCGTCGCAAACAGAAGGGCCCTATTACCCGGTGGCCGAACCGAAGGACGCTGACTACGATTTGCTCAGAAATGGCACGCTGATCTATGCGAAGGGTCAAGCTGCGTGGGTGCAAGGTGTGGTGACCGATCTGGATGGCAAGCCGCTCGCGGGCGGCACCATCGAAATCTGGCAATGCGACGAGGCCGGGCACTATGACCACCCCCGCGATGGGTCCCGAAACGACCCGGCCTTTCAGGGCTTTGGCCGCGTGCTGCTCAACGCTTCAGGCGAGTTCCGGTTTCGCACCATCAGGCCCGCTGCCTATACGGGTCGCACACCGCACATCCACGCCAAGATCAGGCTGGGCAGCCGCGAGATCCTGACAACGCAGTTGTATGTGCAGGGTGATCCGGGCAACGCGCGGGACGGCATCTGGAGCCGACTGGCCCCGGAGGACCGTGCACTGGTAACGGCCCCCTACATGCCGGTTGCGGACGGTGTGCGCGCCCAATATGCCCTTGCCGTTGGCGCCTAGTTGACACCTTGCAGGGCGGGCTTGTTGGTACAGTGTGCACTCCTCAGCCTCTGAAACCCGCATCGCCATGGCCTTTATCTACTACGTCACCCAGATCCAGTTTGAACCGGGCGCCATCAAACTGCTGAAGCAGGAATGCGAGCGCGTGGGCATCAGCCGCCCGCTGATCGTCACCGACCCCGGCGTCAAGGCCGCAGGCATCTTGCAAAAGGCGCTGGACGCCCTGCCAGGTATGACCGTTGCGGTCTTTGACCAGACGCCATCCAACCCGACCGAAGCGGCGGTGCGCGCTGCGGTGGACGTGTTCAAGGCCCACAACTGCGATGGACTGATCGCCGTGGGCGGCGGCTCGGCGATTGATTGCGCCAAGGGCGTAGCGATTGCCGCCACCCACGAGGGCCCGCTCAAAATCTACGCCACGATTGAAGGCGGCTCGCCCAAAATTACCGAGCGTGTGGCGCCGCTGATCGCCGTACCTACCACCAGCGGCACCGGCAGCGAGGTGGCGCGCGGCGCGATTGTGATCGTGGACGACCACCGCAAGCTGGGTTTTCACAGCTGGCACATCGTGCCCAAAACCGCCATCTGCGACCCCGACCTCACGCTGGGCCTGCCCCCGATGCTCACTGCGGCCACCGGCATGGATGCCATCGCCCACTGCATGGAAACCTTCATGTCAGCCGCCTTCAACCCGCCCGCCGACGGCATTGGTCTGGATGGCCTGACACGCGGCTGGGCGCACATCGAGCGCGCCACGAAAGATGGCCAGGACCGCGAAGCCCGCCTGAACATGATGAGCGCCAGCATGCAAGGCGCCATGGCGTTTCAGAAAGGGCTGGGCGCGGTGCATTCGCTCAGCCACAGCCTGGGCGGCGTGAACCCGCGCCTGCACCACGGCACGCTGAACGCGATGTTTTTACCCGCGGTGGTGACGTTCAACGCCGTGGCCGAATCGGTACAAAAAGACCGGCGCATGGACCGTATGGCCCACGCCATGGGTTTGAAATCCGGCACCGACATTGCGCAAGCCATCCGGGACATGAACGCCCGGCTGGGCCTGCCCACCGGGCTGGCGGCCATGGGTGTGGAACGCAGCCAGTTCGATGACATCATCAAGGGCGCGATGGCCGACCACTGCCACAAGACCAACCCACGTATTGCAACGCCCGAGGAATACCGGGAGATGCTGGAACAGTCTTTGTAGTGCGATATCGCTTGAGTAGATCAATTGTCTACTGACAGCTTGCGATCGGCAATTAATTTTTCCCAAACGCGCGCTTCTTCAGTAATCATTCGCACTAGTTGCTGCGGCGTCGTGCCAGCGCTTTCGTTGCCCTGTGCCTGAATGGCCTTCTCAACTTCAGGCTCGGCAAGCACTTTGCGAATGTCTGTGCTGATTTTCTCGATGATGTCGGGAGCCAGTTTGGCAGGTCCAAAAATGCCATACCACACATCGAATTCAAGATTGGGCACGCCAGATTCCGTCATCGTCGGCACGTTGGGTAGGGAGCGATCACGCTGCCTGCTTAGAACGGCCAATGGCACGAGCTTTCCAGCCTGCACATGCTGAATAACCGAAGGCGTGGCATTCACTGCCATGTGAATATGCCCCGCCACCAAATCGGCAACCAAGGGAGTACCACCTTTAAATGGAATATGCAAGAGCTTCGCGCCCGTGAGCTGCTCGAATAGCTCCACTGTCAAATGCCCCGGACTGCCAATACCGGATGAACCATAAGTCAGCTCTGTCTTGCTCGCTTTGGCCAAACCGATGAACTCCTTGATATTTTTCGCAGGCACGCCGGGATGCACCGTGAGAATCGACGAGCTGGTGACCAACAAGCTGATCGGCGCGAAATCGCTGCGCTTGTAAGCCAGTTGCTTGTTGATAAGGGGCGATGTCACAATATTTGAGCCCGCACCCAACAGCAGTGTGTAGCCATCGACGGGGGCTGAGGCAACCGAGACCATGCCCGGCGCGCCCGCCTTGTTTTCTACCACCACAGGTTGCCCCCAGATTTCTCCGAGCCGTTTGCCCACGATACGCATCGCACCGTCGGCGGGTCCACCAGCCGGAAATGGAACAATGAATTTGACGGTGCGCTCAGGCCAGGCTGCCATCGCCTGCGCTGCAAGCAAACTCAAGCCAGCTGCGAACAAGGTTGAAACGAGTTTGGTTTTCATGGGTTTTGTCCTTTCACAAAAGTAAATGATTTAATAAACGCGAGGAATGATTGGCAAAGTGATAAGAGACGGATGCGAAGCAGAAAGATGCACTGTGTTGTGTGCAACGTGTTGAGATCTAGCTTTGGTCACTTCTTCGCCAGTATTGGGGTTGACATCAAACTTGGGAAAGTTGCTGCTCGATATATCCAGCCGAATGCGATGCCCCCGCTGAAATAAATTGCTCACAGGGAACAGGCGAATGTTGATTTTGCAAATTTCACCTGTTTGAAGTAAATCCCGCCGCTCCCAGGACTTACGATGGCTCACACGCATGATGCTATCCGTGAGATTCAAGGCATAGCCATCTGGGTAATCCGAACAGGGAGGGTATACGTCGATTAGTTTGGCCGTGAAATCCGTATCCGGGCAATCTGAAGAAATCCAAAGCTGTACGTCGATTTCACCTGTCACCTCTATATCAGCCAGCAAGTGGGCGGTTTGGAAAACCAGCACGTCTTGCCTATCCGCAAGCGCTCTACCCGCCATGCGGCAGCCAAAAAAACGCAGCTGCTCCACCTGGTCAAACCCGCCTGCAAGGATCGCCGGCGGACGCGAGACGACACTGCCACCAAGCGTGATCACCGGATCGCTGGGGTCAAAGCGATAGGACATGCTCGCGTGCTCGTTGGCTGGACAGTGCTCCTGTAGCGACCCGTCTTCGTGCAAGAAATATTTCGTCAGCCTCGTGCGTGCAATCGGCCAGGCTGATTCTTCACGCCAGCCGCCACCATGATCCAAGCGGCCCTCTCGGTTTTTTCGCCCGGAGCCACCGCCCATCACAAAAATCATGGCAGCCGGGTCCTGCTCTGCACCGTTGACCGCGTTTTTCAACCAGCGATCAAACCATCGCACTCGCAGTGACATAAAGCTGGGCGCGAGGTTGCCCTGCAAACGAGCTGCTTCACCGAAATCCACATCACCCGAAAAAGTCTCCCAGCGATTGCCATGCGTCCAGGGACCAAGCACCAGCTTTGAAACGCCCGAGTTCAAAATCGTGCCGACGTGATTCTCAATCGCCGTACGCGAGTACACGTCGTACCAGGAGGAGATATGAATCGCAGCTGCACGCTGAATCACATCGTAGTAACCTTGTGCGTACAAACCCGGCTGCTTCCAGTAGTCATCGAAGTTCACTCGCTCCCATTGATCGAATAGGAAATCTTCATAGTCTGGAGTTGCCGCAAGTGGCGAGTCTCCGCGGTGCCAGGGCATGCGTTTGAACCATTGATCCAGTTCATGCGCACCCATCGCTACGCCCTCGCGCTGCGCGCGGCGAGAATGCTCTGCCGCAAACATAACAGCCCAAGCCGCTTGCTTGAGTTCATAAGCGCCGCCTTGGCGCACACCGCTATGAAAAGCATTGGAAAAACCGCCTGAATCCACCACCATCGCTTTCAAACCTGGTGCACCCAGGCTGGCAGCAGCCATTTGTGTATGCGCGGCGTAAGACAAGCCTTTCATGCCAATCCTGCCGTTGCTCCAGGGTTGAGCCACGATCCATGCGCAGGTGTCGTAGCCGTCTTGCGCATCGTTCAGGTATTTGACGAATTCACCCTCTGACTCATAGCGACCACGGCAGTCCTGATACACCACAACATAACCCTGCAGAGTGAAGCAGCGCGCCACTTCAAGGCGGCTCAGTGGCTCTGACTCCACATGGGAGCGCTCAGACCGGCTGGGAACATTTTTGCCATACGGCGTTCGCTCGAGAACTACCGGGAAACATTGCCCGGGCTCAGCGCGCCATGTAGGCGGAAAGTAAATATCTGTCGCCAACCGGACGCCATCGGACATCTGCACCATCTCATGGCACAGCATTTCAGTCGACTCAAATCTTTCTTTTGCATTGATCATCGTATCGCTCAATGAAACAGTGTTCCATTTGTTGATACGATATTAGCACACCGAAAAAGTGATTCAAGTCTGCTTGTTACGCCAGCCCAACTCTCCAGACAACTGGGAGGCCGCATCGCAGACAGCGCGAATCATGGTCGTCAAATCGTTGGGCGCACGGCTGACGGGTAATGACAGGCCGATGCTTGCCTGAGCAAGACCCGAGGGATCAAATACTGGCGCAGTGATCGCAAGCACATCCGCCGCCCCCTCTGAAACGGATTTTGCATAGCCTTGCTGGCGCACACGCTGCAACTCTTGCTTGAGCAGTTTTTTACTTGTAATTGTCTGTGGTGCGACTTTAACCAAATCGCCGGCCAGCAGCGCTTGCTCGATTTCCGGCGGGCCGAAAGCCGCAAGTACTTTGCCCGACGCGCCTGCGTGCAGCGGTCTGCGGCGCCCAATCGTCGTTTGCACGCGAACATCGTGCGCACTGCGCGTTTGCAAGACATTTACGCTCTCCAGCCCATTACGAATCAAGACCGAGGCCGTTTCATTGAACTGCGCGACCAGCGCGTCAAGATACTTTTGCGCAAGCTGCGTCAATCCCACCTGTTCTTGCGCGGCCAAGCCGAGAATAAGCGCCTGTGGCCCAAGCACGTAAGCCGCGGTGTCGGCAGTGCGCAACACAAAACCCGAGGCTTCAAACGTCGCCAGAAACCGGAATGTTCGCGCCTTGGTCAGGCCCACACGCCGTCCATATTCGCTTACGCCGAGCCCCGGATTGTTCGCCACAGCCAGCAAAACTTTCAGCGCATCTGTAACTGCATCGACGGTGTAATTCATGCCCGGTTTACTTCTTGTGTGAATAGGAAAAATTATAGAAAGGCAAGGCAAAAGCGGTTATGTTGGCTGCGCTATGGCGGCAAACCGGCCACCAGCCGGTCAGCCCGCTCCCGGCTCTGCAACACAATATCGGCATTGAGTTGATCATTCACCGCAATGCGTGCCTCAGCCTCGACTTGGGTCAGGCCCCACGTAGCCCGATGGCGGGCGGTCAGGCGCTGCATGGCCACGTCCATCGGCACGTCCAGATACCAGCATTCGTCCAGCAGTCCGGCCAGATTCCAGCCGTCTGATCGATGCAGCAGGTACAGGCCTTCCAGCATCACCAGCCGGGTGGACGGTCCAATAGCCACGGCATCTTCCACCGGGTCGCCCACGCCATGCTCAAAACCCGGCCACATGACGGGTGGTTTGTCGGTTCCGGGTGATATCTCTCGCAACACCTTGAGCCGGGCGGCCAGTCCAGCCGCATCGAACGTCCACGGCGAACCACGCCGCCTCAAAGCCGCTGCCGGATCGGGAAATTGCGCCAGCGCCGCCCGCGTCAGGTGAAACCCGTCCATGCCCAGCGCCACCGCCGTGCCCGCGCCCGCCCTGGCATTCACTTCAACAGCCAGACGTGTAGCCGTCGTGCTTTTGCCCGAACCCGGCAACCCCACCAGACCCATGACGATTCGTTGGGAAGGGGTTTGCAGCAACTTCAGAAGGTGGCCAACCGGATCAGCCAGCAACGCAGGATTCGTCATCGGGCTCATGATCGGGTTCACTATCGGGCTCACTGTTTGCGAAACATGAATGACACCAGCCGGGGCTGCTTTTGCCGGTCATCGTCCGCATGCCACCACTCCCGCAGTTGCTCGAGCGCAAACCCGTTCTCCTCAGCGGCCTGCGTGAAATCGGTCAAATGATGCCAATGAACCGGGATCAGCGTGATGCCTTGGGCGTGTTCAAACCGGGCCTGCGAGCCCATGTACTGCTTGGCCGGATGCAGTTCGCAGACGAAGAAGCGGCCACCGGTCTTGAGGGCTCGCACGGCCTGGGCAAACACAAAATGCAGGTCTTCAATGTGCTCCAGCACCAGGTTGCAGGCGATCAGATCAAACATCCCATCTTCAACCGGCCACGGTTTGGTCAAATCAGCCAGCGCAAAACGCACATGGCTGGCGGTCACCTTCTCCCGCGCCTTGGCCAGCATGCCTTCGGAAAAATCAAGTGCCAGTACGGCTTTGCCCACATCGGCCAGCAGCGCAGTGTTTTTGCCGGTGCCGCAACCCATTTCCAGAATGGATGCGCAGTGCAGGCCCTGAAAGGTCTGCTGCATCACCGTGTGGTCCAGGTCACGTGTCACGTTACGGTCTGCGTCGTAGGCGGCGGACCACTGGTTGTAGGCGGTTTGAACGTTCATAACGGCAGTACTTTCTCTACGGTGGGCCGCTCCAGCCACGCCTGAAACTCATCGGCCAGTTGTGCGCTGGCGGCAACAGCGCCATTCCAGGCCTTCATGCGGCCTGCCAGATCTTGCCCATAGTGCGTGAAGTCGTTGCGGTCGGGCAGTTTGCCATTGGGCAGGGTTTTGACCCATTCCGGGTTGGGTGCCAGCAGCACCATGGTGTCCAGATGGTGGGTGGCACCGTGGCGCCACTTCAGGCTCTTGTCCAGCCAGCCGGGCACCACGCTTTTCTGGAAATGCGGGTACAGCACCAAACCGGCCGCCGAAGCCTGCGCCGCGTAGTTCAGGTGCAGGTGGTAATCGGTAATGCCACCATCCCAATACGCCCCACGCGGCGCGCCGGGGATGTCATGCACGGCCTTGAGCACAAACGGGATGGAGCAGCTGGCCTGCAGCGCTGGATTGAAATTGGCCAGGCTCAACGGCACACGTCGCGTGCGGTAGTCGCTGGTGGAAAACGGCAGCGCGGCGCCGGGTGTCGAAAACACCACCCGTTCCAGCCACGCCCCCATCGCCTTGCGGTGCACGGTGTTGGTCAGAAAAGCCCCCAGATAACCCAGCGGTGTGCCCAGTTTGTGTTCGCGCTGCAGCAGGTGGCGGCCCCGCGCCGTGACGATGTGCAGCCGGTAGCGCGGATGTTCCAGCACCTCATTCACCCGCCCGCCGTAGAAGTCCTGCAGGTTGCTACCGAACAACTCACTTACCTGTTCAGCGGACGGCCGCTTCTGGCCCGGTGGCAGTTCGTAATGTTGCTTGATGTAGTCACGCTCCAGCCGCTCAAAGGCCGCCACAGGCTGGTTCAGGCAGGCGGTGGCCATGCGCCAGGCGCCGATGGACGCGCCCACCAGATGCACGTCATGCGTGCTGGCGCCCAGCCAGGGCCCGAAAATGAACCGGTCCAGCGGACCCAGAATGAGCCCTTTAGGTCCGCCAGCCGCCCCAGGAACAGTACCGACGTCAGCGGCTTGCAGGCCCTGCCGTTCGATGTACTGTCTGGCTTTGGGGCCGGCATAAATTTGTAACGCGTGCATCGTGAAATTGTTTAGGGGATACCATCAGTCTATCGGTTCTGCCTCAAGGACAGGTCGCGAAGTCCGATAATGAAAGAAGATGTTCAAGCTGCCCGAAATTTTGATCCACGTACTGGTGGGCCCACCCGGCAAACAACGGGTGCGGGTGTCCCAGACGCTACCGGTGCTGTTCATCTTTGTGCTGTTTGCTTTTGTGCAGCATGTCGAAGTGCTGTTTGGGTTGATCGACGCGGCGGCGTCCATGCCGCTCACCCTGTTCAACCTGAGTGGGGCGACGCTGTTCTATTTGGTCATTCGCAGTGGCCTGAATGAAAAATTGCCGCTCGAGCCCTCGCTGACCGTGCCCCAGATGGTCTTTTGTCTTGCCGCGCTGACCTGGTCCTATGCCATCACCGGGCCGGCCCGCGGTGCAGTCATGTCCATCATGATGCTGGTGCTGGCCTATGGCATGTTTGCCCTGCGGCCATCGGATGCACGGCGGGTGGCGCTGCTGGGCTTTGGCATGCTGAGTTTCGTGATGGTTTACAAGGCGCTGCTGGCCGACCAGCGCTACGACCCCCATGTGGAATTGGTGCATTTCGCTTTTGCGGCCATCGTGACCGGGGGTGTCGCGATGCTCGCCGACCGGTTCGGGCAGGTGCGTCGGCACCTGAGCGAGCAAAAAGCCGAGCTGGCCAGTGCCCTGGATCGCATTCAGGCCCTGGCCACGCGCGACGTGTTGACCGGCTTGCTGAACCGCCGGGCCATGCTGGAGCAGCTGGAGCGGCAGTCCAGCGAACAGGAGCGGCGCGGCGTTCCCATGTGTCTGGCCGTGTTTGATCTGGACCACTTCAAGCGCGTCAACGACGAGCTCGGCCATGCCATGGGCGACCGGGTGCTGCAAACCTTCGCGAGGGTTGCCCGGGATGAAGTGCGGGGCGGCGATGTGCTGGCCCGCTGGGGCGGTGAAGAGTTCCTGCTGATGATGCCCGATACCGGGGCCAGCGTGGCCTGGCACTGTGTGGAGCGCATCCACCGGGCGATGCACTCCACAATCTTTGATCAGGCGCCTGACGATTTTGTGGTGACTTTCTCGGCCGGACTGGCCATTTGCCAGACGGCAGATGATGTTGAAGCCGCCATTGACCGGGCCGATCAGGCCATGTACCGGGCCAAGGCCGCCGGCCGCAACCGCACCGAGCTGGCAAGTTAAACGAGCAACGCCCTGCCCGGCGTTTGCACGGACCAGTCAATGGGGTCCTGCTGCAGCACCATGTCGATATCCAGCCCCAGCACCACGCCCACAGGCCCGGGGAAACTGACGGCCAGTTGTCTGGAACTCATGCGTGCCTCCTTGGCACGGACACGCCAGGCCGCCAGATGAATCACACCGGCCAGCGGCTCATATACATTGTTGTCAAACGGGGCGTACTGGTGTTCCAGCGCATCCACCATGGCCTGCGGGAAATGCCATTTGCGCGCCAGACCGGCACCCACCTGGGCGTAGCAGTAGCCCAGAAGGCGTCGCTCGGCCCTGGCGCGTTTCAGGCTCAGCGGGTCACAGTCCTTGTCCAGCAGCGCGGCTTTTTCCGGGAGGCCCAGGTGAATGGCCAGTTCGCCGATGCCGTGGATCAGACCGCAGGTAAAGGCGGCGGCCTGATTTTGCCGCACCACACCTGCCAGTGAGCGGGCGAGCTTGGCCACGTTCAGGCTGTAGTCCCAGAACTGATGCAGCTGCATGCCCGGGACGGTCTTGATGGAACTGGACGAGGCGGCGTCCTGTGCCATGGCGCGAACGTGCTGCAGTTTGAGCAACGCCAGCGCTTCAGACACACTGTTCACCTTGCCCGACATCTTGAAATAGCCCGAGTTGGCCAGCTGCAGCACCCGCACGGTCAGTGCGGGGTCGGTGCTGATGACCTGGTTCACCTTTTTCAGGTCAGGTTTGTCCAGCTTGAGCTCACTGAGCAGCACTGCCGCCACTTTGGGAATGCTCGGCAGAGCAATCTGCTGGGCCAGCAATGCGTTCAAGTCCATGAATCAACGTCCCGTCTAGGTTATGTTCCTGCCTGACGTTTACATCGACTCAACGGGGCCGGACTTTAGCCTGCCCCGGTGAAACCGCCCAACCGGCTAGCGTTTCAGCTTGGCAAACGCCGACGCCATGGCCGATGAGCCCATCGACCCACCGTCATTGCCGGGCCGCCCGCGCTGCCCTTGCGGTGCGGCCTGGTAGCGGTTGTCCCCCGCCGACCGGTCCCCGCCGTCCCGTCGTGCGGGTGCTGCGCCCAGTTTCATCGTCAGCGCAATGCGCTTGCGGCTCACGTCCACCTCCACCACCTGCACCTTCACGATGTCGCCGGTTTTCACCACCTCCCGTGCGTCGGTGACGAACTTGTGGCTGAGCTGGCTGACGTGAACCAGCCCGTCCTGGTGCACGCCCAGGTCGATGAACGCGCCAAACGCCGCCACGTTGCTGACCGTGCCCTCCAGCACCATGCCTTCCTTCAGGTCCTTGATGTCCTCCACGCCGTCGTTGAAACGGGCCACCTTGAAGTCCGGGCGCGGGTCGCGGCCCGGCTTTTCCAGCTCGGTGATGATGTCCTTGACGGTGATGACGCCGAACTTCTCATTGGCAAACAGCTCGGGTTTCAGGGTTTTGAGCATGTCGGCCCGGCCCATGATCTCGCCCACAGGCGTGCGGGTGTGGCCGATGATGTTTTCCACCACCGAGTAGGTTTCGGGGTGCACACCGGTCATGTCCAACGGGTTGTCCCCACCGCGAATGCGCAGGAATCCGGCACTTTGCTCAAAGGTTTTGGCGCCCAGCCCGGTGACCTGCATCAGCTGCTGGCGGTCCTTGAAGGCACCATTGGCTTCGCGCCATCGCACCACGGCCTTGGCCACGCTGCCGCTCAGTCCCGACACGCGGCTGAGCAGCGGCACACTGGCGGTGTTCAGGTCCACACCGACCGAGTTCACGCAGTCTTCCACTACGGTTTCCAGGCTGCGGGCCAGCTCGCTCTGGTTCACGTCATGCTGGTACTGGCCCACGCCGATCGATTTGGGATCGATCTTCACTAGCTCGGCCAATGGGTCTTGCAGGCGCCGCGCGATACTGGCCGCACCCCGCAGGCTCACGTCCACATCGGGCATCTCTTGAGACGCGAATTCGCTGGCGCTGTACACGGACGCACCGGCTTCGCTGACGACGACTTTTCAACCGCCCTCTCGGACACCTTCGCCAAAAGTTTGATCAAATCTGAAGCCAGCTTGTCGGTCTCGCGGCTGGCCGTGCCATTGCCGATGGCGATCAGGTTCACGCCATGCTTCTCGCACAGCTTGCCCAAAGTGTGCAGGGAGCCTTCCCAATCCTTGCGCGGCTCATGCGGGAAAACTGTAGCGGTTTCCACCAGCTTACCGGTGGCATCGACCACGGCCACTTTCACACCGGTGCGAATGCCGGGGTCCAGCCCCATCGTCACACGCGGTCCAGCCGGCGCGGCCAGCAGCAGGTCGCGCAGGTTGTCGGCAAACACCTTGATTGCCACCTTTTCGGCATCTTCGCGCAGCCGCGTAAACAGGTCGCGCTCGGTTGACAGGCTGAGCTTCACGCGCCAGGTCCAGGCAACGCATTTTCTGATCAAATCGTCGCTGGCGCGACCCAGATGGCTCCAGCCCAGACGCAGGGCGATGCGGGCTTCGGCCAGCGAAACCACTGGGCCTTTGACCGGCGAATTGGTTGCGGTTTCCGGCTCCGGCAACACCAGCTTGGCATCCAGAATCTCCAGCCCCCGCCCACGAAACACCGCCAGCGCGCGGTGCGACGGCACGCGGCCAATCGGCTCGTCGTATTCAAAATAGTCGCGAAACTTGGCCACATCGGGGTGGTTTTCGTCCTTGCCCGCCATCAGTTTGGATTGCAGCAGCCCCTCGGTCCACAGCCATTCGCGCAGACGCTGCACCAGGCCTGCGTCTTCTGCCCAGCGCTCGCTCAGCAGGTCGCGCACGCCGTCCAGCACCGCGGCCACGGTGGAAAAATCGGGGTGTTTGCCATCATCGTTGTTCTGGCCCTCCACCACCGGTTTGAGCGGAATCACAAAGGCCTGCGCCTCGTCAGCCGGGTTCAGCGCGGGGTTGGCAAACAGCCTGTCGGCCAGCGGCTCCAGCCCGGCCTCGCGCGCCAGCTGGCCCTTGGTGCGGCGCTTCAGCTTGAACGGCAGATACAGGTCTTCCAGCTCCTGTTTGGTGGCGGTGGCGGCAATCGCGGCGCGCAGCGCGTCGGTCAGCTTGCCCTGCTCGTCGATGGCTTTGATGACGGTGATGCGCCGCTCGGCCAGCTCACGCAGGTAGCCCAGGCGCAGCTCCACCTCGCGCAGCTGGATGTCGTCCAGCCCGCCCGTGGCCTCTTTGCGGTAGCGCGCGATGAACGGCACCGTGGCGCCCCCGTCGAGCAATTCCACCGCCGTTTTGATTTGGTCCTCCCGAACCCTGATTTCTGCTGCCAATTGGCGAATGATGCTTTGCATTGGTTTTGCACCAGAGTGGTGCGAACTTTCATGGATATTGTTGGAATGCGAGCGGGCGAGTTTGCCACAGGGAATGGGCTTAGCCGGGGCGGTTGCCAATTGATACGTACCCGGGGTTGGCCAAATACTTTTCGCTCAAAGACTTGCTATTGATACAGGAGCTACTCGCGCATAGCTGGCGAGGGCTAGAGGCTAATTTTTTTTGGTAAAAAGACTACTTTTCGTTGATATTTTTACTCAAGCGTTGAGTGCTTCTAAAACTGCAACTGAGAGCTCCTCATCGTATAACTCGGTGCCGTCAGTGAATCCAGACTCAATTCGTTGCCGCGCTTCAGGGAGAAGCAGAACTAGGGCAATTCGCTGCCGTATGAATGTAGCAAGCGCGTAGTTGGATATTTCGGCCACTGGCACCGACCAATTGCTCCGGCATCGCTCGATAAGGCTTGATTCGAAGTCTGGATCAGCCCATGGCCCTTCGACATCCGCAACGCACTGACTGGTCATTCTTGACTCCCGGGCGCTTCAGCGAAGGGAACGGGTTGGACAGCCCCTTCACTCATAGTGCGTCCACATACGCAAGACACGAACGGTCTTCTCTTGGGTGAAAATCTCGTACACCATCCGGTGCTGAATATTGATGCGGCGCGAGTAAGCGCCGGTGAGGTCTCCGACCAACTTCTCGTAGGGAGGCGGGTTTTGAAGTGGGTTGGTGGCAAGAACCGCAAGTAGTTCTTGCGCCTTAGGCTTCAGCCCGCTGGCTGCCAACTTCTTTGCATCTTTGAGTGCCTGCCTGGCAAATACGACCTCCCAACTCACCACTTGAGTGCCTTCGCACTTTTTGCCAACGGTTCCGCCATGCCTGCCTTGATGGATTCGCGCATACCTGGCACTGCGAGCAGGTACAAAGTCTCTTGAATTGCATTCCAGTCTTCAGCCGACAGCAAAACAGCACTTGAGCGCTTTCCAGAAATGATGATCGGTTCATGAGACGCTGTCGTCTCGTCAATGATCCGGTATAGATTCGCGCGAGCCTCGCTGGCGGTAAGTGCATGCATTTTGTTTCCCCTCACAGATGCATTGAATGGTACGTAATATCGTACGCATTGTCAACGACTCCGTGCGAGCACGCGCCTGCGGACGGGGTTTGACTGGGGGTTGGGGATATGCCTTTCGTTCAATGATTTGCTATTGATATAGGAGCTACTCGCGCATATCTGGCAGGGTCTGGAAGCACATTTTCCTGGTAAAACGGCCTCTTTTCATTACGCCACCTGCTATATGCACAGCGCAGCCGTTCAGGTCTCCGGCCAGCTGTTACCCAACCCTGAAATTCGACAGCAACTCAAGCAACCTGTGCATGAAACCGAACGCCCAACGCCTTTGCCACCTTCAATATGGGCTACAAAATACGCAAGGCTGGGCCTGGTGGCCGCCCAGGCCGGCATCAGCCGGGAGGCGCTTTACCGCTTGCTGTCCCCCAAGGGCAACCCGACGTTGAAGACGCTGCTGGCGGTTTTGAAGACGGTTGGGATGCGGCTGTCAGTTGAGCCGGAACATCACGCGCACGCGTAGCGTTGGAAAGAGTCGATTGGGTTGGCTGGTGCACCGGCTTCTAGCCACGAACCGCCGCCTCGATCACGGCGACGTCTATTTTTTCATCGTCATCATGGCGTCGAACGCCCGCTTGGCGGCGGCGGAGTCGGAGCCGGTATACGCCTTGGTCAACGCGATGGGCGTGATTTGCCAGGAGATGCCCCACTTGTCTTTGCACCAACCGCACTCGCTCTCCTGGCCGCCGTTGCCGACGATCGCGTGCCAATACCGATCGGTCTCGGCCTGATCCTCCGTAGCAATCTGGAAGGAGAACGCTTCACTGTGCTTGAACGCAGGCCCACCGTTCAGCCCCAGGCAGGGAATACCCATCACGGTGAACTCGACGGTCAATACGTCCCCCTGCTTGCCCGAAGGAAAGTCGCCCGGTGCGCGATGCACCGCACCGACGAACGAATCGGGAAAGGTCCTGGCGTAGAACAGCGCCGCTTCCTCGGCATCGCGTTCGTACCAAATGCAAATCGTGTTCTTGGCGATCTTTGTCATGCGGGTTCTCCATCGTCATGAGAGTCAGGCGCCATTGTGCCCGTGGCGCCGCAGGACAACATGGGTGGCTTTCTCCGACGCCACGAACTGAACGCACTCAAATCCCAGAGCGCGCAAGTCAACCCCCTCGAACAGTCGCTCTCCAGAGCCCAGCAGCACCGGCGAGATGGCAACGTGCAGCTCATCGATCAGGCCCGCACGAAGATATTGCTGGATCGTGTTAGCTCCGCCGCCAATGCGCACATCCATGCCGTTGGCAGCAATGCGCGCCCGGTCAAGCGCCTCGTGAATACCGCCCGTGACGAAGTGGAACGTCGTTCCACCTTCCATCTGGATGGGCTCTCGCGCGTGATGCGTCAGGATGAAAGTTGGAACGTGATAGGGTGGGTTGTCCCCCCACCAGCCTTTCCAGTTCATGTCGGGCCAGGGCCCACGATCGGGACTGAACATGTTTCTGCCGAGAATCCAGGCGCCAACATTCTGAAAGCCCCGCGCAGCAAAGTCGTCATCGATCCCCGTTGTGCCGCCGTCGGCGCCAAACAGGTTCTTTTGGAGCGTGCGGGTCGGGAACAACCACTGGTGCAAATCTGTCCCGCCGACGCCGAGCGGATTCGCAAGGTCCTGATTCGGACCCGCTCCGTATCCATCAAGCGAGATGGTAAAACCTTCAACCCGGACGCGTGTCATGTTCATTCCTTTCCTCAAGCAACCTGTGCATTAAACCGAACGCCCAACGCCTTTGCCACCTTCAAAACAGTTGCGAAAGTCGGGTTTCCATTCTCACCGAGGGCTTTGTACAGGCTCTCCCGACTCAAACCCGCGTCGCGAGCCACCTGAGTCATGCCCTTGGCACGCGCAATGTCGCCTAGCGCGCGGGCGATTCCCGTTGCGTCCTCGGGTGCTTCCTCCAGCCATGAGTCCAGATAGGCGGCCATTTCCTCTGGCGTTCTGAGTTGTTCAGATACGTCATACGCCACGGTGCTCGTCACTTTTGTCCGTGACGCTACTGCTTTAGACATTGTTTTGGTCATAAGTCGATCTTCAACTCGCAGACGCCATCGGTAAGCGCCCTGCGCTGCCCAGGATTTCCGTGAACGAGCCGATCAACTCTAACCAAAATGCGTGCACGACCCGCTCGGTCATTGAGCGAATTAATCCAATCCAGATAACCCTTGGTCGTTTCCACGCGCATCGGCAAATTGTATCCTATGGGCTACAAAATACGCAAGACCGAATAGTTATGTCTTGGGCAAGGTGGCGGCGCAGGCCGGTATCAGCCGGAAGGCGCTTTACCGCTAGCCGTCCCCCAAAGGCAACCCGACTTTGAAGACACTGCTGGCGGTTTTGAAGACAGTCGGGATGCGGCTATCGGTTGAGCCGGAACATCACGCACACGCGCGGCGTTGGAAAGAATCGGTTTGGTTGGGGCCAGCGGGCCGTGAGTCCGCTTTGGGGTAACGAAGCCACCCAACACGCCTGTGGAGGTGGGTTGACTGGGATTGGGGAATACCTTTCGCTCAATGATTTGCTATTGATATAGGAGCTACTCGCGAATATCTGACGGGAGCTAACGACACATCTCATTGTCAAAAGAAGTCACTTTTTATTGAATAGTCCGCTGGAGACACGGGGTCCGGCATCGCGTCGCGGCGGTACCTGCTCAAGGCCGTCTGGTTGAGCACTTCGCGCGCGATCTCGAGCGAAGTATCAAAATCAAACGGGCCGCCCGCCAACGGCATCTTGATGCCATGAACTCGCTCGAAGACCTTCTTGTAGCTATCAAAGTAATCACGGCCCGCCGTGGTGTTAACCGTTTCCTCTATGACCAATTCGCACAACCCCAAGCAACTGTTTGCGATATGGGTGCCCATCACTGACGGGTTGCCCCTTGATGAGTTGAGCAGCACGTCTAGGAATTCTTTCTGAGATTTGACCGCAGCAATGATTGGATCATGCTGCATAAGCAACTTCGTTCTGGCCAGGTCCGCTGTCTTGACCGGATCTGTCATGGAGCGGAATCGCAGCATTGTTTCTACGAAGATATCTACCTTCTCCTGATCTACGGCAGCCATCTTTCGGCGGAGTGAGGCATCAACGGCCGTCTGTACGGAGTGCTGCGGGCGCGGTACCGGAGTTTGGCTTGTCGGAGAGCGGCTCGTCATCCGATCTAACACACCACGAATGCTGTCAGGAAGTACCTTTTGTCGCCGCTTGCGTTCTTTACGGTCAAACAGCGCGCCGAGCCCGAGAAGAACTGCCGCAATACCCACGGCCGCTAAGAGCGCGCCGGTGGGCGAAAAGACGCGCTCATGATCGGACCATTCGGCCCCCACGAAGCCGCCAATAATCCCGCACACGGCAAGGACCAGGAAGAAGAGCAAGACGTCGCGGTTCATGGGCTGCCGATTCAAGTCGGAGGGTAGTGATGCTTGGATGTTATGCGGGATTGCCGTAGCATGGCCAGCTTGCCGGTGTGGCGTCCCACTTGACTGATG
The DNA here is from genome assembly GCA_016707075.1 of Candidatus Egaibacter danicus. Lineage (GTDB taxonomy): Bacteria > Pseudomonadota > Gammaproteobacteria > Burkholderiales > Burkholderiaceae_C > Egaibacter > Egaibacter danicus. Next base: position 92,197 of record JADJII010000013.1, read on the forward strand.
GGATGGACTCCCCTGTTAGACGTTTATGCGTCGGTTCATTTGCCGGCGTGTTCGGCGAAACAAGAGTGCGATGGCGGGAGGCACCAGCATGAAAATCGTTGGGGGCTCATCGATTCGGTACGGCTCGATGCTCTCTAGGCGCAAGTAAGCAGAGAATGCCGAACGCCTCCCATCCATGGCTCGGTATGTCTCACCCCCGCCAAATAACTCGCCGACATTCCAATTTTCAAACAAAACTTCGACGTCGCTGAAGCTGCTTACGCCTATTCCTATGTTGTAGGAGTCGCCAAAGATGGGGGTTCCAACTAGTCCACCAAACTCAACGCCGATATTGCCAGCTAGGAGACCTAAGGAATTTAGGCTTTGTCCCCGCTCTCCGGCCCCAAAAAAGCCCTGGGATGGATCCGAAACCAAGTATGGTCGGGAAACTAGGGTCGCATAGAACCGACGATCACCGACGGCACCTCCATACTCAAATACTGCTCCCGTCCAATCTGTCGTAATAGAAGGCCTATCTGTATCGACTACAAACTGGTAGCTAACCTGACCAGTTGGCGCCAATCCCGCCGCTGCGACCAATCCGAGGTCATCTACAAGGACTCCGGAATTCCCGGAGAACGTATAGAGCATGGGCGCTGCGAAGGCAGTGCTGCAGACTAGAGTTATCGCAAGAACCACAGGTACCAACAATGAATGCATGGGTTTTCCTTATCTACCAGCGCCGCCCGCGAATTCTGCGGGGCTTAACTTAATGTACACCGCAAAATCTGCGGATTAATCTGGGCGGTGCGTATCAAACTGGATATGGAATCCTCCTGAAACCGGCTTTTCTATTGAGTTACGGTTCAATAGACTGTATGAATAGTCATTGATAAATCAATTTACCAAACCCCGCACCTGTTTTCACGGGTTACCGACCGAGCCAATCGGCAGCAGACCGACTTTTCGCACTATAGCCGCAGACTCTCCAATACCTCTTTCAAATGCGAACGCTACACATTCAATAGCTACTCATGCACATACCACAAGGGCTAAGGGCCAATTTGTCACCCTAAAAAGCCTCCAAAAACTCATTTCCGGTTCATGCTGGCCTGGTGCTCGGCCTCTTCCTTGGGCCAGGTGGATTTGATGTAGGCCAGCACTGCAAAAACCTCGTCGTCAGTCAGCACGCCGGAATACTTGGGCATGTCGGTCTGGTAGCCGGGGCCGGTGTATTTTTCGAACCCGTTTTTGGTGATGTTGATGAGGGTGTCGTCGTCGTGGTGCCAGGTGTGGCCGCTGGCGTCATGCGGGGGCGCGGGCAGCTTTTGTCGGCCTTGCGCACTTGCCAGTCGCTCTGCCCCTGCAGGTTGGCGCCGTGGCAGGCGGCGCATTGGGCGGCGTAAACCGTTTTGCCCAGCGCAACCTGTTTGGCGTCTGCCGGGTTGGCTTTTGGCGTGGGCGAGCAGGCTGACAGCCCGGCCAGCAGCAACGCCATGACGGCAGCGACAACAACGATCACGGCGCGTGTGGCGAGGGGTGTGCCCGGAAAAGCTCTTGTTGTTGTCGTCATACGGTCATCTTACTTCTGCAGGCGATGACCGGGCTGTGCAAAGATGTAAGAGACGGATGTAAGGAATAGACCGGCGCGGCTGACCAACCAGCGCATCATCCGGAGATTCACCATGTCCAGGCCCACCATCCCGGCTACTATTAAATTCATAGCTGCCTGCGCATATCTAACGGGGGCTACGGCCTCTTTTGGCATGCAAAATACGTGTTCTTTGCAGTCCGGCGTTACCACGGGCGCCACGGTTACCCCGGTAATCGAGCTGTACACGTCTGAGGGTTGCAGCTCCTGCCCGCCCGCCGACAAATGGCTGTCCACGCTCAAGGACAAGGCGGCGGCTGGGGGCGCGGTGGTGCAGGCGTTTCACGTCGGGTATTGGGACTACATCGGCTGGGTGGACCGCTTCGCCACGCCAGCGCACACCGCCCGGCAAAGGCAGATTGCACAGTGGAACCGTCAAAACGGCATTTACACGCCGCAGGCCGTGCTGGGCGGCAAAGACTGGCGCGACTGGCATGGCAGCGGCGCCAACCTGCCCGCCAGCACGGCCCCCGCCCAGGCCCGGATTGCGCTCAAGCAACTGGGCGCCGACCAGTTTGAAGCCACCGTGACGCCCGCCCCCGGCGCACCGGCCAGCTGGAGCGCCTACTGGACCATCACCGAGCACGGCCAGCTCGCGCGTGAAAGCGGGCGAAAACTCGGGCGAATTCCTGCAGCACGACTTTGTGGTGCGCCAGTTCACCCCCGCGGGCGATTAGGAGACCGACGCCAGCACGCCGCAAAAGCTGACCTTCCGCAGCATCGCACCCACCCCCGGCCACGCCCGGCAGGTGAATCTGGTGGTGTTTGACCCGAAAACGGGCAAGACCTTGCAGGCGGTGTCGGGGGCCTGCTGAGGTCACGTCAGCCCAAGTTGTAAGCGCCTGTATCCTGGCGTTCACAATATTACTCATGAAAATGGGTTCCAGCCCTTTCCCACATTTATTCAACAGCTATAAATATTGTAGCGTTTATGGGTAATAAACACACCCTTTGCCTCCTGCAATAGGGGTACGACAGGAATAGCCAGAGCACCTAAAGTCCAGCCCATTCAAGCCTCGCCAGGTGCTTGATCTGCACTAGTCAGCTCGCTAGTACTCAATGCAAAGGTGAAAAAATGGACTCTATTCTTTATTGGAACGGCGTTGCGCTGGAAGCCAATCGACGCGACTTCAGCAACGTGCCCGGCACCGAGAAACCAGCCCCGGAGCAGGGCGGCCCCACACTCAGTTCACGGGCCCTCGCCATCGTGCATCTGGCCATGTACGACGCGCATGCTGGCGTGGTGAACATCGCGGCGCTGCCGCGCTATCTGGCTACCCCACCCAACCCCGCTGCGGGGGCCAGTGCAGCGGCTGCAGTGGCGGCGGCTGCGCACGACTGCCTTAGCGCTTTGTTTCCACGTCAGCAGTCGCATTTTGATGTGGCCTTGCAGGCGGCTGGGTTGACCGGGGCGGGTGTGACGGAAGGATTCAAGTTTGGCCAGCTGATCGCAAAAGCCATGCTCAACGACCGTAACAGCGATGCGCCGGCCCACGCCAACGGCTACTTTGCCTCCAACGCACCCATGCACCACCGCCCCGACCCGGCCAACGCCGCCCAAGGGTTTCATGCGCCGTTCTATGGTGCGGGCTCCAAATGCTTTGGCGTAACCGCACGCCATGCTCTGGATGTGCCACCAGCCCTTGGCAGCGCGGAGTACGACAAAGCCCTCAAGCAGGTGCGCGGCAAGGGTATTGCGCCGCAATTAATGGGCACCTTGCCTACCACTTACACCAAGCGCACGGTAGACGAAACCCTGGTCGGTGTGTATTGGGCTTATGACGGCCCACGCGAGCTGGGCACACCGCCGCGCATGTACAACCAGATCGTGCGCGAAATTGCCATGAAAAAAGGCAATAGCGTGGACGACAACGCGCGCCTGTTTGCGCTTGTCAACACCGCCATGGGCGACGCAGGCATCCTGGCGTGGGACCAAAAATACATTCATGACGTGTGGCGGCCCGTGCTGGGCGTGCGAGAGCATGACGGCTCCATGGGTCTGACGGCACCCACCCCACCCACAATATCGACAACGACTGCGATCCCGCCTGGCTGCCCCTGGGTGCGCCCGCCAGCAACAGTGCGGATACCAATTTCACACCACCATTTCCCGCCTACCCGTCGGGCCATGCCACCTTTGGCGCGGCGGCCTTTCACACCGTGCGCCTGTTTTACGGCGTGGCAGCGGGCAACCGGGCGCCAGACACGGTGTTCACCGGGCCATTCGTGTCTGACGAACACAACGGCATTACCCGTGACAACGAGGGCGTAGTGCGCCCATGCCACGCACGTGCCTTCCCGCGCGGACTGTGGCAAATGATTGAGGAAAACGGCTTCTCACGTGTGTGGCTGGGTGTGCACTGGTCGTTTGATGCCTTTGCGCTGGATGGCGCCGGCAAGCCCGACCTTACTCGCAACATCGGCGGTGTGCCACTGGGCCTGAAGATTGCGGAAGACATCTTTGCGGCAGGCGGTGGCAAGGCGCCAAAGAAATCCGTCGTGGGCCCAAGACCCTAGCCGCGCAGGGGCATCGGCCCCAGCGGGTATAAACGCGCCCATGCACTGGTTGAAGGCGCTGCTGCGCGCCGTCCTTTTCGTCCCCATCACGCTGATCCTGCTGTTTGAGGAGTGGGGCTGGGAGCCGCTCTCGCGCCTGTTTGCCCGCCTGGCCCGTTTGCGGCTGTGGGCATGGACCGAGGGCAAAATATCCCGATTGCCCCCTTGGGCGGCGGTACTGGCTTTCGGCGTGCCCGCGCTGGCACTGTTACCGGTCAAGCTGCTGGCGCTGTATCTGTTTGGCAAGGGCCAGGCTACGCTGGGGCTGATCCTGCTGGTGGCGGCCAAGCTGCTGGGCACTGCCATATTGGCGAGACTATTCCAGTTGACCCAGCCCGCACTGATGCAGTTGCCGTGGTTTGCCCGCTGGTATCCGCGCTGGAAAGCCTGGAAGGACGGCTGGCTGGAACGCGTGCGGCAGTCTGCCACCTGGCGGGTAGCCCGGCGATGGAAGGCAGCCTTACGAGGCTGGATCAGGTAGTTCCCAAGTCCGGCCTGGGGCCCCCAACACGCGGGGTGGGCTGCGCCCAATTAGTTGATTGTTTCGGGTTGCTCCAGCGACGCACCAACCGGACAATGGACGCACCTCCCATCAGCCCTTTTTCGAGTCGCAAGCATGATCCCAAGCACCGCGCCAGTCCCCACATCGTCAATACCCATGTACCTGACCATGAGCCCGCGAATTCGCCGCTCACCCTTTTATGAGGCAACGGTTCGTGACGGGGTAACCCATTTCACGGTCTACAACAAGATGCTGATGCCGATCTCGTTTGGCAACCTCGAAGCCGAACTGCGCCGCCTGATGACCGGTGTGGCGATGTGGGATGTGGCCGTGGAGCGGCAGGTTGAAGTGTCGGGCCCGGACGCGGACAAGCTGGCGCAGTACCTGAGCGCCCGGGATCTGTCCAGCATGAAGGTTGGTCAGGGTAAGTATGTCGCGATGTGTGACCATCAGGGCCGCATTCTGAATGACCCGGTACTGCTGAAATTGTCGGATCGCTACTGGTTTTCGCTGGCTGACAGCGACATGCTGTTGTGGGTGCGTGCGGTTGCAGCCGAGCGGGGGTTTGACGTCGAGGTGTGCGAGCCCGATGTTTCGCCGCTGGCCATACAGGGCCCCAAAGCGGAAGACCTTGTGGCCAAGCTGTTTGGTGAATCCATCCGCGCCATTCGTTACTTTGGCTGTGTGGAAACCGGGCTGAAAGATATTCCGCTGGTCCTGTGCCGCTCTGGCTGGAGCAAACAGGGCGGGTTCGAGTTGTTTCTGCGCGATGGCTCAAAAGGCGAAGCCTTATGGAATCTGGTCAAGGAAGCCGGACAGCCTTTTGGCATCGGACCCGGCGCCCCCAATCACATTGAACGGGTGGAAAGCGGGCTGCTGTCCTGGGGAGGCGACACGACGCCCGACAGCAACCCGTTTGAGGCCAACATGGGCAAGTATGTGGACGTCAACACCAGTGTGGATTACATCGGCAAGGCAGCGTTGCAAAAGGTGGCAGCCGAGGGCCCGAAGCGTTTGTTTGTGGGATTGCTGCTCGATGGGGACGCACCTTCGGCCTGGCCATTGACGGAGCGTACGCCGGTGACAGCCAATGGCAAACCGGTCGGGACCATGTCTGCGGTGGTGTTTTCTCCGAGGTTGGGTCGAACCATTGGTCTGGGCCAGATTGATCGGCTCACAGTGGAGTCCGGCGCGAAACTGGAAGTGCACTCGCCCAACGGCCTTCAGGGCGCGGTGACGGCACAGTTGCCTTTTATCTGAGGAATGGATCTGAGGGCTATCCTGCCCGCAGTCAGGCCTCTCGCAAGGCCTTCCGCAGGGCCACCCCTATCTCCGGTTTGTCGGCAAACGGGTCGGTCGGGTTGCGCGCCAGCATGATGTCTTCCATGCGCGTTTGCACCGACTTGATAGCTTTGGGGTGGCTGTAGATGTAGAACTGGTTGGCCGCGACGGCGTTGAACACCAGCTGCGCCACGTCTGCAGCGGTGACCTTGCCGGAGCCCACTGCCTTGTCGGTATTGGCCTGGCCTATGAGCTGGCTTTTGGTGAGTTTGGTTACCGGCTCTGTCATGTCAGCCGGGCGGTTGCGATGGCTCTGGCTGATGCCGGTGGGCACGAAAAACGGGCACAACACACTGGCGCTGATCTGGTCAGTGACCAGTGACAAATCCTGATAGAGCGTTTCACTCAGCGACACCACGGCATGTTTGCTGACGTTGTAGACGCCCATGTTGGGCGCGTTAAGCAGCCCGGCCATGCTGGCGGTGTTGACGATGTGGCCCTGATACGCGGCATCTTTCTGGGCGGCTTCCAGCATCATGGGTGTGAACACGCGCACGCCGTGGGCCACACCCATCAGGTTCACGCCGAGCACCCATTCCCAGTCTTTCAGCGTGTTTTCCCAGATCAGGCCACCCGCGCCGACACCGGCGTTGTTGAACACCAGATGCGGCGCGCCAAAACGCTGCTGCACGGCACGGCCCATAACCTCTACCTCGTCAGCTTTGGACACGTCGAGTTGCACGGCCAGCACCTGGGCACCCGCTGCCTGCATCTCGGCGGTGGCCTTGGCGAGTGCGTCGTGCTGGACGTCGGCCAGCACCAGATTCATGCCCAGCTTCGCCCCAATGCGGGCGCACTCCAGACCAAAGCCGGAACCTGCGCCCGTCAACACAGCGGTTTTGTTTTTGAAATCAGTAATCACCAGAAAACTCCAGGGTTCAGTGAACGTTCAGTATTAGCTTGAGGCTTGGGATCAGGTCTCCGGCTTCCAGACCATTTCCAGATGGTCGATACCGTCTTCGACATACGGCACACCCACATCTACAAAGCCGTGGCCGCTGTAATAGGCTTTCAGCCGCGCCTGCGCACCGATGCGAATGGGCTGCGGCCCCCACAACGCGCAGACCGACGACACCGCCTGTTGTATCAGCAAATGCCCCAAACCACTGCCACGTGCGAGACTGCGCGTGACCACACGGCCAATGGTGGCCTCGGCAAATTTGACGCCTGCGGGGAAACAGCGGGCGTAGGCCACGAGCTGGTTGTTTTGGGTGCCCAGCAGATGCATGGCCTGATCGTCTGCGCCGTCAATGTCCTGAAACACGCAGTTTTGCTCCACCACAAACACCTCGCTTCGCAGCTGCAATACGTCATGCAGCTCACGCACACTCAAGGCGTCAAAGGCTGCCAGCTTCCATTCAATCGCCACCCTGGGATTCATCGGGGCAGCGCCCGCTGAATGATGGCGTCAAAGTCCATGCCACTGCCCAGCGTGCCAAAGGCGTAGCCCCAGTTGCCGGCGAGGCGCGAATCACAAAACGCACCAAACACGGCAGCCGGAGCGGTCTGGTACAGCAGGGCGGCTTGTACCGCCAGTGCCACGTCTTGCGCCAGCCGTCGCGCTTCCAGCTCGGTGGCCATTTCCTCGACCCGCACCGGCAGTGACACCGCCAGCCGGTCCAGCGCCGGGTGCGCTCCGACAGCCGGGGCCAACTCCACCGCCAGATGTGCCGCCGCATCGCTCTTGCGCAAAGCGCGCAGCAGGTCGATTGCCATGATGTTGCCCGCGCCTTCCCAGATGGAATTCAGCGGCATCTCGCGGTAAATGCGGGCCATGATGCCCTCGCCGCCCTCTTCCACATAGCCATTGCCGCCCAGACATTCCATGGCTTCCTGCGCGAAGTGGCTGCCGCGCTTGCAGATCCAGAACTTGGCAATGGGCGTCAACAGACGTGCCATGGCCTGCTCATGCGGGTCATTTAGATGGTCAAAAGCACGTGCAAGCCTCATGGACAGTGCGCAAGCAGCTTCACTTTCGATAGCAAGATCAGCCAGCACATTGCGCATCAGCGGTTGATCCATCAGCGGTTTGCCGAATGCATGGCGCTGCGCCGTGTGGTTCAGCGCCAGACTCAGTGCCTGACGCATCAGGCCGCTGGTGCCCAGGGCGCAGTCCAGCCGCGTGAGCGTGCCCATCTCCAGAATCTGCGAAATGCCGCGGCCTTCCTCGCCCACCAGCCAGGCGGTCGCGCCATGAAACTCGACCTCGGAGCTGGCATTGGCCTTGTTGCCCAGCTTGTCCTTGAGCCGCTGAATGTGCAGCTGATTCAGGCTTGCGTCTGGCAAGACGCGCGGCAGGAACAGGCACGACAGTCCGCTGGGGGTTTGTGCCAGGATCAAAAAGGCATCACACATGGGCGCCGAAAAAAACCACTTGTGGCCGGTCACCACGTAGCGCTGGCCCCAGTTGTCAGTTCCGTCCAGAACCGCCTTTGTCGTGTTGGCGCGCACGTCAGAACCGCCCTGCTTCTCGGTCATGCCCATGCCCATCGTCACGCCCGGCTTGTTGCGCCACAACGTGAGCGTAGGGTCATAAGCGCGGCTGCTCAACTGGGGGCTCCAGTCGGCATTCAGCGCCGGGTTACCCCGCAGCGCCGGGGTCACGGCGTAGGTCATGGAAATGGGGCACAGCGTGGAGGGCTCCAGCTCGGTGAACAGCATGAACCCGGCCGCACGGAGTTGGTGGGCATGACCTGTGGCTTGAGACGCTTCAGACCACGGCGTGCCATGCAGCCCGGCGGACACGGATGCTGCCATCAAGGTATGGTAACTGGGGTGAAATTCCACCTGATCCACGCGTCGCCCGAAGCGGTCATGACTGAGCAGCACCGGGGTGTGCACATTGGCGAGCCGGGCATGGGTCTGCATTTCTGCGGAGCCCAGCTTCGCGCCCAGCTGGGTGAGCGACGTGGTGTCCAATGACGGGGCGTTGAACTTCAGCGCCGCCTGCAAGGCCCGGTTGGTGGTGAACAGGTTGTAGTTGACCAGCGGCTCGGGCTGGTTGAAGACTTCATGCGTCGTTTGCATCGCCGGCCTCCTGCGCGGGGTATCGCGGGGTTTCGGATGGGTTCAGATCAGATCAACTTGACCAGCTGCTTGCCAAAGTTTTTGCCCTTGAGCAGGCCCAGAAATGCCTCGGGCGCAGATTCGATGCCCTCGGCGATCGATTCGCGGGGACGCAGCTTGCCACTGGCCACCAGCGTGCCCAGCTCCTTCAACGCTTCAGGCCAGATCTCCATGTGCTCACCCACGATGAAGCCTTGCACTTTCAGCCGGTTGGTCAAAATCAGCGCCGGATGGGCCATGGGCATGGGCGCACCATCGTAGCCGGCAATCATGCCGCAAACCGCCATGCGGCCGTGGGCGTTCATGTTGGCCATCACGGCGTCGAGCACCATCCCGCCCACATTTTCGAAATAGCCATCCACGCCGTTCGGACAGGCGTCCTTGACGGCACGGGTCAACGAACGGAAATGCGAATGCTCCTTGTAGTCCACACAGGCATCAAAACCCAGCTCGTGCACCGCGTATTTGCATTTGTCCGGACCACCGGCAATGCCGACCACGCGCAGCCCGCGCGCCTTGGCCAACGCGCAAAAGGCACTGCCCACAGCGCCAGTAGCGGCGCTGACAACCACCGTATCGCCGGTTTTGGGCTCGCAGATCTTCACCAGGCCATACCATGCCGTGACGCCCGGCATGCCGACCGCGCCCAAGTAGTGGCTCAGCGGTACATCCGTGACATCGACTTTGCGCAGCACGCCGCGCTGATGGGTATCAACCACGCTATATTGCTGCCAGCCGCCCATGCCGGCCACCATGTCACCCACCGCAAACTTCGGCGAACGGCTTTCCACCACTTCGCCCACCGTGCCGCCAATCATCACTTCACCCAGCGGCTGCGGCTGCGCATAACTTTTGCTGTCGCTCATGCGGCCGCGCATGTAGGGGTCCAGACTCAGGTAATGGTGGCGCACCAGAACCTGACCGTCCTGCAATTCTGGCGTAGGGGTGGCCACCAGTTTGAAATTGCTGGCCATGGCTTCGCCCTCGGGGCGGTTATCGAGGAGGATCTGTTTGTTTTGTGGCATGACTTTGGTCTTTCAATTAGCTACCAAATTAATAGCTATCTACGCAATCTGGACAAGGGCTGGAGCCTGATTTCATCAATATTTTTGAATCAATCCGTGGAAATGACGTTCAAACCGTTGCTGGTCCTGGTGCCGGTCGCCAGGCGTTTCACGTACTTGAACGTGCCCGTCGCGTGGGCGCAGGGTCGGTCTTTTTCATCAAAGAGGGTAGCTTCTGTAAAAGCCAGCGTGGCGGTGCGGTGGATCAGCCGCCCCCTGGCAATCAGCTTGCCCATTGCCGGCTGCATGAAGCTGGTCTTCATTTCGATGGTGACCACGCCCATGTCTTTCTGGATGCTGCGCGCGGCGACCGCCATGGTGACGTCCAGCAGTGTCATGCTGGCGCCGCCGTGGGTCACCCCGAATGAATTGAGGTGTTCCGGCTTGGCCTCGTAGCCAATTTCCGACGCGCCCCCGTCGAACAGCCGCAGCTCAAAGCCCAGGTGATGGACAAACGGAATGTCAACGCCGAATTTCATGGTGTTTCAGCCACCGGTCACGATGCTGACGCCACCGTCCACCGCCAGCCACTGGCCGGTGATGTGTTTGCCAGCATCCGACGCGTAGAGCAAGGTCAGGCCTTTCAGGTCTTCGTCATCGCCCAGGCGGCCCAGCGGCGCATGAGAGGCCAGCTTGTCTTCACCCAATGCCTTGAGCGTACCAACGGTCATCCTGCTGGGGAAAAAGCCCGGACAGATGGCATTGACGGTGATGTTGTACCTGCCCCATTCCGCCGCCAGTGCCCGCGTGAAATTGATCACAGCGCCTTTGGACGTGTTGTAGGCAATAGTCTGCATGCCCGACGGGTTTCCACCCAGACCTGCGATGGATGCAATATTAATGATGCGCCCGCTTATGCGCCCGATCATGCTGTGTTTGGCAATGTGCTGGCTGAGGATGAAGTAACCGCGGATGTTGACATTCATCACCTTGTCCCAGGCCTCTACCGGGTGGTCTTCTGCCGGAGCCCCCCAGGCGGCACCCGCGTTGTTGACCAGAATGTCCACAGGGCCCATGCGCTGCAGCGTCTCATCCGCCAGACGGCGAATGTCGGCCTCCTTCGCGCAGTCGGCAGCAATCCACCGGGCGTCGATACCTGCGGCCTGCAACTCGGCAACGGCCTGCTCCAGGTCGTCGGCTTTGCGCGAGCTCAACATGATGCGCGCGCCCGCCTCGCCCAGCGCATGCGCCATCTGCAGGCCCAACCCGCGGGAGCCGCCGGTGACCAGCGCGGTTTTGCCCTTGAGGTCGAACAATTGTTGAACAGTACGTGTCATTTTTTGTCCTCTTCGCGCAGGCGCGAGCGAACGTAGATCAGTACCACGCCAACCGCAGCGACCACCACGCCCGCGATGGATACCGTGGAGCCACTCTCCGCACCGCCGCGCTCCATGAACACGCCCAGTATCACGGCCATCAGCCCGCCGTAGATCAGGGTCCAGATCAGTCGTTCCAGACGCATCAGCCCGACATGGGCAGTACCGTTGTATCGTTTGAAAAAAGCCATTAGAAAGATTCCTCGGGAAAGTCAGCACAGGTCATGTCGCGGCGCTCCACCACGCCCAGCCAGGCCGCTATTTTAGGCAGTTCATACTGATAAAAATACCGTGCAGCCCCCAGTCTACCTGCGTGAGAAGCTACTGATTTGGTAGCATCCTGTTCCTGGCTGGTGATGCTGGCCAACGCCACATCCAGCCAGATCCAGGCCAGCACCACATGACCGAAGGCCTGCATGTAGGGTACCGCATTCGGCAGCGCTTCGGCAGGATTTCCGGTTGCCCAGGCTGCTTCGGTCGCAGCGGCCACGTGCTGCAGCGCCTGCCCCAGCGCCTTGGCGTGATCAGCCAGTTCGGGCCGCGACTGCGCCCGGGCCACGGTGGCCTGCATGCGCTCACCCAGCAATGTCAAACCGCGCCCACCCTCCATCAGCACCTTGCGCCCCAGCAGATCCATACCCTGAATGCCGTGAGTGCCTTCGTGAATCATGTTCAGGCGGTTGTCGCGCCAGTATTGCTCCACCGGAAAATCCCGCGTGTAGCCGTAGCCGCCATGGATCTGGATGGCCAGCGAGTTGGCTTCCAGACACCATTCGCTGGGCCAGCTTTTGGCAATGGGCGTGAGTACCTCCAGCAACAGACGGGCGTCGTCGGCAGACTGCGTGTCCCCCGTGCGCTGCTCATCCACCAGCCGGGCGCAATACAGCTCCAGTGCCAGCGCACCTTCGCAATAGGACTTTTGTGCCAGCAGCATGCGCTTGACGTCGGCATGTTCAATGATGCACGACTGAGGTTGTGAGGCGTCTTTGCCAGTCTTGACCACCGAAGCGTTCAGGGCCTTGACGGCCCGCCCTTGCGGACGATTTTTGGCGTAATCCAGCGACGCGTAATAGCCCGCCATGCCCAGCATGGTGGCCGCCGTGCCCACACCAATGCGTGCCTCATTCATCATGTGGAACATGCAGCGCAGGCCTTCGTGCGGTTTGCCCACCAGATAACCCACGGCACCAGCCTGCCCATTTACCGGGTACTTGCCTTCGCCAAAATTCAACAGGGTGTTGGTGGTACCGCGCCAGCCCAGCTTGTGGTTCAGGCCGGCCAGTGCCACATCGTTGCGCTCGCCGGTCAGATCACCCTGCTCATTCACCATTTTTTTGGGCACGATGAAGAGCGAAATGCCTCTCGTACCGGAGATCAGTTTGCCGTCTGGCCCCGGAATCTTGGCCAGCACCAGATGGATGATGTTCTCGGTAAGCTCGTGCTCGCCCGACGAAATCCACATCTTGTTGCCCTTGAGGCGGTAGCGCGGGCCGAGTGGATCGGCCTCGAAGTCATCACCATCCGGCAGAGCCCGTGTCGTGATGTCCGACAGGCTGGAGCCGGCCTGCGGCTCGCTCAGGCACATGGTGCCCGCCCAGCGACCGGCCAGTTCGTTTTTGGCAAACACTTCTTTTTGCGTGGCAGTGCCGTGCACCAGCAACAGGTTGGCATTGCCCACCGTCAGCAGGTTGCTGCCTATGCTGACCGAGGCCAGCGCAAAAAAGGCGTTGGCTGATGCATTGACGGTGTAAGGCAGCTGCATGCCGCCAATCTCATAGTCCTGGGCAGCGGCCAGCATGCCGGTTTCCACGTAGGCCTTGTGGGCATCGTGGGTGGCCTGCGGCAGGATGACCTTTTCACCGTCAAAGTGCGGCTCCTGCATATCGACCAGGCGATTGAACGGCGCGTATTTTTCACGTGCCACGCGTTCACAGGTGTCAAACACCGCGTCAAAGGTCTCGCGCGAGTGGTCTGAAAACCGCTCACGTTGCGTCAGCGTCTCTGCCTGGAGCCAGTCGTAGAGCAGGAAATCCAGCGTGGGGCGAAGGCTCATGGCTCGGCGTTTCGCGGGGAATGGTTACAGCACTTCGAACACGCCCGCCGCGCCCATGCCGCCACCGATACACATGGTGACGCAAACGAGTTTCGCACCACGACCCTGGCCTTCAATGAGGGCATGGCCCGTCAGCCTCTGTCCGCTCACGCCGTAGGGATGACCCACGGCAATGGCACCGCCGTTGACGTTCAGCCGGTCACCCGGAATGCCCAGCTTGTCGCGGCAATAAATCACCTGCACGGCAAAGGCCTCGTTCAGTTCCCACAGGTCAATGTCGCTGACCTTAAGGCCCAGACGCGACAACACTTTGGGGATGGCAAACACGGGGCCAATGCCCATCTCGTCAGGCTCGCACCCGGCCACGGCAAAGCCCAGGAATCGCCCCAGGGGTTCCAGGCCCTTGGTTTGGGCCAGCTTTTCATGCATCACCACACAGGCACCACCGCCATCAGAAAACTGGCTGGCGTTGCCGGCTGATATCAGACCCCCAGGCAAGGCAGACCGCAGCCCGCTGATGCCCTCTTTGGTCGTACCCTCGCGGATGCCTTCGTCCTGGCTGACTGTCACTTTTTTGGTGGTCAGTCCCATCACCTTGTCGACCACGCCCATGGTGACAGTAATCGGGGCAATTTCATCGTTGAACAGACCGGCAGCCAGTGCGGCGGTCGCACGCTGCTGGCTGGCGGCACCGTACTCATCCATGGCTTCACGGCCAATGTTGTAGCGCTTGGCAACCTGCTCGGCGGTCTGCAGCATGTTCCAGTAGATTTCGGGCTTGCTTTTTACCAGTGCGGGGTCGGCCAGCATGTGTTTGTTCATTTCCTGCTGCACGCATGAAATGCTTTCCACGCCGCCGGCCACATAAATGTCACCCTCACCAGCAATCACGCGTTGCGCGGCCAGTGCGATGGTTTGCAGGCCAGACGAGCAAAAACGATTGACCGTCAGACCCGACACGGTGACTGGGCAGCCCGCGCGTAATGCAATCTGACGTGCAATGTTGGCGCCAGTTGCGCCCTCGGGGTTGGCGCAACCCATGATGACGTCTTCCACTTCACCGGCCTCAATTCCGGCGCGGGAAATGGCGTGTTCGACCGCGTGGCCACCCAGTGTGGCGCCATGGGTCATGTTGAAGGCACCTTTCCAGCTTTTGGCCAGGGGCGTGCGGGCGGTTGATACGATTACTGCGGATGTCATGGTGTTCGTTCCTTAGTTGAAGGTTTTGCCTTCGGCAGCCAGTCGGGCCAGCAACGGCGCCGGCTGCCAGAATTGAGCGTCATCCATCGGGTTTTGCGCAAACCGGTTCATGGCCTGCACGACGTTGAAGAGGCCCACCTGGTCAGCGTAGTTCATGGGGCCACCGCGATACAGCGGGAAGCCGTAGCCCGTGAGATAAACCATATCGATGTCGCTGGCCTTGGAGGCAATGCCTTCTTCCAGAATGTGGGCGGCTTCGTTCACCAAGGCAAATACCAGGCGCTGAACGATCTCTTCGTCCGAAATCTTCCGGAGCGTGATGCCTTGCGCCTTGCGATAGTCCTCGATCATCTTCACCACCAGCTCGCTGGGGATGGCGTCGCGCTTGCCTGCCGCGTAGTCGTACCAGCCAGCGCCTGTCTTCTGGCCAAAGCGGCCCAGTTCACACAGCAGGTCAGCCGTCTTGCTGTACTTCATGCTGGCCCGCTCGACAGCGCGCCTCTTGCGAATGGCCCAGCCGATATCGTTACCAGCGAGGTCACCCATGCGGAAGGGGCCCATGGCAAAACCAAACTTCTCGACCGCCTTGTCCACCTGCGCCGGCGTACAGCCTTCATCCAGCAAAAAGCCGGCCTGACGGCTGTATTGTTCGATCATGCGGTTGCCAATGAAGCCATCGCACACGCCAGACACCACCGTGGTTTTCTTGATCTTTTTACCCAGCGCCATGACGGTCGCCAGCACATCCTTGCCGGTTTTTTCACCCCGCACCACTTCCAGCAGCTTCATCACGTTGGCCGGGCTGAAGAAGTGGGTGCCGATCACGTCCTGCGGGCGCCTGGTGAAACTGGCAATCTTGTTCATATCCAGCGTGGAGGTGTTACTGGCCAGAATGGCGCCGGGCTTCATCACGCGGTCCAGTTCCTTGAACACGGCTTCCTTCACACCCATTTCTTCAAACACGGCTTCAATCACCATGTCGGCATCTTTCAGGTCGTCATAGTTCAGCGTGGTGGTCAGCAGGCTCATGCGTTGGTCATATTTTTCCGGCGTCAGCTTGCCTTTTTTTACCTGGGATTCGTAGTTTTTGCGAATGGTGGCTATACCCCGGTCCAGCGCCTCCTGCTTCATTTCCAGAATCTTGACCGGAATACCAGCGTTCAGGAAGTTCATCGAGATGCCGCCGCCCATGGTGCCGGCACCGATTACCGCGATGGATTTGATGCCGCGTTGTGGCGTGTCTGCAGGCACGTCCGGGATTTTTGATGTGGCGCGATCGGCCACAAACACATGCCGCAACGCTCTGGATTCCGGTGTGAGCATCAGGTTGATGAACATGTCGCGCTCCGTAACCATCCCCTGATCAAACTTCTGTTTGGTAGCCGCTTCAACGGCGTCAACGCATTTCAGCGGCGCAGGGAAATTCTTGGACATGCCACCCACCATGTTGCGGGCGAACTGGAAATAGGCATCGCCCAACGGGTGTTTGCAGGGCATGTTGCGCACCAGTGGCAGGGGACGGGCATCGGCCACGGAGCGCGCAAATTCAAGGGCCTCCTGTTCAAGTGACTCCACCGAAGCGGCCATCTTGTCGAACAGTTTTTGCCCTGGCAGCATGGCCAGCATTTCACTCTTGACGGGTTCGCCACTGACGATCATGTTCAGTGCCGCTTCCACGCCCAGTACGCGTGGCAGGCGTTGCGTGCCGCCAGCGCCGGGTATCAGACCCAGTTTGACTTCGGGCAAGGCAACATTGCATCCTGGCGCAGCAATACGGTAGTGACAACCCAGTGACAACTCCAGGCCGCCACCCATGCAGACGGTATGAACGGCGGCGATGACCGGTTTAGCCGAATTCTCAACCGTCAGAATCACGCTGAGCAGGTTGGGCTCCTGCAGCGCCTTGGGGCTGCCGAATTCCTTGATGTCAGCACCGCCGGAAAATGCCTTGCCGGCACCCGCGATGATGATGGCCTTCACTGCCGCGTCCGCATTGGCTTTGGCCAGGCCGTCGGTGATGCCGATACGCGTTGCATAGCCCAAGCCATTGACAGGCGGGTTGTTCAGGGTAATGACTGCCACGTCACCGTGGACTTTGTATTCAGCCGTCATGCTTGCTTCCTCAAAAGTAAAATAGAACGGTCGTTCTTTTTTGAATTGTAAAGGCGAGGCGCCATCGCGAACTGGCCGTTTTGTCACGGCCGGGACAAATTGACGAGGCCACCACTACTACACCTCCAGCCATTCCTTGCGGGTAGCGGAATCTTCGCGCAGGGAGGCAGGCGTTCCCTCAAACACAATGCTGCCGTGGCCCATCACCAGCGCGCGGTCAGAAATGGCCATGGCGATGGTCAGCTTCTGCTCGATCAACAGCACGGAAATGCCACGGTCTTTCAGCTTTTTCAGATATTCGCCCACGAGTTCCACAATCTTGGGCGCCAGACCCTCGGTGGGTTCGTCAATGATGATCAGGTCCGGGTCTCCCATCAGCGTGCGGCACAGCGTCAGCATCTGCTGCTCACCACCCGACAGAACACCGGCTTCCGTGTGCTGGCGCTCTTTGAGCCGCGGGAACATCCGGTACATGTCGTCAAACGACCAGCGGCTGCTCTTCCTGCCGCTTTTTCTACTGCCCTTTTGCCCAAGCAGCAGGTTTTGCTCAACGGTTAGCCCGGGGAAAATATCGCGATTCTCCGGCACGTAGCCAATGCCCAGGTGAGCAATCTCGAATGGCTTGAGACCCAGTGTCTCGGTGTCGTTCCAGCGGACGGAACCCTGACAGTCCACCATGCCCATGATGGCCTTGGCTGTGGTCGAACGGCCCGAGCCGTTGCGGCCCAGCAGCGCGACAATTTCGCCCTTGCCCACTTCCAGATGCACGCCATGCAGCACATGGCTCTTGCCATAAAAGGCGTTCAGACCTTTGACTTGAAGTAACACGTCAGTGCCCCCCTGCCTGCGCATCGGCCACCGAAGAGCCCAGATAGGCTTCCTGCACACGCGCGTTGGCCCGCACGGCCTCCGGTGTGTCAAACGCAAGTACCTCGCCATACACCACCACGGCAATCTTGTCGGCCAACCCGAATACCACGCCCATGTCATGCTCCACGGTCAACAGGGTTTTGCCCACGGTAACCTCCTTGATGAGGCTGATGAAACGCATCGTCTCGCTCCTGCTCATGCCCGCCGTGGGCTCATCCAGCAGCACCACGCTGGCACCACCGGCGATGGTGATGCCGATCTCCAGCGCCCGCTGTTCCGCGTAGGTCAGGTTCATGGCCAGCACATCATGCTTTTTGTCGAGCTTGATCATGGTCATGAGCTCTTCAGCCCGTTCGTTCGCATCGTCCAGATCGGCCAGAAATTTGAGGAAGGTGTATTTGTAGCCCAGACTCCACAACACGCCACAGCGCAGGTTTTCAAACACGCTGAGCTTGGGGAAGATATTGGTGATCTGGAAGCTGCGCGACAAGCCCAGGCGGTTGATCTCATACGGCTTCAGGCCATCAATGCGCTTGCCATTGAGCAGCACTTCGCCACTGGTGGGCTCCAGCCGCCCACTGATCAGATTGAACAGCGTGGACTTGCCGGCGCCATTGGGGCCAATCACGCCAATACGCTCACCGGCTTTCACTGCCAGGTCCACACCCCGAATGATCTCGGTCTTGCCAAAACTCTTGCGCAGGCCTTTCAACTCCAGGGCGTTCATGGGGTCACCTCCCGACGTTTCATTTCCGCTTCGATAAACGTCTGGATGGTGCTCCACCGGCGTGCAAACCCGCGCCGAACCACCTCAAAAAGACCCGCGCCGGTGGCCAGCACTGCCGCCGCGCCGAACCAGCTCCCCACGCTGTTCACCATGAGCTGAATGCCCAGAAAACTCAACTCAGGGCCCATGGCGGCATTGAGTTGCAGGTGATAGACCATCTCCACCAGAGCAGAGGTGCCGATCAGTCCGATCACTGTCGCCATCGCCAACCCGAGGTAGCTGGGCAGCAGCTCGCGCAGGCGGCCAAAGCTCGCCACCCGCAGATTCATCATGATCAAACTGGCCAGTCCGCCCGGTGCATACATCACGGTGAACATGAATGTCAGCCCCAGATACAGCAGCCAGGCCTTGGTGAATTCACTGAACAGCACAAACGCCAGAACCATCAAGATGGCGCCCAGAATCGGACCGAAGAAGAAGGTGGCTCCGCCCAGAAACGTGAACAACAGATAGGCACCCGAGCGCCCCGCCCCCACCACCTCAGCCGTCACAATTTCAAAATTCAGCGCAGCCAGACCGCCAGAAATACCCGCAAAGAAACCCGCAATGATGAAGGCCGTGTAACGGATGCGCTGCGTGTTGTAGCCCACAAACTCCACCCGCTCCGGGTTGTCGCGTACGGCATTCAACATGCGCCCCAGCGGCGTGCGGGTGAATGCATACATGGCAGCCACCGAAATGAAGGTGTAGATGGCAATCAGGTAGTACACCTGAATGGGTGGCCCGAACGTGATACCCAGAAACGCATTGCTGGAAACCCGGTTACCCGAAACGCCCCCCTCACCACCAAAAAACTCGGGGATCATCAGTGACATGGCAAACACCAGCTCACCCAGGCCCAGCGTGATCATGGCAAACGTGTTGCCTGCCTTGCGGGTGGTGACGTAGCCAAACAGCACGGCAAACCCCAGACCGGCCAGTCCCCCTGCCAGCGGCACCAGCGCCACTGGCAGGGGTAACGTGCCAACCGTCGCGGCGTTCAGTGCGTGAATGGCCAGATAGGCCCCCAGGCCGGTGTACACGGCGTGGCCAAAGCTGAGCATCCCGCCCTGCCCGAACAGCATGTTGTAGGACAGGCAGGCAATGATGGCAATACCCATCTGGGACAGCACGGTAATGCTCAGACCACTTTGAAATACCAGAGGTGCAACAGCAAGCACCAGGGCAAACAAACCCCAGGTGATCCAGCGGGAGGAATTGAAGGATTTCGAACGGGAAGCGTTTGCCATGGCGGTTTTCATGGCTACCCCTCCCGCTTGCCCAGCAGGCCTTTGGGCCGGAAGATCAGAATGAGCACCAGGAAGAGATACGGCAGGATGGGCGCCACCTGCGACAGTGTGAGCTTGATGTAGGTGTTGTTGAGCACGCCGGCACTCAGCGGCAGGCCTGTCTGTTGGGCCAGTGTGGCCAGCGAGTAGTCAAACGCGACGGCGAAAGTCTGAATCACGCCGATCAGCAGGGAGGCCAGAAAGGCGCCCGACAGGGAACCCATGCCGCCGACCACCACCACCACAAAAATGACAGACCCCACCGTCGCAGCCATCGACGGCTCGGTCAGGAAAATGCTGCCGCCAATGACACCCGCCAGAGCGGCCAGGGCCGTGCCGGCTCCAAAAACCATCATGAACACGCGCGGCACGTTGTGCCCCAACGCTTCCACCATGTCGGGGTGGATCAGGGCAGCCTGTATCACCAGCCCGATGCGCGTGTGCGTCAACAGCAGCCAGACCGATGCCAGCATGACCAGCGCCACCAGCATCATGAATCCCCGGGTGGCGGGGAATGGCGAGCACACCACGCGAATGGTGGCATCTGCGGCACTGCACATCTCGGGCGGCACCGCACCGAGCAACAGGCTTAAACCATTGGTCGAATGGTTGATCAGTGTAAAGACCGGCCCGCGCAAAGACTCAGGCGGCTTGAACTCCAGCGCGATACGGCCCCAGATGAGCTGCACCAGTTCCAGCACCACATAGGCCAGGCCAAAGGTGATCAGCAGCTCGGCCACGTGGCCAAACTTGTGAACGCGCCTGAGGCACACCCGCTCAAACAGCGCCCCCATCGCGCCCACCACCAGCGGAGCCAGCACCAGTGCGGGCCAGAACCCGGTAAAGGTTGAAATGGTGTAACCGACGTAGGCACCCAACATGTAAAAAGATGCGTGCGCAAAATTCAGTACACCCATCATGCTGAAAATCAGCGTGAGCCCTGAGCTCAGCATGAACAGCAACAATCCGTAGCTCAGTCCGTTGAGCATCGAGATGATGAAAAACTCCATTGAGCCTGACCTTCCTCACCTTAACAAATGAAAGAGCCCGATACGGTACACCCGTTCGGGCTCATCTGACGCTGGCCGCCCCGAATCAGGCAGGACGCTTCATCTGGCAGCTGGTGGGCGTGCTGGACACGTAATTCGGATACTCCTTCAACGGCACCAGCGTCATGCCGGTGTTTTCAGGGCTGTAGGGATATTTGGCACTGGCCTTGTCCCACACCGTCATGTACAGAGGCTGCTGCAACTGGTGATCCGCCTTGCGGATTTCCACTTCACCGTTGAAGCTGGTGACCTTGATGCCTTCCAGTGCTGCGGCCACCTTGACCGGGTCCGTGGATTTGGCCTTGGCCATCGCAGCGCCCAAGGTCTCGAAAATGCGGATGGTTGAGCCCGTGTAGAAGTCGTCGTTGTACTTGGCTTTGAACTCGGTCATCCATTTCGACATTTGCCCACCCATGTTGTAGTGGTTGTAGGCAATCTGGTACACACGGCCGGCGCCGTTGGTGCCCAGTGCGGTGGGCGTGCCGGTTACGCCAGCGTAGTAGGTGAAAAACTTGCCGGTGTAGCCACCTTCATTGGCAGCCTTGACCAGCAGCGACAGGTCGGAACCCCAATTGCCGGTGATCACCGTGTCTGCGCCGGAGGCCTTGATTTTGGCGATGTAGGGAGCGAAGTCGCGTGTTTGTGCCAGCGGGTGCAGGTCTTCGCCCACGATCTGGATGTCGGGCCGCTTGCGCGCCAGCGTTTCCTTGGCGTATTTGGCGACTTGCACGCCATGCGAGTAGTTCTGGCCCAGGATATAGACCTTCTTGATGTCAGGCTGGTCTTTCATGAAGCTGGACATGGCTTCCATCTTCATGGAGGTATCAGCATCGAACCTGAAGTGCCAGTAGCTGCACTTGCTGTTGGTCAGGTCCGGATCCACAGCCGAGTCATTCAGGTAAATCACCTCTTTGCCCGGATTGCGTTCGTTGTGCTTGGTCACCGCATCTGACAGGGCCAGCGCCACGGATGAGCCGTTGCCCTGAATGATGTAGCGAACGCCCTGGTCGATGGCGGCCTTCAACGCGTTGAGGCTCTCCGTCGGGCTGAGCTTGTTGTCAATACCGGTGACTTCAAACTTGACGCCCGCCGGGTTGCCGGTGCCACTGAATTTCTCGGCAAAGAACTGAAAGCCTTTGAGCTGACTGACACCGACCGGGCCAAGCAGACCGGTTTGCGCATCAATGCGGACCATTTTGACAGTCTCGCCTTTTTGGGCGAACGCTGCACCGGCACACACAAAAGCCGCTGTTGCTGCAACTAATTTCATTGCACACTTCATTTGACAAACTCCTTGAAACAGACTGGGGAAAGGGTACAAGAATTTGTGCACTGCAACGCTAGGGGCAATCCCTAGCCGCTATCACCAAGGTGACTGCTGCCAGAGGTTTGTCACGCACCAGTTTGGGACTTTCAGACCCCGGGCAACTTGTAGTCTTTCAGCATTTCGCGCAGCCTGGTTTTTTGCATCTTGCCCGTGCCTCCCAACGGAATGGCGTCCACAAACACGACGTCATCAGGAATCTGCCATTTCGCGGTCTTGCCTTCGTAAAAGGCAATCAATTCATCACGTGTCACTTCAGCCCCCGGTTTTTTGACTACCGCGATGATCGGGCGCTCATCCCACTTGGGGTGCTTCATGCCAATGCATGCGGCCATGGCCACTGCCGGATGCGCCATCGCGACATTTTCCACGTCGATAGAGCTGATCCACTCACCGCCTGACTTGATGACATCCTTGCTGCGATCAGTAATCTGCATGTAGCCATCTGCGTCGATCGTGGCTACATCACCAGTCGGGAACCAGCCATCCACAAGTGGGGAGCCCCCCTCGCCCTTGAAGTAATCGCTGATGATCCACGGCCCCTTCACCAGCAGGTCGCCATAGGCTTTGCCGTCCCATGGAAGCTCCTTGCCGTCACTGTCAACGATCTTCATGTCCACACCGAAAATGCCCCGGCCCTGCTTAAGCCGGACCTTCATCTTTTCTTGCTGGGACATCGGCAAATGCTTGTTCTTGAGGGTGCATACGGTGCCCAGCGGCGACATCTCCGTCATGCCCCAGGCGTGCAGCACTTCCACGCCATACACGTCGTTGAACGCTGTGATCATGGCGGGCGGGCAGGCCGAGCCGCCAATCACCGTGCGCTTCAGTGTGCTGAACTTCAAGCCACCGGCCTGCATGTGCCCCAGCATCATCTGCCACACGGTCGGCACGCCAGCTGCGAAGGTTACCTTTTCACTTTCGATCAATTCAAAGATGGATTTGCCATCCATTGCCGGGCCCGGAAACACCAGTTTGGCGCCCGTCATGGCAGCCGAATACGGCAAACCCCAGGCATTGACGTGAAACATCGGCACCACGGGCAGCAGGGAGTCACGGGCGCTCATGCTCAAAGCATCAGGCAGGGCTCCCGCGAAGGCATGCAGCATGGTCGAGCGGTGGCTGTAGAGTGCGCCTTTGGGGTTACCCGTGGTGCCGCTGGTGTAGCACATGCTGGACGCCGAATTTTCATCAAACTGCGGCCAGTCGTAGGTGGAAGCTTGCGCGCCGATCCAGGCTTCATAACTCACCAGACCGGGAATGCCGCTGTCTGCCGGCAATTTGTCGGCATCACACAGCGCCACGTAGTGTTTGATGGTGGGGCATTTGCCGTGGATGGCTTTGACGATGGGCAAAAACGTCATGTCAAAACACAGCACGGTATC
Organism: Candidatus Egaibacter danicus; assembly: GCA_016707075.1. Taxonomy (GTDB): domain Bacteria; phylum Pseudomonadota; class Gammaproteobacteria; order Burkholderiales; family Burkholderiaceae_C; genus Egaibacter; species Egaibacter danicus. The sequence goes on from JADJII010000013.1 coordinate 115,720, forward strand.
TTCAGCATGGTTGGCGATCCAGCTGATCTGGTCAGGGTGCAGGCGCGGGTTCAACGTGTGAAGAACGCGCCCGGATCCGCTCACGCCAAAATACAGCTCCAGATGGCGGTAGCCGTTCCAGGCCAGCGTGGCAACCCGGTCGCTGAACGCCAGCTTCAGGCCATCCAGCGCGTTGGCCACCTGGCGGGAGCGCGCGGCAAGGGCTTTGTAAGTGGTGCGGTGAATGTCACCCTCCACCCGCCGCGACACGATTTCGCCCTCGCCATGGTGGCGGTCAGCGAACTCGATCAGGGAAGAAATCAGCAGCTGTTGGTTTTGCATCTGGCCAAGCATGGGTGTCTCCGTTAGGGTTTTGATGGCGTTACCAAAGTCTAGTATCCCGCAACCAGGGCCCGACCAACACCCGTGATTGCCCTCAAATTGCAGGGGAACAGTCAAGTGCGGGACAATTCGGCCATGGATACACGAGTGACCCCCCGCATGCAATGGCGCAACAGTTTTGCAGGCTTGGGCGACGCCTTCTTCACCCGGCTGCAACCCACCCCGTTGCCAGAGCCCTATTGGGTAGGAACCAGCCGCTCGCTTGCCGCCGAATTGGGCCTGGAAGAGCTGATGCTGCAATCGCAAGATGCACTGGCAGCTCTCACCGGCAACATGGTGATGCCGGGCTCCGAGCCACTGGCCAGCGTGTACAGCGGCCACCAGTTTGGGCAATGGGCGGGCCAGTTGGGCGACGGGCGCGCCATTTTGCTGGGTGAAATTGAGACCAGGCGTGATCAGACTTTTGAGTTGCAGCTCAAAGGTGCCGGCCTCACCCCCTACTCCCGAATGGGCGATGGGCGTGCCGTGCTGCGCAGCTCGATCCGCGAATTTTTGTGCTCCGAGGCCATGCACGGCCTGGGAATTCCCACCACCCGCGCGCTGTGTGTGACGGGTTCAGACGAGGATGTGTACCGCGAATCCGTTGAAACTGCCGCCGTGGTGACTCGGGCCGCCCCCAGCTTTGTGCGCTTTGGTCATTTTGAGCACTTCTCTTATAACGACCAGCATGAGCAGCTGAAAGCGCTGGCCAACTACGTCATTGACCGGTTTTACCCCGCCTGCCGTACCACAGCCCGCTTTGCCGGCAACCCCTACGCTGCGTTTCTGGAGGCCGTGAGCGAGCGCACCGCGGCCATGGTGGCGCAGTGGCAGGCCGTGGGCTTTTGCCACGGCGTGATGAACACCGACAACATGAGCATTCTGGGCCTGACCATCGACTACGGCCCGTTCCAGTTTCTGGACGCCTACAACCCCGGCCACATCTGCAACCACTCCGACACGCAAGGCCGCTACGCCTACAACAAGCAACCCAACATCGCCTACTGGAACCTGTTTTGCCTGGGCCAGGCACTGCTGCCGCTGATTGGCGAGCAGGAACTGGCGCTGGCCGCGCTGGAGTCTTACAAGACTGTGTTTCCGGCCGAGCTGGAGCGCCGTCTGGGTGCCAAACTGGGCCTGCCAGAAGCGCGCCCAGAGGGCAAAGCGCTGATCGAAGGCATCCTGAAACTGCTGGCGCAGGACAAGGTGGACTTCACCATCTGCTGGCGCACCTTGAGCCGCTGGGTGGCGTCCAATGCGCCGCTGGACGACGCTGCCGCCCTGACCCCGGTGCGCGACCTGTTCATTGACCGCTCCGCTTTCGACACCTGGTTGCTACAATATTCAGAGCTATTCACGCATAGCGGACGAGGGCTAATGGCCAATTTAATGCTTAAAACCAACCCGAAATACGTGTTGCGCAACCATTTGGGTGAAGAAGCCATTCAAAAGGCGAAACTAAAAGACTTTTCCGGGGTCAACACCTTGCTTGCGCTGCTGGAAGCCCCTTTTGATGAACATCCGGGCTTTGAGGCTTATGCAGGGTTTCCGCCCGATTGGGCCTCCACCATCGAGATCAGTTGCTCTTCCTGATCAGCGAAAATACCACCATGACCTACAAAATCGAAAAAACCGATGCCGAATGGAAAGCCCTGCTCCAGCAAAAAGGTGCAGAGCCCATGGCATTTGATGTAGCCCGCCGCGAAGCCACCGAGCGCGCCTTCACCGGCAAGCATGCGGAAAACAAGTTGCCAGGTACCTACACCTGCATCTGCTGCGGCAAACCGCTGTTTGATGCGGCCGCCAAGTTCGACTCCGGCACCGGCTGGCCCAGCTACTTTCAGCCACTCAGCGAAGACGCCGTGGGCACCAAGGTTGATGGCCTGCTGTGGATGAAACGCACCGAAGTGCACTGCGCCGATTGCGGCGCCCACCTGGGCCATGTGTTCCCCGACGGGCCACAACCCACAGGCCTGCGCTATTGCATGAACTCGGCATCGATGGACTTCGTGCCCCAAAAATGAGAGTACTGCTCGACTTTCTGCCGATCGTCTTTTTCTTCGGCGCCTACAAGTATTACGACATCTACGTGGCCACCGCGGTGCTGATGGCTGGCACCACCATCCAGATGGCCATCATCTACGCGCTGGACCGCAAGCTGACGATGATGCACCGCATCACGCTGGGGCTGATTCTGGTGTTTGGTGCGGCTACGCTGCTGCTGCATGACGACCGCTTCATCAAGTGGAAACCCACCGTGCTGTACGCGGCCATGGCCATTGGCCTGGCTGTTGCCGTGTGGGTGATGAAAAAGAACTTCCTGAAGATGCTGCTGGGCAGCCAGTTACCGCTGCCAGACCCCATCTGGCGGCGCCTGAACATCGCGTGGATCGGCTACTGCGCCTTCATGGCCATCGTGAATGGCTACGTGGCGGCGTATTTCAGCACCGAGGCCTGGGTCAGCTTCAAGCTCTGGGGTTATGTGTTCCCGCTGGTGTTTCTGGTGGGCCAGGGCATCTACATCACGCCCCATCTGAAGGCGGATGAACCCACTCAACCGTGATCGCCGCATGACCATTCTTCATACTGACCAGCAACTGGCCCAGCGTCTGCAGGAGCGGCTATCCCCCACCCTGCTGGAAGTGATTGACGAAAGTGCCCAGCACGCTGGGCATTCCGGCGCCAACGCAGCGGGCCGGGGCAGCCATTTCCGGGTGCGGATTGCTTCACCTTTATTTACAAAAAAGTCCCGCGTGGCCCAGCATCGCCTTGTGTATGATGCGCTGCAAGAATTTATTGACCAGGGCGTCCACGCCATCGTCATTGAAACGTTGTAGTTGCAGGCGCAAGCCGTTGCTACACAGTTCACCTTTTCTTTTTTTCTCTCTCCTACTGATTTTCAGGAAAACCCATGAAGAAACACATCACCAGCGCGCTGATTGCCGCCACGTTCGCGGCCGTTCTGGCTGGGCCCGTTGCAGCGCAAAACCTGGCCATCGTCAATGGCAAGGCCGTCCCGACAGCTCGCGCCGACGCACTGGCCGCGCAAATTGCCCGCTCGGGCAAGCCGGTCACCCCTGAAATGCAGGGCCAGATCAAGGAAGAAGTGATTGCACGCGAAATCTTCATGCAGGAAGCCCAAAAGCGAAGCCTGGACGCCAGCGACGACTACAAAACCCAGCTCGACCTGGCCCGCCAGTCCATCCTGATCCGTGAGCTGTTTGCTGACTTCCAGAAAACCAACCCCGTGACCGATGCCGAAGCCAAGGCCGAATACGACAAGTTCGCCGCTGCCAACAGTGGCAAGGAATACCGCGCCCGCCACATCCTGGTGGAAAAAGAAGCGGACGCCAAAGCCATCATTGCCCAGCTGAAAAAAGGCGGCAAGTTTGAAGACATCGCCAAGAAATCATCCAAAGACCCCGGCTCCGGCGCCAACGGCGGCGATCTGGACTGGGCCAACGCCAGCAGCTACGTGCCCGAGTTCTCCGCAGCCATGACCAAGCTGGAAAAAGGCAAGCTGACTGACACGCCGGTGAAGAGCCAGTTCGGCTACCACATCATCCGTCTGGACGATGTGCGTGAAGCGCAGCTGCCGAAGTTCGAAGAAGTCAAACCTCAGATCACCCAGCAGCTGACGCAGCAAAAACTGGCGAAGTTCCAGGAAGACTTGCGGGCTAAGGCGAAAGTTGAGTAAGACGGTCTAACCAGACTTCTCGAAAACGCGGCTTCGGCCGCGTTTTTGTTTTAGTGTCGCTATCGAGCATCTGACGGGCTATAGTTTGATGAACAAGAAAAAGTTTTCTTCTGAAAATGACGCCACTCATATACAAATACGAAGCGATAAGTGCTCAATCGCTGGAGAACCTCAAAGCTCAGGCCATTTACTTTGGATCACCTGCCGGTTTCAATGACCCCTACAATTGCGCAATATTTCCCGAAATACTTGAGCCAAATGACTTAGAGGCGGAGCGTGTCAGAAACTACTACCTAAGTAGGGAAGATTTGCCGCAGCAGGTCAGACACGAATTCGAGACCGCAACGAATCAAGCTCTCAGGGAGCTGGTACATCGCGCCGGAAAAGCAGCCGTACGTCAAGCAGTCGCGAAATTTAGTGAGGTACGAGGTGTATCTTGTTTTTCAGAAATGAACGACGACTTACTAATGTGGTCTCACTACGGAGGACGATATAAGGGTTACTGAATCGCCCCGGGAATGAACTGACCCCCGGAGTTTGGACGGTTGCGATCCCGCCAATCAGGCGTTATTTCTCAACCGGTATTCCACCGGACTGAGTCCTTTCAATCCGAGCTTGATGCGCTCGTGGTTGTAGTAGCGAATGTAATTGTGCACGCCCGCTTCGAGCATATCAATGCCGTCAAACTTTTCAAGATGGTAATACTCGGCCTTGAGGGTGCCAAAGAAGCTCTCTATTGCCGCATTGTCAAAGCAATTGCCCTTGCGACTCATACTTTGCGTGACTCCGTGACTAGCAAGCATTACTCGGTAAGGCTGCATTTTGTACTGCCAGCCCTGATCTGAGTGCACGGTCAGTTTGTTGGTGCACTCGGACTGCGAAAGAGCTGCCTTAAGCGTGCCCGAAACCAGATCAAAAATGGGGCGTCTCGCCATCCTATGCGCGATGATCTCGCTGTTGTAGAGGTCCATGCAGGCCGATAGATAGAGCTTCTGGCCGTTCACGTTGAACTCGGTGACATCGGTTACCCACTTCTGGTTGGGCGCTTTCGCGAAGAAGTCGCGCTGCAGGACGTTGGGCACATACGCATCGCACACCTGGGACATGCCAGGAGCGTTTTTTAACTCTAGCCAAAGCCCGCAGTCCCATTTTTTTCATCGAGCGTTGCACGCACTTGTGGTTGACGGGATCTGCCGATGTACGACGAAGCGCGGCAGTGATTCGCCTGTATCCGTACCGGCCCTTGTGCTCGTCATAGACGGCGCGGATCTTGACCTCAATGTCGCTCTCCTGTTCGGCACTCTGGAGGGCATGGCACTGGTAGTAAAACGTGCTGCGGGCTAGGCATGCCACTTGCAACAGGTCCGCCAGTTTATGGTGAGGCCTCAACCCGGTTATCAGACGCGCTTTGTCGGCGCTGCTGATCTCTTCAACCGGATCAAGGCTTGCAATTTTTTCAGGTACGCCACCTCCGCGCGCAGTCGTTCATTCTCTTCTAGCAGGGCCTGCGCAGACTCAGTGGCAACTGTGCCTGGTGGTGCTGGGGAGCGTCGAACTGGCTTCATATTGATATGCCCTTGCTTCCTGTTCTCGAGAGCCTCTACGCCACCTTCATCGAGATTGCGGCGCCAGACCACTACCTGGTTGGGATTGCGGATGTCGTAGACCGCCGCCACCTGGCGACTCGAAAGCTGTTTACGGTCCTGATGGGACAGCACTTGCAGCTTGAATTCGGCACTATAAGTGCTGCGCTTGGGACGCAACCCGTCGATACCATGCAACTGATAGTGGCTCACCCAGGTGCGGATCTTCTCCTCTGGCACAGACCATTGTCGTGCCAGCAGTTTCGCTCCACCTTCGCCAGACAAGAAGCTCTTGACGACCTTAAGTTTGAACTCAGTTTGATACTTCTTCATGAAACCCCTTGAAGTTTGTCCAACTTCCGGGGGTCAGTTCAAACCCGGGGCGATTCATAGTGAACACGACGATCTGCAAAAGTGAGTTGTTGACCCAAATTTAATTGACTTGAAGCTCTGCTGTATTAAGCTTGAACTCGTCATCTATACCCAGCTTTTTCATAATCGCCGGCAGTGCTTGATGAATCACTCTCATGCCGACCAAAAGTTCATTCATGTAGATGTCTGGATGCAACCGCGAAGAATTGAACCCCAGACTTTCCGACTCAGCCTCATGACCAAGCGAATCATCGCTGCCGTACACCATCGCCAACAGCTCAGCACGCAATGGAACGCCCGCGCGGAATGCCTTTTCTTTTACGATATTTAGCCATTCTTCGTAATCGTTTCTGACACGAAAGCGAAATTCCCTGAATTTCATTGCCAGTCCGTGCACATCCTCTTCTTCCAGCTTCGCAGCCGCAAGGCTCAACAGGCTGGAATCAATGTCGCCAGCGGTATCGAACAAGTCCAGATCATCGTCATCAAGCAGGTCAGATACGTAGGCCACGTAAAACCCATAGACATTGGTAAGTGCCTTGAAGATCTTTTGGATCAAATTAGCATAGGGATTATTGTCAATCAGCTCCCAGGAATTCTCTACTTCGTCATAGTCAATGTCCAACTCTTGGGGAAATTGACTGGGTAAGCTAACCCCCATTTCTTTGAGGACGTAGAAAGTTTGCCAGCACAAGAGATCGAGCTCTTCACGCAAAGGAACCGTGTTGTAGCCGGTTTCAGCTCCATCGTCTGCATCTCTAGCGAGATGCTGAATAAGTCTTTCCCACTTTTCGGCTGCTTTGAGAGATCCGGCACTGACAACGAATTCAGGGGCTTTTTCACCAATGTTGGCCATCGCCCGAAGCTTCTGGTCCATGTCGCTTGACATGTATTCGCCTTTTTTCCATTTGCTGATCTGCGTCGGTGATACACCAAGACGAAGAGCAAGTTCTTTTTGACTGCAAGATTGGGCTTGCAACGCTAACTGCACCAATGCTTCATTGTTCATACTTCACATCCTCAGAAATTTACTCAAATTGAACACAAAATAAGGAAAGTTCAGTGTAGATGCATTTAGTGAACAATAATTTCATTTAGTAAATATTTATATATTTTAAAAAGGGTTCTAAACTGTCGTATATCGCTTGTTGGACACAGTAGCACATATTTACGTGCTACACTAATTCACGTGAATTTTTGGGGGCTTTATGGCGAATCTGACGATTTCCTTGGATGAGGCTGTCATCCGCAAAGCGCGCATCCGGGCGATTCAGGAGGGCACATCGGTCAGCGCCAAAGTGCGGGAATTTCTGACCCGGTACGCTATAAGCGACGGAGCCTACACATCGACTGCTGCCATCGCTTTGCCTGTCTTTGATGGGCACAGTGGCCTGCAATCTGGTGTCGACCCTAATAGCAATAAATCATTGCTGCAAGCGGTCACTGAATGACACCGGATGTGAACGTTCTATTGGCAGCTTCGCGTAAGGACCATGCGCATCACATGGTTGCGCACGGTTGGCTCCTGGAGACGCTTGAAACAGCGGGACAGAAATCCAATTTATCGCTTCTCACCACCGTGATAGCGAGTTTTTTGCGACTGGCCACACATCCCAAGATATTTTCTGTCCCTACACCGATCCAACATGCAGTGGATTTCATAGATGCCATATTGGCGTGCCCCGGTGTTAATTTACTTGCCGCACAAGATGAATGGCCACGCTTACGTGCATTGTGTCTTGAGCAAAATCTGGGCGGAAACGATATGCCTGACGCATGGATAGCAGCCTGTGTCCTTCAACAACAGGAGATACTTGCCACCTTTGATAAAGACTTTATCCGTCTGTTGCCCGCTAATCAGCTCCACCTATTGCAGCCCCTGACCGCATGACCTCCGTATTCAATTTCACCTTCGTCCCGTGGTTCCGCTCGGTCGCGCCGTACATCCACAAATTTCGCAACCAGACCTTTGTAGTGGGCATTGCAGGAGAAGCCATCGCCGCGGGCAAGCTGCATCACCTCGCTCAAGACCTGGCAATGATTCAGAGCATGGGCGTGAAGATCGTGCTGGTGCATGGTTTTAGGCCTCAGGTGAACGAGCAGCTCAAGGCCAAGGGCCATGCCCCCAAATACTCGCATGGCATTCGCATCACTGACGAGGTGGCGCTGGACTGCGCACAGGAGGCCGCCGGGCAACTGCGCTACGAGATCGAAGCCGCTTTCAGCCAGGGCCTGCCCAATACGCCGATGGCGGACTCCACCGTGCGGGTGATCTCGGGCAACTTCATCACGGCGCGGCCCGTGGGCATTGTGGACGGCATCGATTTCCAGCACTCCGGGCTGGTGCGCAAGGTGGACGTGGCGGGCATCACCCGCACGCTGGACATGGGTGCAATGGTGCTGCTGTCGCCGTTTGGCTTTTCACCCACTGGCGAGGCTTTCAATCTCACCATGGAAGAGGTGGCCACGTCGGTCGCCTCCGCGTTGCAGGCCGACAAGCTGATTTTCCTCACCGAAATGCCCGGCATCGGAATGGACGCCCTGCAACCGGTCAGCGAAGACAACCCGATTGATACCGAGCTGCCGCTGGCTACCGCCGAAGGCCTGCTGGCCAAACTGCCCCCCGCTTTGCTGCCGACCGACACCGCTTTTTACTTGCAGCATTGCGTGAAGGCCTGCAAGTCGGGCGTTGAAAGAAGCCACATCATCCCGTTCAACGTGGACGGGGCCATTTTGCTGGAGGTGTATGTGCACGACGGCATTGGCACCATGGTGGTCGACGAGAAACTGGAGAGCCTGCGTGAAGCTTCGGTGGACGACGTGGGCGGCATCCTGCAACTGATCGAGCCGTTCGAGAAAGACGGCACGCTGGTCAAGCGCAGCCGCACCGAGATCGAACGCGACGTGGCGAACTACACCATCCTGGAGCACGACGGCGTCATCTTTGCCTGCGCGGCGCTGTATCCCTACCCTGAGTCCAAAACCGGTGAGATGGCGGCATTGACCGTGTCGCCCGAGTCCCAGGGCCAGGGTGATGGCGAGCGTGTGCTCAAACGCGTGGAGCAGCGCGCCAAAGCCATGGGGCTGGACAGCATTTTTGTGCTGACCACCCGCACCATGCACTGGTTCCTGAAACGCGGCTTTGTGCAAGCCGACCCGGATCGCCTGCCCGAAGCCAGACGGCGCCTGTACAACTGGGACCGCAAGAGCCAGGTGCTGGTCAAGAAGCTGGTATAGCCAACCAGCGCGGGTCTGTTGGACGGATCAAAGCAGCCCTATCGCCGCCACGGAAGCCGCGGCCAGCACGGCAAGATGCAGGAAGCTCCACAACAGGTAGCGCTGCCGCAGTTTTTGCGGTGACAGACTGGATATTAAAAACAGGCGACCATTTTTCGACGCGCGAATCACGTGAACACCTGATTCCTGTCGGATTTCCCGGTGCTGCTTTTCGACTGTTCGCGTGGCCAGACGCCGCGCCAGCTCCCACTCGCGCAAGTCAACCTCACCATTGCCGTCCAGATCAAAGCGCTGTTTGAGCCTTTCCGGGTTTTTCTTCCAATCCGACAGTAACGCGCTGACGTCTTCACTCAGACTCAGCGCTGAATGGGCACCACCTACCGTTGAAAACTCGCCCAATACGTAGATCAGGCCACCGCCAAACAGCATTTCTTCCACTTGCTTGTAACCGCCCGAATAGGTGGTGCGGACCTCCGGCCCCATCACCTCGGCATGGTCCGGGTCAACCCGGCAGGCGCCTGTGGGATCACGAATTTCGAACGTTGCCTCGCTTACATTGCAGCTGACTTCCCGCCACTCCCGGTCGCTGTTGTCTTTGGAATAGGTCCGGCACCGGTACCAGATGCAAGACACACTGCTGAACGGGCTGGTGATAGAGGTTATCCGGGTCCACACTCGCGCGGCCATACAACTCCACATAGCCTTGGGCGGCAGAGCCAATGCGTGATGTGGGCAGTTCGGCGATAGCTCGCGCCCGGCCGTGAGTCGATACCCATGCAAAAAAACCGACGGCAGCGACCAGGACCAGAGAGATGATCCACACCGATCTCTCCCCGGAATGGAGGCCAAAAGCCAGCAGACCCAGATAACTTGCCGACGTCAGCGCTCGGACATACTGGCTACGCAAGCCATTCAGCATCTGCACGTTTATGAGTTAAAGCGCTGACCGACGTCCACGTCTTTCGTCTCTTCGGCGGTAAATTTCAGCAGGTCAAACGCCTTGAAGCCAAACAGCCGGGCGATGATGAGATTGGGGAACTGCTCAATCCCCACGTTGTTGATGTTCACACTGTCGTTGTAGAACTCGCGCCGGTCGGCAATCGCGTTTTCCAGCCCGCTGATGCGGGACTGCAGGTGCAGGAACTGCTCGTTGGCCTTCAGGTCGGGATACGACTCCGCCAGCGCAAACAGGCTGCCCAGGCCACTTCTGAGCGCCCCTTCAGCTACGCCCAATGCCCCCAGGTTGTGAGATTCGCGCGCATCCGACACCCGGGAGCGGGCCTGAATCACCTTTTGCAGCGTGTCCTGCTCATGCTTCATGTACTGTTTGCAGGTGTCGATCAGCTTCGGCAATTCGTCATGGCGCTGCTTCAACAGCACATCAATATTGGCCCAGGCTTTGGAGACGTTGTTCTTGATGTTCACCAGGCTGTTGAACAGCATGACGCCGTAAACGACCATCACCGCCAGCACGACCCAGAAAATCATTCCCATTGCAGGTTCCTCCAAAAAGCTGATTGTTTGTGGATTGTTTCCGATCACATTTGCAGCCGGGCCCGCATTTGACCTTCATCAATCTTTTTGTCGCAAAACCGTCACAAAATGACCGGTTAAGCCTATGGAGCCCGCTATGACCGAGAGATCAACCCCCACGCGAACAACTGTTGAGGCCCGCCAGCGCCGTATATCCCAGGGCGACACCGTGAGCGCACGTACTGTCAAGGGCGTTGCGTCGCAAACTGCCCGCATCAGAACGAACGCGGCGCAAGGAGCGCAACAGGCGGCTGTCAAAAACATTCTGGACAAGACCCCCAACAAGGCCGCGGCGCTGAAGACTTTGCTGGCTGGCAGTTCGCCCGAGGATGTCTCTGAAATCCGCAAAATGCTTCAGGAAAATCAGGCACTGCTAGGTGACAGTTCGGTCAAGCCGGACGAAGAACTGGCGCCAAATTGGCGCTCCGGTGGTTATCCGTACAAAAACCTGCTGTCACGCAAACGCTACGAGGCCCAGAAATACCAGTTGCAGGTGGAACTGCTCAAACTGCAGATGTGGGCCAAGGAAACTGGCCAGCGCGTTGTCATTTTATTTGAAGGGCGCGATGCAGCCGGCAAGGGCGGCGCCATCAAGCGGTTCATGGAGCACCTCAACCCGCGGGGAGCGCGAGTCGTGGCACTGGAAAAACCCAGCGAGACCGAGCGCGGGCAGTGGTATTTCCAGCGCTATGTACAGCACTTGCCCACAGCCGGTGAGATCGTGATGCTGGACCGCTCCTGGTACAACCGGGCGGGTGTGGAGCGCGTCATGGGCTTTTGCACCGATGCCGAGTACCAGGAGTTCATGCGTCAGGCGCCGCTGTTTGAGCGGCAACTGGTACGCAGTGGCATCCATTTGATCAAATTCTGGTTCTCGGTGAGCCGTAAGGAGCAGCACCGCCGGTTCAAGGAACGCGAGTTGCACCCGCTGAAACAATGGAAGCTCAGCCCGATTGACATGGCCTCGCTCGACAAGTGGGATGACTACACCCAAACCAAGGGAGGCCATGTTTTCGAAACCGACACCGCCGATGCGCCCTGGACCGTGATCAGAGTCAGACTGCAAGAAGCGCGCACGCCTGAACGCGATGCGCTGCGTGCTGCCACAAGCTGCCCTGCGCCAATAAGGACCTGGACAACATCGGTACGCTGGACAACCTGCTGGTGGGGCGCGCCCACGTGGTGTATGAGCGCGGCGAACGCCCGGGCGGGGCGATTTTGTAGGCTGACGGTAGCCGCAATGTCCGTTTCAGCGGTGGCGTGCCTGACGCCAGACCAGCGCGGAGCCCACCAAAGCCATTGCGCCAAACCACAGGAATGACCAGTTGGCGATGGAGCCGCCCAGAAACGTCCAGTCCACCTTGGTGCAATCACCACCACCACGAAAGATCATCAGCAGGGCGCGTTTGAGGGGGGGAAGGTTTCGATCATGCCGTAGAGGTCCCGCCCGCAGGACACCACCTCGGGCGGGTACCACTGCAGCCAGCTCTTGGCGTGCGGCGACAAAGGCGCCCGCACAGGCCAGCAGCACCAGCAGGACAGAACCACTAATCTGGAGGCTCTTTCGAGTGCTGGCGGCCGTCAAACCCGCGTGCCAGACAGCTATCAAAGACGAGAGCGTACCGTTTTAATGCACATGGGACAGGGTACAGCCCCACCACATGCTGCAAATACATGCCGAATGCCAGCAAGGCCGCAAGCCAGACACCACAGCCACTCGCACGCCGCGGCGCGTTGTCAAACCAATCCATCACGACATTCAAAATCAAAGTCCCCATGAAGCCTCCCGCCTTGCGGCGGATGCCAGGTTGGTGCCCATTGTGCCTTTGAAGTTCCCGCAGGCGCCACGCACCGTGCCCGCAGGCATCATCGGGCATTTGCAAACCGAATAAGATTCAGGCTTTGGTTTTTACCAACAAAACATTCCCATTCAAAGGTAATTCATGGCACGTACCGTCAACTGCATCAAACTGGGCAAGGAAGCCGAGTGACTTGACTTTCCACCCTATCCGGGCGAATTCGGCAAACGCATGTGGGAAAGTGTCAGCAAGGAGGCCTGGGCCGGCTGGCTCAAGCACCAGACCATGCTGGTCAACGAAAACCGGCTCAACCTGGCCGATGCACGCGCCCGCCAGTACTGGCGCGCCAGATGGAGAACCACTTTTCGGCGGTGGCGCCGACGCTGCGCAGGGTTACGTGCCGCCTCCAGCGGCTGATCTGGCCCTCGTGTCTGGCATGTTCCCAGCTGACGTGCCAGGCACCAGCGGCAGGACTGCCCCAGGGATGGCAGAGCGCTGCCTGACTGGTGTGTGCTGGACACCGATTTTGGCGACGGCTCACAGTTTCTGTCCACCTGGCAGGCCTGGCATCCTGCGATCCCCAAGCAGCTGCGAATGCTGCACTAGGTGGCCATCTGCGAGCAGGCCCCGGAGCCGGAATCGCTCCAGCGCGCGAGCGACGCCGCATGGCGTGTCTGCGGATTGCCCCGCGACGCTAGATCACCAATGGTTCGGGTGATGCCGGGGGTTCCAACGGTTCACCGAGCCGGTCGGCTGACTCACGTTGTATCGGCGAACTCAGGACCCTGCTTTGGAGCAACAGTTCGTGGCCGCAACGCGGTTGTTCCTAGGGGCGCTGGCGTCGCCCAGGGCTTCCCGCGCTGCCCCGTTGTTCCACCCTGTCCATTGGGCTCTGAAGTCCCTGGCCCGTTGCTGCCGACGCGGCAGCACGCTGGCAGCTCTGCCAAAGGCTGGCAACGACAGCCCGCTTGCCATGACCTGGTGCAGCGCCAGCAACTATCGTCCGACAAACCCGACTTGACCCTTTTCAGGGGGATTTCAATCCAACTTGGGAGCTCAAGTCGACACCCTATGCCTGAGGCCAGTCCGCCGGCCCGGCTTTAGGCATCGTCATGCCGGGGCTGGTCTGGCAGGTGCCGGCGCCAGCGTGGCGGCTTGGCGCAGCGTGGCGGCGGGTCGCGGTGCTGGACGCCGCCAACGCCGGGATGCCGGGCTTCCGGATTGGCCCGTGGGTTGTTCACGCCGCAGGCCCTCTCCGCATGACGACGGCACACACGCGCCCGGTTGTCACGCGCCGGTATCCGACTGACGCTGGCGGCACGCCAGCGGCTGCAATCAGGCCAGGACTGGGCGCTGACCGGTGTGGAGCGCCGCACCGATGGCCCCCGGCCTTGCCGACCGACTGGCCAGTTGCAAGAGCAGCACTGGGCCTGCCTTGCCAGAGCGGATGAACACGATCTCCACGACCACCCGACGGACTGCGATCCGTCGTGGCACGCCACGGCCGGCGCCGGATCAAACCCGCACAGCTGGTGCAGCCTGGCTGGCATCGCGGTGCGTCCATCGGCCGCGCAGGGTCGGTGCGGTCGCAGCAAAACGGACAATGGCGCATAGGCTGGGCGGTGCGACGGTGCGGGCTGAAGCCCCGCACGCTCGTGATCGCTTGCGCCGGCAACAGCTTTGCCATGGTGCATCTGGCCCTGGTCGCAGCAGGGCTGGTGCCGGAAAGTACCACGGCCAACACTGTCGGGCGGACCCAGGGGCCAGGTTTCCTGGGCACCCAGCGCGCGGAGATGCAGCGTGTTTTCCACGCGTTCCAGTCAACGGCGCAGGCAGCTTGGGCCGTGCCGCACGCCCGCGGGGCTCGCCTGGTTCGCCGGGGCCACCTACGAGCAACCGAGCCACGTGCCACCACCGGCCGAAGCCGCAGCCCATGCCCGGAATCTGGCCCGCATGAACACGCTGACGCCCGCGCGCCGCGGACGCGGTGCAGCCCGATTCGCCGATGGCGCGGTCCATGCCTGGCGCGGCGCGCGCTGTGCCACATCCGACCGACTGCCAGTAGTCGATGTGATCGCCGCGGGGCGGCGACGGATCTGCCGGTCAGGTCAGCACTGCGCGATGGGTTCGCGCGGCTTGACCTATGCCAGCCTTGTGTGGCGGGCTGATCGCTGCACAGATGGGTGCCGGAACCGTTACTGCCGGAACCACTACCCTTGGAGAGATCGCCTTCCGAAGGTTGCGTTGCATGGCGCGCAGCCACACCAGCTGCAAACCTAGACCATCGGAACACCGCAGATGACCCGGATCAAAAGGGCGCTCCAGCAAGCGCGACAACCCGCTTGTTCCGGCTCTGCATGCCCACGACCGATTCGCCGGTGGTGACCACCACGCGGCCCACCGGCCAGTGCACTTCACCTCTCGACCAGGGACCAAGGGTCGTCGAGCATGTCGACATTGACCAGCACGATATCGTAAT
Source organism: Candidatus Egaibacter danicus (assembly GCA_016707075.1). Classification (GTDB taxonomy): domain Bacteria; phylum Pseudomonadota; class Gammaproteobacteria; order Burkholderiales; family Burkholderiaceae_C; genus Egaibacter; species Egaibacter danicus. The sequence goes on from JADJII010000013.1 coordinate 130,780, forward strand.
GGCGCTCGCGCAACTTGATTTGCGCCTGCGACACCGCGTCGGCTTCGTCCACATCAATCAACCCGGCCAACGCCAGCCGGGCGCGCAGATACGCCTGTCTCCATCGCGCGAGGGTCAACCACCAGTGTTTGCCGAACGCCGGGCGGGAAGGGGATGGTGGTGGCTTATCCCGGGGGTCGAGATCGATGTCCACCGCTCCCTTGGCAAACAGGTCGTCCATCGCCTGCACCGCAGCGGTCGAGTCCAGCGGCCGGCCGAACACCCGCCAGGCCGTTCCGGTGGCACCAGCGCCGACCCAGATCAGCTTCAGGTTGCGGTTCTGGCCAGGAGAGGCCAGTTCCAAGCCGGGCCTCCCGTAACTTTCGACATCGATCAGGCCAAGTGTGGGGCCATGACGGCGCTCGGCGTCCACAGGGCATAGGACACCTCCTGATCCCGCGACAGCGGAATAGGGTATTGGAGGCGTGGCGCTCAACGTCGCGAAAATCCCACCACCTTGACGAACACAGGCTACCATTCATACGGCGGTTTCTGCTCGGTCCGAAAGGGGATCACGACTACATCGCGCGTCATTCAGACGTCCTCAGACTTTACTGCCGTAACACCACTGTTTTTACCCAATCCGTTAAACTTTGCAAGGCTAATCCGTAGCAGAATTCTTCAGGATCTCGCACGGGCGCTTGAATCGATGCTGAATTGGTTTGACCATGATTCTTGTCGCCGGTTCCGCCAATCTTGACTTCGTGGTCCGCGCCGACCATATCCCGGCCCCAGGTGAAACCATTCTGGGGCGGAATTGGCAACCTATCCTGGCGGCAGCAGCCAACCAGGCGGTGGCTGCGCCGGGCCGGAGGTGCCATCACGCACATGCTGGCTGGCCCTGGGAAATGATTCGCCCATGCCCGGCCGCTGGAAGAATCCAAAGCGGCCGATGTCAAACTTCACATCGTCCGGATGCCGCGCATGCCACCGGCACCGCCTTCATCTGCGTGTCACGCGACGCCGAAAACGCAATCACAGTCGCCCAGGTGCCAATGCGGCCTTGGCACCGCAAGACTTGACAACGCTGGACGGCGTGAGCCACCTGCTGATGCAACTGGAAACGCCGATGGCCACCGTCACCGCCTACGCGCGCGCCGCCCTGCCGCTGGGGTGAAAGTGGTGCTGAACGCCGCACCGGCGCAGCCGCCTGCGCCGACCTTGCTGGAGCTGATCGACATCCTGATCGCCAACCAAGGCGAGCTGGCGCCATTGCCAGTGACTCACCGGGCACACGGGTCGGCCCGGAAGGATTGGCGCCGGTGCGAAGTTCCGCTTTTGTGGTGGTCACGCTGGGGCCCACGGCCGTTGTGCCCGGCACGATGGGCAAGCCATGTCTGCAAACCGCGTTCGCCATCACGCCGGTTGACACGACCGGCGCCGGCGACACGTTCTGCGGTGTGCTGGTGGCCAGCGTTGACCGCAACACGCTCCTGGCCGAGGCGCTGGCGCCTGGCCAGTGCAGCCTGGGCGCTAGCCTGCACAAGGGCGGGCGCGCAATCGGCCATCCCTGAACAGGCCGAAGTGGCCGCTTCCTGTCGCCAGATCTGGCAAGCCTGACGCTGGCAACGCTGGCGGCCCGGACAGTCCCTTTTGCGGTTTCGCGCCAGCTTCCCACCTGCGACAACCACTCTCGCCCGCAAGACCTAACACCGAACCATGGCATGACCCTCTCCCTGCAAACCAGTGATCTACGACACCGACCCGGCGTTGACGACGCAATGGCGCTTTACTTCGCGCTGGCGCATCCGGCCTCGACGTGATCGGCATCACCACCACCTTTGGCAACGTCTCCGTCGAGCAGGCGGCCACCAATGCCGCCCACCTGACCGAAATCGCAGGCCGTTGCCAGGCACCCGTGACGCTCGGCGTCGCGGGAATACCCCTGGGCAAGCCGTCCGAAGCGCCGCCCGCACTTATCCATGGTGCCGATGGACCGGGCAATCTGGGTGCACGCCTGGCCACGAAGCGCCAACTCGATCCGCGTTCGTCCGCCCAGTTCATCGTGGACATGGCACGTGCGCATCCGGGCGAAATCACGCTGGTGGCGGTCGGTCCACTGGGCAATCTGAGCCTGGCGCTGATGCTCGAACCCAGGTTGCCGCTGTTGCTGCGCGAGGTCATCATCATGGGTGGCACCATCGTAGAGCCAGGCAATGTGTCGCCGGTGGCCGAAGCCAACATCTGGAACGACCCCCATGCGGCCGGACTAGGTGTTCACCGCTGGCTGAAACTCTATGGTCGGAAACCTGGACGTGACGCACGGGGTGATCACCGACTTCGCTGTTCAGCGAATTGCCGACCACCACGACCATCTGGCAACCGCCACGCTGCATCAGGCGGTCGAGCTTCCCCGCTTTTACAGCGGCCTGCACTCGGGACCCGCAAAACGCCGGTTGCTTTGCCCACGACCTGCTGGCGTTCATCTACCTCGTGAACCCGGAGTTTTTCCACGGTGGAAACTGGCCGCGTGCCGGGTGGCAACCAGGTCTGGCGCAAGGGCAAACCATCATGAACCGGCGGGACACATCAACTCCCGCAAGCGGGCCGGGATGACACAAGCCCCACACCCAGGTTTGCAGGAGGTGGACGCACCGGGGTGCCTGAAAGTCTTTGAAAACACCCTGATGAGCAACTGGCCCAAGGAGAACTGACCTCATGAAATTTCCCATCGCGTTGACTACCGCAGCCCCACCGCCGCTAAAGACTTCCCTGCACAAGCCTGCATGAAACGGGTTTTGGCGTGTTGTCCAAACCACCCGCTGGACCAGGAAGCTGGCGCGTTGGTTCATCTGTGCAGGAATGGCTGGCCTTCTTCGGCACGGACGCCAAAAACAGCTACCCCTCCAACTTCGACAGTCTCGACGGGTGCTCCCAAGGTGTCGGAAACGCGAAAAGCCACACCAAGCGCGACCTGAAAGAGTTTTCCACATCTACCCCTGGGGCCGTTACCCGTGGACAGGGACATCGACGCTGCGCGCCGTTACTACGCCGCGGGCAGAAATATTTGGCCGCCACCCTGCTGAAATGGGTGGAAGATAACTCGCCAGCCGGGGGAAAGCCCGGTATTCGCCGCTCACCCAAAATGATCGACGGCCGCCAGGAAACCTGCTGCGCGTGCTGCACTACCCGCCGCTGGTGGGCGACGAAGAACCCGGTGCCGTACGCGCCGCAGCCCATGGCGACATCAACCTGCTGACCATCCTGCCCGCCGCCACCGAGCCGGGCCCGCAAGTGCTGGGCAGAGACAACGCCCGGCACGACGTGCCTGGCGACTTCGGCCTTTGATCGTCAACATCGGCGATATGCTGGAAGAAGCCTCCGGCCACTACTATCCGTCCACCGTGCACCGCGTGCTGAACCCGGTGGGGCATAAAAAATCACGCATCTCCATGCGGCGGTTTTTTTTTCCCGCGTCGGGAAATCGTGCTGTCAGACCGCTACACCGTCGGCAGCTACTTTGAAGAACGCATGCGGGAGTTGAGCCGGAACGCGCCATAAAGAGGGTCTAAATTTTGTGCCAAATTGGCCTTAAGACCCCGTAGGATATGCGTGAGTAGCTACTTTATTGATAGCAAATTAGACGCTAGCAATTGCAACCTGTCCCCAATTGATCGCTTTCCAATTGGATTCAGGTAAACGCACGCCAAATCCAAATGATGGATATTGCTATCAAGCAGGCAGCCAGCAGTCGTGCAAAGTAATACAAAGTAAAGCGATCCGCCTCTCCCGTGACTTTTGAAAAGAATAGGTTTGCTTTAGGCTTCTCTTTTGGAAAGACACGATCAAGAAGATAGGCTGGGCGAGTAAAGAAATAGACCCCAAGTAGAAGGCCCAACACCACTATCACGAACAGTAAAAAAAAGAATACCAAGAACATAAATTCGTTCATTAACATCACTCCGTGCAGTCCAAAATGCTTTGGACTACACCGCTGAAGCGATTTAATCCAACATCTGTTTCTCTCTCAATTTGCCGCACCTTTATACATTCAGCCAAGGCTTGTAGCTCACCTCTTCCCTAAAATTCCAAATTTAGCCTGACCAAAAATCTCGGGAAAGTCGTGCGAGGAATTCATTTCTTCCTTTTGCCGTTTTGGATTTCTCCATGATGATAGTCACCGCCCGCTTTTGCGGCGAACTGGAACTGGATAAGCTTGACGGCAAACCCGTCGTACCCGAACCGTGAGGCCCGGGGTAGGCTGTCCCGACGACTTCGAGGCGCGTAGCGACGTATGAGGAGGGCAGCGTGCCCTGGGCCTCTCGGTTCCGCCAACCCATCTCCGCGAAATGCAGCCGGTCTTTATGCAAATTTCAGAATAACGAAATCAGCAAATGTAGTTGCAACATAAGACCGCCCCTACAGTCTGCCCTCTATGCACGATTTGGCGTTTGTATTTGCGGGGTTTTTGTCGGCCTGTGGTCGGCCCAATAGGCGTGCGCGGGGCTCGTTGTGACCGCCTACTTTTCTTCGGGGTGAAGCCCTATCTGAACGTCGGCACCGATCTGCTGTTCGCCGCTTTCACCAAAATGAGCGGCACCGTGAAGCTGGCGCGCGCCAAGCGGGTTGACTGGCGCGTCGTGCTCCAGCTATCGGCCGGCAGCATTCCGGCCGCGTTGATCACGCTGTATATCCTGCGTACCGTCGGCCCGGCCAGCGCGCAGGTCCAAGCCGTCATGACCACCACGCTGGGCGGCGCCGCTGCTCACTGCCGTGGCCACGCTCACAAGGCGCTGCGCGGAACACGCTCCCGCGCGGGTTGCTTGGGGCGAAGAAATACTGGCCACGCACCCTGCCACTGGAGCCTGCCACTGCTGTTTGGCGCCTCATCGGCACGCTGGTCACCCTAAGCTCGGGGGCGCAGGCGCCATTGAGTCACCGTGTTGATGATGGCGTACCGGGCTACCGCTGGGGCGCATCGGCAGCCGATAGTGCTGCTCTGCCGTGCCGCCGACGCTGGTGGCCGGCTTGGGCCAGCCTCGCGGGCTCGGTGATTGGCCGCTGCTCGCCAAGCTGCTGGCAGGCTCCATTCCCGGCATCCGGTCGTTTTGCACCTGATGGCCCGCACGCCAACCGCGTCATCCGCTCCCTCTGTCCGTGCCGCTGGCCTATACGCCGGCGCGGAAACCGATTGCCCCTATCCCCTTTTGAAATTTGCCCGCCACGTACCACATAACCGACTTTGACCGCCAACTGTCAAGCAGCGCGCCGCACAAGACGGCGAACAGCCGAGCGCAACCGTAAAGGCCAGCTGACGGACGACGAATTCCGGCTGCCGCACCTGCAAAACGGCTGGTACATCCAGCGGTTTGCGCCCATGAAGGTGTGGCCGTGCCCTACGGTGAGCTCTCCAGCGCCCAGCGCGCGTGTTGACCAAAACGCCCGGCGACCAAGACCGCAAAGACGAAAACAACCTGGGTCAAAGCCAACCCGGCCCTCCTGACCTTGAACTCTCCGCCCTCCGGCTTGCCCACCAACACGCGCCAGAACGCACAACTGATACCGCTGGACCGATCAGCCGACGTGATGGACCTCCGGGACAGCGAATACGCACGGCACCCAGACCATCGGCAACTGCATCCAAACATCACCAGCGACGAGCGCCGGCTGGGCATGCCGTGGACGAAGTCGCCGACCCGCGCCCTTGGGGAAATTCCAGGTCAGTGATTGACCGAAACCTGAGTTTCGCGCTATGCCACGCAAGTTCAAGATCGCCATCACCGGCGCAAAAGAAGATCGCGACGGCCACCTGTGCGCGACGCGGGCCACACCATCCGCAATGGAAGATAGCGACATTGGCCTTCGGGAAATCGTGGGCGCGGTATGGGCTGCACCCCCGTTCACTCGGCACCGGAGACCGCGACGTCCCGCCCTGGAACCAGACCTCAATTACCTGAGAGCCGTGGTGCGCGTAAAAACCGTGGGCCGGGGGTCGCGATAACCCGTACAAGGCCCGCATCAAGATTCTGGTAAAGGCCGAGGAGCCCGTTTCACCAAAGAAGCGGAAGCCGAGTACCAGCAGATCCCGATGGGACGGCGCACCGCACACCATCGATCAGGACCGAGCTGGACCGCATGTCCGCAGCGTCTGTACCACCCGGGTACAAATGGAAACCGCGGACGCAGACGCCAAGATCGCCCACGCATTCTGCATGCCGCCGACGGTGACGATGGAGCCTAGCTGCCGGCCAGCCGCCAACACGCCCCCACAAAACCCTGACCTGCGGGCGGTAACGCCGTCGTCCTGCTGCCGTTACGCGCCGGGCGACGGCACCCGACCAACTGGAAGGCGCCGCCGCGCTGGCTGACGAGTCTTCCGCCGGTGAAGTGCGCCACGCACGACCACCGAATCTGCGACTGCGAGTTGCGTGGCGACCAGTTGCCCGAACCCGGCGTGCTGCCCGCATGCAAGCCCGGTTTCGCCTCCGAACATCCGCCTGCTGGGTCGGACATGATTACCTGCCCTGGGGGCGATTTCTGCGCATTGGCCAAGCGCCCGCTCATGATGCCCGTTGCCCAAGCCATCACCGAGCGGTATCAAGACCTGGACGAACTGGCATGATCTGGTGAGATTGACCTGCACATCAGCGGGCTGCATCAACTCCTGCGGTCACCACAGCGGCCTTACATCGGCACTCTGGGCGTGGATAAAGACGGCAAGGAGTGGTACCAGGTGTCGCTGGGCGGTCGACGGCTCTGTATTTGATTGCGCGCCCGTGGCTGGCAAGGTGGTTGGCCCGTCGTCTGCGGTGTTACTTGAAGTGGCCGACGTGATCGAAGCTTTCATCATCGACACCACGCCGCGAGCGGCAGGCCGTACAGGGTAGGAACGAAACTCTTCATCGCCACTCGTTCGCCGCAGTGGGCGCTGAGCCCTTCAAACTGGCCGCCACAGCATGCGCACCAGCACCGGCAAAGCTGTTCACGTCACTGGAAACAGAGGCCGACTTGATCACGCAAAACCACTATCAAATTAGTAGCTTCACGCACCTTCGACGCGGGTTGAAGGCCAAACGGCACCTGAACCGTTGGAAAACGTTCTCTAGCTGGCCATCGATGCGGACCCGCAGTCTGGAGCTGGCTGGCGTGGAGCGCATTGAACCGAGTTTCCCAAGTTCAGCGATGGCCGCGTTTACAGCCAGGCCTTCGCCGCGCCGCCGCCTAAGCAACAGGGCGAGATCTGGCGTGCTACGGGTGAGTGCTGATTGACCAGCCGGTGCAGAAGAAACGTAAGGGTTTTTGGACCTGCCGTGCTGCGCGCCGATCAGGACATCGCCCACGCCCAACGGCAATTCGACCACTTCCAGGCGTTTTACCAGGGCGATGCCGTTCAGACCGCGCCTCTTTCGCGGAGAAAGCCGCCGCATGAGCGCCATCGAACTCACGCCTGCCTCTTCCGGGGATTTTTGATGCGAAGCTGGTGGAGACCAAAGCCCTGCTGCAAACCGCCGCGGGTGACTACGCCGCTGAACTCCTGGGGCCCGGTTCCGATCAACAGGCGTCCAGCCTCTATGCCGAAGACATCGCAGGTCAGCCACCCGATCAATTTGCTGGCACTGATATCCCCATCTTCGTGCTGGAAACGGCATGCTGCAGCGGGAAACGCCGCAACCGCTGAGCAGTTCAAAGCCAGATCCCGTACCCAGGTAAACGTGTTTCACGCCCCAGAACGAAGCCGTGGTGCAACTTGTAGCCATTGAGGCAAAGACGCGATACAAAGCATCACGCTGCGCAAGGCCTGGAAGGTGACATCCGCAAGATGGAGCCGCTGGAGCGTGCGCTGGCCGGCAAAAGCTCTGGATCACCGGCCTGCGCTGGTGAACAATCTCAAGGCGCTCGCGCTGATGCGCCGTTGATTGACACTACACCAACCCTGACCGCACCAAACTCAACCTGGCTGGCCAACTGGACCTGGGGCGATGTGTGGCACTACATCAACGTCCACGGCGTGGACTACAAACCCGCCGCACGACCAGTTTTTCCTCAAAAACGACCACTGCGCGCCCTGCACCCGCTGCGTCCGTGGGCGAAGATTTCCGTCAGGCTGCTGCAGGTGGGAGGATGAAACGGCATACGAATGCGGGCCTGAACGTCAGCCCGGCACCCGCAACCAGTTCTTCTTCCAGCGCTTTGATTAAGCGCATAAATCGAGCACCCGACCATGAACGCCCCGACTCTCTCCCGAATTGTTCAATCCGCTGGGCATCCACGGCACCCGCGACCCTGCCCGTGAGCCATCATCTCAGCAACACTCCACCTCGATGCACCGGAAGAAAAAATCTTCATCCTGCGCGAAGCCGCCGCTACGTTTGAGCGCCCCACGCCGCTGTTCTCTGGCGGCAAGGATTCGCTGGTGCTTCAAATGGGCCGGAAAAAAAAGCCTTTGCGCCAAATCCAGCGGTGGTGGCATCCCCTACCCACTGCTGATGATCGACACCGGCCACAACTTCCCCGAAGTGACGGATTTCCGCGACCTGCGCGCCAAAGAACTTGGCGCCGAGCTGATCGTGCGCAACGTGGAAGACTCCATGAAGCGCGGCACCGTGCGCCTGGCTCACCCCTTTGAGTCCCGCAACGTGCACCAGTCGGTCACGCTGTTGGAAGCCATAGAAGAATTCCGCTTTGACGCACTCATCGGTGGTGCCCGCCGTGACGAAGAAAAAGCCCGCGCCAAAGAGCGCATCTTCAGTCACCGCGACAGCTTCGGCCAGTGGCAGCCCAAGGCCCAGCGCCCCGAGCTGTGGACGCTGTTCAACACCCGCCTGGCCCCGGGCGAACACTTCCGCGTGTTCCCCATCAGCAACTGGACCGAGCTGGATGTGTGGCAATACATCGAGCGCGAACAGATCGCCCTGCCCTCCATCTACTACACGCACAAACGTGAAGTGATCGAGCGCAAGGGTTTGCTGGTGCCCTTGACTGACCTCCCCCCGCGCGACGGTGAGCAGGTGGTCACGCGCGACGTGCGTTTTCGCACCGCGGGCGACATCACCTGCACCTGCCCGGTGGTGAGCCCCGCCGCCACCCCCGGCGGACGTGGTGATCGAGACGCTGGCCGCCGACGGAGCGAGCGCGGCGCCACCCGCATGGACGACAAGATCCTCCGATGGCTTCGATGGAGAAGCGCAAGAAAGACGGATACCGGAGCTACAACTTTAATAGTTGTTGATGCGACGGGGGCCGGCGGCCGCACAAGGGCCAGACACCCGCCCGCACCTGAAATTCATCACCTGTGGTTCGGTGGACGATGGCAAGAGCACGCTGATTGGCCGCCTGCTGGCGGACAGCAAGGCCGTGCTGCAGGACCACCTTGCCGGCGCAGCGCCAGGGCGAGACTGACCCGGCCCTGCTGACCGACGGCCTTTCTGCCGAGCGCGACAGGGCATCACCATTGACGTGGCCTACCGCTACTCAACACCGAAGAGCGCAAATCATCATCGGCGACGCCCCCGGCCACGAGCAGTACACCCGCAACATGGTCACGGCCGCCAGCAGCGCCGACGCCGCCGTGGTGCTGGTGGACGCCACCAAGCTCGACTGAACAGAACCCGCAGATGGAGCCGCTGGTGCAAACCTGCCGCCACAGCCTGCTGGCAAAACCTGCTGCGCGTTTTCAGCATCGTTTTTGCCGTGAACAAGCCTCTCGACGCCGTGGCCGACTCCACGCTGGCTTACCGCAACATCACCGGCGCCCTCGCCCGGTTTGCGCAAGCCGCGCAGATTCCGGTGAAAGCCATCGTGCCCGTCTCCGCCCTGAAAGGCTGGAACGTGGTGGACCGCTGTGGCGAAGGCCTGGCGGCGCAAAACAGCGGCTGGTGTGGCTACGCCGGCCCCAGCCTGCTGCAGATTCTGGAGCAGCTGCCCGGCACCCCAGCCGAAGTCGGCCAGGCGTTTGCCTTTCCGGTGCAATGGGTCGAGAAATTTTCTTCCAGCAGCGACACCTCGCAGGGCCGCCGCGTGTTCTGGGGCCGTGTGGCCACCGGTGCCGTGCAGCCCGGACAACAGATATCCATCCTGCCCAGCGGCCAGACCGCCACGGTGGCGCAGGTGCTGGACCATGCCCGTCGCCCAACCAGCGTGCTGGCGGGTCACAGCGCCGGCATCGTGCTGGACCGTGAGGTGGATGTGTCGCGTGGCGACTGGCTGCTGGCCAGCGAAACCGGTTTCACCCCCTCGCGCGAGTTGCGTGCCACGGTGGCCTGGCTGGATGACGAACCGCTGGTGGCCGGCCGCGTCTACTGGGCGCTGCATGGCCATCGCTGGGTGAAAGCCAAGGTCAAACGCGTGGTTCACCGACTCAATATCAATACGCTGGCCGAGGAAGACGCCACCCAGCTGGAACCCAACGCCATCGGGCATATCGAGCTGAGCCTGCAGGAGCCGATTGCCGCGCTGCCGTACAGCCAATCCCGGGTTCTGGGGTCGGTGGTTCTGGTCGATACGGCGTCCCACAAAACCTCGGGTGCCGTGCTGATCAACTGATAGAGATCAAATAACCGCACCCGCATTTGGGTCACACGGGTGCGTCACCCATCGAAACCCAATAAAATATAGGGTTTCCACCTGTTCGTCGAAAAACCATCACATGACTCACACCGTCACCGAAGCCTGTATCAAAATGCAAATACACCGATTGCGTAGATGTCTGCCCTGTGGATTGTTTTCGCGAAGGCCCCAATTTCCGACCATTGACCCCGATGAGTGCATTGATTGCGCCGTGCATCCCGGAATGCCCGGTCAACGCCATCTACGCTGAAGAAGACGTGCCCGCCGACCAGCAGCACATGACCAAGCTCAACGCCGAACTGGCCAAGCTCCCCACCTGAAAGCATCACCAAGCGCAAGGCGCCCCGCCTGACGCCGACGAATGGAAAGAAGACCAACAAGCTCCCGCCGCTGGTCCGCTAAGGAATCATGGAACCCAAACTGAATCAAGAAGTGATCAATACCGCGCATGCCCACGACGGGCCCATTGAGACGGACGCGGTCATCGGGGCGCTGGCCCGGTTGGCCTGTTCCTGGTTCTCTTTGAGCTCGGCCTGCTGGAAATCAAGGCCCATGTGATTGATTCACTGGCCTATCCCGGTGGCCAGTGCGTCGAGCTGTATCCTGACAAGCCGATTTGCGATATTCCCGCCGTGCCCGTGTGCACCGGGCAGGAGCTGACCGATTCCCTGCTCAAGCAGATCGAGCCTTTTGGCGCCACGTTCCATTTCGGTCAGGAAGTGACCGTGGTGGAAAAGCGCGATGACGGCCGCTTCTTCGTTCAGACCTCCAAAGGCACGCAGTTCCTGACCAAGACCATCTTCATTGCTGCCGGTGTCGGCGCGTTTCAGCCGCGCACCCTCAAGGTGGAAGGACTGGAAGCGTTCGAAGGCTCGCAACTCTTCTATCGGGTCAAGAATCCGATGGACTTTGCCGGCAAAAACCTTGTCATCGTGGGCGGTGGCGACTCGGCGCTTGACTGGGCGCTGGATTTCGTCAAAGACAGCCCGCACAAGGTCGAAAGTGTCATCCTGGTGCACCGCCGCGACGGCTTCAAGGCTGCGCCGGCCAGCGTTGCCAGGATGAAAGAGCTGTGTGACGCGTATGAAATGCAGTTTGTCATCGGACAGGTAACTGACTGGAAGAAAAAGACGGCAAACTCGCTGGCGCCAAGGTCACCGGCAGCGACGGCATTACCCGCGTGGTGCCGCTGGATGTGATGCTGGTGTTTTTTGGCCTGTCTCCCAAACTGGGCCCTATCGCCGAATGGGGCCTGGACATCGAGCGCAAGCAGCTCAAGGTGGATACCGAGAAATTCTCCACCAGCGTGCCCGGCATCTTTGCCGTGGGCGATATCAACGTTTACCCCGGCAAGAAAAAGCTGATTCTCAGCGGTTTTCATGAGTGCGCCCTGGCCGCTTTTGGCGCAGCGCCCTTTATCTTCCCCGAGAAGAAGATTCACCTGCAATACACCACCACCAGCCCCAAGCTGCACAAAGTGCTGGGCGTGGAGACACCGGTTTTCGATTGAGCCGAAAACCACGCTATAATTTAAGGCTTGTTCCTCGATAGCTCAGTCGGTAGAGCGCCGGACTGTTAATCCGTAGGTCCCTGGTTCGAGCCCAGGTCGAGGAGCCAAATTTTCTGCTAAGTCACTGATTTAGCACCTGATTTGTCAGCGTCATTCTCAGACTCCGCTAGTCCGCCGGTTTCCGGCACTAAACGGAGAAACAAGATGGCAAATCTGACAGGTAATCGCGAAGAAGCGACTCCCGGCGCAACTTCGCAAAACAAAGGTCCCCCAGCGGGGCCGTCAATCTCCCAGCGCCTGCGGGCACTGGCTGAGCGCCCCACCTCACTGACGGTGCGCGAAGTGATTGATCGTTACATGGCCCAATACGCGGGCCAAGACGTGACACGTGGCCAACGGCTATCCGCCTGGCTGGCCATGATCGGGGATTTCACACTGGAACAAGTCGACTCGGACCTGATGCATGCGGGCCGCGCCGAGCTGGCCACCAAGCCGCCTTTGGTGTTTGTCGGCCTGGACCATCTGGGCAACCAGATATTCAAGGTCAAGGGCCGCGCCAAGATCAAGACCGGCGCCACCCTCAACCGTTACATGGTCGCCATTGCAGCGGTCTTCACCTGGGCCGTGGAGCAGCGTCTGACGCCCAAAGGCTGGGTACACCCTTGCCGGGGCATCAAACGCCTGCCGGAGGCCGATGGCCGCGTACGGTTCCTGGACGCAGCCGAGCGCACCCGGTTGTTTGAGGCCTGCCGCGCATCGAAGTACCCCCGTCTGCACGCCATGGCCCTGATGGCCATGAAGACCGGCGCACGCCGTGGCGAGCTGCTGGGCCTGACCTGGCGCGATATGGACCTGAAAACCGGCATTGCGAGCCTGGGCAAGACCAAGAACGGCGACCGGCGCACCCTCGTGTTGCTGCCGGACGTGATCGAGGCCCTGACGCCCTTCAAATCCAGTGACCTGGACCGGTTTGTATTTGGCAGTGTGCGCTCAAAGTACCAGGTGCCGACCAGCATCGATTCGGCCTGGCGTGACGCCGTGGAGCGAGCCAAGATCAGGAATTTCAAGTTCCACGACCTGAGGCACTGCTGTGCCTCGTACATGGCCCAGGCGGGCATCCCGCTGAACGTCATCGCGGAAGTGCTGGGCCATCGCAAGCTCGACATGACGCGCCGCTACAGCCACCTCACCACCCAAACCAAAGCGAGCGCCATGCGCTCGGCACTCGGAGAAATTCAATGAACACAAAGAACATTCTGGCGTTGCCAACGGCCGGCCGCGGGACCGTGATGCAAGCCCGGCGCGTTGGGCGTTTCCCCAAAATTGTTACTCGCCTATCCGCTGCCAGAGAAGCTCTTCGTTTGAACGAATGGGAAGAAAAGGTGATTGTTGACGCGATAGTGATGGCTGAGTTTCAAATCGACATGAGCAGGAGGGCTGTGGCCACCTGGCGGCAGCAACTGGCCCAACTGCTAAGCACGGATCTGACCTTGAGTGATCGAAAGAAATTGGCTCTAGAGATTGCAGCAAACGGCCTTCCATTGCCGCAAAAACAAACCGCTCAACCTTGTTCTTTCAATCAATAATTCAATATGCCGCGCCTAGCTCGACGGAGCAAAAACCGGGCACCCTTCCCGGCTGGCGCGGCACCTTCAAAGGGGCATCTGAGGGGATGCAATGGCAAATAAAACTGATGGCCTGGAGTGGGACTTTTCGACCTCACCAGCGGCTGCCGAACACCTTAAGAGGTGCATTGACGATGCGCGAGAGGTTTTTGACATTTACATGACAGGCCCCCAAACGGGAGTTTTTGAGATGGGACAAATGAGGCGCTGGCTGGCCGAGCACCCTGATTTGAGTCCATTTTTTATAGTCGCTCTGATCGAGCATGCGGCTTCTCGTGCGCAAAAAGAGGGCTCCATAGAGAAATCATTGATTGCGAATCCAAAAATGCTGCGCCGCGAGCCTGGGGGATAGATCGCTGGAAAACTCGCTCTGATCGCGACCAAAGTAGAGCTGCATTTGCGCGAGAAACCGTGCATCTGGTGAAGAAAGAATTCCGCAAAAACTTGATACCAGAAACTCTGGAAAAGTGGATAAAAGAATGCGACAAATAAAAAGGGGTGTTTGCTAGCAAACACCCCTTTTTCCTAGCTCAGGGGGTTTTACACAAAATTATTTGATGGAACAGTTCACACCAAGCCGAGCAATGGTGCACGGCTACAGCGGTCTGGGACATGGAGCTAACACTCTAATGCAAGGTTAAACACCTTGGGGCGCTGACAAATCAGGAGTGAAGTATGTCAACCATCAAGGCCAAAAAGGCCACGCCAGTAGCATTCATGCCCGGTTTTGAGCCGTATGAAGTGCTGTTTACTGGACCTGGCGCACTATATCCAAGCAGATTCTCTGCCGATTGGGCAGTGCGCAAATATCGCGCAGAACTTGCTCGGGCCCAAGCCATGGCCATCCATCGAAATCGCCGATTGGTGAACCCCGAGCGCTTCGCCAAGGTGGCCGAAGACGTGGCGTTGCGTGAGTTTGGTTGCAAACCACCGGACTATTCTTCGTGGGCAACAGATAGCTATAAACGAAAGGAGGAAACTGACCGCCATGCACATCAGGCCACGCTGGCGTCGATGATGCGCAGCTCTAAGCCGACGTGTAAAGATGATGGCGCCAGCGATGTGTAGTGCGGCCACAGAGGTTCGGCAAAAGCAGTTCAACACGCTACAAGCCGAATTCGCACTTCGTGGCCGCGAGCTGGTTCGCGTTCACCGCGGCCACGATGGTCTCATCAGCTACATCGTGCGGTATCGCGGTGAGTCACGCCACTTCGGAACGGTGCATGACGTCAGGGGTCACCTGGCAGCGTTGAGGTGTTCGGTCCGTGGGTGAAGTTGTTCGAGACCGCCTGCCCGATGCTGTGAGTTATTTTTGTGATCGTCGCGGGTTGTCACTCACTGGCAAGGGGAAGTGGCGCACAACCAGATGCGAGTTTCATGATGGCTCAAATTCGATGCGGGTCCACACTGATCGCGGTGGGTTTATTTGCATGAATTGCGGCGCCAGGGGTGGCGATATTCTGGCCTACGAAATGGCCATCAGTGGCACGGGCTTTGTGGATGCGGCCAAGGCCTTGGGTGCGTATCAGGACGATGGCAAACCGCATCAGGGCTCAGTCAAACCCACGCCGATACCCTCCCGCACACTGTTGGAGCTGGTGACCGGGGAATTGACCCTGGCCAGCGTCTTGGTTTCAGACGTCGCCAAGGGGCGAACCATTTCGCCAGATGACCATGATCGCCTGTTGAAGGCGGCCGGTCGCATTGCCTACGTTGCGGGGGTAGCCAATGCCAGGTGATCACGCCGCAGAAATTGCATTCATCGATGCAAACGCCCCGGCTTTGTCTGAGTCCTGCCAACCTGCTCACCAGCGCGCAGGTTTCGTCGATGTCAGCCGTTCCAGCTCTGGTGCGCGGCATATGGCCCGCTCAAGGTGTTGTGGGCCTGGTGGGGCCCAGTGGGTCGGGAAAGTCGTTCCTAGTGTTCAGTTTGCTCGCTGCCGTGTGCGAAGGTGAAAACTGGTTCGGTCATCCGCACCACATCCACGTTTGTGGTGTACGTGGCACTCGAAGGCCAGGCCGGGATTCAAAAGCGCATCAGGGCTTGGGAGTCTCATCACGGGCGCACCCTGCCCGATAGCATGCGCTTCCCTACTGGAATCGTTCAGACTGACCTCTCCCGATGATGTGCGCGAACTCGGAGCGGCTGTATTGGCTGCCGGGGGCGGTGGCGGTGTGCTGGTTTTGGATACCCTCAACCGCGCGGCGCCCACGTCAGACGAAAACTCCAGCCGCGATATGGGCGAAATCCTGGAGGCGGCGAAGACTCTGCAGCTGCAAATTGGTGGGCTGGTGGTGCTGGTGCACCACACCGGAAAAGACCTGACCAAGGGCATGCGTGGCCACAGCAGCCTGTTCGCGGCGCTGGACGCTGTTATCGAGGTCAGCCGCGACATGGATCAGCGGCGCTGGAAGCTCACCAAATCCAAAGACGGCGAGGACGGCATTGAACGCACCTTCAAGCTGGAAGTGGTGGATCTGGGTCGTGATGACATAGGCGACCCGGTAACGTCGTGCGTGGTCACTGGCGACACATTCAGTGAAGAAATCCGGCGCACCAAGGTGCCCACAGGCGCGAATCAAAAGATTGCCTTTACAGCCCTGCAGCCGTTGTTCAAGCAGGGCACGCTGGCGTCGCCCTGGCGCCCCCACATTGAAGCGTTCCATTGAGCGTAAGCGTCCGGCAATCCCATCTTGATGGATCGGGAGCAGTCTCGCAAGATCGTGTGCACGCAATAGATCGTGCACACCATGCTCAAAGACCCAGTAATTTCCAGATACACGGCCCGGCGCACCCATAGAACCTACGCGCCCGAGTTCAAGGCCGAGCTGGTGGCGGCCTGCCAGGCGCCCGGTGCATCCATCGCGGCATTGGCCCGCCAGCACGGCATGAACGCCAATGTGCTGCACCGCTGGTTGAAGGAACATGAGCGCAGCGGCTGTCATACGTTGGCTGCACGCAGCGCACCCGGCATTGCGTCCCCTTCTCCAGCATTTATTCCACTGGCGTTGCCGGCTCCAACTCCTGTATCCAGGGAGCAAGAGATCAAGGTGGAACTTCGCAAGGGCGTGTTGTCGCTGGTCGTCACATGGCCTGCGAGCGCGGTCGCGGAGTTCGCCAGCTGGACCGCTGCCATTCTCAAATGATCCACACATGATCCGAATCGATGCAGCCTGGCTGGCCACGGCCCCGCTGGACATGCGCGCCGGCACCGACTCTGCGCTGGCGCGTGTGATCGCGGTGTTCGGGGCTGCCCAGCCGCACCATGCCTACCTGTTTGCCAACAAACGGGCCAACCGGCTGAAGATTCTGGTGCACGACGGCATCGGCATCTGGCTGGCCGCGCGCAGACTGCACCAAGGCAAGTTTGTATGGGCCTCTGACTGCGATGCTCACTGCCGCCTGGAGCGGGTGCAGCTTGACGCGTTGGTGCTGGGCCTGCCCTGGCAGCGCATGGGACAGGCGGGTGTAATCACGGTAGTTTGATTGCGGTGGTGTGATTCGCGCAGTGTGATCGTCATGGCAGTCGGCATAGTTTGCCAATTGGTAGATATGCCAATAGTGCGTGCCGCTGTGCTCTGGCACATTCATGGTCATGGTGGTGGAACAGCAATCCTTAAACGAGTTGAGCGCACAGCAGTTGCGCGAGATGGCGACTCGCCTGATCACCGAACTGCGCCACAGCAAGGCGCTCAACGAGAAGCTCACCTACGAGAACGCGCTGCTCAAACGCATGAAGTTTGCCGCGCAGTCGGAGCGCTTCAACGCCGAACAACGCAACTTGCTGGAAGACGAGATTGATGCCGATCTGGCGGCGGTGGCCGACGAGATCGATGCGCTGGAGAAGCCAGCCAATCCCCCGCAAGATCGGACACAAGCCAAACGCCAGCCACTGCCGGCCAACCTTCCACGTCGCGAGATTCGCCACGAGCCTGACTCCACTACTTGCCAGTGCGGCTGCCAGATGAAGCGCATTGGTGAGGACGTGGCCGAGAAGCTGGACTACGTGCCTGGCGTCTTCAGCGTGGAGCGCCATGTGCGTGGCAAGTGGGCCTGCAGCCAGTGCGAAACCATTGTGCAGGCCCCGGTAGATGCACACATCATCGACAAGGGCATCCCCACTGCCGGACTGCTGGCCCAGGTGCTGGTGGCCAAGTACGCCGACCACCTGCCGCTATACCGCCAGGAGAGCATCTTTGGCCGCGCCGGTGTGGCCATCCCGCGCTCTACCTTGGCGCAGTGGGTGGGCGTGTGCGGGGCACGGCTGCAGCCACTGGTCGATGCCATGAAGGCTGAGATTCTTCAACACCGCGTGCTGCATGCGGATGAAACACCGGTGCAGATGTTGAAACCCGGCGACGGCAAGACGCACCGGGCCTACTTGTGGGCCTACGCCCCTGGCGCATTTGAAGACATCAAGGCGGTGGTCTACGATTTCTGCGAGTCACGTGCAGGCGACCATGCCCGCAAGTTCCTGGGCGAGTGGCGCGGTAGCCTCACTTGCGACGACTTCAGTGGATACAAAGCCTTAATCGCCAGCGGCGTGACCGAGGTGGGGTGCCTTGCGCATGCGCGGCGCAAATTCTTTGACCTGCACGTCGCCAACAAGAGCCAGATCGCCGGGTTCGCGCTGGAGCAGTTCTCACGGGTCTACGACATTGAGCGCGAGGTCAAGAATCTGGATGCCGATCAGCGCAAGGCGATCCGCCAGCAGCAAAGCAAACCGGTGCTCGATGCGCTGCACCAATGGATGGCGTTGCAGCGCCAGAAGGTGCCCGACGGTTCGGCCACTGCAAAAGCACTGGACTACAGCCTGCGCCGCTGGGTGGCACTCACCCGGTTTGTGGACGATGGGCAATTGCCCGCAGACAACAACTGGATCGAGAACCAGATCCGACCCATTGCGCTTGGACGCAACAACTGGCTGTTTGCTGGAAGCCTGCGTGCCGGCCAACGCGCCGCCGCCGTGATGAGCCTGATTCAGTCAGCTCGCATGAACGGGCATGACCCGTATGCGTATCTCAAAGATGTGCTGAGTCGACTGCCAACGCAGCGGGCCAGTTGCATTGAGGAACTGCTGCCGCATCGCTGGCAACTTGGCATCGTCTGACCGTCAGCCACGACCACAATTGGTGGTCAATATGGGATGGCCGGACGCTTACCATTGAGCTAACGGACGCGGTAATCGCAGTCGCCAGCGGGCTGGTGTGTGACCCAGATCAGCGAGCCTATCGCGCCAGACTGGCTATCAATGGCTTGGTAAGTAATGGCATCTTCGGATGTCACGACGGATGGCTATGGCTCATATAGCTCCCCCAAAACTCCCCATAAGCATCGAATATGGGTGCTTTGGGTACCCAAAACTCCCCACACACCCCTTTAGGGGTGTTGGGGAAATGGGAGTGAGAAATGGGGCCTGATTACCCGCATCTGCGGACCGCCATTCAGGGCATGCGGCACCCACCCTCTCGCCTGGCGGTCAAGGGGTTGCACCTCGAAATATCGAAGGTACTCCTAGCGGGGGTACCCCGAGGGTGAATTCGGCGTCGCTGCCCCGGTACTTTCAGAACATTGCCTAGGGGGTGATATTCCCCTCTGGTGTCCGACTCAACGTTTTATTGCAAAAGGAAAAATCATGAATCTCTCACCGCAAGAACATCAGACCATCACGCAGCTCACCCAAGGCATTGGCGCCGGCATTGGCGGGCTTATCGAGATGGCTTTGGCCAATGACGGGCCCGGGGCCGCAGCCGCCTCTCTGGCGGCCGTAAAAGCGGGCCGTGCACATGTCGAAGTGATGGTTCTCATTACCCGGATTGGTGTGAGTGCTGAAGGGCACATGTGCAGCCACGGAAAAAAATCGCATCTGTTTAGCGTCAACCTGGATCAGCCGCCGGGATCTGACGGCGGCGCGAGTGCGCAGGCGACTCACTGATTGCCCGCATGCAGCCAGTTAAGGCAATTGCGGCCCAACCTGGCCGCCCGACACCTGACGATCTGCTGGGCGATCTCGTGCTCTCGCTGCTGGCTGAAAAGAGGCTCAGCCGGGGGGTGAGTTGCTGGCTACTGGATTCGATTTTGGTGGCCACCAGGACCGGCAAACGCCTTGAGGACGTCATGGGCCTGCGCGAGACTGGCAAACCCAGCCTGCAGCGCCGTTTGATGGTTATCCAGCGCGACACGCACCTGATGAAAGCCCTCGCCGCTGTGGCGTTTGATGACAGTCTGAGCGCATGGGATCGTTGCAAGCGACTTGCACCAGAGGTGCGTAAATTTCAGAGCATCACATGGCCACGATGCCACTCGCTCAGCTCGCCGCCATCCGATTGGAACGGCTGTAAGCAACACCTGTGGCACGCCCGCAAATCGGGCCTGGAATTGCCGGAAAGCGCCCATGGCCTGCACGCCGTTGCAAAAGGGGTGGGGTATTCACACAACGCAAAGGGGGCGATATTTCTTGCACAGATTGTTTAACCGACCCGTAAACACCGTGCAAAAAATTTCCATCTTTGGCGCCATTGGCCCCGACACCCTCGAAAGAACCCGCTTTCAACTGGAGGGCTTTGACCGCGCCCTCCCACTTCTGGTTGAAGTCAACAGCGATGGCGGCATTGTCAGCGACGGCATTGCAATCTTCAATTTGCTGCGCAGCTGGCCAAGCGCCGTAACGGTAGATGTGGTCGGCTGGGCTTTGAGCATCGCCAGCCTGATCCTGATGGCTGGGTCTACCCGCCGCGCACATGAAACGGCATCGATCATGGTTCACGCACCTTGGACCCAAACCGCCGGAAATTCTGGTGCGATGCGCGAAAGCGCTGAGTTGCTGGATCAGATCAGCCAAACCATGGCCGTCGCCTACCGCAAGACCGGCCAAAAGGAAACCGTCATTCAGTCCTGGCTTTCCGGTACCGACTTCTGGTTTACGGCTGCTGATGCCAAGGCGGCCGGCCTGATTCACGAGGTCATCACCGACGACGCCGCGCAAGCCGTTACCCCTGCAAATGCTCACGCATCCCGCCACCGTGTTCCCCCCAACTTTTCCAAAAGGATCCTTGCAATGCCATCCCCAAACCCCAACCCAAATGCCAATATTGAACCCGGCACTGCCGAACAATTTCGCGCAACCATCATGGCCGCTGAAACGCAGCGCCGTAGTGACATCCGCTCCAGTTTCAAGCGGGTTATGACCCGCGCAGGCGTGCCCGAGCTGCTGGCCATCTGCGATGCTGACCCCGCAGTGACCGCACAGGCTGCGAATGACAAACTCCTGGCCTGCTAGGTTCACGGGCATCGCCCATTGGTGGGGCCTACTATCCGCAATTCAATTCGGACAACCGCCTGGTCGACTTCAAGGCAGCCGGTTGTGACGTGTTGCTGGCCCGCAGTGGCATCAAGGTTGCAGAACCTCACCCGGGTGCACGTGACCTGCAGCGCATGGGCATTGTTGCCATAGCTGAGGCCATGCTCAGCATGACGGGTCAGCTACCGCGTGACATGAGCCCGGCCGGCATCATCAGCGCTGCCTTGAGTACAAGCGATTTCCCGAGCCTGCTCAGCAATACGGCGAACAAGTCGTTGTCCATGGGCTACAACGAGGCGCCCTCAGGGCACACGCTGTTCACGGGTGAGCGCGATGTCAAAGACTTCAAACCTCAAACCCTGGTGAACCTGTCTGAGGCACCCGCCCTCGAAGAGGTGCCGGAATTGTCTGAGTATCGACATGGGCACATGATCGATGGCGCGAGCACGTTCAAGCTGGCTACCTTTGGCAAGGTCTTGAGCCTCAGCCGCCAGGCATTGGTAAACGATGATCTGTCAGCATTCACCACCCTACCATCAGCGCTTGGTGCCGCGGCACGACGCAAAGAAGCCGATATGACGTTTGAACAGCTCACCAGCAACCCGCTGTTGGGCGATGGCGTGGCGCTGTTCCACGCCACACACGGCAACCTGGGGACTGCCGCCGCATTGAACCTGGCCAGCTTGGGCTTGGCGCGCGCTGCCATGCGCATGCAAAAGGGCTTGGCGGGCCTGGGCTTCATTGACCCGCAACCAAAGTTTCTGATTGTGCCCGTTGCACTGGAAACCGCCGCCGAGCAGTTGATTGCCAGCCTGGTTGACCCAACTCGCACCAATGCCACCCCCAATCTGGAATTCATTCGCGGGCTGACGCTGGTTGCCGATCCGCGCCTGGACGTAAACAGCGTCACGGCCTGGTATCTCTCTGCGAGTCCCCGCCAAATCGAGGGCATCCTGCGCGCCTACCTGGCCGGGCAGCCACGCCCCTACCTGGAAGAAAACACGGAATTCAAAACGGACGCCATTTCCTGGAAGGTCCGGTTGGATTTTGCGGTGGGTCCGCAGGACTATCGCGGCCTGTACAAGAACCCTGGCGCGTAATTTTGAGACGGGATCCGCGGGCGAGGAGCTGCTCATAGCCCGCGGCATCCGGGTACCTGAGCACCCATGAACAGCACCCCGCGCAACATTCGGCTGGATGTTTCGCTGCGCACGGTTGGGGCGACGTTCCTGCCTAGGGAGTTTCGAAAGATGCGCAATTCAATTTGGGTGAAATTGCGACAACGCCTTCATTTTGCAATTGATTTTGAAGGGTTCACATGCCTCGACTTAATCACGTGAAGCGCGCCATTAAGCGCATGAGGTACGTCTTGCCTGAGGTCAACCACACTTGCAATAGGGTTAGACCGCCCATCACCATCAGTTGACGATAGTGCGCCAGAGTACTCAGTTAAAAGGTCCTCACAAATTCTCAACTTGTCCGTCACCTGCGCAGGCAACTCCTCATCGAATAGCGCCAGAGTTTGCATTGCCGGGTACAGCTTTACAAACTCTTTGGTGATCGTCAAGGCAAATTGACCAATTTCATCAGTCCTTGCTCCCTTAACGGGAACGTCTTGGAGTAGTGAAGTGACCGCTTTCAGCATAGGTTCAATCGCTAGCCGACAGTAATTTTTCAGAACCAAAATCATCTTCCCTTGGAAAACCATCTGTCCTGGGAAGGCTTCCAGTAACCAAAAGCCAAATTAAAAACGCCAATTAAGATACCGAGAAACGCCAATACTCGGGCCCACCAATCGATTGGCTTTTCTTCGGAATTAACTTCCTTAAGAGATGCGGATGAGGCTGCCTTTGAAGATGCAACTATTACGGGGGCCGACCCAACCATTAGTGGGACCGATGGATTCGAACGTGGTGCTGAAGAATTGTTCGACTTCTCCGCCGGAACTCCAGATGCAGCCACCGATACAGTGATAGCCGCGTTTGCACAGGCTATGGACAAGCCCAACGAAAATGGCACCACAACACAAAGTTGCGATAGACGCATTAGCTGAACAAGGTACGATTCTGAACAGCTAAGGAAGCGTGCGCGTGAAGTATGGGCTTTAAAAACTCAGGCGCTGTGAATCTAAACTTACGCTCAAAATCAGCAACACTGCCACACTTTTTTACACTGGGCCCGAATAGACCCAAGAAAAATGAGCTACTAACCGTATAAGTCGCTTCCGGGAATGAAGACATCCAACCACATCGGCACCGCTTTCCTTGTCGTAAGCTCGTGCTTACTTACAAGTGCCTCACCGCGTTCGCGTCCAGAATAAACTGGCCCTGAGAC
>JADJII010000014.1:0-111122 GCA_016707075.1 Candidatus Egaibacter danicus
TGAGCGACGCCATTGCGCCAGCCGTTTTCCGCCACCCCCGCGCCAACCGGGAATCGCGGCTGTGTGATGCGCTGGTGGCTTACGAATTCAAGCGCGGCAAACGCCGTACCATTGGTTTTGTGGTCGGGCCGGATGGCCTGGTCGTGAGTGCGCCTAAATGGGTGCCTTTGTACGAAGTGGAAGCGGCGCTTCGCGAGAAGGCGGCCTGGGTCGTCAAGAAACTGGGTGAGACGCGTGAACGGCATCAGCGTATGGAGTCAGCCCGGATCGAATGGAAGGATGGCACCGCCATTCCTTTCCTGGGTGAGCAGGTGATCGTGGTGCTGGACCCGCGGCATGGTTTTGACGCTGTCGGGGCGGTGCTCCATAGCGACGCAGACGCCTTGCCCGGCGTGCCACGCCTGACCCTGCATGTGGGATTGCCACATGGTGCGACGATCGATCAGATTCGTGATTCCGTGCAGGCCTGGTTGATGCGCCAGGCCAAACGCGTCTTCACCGAGCGGTTGAATCACTTTGCGCCGCAACTTCAGGTGCAGTGGCGCAGACTGTCACTCAGCAGCGCGGGCACCCGATGGGGCAGCGCCAACATCGATGGCTCCATCCGCCTGAACTGGCGTTTGATTCACTTCAATCAGGCCGTGATCGACTATGTCGTGGCGCATGAGCTCAGCCACTTGCGGGTGATGGACCACAGCCCGCGTTTCTGGGATACGGTGCGCACTGTGGTGCCGGATTACGCGGAGCTTCGCTCGCAACTCAAGGACGAAGCCGTTCCCAAGTGGGTATGACGCTTCAGGTCACGGCAAAACGGTAAACGCCGTCGACACCGCGGGTTCGGTTCAGGCGGCCATCAAACCAGAGCGCGTGCAGGTGGGCGATGGACTCTCCCATCGCAAAGGTCGTCTGATGCAGATCCAGCTTGCGTTTGAACAGCACCGGTAACACATCGGCTGCACTGCAGGGTTTCTCTTCGCAGGCTTGCATCACCTCGGCCAGTCGGTCACGGTGATGGTCGTGCAATTGCTGGATGCGTTTATGCAAGCCGGTAAACGGCTTGCCGTGTGATGGCAAGGTGAGGGTTTCTTCGTCGAGCGCCTTGAACTTGTCGATGGAATTCAGAAACTGCCTGAGCGAATTGGCTTCCGGCTCCTGGTCATACACACTCACATTCGTCGAGATGCGCGGCAGCATCATGTCGCCGCCGAACAAAACCCGTAACTCGTCGCAGTAGAGGGCAATGTGCTCCGGTGCATGGCCATAGCCGCTGATACAGGCCCATGAACGCCCGCCGATGGTGATGACGTCGCCATCCATCATGCGGCGGTATTGGCGCGGGACATCGGGCACCAGTGTGGGGAAGTAGTTGCTGCGGGCACGGATCTGCGCAACGGAGTCCGGGTCGGTCAAGCCATGAGATGCAAAGAAGGTTGCTGCCGAGTCTCCGCCGAATCCGGTAGGTCCCAAAGAACCAATACGAGCCATACAGTAGTCGGTGGCGCTGATCCACAACCGGCAGTCGTGCGCTGGTGTGGTCCAGCGTTCGCACAGCCAGTAGGCCAGCCCGATATGGTCGGGATGCATGTGGGTGACGATGACCCGCAATATGGGCAGGCCTTCCAGCTGGGATTTAAAAATTTGCTCCCATTGCGCCCGGGACTCATCTCTGGCAATGCAGCAGTCCACTACGGTCCAACCCTGACGGCCATCCAGCTCATCACGCAGCAGCCACAGGTTGATGTGGTCCAGTGCAAAGGGCAGCGCCATGCGGATCCACTTGATCCCCGGGGTCACTTCCATCGCTGTACCAGGCGTTGGCATGTTGTCGCCGTTGGGGTAGTGGAGTTCCTGTTCGAGTGCGTTCATGTAGGATGCGGCCTGGGTTTGACGTTTACGTAAACGTCAGATGTAATGACTGCATTGTAGGGACACCATGGCGACGACTTACACCATCAGCGATCTGGCCAAAGAATTCGACCTGACCACCCGCGCCATCCGGTTTTATGAAGACATGGGGCTGTTGCAACCCCAGCGCGCCGGCCCGGGCGGGCGCAGCCGGGTCTACACCCCGCGGGACCGCACACGCCTGAAACTCACACTGCGTGCCAAACGACTGGGGCTGAGCCTGACGGAGGCGCGGGAAATCATCGACATGTATGACAGCCCGCGCGACACCGGGCCACAGTTGAAGAAATTCCTGGCCGTGCTGGCGGCACACCGCAAGGAACTGGAAGAGCAGATGGCCGACCTGGTGGCCAATCTGGACGAAGTCAAAACTCATGAAAAAGAAGCCAGGGTGCTCCTGGCCAAGGCGGAAAAAGCCCGTCTGGCCAGCTGAATTGGTGTTCCCGCCGGTCTTCGCGCATAATTCGGGGTGAAGTTGACGTTTACGTAAACGTCAATCACTTGAAACTTCCCTGAATCATGACTCCATCCGTCCCTTCGTCTGGCGTTGACCACAGTGCATTGACCCGACGGGTACAAGCCAGTTTCGAGCGGCAAGGCATGATGCGCCACCTGGGGGCGCAGCTGCTTCGCGTGGAACCCGGCTTGTGCGAAATTGCTTTACCGCACTCGGAGAAAGTCACCCAGCAGCAGGGTGGTTTTCATGGTGGTGCCATGGGTGCGCTGGCTGACATTGCAGGCGGCTACGCGGCGTTGACCGTGGCGCCCGACGGCATGGAAGTCACCACCGTGGAGTACAAAATCAATTTCCTCGCGGCATTCGCTGGCGGTGAGCTGCGAGCCACCGGCCGTGTGCTGAAAGCCGGCCGGCGCATCATTGTCACCACGGCAGACGTGGTGCACGTGGACGACAACGGCAAGGTGACGGACTGCGCCGTCATGCAGCAGACGCTGGTACCCGTTCCCAAGACCTACTGACACAAGAAAGAACTGGAGACATCATGAACATGCCCGGACTCAACTTCCAGCTGGGTGAGGACATAGACGCGTTGCGCGACACCGTGCGCGAATTCGCGCAGGCTGAGATCGCGCCACGCGCCGCTGAAATCGACCGCAGCGACCAGTTTCCCATGGACCTGTGGCGCAAGATGGGTAGTCTGGGTGTGCTGGGGATCACCGTCAGTGAGGAATATGGCGGTGCCGACATGGGCTACCTCGCGCACATGGTTGCCATGGAAGAGATTTCGCGTGCATCGGCGTCCGTGGGGCTGAGTTATGGCGCCCACAGCAACCTGTGTGTGAACCAGATCAAGCGAAATGGCACTGAACCGCAGCGGCAGAAGTATTTGCCCAAATTGATCTCGGGTGAGCATGTGGGTGCGCTGGCCATGAGCGAGCCCGGCGCGGGCAGTGACGTTATCAGCATGAAGCTCAAGGCCGAGGACAAGCATGGTTACTACCTGCTCAACGGCAACAAGATGTGGATCACCAACGGGCCGGATGCCGATACGCTGGTGGTTTACGCCAAGACCGAGCCGGAGTTGGGCGCACGGGGCGTGACGGCCTTTTTGATTGAGAAAGGCATGAAAGGGTTTTCCATCGCGCAAAAACTCGACAAACTGGGCATGCGGGGCAGCCACACGGGTGAGCTGGTATTCAACAACGTGGAAGTGCCGGAGCAAAACATTCTGGGTGGCCTCAACAGTGGTGCCAGAGTGCTGATGAGCGGGCTGGACTACGAGCGCGCCGTGCTGACCGGTGGCCCGTTGGGCATCATGCAGTCGGTGATGGACAACGTGATCCCCTACATCCATGACCGCAAGCAGTTTGGTCAGAGCATTGGCGAGTTTCAGCTGATTCAGGGCAAGGTCGCCGACATGTACACCGTGTTGCAGGCTGGGCGCTCGTTCGCCTATACCGTGGCCAAAAATCTGGACATGCTGGGAGCTGAACACGTGCGCCAGGTGCGCAAGGACTGTGCATCAGTCATCTTGTGGTGCGCGGAAAAGGCGACCTGGATGGCTGGCGAGGGGGTTCAGATTTTTGGCGGCAACGGCTATATCAACGAATACCCGCTGGGTCGCCTGTGGCGCGATGCCAAGCTGTACGAGATTGGCGCGGGCACCAGTGAAATTCGCCGCATGCTGATCGGGCGTGAGCTCTTCGCGGAAACGATGTAGCAGTCCTGCGGTTGCGAACCCGCTTTCCCCGACAATCCCGTCATGACTACCGAAATTGATGATCTCTTCGCCCACAACCGTGCCTGGGCCGCGCAAATGGAACGGGAGCGGCCGGGTTTCTTTACCAAGCTGCAATCGCAGCAAAGGCCACGTTACATGTGGATCGGCTGTTCCGACAGCCGGGTGCCGGCCAACCAGATTACCGGGCTTGATCCAGGCGAGGTTTTTGTTCACCGCAATGTGGCGAACGTCGTGGTGCATTCCGACCTCAATGCGCTGTCAACCATCCAGTTTGCGGTGGAGCATCTCAAGGTTCGCCACATCATGGTGGTCGGACACTATGGATGTGCAGGTGTGCGGGCAGCGTTGCAGGGCGCACGTATCGGACTGGCGGACAACTGGTTGCGTCATGTTCAGGATGTGCGGTTGCGGCATCGCAGGCGCATTGAGCACCTCAGCCCGGAGCTGCAGGAAGACGTTTTGTGTGAGATCAATGTGATCGAACAGGTTGGCAACGTGGCTTTGTCCACGGTGATGCAGGATGCCTGGGCGCGGGGTCAGCAGCTCTCGGTACACGGCTGGGTTTATGGTCTGCGTGATGGCCTGCTTAAAAACCTGGAAGTGACGATGGATGACTCCTCCAGAATTGTGGAGGTGTTCCGCAACGCACTCAAACGTTATCCCCGGGCGGAACAGGGGGAGTAGGGCGCATGTTTCCTCAAAGACTGGACTCTACTGTTGCCTACGACATCGCCAAGGCGATGATGGACGGGTTTAACCGCCATTACCGGCTTTTTCGTACCGAGTCTGCACGAGCCAAACACCGGTTTGAAACAGCGGACTGGCACGGCCAGCAGCGCGCGCAACGTGAGCGGATTGAGTTTTATGACCTGCGTGTGAAAGAGTGCTCCAACCGGCTGGAGCGCGAGTACAAGGCGGGTGAGCAGCCGATGGACATCTGGCAGCAGGTGAAGCTGCATTACATCGGCCTGCTGGTCAACCATCACCAGCCGGAGCTGGCCGAGACATTCTTCAACTCCGTTACCACCAAAATCCTGCATCGCACCCATTTCCACAACGACTTCATCTTTGTGCGCCCGGCGGTAAGTACCGAGTACATTGAAAACGGTGAGTCCGAGGCGCGCCCGACCTATCGGGCCTACTACCCGACATCATCCAGCATGCGCGATGTGCTCATGCAGATGATGAAAGACTTTGACCTTCGCCGTGAATTTGAAGACCTCACGCGTGACGCTGGCCTGGTGGCCGATGCGATGAGCGCCGCGCTCGGAGATGCCAAGCTGCGCGCCAACTTCCAGTTTCAGGTGCTGACCAGTCTATTTTTCCGGAACAAGGGCGCCTACATCGTTGGCAAGTTGATCAATGGATTCAATGAGTTCCCGTTTGCCCTGCCCATCCTGCATGTGGGTGGTGGTGACAAGCTGGCGATTGACGCGGCCCTGTTTGGCGAAGATGACTTGCTGATGCTATTCAGCTTTGCGCGGGCCTACTTCATGGTGGACATGGAGATTCCATCGGCCTACGTGCAGTTTCTGCGCAGCATGATGCCGCGCAAGCCGCGCAATGAAATCTACAACGCACTGGGTCTTGCCAAGCAGGGCAAGACCCTGTTCTATCGGGATTTCCTGCATCACCTGCGCCATTCGAGCGACAAGTTCCGCATCGCGCCCGGCATCAAGGGCATGGTGATGCTGGTGTTTGACCTGCCCAGTTTTCCTTATGTGTTCAAGGTCATCAAGGACTACTACCCGCCACAAAAGGACACCACGCGTGAACAGATCAAGAGCAAGTATTTGCTGGTGAAGCAGCACGACCGGGTTGGACGCATGGCCGATACGCTGGAGTACAGCGAGGTGGCGTTTCCGCGTGAGCGTTTTGACGACGAATTGATTGCCGAGATTGAAAAGTTCGCGCCCAGCCAGCTGGAGGTCAGTGACCGCGATGGCGACGGCCATGTGGAAGTGATCATCAAACACGTGTATATCGAGCGCCGGATGATCCCGCTCAATATCTATCTGCAGGAGGCATTTGATGCTGGTGGCGCGGATGCCAGCCCGCAAGGGCCTGCTGCCACGCGGGCGCGGGAGCAGATCGAGCGCGGCGTCATCGAGTACGGCAATGCCATCAAGGATCTGGTGGCCGCCAATATTTTTCCCGGCGACATGCTGTGGAAAAATTTTGGCATCACGCGGCACGGCAAAGTGGTGTTCTACGACTATGACGAGATCGAGTACATCACTGACTGCAAATTCCGCAAGGTGCCCGCTCCGCGCAACGAGGAAGATGAAATGTCGGGCGAGATCTGGTACAGCGTCGGGCCCAAAGACGTGTTCCCCGAGACTTTTGGCCCATTTTTGCTGGGCAATTCGGCCGTACGCGAGATTTTCATGAAGCACCATGCCGATTTGCTTGACGCGGCTTTCTGGCAGGGCCACAAGGACCGTATTCTGGCCGGCGACGTGATTGACGTGTTTCCGTATGACAGGGAAAAGCGTTTCTTGCCTGAAAACCGGCAGACCGACCGGGTGTGAGTCTGTGTGAGCCTGTTCGTTTGCTGAATTATTTACTTGTCCAAGAGGTTTGAAATGTCTGAGCAAATCGTGATTGTTGGTGCCGCCCGAACCCCTATGGGCAGTTTTCAGGGTGACTTCTCCTCTCTTGCTGCGCATGACCTGGGTGGTGCCGCCATCAAGGCAGCTGTCGCGCGGTCGGGCGTGTCTGGTGAACTGGTGAATGAGGTACTGTTTGGCAACTGCCTGATGGCGGGTCAAGGCCAGGCGCCGGCACGTCAGGCAGCGTTCAAGGGGGGGCTGCCCATCAGTGCGGGCGCTGTCACGCTGTCCAAGATGTGTGGCTCGGGTATGCGTGCGGCCATGTTCGGCCACGACATGCTCCTGGCTGGAAGCGCCGATGTGCTGGTGGCCGGCGGCATGGAGAGCATGACCAACGCCCCTTATTTGCTGCAGAAAGCACGCGGTGGTTACCGCATCGGCCACGACCGCATGTTTGACCACATGATGCTCGATGGCCTGGAAGATGCCTACGAGCCAGGCCGCTCCATGGGCACCTTTGGTGAAGACTGCGCCGCCAAGTACGCGTTCACCCGCGAGCAGCAGGACGCATTCGCCACCGCCAGTGTGCAGCGCGCCCAGGCGGCTACCCTATCCGGCGCATTTGCCGCGGAAATCACTCCGGTCACGGTCAGAACCCGCGCAGGGGAAACCACCATCAGCATTGACGAAGGTCCCGGCAAAGTGAAGCTGGACAAGATTGCGTCGCTCAAACCCGCATTCAAGAAGGACGGCACCATCACGGCCGCCAGCAGCTCGTCCATCAATGATGGTGCCGCCGCCATGGTGATGATGCGCGCAACTACTGCGACGAAGCTGGGAGCCCGGCCGCTGGCCCGCATCGTGGCGCATGCCGTTCACGCCCAGGAGCCGAACTGGTTTGCCACTGCCCCGGTAGGCGCCGTACAGAAGCTGCTGGCCAAGGCGAACTGGAGCGTGAAAGACGTGGACCTCTGGGAAGTGAACGAGGCCTTTGCCGTCGTGCCCATGGCCCTGATGCGCGAGCTGGGCCTGAGCCACGACATCGTGAATGTGAACGGCGGCGCCTGCGCGCTGGGCCACCCGATTGGCGCCAGTGGTGCGCGCATCATGGTCACGCTGATCCATGCGCTCAAGGCGCGTGACCTCAAACGCGGCGTTGCGACGCTGTGTATTGGTGGGGGTGAAGCAACGGCCGTGGCAATTGAGATGCTATAAATAAAGTAGCTACTCGCGCATATATCTAGAGGTCTGGAGGCCAATTTGATACTCAACCAGGACCAGGAAATGATTCGCGATGCCGTGCGCGCGTTTGCCCGGGAGGAGTTATGGCCGAATGCCGCCCGCTGGGACAAGGAGCATCATTTCCCGAAAGAGGCGCACAAGGGGCTGGCGGCTCTGGGCGCTTACGGGATATGTGTGCCCGAGGAATTCGGTGGCGCCAATCTGGACTACGTGACACTGGCGTTGGTGCTCGAAGAAATTGCAGCCGGTGACGGTGGTACCAGCACAGCCATCAGCGTGACCAATTGCCCTGTCAACGCGATACTCCTGCGCTACGGCAATGCCCAACAGAAGAAGCAATGGCTTGCACCGCTGGCGCAGGGAGAGATGCTCGGCGCGTTTTGCCTGACGGAGCCCCATGTGGGCTCGGATGCTTCAGCGCTCAAGACCACCGCAGTCAAAGACGGCGACGGGTATGTGATCAACGGCGTCAAGCAGTTCATAACCAGTGGCAAGTATGGCGATGTCGCTATCGTCATTGCCGTGACCGACAAGGGCGCTGGCAAAAAGGGCATGAGTGCGTTTCTGGTGCCAACGAATGCACCAGGCTATGTGGTGGCCCGTCTGGAAGACAAGCTGGGCCAGCATTCGAGCGATACTGCGCAAATCAACTTCGACAACTGCCGTATTCCTGGGGAGAACCTGATTGGTGCCGAGGGCGAAGGCTACAAGATTGCCCTGGGTGGACTGGAGGGCGGGCGCATCGGCATTGCGGCGCAAAGTGTGGGCATGGCGCGCAGTGCATTTGAATGTGCGCTGGACTACGCCAAACAGCGTGAGAGTTTTGGTCAGTCCATCTTCAACCACCAGGCAGTCGGGTTCAGGCTGGCTGAATGTGCCACGCAGATTGAAGCCGCCCGCCAGCTCATCTGGCATGCAGCCACCCTGCGGGATGCTGGCCTGCCCTGTTTGAAGGAAGCGGCGATGGCCAAACTGTTCGCCAGCGAAATGGCCGAGAAAGTATGCAGCGCAGCCATCCAGACGCTGGGTGGCTATGGCTATGTGAGCGATTTTCCGGTGGAGCGCATCTACCGTGATGTGCGTGTGTGTCAGATTTACGAAGGCACGAGTGACGTGCAGAAAATCATCATCCAGCGCGCGCTGGCCTGACCAGCTCAGTGCGCTAGCGAACGATCTGCGAGTTCTTGCGCGACCTGCGTTGCAGGGCCTGCAATCAGCAGCGCAATCACCACATCGTCAAATGACGCAGCAAATGCAAACAGGGCACCTGAAGCCATGGCGGGCATGATGCCGGGCAGCGTGACCCGCATGAATGTCACGCGCAGTGTCGCACCACAAGCTGCGGCCGCCCGGGCCAGATTGAGATTCAGTATTTCCAGCGCCGTGAGCACTGGCACTACCACGAAGGGCACGGCAATCTGGATGAATGGCAGTCCATGTACAACACGAACTTCTATGCGCCCCTGGTGTTGACCCGGGGTTTCGCGCAGGAGTTGTCCAATGCCAAAGGCGCCGTTGTCAACCTCTGCTCTATTGCAGGTCATCGGGTCCATCCCTTTGCGGGAGCTGCCTACGCAACGTCCAAGGCGGCACTATCGGCATTGACCCGGGAAATGGCGGCAGACATGGCTCCTCTGGGTGTTCGCGTCAATGCAGTGTCCCCGGGTGAGATCAAGACGGCGATACTTTCTCCCGGCACCAGCGCCATCGTGGACAACGATATCCCGATGCGGCGTCTTGGACAGGTGGACGAGGTGGCCGACCTGATCGAGTTTCTTTGCAGCGAAAAGTCTTCCTACATTACGGGTGCCGAAATGGCCATTGATGGGGGCCAGAGCGTTTGACACGGGAGGTTTCGGCCGGCGATTAGGACGGTGTCTGCAACTCCATCACGATGGAGCGCGTACCACCGTCTTCTTGTAGTGCGGCATCCTGAAATCCCAACGAGTGGGCGAGCTCCAGCATCCGGTGGTTCTCCCGGAGTACCGTTGCCACGATTCGCTGGGTGCCTTGGGCGCGCAGGTAGCCGATGAGTTTGTCCATGAGCAACTGGCCCAGCCCTTTCCCTTTGAGTTCCGAGCGAATGATGATGCCGAACTCGGCATTGATGTTGTCGGGATCCGTCATCGCGCGAACCACGCCCAGAGTCTGGGGCTGGCCATCGGGTCCCGGTGCGATGGCGATGAACGCCATCTCCCGGGTGTA
This sequence comes from Candidatus Egaibacter danicus, assembly GCA_016707075.1. Lineage (GTDB taxonomy): Bacteria > Pseudomonadota > Gammaproteobacteria > Burkholderiales > Burkholderiaceae_C > Egaibacter > Egaibacter danicus. The sequence continues at coordinate 10,106 of JADJII010000014.1, forward strand.
ATCAATCTGGACGAGCCTGGCAAGTTCGCTGTGCTCCATCGTGCGGCGGCTGTAAAACACCCGCATCCGGATGTCTTCGGGGGCCAGGCTGGTGAGGAACTCCATGTGCATCGCTTCGTCTTCGGGGCGAATGGGTCGTAATACAAGTTTGACACCTTGCCAGTCAACTATTTCTGCCAACTCGGTGGGGTAAGGCCGGATGGCAAAGTGCGAAGCACCTGCAGGCAAGGCGGAGCTTAAGCGGATGCGCGCGTCCAGCGCAATTGCGCCCTCATGGTTCACCAGCAGGGGGTTGATGTCCAGTTCGGCAAGCTCGGGTATATCGGCCAGCATTTGCGATGTTGCCAGCAATACTGAAAGCAGAGCACCTTCGTCCACTGCCGGTGTGTCGCGCCAGCCTTTCAGTAGCCTGGAGATCCGGGTTCGCGAAATCAGCGCACGCGCCAGCGGCACGCTCAGAGGTGGCAGCGCTACCGCGCGGTCCGCCATCACTTCGACTGCTGTGCCGCCCTGTCCGAAAAGAATGATGGGACCAAAAATCCGGTCTATGGTGGCGCCCACAATCACTTCCTGCACGTGCTTGCGGCGCACCATGGCCTGCACGGTGAATCCATCGATGACGGCGTCGGGTCGCAGCATGCCCACGCGCGCCAGCATGATTCGGGCAGCGTCGCGGACTTCATCCGCGCTATCCAGATTCAGCGCCACGCCGCCTACATCTGATTTGTGCGAGATCTGATCAGAAAGTATCTTGATCACGACCGGGAACCCAATGCGGCTCGCCTCATCTGCCGCGAGCACTGCGTCTGGCGCCACCTTCCTGGTGGCAACAACAGGCACGTGGTACGCCTCAAGAACTGCTTTGGCCTGTGGCTCTGTCAACATTTCCTGTCCACTGGCCAATGCCTCTCGCACAATTGCCGCAGCGGCTGCCTGATCGGGTGCGAGCTGGGCAGCCTGGGCCGGGGGCGCCTCCGTCAGTTCCGCCTGGTTGCGTTCATAGGACTGCAGCATGGCCAGCGCCTGCACGGCCTCTTCGGGCGTCTCAAAACTGGCAATGCTGGACTGCCTGAAGAGTTCGCGTGCTTCCTGAACTGCATGGCCTCCCAGCCAGCAGCTCATGAGCCGCGGTGGTCGTGCGCCTGCCGGACGGGCAACAGGCACCAGTGCACGCGCAATGCTGGGGCTTGGCACGATGGCCGTTGGCGCATGAATGAATAGGATGGTGCCGCAAGCCGGGTCGGCAGACAGTATTTCCAGTGCTTGCACGTAGCGCTGTGCCGGTGCGTCACCGATGATATCCACCGGGTTGCCATGAGACCAGTTGGGCGGAAGCACATCGTTGAGTTTTTCCATTGTCGAAGGGGAGAGCGTAGCAAGTGGCACGCCTTGCGCAGCTGCGGCGTCTGCGGCCATCACGCCCGCACCTCCGCCGTTGGTCAGAATGGTCAGCACATCGCTGCCTGCAGCCCGGCAACGGGTCAGTGTCTCCGCTGCCAGAAACAATTCCTGAAGGGTGTTCACGCGCAGCATTCCGGCACGTGCGATGGCCGCTTCATACACGTCATCAGAACCCGCGAGTGCACCTGTGTGGGATGCCGCCGCCTTCTGTCCCTGCGCAGAGCGCCCTGCCTTGATCACGATGACAGGCTTGTTCCTGGCCGCCGCTCGCGCGGCCGACATGAACTTGCGTGGCGCCTCAACCGATTCGATATAGAGCAGGATGGCACGCGTGTGCACGTCGTTGGCGAGGTAATCCAGCATGTCGCCAAAGTCGACGTCTGCATGTTCACCCAGTGACACAAAATGCGAAAACCCGATTCGTTGTGCGTCCGCCCAGTCCAGCATGGCTGTGACGAGCGCACCCGATTGCGATACAAAAGCCAGTTCACCCTTTTGTGCGTTGATATGGGCGAAACTGGCATTCAGGCCAGCGTGTGGTGACAACAGGCCAATACAGTTGGGACCGAGCAACCGAAGCAGCCTCGGACGCGCGGCATCCAGCATGGCCTGCTTTTGGGTGGCATCCAGCCCTGCTGTCAGGATGATGGCTGCGCGGGTGCCGCGCTCGGCCAGCTCCTGCACCAGACCGGGGACGGTAGCAGGCGGCGTACAGATCAAGGCCAGTTCCGGAACTGCTGGCAGATCTGCCACCCTGGCGTAGGCGGGGTGGTCACCAAACGCCCGGTATTTGGGGTTCACCGGATAGATTTGCCCAGTAAATCCCCCTTGGGTCAGGTTTTGCCAGACGGTGGCGCCGACGCTACCCGGGCGCTGGGAAGCGCCAATGACTGCGACTGAAGCGGGGTCGAAAAGGGAATCCAGATTGCGTACGCTCATGGTTTTGTCGATTCCTTGTGAATGCTGCTAGCTTACGGCGTATTCGTGACAGTGTGGTTGCCAGCAATTGAGGCGCTGGTGGTCTTGCTGCGGCTCGATAATCTGGTTTCGTTTTTCAAAAACAGGAGTACTCAATGCCCATAACCAAAGGATCACGACAGCTCGTCGAAGAGGCCAGTGCCCAGATCACGACCTACACCGTCGAACAGGTGCGTGCCCGTATGGGTCAAGCCAATCTGCAGCTGGTGGATATTCGCGATGTGCGCGAGCTGGAGCGCGAAGGGACTGTTCCCGGCGCTTTTCACGCACCGCGAGGCATGCTGGAGTTCTGGGTTGACCCGGCGTCACCTTATTTCAAGCCGATTTTTGGCGATGAGGGCAAGGAGTTTGTGCTGTTCTGTGGCGCTGGCTGGCGCAGCGCGTTGACGGCCAAGTCCTTGCAGGATATGGGCATGACCAATGTTGCCCATATTGAAGGAGGATTTGCCGACTGGGTCAAGCAGGCGGCGCCCACTGAGACTCTGGAGGAGCGAAAGGCCAGAAAGGCGTGAAATATCTGCAGGGAGAACAGCCTTGTCCTTGCGGACGACTCGACGCAACAGGAAAGGCGCTTGCCTATGCGCAGTGTTGCAGCCGCTGCCTGGAATCGTGCCTGAGTGCGGCGGATGCTGAGACATTGATGCGCTCGCGCTACACCGCATTTGTTCTGGAACGTGAGCCTTATCTGCTGTCCACCTGGCATGCATCCCGTCGACCGGATGGAATTGATTTTGATCCGGATGCAAAATGGTTGGGACTTGAGGTTCGTGCGAGTAGCGAACAAGATGCCGAGCATGCCGAAGTGGAGTTTGTCGCGCGGCACAGAGTCGCCGGGCGTGCCGTGCGGTTGCATGAGCGGAGTCGCTTCATCAAGGAAGCGGGACATTGGTACTACTTGGACGGAATGACATGAAATTTGAAGCGGTGCTATTTGACTGTGATGGCGTTCTGGTGGACAGTGAGCACATCACCAACGGGGTATTGCGCGACATGCTCCAGGAGCGGGGCTGGAACCTGACCGTGGCTGAGTGCATGAGCCTGTTTGTGGGCAAGACGGTGAGGGACGAGGCGGAGCTCATTGAGCAGCGCACCGGGTCCGAGGTGACCGAGGACTGGCTGACATCCTTTCGTGACCGGCGCAATGAAGCCTTGTCGCTGTACCTCACGGCCATCCCCGACATCCACGACGCGGTGCATCGAGTGCATGCGCATCACGGCGGACGCATCGCCTGCGCATCGGGTGCTGACCGATTCAAAGTCGAGCTGATGCTACGCAAACTTGAGTTGATCAGTTATTTTGACGGGCGTATCTTCAGTGGATATGAGACTCCGCGCTCCAAACCGTTTCCGGATGTCTACCTGGCCGCCGCGGCTGCGCTGGGTGTTGATCCACGGCGCTGCGCGGTGGTGGAAGACACCGTCGTTGGCGTAACAGCTGGCGTGGCCGCGGGATCGACCGTGTTTGCCTACTCGCCAGCGACATCGACTCATGTTGATGCGCAAGATCTGCTTCAAGCCGGCGCGCACCACATTTTTACCCGGATGACTGCCTTGCCGGATTTGCTGGCGCAGCAAAACATGACACAATTGACGTTTACGTAAACGTCAATCAAACTGGCCGCGAGCCACCCTTCCTGAAAGCATCAAAATGCCCGTTCTGGAGACCCAACTCAACGCCCGCTCAGCGGATTTTCAGGCCAATGCCATGGCCATGCGCACTCTGGTGGCTGATCTGAATGCCGAAGTAGCCAAGGCTCAGGATGGTGGCGGTGAGGTGGCGCGGGCCCGCCATACGGCGCGGGGAAAACTGCTTCCGCGTGACCGGGTGCAAATGTTGCTGGACCCCGGCACGCCGTTTCTGGAGTTGAGTCCGCTGGCGGCTTTAGGCATGTACCCTGACAGGGATGGCAGCGACAGCGCACCGTGCGCGGGGGTCATCGTGGGTATTGGCCGCGTGAGTGGTGTGGATTGCATGATTGTCTGCAACGATGCGACCGTCAAAGGCGGCACCTATTACCCCATGACGGTCAAAAAACACCTGCGAGCGCAGGAGGTGGCACAACAGAATCGGCTACCGTGTATCTATCTGGTGGATTCAGGCGGGGCCAATCTGCCCAACCAGGATGAGGTTTTCCCTGATCGGGACCATTTTGGCCGCATCTTTTTCAATCAGGCCAACATGAGCGCCCAAGGCATCGCACAGATAGCAGTGGTCATGGGTAGCTGCACCGCCGGCGGCGCCTATGTGCCAGCCATGAGTGATGAAAGCATCATTGTCAAAAATCAGGGAACGATTTTTCTGGGTGGCCCCCCGCTGGTGAAAGCGGCCACGGGCGAGGTTGTCACAGCCGAGGACCTGGGTGGTGGCGATGTGCACACACGCCTGTCCGGTGTGGCGGATCATCTGGCGCAGAGCGACTTGCACGCGTTGGCTCTGGCGCGTGCATCGGTCAAAAATTTGAACATAATTAAGCCTAAAACCCTTGTCCACAGTGCGCCAAAAGCTCCTAAATTTGTAGCAGAAGAGCTGTATGGCGTGATCCCGATGGATACTCGCAAGCCCTTCGATGTGAGGGAAATCATCGCCCGTATCGTTGACGCATCGGAGTTTGACGAATTCAAGGCGCGTTACGGCGCCACACTCATCTGTGGATTTGCTCATATTGAGGGCATGCCAGTGGGCATCATCGCCAACAACGGCATTCTGTTCAGCGAGTCGGCGTTGAAAGGTGCGCATTTCATCGAACTGTGCTGCCAGCGCAAGATACCGCTGGTTTTTCTGCAGAACATCACAGGCTTCATGGTGGGGCGCAAATACGAGAACGAGGGCATCGCCCGCAATGGCGCCAAGATGGTCACGGCGGTGGCTACTGCAGCGGTGCCCAAATTCACCATCATCATTGGTGGCAGCTTCGGCGCCGGCAACTATGGCATGTGCGGCAGGGCTTACTCGCCCCGATTCCTGTGGATGTGGCCGAACGCGCGCATTTCCGTCATGGGCGGTGACCAGGCCGCCGCTGTGCTGGCCACGGTCAAGCGCGACGGCATTGAAGGCCGCGGCGGCAACTGGAGCATGGAAGAGGAAGAGGCCTTCAAGGCACCCATTCGTCGCCAGTATGAAGAGCAGGGGCATCCCTATTTTGCTACAGCAAGGCTTTGGGACGACGGTGTAATTGATCCCGCTGACACGCGACGCGTGCTGGCTTTGGGCTTGAGTGCTTCGCTCAATGCACCAATCCCTGATACGCAGTTCGGCATTTTCCGGATGTGATGGTTCTTTTCCCGCACGAGTAGACCACTCTCCCCCGACATCTCACACGTCGATCATGGAAACCCTGATTCATATCTGGCAAACCCTTGTGGGGAGTGCGTCCACCGCCGTGGAGCAGGGTGCCCAGTCTATGGACATGCCGGCTTTGATGGCTCTGGCCGCTGTACTCGGGTGGGCCAGTGGCATGCGGCTTTACGCGGTGGTTTTCATCACGGGTCTGGCCGGTGTGATGGGATGGATACCGCTACCTAAAGGTTTGCTCCTGCTGCAACATCCGGCGATGCTGGCAGGCAGCGGTTTCATGTTGTTTGTAGAGTTTTTCGCGGACAAGATACCTGGTGTGGACTCGCTGTGGGATGTTGTGCATTCAGTTATACGGGTTCCTGCGGGGGCTGCTTTGGCGGCCGGAGTATTTGGCGCGGACAGTGCCACGATGGGTGTAGTCGCCGCCTTGTTGGGTGGATCACTGGCCGCTACGTCGTTTGCCACGAAGGCAACCACACGCGTGGCCGTGAACAGTTCACCCGAACCTTTTTCGAACATCGCCGTGAGCCTGCTTGAGGATGGTCTGGTCGTGGGTGCCCTGTGGCTGGCCACGAACTATCCGGTGGCTTTTGGCATTGCACTGGTCATCACGCTGGTGCTGATGATCATTCTGTTGATAACGCTGTTCAAGTTCCTGAAGGCGCTCGCCCGCCGTATTGGTGGTTGGCACAGTCCAGCCCCCGCTCCTTGAGAAAACATCATGTTCACAAAAATTCTGATTGCCAATCGCGGTGAGATCGCCTGTCGGGTTGCGGCAACGGCCCGCAGACTGGCGATCAAAACCGTTGCGGTGTACTCCGATGCTGATGCCAATGCCAAGCACGTGAGCGCTTGTGACGAGGCTGTTTATATAGGTGGCAGCGCACCCAAAGACAGCTACCTGCGCTGGGGGCGGATATTGGAGGCTGCCCGGGCCACGGGGGCTCAGGCGGTCCATCCTGGCTATGGCTTCCTGAGTGAGAACGAGGAGTTTGCACGGGCGTGTGCCGATGCAGGCTTGGTATTCATCGGGCCACCACCTTCTGCCATCAAAGCCATGGGACTGAAGGCAGAGTCCAAGCAGTTGATGGAAAAAGCGGGCGTTCCGCTGGTACCCGGCTACCACGGAGCGGATCAAAACCCGGCGTTGCTCCGAAACCAGGCTGACCGTATGGGCTATCCGGTGCTCATCAAGGCCAGCGCGGGTGGCGGCGGCAAAGGTATGCGGGCGGTGGACAAGCCAGAGGACTTTGAAGCTGCATTGGCTGCGTGCAAGCGCGAAGCGATCAACAGCTTTGGCGATGACGCGGTACTGATCGAAAAGTACGTGCAGCGGCCGCGCCATATCGAGATCCAGATCTTCGGCGATACCCAGGGGAATTACGTGTACCTGTTTGAGCGCGACTGTTCCGTGCAGCGTCGCCACCAAAAAGTGCTGGAGGAGGCTCCGGCGCCTGGGATGACGCCGGCCATGCGCAAGCAGATGGGTGAAGCGGCGGTTGCTGCGGCAAGAGCGGTGAACTACGTTGGCGCGGGCACGGTGGAGTTCATTGTGGAGCAGAAGTCAGATGGTTCGATGAGCTTCTTCTTCATGGAAATGAACACCCGTCTGCAGGTAGAGCACCCCGTCACCGAGGCGATCACCGGGCTGGATCTGGTGGAGTGGCAACTGCGAATTGCTTGTGGACAAACCCTGCCGCTGGCTCAGGACCAGCTTCGCATCATCGGGCACGCCATAGAGGCGCGCATCTGCGCCGAAACACCAGACAACAACTTCCTGCCGGCAACGGGTGCACTCCAGGTTTTCAATCTGCCGGGGTGTGTGAGTTTCGAGCGCGGGGGCGTCGTGACGGGTTTGGGCGCGGGCGTGCGGCTGGACGCGGGCGTGCGCGAAGGCGATGCCATTTCGCCCTACTACGACTCGATGGTGGCCAAGCTCATCGTGCATGGCCAGACGCGGGAGGAGGCGCTGGCCCGAATGGATGCGGCGCTGGCGCAGACACACATCGTGGGGCTGCAAACCAATGTCCAGTTCCTGCGGTATGTTGTGCGCAGTCCGTCATTTGCTCAAGGCCAACTCGATACCGCCTTGATTCCTCGCGAACAGGCAGTGCTGTTCAAACAGGAACCAGTAGGGCTGGTCTTGGCTGTTGCGGCGTCGGTCGCGCAAATCCTGTTGAGTGAGCGTGCCTGCGAAGGCAATGATCCGTTCAGTCGACGCGACGGGTGGCGTTCGCACGGCGTGAACGTCCGCCGTTTTGAATTCGAATTTCAGGGCGAGCCTGTCCAAGCAGAGTTGACCTACCTGCACGATGGGACGCTCCACCTGGCTATTGGAGAGACTGCCGGGATACTGAATGTCGCCGGTGAAGGACGCAGCATCACTATTCAGTACGAGGGACAGCGCCAGACAGTCAATGTATACAGGAATCGCGAGATGGTCCACGTGTTCACTGCGCGAGGCGCTACACAAATCATAGCAATTGACCTTCTTGCGCATGCGGGGGACAGTCAGGGTGAGGGCGGACGCCTGACCGCCCCCATGCCCGGGAAAGTAGTGTCGTTCGCGGTAAAGGCCGGAGACAAGGTGGGCAAGGGGCAAGCGCTGGCGGTGATGGAGGCCATGAAAATGGAGCACACTATCGCAGCACCACATGACGGAACGGTGGCAGAACTCCTCTATGAGCCTGGAGATCAGGTGGCAGAAGGCTCGGAACTGATCAGATTGTCTGCCTGATTAGCATGCGCATCACCTTCTGCTGCACAGACACGCAGGCTGACCCATGGCTGGCCGGACTTCGGACAGCGCTGCCTCAGGCCAGCATTGAACCCTGGCAACCGGGAGCGGTTTCGGCCGATTACGCAGTGGTATGGGCTCCACCGCAGTCCTTTCTGGATGAGCAGACGCAGCTCAAATGCATCTTCAATATCGGGGCGGGGGTGGACGCATTGTTGAAACTCAGGCTGCCGTTCAAAGCAAAAGTGGTCCGGCTGGACGATGCAGGCATGTCGGCGCAGATGGCTGAGTATGTTTGTCACGCCGTGATACGACACTTTCGTGAGTTCGACGGCTTCGCGGCCGATGTGGCGCAGGGGATTTGGTCTTTTCGGAAGCCGCGACGTCGCGCGGAGTTTCCCATCGGCGTGATGGGTCTGGGGGTGCTGGGTGAGCGGGTTGCAAAAGCGCTGGCCTCGTTTGAATTCCCGGTGAATGGCTGGAGCCGGTCGGCCAAGGTCATTGAAGGTGTGCGCTGTTTTACTGGCCCGGAGCAACTGGATGCTTTTTTGGCCGCTACGCGTGTGCTGGTGTGTCTGTTGCCACTCACGCCGGACACGCGCGACATCATGCGGCTTGAAACGCTGGCCCGATTGAAGCCCGGGGGCTATGTGATCAACGTGGCCAGAGGCGCTCATCTGGTTGATGAAGATCTGGTCACGCTGATCGACCGCGGCCATTTGAGCGGTGCCACACTGGACGTGTTCCGCACGGAACCGTTGCCACAAGGCCATCCATTCTGGCACCACCCGAAAATCACCGTGACTCCCCATACGTCAGCTCGAACCCTGCGCGATGAAAGCATCGCCCAGATTGTGGGCAAGATCCAGGCTTTGGAACGCGGTGAACCCGTTGCCGGTATCGTGGAGCCTGATCGGGGATATTGAGGATATCAAATGAGCATGCCGTCAACAGTCAAACTGGTAGATGTGGGCCCGCGTGATGGTCTGCAGAACGAAAAACAACCTGTGCCAGCTGCCGTCAAGATTGAGTTGGTACACCGTTTGCAGGACGCAGGCGTCAGGAACATCGAGGTCACCAGTTTTGTCAGTCCAAAATGGGTGCCACAGATGGCTGACAACGCGCAAGTCATGTCGGGCATTACCCGCAAAGTGGGCGTTTGTTATTCAGTGCTCACGCCCAACCTTCAGGGGTTTGAGGCGGCGTTGAAGTCGAATCCTGACGAAATTGTGGTGTTCGGTGCAGCCAGTGAGGCTTTTAGCCAGCGAAATATCAATTGTTCGATTGCCCAGAGTATTGAGCGGTTTCGGCCCGTGGTGGAGGCGGCGCTTGCCAGAGGCATTCATGTTCGCGGAGCGATGTCCTGCACGGTGGGTTGCCCTTATGAGGGCGACATTGCTCCGGCTCGTGTATCTATGCTGGCCGGGTTGATGAAAGACATCGGCGTACAGCATGTCGGTGTGGCCGATACCATTGGTGTGGGTACCCCTGTCAAGGTTCAGCGCGCTATGGAGGCGACTCTGAGGCACTACGACGTCAACGATATTTCAGGTCATTTCCACGACACTTACGGGCAAGCCCTGGCCAATACCCTGATATGCCTGCAAATGGGTATCTGGCAGTTTGATACCGCAGTAGCCGGTCTTGGCGGTTGCCCCTACGCCAAGGGTGCGACTGGCAACGTTGCCTCCGAAGATGTGGTTTACATGCTCCAGGGTATGGGTATCGAGACAGGTATCGATCTGGACAAGCTGATCGACGCAGGAAAATTTATCAGTGATGTGCTGGAGCGCAAGCCCAACTCCAGAGCAGCAACGGCCTTGCTGAACAAGAGAGTGGGATGACAGGGATGATCATGTGTGGTGCCGAATTGAAAACTCTGCCCGAAGGTGTGCAACGCGTTGTTCAGGTCTTGCAGGCCCGCAACCATGCCCATCATCCAGTCATGCTCGATGCTGCCTGCCGGACAGCACGGCAGGCAGCTGACGCGCTGGGCGTTGCCGTAGGTCAAATCGCCAAAAGCATCATCTTTCGTCGCGAGAGCGACGATATTGCCATTCTGGTGATCACGTCGGGCGACCGGCGGGTGGATGAAAAGAAGGTGGCCGCATTGGTAGGGGCCATCGGGCGAGCCGATGCTGATTTTGTGAAAGCCCGGACGGGTTTCAGTATTGGCGGCGTGTCACCCGTCGCCCATGTGATGGAGTCGGTGACTCTGGTGGACCGCGAGCTGTTCCGTTTTGACGAAATCTGGGCTGCAGCCGGTCACCCGCATGCGGTGTTCAGACTGAGTCCGGTCGACCTCGAGGCCCTGGCAGGTGCGCCGGTTGCCGATGTCACCGAGCCGTTAACGAGTTGATCGTGTCATGGTTGCTGCACAATTGATAACTGATCGCGCACTGGCGGTGCGAACCATGGCTGGAAATGTCCCATCCCCATGCATTTCCGTATGCCGGATGGATGCCGCGGGCGCCCTGTGCGAAGGCTGTTTGCGAACCCTCGAGGAGATTCGCCACTGGAGCGCATCCAGCGATTTCGAAAAGAAGGCGATCTGGGCGCTTATTGAGCAGCGCATCGCTGCAACGACATCATGAAACACATCACGTTCTATTTTGATTTCATCTCGCCGTATGCCGCTCTGGCATTTGAGCAGCTGCCAGAAAGCTTGATGGGGTTGAGTTACGGCGTCACGTACAAGCCGATCCTGTTTGCAGCGTTGCTCAAGCGCCATGGGCAACTGGGTCCGGCGGAGATCAAGCCCAAGCGGGACTGGACCTACCGACATGTGCAGTGGCTGGCTCACCGCATGGGTCAGGAGTTTCAGCTTCCGGCGGCCCATCCTTTCAACCCGCTGTCGCTGTTGCGGCTGGCCATTGCGAGCAGCGAACAGGGAACACCCAACCGTTACGTCACCGAAACCCTATTTCGACACGTGTGGCGTGGTGGTGCCGATGCGGTTGATGCCGGGCGTCTGGCGACCCTTGTTGCCAGTATTGCGCCGCAGCGTGACATGAATGGCGATGAGGTAAAGGCGCAGCTGAAAGCCAATACAGATGAAGCCATCGCATTGGATCTGTTCGGCGTGCCGGCTTTCGTGGTGGACGACAAGGTGTTTTGGGGACTGGATGCCTTGCCAATGCTTGGCGATTATTTGCGGGGTGACGGCTGGTTTGAGGGCCCGGCGTGGCATACCGTACACCAGGTTGCGCAAGGCGCCATCCGTCCAAAGTAGCTATTCTCCACATCACGAAATGAACCCCAAGGGTTTCACCCTAGTTTGTCAGTATCGGTTCAGTTAGACGTAAGTCGCGGTTGGTTTGGTGTCAGAGCAGGGTCAGAGCCTTCTTCAAGAATAAGCCCTTACCTCCAATTTGGAGGGGCAAACCTTTTGGAGACATCAACATGGCAACAGCAGCGGCCCCACGGCCAATGAGCGCCGAAGAAAAGAAGGTTATCTTTGCTTCGTCATTGGGTACCGTATTTGAGTGGTACGACTTTTATCTATACGGTTCTTTGGCAGCCATCATTGCCAAGCAGTTCTTCAGTGGTCTGGATGAAGGTTCTGCCTTCATTTTCGCGCTGCTGGCTTTCGCAGCCGGTTTCATCGTTCGTCCTTTCGGCGCCATTTTCTTTGGCCGCCTGGGTGACATGATTGGCCGTAAATACACGTTCCTGGTCACTATCCTGATCATGGGCCTGTCAACGTTTATTGTGGGCATCTTGCCAAACTACGCATCGATTGGTGTGGCCGCTCCCGTGATCCTGATTGCCCTGCGCATGTTGCAAGGCCTGGCACTGGGTGGCGAGTACGGCGGTGCTGCCACTTATGTGGCCGAGCATGCTCCTCATGGAAAACGCGGTGCCTACACCTCCTGGATTCAGACCACGGCCACTCTGGGCCTGTTCCTGAGCCTGATGGTGATTCTGGGTACACGTACGATGATTGGCGAAGCAGCCTTTGCTGACTGGGGTTGGCGTGTTCCGTTCATTGTGTCCATTCTGCTGTTGGCCGTTTCGGTTTACATCCGTTTGAGCATGAACGAGTCGCCTGCTTTCGCCAAGATGAAGGCCGAAGGCAAGACCTCCAAGGCACCTTTGTCCGAATCATTCGGCCAGTGGAAAAACCTGAAGATCGTAATTTTGGCCCTGATCGGTTTGACCGCTGGTCAAGCCGTCGTCTGGTATTCTGGTCAGTTCTACGCCTTGTTCTTCCTGACCCAGGCACTCAAAGTTGACGGTGCGACTGCCAATATCATGGTCGCGATTTCCCTGATGATTGGTACGCCTTTCTTCATCTTCTTCGGCTCGCTATCCGACAAGATTGGCCGCAAGCCCATCATCATGGCTGGTTGTTTGTTGGCCGTAGTAACTTACTTCCCGGTGTTCACAGCGCTGACCAAAGCCGCCAACCCTGACCTGGCTGCTGCGCAAGCCGCCAACAAGGTGACCGTGACCGCTGACCCGGCCGAGTGCTCTTTCCAGTTCAACCCTACCGGTACTGTCAAGTTCACCAGCTCATGCGACATTGCCAAACAACGTTTGGCTGGCGCCTCAGTTAGCTACGACAACATCGCAGCTCCCGCTGGCACACCCGCTACCATCCACGTTGGCGAGACTTTGGTCAAAGTGAAGTACACACCCGAAGATATTGCCGCCGCCAAAGCCAAGGCCGATGCCAAGCTGGCCGAAGTAACTGCTGCACAACCCCAGGACCCCAAAGCGCTGGAAGCTGCTACCAAGGCAGTCAAAGACCTGAGCAATGACAAGACCGTTGGTGCGACACTCCTTGGTGCCAATCTGGGCGCTGCTTTGAAGGCGGCCAACTACCCTGTCAAGGCTGACATGGCCAAGTTTGACAAGGTGACCGTCATTGCCATTCTCACCTACCTGGTGATTCTGGTGACCATGGTGTACGGCCCGATTGCTGCCATGCTGGTGGAAATGTTCCCGACCCGTATCCGTTACACCTCCATGAGCCTGCCTTACCACATCGGCAACGGCTGGTTTGGCGGACTGCTGCCTACGACGGCTTTTGCTATCGTGGCCCAGACCGGAAATATGTACAACGGCCTGTGGTACCCGATCATCGTGGCTGGTATGACTTTTGTCATCGGCATGCTGTTCGTCAAGGAAACCAAAGACGTGGATATTTACGCCAACGACTGAACGTGATTTGCCGGACGCCCATCGCTGCGCGTCCGGCCATTCAACAAAAGGTCTTCCCGTTTGCGAAGGCCTTTTCTTTAGTGTTTATCAATCTGAATCCCGGGAGCTGATCATGTGGAAAATTGCGGTAGGTTTTGCTGTATTTGCAGGTTTGGCGCTGTTTATCCTGTCCAAGGGCGGCGATATTGACATGAGCGGCGAAAAACACGGTACTGAGGCCACGTCCACGCCCCATGAAGCGGCAAGTGCACCCGCTGCAGCGCAGTTATCTGCTAGCGCACCAAAATAAAACTCTATCGTCGATAGCCCTTGACGGGCGCGGGCTGGTTTGCATGCCTAGAATGTTTGGCCTCAACTGCCACAAAGCAAGCCATGACCCAAGGTCTTATCCGAATTCGCGGTGCGCGCCAGCACAACCTCAAAAATCTTGATCTGGATATTCGGACCGGTGAGTTGACGGTGGTGACGGGTCCCAGTGGCTCCGGCAAATCCAGCCTGGTGTTTGACACGCTGTTTGCTGAGGGGCAACGTCGGTATGTAGAAACCTTCTCCGCTTACGCCCGCCAGTTTCTGGACCGCATGGACAAACCGGCAGTAGACAAGGTCGAGGGTGTACCACCCGCCATTGCTATTGACCAGACCAATCCGGTGCGCTCATCTCGCTCCACTGTGGGCACGATGACCGAGCTCAATGATCACTTGAAGCTGCTGTTTGCGCGGTCCGGACACCTTTTTGATCGGGAAACGGCACAAACTGTGCGTCATGACACGCCTGAAACGATCTATGCCCAGTTAAAGGATCGTGCCGGCACGGGTGATGCCCGACTGGTTGTGACGTTTCCGGTGGAACTGCCTGCCGACACCAGTGCGCAGCAGATCGAGCAATGGCTTTCCGTGAGTGGCTATACCAAGGTCCAGGCCGAGCGCGAGATCGTAGTTCGCCCGGATCCTGAGGCGACCCGCACGACGGCCACAGCCAAGAAGAGAGCTGGCACCAAAGCGGCAGCCATTGAAGTGACCACAAGGAAGGTGCTGGACGTCGTTGCTGACCGCTTTCGGCTCAGCAATACGGAGCCGGCCCGGGTGGTGGAAGCCATTGAAATGGCATTGAAGCGTGGTGGTGGGCGAGTGAATGTCTATTGCTTGCAAGGTGAGGAGCCTGCAGACATCTGGAAATTTTCAACTGGACTGCACTGCCCTGAAAGTGATCTCAGGTACACCGACCCCATCCCCTCGATGTTTTCTTTCAATTCCGCGGTTGGTGCCTGCGAAACATGTCGGGGCTTTGGACGCGTTATTGGCGTGGACTACGGGTTGGTGATCCCGAACGACAAGCTGACGTTGCGGGCAGGTGCCGTCAAGCCCATGCAAACTCCAGCCTGGCAGGAGTGCCAGGATGACCTGATGCGGCACGCTGAAGCGGCAGGTATTCCAAGGGACACCCCTTACTACAAGCTCACGCCTGAGCAGCAGCACTGGGTCATCCATGGCTCGCCCAACTGGAATGGTAAATGGAACCAGCACTGGTTCGGTGTCAATCGGTTTTTTGAGTACCTGGAGACCAAGTCCTACAAAATGCACATCCGGGTGCTGCTCTCAAAGTACCGCAGCTACACACCCTGCGGCGTTTGTGGCGGTGCACGGTTGAAGACAGAAAGCCTGCTTTGGCGAGTCGGAAGCAAGGCCGACGCTGATTCAGTGCTGGATCCATCCCGGCGTTTTTTGCCCCAGGGCGTGAAGTGGAGCCGTGAGCAACTCGAAGCTCTGCCGGGTTTGTGTCTGCATGACTTGATGCTATTACCGCTGGATAAACTGCGCAGGTTTTTCGAGTCGATGCAAGATATCAATTCGGGCGCGCTGTCCTTGGTGAGCGCAACGAATAGGGGGGGTGATGCTCAAGCCCTCAAGCTGTTGTTTGAGGAAATCGCGACCCGTCTGAAATACCTTTGCGACGTGGGCATTGGATACCTCACTCTCGATCGCCAAAGTCGAACGCTTTCGGGTGGAGAAGTGCAAAGAATAAATTTGACCACTGCGCTGGGCACGTCACTGGTCAATACCCTATTTGTTCTGGATGAGCCCAGCATAGGACTGCATCCAAGGGATATGCACCGCATCATTGAGGCAATGCAGCGCTTGAGAGATGCGGGCAACACGCTGGTGGTCGTTGAACACGATCCTGCGGTCATGTTGGCCGCGGACAGGATGATTGACATGGGTCCGGGCCCTGGTGAGAAGGGAGGCCAGATCGTGTTTGACGGTTCAACGCAAGACCTGCGACGGGCCGACACGTTGACCGGTGCCTATCTGGGTGGGCGCAAGCAGGTGGGCACTGGGTTCAAACGACTTGTCGCAGAAAACACGCCCCGACTGGTTCTCGAAGGTGTGACCGAGCACAACCTCAAACACATCAGCGTGGAGATTCCACTTCAGCGGCTGGTGTGCGTGACAGGTGTTAGCGGCTCTGGCAAGTCCACGTTGATCCAGGATGTGCTCGCACCTGCCTTGATGCGCCATTTCGGCAAGTCCACTGAAGCCCCCGGACAACATCATCGGCTTATGGGAGCCGAGCAGCTCAGCGACGTGGTCTTTGTGGATCAGTCGCCAATTGGCAAGACGGCCCGCTCCAATCCGGTGAGTTATGTCGGGGCATGGGATGCGATCCGGGAAATATTTGCCAATGCACCCTTGTCCAGGCAGCGAAGCTATACGGCCAGCAAATTCAGCACCAACAGTGGCGACGGACGATGCGCAACCTGTGGTGGCTCCGGGTTCGAGCACGTTGAAATGCAATTCCTGAGTGACGTCTATCTTCGTTGTCCGGATTGTGACGGCAAACGTTACCGACCGGAAATCCTCGAGGTGACCATCGAACGCCGGGTGCCCGAGGGCCTCTCGTCCGATGAGGTGAGGGCGGGTAGTCTGGCGGGGCCGGTCAGAACGCTCAGTATGAATGTCGCGGATGTGCTCCAGCTTACGGTGAGTGAGGCGGCAGCGATATTTGCATCAGACCGCGACGTCATCCGCGCGCTCCAGCCCATCGTCGACGTCGGGCTGGAGTATGTCAAGCTGGGCCAACCGGTACCGACATTGAGTGGCGGTGAAGCCCAGCGGCTGAAGTTGGCAGGATTTCTTGCGGAAGCTGCAAGAACTACCAGCGCGAGCCGACAGGCCGTGGCCAGGCGTGGAACGCTCTTCATGTTCGATGAGCCAACAACGGGCCTGCATTTTGACGACATTGCCAAGTTGATGCGTGCCATGCGTAAGCTGCTCGATGCTGGGCATTCCTTGCTGGTTATTGAGCATAATCTGGACGTGATCCGGGCCAGCGACTGGTTGGTTGATCTGGGTCCGGAAGGTGGCGACGCTGGCGGGGAAATCGTCGCCGTTGGGACGCCTGAAGATGTTCAACGGCACCTGAGTTCGCACACGGGGAAGGCATTGCGCGAATATGAGAGCGCGCTGGGGGTGGGCTCTCACAGGGCCAACGAGGTCCGACAGGCGTCTCTCCCGAAAGTCAGTCGACCGGGCACAATTGGTGACCAGTGCATTCAGATCGTGAATGCCAAGGAGCACAACCTCAAGTCGTTGAGCGTGAACATTCCCCGCGGCAAGTTCAACGTGATCACAGGCGTGTCGGGTTCAGGCAAATCCACGTTGGCATTCGATATCCTGTTTAACGAGGGACAGCGGCGCTACCTGGAATCTCTCAACGCGTACGCGCGCAGCATTGTGCAGCCAGCCGGGCGCCCCGAGGTAGACGCCGTCTACGGCATTCCTCCAACGGTGGCTATCGAACAGCGTCTGTCCCGTGGCGGGCGCAAAAGCACGGTCGGCACCACGACCGAAGTTTGGCACTTCTTGCGACTGCTGTACGTTAAGCTGGGGGTGCAGCACTGCATTCATGATGGCGCGGCGGTCCAGCCGCAGACGCCTGACAGCATTGCCCAGCAGCTACTCAAGAGCTTTCGGGGTCAACACATCGGTCTCCTGGCCCCACTGGTATTGAATCGCAAAGGTGTCTATACCGAGTTGGCCGAATGGGCGCGCCCCCGAGGCTATACACATTTGCGCGTAGACGGCAACTTTCTGCCGACTACCCTGTTCCCCCGGATTGATCGGTTCAAGGAGCACACCATCGAGCTACCCGTAGCAAGCCTGGACATCACTCCCGAAAACGAGAGTCTGTTGAGAGAGGTACTGGCCACGGCACTGGTGCACGGCAAGGGTGTGGTTCATGTGCTCAGTCATTTGACTGGTCTTCGCGCGGCGATGGTGGCCGGAACCGCAACTGACTCAATCGGCCATTTGCATGTGTTCTCCACCAAACGCGCCTGCCCGGTTTGCAGCACCAGCTACGCTGAGCTGGATCCACGTCTTTTCAGCTACAACAGCAAACACGGTTGGTGCCCCGAATGCGTTGGCACGGGTGTGCGCCTGACCAAGGAGCAGCGCAGAGTGTTCGACGATTCGGTGCGTGATGACGACGCGAACAAGGGCCGCGAGCAGACTTTTGCAGAGCCTGAAATTGAAGATCTGGTAGATGCCGCCTGCCCAGCTTGCCTCGGAACTCGACTCAACGTAACGGCCCGTGCGGTCAAATTTGGTGTTCAGCTGGCGGCTCCGGCCGCAATGGATGGGATTGCCAGATTGGCCTTTGAGGGCGTGGCTATTACAGAGCTGGCTCGCATGAGCGTGACGGATATCAGGCAATGGGTTCAAACGTTGGAGACAAAGGGGCGCATGAGCCAGCGTGAAGGTGGCATAGCCCGCGACCTGATTCCAGAAATCAAAAGTCGTCTTGAGTTTCTGGAAGAAGTGGGACTTGGTTATCTCACGCTGGACCGTGGCGCTCCCACGCTCAGTGGTGGTGAGGCCCAGCGCATCCGTCTGGCGGCTCAGCTCGGAAGTAACTTGCAAGGCGTGTGTTACGTCCTGGATGAGCCAACGATTGGTTTGCATGCTCGCGACAACAAGATACTTTTGGGAGCATTGCAAAATCTAAGTGACAAAGGTAACACCCTTGTGGTGGTGGAACACGACGAAGACACGATTCGGCATGCAGATCACATCATTGACATTGGCCCGAGTGCAGGCAAACGTGGCGGTTGTCTCGTGGCTGAAGGGGGAATAGCAGATATCCAGAAGGCAAGTGACTCACAAACCGGCCGCTACCTGCTTCACGCGATGAAGCATCCCGTGCAGGCCAGGCGAACAGTCACTGAAAGCAAATCTGGTTCCCATTCCAGTTCCAATTCGAAGTCCGAAGCCGCAGATTTGTCTCAACAATGGCTACGGGTTGTCGGTGCGAGCCTACACAATCTGCAATTGGTGGACGCGAACATTCCACTGCAACGACTGGTAGCGGTGACTGGTGTATCGGGGTCGGGCAAGTCCACCCTGGCGCGAGACGTTTTGCTGGCTAACGTGCAAACTGTCGTTGCCAAACGAAGCACCAAAGCCGGTCGCGATGCCATGGCTGCGGGTGAAAAAATGGACTGGACGGGTTGCAGTTCAGTTAGTGGCTACGAAGTGGTTGATCGTGTTTTGGAAGTGGATCAAACCCCTATCGGCAAAACACCGCGGAGCTGCCCTGCGACCTATATCGGATTTTGGGACGTTATCCGGAAATTGTTTGCCGAGACGCTGGAGGCGCGCGCGCGGGGCTATGCATCCAACCGGTTCAGCTTCAACACTGGTGAAGGACGTTGCCCTGCCTGCGAAGGCCAAGGAATTCGAACCATCGGCATGAGTTTTCTCCCGGACGTCAAGGTATTGTGTGAAACCTGCCGCGGAGCTCGTTTCAACCCGGAAACCCTTGCCGTCACCTGGCGAGGTAAAAGCATCGGTGACGTTTTGCGAATGGAAGTCGATGAGGCGGTAGATTTCTTCGCTGCCATGCCCAATATCAGCCATCCACTGCAACTTCTCAAGGATGTGGGATTGGGGTACTTGACCCTGGGACAGCCGTCGCCGACTCTGAGCGGTGGGGAGGCCCAACGGATCAAGCTGGTGACCGAGCTGAGCAAGGTGCGTGACGACATTACGCGGCGGGGGCAAAAAGCGCCGCATACCCTTTACGTGCTGGACGAGCCCACGGTGGGCCTGCACATGGCCGATGTGGAAAAACTCATCCGCGTTTTGCACCGGTTGGTGGATGGTGGCCACAGTGTGGTCGTGATTGAACACGACCTGGATGTGATTGCCGAGGCGGACTGGGTGATTGATCTGGGCCCCGACGGGGGGCAGGCGGGCGGCCGAGTGGTGGCGGCGACAACTCCCGAAGAAGTGGTCAAAAAAGGCACACATACGGGTGAGGCGTTACGCTCTGTGCTGGCCCGCAGCTGAATCCAACCAACATCCACGACGGTACGGACGTGATTACTTTTTACAACGCAAAGCATGCCCTTCACCAGGGAAAGTATGAGATGTTTCGTGGACAGCTTGTCCCTTGTTTTGAGGTGCCCGACCGGGCGGACTTCGTGCTCAAGGAACTGCAAAAGCGGGAGTTCGGCCCAGTCAGTGGACCTGGCCTTTTTCCTGATGTGGCGTTGAGCAACGTTCATACCCCGCGCTATCTGGACTTCCTGGCACACGCGTGGGACGAGTGGGTCGCGCTGGATCCCGCCAATGCCGGGCGCGATGCGCTTCCCTCCTGCTGGCCGACACGCAGTTTTAGAACAGACGTTTTGCCAGCCAATTTCGCCGCTCGCATGGGACTTTTCTCGTTTGACGCAGGATCTCCCCTTACATCGGGTACCTGGGTTGCTGCCCGGGAGGGCGCGTTTTGCGCTCTCAGCGCGGCGAATGCGGTGGTGGAGGGTGCGCGTAGTGCGTTTTCCCTGAGTCGTCCGCCAGGGCATCACGCGGGGGCTGATTTTTTTGGAGGTTACTGTTTCTTGAACAATGCGGCGCTCGCGGCGCAAGCCCTGCGGGATCGGGGGATGAAACGGGTTGCCGTGCTGGACATCGATTACCACCACGGCAACGGCACTCAAGCTATTTTCTATGAGCGTCCCGACGTGTTTTTCTCCAGTATCCACGGAGATCCTTATACCGAATATCCATTTTTCCTGGGGTATGCTGATGAAAAAGGGAGTGGCGCTGGCTTGGGGTGTAACCAGAATCTGCCGCTGCCACGTGGCACTGGTTTTGAAACCTGGCGATCGGTGCTGAGTGTCGCGTTGCATGAAATTGCGATGTTCAAGGCAGAGGCGCTGGTTGTATCGTTGGGGCTAGATACCTTCGAGGGTGATCCCATATCTGGTTTTCACCTGAAAAGTGATGACTATTTGCGAGTGGGTGAAGACCTGGCGGATGCCGGACTACCGACAGTCTTTGTCTTTGAGGGTGGTTATGCGGTCGCTGAAGTCGGAGTCAACGCGGTCAATGTGCTGGAGGGTTTCCAGCAACACACCTGACTCTATCGAACCTGGCGAGGTCATTCGTGTCGTGAATGATTGGTAACTCAATAGTCACGCTAAATGTTGCTCATTTGCCTCGTTCTCACCAGCGCAAGCAGTCCAACGCTGGCTACCGTGAGCAGCAATGCCGGAAACCCCCAGGTGGGCGACCACTGGATGAGCGCCCCTGACGTCGCTGACGCTACCAGGCCGCCAAGCGTATAGGTCAGCACCAGCACAGCGGTGCTGTTCACCAGCGTAATTCCCTGCTCTCGGGTGCCGATGTCGATCATGGCCAGCGTATAGAGACTTCCGCCTGCCCCGCCCCACAGAAAAACGATGGGCCATGCCAGCCAGGTAATGTGGGCAACAAGGGGAATGACGCAAGTGGCGATCAGCGTGATGGCAGCAAAGGCGACCATCAACGTCCGCCGTCCTCTGCCTGGGTCAGAAAACTGGTCAGCCAGCATACCGGCCGGCAACATGACCACCGCGCTACCAAACCCGCTGGCTGATACGAGTAAAGCCGCTGTTGCAGCACTCAATCCAAGTGCCAGTCCATACAGGGGCAATATGGACGTCACGCCACTTTCGAAAAAGCCGCCCACAAAGCCTGCCAGCATGATGATGGGATGCGCCAGCAATGCGTGCCAGACACCGCGTATTCCTACCCGGGCGGTATCCGCATCGCGTGCTGCAGGGAGTTTGGGTATCAGTGTGCTCCAGAGCAGGCCAGTCGCCGTGAATGCAATCACCACCCAGACGGCTTGCGGATTGTCTGCACCTACCCACACCAGCACAGCCGGGCCGATGATGAAGGTGGTGCCGACCAAAGTCTCGAAAATACCAACGTAACGCCCTCGCTGCTCGGGAGGAGAGAATTCGGCGATCACGGCCTCGGCCAGCACCCAGCGCAGACCGGACGCTGCGCCCGAAATCAGTTCGAGCAGAAACCATATCCACAGGGCGTCCGTCAGCGCGAAACCCAAGGCTGCCACAGTTGGCAGGGTGGCAGCCAGCCACAGCGTGGGGCGACGCCCCATTTTTTGGGTTGCTGCGGAAGCAAATGGGGTCATCAGGAAGACGCCCAGCCAGCCCGTCGCGGCAAATAGCCCAGCCACAGTGGTGGAAACTTCGGCACCCTTGAGACGCAGCAGCAAGAGAGGCAACAGCATGAAGTAGCCCACCAACTGAAAGAAAGTGGAGCCAAAAACGCTGATCAAACCCAACCTTGCGCCGGAGTGGGGTTCGGTGCTGTTGGTGTTCTTCCCGTTCACGGGATGTGCGCCTCCAGAATGGCAGAGGCCACTTCAGCAAAACCAGCCCCTCGTTCGCTGGGTGTGATGTATCGGGGCAGGTGAATCAGTTCGGCTTCAAAGCGACAGATATTGGCCACGCCGACACTGTTCCTGAAATGCTGGAACATCTGCTGGTCATTGGTGGAGTCGCCCACATAGACCCAGCGATCCATTTCTGCATCCAGATCACGCCCCCACAGCTGGCGCACGATCCAGCGCGCTCCTTCGAGCTTGTTGTGCGTGCCAAACCAGCCGTTGATGTGGATGCTGCTGACTGTGGCATTCATGCCCGCGCGGCGCATTACTGCCACCACGCGCGCGATGTCGTCTGCGGACAGACTCGCAAACTCGCTGTGGTCGATGGCCATGTCGGTTTCCCGACCGGGCGAATCCTGCGACAGCCTGGTGCCGGGTACCTCACGCAGCACCCGCATCGCCACTTCCTGCATGCGTGAGAAATTGGCGATGCGGGTAGCGGCGTCTTGTTGATATAGTTTTGATAGCTGCTCACGCATATCTGACGAGGATTGGGGGCTGATTTGGCTCAAAGAAAAGGCGGTAGAGCCGTTTTCAGCCACGATGGCATCCACTGGCCAAGGGGTGCCGCCAGCCTCCAAATTGCCTTGAACAAATGGTTCGCACCAACCGATGGGCCGTCCCGTGATGGGTATCACATGCAACCCCGCTGCCTTCAGGGCGCCCAGCGCCTGCAGGGCATCCTGCGTGATCGTGCCCTGCGTGGTCAACGTGTCATCAATATCCGTGAAGATGCCGATGAGGCGTCGCCGATCCAGAAGAGGCCAATCAGACAGCGGTAGCATTTATCCAGCCGATTGCAGCGCCAGACCTGCATGCTCACGCAGGGGGTGGAAATGAATCTTGGGGAAGCGCTCCTGCGCCAGGCGCACGTCATATTGAGAGGTGGTCAGGTAGGCCAGGGTGTTGGCCGCATCACGTGCCATGCGCATGGGATAGGCATTCACAAAAGCCGTTAGTTCAGCCGGGGTATCAGCGGTGATCCAGCGTGCCCCGGTGTACTGGCTACCCTCCAGGCGGATATCGGCGTCATATTCGCCTTTGAGGCGGTGCTGCACGACTTCAAACTGCAGTTGCCCAACCGCGCCAAGCAGCATGTTGCCACCCACTTCAGGACGAAACACCTGTATGGCGCCCTCCTCACCTAGTTGGGCCAGACCCTGCTGTAGCTGCTTGGTGCGCAGCGGGTTTTTCAGCACGACGGTCATGAACAATTCGGGTGCAAAGAAGGGCAGGCCGGTGAACTGCAGGTTCAGGCTGCCATCGGTGATCGTGTCGCCGAGTTGCACGCCGCCGTGGGTGGTAAAGCCGACGATGTCGCCGGCATAGGCCTCTTCCACAGCTTCGCGGCGCTGGCTCATGAAGGTCACCACACTGGTGGGGCGCAGCTCTTTGCCGGTACGCATCACCTTGAGTTTCATGCCCGGCGTGTACTTGCCCGAGGCCATGCGCACAAAGGCAATGCGGTCGCGGTGCGAGGGGTCCATATTGGCCTGCACCTTGAAAACGACGCCGGAGAAAAACTCGTCTTCAGGATGCACTTCGCGGATGACCGGCTGCTTGTTCACGACGAGCGAACTGATCCGGTTCTGGGGCGATGGCGCCAGGTCCACCAACGCATCCAGCACCTCCATCACGCCAAAGTTGTTCACACCCGAACCAAAGAACACAGGCGTTTGTTTCCCCGCCAGAAAAGCGGCGTGATCCCAGGTCGGCGAAGCGCCGGTAGCCAGTTCCATGCTCTCCATCGCCGTTTCGAACTCATGACCGAAACGCTTGAGCAGCACCGCCTGATCAGACAGCGGCATGGCGTCAAAGTCTTGCGGCAACCGTTCGCTGCCTGACTCAAACACCGTCATGGCCTGCGTACGCAAATTGATGATGCCGCCAAAGGTCTTGCCCTGCCCCACGGGCCACGTCATCGGAACGCAGGGCATGCCCAGCTCACGCTCAATTTCGTCGAGTATGTCCAGCGGCTCTCGCACCTCACGGTCCATCTTGTTCACGAACGTGATGATGGGCGTATTGCGCTGACGGCAGACCTCGATCAGGCGGCGGGTTTGCGCCTCCACACCGTTGGCCGCGTCGATCACCATCAGCGCCGAGTCCACCGCAGTCAGCACGCGGTAGGTGTCTTCACTGAAGTCCTTGTGCCCGGGCGTGTCCAGCAGGTTGATGACATGGTCGCGATAAAGCATCTGCATGACGCTGGATGCGACCGAGATGCCGCGCTGCTTTTCGATCTCCATCCAGTCGGACGTTGCGTGGCGGGTTGCTTTGCGTGCTTTTACCGAGCCTGCGATCTGGATGGCACCAGAGAACAAGAGTAATTTTTCCGTCAGAGTGGTCTTGCCCGCGTCAGGGTGGGAAATGATGGCAAACGTGCGGCGACGCCGTGTTTCGGCTAGATAGGACATGGGTTCTGGATGAATACAACAGGTTGGGACGCCTGTCAGGGGCGGTTGCACAACTCTGTGGACAAGGAAAGTCTGGAAAAGGTAGAATTATCACCTTCCGAGGAGCGTTGCAGTTCACGCAAGGTGAATGAGGCTCGGATCACGTGATGAGGCGACAAGGCCGATTCACCGCATCAACCGCGCTCACCCACTGTTCTGTGAGGTGAGTCGCTCCCCCGGAGTCCCAAACAGCCAGTGGTTTTTCAAATTTACTTTTGGAGTGAACCATGAGCGCCGTATTGAAGCCAATCAAAAACCAGGATTACGAAATTGCCGACCTGAGCCTTGCCGCCTGGGGCCGCAAGGAACTGAACATTGCCCAGACCGAAATGCCCGGTTTGATGGCCATCCGCGAAGAATTCGCCAAGTCGCAGCCCTTGAAGGGCGCCCGCATCACCGGTTCGCTGCACATGACCATTCAGACTGGTGTGCTGGTTGAAACCCTGCAGGCGCTGGGCGCTCAGGTCCGTTGGGCTTCCTGCAACATTTTCTCCACCCAGGATCACGCAGCTGCCGCTTTGGTCGCTGCTGGTACGCCAGTCTTTGCCTACAAAGGTGAAAACCTGACTGACTACTGGGATTACACCCATCGCATCTTCGAATTTGGCCCCAAAGGCTCGAAAACCGAAGGTCCGAACATGATTCTGGACGACGGTGGTGACGCCACGTTGCTGATGCACCTGGGTGCCAAGGCCGAGAAGGACATCAAGGTGCTGGCCAAACCCGGCAGCGAAGAAGAAACCTGCCTGTTTGCGGCCATCAAGGCCAAGCTCAAGGTGGATCCCACCTGGTACAGCCGCCGCCTGAAGAACATCATTGGCGTGACCGAGGAAACCACCACGGGCGTGCTGCGCTTGAACGAAATGTCTGCCAAGGGCACGTTGGCATTCCGCGCCATCAACGTGAACGACTCGGTGACCAAGAGCAAGTTCGACAACCTGTATGGCTGCCGCGAATCTTTGGTCGACGCCATCAAGCGCGCGACTGACGTGATGATTGCTGGCAAGGTGGCCCTGGTGGCCGGTTATGGCGACGTGGGCAAAGGTTCGGCCCAAGCCCTGCGCGCCCTGAGCGCCCAGGTGTGGGTCACCGAGATCGACCCCATCAATGCCCTGCAGGCGGCGATGGAAGGTTATAAGGTTGTGACCATGGAATATGCAGCCGACAAGGCCGATATTTTTGTGTCCGCCACCGGTAACAAGAACGTCATTACCTACAAACACATGGCTGCCATGAAAGATCAGGCCATCGTCTGCAACATTGGGCACTTTGACAACGAAATCGACGTTGCTTCGCTGGAAGAGCTGAAGTGGGAAGAGATCAAGCCCCAGGTGGACCATGTGATCTTCCCGGCCAAGGGCAAGACTCCGGCCAAGCGCATCATTCTTTTGGCCAAAGGCCGGCTGGTCAATCTGGGTTGCGGCACCGGTCACCCCAGCTTCGTGATGTCGTCCAGCTTTGCCAACCAGACGATCGCCCAGATCGAACTGTTTACCAAGCCGAAAGAATACAAGGCTGGAAAAGTCTATGTATTGCCCAAACATCTGGACGAGAAGGTCGCCCGTCTGCATCTGAAAAAGGTTGGCGCGCAGCTGACCGAGCTGTCTGATGAGCAGGCCGCCTACATTGGTGTGAGTAAGGCTGGGCCTTACAAGGCCAACACGTACCGCTACTGATCTGCACAACCATGCGGGTTGACCAGCTCCTGGTCCACCGCCAGCTTGCCAGCACCCGTTCTCAGGCCCAGCGCCTGATTGCGGACGGTGTGCAATGGCTCAGTGGTGATGTGTGGAAGCGCGTAGCCAAGAATGGCGATGAGGTTCCGGAGTCAGCCGAGATCCGCCTGCTGGACGATTCGGAAGCCCGGTTCGTTTCGCGCGGGGGTTTGAAGCTTGAAGGGGCATTGAAGACCATTGGCCTGGATGTCACGGGTTTTCTTTGTCTGGACGTAGGTCAATCCACCGGTGGTTTTACCGACTGCCTGCTTCAGCAGGGCGCTGCGCAGGTGGTGGGGGTAGACGTAGGGCAGGGTCAGCTGCATCCGCAATTGCGCGACGACGAACGGGTGTTGTGCATCGAGAAGGTCAATGCCAGATCATTGAGTGCTACTGAATTAATAGCTGCTCACGCACAATCGACAAGGGCTGAGGGCCAATTTAGCACTGAATTTGACCTGATTGTGGGTGATTTGTCGTTCATATCGCAAACGCTGGTGTTGCCGGCCATCGTGCCTTTGCTCAAGCCGGGTGGCTCGATGCTGATGCTGGTCAAGCCGCAGTTTGAGTTGCAGCCGGGGCAGGTTGGCAAGGGCGGCATCGTGACGGACCCATCGATGTACAAAATCGTTGAAGAGCGCGTTCGCGCTGCGCATACGAAACTGGGCTTGACGGTTCAAGCCTGGTTCGAATCGCCCGTGCAAGGTGGCGATGGCAACCATGAGTTTTTCATTTATTCACGCAAGTAACGGGAGCTGACCATGTCGCTTTCATCCAAATTTCCAGTCAGTCTGGAGTTTTTCCCCAGCAAAACCGCCGAAGGTTCCGAGAAGATTCGTGCTGTGCGCAAGGAGCTGTATGTACTTCAGCCCGAGTTTTGCTCGGTGACTTATGGCGCAGGGGGGTCAACGCAACAAGGCACTTTTGGCGCGGTTGCCGAGATTCTGGCCGAAGGGGTTGTGGCAGCGGCCCATTTGTCATGCGTTGGCGCGTCCAGGGCGTCGGTTCGGGCTGAGCTTGAAACGCTGATGAACATGGGCGTCAAACGACTGGTCGCACTGCGGGGCGACATGCCCAGCGTCTACGGTTCGGAAGGCGAGTTCCGCCACGCCTGCGATCTGGTGGAGTTCATTCGTGATGAAACCGGCGATCATTTCTTTCTTGAAGTAGCTGCCTATCCGGAGATGCACCCACGTGCGCGAAGCCCGGAGCATGACCTGCACGCATTTGCCATGAAGGTCAAGAGCGGAGCCAATTCCTCCATCACACAGTACTTCTACAACCCGGACGCGTATTTTCGTTTTGTGGATGACGCCAGGAAGATGGGCGTGAATGTTCCCATCATTCCGGGCATCATGCCCATTACGAACTCTTCCCAGCTCATGCGTTTCTCCGACATGTGTGGCGCTGAAATCCCCCGCTGGATTCGCCTTCGGTTGCAGGCATTCAAGGAAGATACGGCGTCAATCAGGGCATTTGGCCTGGACGTGGTGACGCAGATGTGTGAGACGCTTAAAGTGGGCGGAGCGCCTTCGCTGCATTTCTACACCATGAACCAAAGCGCGCCTGCACTGGAGATTTGCCGAAGGTTGGGTTACGAGGTCTGACGGGCAGACTGGCGGTTCACCAGATAGATTCCGGGCAGAATCAGAGCCGCCCCCCAGGCATGGTGCGCCTGCAGGGACTCGCCGAGCACCAGCCAGGCGATCAAAGCGGCGTAAATAGGCCCCAGATACAGCACCATGCTGACTCTGGCGGCGCCCAATTCACGCTGCATCACGGAATACGCCAGATAGGCGCCATACCCTGGCAACACTGCCGCAGCCACAGCCAGGCCCAGACCCGGCAAGGTCAGTACGGGCAGCGGTGTATTCCATGCTTCGAAAACGGTGAATGGCAGCATGACCAGCACACCAGCCAGGCTGATGATTGCCAGTCGGGCACTTGCGCTCAAGGGGCTGGGCCACTTCTTCAAGAGCAGTGAATAGGCTGACCAGGAAATGGTGGCGGCCAGTATCCAGCCGTCTCCAGGCACCAATTGCACCGCTCCCAATTCGTGCCACTGGCCCTTCAGAACGACGTGAATCACGCCCGCGAATGCAAGCACGACACCAGCGATCTGAAGTGTGGAGATGCGTTCCTTGAGCCAAAACGCGGAGGCCGCCACAATCAGAACGGGTGAGACGCTGTAAATCAGCGCAATATTCACCGCTACCGTGGTTCGACCACCAACATAGACCCAGGCCCCACAAATCCACATACCCAAAGTACCCAGCAGGGCATAGTGTTTCCAGTCCTCGGCTATTTCCCTCCGATGCGCACGAATTTCATCCCAGTTGCCGAGAGAGAACAGCACGCTGGCGAACAACCAGCGCAATGAAGCCAAAGCGTGGGGCTCGATGACTCCGGGGGCACTTCGGGCAACCAGATAGTTCACTGACCAGAGAGCGGGGGTAATGAAAAGCAGGGCAAGTGCCAAATTGTGACGCGAAGTGTGGGGCATGCGGGATGTGGAGGCGGCAGAACGGGATAAGATAACCCATCATTTTGGCTTGAGTGAATCGGGTAATGAAAATACTATTAACGGGGGCCGCCGGCTTCATCGGCATGACCACTGCGCTGAGGCTGCTGGCGCGCGGCGATGAAGTGGTCGGGCTGGACAACCTGAACGACTACTACGACGTTTCCCTCAAACAAAACCGATTGAACCGCCTGTTACCCCATCCCGGCTTCAGGTTTGTCAAACTTGATGTTGCCGACCGGACTGGTGTGGCCGATCTATTCGCTGCGGAAAAGTTTGATCGGGTCATTCACCTTGCTGCCCAGGCTGGCGTGCGGTATTCACTGCAAAACCCTCATGCCTATATTGAGAGCAATATTGTCGGATTTACGAATATCCTGGAGGGTTGCCGTCACGCCAGGGTTCAGCATCTGGTTTATGCATCCAGTTCCAGTGTTTATGGTGGCAACACGAAAATGCCCTTTTCGGAGCATGAGAGCGTCGATCACCCGGTGAGCCTGTACGCTGCCACAAAAAAAGCCAATGAACTGATGGCCCATACATACAGCCATTTGTATGGGCTGCCCACGACAGGCCTGCGCTTCTTTACGGTGTACGGGCCATGGGGCCGTCCTGACATGGCCTTGTTTCTGTTCACCAAAGCCATTCTGGAAGGTCGTGCAATTGACGTGTTCAACCACGGCAAGATGCAGCGGGACTTTACCTATGTGGATGACATCGTCGAGGGTGTCGTTCGCGTGCTTGACCGCATCGCTTCTCCCAATGCCGCTTACGACGCAAGCCGGGCAGATCCGGCCACCAGTAGTGCGCCATACCGGGTATTCAACATAGGGAACAATAACCCTGTGCCGTTACTTGACTTCATTGGGTGCATTGAAAACGCACTTGGCAAAAAGGCCGAGAAAAATCTGCTGCCTTTGCAGGACGGAGATGTGCCTGAAACCTACGCCAATACTGACGCACTGAACGAATGGGTTGGTTTTGTTCCAGGTACGAGTATTGAGCAGGGCATTGGGCGTTTTGTGGCCTGGTATCGCGAATACTATAAGGTGTAGTGTTTTATCCAGCCCCTGGCGCCCGCTTCGCAGAAGTCCAGTACCCGTTCAAATCCCTCCGCGTTGCCATAGTAGGGGTCGGGTATCTCATTCACATTCAGACCTTCCGCAAAGTCCAAGAGCAATCTCAACTTGGCTAAATGGGAAGGGGGGCATAGGCGCCGCAATTCCGTCAAGTTGCTGGCGTCCATCGCCAGAATCAGGTCAAATTCTTCAAAGTCTTTCGCAGAGACTCTTCGTGAACGCGTGCGAACCAGTTCATATCCCCGGCTCGAAAGTGCCATCTCTGCCCTACGGTCTGGCTTTTCGCCCAAATGGTAGGCGTGGGTACCTGCGGAGTCAAATTTCAACGCATGAGGAAGCCCGGCGCCGACGATGGCCTTGGTGGCCACACTTCGCGCCATTGGCGAACGGCAAATATTGCCCATACACACCATCAAGACACTTGTCATCCCAGTTAACCCACTTGGGCGTTCAGCCTCAAGCCTTGACGAACGCGGGGCTCAAGGCGATAAAAGCGATCATACTCAAACGTATAGGCATCAGCAATTTCCACCGCGTAGATTTTCACAACTTCTTGTGCTAAATGCCGACTATCGGTGAGACTGACATGCCCATGTCTTGGAGGTAACTCTACCCGCCAGAGTCTGTTCGTTGAATGGGCTTTGACGAGAGGGAATTCCAGTCTCAGCTCGCTCATCGTCTCGCCTGTTGACGCAAATCGGCCTTGACCCATTGATCGCACCGTCCATATAACCGTGACATTTTTCACATTTATTGTCTTTTGGAAACATGTTCTTACAATTAGAATCAAGTCCACGTATGAATTGCGGTCCCACGTTCGATGTCAATCGGGGGATAGCGATTGGAGATGACAGTTGCTGACCTGCGCGCCGGTTTCGGCCATAAGCTTAACCACAAATTTAGAAATTGAGGCGTGCGATGAAGTCACCTTTGAGCCGTTGTCTACACCTAGAAGAGCTTGGTCCTCCGCATGTTTCGCCAAAGATGGGCAGAGATGGCTCAACGCCGTTTTCTGTTTGTCTGCATGGTTCGACACCAAGTCTGGAGTGACCTTGACGATCGTTCGTTGTGCCCCTCGATGCCTGAACCTCGAATATGGTTGCAACAGAAGAGAGGTCTTGGTCATATGCTGTCCGGAGTTCTTCGTGCAATGGTCGTTCTCGCGGCCGCACTTGCCTTTTTTTTGGTCAGGGGAAGCTCGAGCGGAAGCCTCTACTTTCAGCGAAGAATTCTCAGGACCGTCTATCAGTCCGACTTGGTCTTTTTGGGATGGCTACGCGGATGCGAATCCTGCCGACCTGGGTAACCACGCGACAATTTCTCCAATAGGGGGTCACGTCTCACTGTCTTTTCCGGGGGGTGTTGAGCACAACCAGTGGTGGCTTCGCCACGCTCAGCTGACGCGTCCGTATGAGGGTAGTGGCGTATACGAGACAAAGGTGGATTCCTCATTCGATGGCAATCAACAGGTTGGGATAGTGTTTGAAACGGCGCCAGGAACATTTCTGATGTTCATGCTCTATTCTCACGGGCGAATTTGGGGCTACGTGGAGCGGTTTACCAACATTGGAGGAGTCCAATACAAGACGACTTTTCCGGGGCCGAGTACCTCAGGACATGATACTGGCCTAGTTTCTCCTGCTCCCGGACCCTACTGGCTGCGGGTGATGGTGACTGACGACCCGAGTCCGCAATATCGAGCCTGGAAGTTCCAATGGTCGCTTGATGGCATCACTTGGACGACCGTGGTTGACGGTTCGCTTGAGTCGAATGATCCGTCAGATAACATTGGGGCTATTCAAAAGGTTGGCGTCTTCGCCGGCAATCAACCTGAGGCGCTCAGCGCCTTTAATGCGAGGTTTGATCATTTTCGAACTTATCCTGTTTGGGCACTTCCGATCGAAGGTCCCGCAAATCTCCAAGCGATGTCGGGGCACCATCAGGTAACACTCACATGGAACGAGGTTGATGGCGCTGATCAATATTCGGTGTATCGGGCCGAGACAATAGGAGGCCAATTTTCACCGATTGGAAATTCGACTGGTGTCGGTTACATTGACCCGGGCTTGGTCAATGGTGTCCCCTACTATTACGTAGTAACTGCCCAGGTAAATGGGGTTGAAAGCCTTTACTCTGCAACGGTGAAGGCTACGCCCGAAGCGCCACTCAATCCTCCGGCGCAGTTGCCGACGGCTGGACTGGCGTTGCTGCTGGATGCGGGTAATGCTGCACTGACCATGAGTAACGGCAGCGAGGTAACCGAGTGGCGTGATGCATCGGGGTCCAATAGAAATGCGGTGACATTGCCGGGACGTGGACCGGTGTTGGTGACGGGAGCCCTAGGTGGTGACGCGGTACTGCGCTTTGATGGTCAGAATGACTACCTTGACTTGCCTGCAGCCTTTGCCGACTTTACTAGCGGGATGACGCTGCTCGTGGTAGCGCGGCCGGCCTCAGTACAGGCGGGCTCGAAGCTGTTACTGTTGGGCAACGGTGCTGGGCAGGCCAACGTGTCGCTGGGCCGGAATGGAGGTGGAGCGGGCTTGCAGTACTTCACGACGAACAGTGGGGGGCAACTATGGCTGGTTCGGGACGGCTGATGCGCTGACGAGCAACGAGGCCGCTCTTTACACGGTGGTGCAAGCGGGTGGAGTTGCCAGTAGTGCAGTGCAAGCGACGGTCAGCAAGAATGGTATAGCGGTAGGTAGCGGGACAGTTTATGTGCCACCGGTGGTTACGCGCTCGACCAACTACATTGGCCGCAGTTACTGGGGCGGAGATGGGTACTTTGCTGGAGATATAGCCGAGATCATTGTGTACAACCGCACACTCACTGCGAGTGAGTTGGCTGCAGTGCAGGGCTATCTGGCTCAGAAGTATTCGCTGGCAGTAGCTGAAGAGCCGCCGCCGGTACCATTGGCAGCGCCTGGCGGGCTGGGCGCAACAGCGGGCAACGGGCAGGTGGGCTTGAGTTGGGGAGCAGTAAATAGTGCCACCGGATACAAACTATATCGACGGGTGACGGCGACGAATGCCTATGCGCAAATCCATGCGGGTGCCGCGACGAGCTACATCGACTCCGGGGTGAGCAACGGTATGTCCTACGATTATGTGGTGCGAGCCTACGATAGCCAGCGGGAATCAGTCGACTCTGCGTTGGTACAGGCGACGCCTCAGCGCCATTGCCACTCAATCCTCCGGCGCAGTTGCCGACGGCTGGACTGGCGTTGCTGCTGGATGCGGGTAATGCTGCACTGACCATGAGTAACGGCAGCGAGGTAACCGAGTGGCGTGATGCATCGGGGTCCAATAGAAATGCGGTGACATTGCCGGGACGTGGACCGGTGTTGGTGACGGGAGCCCTAGGTGGTGACGCGGTACTGCGCTTTGATGGTCAGAATGACTACCTTGACTTGCCTGCAGCCTTTGCCGACTTTACTAGCGGGATGACGCTGCTCGTGGTAGCGCGGCCGGCCTCAGTACAGGCGGGCTCGAAGCTGTTACTGTTGGGCAACGGTGCTGGGCAGGCCAACGTGTCGCTGGGCCGGAATGGAGGTGGAGCGGGCTTGCAGTACTTCACGACGAACAGTGGGGGCAACTATGGCTGGTTCGGGACGGCTGATGCGCTGACGAGCAACGAGGCCGCTCTTTACACGGTGGTGCAAGCGGGTGGAGTTGCCAGTAGTGCAGTGCAAGCGACGGTCAGCAAGAATGGTATAGCGGTAGGTAGCGGACAGTTTATGCCACCGGTGGTTACGCGCTCGACCAACTACATTGGCCGCAGTTACTGGGGCGGAGATGGGTACTTTGCTGGAGATATAGCCGAGATCATTGTGTACAACCGCACACTCACTGCGAGTGAGTTGGCTGCAGTGCAGGGCTATCTGGCTCAGAAGTATTCGCTGGCAGTAGCTGAAGAGCCGCCGCCGGTACCATTGGCAGCGCCTGGCGGGCTGGGCGCAACAGCGGGCAACGGGCAGGTGGGCTTGAGTTGGGGAGCAGTAAATAGTGCCACCGGATACAAACTATATCGACGGGTGACGACGACGAATGCCTATGCGCAAATCCATGCGGGTGCCGCGACGAGCTACATCGACTCCGGGGTGAGCAACGGTATGTCCTACGATTATGTGGTGCGAGCCTACGATAGCCAGCGGGAATCAGTCGACTCTGCGTTGGTACAGGCGACGCCTCAAGCGCCATTGCCACTCAATCCTCCGGCGCAGTTGCCGACGGCTGGACTGGCGTTGCTGCTGGATGCGGGTAATGCTGCACTGACCATGAGTAACGGCAGCGAGGTAACCGAGTGGCGTGATGCATCGGGGTCCAATAAATGCGGTGACATTGCCGGGACGTGGACCGGTGTTGGTGACGGAGCCCTAGGTGGTGACGCGGTACTGCGCTTTGATGGTCAGAATGACTACCTTGACTTGCCTGCAGCCTTTGCCGACTTTACTAGCGGGATGACGCTGCTCGTGGTAGCGCGGCCGGCCTCAGTACAGGCGGGCTCGAAGCTGTTACTGTTGGGCAACGGTGCTGGGCAGGCCAACGTGTCGCTGGGCCGGAATGGAGGTGGAGCGGGCTTGCAGTACTTCACGACGAACAGTGGGGGCAACTATGGCTGGTTCGGGACGGCTGATGCGCTGACGAGCAACGAGGCCGCTCTTTACACGGTGGTGCAAGCGGGTGGAGTTGCCAGTAGTGCAGTGCAAGCGACGGTCAGCAAGAATGGTATAGCGGTAGGTAGCGGGACAGTTTATGTGCCACCGGTGGTTACGCGCTCGACCAACTACATTGGCCGCAGTTACTGGGGCGGAGATGGGTACTTTGCTGAGAGATAGCCGAGATCATTGTGTACAACCGCACACTCACTGCGAGTGAGTTGGCTGCAGTGCAGGGCTATCTGGCTCAAGTATTCGCTGGCAGTTCAATAGGATTTGAGATCGATTGGCCTATAGTTTTTCAAGTGAAGCGGACGTTTCGAACCGGACTGTTTTGGGGCGTCAGCGCATAGTCTGAGGAAATGTGTAAAGGCCATCTGGCGCGACAAGTCTGAGACACATTTGGCGTCTCATTTCCTCGAACTTTTGCGTAGGGTCAAAACCTCACTATCTCGGCGGCGTTTCGGTCCAGTTACAGTCCTTCTGCCAATTCGAATATTGGTAAGTACATTAGCATCACAATTCCGCCAATAAGAACACCTATCACGACCATTATTAGGGGTTCCGCGAGGCGTACTGCGCGTTCTACAGCTCTATCCAAGTCATCATCGAGGAAATTTGCAGCCTCCTCCAGCATTGCACCGATTTGTCCCGATCGCTCGCCTACGGACAAGAGCCTTTCGCTGACGACTGTCGTGAATCCTTCGCGATAAAGAGCCCCAGAAACAGGTAAGCCCTCGCGGATCAAAGTGATCGTCCGCTCAATCCCGCGACGTGATCGCGGCGGTACTAACCCCGTGATCATTTGTAGGGACCTCAATGCTGGTACACCTCCGCGCAATAGCATTCCCAGTGAGCGATAAATCCGAACGAGTTCGAACTCCCTGATTCGGTGGCTCAACCACGGGACCCGGCATATGACCCCCACTATCCAATTTCGTGTTGCTGGGACTGTCAGGAGGAATGAACCGGCCATCAGAACGCCCACGGCCGCGAGGCTCGCGAACCAGGGATTTGCGGTAACCCAAAGCCCCAAGCGGATAACCAGGCCCGAGAGCAATGGCATGTCCTGCAATCGGTCCGCGAATACCGCACTGAAACGGGGCACCACATATGCAAGCAAGAAAATCACAACCAGTACGCCCAGCGTCAAAAGGAAGGCGGGATAGACTAAAGCGCCGATCAGGCGACTACGCAGCGCTTGAAGCCGGCCCTCATAGGAAATGAAGCGCTCGAGCGCCTCCGATACGGCGCCGGTTTGCTCGCTGGCTTCAATGGCCGTGAAGAGCAGCGGTGAAAAGAATGCCGGGAAGGATTTCAATGCTTGAGAAAATGACTGGCCTGACCGTAGACTGATTTGAACCTGAGTCAATACCTCCTTCTGGCTGAGGTCCTGCTCGTTAGCGGCCAGGGTATCAATCGCTTCCGTCAGCTGCATGCCAGCCTTGAGAAGCGCAAGCAACTGCTTGCAGAAGACTAACTGCGTCAATCGACCCAGACGGTGGCGCTCGTAAAACGTAACAACTTGGCGTGCCGAAATGAGGGTCTTGCCTTCAGCTTCCAATTCAACACGCAATTGATCCAAATTTGCTGCCGTACGTTCGTCTGAGTGCAGGCCCTCTACTGTACTGAAGGCGCGAACCTTGTATCGCATATTGGCACCTTTGCATTCGGTCACTTAGAGATATCAGCAGACTCACCTTCACCGCCAGGAAGTCCATCCTTACCAAGCGAAAGAATCTCAAAGTCACCTTCATTTCCAAGCATGCGATACACATATGGATTTCCCCACGGGTCTAGGGGGGCAGATTTTTTCAAATAAGGGCCTTGCCACCGAAGCTCTGCCACTGGTCGCACAAAGAGCACGTTAAGGCCCTGTTCATTGGTCGGGAGCTTGCCAGTGTCTATGCGGTACTGCTCCACCGCCTTCTCCAGTCCATCGATCTGGGACCGTGCTGCCTTGATTTCAGACTTGCCGATTTGGGCAAAATAGCGAGGGCCAACATATCCCACCAACAAACCAATGATGACCATCACAACCAGCAGTTCCAGCAATGTGAAACCCCTGCTGAACGGCGCAGGTCCGCTTGTTTCTAAAAAATTCATAGCACATTCCTGAAATACGGGTATTGGAGTCAGAGCATCCGGCGGGCACTGAGTCTTGCACTTACATCGTTCAATTATTGGTCGCGCAGCCCGGGAAAACTGGGGGGACCTATCCTTTGCAGAACATGATCTTTCCAGTTCTTTTCGCATAATACACAGACAGTAGCGAATCATGGTGACGGGCATTTCAATGCCTGTCGCCATGATTCACAAGAAACGTCAATGTACACGTTCGACGGGAGCACGGCACTGGGCTTTTTCGTTTAACAACGAAACGTGCCAGCAAAAATTATTCCACGGGGTTTCAAACGACTAAACTCTAGTGCGCATCAAGAAACTCGCTTTCCGTGCATAATGACCGTACCGGAATGTGACAGTTACTATAGCATTTCCCCTATGCGAGTTCGATATTATCGGCGGTGGGCGGCGCGACCTGCGACCAGTCAGATTTCATTTTGTTGTGCTGGGCGCGCTGGATTCACTCTGATTGAGATGGTTGTCGTTGTAGCCATCGTTGCAGTTCTGGCAAGTGCGGCGTTGCCCTTTGTCCAATTCGGCGAGAACCGGCTGAAAGAGCGAGAGTTGCGGCATTCCCTCAGGAGAGATCCGAACGGCAATTGATTCGTATCGTAAAGCGGTTGAGGAGGGACGTATTCCTCGGGCAGTGAACTCGTCTGGGTACCCGCCGAGTCTTGAGGTGTTGGCGGACGGCGTGACGGACGCGAAGATGGCAGATGGGCGGAAGATATTCTTTCTTCGCCGAATTCACGCAGATCCGTTCGCTGCTTTCAGAGATCCCCGAAAGAGGGGCATGGGGTCTTCGCAGTTAGCATCCCCGGAGAACCAACACCTGGTGCTGGTGTTTTCGACGTGTATTCACTAAGTCAAGGCACAGGCAGCAATGGCATTCCATATCGTCAATGGTAGATTTGGCCGCAATGGGTTCACTTTGATCGAGTTGTTGGTGGTCATGGTGATCATTGCCACGCTTCTTTCCATAGTCACGCCGCGGTATCTTGGTCGCATTGACGATGCTCGTGAGGCCGCGTTGAAGGCGAATCTCGCTCAGCTGCGAGAGGCAATAGACCATTTCCATGCTGATCGCGGTGTCTATCCGCGATCCCTTCCCGATCTTGTGGAAACGCGTTACCTGCGGTCAATCCCGGTGGATCCGATTACAGAAAGCGCGCAGACGTGGCAAGTTTTTCCGCCTCCTGGTAAGGTGGAAACTGAGGTAATTTTTCGATATTCGCAGTGGTGCGCAAGGGGCATCATGGCGTGGTGAGTCCTATGCAAATTGGTAGCGGAAATGACTCAGGCTTTACCTACGTCGGCCTGTTGATCGTAGTGGTGCTGTTTGGTTTGGGGTCGGTCGGCGCGGCTCGTTTACTCGCATCGTCTGAACGCTCCGAGCGCGAAAAGGAGCTGCTTTTCATCGGACATCAGTTTCGCCAGGCCATTCGCAGCTATGTTGAGTCGGGGCCTATCGCAGGTCAGTTCCCCGCCACGCTTGAGGACTTACTGTTCGATTCCCGCACTACCCCTCCACGTCGGCACCTGAGGAAGATCTTTGTGGATCCGGTGACTGGCAAAAGGCAATGGGGGATGGTGTCAGCCCCCGAGGGCGGCATCATGGGGGTGTACAGTCTGTCGGAGCTTGAGCCTATGAAGAAGTCCAATTTCAGAACCGAAGACAGCCACTTTGCCGCCAAAACCAAGGACGCGCATGGCGTCACTAAACTTCTCAACCCAATGCAACAGACTCTCTCAAAAGAATTCGTTGAACCGCTTCAGCCCAACGCTGACCGGTATAGCTACCGAGATTGGGTATTTCTATACTGCCGGGATTGTGAGGCGAGGTAAATGAATCACTGGCTTTAGGGTAGAAAAAGTCTGCTCTCCCCTTTATCGAGGCGAACAATCCTGGTCGCCAATTCGTTGAACGAGGTTCTCCAACCGTTGAAAGACCGAATAATCAACAACGGAAATTGCTGGAGTATGGAATGCCGGTTCCTTTGCACTATTGGCGGGAAGCGCATCGTTCGATATTCGAGGAGCGCTTATCGTAGGGACGGGGCGACACAGGCGGCTTGCTCCGCAATGAGTTAAATGCATATGGCGATTTGAGAGGCTTCTATTGTTTCATGGCTGTTGATCTATTTCAAAAACCCAAATACAGGGGCTACACTCGCGCGACCGAAAATCTTGGGCCGATGCCCGCGGGGTTAGTCCTCTATGTCCGTGTCAAATCGACTGTAGAGCGCACGATTCAGTCAATCGCAGGCGCTGTTTTGTTTGAAACGCAAGCCAAAAGTCTTTTTTTTTGGTTGCTCTTTCAAACCGAATTAGCCTGAGTTGAAGAAATAACGAATGCATCGACTTGTGATCACATTCAATGGGCCCTAATTTTTCTCTCGCTGGCTGTTGCCGCCTTATCAATACGACGCATTCACAACGATGATTGCCTTTGTGGTTGGACTATCCTATCTATAGAGCGAGGTCGGTATTGCCTCACCCTATACAAAGAGACACCGGGCGAGTCCGTTACCTTTCTTATCTACGCTGGCTAGTCCTCATGCTTGATTCAAACCTAGTTCGAAATTGCCCTACAGCGGGCGCGCGCTGACAAGAGTTCTATGGATGTCGTACTTGCGGGGCAGTTGGAGTTATCAGCTTCTGAGGTTCTAGCCGAACTCGGAAGGACGTTTCTCTATGGCATTGCTCGGCTGGAAAACATGGCTGGCCAAGTTCCCGATTTGGAGGCGCTCAGTCTGCCAGATTGTCGACGTTTGCATGCTCTGGTCGTAATTCGCGGAGGCGCCAGTGTGCTGCTGTTCGTTGACCCCACAGACCAGTCTTTGCAGCGATGGGCGGATGCCAAGGGTATTGCCGTTGCTGCTCGTGAGCTGGTGCTTGAATCGGAATTAATGTCTGCTTTGGCTCGATTTGAAGCGGCGGCGTCGGCATTGCCGGGTATTCTCGACCATACCTTTGCAGATGGAGCGGCTCCTTCCGGGGCTGAAGAGATTTCTCTCACACGAATTGGTGAGACTTCTAGTCCCGTCATCCGGCTCATCGACTCCACATTGTTTGATGCCATGGGCGCGGGCGCCTCGGATATTCATTTGGAAGCCGCTGCCGGCGGATTGGTTGTCAAGTATCGAATAGACGGTGTAATCACCGAGGCGGGGCGGATGCCCGGCGTTGAACTCAACGAGAAAGCGATTTCGCGTGTAAAGGTGATGGCAGAGCTCGATATTACTGAGCGGCGCACTCCCCAGGATGGTCGCTTTAGAGCGCATATCCGCGACAGAGACATTGACTTTCGCGTATCCATCATGCCTAGCATCTATGGGGAAGATGCGGTGATTCGTATTCTAGACAAGGAGCATCTCAGTCGGGAGCTAGCCGGATTGACGCTGAATCACTTGGGTTTTGACAGTAGTTCCATAGGCGTCATTCGGCGTCTTTCCCGCGAGCCTCATGGTATGCTACTAGTCACCGGCCCGACGGGTAGTGGAAAGACCACCACTTTGTATGCGGCAATTTCGGAAGTGAATGATGGCAGGAGCAAAATCATCACCATTGAAGACCCCGTGGAGTATCAGGTTCCGGGCGTTTTACAGATACCGGTGAATGAGCGAAAGGGGTTGACGTTTGCCAAGGGGCTCCGCTCCATCTTGCGGCATGATCCCGACAAAATCATGGTGGGTGAAATTCGTGATCCAGAAACCGCGCAGATTGCCGTGCAGGCGGCGTTAACTGGACATTTGGTTTTTTCAACTGTGCATGCCAATAATGTATTCGACGTTCTCGGACGATTTGAGCACATGCAGATTGAACCTTACGGCATGGTCTCTGCCTTGAACGGGATCGTCGCGCAGCGTCTGGTACGCGTCTTTTGTACATACTGTGCAGGCCGGGGGTGCAGTGAATGTCGTGGAACTGGTTTCAAAGGACGGCGTGCCATTGGAGAGTGTCTGGTGCTTGATGACGAGTTGCGGGAAATGATCGCGAGTCGGGCACCGATTCGATCCATCAAGGAGGCGGCTCGTAACCGCGGTACACGTTTGCTGCGCGAATCAGCTGAAGATATGGTTCGCCAAGGCCTCACTCGCCAAGACGAAATTGATCGAATAACGTTTATCAGTTAGCAATGCTCGAAAACAGCAAACCACGAATTGGAGCCATTTTCACCGTGGTCAACTTGGCGTTGTCGGTTTTCAGACCTTGTTGCTATGCTTTGCTAAGCCCGCACGGCGTGGCACTTAGTCTTGGGCGACAGAGATCTCCACGCGCCTGTCAGCGAAGCAGTCTCACCGGTACGGTAGAGACTCAGTTTGGTGAAGCAGTTGCAGATCTATTGAGATTGTTGGATGAATCGGGGGCACGGGGTCGGCGCCTAAAGGTTTTCGTCTCTGAATACTGGTCGCGACCAATTGTCCTCCCGTTACCCGGGCGAGTCCCCACAGAAGCGGAAACGGACATTTTGCTGCAAAGTCAATACAGGCGCAGGTATGGGGCGCTCATGGACGGGTGGCACTGGTGTTGGGATCAGCATCGCAATCAATTATTTGCTGTGGCTTGGCCGGACAAAGGTTTGTCTGTCCTGCGCGAAGGAGTTGAGGGGCTTGGTAGCGTTCTATCATCGGCTAAGCCGCTGGCCTTACACGTTGCCGCAAACGCCCGGATTGCTGGTTACACATGCTGGATGGCAATCATCGAGCAATGCGTGGTCTCTCTAATTCGCCTGCAAGATGGCGAATGGGTAGACTGGTGTGTGTTACCCATCGATCCGAAAGACGCTTCTAACCTGGCTTTGCAGCTGGCCCGCGAATCAGCGCGTCGCGATGACGAATGCCGCGTTGTCACTGTAGTCGACGTCAGTTGCCCAATGAACATCCACCTCGTGAGGCGGAATCTGATTGACGCCGGTTGGTCGGTGCATATTTCACCCTCCTCGAGTAGTGGGGAGTCTATGCTGGGCCGCCTTTGCGAGCAATCTCACCGAGCATACC
The DNA here is from genome assembly GCA_016707075.1 of Candidatus Egaibacter danicus. Classification (GTDB taxonomy): domain Bacteria; phylum Pseudomonadota; class Gammaproteobacteria; order Burkholderiales; family Burkholderiaceae_C; genus Egaibacter; species Egaibacter danicus. The sequence continues at coordinate 51,976 of JADJII010000014.1, forward strand.
GTTATGAAGCGCGGGCCAAGCCTTGATTTTTCACTCGACCGTACGCTCAGACGCCGTCGGATAAACGTCATGTGGGGATTAGTTGGCCTCATTTTTACATTTGAAATGGCCATTGCAGCTTGGAGATTGCAGTCTTTCCAAACGACCAACGCAGAGCTCGCTTCGCAGCGTCTCCAACTTAGTGTTAAGGGGGTTCGCGCCGATCGCGCCGATCTTACAGCGGACCGACTAAACGAAATTGCGGTAGCTCAGGCCATGCTGGCCGACTTGAGCTTGCCGTGGGATGGTATGCTGACTGCGATCGAAAGCGCGCGTACCAACCGGGTCTTAATTGATGCCATTCAACAGCGACCCGAGAATGGTGGCCTAAGTATTACTGTCCATTGCGAAAGCTTTGACGGTCTCGTAGAGTTCATTGAGAGACTGGAGCATCAAGCGGCGTTGCACGACGTCAGGTTAGTATCTCAATCATTGATCGGGATTGAAGAATATACCGTTCGCGCGGTTATCAGTGCAGACTGGCGCAAGATGAGGTGACACATTTGCAAGTGAACGTACCTCCCCTTCATTTTCTGGTTGCGAGTGTCTTGATTGCTATTCTCGGCGTTCATGGCCTGATCGAGTACCGCCTATTGGCGCCGCGGGCTGCAGAATCCGAGAGTCTGAGAGAAGACATCCGACTGCTCAGAACACACCCGCCAACTTGGTCGGCGATCCACTCCCCACCCCTTGGGACAGCTACAGATGAGCTGGAGGGCGTCCTTTCACACTTGGGCGACCATGTGTCTAACCGAATGCGTGTTGAGCGAATGCATCGGATCGCGACTGAACACGGAGTGGCGGTGCAAAAAGGGAATTATCGAATTGCTGGACAAGGAAATGCAATTGGTCGTCTTGAAATTCAAGCCGAACTTGTGGGTCCTTACCCGGCAGTAAGACAATTCCTGCGGAAGCTACAGAAACACGATGAGGCTGCCGCCATTCAATTGATCGAATTTTATCGACGACCAGCTTCTACTGGTGTTTTGGCGCAAGTACATGTAGTGCTTTTTTTTAGCCGCAATAATCGCGTATTTCTAAAATGATGTCAACAAGAAATAACTCCCTGCTGCGGCGATCGTTACTTGTTGTGGGATTGACTTTCGCTCTATGGGCAAGCTGGAGGATGAGCGAGGAAGACACCGTTGTAAGTACAGGTAGAGTCCGCGATACCACTATGCAACGACCTATGCAACGCGATTCACCTGGAGTCGTACCGAATTCTCGCCTTGAGTGGCCGCTGCGTGAGTCTCAAAACGGTCCGGTTTCAGATCTCTTCAGTCGGCGAACACGCGTTTTTGTCACTCCTCAAACGGTGTCTTCTGCTGCTCCTGTTCTGCCGTTAATGCTCAAATATGTCGGGCGACTAGAAGGTCAGACAACTAGTCATTTTTTTCTTGCGGATCCCCAGAACCGTGTCATTTCGGTCGAAATGGGTCAGATGGTTTCTGACGAATGGCAGCTATCGTCGATGGGTTTTGGGCGGATCGTATTTCGCCACAAAGCGACTGGTCAAGAACAACCAATGATGATCGGAGCGTTTTGATGACTTTCTATTGGTCGCTTGCTGGTTCGGTTTTGTTCGTGCTTGCTGGATGTGTAGGGCAAGACTCCTTTCGTCGAGGCGAAGAGCAAATCGCGAACCGGCAATGGGAACCCGCGATCAACAGTTTCTCTGAGGCGAGTCAAAGAGACCCATCGAATTTGGAGTACCGCACGGCGCTGCTGCGGGCCAATGAAAAGGCCGTTAACGAGCTGCTTGCGGAAGCAAGCACTTTGAGAGAAAAGAACACGACGCAAGCCGGAGATCTTTATCAGCGAGTCCTGCGCCTATCCCCTACGAACGAACGCGCCGTTGCTGGTCTTCAGTCGATTCAAACAGAGGAACGACGCCGGCGCTTGTTTGACGACGCAACCCGTGCCGCGGGAAACGGCCGCGAGCAGGAGGCCCGAACTAAGTTCAGAAAGCTGCTTGATGAAGTGCCCAACCACTCTGGTGCACGCCAAGCATTGAGAAATATGGACGAAAGTCTTGAGCGAGTCAATGTTCGTCCAGAATTGGCTCCAGCCCTGCGAAAGCCGGTCTCTCTGGCATTCAGAGATGCGACACTTAAGATGGTTTTTGATGCTTTGGCCAGTGCCACCGGAATCAACTTCGTATTCGACCGAGATTTTAGGAGCGATACCCGAGTCAACGTATTTCTGCGAAATGTAGCCTTTGACGAGGCGATTGAACAAATCGTCAGTTCCAATGGGCTGGCGCGCCGCGTAGTAAACGCTAACACGCTATTGATATACCCTGCACTTCCTAACAAGACTAGGGAGTACCAGGATCTGGTGGTACGCAATATTTTTGTGGCGAATGCAGATGTCAAACAACTTTCCACCCTACTCAAAACTGTCCTTAGAGTCAAAGACCTTCACACAGATGAAAAACGCAATGTGATCGTTATTCGAGACACCCCCGAGATCGTTGCGATGGCTGCCAAAATGGTGGCAGCGCACGACCAGCCCGAACCCGAAGTCATGTTGGAAGTGGAGATTCTTGAATTCAACCATACCAAAGACAACAACCTGGGCATTAAGTTTCCTGATCAGGTGAGCTTTGGTGTCGCTAGCCCAATCACTTTGAACGCTTTGCGCGCTATAAACGACGACGGCATCAGTGTCTCCGGCTTGAACTCGGCAGTTGCGATAAACCTGAAGCGTCAAGTGGGGAGTATCAACCTTTTGGCTAACCCGCGTATTCGCGTGCGCAATCGCGAAAAGGCTAAGTTTCACATTGGCGACAAGGTTCCTGTGATCACCTCTACAACCTATCCAGGTACCACCATCGGCGCGACGTCGTCTTCAGTTGCCTATCTCGAAGTTGGCATCAAGCTAGAGTTTGAACCGTCTATCCAGTTAGACGACGATGTTGTAATTAAGACTACTTTGGAAGTGAGCTCGATCACTAAAGAGGTGGTCAACGCTGGGACTATTGCCTACCAGGTTGGCACACGCAATGCTGCCACCACCCTGACACTGCGCGATGGTGAGACGCAGGTTCTTGCGGGTCTTCTGAGTTCGGATGAGTCGGATACCGCTGACCGATTTCCTGGCCTGGGGGATATCCCCTTATTGGGCGGTCTCTTTACTAGTCGCTCAGTTAAGAGTGCGCGAAAGGAAATCCTATTGTCGATCACGCCCAGAATTGTTCGAAACTTGCGGCGCCCAACCGAAGATTTATTGGAGTTTAATTTTGGCCCGGAAGCGGGGCAACAGGGAAGTGGTCAGACTGGTGGAGTACCCCCTCGACCATCATCACCAGTTCCTGTTCTGCCCACGAGACCTCAACCGAGTACGTCGGCACCGTCCTCCGGGCTTATTCCCGTGGTACCGTTTGGAACAACTACGTTACCCTCATCTGCACCATTGACGACTCCGGCTCAACCAGCTGCAGCAGCGACTGCGCCTTCGGTCGGCTCATCACCACAGTTGCCAGCAGAAAATTCGGACCTTCCGCCAGGTGTAGGAAGTCGATAGTGTTTGGCCGATAAGTCTAATTGGATTCAGGGGCATGTAACCTGCGCCTTACTGCGGTAGCGAGTCTTTTCAGCATTGGCCAGCGATACATGGTGAGGTGATAGAGCCCCCTTTCTGATTGGTCAACTTTGTATGCCAGTCCATAAGACGGCAAAGTATTCTACCCGTTTGACTTGTCCCGCTGCAAAGATTTCTTGCAGTTCGCTTTCACGAAGGAGAAACGCTGGCGAGAAAGATTGGATTGTCTCGTCATACGTAGTCTTGAGCACAGTCAGCGTGCCATTCCTAGTAAGGCAAAGGTTCATTGCAACGACACGGTCGTCAAACAAGAACTGATACACCACAGCTTCACCACGAAGACTGGCGAGTTCAAGCAACTCGCAGTAATAGCGTCCTTGAGTGTTATCGAGATGTATCGCCGTACCACTCTGTGCTTTCCACCCAGCACTTTCCAGCTCGCCATAGCGTGCGACTGCGGGTGACATATCTGAGTGGTCGCGCAATGCCTGCATCGATAGCTTGACGCCGTCCGCATGGGAGCTTTGCACGTTGCTTGCGCATGTTTTGCCGGAGATTTTCCCCTCTCGCATTCCAGTACTCTTCAAAGCTGCCATGAATGTCAATCCAGCCAGTGTCGATGTAATCACTGCTAGTGCTGTCTGGAGTGTCTTGAGCTCGCGGTGCGATGTGCGGATCAATTTGGGTGATTGAAAGTCAGAGACATGGACCAAGCGGGCCACGTAGCAGGCTGCGGGCAATGTCTTGCAACGTGGCGTTTGCTTCTGCAACCCAGGCGCCCAATGGAAGCTGGGATGGCTGGAAAGTCTGCCATCTGAAGCCCGCCTGAGGTGAAAGCAGGAACATCGCGAGCACACCCCCATCTTTGCGCCCTACCAATAGCCTTTCATTGCCGGCGCCCAGAATATTCAGCGCGGAAATGATGGCGTCTCCACTTAGAAATGGTAGGTCACCATGTGCAGCATTGAGGCGGTCCCAATTTGTCAGTAGCGAGCGGTCCTGTGCGAGAGATGATGCCGGAAGGTTCTTCCAGTGAATACGTGAGAGTGACATGATGGTTCTCTTTGAGGTGCAGCCGCGCAGACTACGCTGTCTGAGCAGGTTGGGATGAAAGAAGACCCAAGACCGAGCGGGCCGTTCGTTCGATGTCGGCGTCACTTAGATCTTGGTGACAAAGCAACTGCAGTACATGCTGGCTCCAAAGCGGGCCAACATCACCGTCCAGGCGTGGTGTTCCTGGCCAGAGCCTGTCCCACCGAAAGACTGGCAGGCCCAAGGCTCTTAGCGAACGGTAAACACGGTCGGCATCATCGACCCAGAGAGGAAAAACGTATGGCGCGATATTGCAGGAAGACGCAGTGTTCAAGGGGAAAAGCGGCTTTGCACCCTGGATGTTAGTGAAGTGTCTGGCATAAGAGGCGAAATTCTGCTGTCGCCTGATGATCACTCTTCCTCGGGGCAACATTGCCTTCAGGGCAACAGTGGTCCAAAGGGGGGATTCCGCTCTACGCGCCATATCGCAGTCACGCATCATGGCAACCGCGCCGGGATCTGCCGACTCTTGAGATCGTTTCTCCTGTTGAAGGTAGGCTCTTTTCAACCCCAAGAGAAACGTCAAGATACGGTTGATGCCAGGGAACCGCCCATATTTTGTGGCTACTTCAAGAAGGTCGACCAAACCTTTGAGTTGGGCTTTGAGGCTGGGCGGAGAGAGTTGGAGGTTCGAGATAGGACGATTTGCCGATGCGAGCAGGCCACCCTCTGGCACAGGCAAGAATTTCGAAAGACTTGCCGTTGCGTAGTCACCCCAAGCCCCCACGGGGCGTTCACCGGCCTGCCCAAAATAGCAGTGGGCACAGTCTTCGATAAGTGCGATCCCTCGATCGTCGCACCATTGCCGCACTTCGGCCAATGATCGGGCAAGTCCAAAATAGTGCGACACGAGCATTGCCTTGCATGAGTTTGCAGTGGCTGCATCAATTGTCAAGGTTGGGTAGCCCGTCGCGACGCAGACCGAAAAAGACAGGGGTCAAGTCCGCCAGCAGTACTGGCGCTATCATGGTCGGACAGTGATAGCTTGGAACCAAAACAGTGCTGGTTGGCGGTAGTTGAAGCTGCTGCAGGGCTTGATAGATCGCAGCACGTCCGCTGGTTGTATTTGCGGTACTAGCCAAGTTTTCAACGTTTGAGATGCCGGGCGCGTCAACAATTCGGAAGCTGGACCAACCCAGAACTGGGAAGCGCGGGAGTGGCAAATTCGATGAAGAGCCTTCGCCGAATTCGCAAGTAGTCGATCGGGTGGTCATTGAAGCGGAGACGTACGCTACTTTGCTTGTTCGGCGGGGACGCTAGCAGCTGCGGCTGGCGCAGAGACCACGTTCGCCGGTTCGCGGCAGTTCCCCACGCGCTGCAATTGGTCGCGCAACACGGTCTGGGAAAATCCGAGCGAAATTGCCTGGTGAGCCTGAATAAGGGCCTTCTCATAATTTTTCAGATCGAAATAGTGCAGCCCAATGTTGTAGTGCGTGAACGCGTTATCTTTGGCATACTCGGTAGCGATGGCGAGTTGAGCATTGGCGTCAGGTACGCGTCCCTGTCTGCCAAGATATGTCGAATAGACCATCCGCACGGCGGTGTCGTCCGCGCGGAAGAGTATTGCACGTTCGAACCAGCACTCGACAGTGTATCGGGAGCCACTGGGCTGGAGCGTTTTTTCTTTCTCGCCCAACCGCATCATTGCTATCAGCGCCCTATGGTTGTTCGGAATTGCCCTCAGCGTGTAATCGATATCGCCGCCTGGACGTCCAGCCGTAGTCCCCCGTATTAAGGCTTCGACTTCTGCAGTGAAATGTGCACCCAAAACGATGGGCAATTTGTCATGGTCGGTTCGGTAGTCGAAGGGACCATATGAATTGGCCAAGTTGCCACAGGTCGAGAAGCTCGCTTGTGCGTGGGCAGGCACGACGCTAAGAAAAGTGACAAACAAACCGAGAAATAGGTCACCAAAAAATCGCTCACATGAAGGCGGCGACAAGATGATTTTTACTAATGTGCGTATCGAAGTCGACGTCCACAAGTACATCAATATACTCCTCCGAGTTGAAAATCCAAAGCCTTCCTTGCCCGCTTCATGCATCGTGCTCCCTTGGTGAACGACTCAGCCAGTCAATGGCCAGCGTCACCACCATTGCACGCCAAGCTTCACTGGAAAATGTATGGTCAGCCGATTGCAGATCGTGCCGTACAAGGTTCGGATGTGTCAACGCGCCTTTCCACGACACGTCCGTACTCGCGACCTCCAAGAATTCCTTGGCAGTGTAATCTTCGCCACTCAGGAGCAGCAGAATATGACCGGGGAAAAGGCGCCAAGCCGTAGCCATGCGCTTCTGAAAGGGTTGTCTTTCTGGCGACTCTTGATTTGAGCGGGCTGCCGCCAAACGAGTTTTTTTGACAAAACCAACCACGGCGCGCAACGTTACTTTCCCGCTTGCCAATTTGTGCCAGAATTCCTTTTGCATCAATCTGCGACCGTAGTAGTGTTTGACTTGGGTTTTTGCCAGACTAGCCTCCGACCGAATCCAGGGATTCAACAGGCAAAGTCCGTTTACGCGTGGATCATGGGTTTCATGGACGTAAAGCAGGGCCGCTGAAGCGCCATCGCACAGACCCCACAGCGCAACGTGTTTAACTGAAGGAACGCGTTGCTGCAAAATACCAATGGCGGCCCCAATGTCAGAGCTGACATTGTCAAACGTTCTCTGCGCGCCTTCACTATCACCCATGCCACGGTAGTCGAACCGCAGAACGGCGTAACCTGCAGAGGCTAGTTCACGGGATAGCAGGACAAACTGCCGGTGGCTGCCAACCCGGTACTGCGGTCCACCCACAAGCACAACGATGGCAGTCTCTGCGGGTGTTTCTGGGCAAGCCAAAATCCCCCAAAGCGTATCGCCCTCGCATACAAAGCTCACAGCTTCTTCAACGTAGGTCATGTGGAGACGGTCGAACGGAGTTTGTGGAAGCTTCAATCAACTCGGGAGCCTCTTCAATTTCACTGGTTTGCCAGAAGGCCATGCCGCGGACTATGTGACTGCGGGAAACGAAGCCCTCCTGCCGCCACTGGGCTATTGATTTGGCGGACACGGGGCTCAGATTGGCGTCGTCCCGCGTTGATAACTCAAACCATTCCAGGCGTCTCTCTGCATCTGTGTAGGTGGGGGGCCGCAGGGCCGCCTGATCTAGACCCAACGCGAGAGCAGGCGACAGCATGTAGCCGGCAATCTCCACTGGCAAGCCACTGTTCAGAGTCGTGCGCACGGAGTCCATGACGCCTTTTGACTGGCCGTCCAGCATGTTCCAGGCCACTTTGAGGCGCAAGAACTGTTGCATCAATGGTTTGCCGATGGCGGGAGGCTGCCAGAAAAGAAAGTTGCATGGATAGTTCAATTGCGTGGCTGCATCCACAGCCAGTAGGCACCCGGCCCGCAAACCCCACAGCCACAGGGGGGATTTGCCCTGAACCACTTGAGTATTTACACGGTTTAGTAGCCAATGGCACCCTTGAACTACGTCATTTATCCAGTCTTGCCAGGTTGCGTCGCCGAAGTCCCCCGAGCTGTCTCCGCAACCTAGAAGGTCGATCTGGAGCACGGAGTAGCCCTCCTGGGCAAACGCGCGGGCCTGCAGTGCGACCATGCGACGGGACTTGTTCATTTCTTCCGCAAACGGATGGACGTACAGAACCATACCGCGTAAAACATCGCCTCGCGCCGGGTAGAACAGGCAGAACCTTTGACTGATTTGTGTGGAGCCGGGCGTCTTTACCGGCAGAAAAAAAGCCTCTGGCTGCATGGACACGTCAATTTGCGTCAGGCCGCCAGTTTGCTGTTGACAAAATCAGTTAGAGAGCCCACCGTGGCAAAGGTGGAGCCATCAATGTCGTCATCGTCTACCACCAGGCCAAACTGCTCTTCAAGCGTGGTAATTAGGGTCACGACAGCCATGGAGTCCAGCTCGGGAATCGCCCCTAACAGGGGCGTACTTCCAGTGAACGTTTTCGCACGCCCGTTCAAACTCAAAACTTCGTCAAGAATGCGAAGTACCTCTTGTGTAATATCCAACTCAAACTCCCATACAGAGGCTAGCTGCCTAACTTGGCGCATTTTAGGGTGCAAAGTACTGTGCGCGCCGTGAGATACTTTTCACTCGCAGTCCCAGTCTTTGAATTTCCATGACCGAATCCACACTTTTGCCGGAATTGATTGCCCTGACCGCCGGTCGCACACCGAAAGCTATCGTACTGACCAGCGGTGACTCAAAGTTAAATTATGGTGAGTTGAGTGCCAAGGTCGACCAGTTTTCCTCAGGATTGATGCATTTGGGCATCGCACGTGGTGAACGGGTGGCCATTTATCTCGAAAAGCGTTTCGAAACCGTTATCGCCAGTTTTGGCGCACCTGCGGCCGGGGCGGTTTTTGTGCCAGTCAACCCTCTTCTCAAGCCGGATCAGGTGGCCTTTATTTTGCGGGACTGTAACGTGCGTGTGCTCGTCACTTCACCTGAGCGCCTGGCCTTGATGAAAGACGTGCTGGCGGAGTGCCACGACTTGCGCCATGTGGTGGTGACTGATCCTGTAGCGCATGCAGGCCAGGCAGATTTGGCTGTGACAGGGTATGTCCACGGGCCACTGGCATTTATCAGTTGGGGAGATCTGCTGAGCAGCCCCGCTCGCTTGGGGCACCGTGTAATTGATACAGACATGGCCGCAATCCTGTATACATCGGGTAGCACCGGCAAGCCCAAAGGGGTTGTGTTGTCGCATCGCAATATGGTGGCGGGTGCCAAAAGCGTGGCGTCTTATCTTGAGAACGGTCCCCAGGATACGTTGCTGGCCGCGTTGCCACTGTCATTTGATGCCGGGTTCAGCCAGCTCACAACGGCCTTTCATGCGGGTGCGAGAGTCGTGCTGTTGAACTACCTGATGCCGCGCGATGTGCTTAAAGCGATGGAGCGAGAGGGGGTGACCGGTCTGACGGCGGTGCCTCCGCTATACATTCAGCTGGCGCAGCTCGAATGGCCACCAGCCATCAATGACAGACTGCGCTATTTCGCCAATACCGGCGGACGTATGCCCAGAGAGACACTGACATTGCTTCGTCAGCGGGCGCCCAAAGCCCGGCCCTTCCTGATGTATGGCCTGACGGAGGCTTTTCGTTCCACCTATCTCCCGCCAGAAGAGGTTGACCGACGCCCGGACTCCATCGGCAAGGCCATTCCAAATGCTGAAATTCTGGTATTACGCGAAGACGGCTCGGCCTGCAGCCCGGAAGAGCCCGGCGAACTGGTGCATCGCGGTGCGCTGGTTGGCATGGGGTACTGGAACGATGGCGAGAAGACGGCCGAGCGTTACAAGTTGCTGGCCTCAGACGCGCCGGGTCGCCAGCCGGGCTTGCAGTTGCCCGAATATGCGGTTTTTTCCGGGGACACTGTGCGCATGGATGCAGAAGGGTTTTTGTACTTCATCGGCCGTCGCGATGAGATGATGAAAACATCGGGCTACCGGGTCAGTCCGACAGAAGTCGAGGAAATTCTTTATGCCACACAAATGGTTGGGGAGTGTGTGGCCTTTGGAGTGGACCATCCAACCTTGGGACACGCTATACATGTGATAGCTACTCACGCAGTTTCGACGGGGCCTGATGCCCTAAATGCCTTGATGTCTGAATGTAAGGCACGCATGCCAGCCTACATGGTTCCAGCAGGCATTGAATTCGTTGCCGGGCCGCTGCCGCGCAATCCGAATGGCAAAATTGACCGCAAACTGCTGTCGACCGAGTGGCTGGAGCGCCATTCTGGCTAGTCGTATCGGCGCGACTGAATTCAAAACCCAATCAAATCTATGTCCGTCACAGAACGTCAATTGCCCGTGCATGCCCCTATGAACCAATTCCCTGTGAAAAGCGGGGAACTGGTGATTGGGGGCGAAAGACTATCTACCCTTGCCGCCCGGGTGGGGCAGACGCCTTTTTATGCCTACGACCGGTCGCTCTTGCGTGCCCGGGTGGTACAACTACGTGGCGTGCTGCCCAAGGGGATCAAGCTGCACTATGCCATGAAGGCCAACCCGATGCCAGCGGTGGTGGGGCTAATGGCTGGCTTGGTCGACGGCATTGACGTGGCTTCGGCGGGTGAATTGAAGGTGGCTCTTGATGCTGGTGCTGACCCGCTTGAAGTCAGTTTTGCCGGCCCGGGAAAACGCGATGCCGAACTTCGACAGGCAGTCGCGTCGCGCGTATTGATCAACGTCGAATCGTTTCGCGAAGTGGCGGCGCTGGAGGTGATCTCTGGCGAGTTGAGTCTGCCCGCACGAGTTGCCGTGCGGGTTAACCCGGATTTTGAGCTCAAGGGTTCAGGCATGAAAATGGGTGGCGGGCCCAAGCAGTTTGGTGTAGATGCGGAGCAGATACCCGCACTGCTGGCTGATATCGGGCGTGCAGGATTGGCATTTGAGGGGTTTCACTTGTTTGCCGGGTCACAAAACCTGCGTCCTGAATCAATATGCGAAGCCCAGCTGAAATCCTACGAACTGGCGGTGCGGCTGGCGCAGGACGCACCCTTGCCAGTGAGGTTTCTGAATTTGGGCGGGGGATTTGGTATTCCCTACTTCCCGGGTGAGCAAAGGCTCGATTTGGCGCCTATTGGTGAGAATCTGGCACGGCTTTCCCAACGGGCGTTGAGTGAGCTTCCTGAGGCGTCTTTCGTAATTGAACTGGGTCGGTATCTGGTAGGCGAGGCAGGTGTTTACGTCGCCCGGGTGGTGGACAGGAAGATCTCACGTGGGCAGGTTTTCCTGGTTACCGACGGTGGCCTTCATCACCATCTATCAGCATCTGGCAACTTTGGCCAGGTGGTTCGCAAGAACTACCCCGTCATGATCGGGAACAAGGTAAATTCGACGCAAATGGAAACGTCATCTGTGGTCGGGCCTTTATGCACCCCTTTGGACCTTTTGGCTGATCGCATGAGTCTGCCTGTGGCAGAAATCGGGGATCTGGCAGTGGTATTTCAATCTGGCGCGTATGGCGCGAGTGCCAGTCCGCAGGGATTTTTGGGGCATCCCGCCTGTGTCGAGGTTCTTGTTTAGGGGCGTACACATGAAGAATCTGCTGCTATGGATGGGACGATTGGCCGGCGCTGCAGGGCTCATGGTGTGTGTATTGTCAATTGGGCTGCGGGTATCAGGTCTGTACGTTTTTTTAGGCTTTGAATTGGGAACACTGTTTCAGGCCGGAACGTCTGGAATGATCGCAGGTTGCTTTTGTCTTCTGGCCGTCATGAAGACCGATCCTGGGTAACCACCTGAAGCAGCTGGCTTTGTTGCTGGTTTCGCCCAAGAGAGAAGCCGGTAGCGATTTACCGGCAGGTAGCATCAACCAGCTCCGGGGTGTGCATTAATTCACGCATTTTTTGATCGAGTCGCCTCGCCGGGCCTCAATGCGGTTGTAGCATGTCCTTCGTGCCTATACTCCACGACGATTCATTCCAGGGACAGGGAGAGTTGAGACTGGAAATACACAACAGGGAGTGTCCATTTGATAAAAATATTCAATCATTATTTTCACAAACGAACCCTCCTGCAGATCTTTCTTGATCTGGGGATTGTCGTTGTTGCCCTGGTGGTTGCCTTACTGTCGCAGGCAGCCGATCCGTCCGCAATCTCGTCAATTGATGTGACCACATCCCTTTTATGGGTCACTGGTATATTGGTTATCAATGCCAGTTTGGGCTTTTATCAGCGTGTTCACAATCGGACCATTGGTCAGACTGCCGCTCGTGGTGTGTTGTCGTTGTGCCTGTCTCTGCCCCTGGTTTACATTATTTTTCAGCTTTCCCCGCTGAAACTTCAAAACGGGAAATTCTTTCTTGCGACGCTGCTTACTGGCGTTGCTGTCATGCTGATTCACCGCGTTTACGTCACGCATGCCACCCCCAGATCGCTAATGCGGCAGCGTGTATTGGTGGTGGGAACCGGCACAAGGGCCAAGCTGGTGGGCAAGAGCTTGACGAAGTCCGACCCCAATATTGATCTGGTGGGGTACTACGCGAGCCCGAATGAGGTGGTTACGGAAGTATCGGCTTGGGGGCTCTTATCCCCCGAAAAATCGCTGACTGACATAGTCGTTGATGAGCAGGTCGATGAAATCGTCGTCGCCTTGTCGGAGCGGCGTGGGGGTAGCATGCCGCTTCGGGAGTTGCTGGACTGCAAGCTGCACGGCGTTCGGGTCGTAGACATCGCAACCCACTTTGAGAAGACCTTGGGGCAAATCAGGCTCGACTCTGTAAACGCCGGCTGGCTTATTTTTGGCGAGGGATTCGGGCAAGGATTTGTACGCACCACGGTGAAACGAGTTTTCGATATTGTCTGCGCCACGATCCTCATCGTTCTCACACTGCCTATCATGCTGGTTACCGGGATTCTGATACTCATTGAGAGTGGGGGGCCAATCCTGTATCTTCAGGAGCGTGTAGGTCTCAACGGGCGACTTTTCAACGTTGTCAAATTCCGCAGTATGCGAACTGATGCGGAGAAAGACGGGAAGCCGAGGTGGGCATCAGCCACTGATGATCGCGTGACGAAGGTTGGGCGAGTGATCCGCAAACTCCGTATTGACGAACTGCCCCAGCTCTTTAGTGTGTTGAGCGGCGCCATGAGTCTGGTTGGGCCCCGTCCTGAACGGCCCTATTTTGTCGATCAGCTGACCCAGGAGATACCCTATTTCGCAGTTCGTCAAAGTGTCAAGCCAGGCGTGACGGGGTGGGCCCAAGTACGTTATCAATATGGGGCATCGGTCGAAGACGCCGCCGAAAAGCTCCAATATGATCTGTATTACGTCAAAAACCATACCCTTTTTCTCGACCTTGTTGTGCTTTTTGAAACGATCGGGGTGGTACTGATGCGCAAAGGCGCACAGTAAAACCGTCACCATTTTTAATTTATGGATAGTGGCAACCTGACCTTAACGGCATGGGGATATGGCCTCACAGGTTTGGGTTACTCATTCTTTGCCCTGCGGCTATCCCAGCTCGGCTATCTTCGTGAACCTCGTGAGCTATCCAAGACTTCGTTGCTGGCTGCGATAGCGACTACCGCGCTGTGGGGATGGTTTGGTGTGGCCTTCATGCTAACGGGCGTACCGGTTTTGCTGGTTCTGAGCACCTTGCTTGATTCGGTTCGTTACGGCTGCTGGTTTACTTTTCTGGGCGCTCTGGTTCGAGGCGACAGGAAATCAAGTATGCCTGTAAAAGGCGACTTGCTGGGCTCGATAGCCATCGCGATGGTGGCCGCCAGCATCTTGACAGTGTTTCTCGCTTTCTCTGGATTGGCAATGGCCGGTTACCCTGCCAGAGTCATGCTGTTCAATGCCATGGTGCTACCGGTATTCGCGATGGTGTTGCTCGAGCAGGTATATCGCAACGCCTCCGAAGATACGCGATGGAGTATCAAACCTTTGAGTCTGGGACTTGCCGGCGCATTTCTGTTTGATCTGTACCTGTATTCCCAAGCCTTTTTATTCACGCGGCCCGATGCGGACGCACTCAGTATTCGCGGAATCGTTCATACCCTGATGATTCCCCTATTGCTTCTCTCCAGTACTCGCCGAAGCGACTGGCTATCGAAAATCCGGATATCACCCAAGGCGGCCTTTCATTCTGCGAGCCTGTTGATTGCTGGGGTATACCTCGTGTTCTTGTCCGGAGTCGGATATTACGTGCGGTATTTTGGAGGGGAGTGGGGTCGAGCGCTGCAAATGGGCCTGGTATTTATGGGCTTGGTTTTCTTGGCCATTTTGGTTCTCTCTGCCTCTGTCAGGGCCAAATTGCGCGTGCTCTTGGGTAAACATTTCTTTCGCTATCGTTATGACTATCGTGAGGAGTGGTTGAAGTTCACGAGGACGTTATCCGCGAAGAACTCCCCGCAGGAAATGGGGCAACAGGTCATCAGGGGCCTGGCTGATATGTTGGAGAGTCCCGCTGGGGGGCTATGGCTAAAGACAATGGGCGAGTCGGCCTACAGGCAGATTTCCAGGTGGAACATGGAGCAAACGCTGGAGATCGAGAATGCCGATTCACCGATTTGCCGGTTCATGACCGACAGTGGATGGGTCGTTAACCTTGAGGAGTACCGATCTTTTTCCAGACGCTACGGGCAATTGAAGCTGCCTGACTGGTTGCAGAAGCTGCCGCAGGCGTGGCTTGTTGTTCCGCTTAAGGTGGGTGAGAATTTAATTGGATTTGTTGTTTTGGCCAGTGCACGCACGCGTGTCGATGTGAACTGGGAGATCAATGATCTTCTCAAAACGGCGGGACAACAGGCTGCCAGCTTTCTGGCCCAGATGCAGGCAACTGAAGCCTTGCTTGAAGCGCGAAAATTTGATGCATTTAACCGCATGTCAGCTTTTGTGGTTCACGATCTGAAGAATATTGTCACACAGCTCTCGTTGATGTTGAAAAATGCAAAGCGGCTTGGCGACAACCCTGAATTTCAACAAGACATGTTGATGACCGTTGAAAATTCACTCGACAGAATGCGGCAATTGATGCTTCAACTGCGGGAAGGCGCGACACCACCTGGCAAGGCCTTTGGGGTCAGTCTTGAAAAAATTATTTGCCAGGTCGAGGCGACAGCGGCGACACGAGGCAGAGTACTTGAGATTCATCTGCGTGAATCACTCAGTACGCGCGGCCACGAAGAGCGATTGGAGCGGATCCTTGGCCATGTTGTGCAGAATGCATTTGATGCCACTGAAGCGGATGGTCGTGTCTGGGTGACGCTTGATCGTGTTGGAGGACAGGCAGAGATTGTTGTGGGCGATACGGGGCATGGCATGTCTGAAGACTTCATTAGAGAACGCCTTTTCAAACCCTTCCAAACTACAAAGCAGGCGGGTATGGGTATTGGTGCATATGAAAGTTTTCAGTATGTCCAGGAACTGGGAGGTCGTATTTCAGTCGAGAGTGAGGTGAACAAAGGAACATTGGTCACGATCCTTTTGCCTCTGTTCGATTCTCAAAAAAATTCGGACTTGGTCCCACTGGAAAACTTATGACGACTGAAAGAACACGCCCCTTGTTGATCGTAGAAGATGATCTCGCATTGCAAAAGCAGATCAAGTGGTCACTGGATCGTTTTGAATCCATAACGGCAAGCGACAGGGCAAGCGCTTTGCAGCAGTTACGGAAAAATACGCCAGCT
Organism: Candidatus Egaibacter danicus; assembly: GCA_016707075.1. GTDB lineage: Bacteria > Pseudomonadota > Gammaproteobacteria > Burkholderiales > Burkholderiaceae_C > Egaibacter > Egaibacter danicus. The sequence goes on from JADJII010000014.1 coordinate 67,811, forward strand.
GTCGTGACCATGGATCTTGGGTTGCCGCCTGACGCGGATTCAGTATCAGAGGGATTCAAACTGCTTCAGGAAATTTTGACGTTTGACCCCGACATCAAGGTGATCGTATTGACGGGGCAGAACGATCAGGCCAATGCGCTGCGAGCTGTTGGAATGGGGGCATACGACTTTTTCGCAAAACCGTTCGAACCGGAGCTACTGAATCTAACGGTCGAGCGGGCTTTCAGGTTGTTTGAACTGCAGGCCGAGAATCGACGCCTGCAGACCCTTCATCAACCGGATGCCATGTCGGGTTTGATGACTCGAGACCCCGAAATGCTCAGAATATGTCGAATGGTCGAGAAGGTGGCGACCAGCAATGCAACGGTTATGTTGCTTGGCGAAAGTGGTACCGGCAAAGAGGTATTGGCCCGTGGGTTGCACCAATCCTCATCCAGGCGAGGCGGGAAGTTTGTTGCTATCAACTGTGCGGCAATTCCAGAAAACTTGCTGGAAAGCGAGCTTTTTGGCTACGAAAAAGGCTCGTTCACTGGAGCGGCAAAAATGACCGTGGGCAAGATAGAAACCGCCAATGGCGGGACCCTCATGCTGGATGAAATTGGAGATTTGCCCTTTCAGCTCCAAGCCAAGCTGTTGCGGTTTTTGCAGGAGCGTACTATTGAGCGACTCGGTGGAAGGCAGGAGATTCCTGTCGATGTGCGTATAGTGTGTGCCACTCATCAAGACCTGAAAGCTCTCAGTAAGGAAGGCAAGTTTCGCGACGATTTGTATTACCGTTTGGCGGAGATTGTTGTTAACGTGCCGCCATTGCGGGCGCGTGCCGGGGATGCAGCTCTGCTGGCACATGCGTTTGTACGGCGTTTTTCATTAGAGCAGAAACGTCCCACAATGACACTAAGCCAGGAAGCTGTTCGGGCTGTGGAGTTGCATTCCTGGCCGGGAAATATTCGTGAGCTGGAAAACTGCATCAGGCGCGCTGTCATCATGGCAGACAGCAGCCAGATTTCCTGTGATGACGTGGGGCTACAAGGTTTGCCCGAGGTTGAGGGTGAGTCATCCCTTGACCTGCGGGTCATTCGCGACAACGCTGAAAAAGCTGCAATTGGTATTGCGCTGGGGCGCGTGAATGGCAACATGGTCAAAGCGGCTGAGTTGCTTGGCGTGAGCCGCCCGACTCTTTATGACTTGATGCATCGACTCGGTTTGAAATAGTGGCTCGCATCCCTACCAATCTTGGATTATCAAAATGAATACTTTGGCATCAATTGCTCGCAAAACGGCACCTGCCATATTGGTTGCCCTGATGACGATTGCTTGCGGCGATAAGCCTGAGGCGCTGCTCGCCTCTGCCAAAGAGTATTTGGCAAAGAATGATTCCAAAGCGGCTGTAATTCAGATAAAAAATGCGCTGCAGAGCAACCCGAACTTGCCAGAGGCCCGTTTCTTGTTGGGGGCAACACTACTCGAAAGTGGCGATCCTGTTGGTGCTGAAACTGAACTGCGAAAGGCGCTGGACTTAGGTCATCCACAAGATGTGGTGGTCCCGTTATTGGCTCGAGCGATGCTTGCACGAGGGGATGCTAGGAAGCTGACGGACGAGTTCGCCAAGGTCGAGTTGACATCACCTTCCGCCAAGTCAAGTTTTCTGACCACGCTTTCGTCGGCCTATGGGTTACAAGGCAAAGCTGACTTGTCACAGGCCGCGCTGACTGCAGCCCTTCTGGCCGAGCCAGCTTATGTTCCCGCTCTGATCTTAAGAGCCCGGCAGAAAGCGGCTCAGCGTGATGATGACGGAGCTCTGGCGTTGACAGAAGATGTCATATCGAGGTCGCCCAAGAGTCATGAGGCCTGGAAACTCAAAGGCGACATTTTGTTGCATGCAAAAAACCAGCCTTCCGAAGCGTTGGTGGCCTATCGACAAGCGGTTGCAGTCAAACCAGAATTCCTGGCGGGTCATTCGGCCATAGCAACGTTGCTGCTTCAACAAGGCAAACTTGATGAAGTGTCCGTGCAACTCGCGCAACTAAAGAAGCTGGCCGACAGCCATCCACAAACAAAGTACATCGAAGCCCAATTGGCGTTCTTGCGGAAGGACTTTAAATCAGCCCGAGATCTATTGCAGCTGGTTCTGAAAGTCGCGCCTGGCAATGTTCAGGCTCTGCAGTTGGCTGGTGCAGTTGAACTCCAGCTGAATTCCTTGCCGCAGGCTGAGGGCTACCTGACCAAAGCCCTCAAGGCGGCTCCGGAGCTTCCGTTGGCACGCAGACTGCTGGTCATGACCTATGTTCGATCCGGTCAGTCATCCAAAGCAATGGCGGCTTTGCTCCCTGGTTTGAACCGGGAAAACGTTGATCCTGAGCTGCTTACGGTGGCGGGCGAAGTGTATTTGCAGAGTGGCGATGTCAAAAAAGCGGAGGAGTACTTCGCGAAGGCTAGTAAGCAGGCGCCTGAGGATCGCAGCAAGCGCACAACCCTGGCGCTGGCCCGCATGATGGGCGGGCAGGTGGACGCGGCATTTGGTGAATTGGAGGAAATCGCCGCGTCCGACACGGGAACGACGGCCGATCTGGCCCTGATCAGTGCGCACTTGAGACGCCGGGAGCTCGACAAGGCCCTGAAAGCTATCGATGGTTTGGAGAAGAAGCAGCCGGACAAGCCATTGGCTGCAAATTTGCGGGGCCGGACGTTGCTGGCGAAACAGGATATTGCCGGTGCGAGAAGGAGCTTCGAGCGCGCACTTGTGATTGACCCAATGCACTTTCCCGCGGTAGCCAGTCTCGCCGGGCTGGATATGGCGGACAAGAAGCCTGACGATGCGAGGAAACGCTTTGATGCGGTGTTGGCTAGGGACTCGAAAAATGGGCAGGCGCTACTGGCACTTGCCGAACTGGCAATGAGGTCTGGGGCTTCAAAAGATGAGGTTGCCAAGCTTATTGGCAATGCGGTGTCAGCCAACCCCACGGAGGTAGCCCCGCGTCTGTTGCTCATAGATTTCTATCTGCGGAATAAGGATGTCAAACAGGCAACTTCGGCCGCCCAAGACGGGGTGGCGTCGTTGCCAGAAAGTCCCGAATTACTCGACGCATTGGGCCGAACCCAGCAGGCTGCAGGGGAGTTCAATCAGGCGATTGCTACCTTCAACAAGTTGGCAAGTTTGCAGCCGCTGTCTCCGCAACCATATATCCGACTCGCAGATGTCCACATGGCGGCCAAAAACAAGGATGCGGCCTCCCAAAGCCTGCGCAAAGCTCTGGACATCAAGCCTGATTTGCAGGAGGCGCAACGTGCCACCATCATGCTCGATGTAGACAGCAAGAATTTCCAGGGGGCGCTGAGCACTGCACAAGCGATGCAAAAGCAGTCGCCGAAAGAACCTGTTGGCTATGTTTTGGAAGGCGATATTCATGCTTCGCAAAAGAACTGGGACAGCGCCGTCTTGGCCTATCGTGGTGGGCTGAAGCAGGTAGCCTCTCCTGAACTTGCTATCAAACTTCATTCTGCTTTGCAGGCTTCCGGCAAAGCCGCTGAGGCGGAAAGGTTTGCCGTTTCATGGCAGAAAGAAAGCCCCAAAGATGTTGTCTTTCTGCTTTACCTAGGGGATAGGGCTATTGCGCTCAATGACTTCAGCAATGCTGAAAAAAACTACCTCGCGGTGATCAAGGTCCAACCCGGCAACGCGGTTGCATACAACAACTTGGCTTGGGTGACGGGTCGGCTCAATAAGAATGGGGCGATTGGTCTTGCGGAAAAAGCAAATGCCATCGCTCCGAATCAACCGGCATTCATGGATACTCTGGCGGTCTTGCTTTCTGGTAATGGTGAATACGGGCGTGCAGTCGAATTGCAGAACAAGGCATTGGCGTTGCAGCCGCAAAATTCACTTTTCAGACTCAATCTCGCAAAATACACATCAAGGGCGGGAAGAAAGACCTCGCGCGAAAAGAGTTGGATGACTTGGCAAAGATGGGGGACAAATTCTCTGCCCACATTGAAGTTACCCAATTGTTGAAAACGCTGTGACTATGTCGGATTTTTTTACAAATTCAAAATCTCATTTGTTCCCGCTTTGTTGAATCTTATATGAATCAATGACTAGTCAATGGTGGTATGAAAATTGCTTGGTTCTGTTTATGATGGCCCACACCTAGTGTGCAACCGTGAGTTGTTTGGGTCTAGTAGATTTGGTCAATTTGTGATTTAGTTCACGAGTGCTTTTACCCGGTATTGCTAGAATTTGACAAAGTATCGGGCGGTTAAGCCAGTTTGCATTTATATGTAGGATTACGCAGGATATCAAAATGATGGGTGAAGATCGTGAGCATGCAGGACGAAGTGAAGGCGAGACGATGAGTGCGTCTGCCTTGACTCGACGTCATGCGCTACTCAAGGGCCTCGGGAAAGGCGCAGCCGTCATAGGGGTAGGGGTTCCATTGCAGACGCTTGCGTCGCAATCGGTATTTACGAATCCTGGAAAAGGTGGCGCACCTGTTATTCGGTGCGGTATTTCCGGGATGACATCAGGTGTTCATTCTCGTGATACGGCCACATCCGTTTGCTCCGGCTATAGCCCAGGCCGCTATAAAAACCGCGAGAATTGGCCAAGAAATACAAATCCGGATGCCTTGTGCTCGGCCCTTTTTAGAAGGTGCAGGTTGACAATGCCGGCGACTTCGGGATATGGTCAGAGACCTGCGACCTTATTGGAGGTAATGAACAATTACTCTAGTAGTGATGAGTTCCATTGGATCACCGCTTGGTTAAATGCGATGGGCGGTGCTCCGAGAAGTTGGAACTTCCCCTACACGGGCCAACAAGTTGTGAATTTATACAACGGGACTGGTCCTTATCCTGCAGACAAGGCACTGGATTTCTTTAAGACTTACATGGAAAAGCACGCTTGAATAGGCGACGGTCGAAGTAAGTTTTGAGGGCGAAGCTTGGCGTAGGCTTTCTCTTTTTTGACTGTGTGGCGTTTAAATCCGAAGAGTTCCCTGCATTTCCGACATTGGGGCAACGAGTGGGTTGTTTTCGATGTGGGTTCGGGGCATACGCATGAAATGGATACGATCTCTGCTGTGACGCTCATGCATTGTGAAAGTGGCTGGGTGCATTTGAATGAAATTTCCCAAGGTGTAGCAAAGGATTTGGATTTGCCAGTTTCGATGGTTTCTTCGGAGCGTCTCTTACCTTTTCTAAATCAATTTGCGAGCTTGGGCCTGCTTGAAAACTTGGCCGAATGATCCTTTCAGATCTGACCGATATCGATTTTAGAAATCGGATACGAGGTTCAGGTCTGGTCATTTGTTCAGGACCATTCAAGTTTCGTATTGTTTCTCCCATTGAGTCAGTCGCACGTGGTCTTCGGTTACTCTATGCGGACTACCCGCTTGGTGATAGTGGTGATTTCGTAGACTTTAACGTTGCAATAGAGCGAACTGCTGGCATCCGCCGCTGGTGGCGTCCTCAGGCAAATTTTTCCTTCAATGGAATTCGCCCATTCTTGCCCTTGCCGCTCGGGCATGCCTATCCATTACTTGAGTGGGCAATGAATTGGTGTATTTCCACCCAGGTGAATCATTATTTGATGCTACACGCTGCGGTAATTGAGCGTGGTGGTTGTGCGATGATCATGCCTGCGCCTCCGGGTTCCGGGAAGAGCACATTATGCGCAGGCTTGATAAGCAGGGGCTGGCGATTGCTCTCAGATGAAATGGCGTTGATCTCACTGACAGATCGCATGATCACCCCCTTGGGGCGTCCAATCAGTCTGAAAAACCAGTCTATCGACATCATCAAAAGTTTCGAACCCGACGCCATATTTAACGAAGTGACTCATGACACTTTGAAAGGAAGTGTGTCACACATGAAAATGCCTGCGCTGCAACTACAGCGGATGGGGGAAAAAGCCAAACCCTGTTGGATCGTTTTCCCCCAGTACGTCCCCAATGCCAATGCGGAATTGACGGGTCGCTCCAAGGCAAACAGCACGCTGGAGTTGGCAAAGAACTCCTTCAATTACATGGTGCTGGGATTGACTGGCTTCGAGATTCTGACCGACGCAGTAGCCCAATGCGAATGCTATGACTTCAGGTACGCCAACCTCGAAGATGCTGTGGCAGTATTTGACAAACTGGTCGAGGCTCGGCAAGCATGACTGGTGACCTTTTGTCACCGATTTGGGCGAGTCCCGCTAGATTTCCCCAGTTCACTCTGCCTGAATGGGAGACGGTTTTGGGGCAAGCCTTGCTGGCACGGCTGTCGGGGCGCCTGGCGCAGCACCTTCAAAATCACGGTTGGCTGGAGAAGGTCCCGTCCCAACCCCGGCAGTACCTGGAAGGTGCGCTTCGTCTGATTGATCGCCAGCATCACGAAGTCCAATGGGAGGTCGACTGCATACGACGCGCCTTGAAGGATCTGGACGTGCCCGTCATCTTGCTAAAAGGTGCGGGCTATCTTATTGCTGGGTTGCCACCAGGTCGTGGCCGACTATTCTCAGATATCGACATCATGGTAAAACATGAGCACTTGCAGGCCGTTGAGGCGGCCCTGTTTCGCCATGGGTGGATCAGTGAAGAACGCGATGCCTACAACAACCGCTACTATCGGGAATGGATGCATGAAATTCCCCCAATGAAGCATGTTGAGCGCCATACGGTAATCGACGTGCATCATACGATCACGCCTCCGACCTCGCGTTTCAAAGTGCCAGGCGAAAAGCTGTTTGAACGAATAGTTCCTGTCGACAAAGAAGCCAGACTGTTCGTGCTTGCTCCAGTTGACATGGTGCTCCACAGCTCGGTGCACCTTTTTCAGGAGGGCGAATTCAGTCACGGGTTGCGTGATTTACTGGACATTAAGGATTTGCTCGATTTCTTCGGTGGTGATGTGACTTTTTGGCCCGGATTGTTTTCCAGGGCGAGGGAGTTGGGATTGGGTGAGCCTCTCTTCCACGCGTTGCACCATGTTGATCGGCTGTTTGGATTTGTTGTTCCTGCAGGCGATCTCAATACAGTGAAGGACATCGGGCCGAGCAGGGTATCGCAGTTTTTACTGTCGGGGTTGTTCCGTCTGGCTCTGAAGCCGCATCACCCGAGTTGCAACAGCCTTCTGGGTGACTTCGCACGCTGGTTTTTGTACATTCGATCGCATTATTTGCGGATGCCCATGTATTTGGTTGTTCCACATCTCACGCGCAAAGCCTTTATGCGGCATTTCCCGGAAAACAAATGAAGTATTCAAATTTGTTCGTTGTGCTCCTGGGGGTCTTGCTTTCAGGACCATTACGAGCTGATCTACCCGGTGTGATTGCCAAAATCAAACCTTCTGTTGTTGTCGTCGGCACCTATAAAAGTACAAATAGTCCACGATTTGGATTGAGAGGGACTGGGTTCATTGCGGGAAACGGCAATATGGTGGTTACCAACGCCCATGTTCTTCAGCAACCGGGAGATCTTGACCTCGATTCAAAACTTGTCGTTCAGATGAGGGTTGGCCAGAATGAATTGCAGATGCGGCTAGCCACTTTGGTCAGTGTCGACACGGTGCATGACTTGGCTTTATTGCGTTTTGAAGGACCGCCCGGGACTATGCTTCGCTTGCGGGATTCTGATTCTGTTCAAGAAGGCCAGGCTGTGGCGTTTATGGGTTTCCCAATCGGGGGGGCGCTTGGATTCTCGCCAGTGACCCATCGGGGCATGATCTCCTCGATCGCCGCTGCTGCGTTGCCAACTCCAACAGCCCAGCAACTCAACGAAAAAACCATTCGAAGTCTGCGAAGCGGTGAGAGTTTCACTGTTGTCCAACTCGACGGAACTGCTTACCCGGGCAATAGTGGAGGGCCTCTATTTGACCCGGATACCGGAGATGTCATTGGTGTGGTGAATATGGTGTTTATCAAGGGGACCCGTGAGTCGGCACTAACCAATCCTTCCGGGATCACTTACGCAATCCCTTCAAGGCATGTTCTGGATATGCTCCAGGCAAATGCGGCCAAGTAATCCGAATGGTAGATCATCTTCGATCCATCCTTGGGTTTATGTGACATATTTGCGATTTTCTACACAGCATTGTTCGAGTGGCTGATTTCCCTTCGTCTTCGAGAATGGATGCGCTATATTCCACTCTTGATCGACCTGATTGTCAGCAACCTGTTGAGAGGTGTCCCGTGATGAAAATTCGCAACCTGTTTGTTTCTGTTTCCCGCTTGCTTGTTGTTGGCTTGTTTGGGGTTTGGCTCACTGCGTGCTCCACGGCCTCATCTACCTACCCTGCGGCGCCTGCGATCGCTTCAACAACTGGATACAACTATATCGTTGGCCCAGGTGACACGCTCAACATTACGGTATGGCGAAATCCGGAGTTGTCCCAAACCGTTCCCGTTCGGCCAGATGGGAAGGTTTCTACGCCTTTGGTGGACGAACTGGTAGCCCAAGGCAAGACTACGGTGGAGATTGCCCGGGATATTGAGAAGGCATTGAGCAAATTGGTTCGCGACCCGGTAGTCACTGTCATAGTGACGAACTTTGTGGGCCCGTACAGTGAGCAAATCCGTGTTGTTGGGGAAGCCACTAGGCCTCAAGCCTTACCTTACAAGCAAAAAATGACTGTGCTGGATGTCATGATTGCTGTTGGGGGACTAACGGATTTTGCCGACGGGAATGCGGCATCCATTACTCGCACTTCGGAAGGCGACAAGCGCTATTCTGTTCGCCTCAAAGATCTTTTAAAACGTGGCGACACTTCGGCGAACGTCGAAATGAAGCCTGGTGATATCTTGACTATTCCTCAGGGGTGGTTCTAGGGAATAGTAACGTCCTTCTTACATGATACTTCCCATGATTGATTGGGTTCAATGGTTTGCCGCTGACGGAAATGCTTTGAGATGGATGAACTGATTGGTCAAGTGCGGTCCCTGTCCAGAGGGATATGGGCAAATCGATGGGTCGGTATTTTTGTGGCCTGGATAGTTGCGGCTATCGGTGCGCTTGTTGTTTTGTCGGTTCCGGATCGCTATGAGGCTTCAGCGCGAATCTACGTCGATACCCAGTCCATACTTAAACCCTTGATGTCGGGATTGGCGGTCCAGCCAAACGTTGAGCAACAGGTGGTGATGTTGAGCCGAACGCTGATTAGCCGCCCCAATGTCGAAAAACTTGTTCGTATGGCTGATCTGGATCTACAAAGTCAATCGAAGCCAGCGCAGGATGCGTTGATTGATGGGTTGATGAAAACTCTTGAAATCAAGAACGTGGGGAGAGATAACCTTTATGTCTTGTCGTATGTTGACAAGAGTCCTGAGCAGGCAAAACGGGTGGTTCAGTCCCTCGTATCCATCTTTGTAGAGTCAAGTCTGGGGGACTCAAGGAAAGATTCAGACACAGCCAAGAAATTTATCGATGAACAGATCAAAACATATGAGGCCAGATTGGAGGAGGCGGAAGCTCGTTTGAAAGAGTTCAAGATCCGCAACATCGAAATGCAGACAGCCGATGGGAGGGACATGGCTGGGCAGCTTGGGGCGCTTAGTAGCCAACTCGGCCAAGCCAGGCTGGAATTGCGTGAAGCGGAAAACGCCCGCGACGAAGCCAGGCGCCAGTTGGATGCGGAAAAAACACAAAATACGAATGTCACCTCGCGAAGCCTTCTTCAAGAATCCGCCATGTCGGTATCGACGCCTGAGATTGATGGACGCATTGACGCACAGAAACGCAACCTTGATTCCTTGCTGCAGCGCTTCACGGAGCAGCATCCTGATGTGGTGGGTGCCCGACGGCTGATCAAAGAGCTGGAAGAGGTCAAGCGCAAGGAAGTTCAAGAACTCCGAAAAATTGCGATGACCGCCCAAAGTCCAGCGACGACTTCTGCCAATAGCTTGGCCTATCAAGAATTGAATCGACTGTTGGCAACATCTGAAGTGCAGGTTGCGGCCCTTCGTGCAAGAGTTGGAGAATATGAGGCCCGATTTAATCGGGCACGTCAGTTAATGAAAACCGCCCCGCAAATTGAAGCTGAATTTGCTCAACTCAATAGGGACTATGACAACAACAAGAAAAACTACAACGACCTTGTCGCGCGGAGGGAGTCAGCGGCGATGTCCGGTGAGCTTGAGAGTGCCGCAGGTGTAGCAGATTTCCGGGTGATCGATCCGCCGAGAGCTTCGCAGCGTCCAGTGGCTCCAAACCGGATGCTCTTACTACCCTTGGCCTTACTGGCTGGAATAGGTGCCGGATTAGTGACCTCATTTATCGCAAGTCAATTGCGGACCGTTTTTTATGATGCGCGGTCACTTAGCGAGACTGTTGGTTTGCCCTTGTTGGGAGTGGTTACTCTAGTCATGGGCGACGCGGCGGCTGTGAAAGAAAAGGCGGATTTCAGAAGATTCCTTGGTGCGTCGGGAGGGTTGGTTGTTGCTTTTGGTTTGGCAATGGTCACTCTTGCGATGATGACTGGGCGGGCAGGGTGATGCAAGCATGAGTACTCTGATAGAACAAGCCGCGCAACGGCTTGAGCAACTGCGTAAGGCAGGGGCCGATATTCCTTTGATGACCGGTGGCAACGCCACTGCATCGCCTCGTGTTGTTGAAGTTGCACCTCCGAAGCCAGAATCAAAGCCAGTCCAGTTTTCCCGGAAGGTGGACATCGATTTGAAGACGCTGCAGGCAGCCGGAATAGTCAGCCCGGATGCGCCACGTTCTCAAATCGCGGACCAATTCAGGGTTATCAAGCGACCTTTGATCAGAAATGCAATGGGAAAAGGTGCTTCTGTTATTTCAAACGGTAACCTGATAATGGTCACCAGTGCATTACCCGGTGAGGGGAAAAGCTTCACTGCAATCAACCTGGCGCTTAGCATTGCAACAGAACTCGACAATACCGTTATGCTGGTCGATGCTGATGTAGCAAGACCATCAGTGATGAGTGTGCTTGGATTGCCAAATGGTCCAGGGTTACTTGATTTGGTACTTGATGAATCAAAGGATTTGTCGAGTGTTTTATTGAGAACAAACATCGAGAAATTATCCATACTGCCGAGCGGTACCCCACATCCGCGCGCTACCGAGCTTTTGGCAAGCGATGCAATGACCCGGCGTCTGGATGATATGGCTAAACGCTATGCGGATCGCATTATTATTTTTGATTCACCGCCGTTGCTCATTACTACTGAGTCGCGAGTACTCGCCTCACATATGGGGCAAGTTGTTGTAGTCGTACATGCCGGAAAAACCTTGCAATCTGATGTTTTGCAGGCCATTTCTACTATCGAGACATGCCCGGTCAAGTTGTTGCTATTGAATCAGGCCCGCACTGATTCAAAGGAGGGCTATGGATATGGCTATGGATATGGATACGGGTATGAGGCAGAGCAAGAGCTGCAACAGGTTTGAGCGTCGTACCAACTTTTTGCCATTTATAGGTTGAGTGCTATGCAAACCCGGAAAAGTCACATCGTGATTGCTCTTTCAGCGGCCTGTTTGTTCTCTGCGTCAAGCGAAGTATTTGGCCAGGAGGCGAATGCTGACTCGGCGCCAAGACGCGCCTGGACGATCACACCCCGGGTATCGATATCCGAGACGTATACAAACAATGTCGGCTTGACGAGTACTGGGCAGCAATCTGAGCAGATTACCGAAATCAGCCCGGGCGTCCAAATCAGTGTGGATAGCGCGCGGCTGAAAGCTTACTTCGACTATTCGCTGGTCGAAGTTTTTTACGCCCAAACATCATCACCGCGTTCGTCGCAGAATTCATTGAATTCGTTCGGCACATTTGAAGCAGTGGAGAACTGGGCATTTGTCGATTTCGGCGGCGCCATTTCACGGCAGGCTGTCTCCGCTTTTGGCTCACAGGCTGTTAACAATGTGTCCTTAAGCTCCAACCAGTCGGAAGTTTCGAGTTACTCGCTTGCCCCATACGTTCGAGGCCGATTGGGTGAATCTGTGAGCTATGAGGCTCGATACGGAAGAGCGGTTACCTCAAGTGACGCGGCACTTGTTTCCGATGTGACGACCGATGACGGCAGTTTCAAGGCTAAAGGAGGCACCGCATTTAGGAATCTGGGGTGGTCAGCTGATTTGACGCGACAGAGGGTCGATTACAGCATTGGACGATCAACGGAAGCGAACCGTGTCAATCTTGGCCTGTCCTACTCCATAAGCTCTCAAGTTGACGTTTTCGTTAACCTGGGGCGAGAAGCTAACAACTACACTACCTTCAGCAAGGAAAACTACAGCACTGGCGGTTTAGGAATCGTCTGGTCTCCTTCCGAGGCAACCAGGGTATCAGCGTTTGGTGATCACCGGTCATTCGGTAATGCACACAGTGTCAGCCTTGACCATCGGACGGCCCGCACGGCATGGAATTACTCGGATACCAAGGACGTTACAGCAACGCCGAATCAGGAGGGGTTTGGAAGTCTTGGGTCTGTTTACGATCTCTTGTTTGCTCAGTTTGCAACTATCCAGCCTGATCTCATATTGCGTGCGCAGTTAGTCAATGCCTATTTACAGGCCAATGGCATCAGTCCGAACGCAAATGTTGCCGGCAGCTTTCTGACTTCGGCTTTGTCACTTCAGCGCCGTCAAGACTTGTCCTTTGCCTTACTTGGAGTGCGGGACACGATTACATTCTTCGCCTCACGCAGCAAGACCAGTCGCCTTGATACGCTATCGACGGCATTTGATGACTTCACAACCTCCCAAATTGTTCGCCAAAGAGGGTTCAGTGTGAACTACGCCCATCGGCTGTCGCCAGATTACTCATTGGGAGCGCTTTTGTCTCAACAGCACACCCTTGGCTCGCTGAATTCGCAAGACACAACATTACGCACGATATTGATCAATGTCGTGGCCAAAGTAGGCAGACAATCTTCAGCTTCGGTTGGCCTGCGTCGGACGGTATCTGGCGGCACTGGGAGCACGTACTCGGAGACAGCCGTCACAGCCAATTTGAATGCGCGGTTCTAACTCATGTATGAAGCATATTACGGGTTAAGCAGCAAGCCATTTCAACTTAACCCTGACCCCAGTTTCTATTTCAGCAGCAAGCAGCATCGGCGTGCAAAAGCGTATCTTGAGTATGGATTGCAGCGAAATGAAGGGTTCATTGTTATTACCGGCGAAGTTGGGGCTGGCAAGACCACTATCGTTAGGGGGCTTATTGCCAGCTTGGACCCGGATAGAGTAGTCGCGGGGAATCTTGTCACCACCCAACTTGACGCTGATGACACGCTGCGTTTGGTGGGGGCTGCATTCGGCGTCAAGGTCAAAGACGTATCCAAGGCTGAAGTATTGATGGCCCTGGAAGCGTTTCTTGTGAGCCAGACAAGCCAGGGCAAGCGTTGCTTACTGATCGTCGATGAGGCTCAAAATCTGACGCCGCGGGCCGTCGAAGAACTGCGAATGCTGTCGAACTTCCAGTTTGGTCAGCAGGCGCTCCTGCAGACTTTTTTAGTGGGCCAGCCCGAGTTTCGCTCCATTTTGCAAAGCCCTAACATGCAGCAACTCAGGCAGCGGGTAACGGCAACCTGTCATATTGGCCCGCTGGATCAGGACGAGACGCGTGGTTACATCGAGCATCGCCTGAAATGTGCTGGTTCGACGGGTCGCCCAAGCTTCGACTCTCCGGCGCTAGAAGAGATTTTCAAAGCATCTGGCGGGATTCCACGGCGAGTAAATTTGATATGCGACCGACTGCTGCTCCTTGGTTACTTGGGCAACAAAGACGCTTTTGGCACGGAAGAGGTCGACGAAGTAGTCAAGGAAATTCACGACGAATCTGCTGTTCCTTCCAGTAAGGAGGCGGGCCATCAATCTGGGTGGGATGATTCGAATATCCAGCACCTGACAAATACGGGAACCGTTGACATTGATCTCAGCAAGTTTCGCGTTACGCCGGTGTTGGCCAATGAAATTTCCCGTCAGGTCGAAGGCTTGGGATTTGAACAATATGACGGTCGTTTACGCCGTCTTGAGCGAAGCGTTCTCCGCGTAGAGCGCATAGAACTTGAAATCCTGGGTGCTCTCCAGAAACTTGTCTCGGCCGTGTCGAAACCATCTCAGGAGCGCGATCAGTGAACATACCTGGGCCTATTGTTTGCGTCGTTGGCGCTCGCCCAAATTTCATGAAAATGGCCCCCATTCTGAGGGCCATGGCTGCACATACACCACCTATTCCTGTGTTGCTGGTACATACCGGCCAGCACTACGACAAGGACATGAGTGACCGGCTGTTTGAAGATTTGCGCTTGCCAAGACCAGACGTCAATCTGGAGGTTGGGTCAGGTACGCACGCTATTCAGACAGCCGAAGTGATGCGCCGGTTTGAACCCATCGTGGATACTCATAAACCCTCCTGCGTGGCGGTGGTTGGAGATGTCAACTCAACGCTGGCGTGCTCTCTGGTAGCTGTTAAGAAAGGTGTGCCGGTGATTCATATCGAAGCTGGCCTGCGTAGCTACGACCGGGCCATGCCTGAGGAAATCAACCGAATCCTCACCGATCAGATCTCGGACCGTCTATACACCACTGAGCGTACAGCCTTAGACAACCTGATGCGCGAAGGCATTCCGTCAGACCGGGTTTGCTTTGCAGGCAACGTCATGATTGATTCGGTGGTTTTTGGTCGCTCCAGTGCTCGTAGCGCCGCAGACACACTGCGAGCCTGCAACGTTTCCCCCAGTATCCTGGATCATCCGCAAGGCTATGGTGTGGTCACTCTTCACCGACCGTCCAATGTTGATCACCCCGAAACACTGCACGCCCTGTTGAGTGTTTTGTGCGAAGTGGCCGGGAAGCTACCATTGGTATTCGCCTTGCACCCGCGTACCCGCAGCAATATTGAGCGTTTTGACCTGATGCCTATGCTCGACCCGGCACGCATGGTATTGCTGCCACCGCAGGGATATCTTGAAATGCTGGGTCTCATGGCCGGTGCCACGGTGGTGTTGACTGACTCGGGTGGTTTGCAGGAGGAAAGCACGGCTCTGGGTGTACCGTGCCTCACCCTGCGAGAAAATACTGAGCGGCCCATTACGGTGGAGCAAGGGACGAATATTTTAGTGGGGCGCGACCGCAATGCTATTTTGGAGGGTGTTCAGGACATCCTGGACGGCAGGGGCAAGCGTGGCCGGGTTCCTGAATTTTGGGACGGGCATGCTGCAGAACGTATTGCTTCAGATCTTTACCAATGGTTGATCCAGCGGCAAACAGGTATGGCTCTGAAGCCGTCGGCTAATTAAGGCAACTGGTATGACCTTTCCCATCACCAACGCCTTGACCATTGACGTCGAGGACTACTTCCAGGTTTCTGCGTTTGCTCCCCACATAGCCCGGTCGGAGTGGGACACCCGGGAATGTCGCGTTGAGCGCAACATCAATGTCATTCTTGAGATGCTGGCCAATCACAGCACGAAGGCCACGTTTTTCACGCTCGGCTGGATTGCCGAGCGATATCCTCAATTGATACGGCAGATTGTGGCTCAGGGGCATGAACTTGCAAGCCATGGCTATGGACATGAGCGCGCTAGCGACATGACCGAGGATGCCTTCTTTGCCGACGTCAATCTGGCCAAAGTTATTCTGGAAGACTTGGCAGATACTGAGGTGCGCGGCTACCGTGCGCCCAGTTTTTCCATTGGCACCGGCAATCTTTGGGCATTTGACTGCCTTGCCCGAGCGGGCTACCGTTACAGTTCCAGCATTTACCCCATCAGCCATGACCATTACGGCATGCCCGACTCGCCACGTTTCGCCTACGAAGTGCGTCCGGGTCTCACCGAAATCCCTGTCACTACGCTTCGTGCTTTGGGGCGTAATTTTCCTTCCAGTGGTGGCGGATACTTCCGTCTGTTGCCCTATGCCTTGTCGCGCTGGATGTTGGGCCGCGTTAACTCGGGCGACCGCGAGGCAGGCATTTTTTATTTTCACCCTTGGGAAATTGACCCCGACCAACCCCGTATTGATGGCATTGGCAGCAAAACGCGCTTTCGGCACTACGTCAACATTGATCGCATGGAGGCCCGCCTGAACCAGTTGCTGCGAGATTTCAAATGGGGTCGGATGGATCACGTATTTCTCGACAACCTAACCAAAAATGCTGCCGTTGCCTGAGAGTCCCACAATCAGTGTCAAACGCCTGGTGCTCGGGGATACCGTCAATACAGAGCGTTGGGACAAGTTTGTTTTTTCGTGTCCTGCCGCGACCTTCTTTCACCGTTCCGGCTGGCAAAAAATTGTTCGGGATGTTTTTCATCATGAAACATATTTTCTGTATGCAGAGGAGGATGGCGTCATTCAGGGGGTGCTGCCACTCGGTCACGTGAACAGTTGGCTGTTTGGCAATTCACTCACAGGCTTGCCGTTTGCGGTATACGGCGGAGTCGCTGCCGATAACCCCTTAGCTGCTGATGCCTTGGAGCTGGAAGCCGAGCGTATCGCGAGACACCTGGGCGTTGCGCACCTCGAACTGCGAAACGTTAACCCCCGGCACGCAGATTGGCCAACCCAAGATCTGTACGTTACCTTTCGCAAAGAGATACTGGATGATGAAGAAGACAATATGCTGGCGATCCCGCGCAAGCAGCGCGCTATGGTGCGCAAAGGTATCAAAAACGGGCTTGTCAGTCAGATTGACAGCAATGTAGATCGCTTCTTCGCCCTCTTTGCCGATAACGTTCACCGACACGGCACCCCCGCCATGCCCAAGAAGTACTTCAAGGCCTTGCAAACTGAGTTCGGCACCGACTGTGAGGTGCTCACGGTCGTGGCGCCTGACGGTCGCGCTTTAAGCAGTGTCTTAAGCTTCTACTTTCGTGATGAAGTCATGCCCTATTACGCGGGTGACGATGAGGCTGCCCGTGACCTCGCCGCCAACGATTTCAAATATTGGGAACTCATGCGCCGTGCCTGCGTCCGCGGCCTCAAAATGTTTGACTATGGGCGCAGCAAGCGGGGCACGGGGCCATACGCATTCAAGAAAAACTGGGGTTTTGAGCCGACACCGCTCTACTACGAGTACCGCCTTTACAAGCGTGATGCCATCCCACAAAACAATCCCAACAACGCCAAGTACAAACTCATGATCAGTATTTGGCGCCGTATGCCCATTGGCTTGGCTAACTGGCTCGGCCCCTTCGTTGTGCGCAATCTTGGCTGAGCGGATCCATGGGCAACCTGCTTTATCTTGTGCACCGGCTACCTTATCCGCCCAACAAGGGCGACAAGGTTCGTTCCTACCATTTGCTCAAGCATCTGGTCAAACATCACCGCGTTTTTCTCGGCACCTTTGTTGATGACCCGGCTGACGAAGCCTACATCGACACGGTGCACCAGATCTGCCCCGACCTGCATGTGGCGCGCTTGCACCCTCGCTCCGCCAAGCTGCGCAGCCTCAGCGGGTTGCTCACCCGTCAGGCCTTAGGCCTACGGTACTACCAGAATGCTGGTTTGCAGGCGTGGATCAATAAGACACTACGCGAGAATGCCATTGACGCCACCGTCATCTTTTCGTCTGTCATGGCGCAATACCTTGATGTTGTGCAAGCAGCACAAAGACCTCCTATGCTGGTTGACTTTGTTGATGTGGACTCCGCCAAATGGACTCAGTACGCGGCCAACCACAAATGGCCCATGTCCTGGCTCTATCGCCGCGAGGGTGAGCGCTTGTTGGCCTGCGAGCGTGCTATTGCGGCCCGTGCCCAGCGATCCTTCTTTGTCACCGACAACGAAACTGCGTTGTTTCAAAACATGGCTCCCGAGTGTGTTCAGCGGGTTGAGACCATGAGCAACGGCGTTGATGCCGATTTTTTCTCTCCCGACTTGAACCGTGTCTCTCCTTTCGCAGACAGGGCGTCAGATCCTCCCCAGTTCCCACTCGTCTTCACCGGCGCAATGGACTATTGGCCCAACATTGATGCCGTTACCTGGTTCGTAGACGAAATCCTGCCGAAGTTGCTACTGACTCGACCACAGGTTCGCTTCTACATTGTCGGCCGTAGTCCGCCACCGTCCGTCCTGGCACTGGCGTCAGACACTGTTATCGTTACAGGTACCGTGCCGGATGTGCGACCCTACCTGCAACATGCTGCGCTGGTCGTGGCCCCACTGCGCGTGGCCCGTGGCATTCAAAACAAGATTCTCGAGGCCATGGCAATGGCCCGCCCGGTGGTGGCCTCGCAGTCCTGCGTGCAAGCTATTGATGCACTGCCTGGCTCAGAACTGATTTCAGCCTTGGACTCGGCAGATTTTGTTCGTGAAATTGATACCTTGCTGACGTTCCCAGACCGGGCGTCTGCCATGGGTCAACGCGGGCGAAAGCGCGTGGTTAGCAGTTACAGCTGGGAAGCTCATCTGAGTCGTATCGACCCGTATCTGGAAGCCCTCCACCTGCACGAGAAAACCCATGAATTCCGCAGCCTGTGAGGAGCGGACCCCAACCGGCGGTCTGTTGACGCCCGCCTGGCGACAGGCGTCGGTGGCGCTCGCCCTGCTCATCGGTTGGATATTGTTTTTGTACCGCGATACCGGCATCGCCATGGTGACCATCTGGTCCCGGTCCGAGACATTCACCCATGCCTTCCTGGTGGCGCCCATTTCTCTGTGGCTTATCTGGCGCCAGCGCAACAGTTTGCTTGCGCAAGTGCCAGGGCCTAATTTATGGGTCCTTCTGGTCGTTTTTTTTGTTGCATTTGGCTGGCTACTCGGGGATTTGGTGGCGGTCAATGCGGTCACTCAGCTGGCTCTGGTGGCGCTGCTGGTCTTGACGGTGCCAGCCGTTCTGGGCATGACCATAGCGAGGTTGATTATCTTTCCTTTGGGCTTTTTATTTTTTGCGGTGCCCATTGGCGAATTTCTTCTGCCTCAACTCATGGCGTGGACGGCCGACTTCACGGTGCTGGCCCTTCGTCTGAGCGGCATTCCCGTTTACCGGGAAGGTCTGCAGTTTGTTATTCCGTCCGGCAGCTGGTCGGTGGTAGAGGCGTGTAGTGGTGTACGGTATTTGATTGCTTCGCTTACCGTCGGTACGTTGTTTGCCTATCTTAATTATCAATCTATCAGACGCCGAGTCCTGTTCGTGATCGTGTCCCTTTTGGTTCCTGTTCTGGCAAATTGGCTGCGTGCATACCTGATTGTCATGTTGGGGCACCTCTCGGGAAACAAGCTTGCAACTGGAGTAGACCACCTGGTGTACGGCTGGCTATTTTTTGGCATCGTGATCATGCTCATGTTCATGATTGGCGCTCGCTGGTCCGAATCTGAAAAGTTGGCAGAGGTCAAAGTGAGGAGTGGCTATATCAATACCGGGCCTTGGTCTGGCCCACGATTTCCTGTCGTTAGCCTGGTTTTCACGGTTTTGACCGGCTTGCCGCAGATTGCCTTGTGGGCCATTGAAAGGAGCGAAGTTGATGGTACGGTAGCACTTTCTGCTCCGCAAACGCTTGCGCCGGATTGGCAGGCCGGGACTGCGAATACCTCAGGCTTCAAGCCCGCCTTTCAGGCTACATCTGCCGAAATCAACCGCGTTTACTCCAGGCAAGGGCGGGTAGTCGAGTTGTATGTTGGCTATTACTACAGCCAGGATTACAGCCGCAAACTGGTCAGTTCCAACAATGCTCTCGTGTTAAGTAATGATGTCCATTGGGCTCCTGTCACACAGGGCACCAAAACTTTCTTGGTTGCCGGGAAACCTGTCGCTGTTCGCACCGCAGAATTGCGAGGATCTGGTATGGCGGACCAAACCAGTGCTAAACGCTTGGTAGTGTGGCAAATATATTGGATAAACGGTATTTTGACCACCAATGACTATCTTGCCAAAGTCTATAGTGGGATATATCGCTTGGTGGGACGTGGGGACGACTCTGCAATCATTGTTGTCTCCACTCCCAAAGGTGATCAAATCGCAGGTGCTGAAACCGAACTGGAATCCTTTTTGTCAATTAACCTTCCGGTAATTGATGGACTGCTCCGTGAGGCTCGGAAAAGCAAATAACGAACGAGCAATTTTGGAGGTAGTGCAATGAGCGTAGTTGCAGTTATTGGGTTGGGGTATGTAGGCTTGCCATTGGTCGTGGAGTTTGGCAAACATGTTCGTACCATCGGTTTTGATATTGCGGCCAATAAAGTCGAATCCTGCCTGAAGGGCGTTGACCCCTCCCGGGAACTGTCGGATGATGAAATGCGGGCATCGCCTCATGCCATTTACACGGCTGATCCCAGAATGCTGGCCGAGGCAGATATCATCGTTGTGGCCGTTCCAACTCCTGTGGATAACGCCCATATTCCGGATTTCCGGCCGCTCATTGGTTCCAGCACCAGCGTTGGTCGCCATATGAAAAAAGGCACTGTTGTTGTTTATGAATCCACCGTCTATCCGGGCGCCACTGAAGAAGTATGTATTCCCGTATTGGAGAGGGAGTCTGGCTTGAAGTGGAAGCAGGATTTTTTGTAGGTTATTCACCTGAGCGAATCAATCCGGGTGACAAAGATCACACTCTTACCAAGATTCTCAAAATTGTCTCTGGTGACACCCCCGAAACATTAGACAAGGTGGCCAAGCTTTATGAGACCATCATCTTGCCTGGTGTCCATCGCGCATCAAGTATCAAGGCTGCAGAGGCTGCCAAGGTGATTGAAAACACCCAGCGTGACCTGAACATTGCCCTCATGAATGAACTGTCGATCATTTTCGACAAACTTGGAATCGACACCACTGAAGTGCTCGAAGCTGCTGGCACCAAGTGGAATTTTCTTAAGTTCAAACCAGGATTGGTAGGCGGCCATTGCATTGGTGTAGACCCGTACTACTTGACCCACAAGGCCGAAATGCTGGGCTACAACCCTCAAGTCATTTTGGCCGGGCGTCGCATCAATGATGGCATGGGCAAGTTCATCGCAGAACAAACCATCAAGCACATGATTGCAGGTGGCAGCTATGTCAAAGGCGCCAAGGTGAACGTGCTTGGTCTGACTTTCAAGGAGAACTGTGGTGACCTGCGCAACTCCAAGGTTATCGACATCATCAACGAACTCAAGACCTATGGCGTTGAGGTGTTCGTGACCGACCCGCAGGCTGAGTCCGAAGAGGCTATGCATGAATATGGCGTCCGACTGTTGCCTTGGGCCGACCTGCCACGTGCCGATGCCATTGTGGCCGCTGTCGCGCACAAGGAGTTCGCTGCATTAAGCATGGAAGATTTCGGCAAAAAGTTGGTCAAAGGTGGCACGTTTATTGACGTCAAAGCTGCATTCGACGCGAAGATGATTCAGGCGGCCGGGTACAAGCTCTGGCGTTTGTAAGGAGGATGAGATTCCTTGGGGTTGTGTATGGAAGGTGACGCGCGCCCACTCGTGCTCCATGTGATGTACCGCTTCGACACCGGGGGGTTGGAAAATGGCGTTGTCAACCTTATCAATCACATGCCCGCCCACGTCTACCGTCATGCTGTGCTAGCGCTCACCGAGGTGACTGAGTTTCGACAGCGCGTACAGCGTCACGACGTTGAGTTCATCTCTTTACACAAGCCACCCGGCCATGGTGTCTGGCAATATCCGGAGCTGTTCAAACTGTTTCGCCGGTTGCGTCCCGCAATCGTGCACAGCCGCAACCTCGCTGCACTCGAAGTGCAGGCTCCTGCGTGGGCAGCTGGTGTGCCAGTTCGTATCCACGGGGAGCATGGACGGGACGTGGAAGACCTGGACGGAAGCAATCGCACGTTTCAGCGCGTCAGGCGACTTTACCGCCCTTTCGTTCATCACTACGTGGCCTTGTCGCGTGATCTGGCCTGCTACCTGACGGACAAAGTGCATGTCCGGCCAGAGGCCGTAACGCAAGTCTATAACGGGGTAGACGCGGCACAATTTTCCCCGTCGTCTGCGGGGCCACAGCCGATAGCCGGTTGTCCGTTCAATCCTGCCAAGCATTGGCTCTTGGGCACTGTGGGCCGCATGCAAACTGTCAAGGATCAGGTGATGCTGGCGCATGCTTTTGTACAGGTTCTCGCCCTGGCTCCCGAGCTCCAATCCCGCCTGCGTCTGGTCATGGTGGGAGACGGGCCTTTGCGTGCGCAAGCTCAAGCCGTGCTGGTGGCTGCGGGCGTGGCTCATCTGACATGGCTGCCAGGTGAGCGCAGTGACGTGGGCGACATCATGCGAGGCCTGCACGCCTTTGCTTTGCCTTCATTGGCTGAGGGCATCTCCAACACCATTCTGGAGGCGATGGCAAGCGGCCTCCCAGTGGTCGCGACCGACGTGGGCGGCAACGCCGATTTGGTAGTGCAGGGCGAGACCGGCTGCATTGTCTCTAAGGCCAATCCACTGGCTATGGCGCAGCAATTGGTGGCACTCGCTTCCACACCTGAGCGCGCACGCATCATGGGCGAAGCAGGTCGTCAGCGAGTGCTGGACAAGTTCAGCATGCAGGCCATGGTTTCCACTTACCAGCGTGTGTACGATCAGCAGTTGCGCCGCGTAGGATTCATTCAATAACTCCATCTGACACCATGTGCGGTATTACCGGAATTTTTGACACCCGTGGCAGCGGCGAAATCAGTCGCGCCGTGCTCCAGCGCATGAACGACTCGCAGCTGCATCGTGGACCAGACGAAGGGAGCCTGCATATCGAACCTGGTGTGGGCCTGGGTCATCGGCGTCTGTCCATCATTGACATCGCCACCGGCCAGCAGCCGCTGTTCAATGAAGACAACTCGGTGGTGGTTGTTTTCAATGGCGAAATCTACAACTACCAACAACTCATCCCGGAACTGCAGGCGTTGGGCCACGTGTTTCACACCAAGAGTGACACCGAAGTCATCGTTCACGCCTGGGAGTCCTGGGGTGCCGATTGCGTCAAGCGTTTTCGCGGGATGTTTGCTTTTGCCTTGTGGGACCGCAATCAGCAAACTTTCTTCATGGCGCGGGACCGTCTGGGCGTCAAGCCGATGTATTACGCACTGCTAGACGAAGGTATTCTGTTGTTTGGTTCTGAACTCAAGTCCATCCTGGCTCATGGCGGTTTGCGTCGTGACATGGACCCCCACGCGGTGGAAGAGTACTTCGCTCTGGGCTACGTGGCCGAGCCGCGCACGATCTTCAAGCAGGCGCAAAAACTGTCACCGGCGCATACCCTGACGATCCGGCGTGGCCAGCCGATCCCGCAGCCGGTGGCCTATTGGGACGTGCGCTTCAGCCTGGATAACCCGATCTCCCAAGCGGATGCCCAGGCCGAACTGGTGGAGCGCCTGAAAGAATCGGTCCGGCTGCGCATGATTGCCGAGGTACCCTTGGGCGCATTTCTGTCGGGCGGCGTCGATAGCAGTGCCGTAGTCGCGCTGATGGCCGGTCAGTCCGCGACACCGGTCAACACCTGTTCCATTGGCTTCGATGACCCGGCCTTCAATGAATCGGCATTTGCACAAATGGTGGCTGACCGTTACCATACGAATCACCGTCTGGAAGTCGTCAAAAGTGATGACTTCGACCTGATCGATACCCTGGCCCGTCTGTACGACGAACCGTACGCCGATAGCTCGGCTATCCCTACCTACCGCGTTTGCCAGTTGGCTCGCAAGCATGTGACAGTGGCCCTGTCAGGAGATGGCGGTGACGAATCCCTCGGTGGCTATCGACGCTATCGCATGCATCTGATGGAAGAGCGCATGCGCGCAGTACTACCGATGGGAGTGCGTCGCCCGCTATTTGGTGCTCTTGGCAAAATTTACCCCAAGGCCGACTGGGCGCCGCGCATGTTTCGGGCCAAGACCACGTTCGAGGGCCTGGCCCGAAGCTCGGTCGAGGCGTACTTCCATACGGTGTCCATCCTGCGAGATCCGATGCGTGACGAGCTGTTCAGCCAGCGTTTCAAAACCGAGCTGTCCGGGTATAACGCGCAAGAAGTGTTTAATCGTCACGCCAGCCAGGCTGGTACCGATGATCCCTTGGCGCTCATTCAGTACCTGGACCTTAAGACCTACCTGGTCGGAGATATCAATACCAAGGTCGACCGGGCCAGCATGGCGCATTCCCTTGAAGTGCGAGAGCCCTTGATGGACCATGAACTGGTGGAGTGGCTCGCCACGTTGCCATCTGGCCTCAAAATTCAGGGGCAGGAAGGTAAGCATGTATTCAAAAAGGCTATGGAGCCGTACCTGCCAGAAGATGTGCTGTACCGACCCAAGATGGGATTTTCTGTACCGCTGGCGCGATGGTTCCGTGGACCATTGAAACGGCGTGTGCGCGAGGCAGTGCTGGGCGAACGACTGGCGAGTACCGGCTGGTTCAACACCGTCTATTTGCAACATCTAGTGGAGGCGCACCAGTCTGGCGCTTACGACTACAGTGCGCCGTTGTGGACGCTCCTGATGTTCGAGGCCTTTTTGCGACAGGTGGTGGACGGCTATGATGCCGAACAGGTTGAAGTGACGGCATGAGCATGCGCATTCTTCATGTCCTTGATCACTCCATTCCCCTGCATAGCGGTTACACGTTCCGCACGCTTTCCATCCTGCGCGAGCAGCGCAAGCTGGGCTGGGAAACATTTCATCTCACCAGCCCCAAGCAGATCAACTGCGACGTGCTTGAGGAAGATGTTGATGGTTGGCACTTTTACCGAACGCCGGCCGTGCCTGCCAGTCCCCTACCTGGCGTAGGCGAATTTGCCCTCATTCGTCAGTTGGAGCGTCGTCTGCTGCAGGTGGCCGAGCAACTGCGGCCCAATATCATCCACGCCCATTCCCCGGTGCTGAATGCCTTGCCTGCGTTGCGCGTAGGGAGGCGCTTGGGCATCCCCGTTGTTTATGAGGTGCGTGCCTTTTGGGAAGACGCCGCGGTGGACCATGGCACTACATCTGAAGGCAGCCTTCGCTATGGCTTGACCCGCTGGCTGGAAACCCGGGCACTCAAGCGTGCCCAGCATGTATTTACGATTTGCGAAGGCCTGCGCAGCGACATCGTGGCCCGTGGCGTCCCCGCGAGCAAGGTCACCGTTATTCCTAACGCAGTTGACATCGAATCGTTTGGGCCTGGTGGTCAGCCCGATGTTGCGCTCAAGACCCGGCTAGGGTTGGACGGTGCCAGTGTGATCGGATTCATTGGTTCGTTTTATGCCTACGAAGGACTTGACCTGCTGCTGGATGCCTTGCCTGGAATCTTGAACCTGCGACCTGAGGTGCGTGTGCTGCTGGTCGGCGGTGGTCCGCAAGACGCAACCCTCAAGGCTCAGGCTCGGCGCCAGGGTGTGGCAGACAAGGTAGTCTTTACCGGCCGCGTTCCGCACGCTGAAGTGCAGCGTTACTACGACTTGGTGGATGTGCTGGCCTATCCGCGCCATTCCATGCGCCTGACAGAACTGGTTACTCCACTCAAACCGCTTGAAGCCATGGCCCAGGGCCGTTTACTGGTTGCGTCTGACGTGGGTGGGCACAAGGAACTCATTCGCCATGGCGAGACCGGCATGCTGTTCAAAGCGGGCAGCACAGAGGCATTGACGCAAACGCTGATCGATCTTTTGGCGGCTCAAGAGCTTTGGCCAGATATGTGCGAAGCCGGTCGCCAATTTGTTGAGAAAGAACGCAATTGGACTACCAGCGTGGCTAACTACGCCAGGGTTTATGCTTCGCTGGCGCCAAGCGCATGACCTCGCATGGACTGTCTGGACTGCGCATTGGACTGATCGGGCCGATGCCGCCGCCCTCAGGCGGCATGGCTAATCAGACCCGGCAACTAGCCGAGTTGTTGGCTGTAGCGGGCGCCACTGTCACCTCCGTGCAAGTCAATGCTCCGTATTGGCCAAACTGGGTGGCACGCCTGCCCCTGCTGCGCTCGGTGTTCAGGCTCTTCCCTTATCTGGCGGCGCTTTGGCGGGCAGCAGGTCAGGTGGATATCTTTCACATCATGGCCAATTCCGGCTGGTCGTGGCATTTATTTGCCACGCCGGCCGTCTGGGAGGCGCAGCCGCGGTATCGCTGTGGTGGTCAATTACAGAGGCGGCGAGGCGTCTGAATTTTTGGAAAGCGCTGGGGCTTGGGTTCGCTTCACTATGCGTCAGACCCATGCACTGGTGGTGCCGTCGGGTTTTTTGCAGGGCGTTTTTGCCCGGTTTGGAATGCCTGCAGGCATTGTTCCCAACATCATCGACCTCAGCCGCTTTCGCCCGCGTGACTTGGCTCTCGCTGGTGCTCCTCATTTGTTGGTTGCGCGAAATCTGGAGCCTCTATATGACAACCTGACCGCCATCCGGGCATTCCAGAATGTTCAGAGCAAGCTTTCCGCAAGCGCGTTTGACCATTGCCGGTAGCGGTCCCGACGAGCCGCGCCTGCGCCAGGCCGTTCAAGACATGGGATTGGCCGATGTAGTCCAGTTCAGCGGGCGCCTTGAGCGCGATGCCATGGCCGAGCTATACCGCAGTGCCGACCTCATGCTCAACCCAAGCTTGGCCGACAACATGCCCAACTCTGTGCTGGAAGCCTGGGCTAGCGGTGTGCCCGTGGTTAGTACCAATGTGGGCGGCATTCCACACCTGGCGCAGCATGGGGTTACCGCCTCGCTGGTTTCACCTGCGGACCCTGCGGCGATGGCGCAAGCGTGCGTGGCGTTGTTGTCAGACGCGGCGCTTTGGCAGCAACGCTCAAAGGCTGGAATTCAAGAGGCACAGCGCTATACTTGGACTTGTGTCCAGCCCGTACTCGCAACAGTTTATAGGCAGGCCATGACGGCTACTACCTGACCAACCGGATTTGACATGGGTTTGTATACGTCTTTAGTCTCAAAGTTCTTGTTTCCTGTGCATGAGTTCCTCAAGCGTCACAACAGCGTGGCCTTGCGCCAACAGATGGAAGAGGTCCAGTGGTGGTCCGCTGATCACATCGCCGCGTTGCAGTTGCAGCGACTGCGCGAACTATTGCAAGACGTGGCGATCAATGTGCCATATTACCGTGACTTGTTTGCCCAGCTTGACTTCGATGTTGCCTGTGTCCAAAGTATCGCAGACCTGCAGCGCTTGCCGTTTCTCACTAAATCCGACATCCGTGCCAACACCGACCAGCTCAGACACGTGCAAGCCAAAGGGCTGACGCGTTTCAACACAGGGGGCTCGTCGGGCGAGCCATTGATTTTTTTTATCGGCAACAAACGCGTCAGCCATGATGTAGCAGCCAAGTGGAGAGCCACCCGCTGGTGGGGTGTCGACATTGGCGATCCAGAAATAGTGGTTTGGGGTTCGCCCATTGAGTTGGGTAAGCAAGACCGTCTCAAGCACTGGCGCGACAAAATGCTGCGTACCCAGTTGCTGCCCGCATTTGAGATGTCAGAGTCAAAGCTGGACCAGTTCATTGCCACCATCCGTAGCGTCAAGCCTCGCATGTTGTTTGGCTATCCCTCGGCCCTGACCCATATTGCCTGCCACGCCCAAAAGCGGGGTATGACCATGACAGACTTGGGCATCAAGGTGGCCTTTGTAACCTCAGAACGTTTGTACGACGAGCAGCGCAGCACCATTGGTCAGGTATTTGGCTGCAAAGTGGCGAACGGCTACGGCGGGCGAGATGCCGGTTTTATTGCCCACGAATGTCCTTCGGGCAGCATGCACCTGACGGCCGATGACATCGTGGTGGAAATCGTCAACGATGCAGGTCAAGTACAGCCTCAGGGTGTTGCCGGTGAAATCGTCGTCACCCATCTTTCCACCAGCGACTTTCTCTTTGTTCGTTACCGCACGGGCGATATTGGCGTTCTGGGCGCCACCCCCTGCAGCTGTGGGCGTGGTCTGCCGTTGCTGCAAGACATTCAGGGTCGCAGTACGGACTTTGTCGTGGCGGCAGACGGCACCGTCATGCATGGCTTATCACTTATTTACATCCTGCGCGATCTCGTGGGTGTCCAGTCTTTCAAAGTAGTACAGGAAACCCGGGCACTCACCCGCGTACTACTGGTAGTGAATGACAGCTTTGCGCCAGACACCGTGACTCATATCATCACTGGCTTCAAGCAGCGCCTGGGCTCAGAGGTTTCCGTCGTAGTGGACCTGGTGGACAACATTCCCGCCGAAAAGTCGGGCAAGTTCAGGTACATCATCAGCCATGCGTGACATTTTCGTAATTGCCATTGTCATGGTTGGTGCGCTTGCTGCTCTGCGTCGCCCCTGGATCGGCATCATGCTGTGGACCTGGCTCAGTATCATGAATCCGCACCGCTTTACATGGGGATTGGCCTACAGTGCGCCGTTAGCTGCGGGTGGCTGCGGCCAGCGTGGTCCTAGGTTTGTTGATGACCAAGGATCGCGAGTCGCCCTTCAAGGGCACGCCAGTGTCCTGGTTCGTCGTGTTTATGGCTTGGATGACGATCTCGTGGCTGGCTGGGCTCGATATGGCGGGCGACTATGAGCAATGGAAGAAGGTCATGAAGATTGACATCATGATCATCCTTGCCCTGATGTTGCTGCGCACCAAGCAGCACATATTTGCTCTGATGTGGGTGTGCGTAGGGTCGCTAGCCGTTTTGGGTATCAAGGGTGGTATTTTTACTTTACTGACTGGTGGCTCGTATCGCGTTTGGGGTCCGCCCGGGTCGTTCATAGAAGACAACAATGAGTTTGCGCTGGCGCTGATAATGACGATTCCGCTGTTGCGCTTTCTTCAACTTCAGATCAGTTCCCGGTTGGGGCGAATCGGCTTGGGTGTTGCAATGCTGCTATGTGCGGCTGCTGCCTTGGGCTCGCAGTCTCGAGGTGCACGCCCGTGATTCTCGCCATGGCTACTACCCTCTGGTGGCGTGGGAAAAAGCGAAGTTGCAGATTGGCATTCTGACTGCGGCGTTCGCCAATAGCGTTCATGCCTGACGAATGGACGGCTCGAATGGCCACGATTGAAAACTACGAGGAAGACGATTCAGCAATGGGGCGTATCAGTGCCTGGTGGAACGCATGGGGTATTGCATGGCACTATCCAGCTGGCGTGGGCTTTAATGCGGCCACACCCGAGTTGTTTTCCCGATTCTCCCCTTACCCTGACTCAGTGCATGCCGCCCACAGTATTTATTTCCAGGTCTTGGGAAATCACGGCTTTGTGGGGGTGATCCTTTTCTTGGGAATTTGGTTCTCCACCATGCGGCTGGCAGGTCGGCTGCGCAATCAGAAGGACTTGATGCCAGAGGTCCAATGGACAGCCGATTTGGGCGCAATGTGCCAAGTTGCCTTGGTAGGCTATGCAGTGGGCGGCGCGTTTTTAAGCCTGTCTTACTTTGACTTGCCATACAACATCATGGTATTGGTGGTACTGACTCGTTTGTGGGTCGAAAAGAAAGGCTGGCAGACCGAGCCGGTCTATTCGCCAAGTTGGAAGACTATCCCGGGCTTGGCGCTCACTACCAAACCGGGTTGATCCATGCTGAGTTTCCTCTTCGAACGGTATTCCCCAGCAGGCCCAAACGCTCGACTGTCGATTCTCATTTTTCATCGGGTTCTTACTGATCCGGACCCACTCTTTCCATCAGAAATGCACGCCAGCCGCTTCAATGAGGTCTGTAGCTGGCTCAAGTCTTGGTTTAACGTCCTGCCACTGGACCAGGCTGTCGCTCGCATGAAGGCTGGCACTCTGCCGGCACGCGCCGCCTGCATTACCTTTGATGACGGATACGCCGATAACTATCATGTAGCCATGCCGATTCTGCAGCGGAATGGCCTGACAGCTACCTTTTTCGTTGCCACTGGCTTTCTGGATGGCGGTTGCATGTGGAATGACACCATCATTGAGACCATTCGCGGGAGTGAAGCGCCCGTGCTGGACTTTTCCGAACTGGGGCTGGGCAAACACCCCATTGCTTCTATCTCTGAAAAGCGAGCCGCCATTTCAGCCTTGATCGGTAAGATCAAGTACCGACCAGTTGCAGATCGTGTCACCATCACTGAATATATGGCCGGGCTGGCCCGGATGAGCTTTCCCCACGACCTGATGATGACCTCGCAAGAGGTAAAAGCCATGCGGCAAGCGGGCATGCAAATTGGCGCGCACACTGTTTTCACATCCGATTTTGGCGAGATTGACCGACGAACAGGTTAAAGAGAGATAGGGTCGAGCAAGCTCCTTCTGGAGCAACTCCTGGATGAACCGGTTGTGCGCTATTTGCCTACCCAAATGGCAAACCAGGCGAAGACTATTCACCACGAACTGTTGATGTTGTACGCAGCTTGGGCTTTGACGCGGCCGTCAGCACCCGGTGGGGTGTCTCAGGCAAGGCAGACGACCCATTCCAGATCCAGCGCTTTACCCCTTGGGACCGGGGCCGCCTGCGATTTGGGCTTCGCATGTTGGCCAACTTGCGGGCTGCGTGAGATTCTGCTGTGATCTGGCGATAGCGATGTCAATCAGCCATCTTGAAGCTGGGTGCCTTGGCTGCAAGCCATTGCTCCAACATCATCAGGATCCACACCATCTCACCGAAGTACCCAGGATGCGCCGGTAAGCGTTGCGTCAGCAGGGTTCGCACAAAATCAGCCCGCACGATGCCGCGCGCCGTCAAGCTGAGCAGAGAGTCAGTGGCTAGCGTTTTGAGCGTGGGGTGGGTGTTGGCCCATACGCCAAATGGCAAGCCGAAGCCCTGTTTTTTCTTGGTCAGAATCTCGTCGGGCAAGAACCCGCGCAGAGCTTCTTTGAAAAACCAGCGCAGCTTTCGTCCTTTGAGCTTGTAGCCGGTTGGCAGTTTGAGTGAGAACGCCAGCAGATGGTCATCCAGCATCGGAAACCCTACCTTGATCCCCGCAAAGCCAGCAGCGCCAAGTACTTTGGGAAGGTCACTCTCGGCCAGGGTGAAGCGCCAGTCAAACGCCAGTTCCTGGTTGAGGTGGCTACAGTTTTGCGCGCCGTGCCACACTTGTTGCTGCAATTGAAGCGGGGCCCTGATATCCACTTGGGCCAGTAGTTGTGGCGTCAACACCTCCGCCACGCCCAAGCGAGTGATCAGGTTGTACATCTGTAGCCGATCGGGCATGGGTACCCGGGCTTGTTCCACATAGCTGCCCGCTTTTCGGGTGAGGGCAAATGCCCCTGCAGCGCGGGTGGCCAGCAGTGGCTCCAACAGTTCTTTTTGAATCAACCCCGGTACATGCTCATACCAGCCAAACATTTTTGCTTGGCGTAGCGGCTGTTGCCACCAAATAACTCGTCGCCGCCGTCACCAGCCAAGATTTTGGTTACCCCATCGTCCAATGCCATCTTGGCGCAGTAGTAAGAAGGTAGGGCAGACGAATTGCCAAACGGCTGGTCAAAAGAGGCCGCCACCTCCGCGATGCTTCGCACCAGATCGTCTGGCGTCACGTAGTATTCGTGGTGCTCGGTTTTGAAGTGCCCGGCAGCCAGACGGGCGTACTCCATTTCGTCGTAGCCTTGTGCGTCAAAACCAATCGAGTAGCTGGCCGCTACCTTGCCGCTAGCCAATGCGACCATGCCCGCTACCGTAGAGCTGTCAGTTCCACCGCTCAAAAAACACGCGGGCTTGCTCCCGTCCAGTTGTGCAACCACCGAATCCTTCAGCAGTTGCCGAAACTCATCTCTTAAAGAGTCAAATGACGGATTGCGCTGCTCTTCAAATGTTGGAACCCAATATGGTGCCACGGTGAGCTCGCCGTCATCAAACAAAGCATAGTGCGCTGCAGGCAGGCGGTAAATGCCTTTGTAGATAGTGCGCGGGGAGGGGACAACGTGAAAATACAGATAGTCAAAAATCGCCTGCGGATCAATCTCGGTAGTCGCATCAGTCAAGTCATCGGCTCGCACAGAGAAGCGCATTTGCCCATTCACCAACCGATAGCAGAGCGTATGAATGGCGAACCGGTCTACGGCCAGAAATGTCCGACCATTGGGATATCTCAGAGCCACGGCAAAGTCGCCGGTAACCCCAGCGGCCGCTTGGTCAGTACCCTGCTCTATTGCCACCCGCCATGCAGCAATTGGACCATGCGCGGTAGCCAAGTTGGCCAACCGGGCATCAGAAAACCGTGGGGAGCCAAGGGCGAAGGAGGATTGCGTCTCAGACATGGTACGTCGAACGGGTCAGTGACGAAAGGGCATCAGTAGGTGAGTTCATGTACCTGAATTATGCGTGGTGTCACATTGGTTTCATAGAATTCAAAGTCTTTCACTCGTATCAGATCCAAAATGGCAGCTAGTCTCATGGCATACAGATAATATTGTTGACGTCGCTGTCTGCCGTGATTTAAGTACTCTGCCATAGAATCGCGGCAGCCCAAACCTGACCAGACTTTCGAATGGCTGCATTTTGTACCACGCGTCAATCAGGAAAACGCATAATCTGGAGCCTGCGTGAAACGAATCTTGATGATCGCATATCATTTCCCGCCGTTGGCGGGTAGCAGTGGCATTCAACGCACATTGCGTTTCGTTCAGCACTTGCCAAGTCTTGGCTGGCAACCCCTGGTGCTCACCGCTCACCCGCGTGCCTATGAAAGAACAAGTGATGACCTCTTGACCGAGGTGCCTGCCAGTACCATAGTGCTGCGGGCATTTGCTCTGGACACTGCTCGCCACTTACAGTTGGCGGGGCGCTACTTGAGTGCGATGGCTCGGCCCGACCGCTGGGTCAGTTGGAAGTTTGGAGCCGTCCGAGAGGGGCTAAGTCTTATTGAACAGTTCAAACCGGACGTCATTTGGTCCACCTACCCAATTGCCACGGCGCATCTCATCGCCTCGGCGCTGCACAGCAAAACCAATATTCCGTGGATCGCGGACTTTCGTGATCCGATGGCGCAAGAGGGTTACCCGGCTGACCCCGTCACTTGGCAATGCTACCGGGACATAGAGGCCGACGCGGCTGCGCACGCGCGCCTATGTGTTTTCACCTCTCCCGGCGCAGCCCAGATCTACCAGCAGCGCTATCCAAATGCGGCCTGCCGCACGGTAGTGCTTGAGAACGGCTATGATGAAGAAAGTTTTCTGCACTTGGCGACCCCCACCCCGCTAGCGACCCAGGGCCCAAGTCTTTTGGCCGCCGTGACGCGTCCTCTTCTGATGCTGCATAGCGGTATTGTTTACCCATCGGAGCGCGATCCGACCCAATTATTCAAGGCGCTCGGGCAGTTAAAAGATGAGGGCAAGCTGAGCCCTGCCGACCTACGTATTCGCTTTCGTGCGTCGGCGCACAACGAAATGTTGACAAGACTTGCTCGGGCGAATGGGGCCCTCGACTTCATTGAGTTGAGTCCCGCTATACCCTACCGTGATGCCTTGGCCGAAATGATGGAAGTCGATGCCCTATTGGTCATGCAAGCCAGCAACTGCAATGCACAAATTCCGCCAAGATTTACGAATATCTACGCGCTGGCAAGCCCATTCTTGGGCTTACCGATCCCCAGGGCGACACCGCTGGCGTGTTGCGGGCGGCCGGGTTGAATGATTTAGTTCGCCTTGACTCCGTGGGTGAAATTGCTGGGTTGTTGCCGGTGTTCGTGCGTGATTTGCGTGACGGCAAGTTTTCTTTACCTCAAGCAACGGCCGTGCGGCAGGCATCCCGACGGTCGCGATCACAGGCGTTTGTAACTTTGCTGGCGCAAGCGATTGCTACTCAAAGCGTAGCAGCCATTTCGCCCTGAACGCCGTGACCACCCGAAAATCACTTGCCTTCTCTTTCTTGGATCGCTATGCCAGTGTTTTGATCTCTGTGGCGTCTTCGATGATTATTGCCAGGCTTTTGGCGCCAGCCGAAATTGGAGTGTTTTCGGTCACCATGGTGCTCCTCATGTTCGTGGCCACCGTGCGGGATATGGGTGCAGGCCAATACCTGATTCAGGAAAAAGAGCTGACTACTGAGCGAGTTCGAGCCGTTTGGGCTGTCCAGCTGGGTCTTGGCCTTGCTCTGGCGTGTTTAGTGTTGTTGGTCAGTTATCCAGTCGCTATCTTCTACAACGAGCCGCGTATGCGGGACATCATGCTGGTGGTGGCTTTGAACTACGCAGTCAACCCGTTTGGCTCACTCACCTATGCGTGGCTGATGCGGGAAATGCGTTTTGAAGCTTTGGCATTGATTCGCTTTTCAGCAGGCCTGAGTGGGGCGCTGGTGTCTACCTGGCTGGCCTGGAAGAACTATGGTCCGATCAGTCTCGCTTTTGGCTCGTTGGCTTCTACACTGGTAAATGCCTTGATGGCGATATATTTCCGGCCAAAATCTTTCCCATGGCTACCAGGGGTGGGTGAGATCAGGCGTGTGCTGACGTTCGGCTCGCAGCTTACTGTCAGCACGGTTATCGATACGCTCATTGACGGCGCGCCAGAACTACTGATTGGAAAATTGCAGAGCCTTACCGGCGCGGGTCTGTATTCTCGGTCCAATGGGCTGGTACAAATGTTTAACAGGCTGTTTGTTGACGCCGTGGCTGCTGTTTGCCTGCCCTGGTTCGCCGGGAAAACGCGTGAAAGGGGAGTTTGACGGACCCCTTTCTCAAAGCGACGGCGTACATTACAGCACTTGGTTGGTCCTTTTGTCTCGCTGTTATTTGTCTCTCCCACCCGATTGTGCTGGTTCTATATGGCAATCAGTGGAACGACGCCGTTGACCTTACACGTTTGCTGGCTGCCGCCATGATCTTCAATGTGGCAGTTACACTGTGCCGTGTTGCGCTGTTGTCTTCCGGGGAGGTCACTGAAATTGTCCGTTTGACTGTACTTGTTGCACTACAAAGCGTGGCGCTTGCGGCAATCGGTGCCTCACTTGGCCTCATGGCGCTGGGGGTCACCACAGTTATTGCCGCGGCGTTGCGCGCTGCACTTTGGCTGCGAGCAACTTCCACCCACCTTGGTGTCCCGTTGCCTGGCCTATTGCGCACATTTGGCTTGAGCGCTATGGTTGCATTGGTGTCGGCAGTTGGACCACTAGTGGCTCTATTCTCGTTTGGGCCGTACCCTGAGTCCTTTTTGTGCCCTTTGTTGATAGGCGGCTTTGGTGGTGTTGCTGGGTTCGTATTCGCTGTAGTGTTTTTTCGACACCCACTGCGAATAGAGATATTGTCATTTTGGACAAAGCTCAACGGGTTGACTCGAGATGCCAAGTGAGCATCGTGCCCCTACTCGAATGCAGTGAAGTGGATGGCCGAGGGAAAGTTTGGCGTCGAACCTGGTCGATTCACGTATTTGGTCTAACTGAAACTCGGCATGCATTCAAGTTACCTTTGTTACCGTTGTTACATTTCAAGTATTTGGCTTTGATGGTCCTTCTGCAAAAATGGCGAGTAGGCCGTCGGTAGCCGAGGTCAATTTGGGCGGGCGGTACAAATTGCTTTGACTGACAATGCATTGAGCATCCATGATCTGAGTGGCGCCCCTTGAATGGAATTTGAAAAGTGAGTTGCCCATGAAACGCCCCGCACGCTCCTTGGTTTACCTGATGGTTTCGGGATTGGTTTTGACGGCCTGCGGCGGCGGTGAAAACGTAGCTCCAGCTCCAGCTCCAGCTCCAGCTCCAGCTCCAGCTCCAGCTCCAGCTCCAGCTCCAGCTCCAGCTCCAGCTCCAGCTCCAGCTCCAGCTCCAGCTCCAGCTCCAGCTCCAGCTCCAGCAGCGGTAACTAGTCACGAAGCTGAGGGTGGAGTTGTGGGTGGTGGGGCCAATGTTCAGCTGGCATCAAATGCCTCCGGCGGACGAGTTGTCGGAGATCTAATCAACACGGGTGCTTTTGCGCAAGTGTCGGTCGATGGGGGTACGGGGGGGCCTGCATTGCTGGTGATCCGCTCTGCTAACGGTTACCCGGATACCCGCAGCTTGAGTCTTTATCTAAATGGGGTGCGCCTGCGTCAATTGCCTTTTGCGCCAACCGGTGGTTGGAATGCCTTTGTCGATAGTGCGTCCATTTCAATCACGTTGGCGGCTGGAGGCAATGCTTTGCGGATGCAGCGGGATTTGGGCGATGGCAACGGCCCAGACATTGATCGTTTTGTCGTGACTCGTGGTGCACCAGCACCAACACCAACACCAACACCAACACCAACACCAACACCAACACCAACACCAACACCAACACCAACACCAACACCAACACCAACACCAACACCAACACCAACACCAACACCAACACCAACACCAACACCAACACCAACACCAACACCAGTCGGAGCGGCTACTGCGTATAGGCGACGGGAAGTGGATACGGGCGGTTCAGGGGACTGTAAGGCGATTGGGGACGTCAACGGAGACGACAAGCCTGATCTGATTGTGGGGGGCAACACTAGTGTGGTATCGCAATCCTGACTGGCGAAGTTCACCATTGCGACGGCTGGCAACGATTCACTACTGACTGTCAGGTCAGGGACCTCCAACAAACGGTGGGGTGGACATCGTCACGGGTGACGGCAACGGTGTCAACAATGTGGTCTGGTTTGAAAACCTGGGCGGTGCGACTAGCTGGAGCCGGCACACGATAGGCACGCACGGCAACTGGATGCATGATGTGGAGGTGGCGGACTTTGATGGTGACGGAGGGCGGACGTGCTCACGCATGGCAATGGCACGCACCTTTGGTACCAGAACGGGCCGGACTCGTGGGTGGACCGCAACCTTGGTTCAGGAGACAAGACCAAGGAAGGGGTTGGAATCGGCGACGTGGATGGCGACGGCCGCATCGATTTCGTCCAAGGCGGCTGGTGGTTCAAGAATCTGGGTGGCAGAACCAGCGCCTGGACGTCCTACCAGTTCGCCTCTGGCTCGACGGCGGCAGCCACACCGCTGGGTGGGGGATCTCAACAATGACGGCCGGCCCGACCTCGTGGTGGCGGAGCAGCACGCGCGGCATGAACTGGCCTGGTACACCGCACTGGACCCGCGCCAGGGCGGCTGGACCAGAACGTATTGGCAAGCGACATGGGTGCGCACAAGCTCAACATTGCCGACCTGAACAGCGACGGCCGCCCCGACCTCGTGGTGGGGCTGGAACTGGCGGAGTTGCGCATCTACATCAACGGCGGTGAGGCATCACCCACATTTACCAAGAAAACGCTTAACAACACGGGTTGCCACAACACGCGCGTCGGTGATGTCAACGGTGACGGCAGCATCGACATCCTGTGCGCCAACTACATCGGCAACCCACCTGCGGAGCTATGACTGAATCATGCGCCCCCCCCCGCTGGCCCTGAATAAATGGCAGTACATCAACGTCGACTCGGCGCGCGCGACGATGGCCTCCGGCTATCCGGCGTTTGGCCTGGCCTTCGGCGACGTCAATCGCGACGGGCGGGTCGACATCGTGTCCGGGAAGTACTTCTATCGCAACCCCGGTGGTGACTTGACCGGCACATGGGCGCGCAGCACGTTCCCGGCCGATGCGGACGCCATGCTGGTGCTTGACGTCGATGGGGATGGCCAGCTGGACGTGATCGCCCAGGCCTTGCCCAACGTCTATTGGTTCAAGCCCAACGCCGATGGCAGCCAGTGGACAGCGCGTAGCGTGGCGAGCCTGACGCCCACCGAACACACCAACAGCCAAGGCTATCGGCTCGCACGCATCGTGGCCGGCAGCCCTCGACCCGAGATCGTGTTCACCGGGTGATGGTGTGTGGTACCTGCGCATCCCGGACAGTCCCGTAACAGGCACTTGGCCCAGTGTCAAGATTGCATCGGGCACGACGGAAGACGTGCTGGCGGTGGGTGACGTTAACGGCGATGGGCTTGATGACATCGTAGCCTCTGACATGGTCAACGGCAAGACGATCTACTGGTATCAGAACCCTGGCACCGGGGCTGGCAACTGGACCCGTCGCACGGTGGGTGACGTCACCGACTGGGCCGACCGGGTCGAGCTGGTTGATATCAACGGCGATGGCCGCCGCGATATCGTGGTCTCTGTAGAAAAGGGGGGGTGCAACCGGGGCCGTGACGTACTGGTTCCAGTCCTCTGGACCCGAAGACCAGGCGTGGACGAAGCGCTCGATTGCGACCCAGGGGCTCAACCAACTCCATGAGTGCGGCCAACATGGATGGCAACGGTACGATCGAGGTGGTCACTGGGGAGCACAAGGGCCAGCTGCGGGTGCGATCTGGAAGTCCGGCGATGGGGTCAGACCTGGACCGACACTGTGGTGGACACCGGCAAGGAAAGTCATCTTGGCGCACGGTTGGTGGACCTCAACGGTGACGGCACACTCGATATCGTCAGCATCGCCTACGACGCATTCCAGAATCTGCACATCTGGCGCAACGATGCCAGGCGATAGGCAGGTGTAGATGCCTGACATGGGGGATAAAGCGACCTGCCTTGGCCGTCATGCCCTGTTACTCCACTTACGTTTGTAACAACTTTAACCTCTGCAGTTCTGTAACAATCCCGTTAAGACCAACACTGACTTAAGTCATGTTTTGGAAGTTTGCAGTCTGTACCTGCTGTATTGCCAGTAGGTATTCCTAGTCTCCAAATCTGAGTTACCTTCACTCAATGAAATCTGAAAAGTGAGTTGCCCCATGAAACGCCCCGCACGGTCCTTGGTTTACCTGATGGTTTCAGGATTGGTTTTGACGGCTTGCGGCGGGGGTGAAAACCTAGAACCAGCTCCAGCTCCAGCTCCAGCTCCTGCTCCTGCTCCTGCTCCTGCTCCTGCTCCTGCTCCTGCTCCTGCTCCTGCCCTGCTCCTGCTCCTGCTCCTGCTCCTGCTCCTGCTCCTGCTCCTGCTCCTGCTCCTGCTCCTGCTCCTGCTCCTGCTCCTGCTCCTGCTCCTGCTCCTGCTCCTGCTCCTGCTCCTGCAGCGAGCGCGAAACTGTCTTGGTCGGCGGTGGGTGATCCGGACCGTGCTGGCTATCGTGTCTACTACGGCACATCTTCCGGCTCCTATGTTCAAGTTCGCGGCGCTGGCCTCAACGCCGGTCCTACTGCTACTTACACGGTGACTGGGCTTCAGTCGGGACAACGCTACTACTTCGCAGTTACGGCCTATGACGCGGCAGGTAACGAGAGTACATATTCTGCTGAGGTCTCGAAACTGACGCAGTGAGCGTTGAATTGTCTAAGGAACTACGAATGTCATTTTTAAATCGGCTGATCCCTGCGGTCGCAGGCTCCTTGATGCTTGCTGCAACACTAGCATTACCTGCAACCGCTTCCACCCTTGGCGATGCGGCTGCGCAAATGCAGCCTGGGGACTGGCGTGTCTTAAATCAGGCCGGCGATGGCGCTGGGTTTGAGTTCAGCCTGCTAGTCTCGTGCGCCGCAGATTGTGGGGACAACATTTTGAATTACACAGACAAAGGGATGTGGAATCCGCTGACTCGTGAGATCCAGTTCATCGGCAAGGGGCACTTGAGAGAGCTGAAGCATATTAGTTACAGCGAAGCAAACAACCGCTGGAGCCAGGAGGCGCAGCCAAACTGGGACTGCGGTCGAGCGGTACCATGCTGGAGTATCGGTCACGGGTACGAGCACAGTACCATCAACCCCGCAAATGGCGATATTTACCAGCGCTTGTTTAACTCGCCTGAAGTGTACAAGTGGACTAGGGCAACGAAGACTTGGTCGCGGCTTCCGGTGGCGCCAAATCTTGAGGTGGCGATTGCACTTCAATACTTTCCTGAGATGGGTGGATTGGTCATGGTTGGCGGTGGTCAGGTGGCGTTCTATCGCGAATCCACAGGTACTTGGAGTAGTCTTGCCACGGGTCTCGCGATGGGGGGCTACCACACGGTCGCAAGCTACAGCCCAATTCATAAGATCGTTGTGCTGGGTGGTGGCAATGGCTCGACTAGTCTATATCGGCTTTCAGCGAACGGCACCGTATCTTCAATTGCAAACGCACCAATAGGCGTGGGGATTTCGCAGTCCATCTTCACTGTTGACCCGGTTTCAGGCAAATTTCTATTGTTCGGTTCTTCACGCGAGTTTTTTGAATATAACCCTACAACGAACGGTTGGAGTTCCGTTGCATCGTCCAGCGTTCCAATGTTTCGAGGTGGTTCCAACGCGATACTTTACCGTGCGGCGGTCCCGATCTCCACCCATGGAGTGATCGCGTTTCTCGCGGAGGGTGGCTCGGCCGATTCACGAGTATTTTTATACCGCCACACTACCGGCCCATCTGCCCCACCTATGGACACTACGCCGCCAATTGTGCCGACCGGACTTGTTGTTAATTGATAATTACAGGTTAATTTCAATCAAGTTAACCACTCAAATGGATAGTCAAATGAAGAAAATTCCCTTAGTGCATGCGAGGATCGATCTTTCTAACTGGATGCGCCGATCGAAAACTGTCATGTTGGCTATTGGCCTCTCGGTTCTCGGGGCCTGCGGTGGCGGCGCAGGCGAAGAAGCTCCAGCTCCAGCTCCAGCTCCAGCTCCA
This sequence comes from Candidatus Egaibacter danicus, assembly GCA_016707075.1. Taxonomy (GTDB): domain Bacteria; phylum Pseudomonadota; class Gammaproteobacteria; order Burkholderiales; family Burkholderiaceae_C; genus Egaibacter; species Egaibacter danicus. The sequence continues at coordinate 108,115 of JADJII010000014.1, forward strand.
GCTCCAGCTCCAGCTCCAGCTCCAGCTCCAGCTCCAGCTCCAGCTCCAGCTCCAGCTCCAGCTCAGCTCCAGCTCCAGCTCCAGCTCCAGCTCCAGCTCCAGCTCCAGCTCCAGCTCCAGCTCCAGCTCCAGCTCCGTCGGGCAACATGCAATTCTCCATTCTTAGCGCAACCGGTGGTCCTTCAATCCCTTTCACGGTTGGTCAAGCGTTCCGCCAAGGCGATGTTCCTGCCAGCCAGACAGTACGCTCTGGTATCGCCGACTTTCAAAGCGTGGTCAAGAACCGTTGGCCGGATGGCAGTGTCAAGTTTGCCATTTTATCGGGCCGCGCTGATTTAAGTGCTAACGCATGGCGTACCATTGGTTTGAGCGCGGGTCCTGCATCCTCGAGCGGCCCTGTTGTGACCACACAAGATCTCCAAGGCACTGGCGTTTCGGCGTCCGTCCAGTTCGGTTCCTTCGGCACAGCGGGTTGGTCGGGCGGGGAGTGGGGTGCCCCAACCAAGACGTGGGTGGAAGGGCCTGAGATGTCCGCTTGGACCTTTCGCAAACCGATTGGCGGAGATGCCCACTTGGTGGCGTGGCTTGAGGTGCGAGCCTACCGTGGTGGCCGCGTTGAAGTTTTACCCTGGATAGAAAACGGCTACTTGAAGGTGACGGGTCCGACCGGCAAATCCGGCACGGCGACCTTTACGTTCGGTGGTACGCAGCGCTTCTCGCAACCTCTAAATCTGCTTAACCATCAGCGGGCTGTGCTTGCCAGTGGCACGACGTTAACGCACTGGTTCGGTGGTGATCCGCAAGTCACTCCCAAGCATGATTCGGCCTATTTAATGGCTACGAAGCTTGTGCCAAATTATCGCGCTGTTACCACAGGCGCTAGCATCTTGTTCAACCGATTGCCATCAAGCTATACACCTCTGGCTGAGGCCAGCTATCCTGTGACGATGGGCAATGCTGGATATCATGGCTCAATCGGACTGTTGCCGGAGTGGGATGCTGCGTACCTCACGACGGGCGCAGATCCCCGTGCCTTCCGTGGTGTGGTGATCAACGGATATGCCGCTGGTCGCTATGGCACCCACTACCGCGATGAGACTACTAACCGGCCAATTCGCTTTTCTAGCTATCCGACACTCGTCATTACCGGGGACTCGGGTATTCCTGGAACAGGAGCGTCCAGCACCAACAGTTACACGCCCGTCTCCACTGGATCGTATCCCCCTTCTTATGCCAACACGCACCATCCTTCCATGGGTTACATGGCTTATCTGCTGACAGGGTGGAACTACTTTGTCGAAGAGACGCAGTTTGTTGCAACAGTAAATTATCTCAAGCAAAGTGATCAGGCACGCACTGTCAATGGTTTGCAGCATACCACTGTCGGCGCCAATACGACCCGGGGAGCGGCCTGGTCGATCCGGAGTTTGGCCCAAGCCGCAACAATCGCACCTGATGGAGATCCTTTACGTGATGAATTTGTTGGCAGTCTAAGCGCAAACATTAGTTACTACCATGATCGGTATGCAACCGGCACCAATAATCCGTTAGGTCTGGTTGCACCATACTCCAACTACGGGTCGGGCGACCCTTGGCAATCCTCGATTTGGATGGATGACTTTTTCACGGCAACATTCGGATACCTGAAAGAGTTGCAGGCGCACAGTCCAGCCGTGCAGGCTAAACTCGACGCATTCGTTCAGTGGAAATACCGTTCAATCATCGGGCGGTTGGGTGGCGGTGGAGCGGATAGTTTCTCTTTCCGGTACGCAGCTCAGTACACGACAAACTATGCGCCAAGCGCTACGTCCAATTGGGACACTGGCACTGGACCTTGGTACAACACATGGGGTGACGTGGCTCGTTCAATGAGCTTACCGACATCAGGAAGCGTAGGAGAATCCCTTGTAAGCGGATATCCGGAAGAGGCATCTGGCTACTGGGGTAATCTGATGCCAGCGTTGGCCTATGCGGTCGACCACAATGCCGCAGGTGCCGTGGATGCTTGGACCCGGGTGATTTCCGCGCCAAACTTCGTTACCCAGGTCAATACTTACAACGACGCGCCAGTCTGGGGTGTCAAGCCCAGAACACGCTAAGAGTGGGCAATTCCCCTCATGCCTTGGTTGAATTGGTGGGGGCCTACGAGTCATCTACTGCTGGGTGAAATTCCCCGCGACTCTGGACGTCACCCGTTTTTCGTGAACTTAAATCAACTTCCAGTTTGAAGTTGTTCGAACGCAAGCGGGCTCATTTGGTCAAGATGACTGTGCCTACGGACTCGATTGTAAAAACCTTCAATGTAATCAAACACGTCTGACTTGGCTTCCTGGCGGGAAGTGAATCGCCCCGGGAATTGAGGAGGCTCCAACCTTTGAGAAGATGGAGCCATGAACAAGAGATTAAACAAGTTTTCCCCGGAAGTCCGCGAACGCGCAGTGCGCATGGTGCGAGAGCACCGAGACGAATACCCATCCCTGTGGGCCGCCATTGAATCCATTGCCCCCAAGATTGGCTGCGTGCCACAAACCCTCAATGAATGGGTCAAGCGCGATGAAGTCGACAACGGCCAGCGTGACGGCCTGACCACCAGCGAACGCGAGCAGCTCAAGGCATTGCAACGCGAGGTCAAGGAACTGCGCCGGGCCAATGACATCCTCAAGACGGCCAGCGCGTTTTTCGCCCAGGCGGAGCTCGACCGCCGACTCAAGAGCTGAAGGCGTATATCGACCGCTACCGGGATGCGTACGGGGTCGAGCCGATCTGCAAGGTCCTGCAGATTGCCCCGTCGTGTTACCGGCGCCACGCAGCCCAATTGCGCAACCCAGCTTTGCGCTGCGCACGAGCCCACCATGATGACGCTTTGGTCTCAGACATTCAAAGGGTGTGGCACGCCAACATGCAGGTCTATGGCGCTGACAAGGTCTGGAAAGCTAAATGAACCGAGAAAGGCATTGATGTGGCCCGCTGCACGGTTGAGAGGCTGATGAAGCGTTTGGGCCTGCACG
>JADJII010000015.1:0-149901 GCA_016707075.1 Candidatus Egaibacter danicus
GGCATCATTCAAGAGCGACTGCTTCTGGCCGCAATCCTGTCAAAGTTATCCCCAATAGAAGTCATCAAAGCTGTGCATAAGTGGTTGAATACTCATCCAAAGTGTTGCCACTACTGGCTTGCGAACGATTGCTTAAAAAGATGGCAATCAATGTGTGGACTTCGAGGGCGCGTCCGCCAGAATTGTCGTTAGTCACCAAACAATCTTTTAGTTGCCTGCTTGGTCGTCTTCTCGACATAACGACTCACCTTGTTTGCCATCACGGTTTCTCCACCCGGCTTCAGTAGGGGTCGAATACTTGAAACAGCATCTGAAATTGCATTTGGCAACTTCTTGCAACCTCCTGAATGACGCCTAGCGCAAATCCCGGTCGGACGCCTAATCGTTCAGCCATTGCAACAATGTGTTTGACTTCCATTTCTCCCGGCAACGTGGTCCCGCCAATATCAAACGCAAAGTGCTTCGACAGACCTGGGTAGATGCGGGTACACATCAGGTCATAAAACGGTGTGAGTCGAGTACCGCCCTCTGGCGGGCAATAGATGGACAGGTTCTTGGAATGACTGTCGTTGTTACCCGTAAAAATATTGAAGAACACCCAGGCCAACAAGCGTCTTAGATCCAGGATGGGCACCGTTGAATACGTGCGAATCAGATCTGCACAGTCCTTCAAACTAGGCCCACCTTCAGACTCATATTTCTTCTCCGATGGTAGGGAACTCAGCTGGCAGATGTCGTACTGCATGCTGCGGCCAATCGTCTCATCCGGTCGTACATAGCGGTCAAAGCGCTTGACAACACAAGATTTGGTTTTGGGTTCGAAGAACACGTCGGCCACTTGGAGCCCACAGAGCGCAGCTGCCTTCATCACAATAGTCTCATTGCTGGTAGAACCCCAAACCCCATCAATCCGTTGTATTTCAGGTTTGACGATGTGTGTCGATGGGCTGACGCCCTCCCCCAGCCTGGGTATTCCATCTTCAAATAGCGCGATGGACAGCTTGTCCTGAGCGCCTGCCAACGAAATCCGAGTGCCCTGGCTTTTCAGGGTAATCGCCAGAGCTGCCTTTGTACGCAACTCCGCTGCAAGCTCATCCCAGCTAGTTGCCTGATATTGGTGTGGCTCAGGCTTTTGACCTGATGGCAACAAGACAAATCCGCCAGCCGTGTCGCCAGCGACTGCGTGCAACAAGCCAAACAGGGTGCTGGCCTTTCTTTGCGTGACAAGGTAGCTGCGCAACTCGCCTTCAGGAAGCAGGTTCTCAAAGAAGGAAGTCACGCCGTCTGCTGACGTTCGCCCGGCGGCCAGCGTAATCGTTGCAATTTGAAGGGCTTTGTGCTCTCGCCACCATGCGGCGTATTCGAAGGACAGGGGTGACGTATCGAATACGTGACCCACCAGGTCGTTCTCGAAGTACACATCCAGACAGGTTGGATTGATCGCCATCACAGCGACCCTCCTGACTTGGCCTGCACCACAACTTCAAGACCCAGAAGGTCCAGAACCTCCAACGCCATTTGAAGTTGGAGAGTTGGTTTGCCCTTTTCCAGGTCAACGATGAATCGGTTGCCGGTATTGGCCAGGCCGGAGACATCCTCTTGCTTGAGTCCCAGCAGCTGCCTCTGCCGACGAGCGATGTCACCCACATCAATCGAAGACCGAACAACTTGCCTTGTCGGGATTGAATTACCGCTCGGTAATATTTGACTATTTGTCTGCATACATCTCCTGCGAATTACCGTTCGGTAATATTACGACAGTTAGAGAGACTTTATCAGACAATATTACCGAACGGTAATGCAATTGGTCCTGCTGAATCCGCGTCGCGAAAATGATGTGGCACTCGTAAGGTGGTTTGGCCTTTCGCGCTTTGACAGGTATTTGCTGTATACCGCTCAGACCGATAGTTCGTCCCAGTCAAAATAGCCAATGATGACGGCTATGGCTCAACGTCTCTTATTTGGCCGAAGCACCGGGGAAAGATCTACATTTCCAATGCGCCAGAAATGCTGCAGTGGCCCGTCGATACACGGGATCAAAGGAGCAGTTTTCTGGATCGTTATGTAAGTATTCCAGCGACTTGAATCTAAAATCGCCAGAATATTGGCACAACAAGCAGGCGATCGCGCGTTTCATCTTCATGCCGGTAAGTCAAACCCATGTTTCTGCACTACGGCCGGTAATTCCGCCCCCAACGTGGCTGAAGAAGCCAGGCACGATGCGTCGAACTTGCGCATGGTAGTCAAGTCAATTGCGCCCATCTTTTGTAGCGCGGAAGCAGATGCGTGAATGGCCGCAAAGGCATCACTCTTGAATTTTGGTTTAGTCGTCATGGCAAATCTCCACAAAGTCCCCGACTACCAGCAACTGGCTAACTCGGGGTACTGTTAGGCACGCGTAGCTTTTGCCCAGTTCAAGTCTTTGTTGAAGCTTGGCAATCAAGACTTCTACATCCAAATAGTCACCCGTTGACCTGGCATTCGCCAGAGAAGAGCCCCTGGAAATAAACTCGGCTTAGGACTTTTGCCCTTGAACGGATTGGCGAGGCAAGGGGTGCTTTCATACGCTCAGAACAGACGATTCGCGGACGGCCCTTTGGCAATCAAACAGGCAGGAACGTGTTGAGTGTTTTCGCCTTGCGGTGCCAGCTTCTTTATTTGGCGGAGGAGGTAGCCAATGGACCACCGTCAGCCTCATACTTTGTCAAAGGTTTGGGGCCTTTGTATCTATAGTTCTTTCATGTCGTTTCTTCATGGCACTTCCCTATGATCAGAATAGCAGAGCCCGGAGGTCGAGCAAGCTCATTGTTCCCAAGGCGCTTTTGTCGTCAGCAGCTGGCGAAGCTTTCCATTTGGCGGCAATGGCTTATCCAGAAGCTTCGGGAAATTACCAAACGCACCAGAATCCATCTTGACCAACGACTGATCCAGTAACACCCTTTGGGCTTCGCGGCATGCGGCTTCAAGCATGAAATCTGAACGACTACGGCCCTGTCGACAAGCAGCCCGGTCGATCAAATCCCGCTGCCATGCTTTAGCGCGAACATGGATTGACACGCGTTCACTGATTGGCGCACGTGCCATTGATTATTTCCTTGTGTTGATGATTGGCTCTTACTGCTAATGTTTGCACTAAGTGCCTGTTAGTCTTTCGCCTTTTCTGCGCCGTGCCGAAAAGTTCTTCGTCGCGACAAACTCTCCACAAACTTTCGGCAGCCAAGCGTTTGCCACATTCAGCAAACTTTCCGGAATGGCAAATCCGGGTCGCGACAATCATAAAGAATGTCCTCCTTATGTTGCACTCTGACGAGAGCAAATGCTTCATCGGTCGGTCGACTATTGTCAAAAACATAGCCATATCCGCAATTGGAGCCGCATTTCTAATTGCGGCCTGTGTGCGGGGAAACCGAGCGATCAGTTTTGCATGCGGCACATGATGCCCACCCTTGCTGCCTTCGAGTCATAACCCGAGCTACTGACAACTCTGGTGATGCCAGACCAACAAACAACAGAACCACGTAATAGCCCGCATCCTGCAATTCAAGTATGTCGTCCGCCTTTGACTCAAATTGCCGCCACCACGGTTTACCCAATGAGAAAACACCGTTTCAAACGCAAATGGAATACGTTGCTCCATAACCAATCGCTTGAAAGCTTTAACGCCGTTCTGCGAGAGCCCATGCCATCTATGATCTTCATCTCGTAACTTTTGCGCCCACCCCGGAAGCTGACCTTTCGAATCGGGAGTTGGCAATATTGACGTAGTCAATCTGTCGGCGTTTATTAAGGGCATTTGCAACTTAGATACGAGCCTTTCGTACCAAAGGGTCGACTTGCCAGATCCATTGTGTCCGGCAAGCACAAACGCAGCAGGTCGATTTCCTGCATCGCTAGCGGCAACTTTCAGCAACCGTCCAAGCGGCGGGGGTCGGAGACTCACGCTACTTTCTCAGAATCCTAAATTTGCCATCTGCATCAATTCGGCCAATTTGAACCCTCCCATCAGCCGACTCACGTACCAATTTACTAGCGTCAGTAGGCAGTGCAGAGTATGCGTAAACCTTATTAGGAACTGCCCCACGGAAGACAGTCTGGCGGGCAATCCCTGGTGACTTAAGTGCAGAAGCAGCTTTGCTCATTAGCACTACCGCCTTTTCACCAGGCTTTACGTTGGCCTCAATACTGTTCCCAATTTGCACAAAAACAAAGTCTTCTCCAAAGACACTTTCTTGGCTGCTCGCCATTGCCCTGCAGACATCTTCTCCGGTACTGATCTGTTGCTGACTGTCATTTACAAATAATGCCTCAAGAAACGATCAAGCGTCAAACTGAACGCAAAACACCTATTTTGCGAGCAAGCGCTGTGCGCGTTGAATGCGATCACGCAAGCTTGTTTGGAATATTGGATCTTTTGTTCGGTTCGCAACATGGCTAGCAATGGCAGCCCGAATAATTTCTGAAACTGGCTGATTTTCCACGTTGGCCACCGTTTCACGCCTGCGCCTGTTCTTCCGAAAGGCGAATCGTCATAGCTTTTGCACTTTTCATCACTCCAAGTCTCCACCAAGATACCATGCTTGTCAAGCACCGTGGTATCATGGTATCATGCAACCACAAACCCTTTACGAGGCCAAATATGTCAAACCAAACTGAGATCTCCCAAAGTAGTGGTGACCATGAGCACTCCATCAATATTCAGATTGATAGAGTCCACTATTCGGTACCAAATTCCACAATGACTGGAGCGCAGTTACGCTCCCTTCCGGCTCTACCAATTTCTGCAGATCGCGACTTGTTTTTGATTGTTCCAGGTGGAACTGATCGAAAAATTTCAGATTCAGAGGTGCTGACATTGCACAACGGGGCGCGATTTTTACCGCCCCGGTCAGATAAATCCAGGCTAAGGCTTAACGGCACAAGGGGCGGGTCATGGCATTGCCAAATGAAGAAGTTCAACACCTCGAGGAGAGAGGGTTGGTGTACAACATATTCGAAGAAGCGAACATGACATGCGTAATTTTCCAGCATTCGCTTTACCGTCAGGTCTAAGTTTGCCTACTTCAGATTTGTTGATTCGACTAAGCCCAGGTTTCCCGGATGTACCCCCAGATATGTGGTGGTTCAATCCTCCAGTGAGCAGAAGTGACGGCAAGACTATCCCTGCCACAGAGCATTCCGAGAATCACGTGGGTCGACTTTGGCAGCGCTGGTCACGACACCTCAATGCAGGACAGTGGCAATCCGGCATTGACGGCCTCCAGACCTTCCTGGCAATGATTCAACGGGAGCTACAAAAGGCTGCAGAGCAGGAGCTAGTAAATTGACTGTTACCTTGGTACTTCCCGAATCGATATCAAAGCAAATTGATCATATATCTCAGCAACCCTTAGAAACCGCTGGGGTGCTTTTGGTGGCCGTGGTGAATGACAGCGAAGGCGGCTTACGTCTTTTGGCACGTGAATATCATCCGGTGAAAGATGACGCGTACCTTCGGAGGCAAGAAGATTGCCTATCTATTGCTTCGAGTGGCTACGTATCTGCGCTCGCAAGAGCTGAGCAACTGAATGCTACTGCTATGTGGGTGCATACTCATCCGGGGGATGGATCCAGCCCTATGCCAAGTAGTCATGACGACGTGGTCGACACACAGCTCGCTGAAACGTTTCGCCTTCGTTCAGGAACTGACTTTTATGGTGCTCTAATTTTTAGCCCGCTTGGCAGCGGTCTTCAATTTACCGGACATATTGCCGTAGACAGAGGTCCGAAGCTGCAAATCGACAGGATGTGGGAAGTTGGCGATCAGTTTCGTCTCACTTACTCAGCTCGTTCAGAGAAACCAGTTGCTCCGAGCATGTTTGATCGAAACATAAGGGCATTTGGAGAAGCCGTCCAGGCGACTCTAAGTGACCTGAAGATCGGCATTGTTGGATGCGGTGGCACTGGTTCAGCAGTTGCCGAGCAACTGGTCCGTTTGGGAGTAAGGAGATTTATTGTCATCGATCCCGATACATTGTCACAATCGAATCTCACTCGCGTCTATGGCTCCGAAGCACAGGATGTCGGTCATAGAAAAGTCGACGTTATCGCTGATCATTTGAAAAAAATAGCCCCTGACGTAGCCTGCGAGAGCGCTACGCGTCTATGTTGACCGTCTCTCGTCAGCAAAGCGCCTGATTTCGTGTGACTTAATTTTTTTGGTTGATGATGACAACGCCGGTCGTCTCATTCTGCCTAGGATTCCTCCTATCTTCTGACCAGTCTTTGACTGTGGAATATTGCTTTCCAGTGATGCTGATGGCAATTTGCTCGGAATTGATGGCCGAGTCACTACGCTACTTCCGAATACGTATGCCTTCATTGCCGCGGCCGGAATTGACGTTGCACGAGCCGCAGCAGAGCTGATGACGCCCGAGGAGCGTGTCAGACTGGAAAATGAAGGCTATGCACCTGCATTGGGAAGGGTGGAACCTGCAGCCGTTGTCACATACACCTCCATGGTTGCAGCTACCGCAGTTAGTGAATTGCTTGAACGCTTAATTGGATATGGCCCGTCGCCAAGACCGACGGAAGTTCTTATGAGATGTCATGAGCGTGAGATTTCAACTAATCAAGCAATGTCCAGAACCAATCATTACTGTGACCCTCGTGCAGGAAAGGTCGGTCGCGGAGTAACCGAACCTTTTCTGGATATGGCATGGACCAAATAGAATTTTCATGGACAGATTGGCTTCCATGGCGTGCGTGGAGAATTGTTGGCACTGTTGAAGCTGCAGATGAAGTACTGCCAAGATAAGTTGCCCCTAAGACTGCCATTTTGGTCGGCACTCATGACAATCCAAAATGGCTTGCATTCGATTGTCCATGGAGAAAGCCACCGGATTGTTGTGGCTCTAGATCCTAAAATTCGTCCACATTGGAAAGTGAAATCAGTTCAAAGACTGACTTTGATGCCTAGTATTGATGCACTGCGAAACCAAAAGCGATGTCACTATGTCATCAGCAACGGACGCATACACTGGGTTAGAGATAGGGAGAAAAAACAATGAACGTGGATTTAGATCAAGACGCCTCATCGACTGGAGACCCACGACAATCAGTTGCCGCAGAGGTCGTTGGGGAAGAAGTAGAGCGGTCGACGACCAAGACTGTTCAAAAAGGACGAACAAAGACCCCGGCATTTCAAGCAATGCATGCAGCTCGATATCGACGACAAGAGATCATCAGCTCCATTGAAGCAGTAACAGGTCGACAAATAATCTGCTATATCGAGGAATTCCAAACCGAAGTAAATCGTGACGACGCTCTATTCATGGTGGATCTTCTGCACAACATCCGTGCGAATGAAGATTTGGATTTCGTCTTACACACGCCTGGTGGAGACATCGATGCGGCAGAAAAGCTTATTAGCATGGTCCGCAACAAAAGTCGGCACAGCAACTCTGAGAGTTGTCGTACCTGACTTTGCAAAAGTGCTGGAACTCTAATTGCCTTGGGTGCTGACTTCGTGGTCATGAGTGACAGTTCGGAACTCGGGCCAATTGACCCCTCAAATGGTCGTAGCTGATGGGAACGGAAATCGCGTCATGATGCCGATCTTGAGCTATCTAGAAGCATTCACAAAGTACAGTAGCGACTTGCAAAAGAACCCTAATGATCCTGTTGCACACATGATGTTAAGCAAATTGGATCCTACCCAAATTAAGCACTTTGAGACTGTTATGCAACGCGCAAGGAATATCGCAGAGGATCAACTTAAAAAGGGTATGTTCCGTTCTAAGATTGGAAACATTACGTCTATCGCTTCGGCCTTACTTGATGCGAATCGCTGGCTCTCACATGGTCAAATGATCGGCGCCGACGATGCAATTGATATTGGTCTAGCCATAGAGAACATGCCTGTAGACAGTGAAGTCTGGCAGTTGTACTGGAAACTTCACTGCCATCAGCGTCTTGATCTGCTAGAGAAACACAAACTCTTTGAGTCAAGCTTTGTGTCTTTACCGTACGAATCGACTAACTAGGGATCATCGGTCATCATCGAGGCCAGTTGACCTGTAAGTCGGAGCTTGTTGTGTGGTCTACCCAAGCGAGTAGCAGACTCGGACTTGAAAAAGAGAAGGGTACGAATCCAGCTATTCCTGTGATGAGCCACGCACACCTTGAACGCGTTCTTCTGCTAGCTTCTTGGATGGAGTACCAGATGGGCGTTGCTGGAGCATCCCGTTTCTCTACCGAAGATACATCCTGGCGCTTACCGTGACACTCCGCTAGAAGTCCCCCTGCCCTCCCCTGGCCAGACTCTCAAACTTGGTGATCGGTTTCAGGAAGGCCAGTTTGACCACGCCCGTTGGGCCGTTACGCTGCTTGGCGATGATGACCTCGGCCACGCCGGGTTCCTTGCAGGCGTCCTTGGTGTAGTACTCGTCGCGGTAGATGAACATGATGATGTCGGCATCCTGCTCGATAGCGCCGGATTCCCGCAAGTCACTCATCATCGGGCGCTTGTCGGGGCGGGTTTCCACGCTGCGGTTCAGCTGGGACAACGCAATCACCGGGCACTGCAACTCACGCGCCAGCATCTTGAGGCCCCGGGAGATCTCACCCAGCTCGGTGGCACGGTTTTCCCCGTCGCTGGATGATGAGCCGCTCATCAACTGCAGGTAGTCCACCACGATCAGTCCCAGTTTGCCGCACTGGCGCGCCAGGCGACGTGCGTTGGCGCGCAGCTCGCTGGACGTCAGGCCCGCGCTCTCATCAATGTGCAGTGAAATGTTGCGCAGTTTTTCAATGGCTTCCGTGAGGCGGGGCCACTCTTCGTCGGTCAGCTTGCCGGTGCGCAGGTGGCCCTGGTCAATGCGGCCAATGGAGCCGACGATACGCACCGCCAGCTGGGCGGCACCCATTTCCATGGAAAACACCGCCACCGGCAGGCCTTCGTTGAGCGCCACATGTTCGGCAATGTTGATGGCCAGCGCGGTTTTACCCATGGAGGGGCGCGCCGCCAGAACAATCAGGTCACCGGCCTGAAAACCAGCCGTCATGCGGTCCAGGTCATAAAAGCCTGTGGGCACACCCGTCACATCGTTCGGGTTGTCGGCCATTTCCTGAACGCGGTCCAGCAGCTGAACCACCAGCGTGTCCATGGCCTGAAAGCCCTGCTTGTTGCGCGAACCCTGCTCCCCGATGTTGAAGATTTTCTGCTCAGCCTCATCCACAATGGTGGAGACTGGGCGACCTTGCGGGTTGAAGGCGTTGGTGGCGATTTCGTCGCTGGCCGCGACCAGCTTGCGCAGCACAGACCGCTCACGAACAATCTCTGCATATCGGCGGATATTGCCGGCGCTGGGCACATACTGGGCCAGCGAGTTCAGGTAGGCCAGGCCACCCACCTCTTCCGCCTTGCCCATGTTTTGCAGGTGCTCAAACACGGTGATCACGTCAGCCGGTTTGGAGGCATTGATCAGGCTGCCAACAGCGGCAAACACCAGTTTGTGTTCGTAGCGGTAAAAATCCCCGTCTGCCAGCAAATCGCCCACGCGGTCCCAGGCGGCGTTGTCCAGCAGCAGACCGCCCAGCACGCTGGATTCCGACTCAATGGAGTGTGGCGGGATGCGCAGTAGAGCTAGTTGCTCATCCCTATCAACATTCATGATTGCTCCGCAAGCGTAGCATCGAGAAGCGTGACCTCCTCAGGCTCAACATTCCAATCTGGGCCATATTTCTCAACTGCAAAGGCACTCGTCATGTTGTGAAGCAATGGCCCCGCACTCCAATCACCAGCTGCTACCTTCCGAATGAATTGAGGTGTAGCTAACCCAGTGTTCCTGAAATTCTCTAAAACAAGGTCAGCATACTTTTGCTGCTCTTTTTTGGTCAGTTTAAAGAACTCGGATTTGAGGTCTTCGGTTCTCTTCGCAAGCCACGAACCCGCAGACTTTTCATCTCGTTTACCCGCCGTCTCGGCGACGCGCACCTCGACAGTTTCTCTGCGGATAAACCCGCCAGACTCTGCAATCAGTGCTTTCAAATACGCAAGTTTGTTTTCTACTAAAGCGAGTTCAGGATGAGCCAAACGAGTCTCAAGCTTTGTCAAACCAACTTTGATCTCACCTTCACTCACTCCTGATTTGATGAGCTTGACCACATCTGATATTTGCACGTCTAGTCTCGCAGCATGTTCTGCGAGGTCCGCACCGATAGTTACTTGGGGGGCCAGCTGTTCGACGCGCTTTTTCTGAACAGAGAATTGCACCTCTTTAACTGCCTTACCCTCCTTAATTTCATGAAGCTCAACAACCAAATCTGTTTTTTCGTTGATTTCTTCAATTGCCTTCCCAATGCTCTCATTCTTCAATTTCCGCCACTCTCTACGCTTCACATTTCCCGTCGATAAATCAATGGACGGCGGTGCATTTGTTAACGCGTCTACCCACCAGTCGGGTGAGTTTTTGCTTGTTACACCAGTCGGGTTATTTTTGTAACGGCTACAAATCTCATACAAAGCGATAGCCGTGTAATTTCTAAGCTTTGCCATTTGAGAGAGATCAAGCGGCGTGTACCGCTCTGGGTCTGAGACTGCACTTAGCAACGTAGGAGGCAACGCCCAGTGCACCCAGGTTACGCCGTCCTTTATTTCAATGTCAGCCTCAGATAGCAACCCCATAGACCGCCAAATTACCCCTGTGGATGCATCTGGAGCCTCCCAATCGACCTCGGTCCTCCTCATTTCACGAAGGTACTGTTTCGCGAGAGTCCTAGTATCCGAACCAGTCACTGAGATGGACTCGGTCAACTCACTCAAAGGGGCGGAGAAGAGATGCTTTGCGTCGATCACCCTTCCCTCTTTTACAAATTCTCCAATTTGCCTCTGAGTTCGATGAAGCATTACGTTGTACATCTTCCGTGACACAGGCGTAAGCCTCCCAATCTTGGGAACCATCACTAACGCCGAGTTGGGCTTTCGCAGTGTCTGAATCTTGTTATCCATTGCCAGTTTTGACCAGTATGACTCTTTCTGTCCGTCTTTATACGCAATTTGGACAGAAATAGCAAAGGTCCTGCTTCCAGCAAAAGTAAAAACCGGACAGATAGTGCCGTTGAGATCAAAGGCTGCAGCTTATGCCGGAGTAAGAATCGGACACTTGGTGCGGTCAGACGCTCGTTGCGTCCTTTTATTCCTGCACTCCTTGGCGAATTTACCTTTCTAGGGTGCCAAAGCCGTGCATCTAAGTCTCGAACGACCGAGGGAGTAAGGAACGGACGGGATTGAGTACAGCCCGGACAAGACCGAGTAACAAGCGGACAGTACGGAGTAATGTCCGGACACTTGCAATCTCTAAGTCTCTGATTTGTATCAGCTAAAGGTGGTTACACACAGGGTTAAATTGTATTAAAGACTTTCTTAGAGATTTCTATTAGAAGACAACGAGTAAGGAAGAATGGCAAAGAAGAGGAGTCCAGGCTGTATTCCATTGCACTTGAATTCCAGAATTTCTCCTTTATCGAAGAGTTTCTCTTTTCAACTGCACTTTGTGTATTCGGAGAAATTTCTGAAAATCCCATCAGTTGCATTAAAATTACAAAATCCTAAAGGCATACTCATGAAAAACATTCAGCCACTTCGCCCCCTTATCGATTTTGGTCAACTTGAGGAAGTCGCGGAACACGCTGCCAACATAGTTCAGCAGGTGCGGACGAACATGCTGGCGCCTGAGGCAAGAAAGTCACCGCCAACCTTTAATTCGGCTCAATTGGCAGAATTGTGTGGAATTGATAAATCGAAGGTCGGCTACGCAGCGAAGAAGGGCAATCTGCCCTCTGGGAGCAAAGATGGATCCAGGCTTGAGTGGACTTTGGTTGAGTCGCGACAGTGGGTGCGCGAATATAAAGCCGAAAATCTTCGTGATCCAAAACTTTCAGCTGGCGTGGTCGTTACCGTGGCCAACTTCAAAGGTGGCGTATCGAAAACGACAACTGCAGCCGCCCTCGCCCAGGGTTTGAGCCTTCGGGGTCATCGAGTCCTGGTGATTGATACCGATCCGCAAGGCTCGCTAACAACTCTGTTTGGCGTGCTGCCAGATACCGAAGTCGAAGAAGATCAAACAATTCTTCCGCTTTGTGCAGGGTTAACCAATTCGATCATGGGTGCCATTCGCCCTACCTATTGGGACGGGATTGACCTAGTTGCTGCAGCACCTTTGCTTTTCAATGCTGAGTTTTTATTGCCGTCCCGTCAAAAAACCGAAAAGGGATTTGAGTTCTGGCGTGTGTTGGATGTTGGTTTGGAACCGGCCAGGGAAGAGTACGACGTCATCATTATCGATACGCCGCCTTCTTTAAGCTACACAACGATTAATGCATTGATCGCTGCGCAGGGGGTGTTAATGCCCCTTCCCCCAAATGCACTTGACTTCGCAAGTTCCGCACAATTTTGGAATCTATTTACCGAGGTTTGCGGAGGATTGTTTCGAACGCATGGCGAGGACAAGAAATTCTATTTTGTAGACGTCGTGCTGTCGCGCGTCGATCGTTCTGACGTAGTAAGCCAGGCTGTTCGACAGTGGATCATGAACGCGTATAGGGGGATGGTTATACCAGTGGAAATTCCCAAGACTTCGATTGCTGCAACGGCCTCAGCTGAATTTGGTACTGTCTACGACATGGATCAGTCTTCCGCTCAAGCCAAGACTTTAAAGCGAGCCAGAGACGCATATGACCAACTTGTGGACTATATCGAAATGCAAGTTGCCGGAATTTGGGCCTCAGATGCCGAGTCGATGCAGACAAGGAAAGAGCCAGCTGAAGGAGTGGAACTATGAGTACTAAAAAGCCTAGTATTCGTGATCGCGCAATGCTTGCGACGACGAATGTAACAACCCCAATTTCAACCTCGACATTTCTTCCGCTATCTCAAAAACCAAAGACTGGACCGGGTGCGTTGGTGGCGCATCTAGCTATGGAGTCTGGCGTGATTCGAGAGAATCAGCAACTAAAAGATGAACTGAAAAGCTGGGGAGACGCTTCGCCTACAAAGAAACTGAATCCTTCTGATATTGCCCCAAGTCGATGGGCAAATCGGCATGAAGACAGCTTTGTCGGCGCTGAGTTTGATTTGCTGAAAGCTGAGATTGCCAGTTCTGGCGGGAATATTCAGCCAATAAAAGTTCGTCCTGTGCCAAACACAGATCCACAGAAGTTCGAGATTGTTTTTGGACACCGTCGACATCGAGCGTGCCTGGACTTAGGTCTTGATGTTGTTGCAATGGTCGAGTCAATCACTGATGCAGCGCTCTTTGAAGAAATGGACCGTGAAAATCGCCAACGGGCTGATCTTCGCCCATATGAGCAGGGTGAAATGTATCGACGGGCTCTAGACGAGGGCTTGTACCCATCATTGCGAAAGATGGCAGATGCCATCGGTGTGCAGGCGGGCAACGTTTCCACTGCAGTTAAGCTGGCTAGACTTCCGAGCATTGTTTTAGATGCATTTCCCTCGCGCCTCGACATTCAATATCGGTGGACAATACCGCTAGCTGATGCTGCGGAGAAGTCCCCAGAGGTGCTAAGTGACCGTGTAAAAGGGATCCAAGATGAGCGAAAGAACGGCGGCAAATTTACTGCGCAAGAGGTTTTTCAGCGACTAATCGCTACCCAAACAAGCTCACCGAAAGCGACTGTTAGAAATGTAAGGGTCGCCGGAAAGGCGGTTCTAAAGGTGCGAGAGGCTAAGGACACCGTGACCTTTGAGATGGCGTTGGCTCCCAAGAATGTGATCAGGAAGATCGAGGCCTACATTGTTGAAGTGTTGGGCGGGGAGGGTGTTCTACCGTAGAACACCTTGAACAAATTGACAGCTTGGCGTCAAACCAGGCAACCATCATTGAAAAGCCCAGCATAGTCTTACGTAACAAAAAAGGGGGTGTTCTACGGTAGAACACCCCCTTTTGCATTTGATTCTTTACCAGGGTGAGGCAAGTTTTGGGTGAGTCGATTCGAAATCTTGGCCCGGGCAGCCCTCTCTAATGTGTAGGCTGGGCTGCCCTGGTGAATGGGGTGTTCTACCGTAGAACATCCAGAAAAAGGCTGAATAGCCCGCCGTTCGGGTGCGCCCAAGGTGAACCTATCTGACTAGCCTAACCGAAGGCTTTGCCCAGCTCATCCACTCGCCGTTTGATGGGTGCCCGACCGTACAGATCCATCGTCGTCTGGATCGTTGCATGCCCCAACTGGGCCTGGATCACGTCCACCGGTACCTCCCGGGCGACGGCCCTGGTACCAAAGGTATGCCTCAGCCAATGCGTCGAAGCGCCAGCCAGTTTGAGCCGTTCATTGGAGGGCAGGGCGGAGGCGGTCACCGCCTTATTCAGCCAGCCCTTCACATGCTCGTACAGCGCCTGATACCCAATCGGATCCATGGGATCCCGCGTGCTGGCCAACAAAGGCGCCTCGGGTGGCGCAGTCTCAATACCGCCCAGACCACGAATCTCCAGATAGTCCTGCAGTGCCTCAAACGCTTGTCCGGGGATCGTCACCAGCCGGTTGCGGGCGCCTTTGCCAAACACCTGCATCACCCAGCCTTCAGGCTCCAGGGTGAAGTCCCCCAGCTTGGCGCCAAGTAGCTCCGCTGAACGCAGGCCCACGGCCTCCAGGAACATCACAATGAAGCGGAATCGGGCCCGGGCCGGGGAGGGCGGTTGCTTCTCCACGAACGCCAGCACCTGGCCCATGGCCGACTCACTTAAAGCCTTGGAGTCCAGCAGACTGCGGTTGCGGTCGTCGCCCGTTTTCTGATTAATGAGGGGCCAGGGATTGGCGTTCAGGTACTGGGCGTT
Organism: Candidatus Egaibacter danicus; assembly: GCA_016707075.1. GTDB lineage: Bacteria > Pseudomonadota > Gammaproteobacteria > Burkholderiales > Burkholderiaceae_C > Egaibacter > Egaibacter danicus. The sequence goes on from JADJII010000015.1 coordinate 14,832, forward strand.
TTGCAGGAAGGTGAACAGCGCAGCGACGATGATCACCGCCTGTTTGTGGCTGGTGTGGCTCAGGGGGCCCCGAAACGGTGCCCAGCCCGGGGAGCCGGGTTTGGCCCGGGTGCGGGAGATCCACTTGGCCGGCAGGTTCTGCAGGAAGGCCATGAAGTCCCCGCAATCCCCGACATCCATCTGGGCCAGGGTCTTGCCGGATCGTTCGTACTGCAGCCACAGCAGCAGCCGGGTGGCCTCGCGCCGGTAGGCGGTGGCGGTCAAAGTGGAGCCGGCCCGGGCCTTGATCCAGGCTTCCACGGCCTCGGCATCATTGCGGGCCGCCAGTAGGCGAGGGGGCAGGGCAGGGGAGTAAGAACCGGACAGTTGCTCGGACAGGGTGGTCAACAAGCCCGCAGGCAGGGCGGGCATGCCCCCCAGGGGATTGACGGTTCCGGTCGGCGCGGGTGACGGGCTGGCGCCAAACAGCGACGGGGTGGTGACCAGCGCAAACACCGGTTTCTCGACCCGGGTTTCCCGCGGGAGCAGGGTGGCCAGGTGGGCGGCGATGCGCTGCGCCTTGGCCTGGCCAATGGCGGGCAGGGCGCTGAACCAGCGGCCGCCGGTGGCGATTTTGCGGTTCAGATCGCCCAGGGTCAGCATGCCGGCCGAGATCAGCTTCTTGGACGTGACATCGTCAAACCAGCCCGACACCATGTCGGTGGCCAGCGGTTGTTCGGCGGCCAGGTTCTGGATGGTCCGGATCAGTGCCAGCTGGCGTTCGCGCAGGCGCTGACGGCGCTGGGACCTGGAATCCGTCGGGTACGCCTCGGCGTACATCTCGGCCACGTCGGACTCGCTCCAGCCGTCCAGATCCCGCTCGGCAATGAAGTCGTCCAGCGACGGTTGGCTGGCGTCCAGCCGCAAGGCAATGGTCAAGCCAATCAGGCGCCAGGCGCTCTCCCCGCGCCGCCGCGCAATCGCGCGCACGGACGCCACGGTCTGCAGGTGGGCTGTGCGGGCCTCATGGCCATGGCCAATGCCGAGGTAGCGCCGCGCGCTGTCGGTGATGTCCAGACCCTCGGCCACGGCCCGCAGGTGGGCAAAGTGGTGCGCACCGAGTCGACTGACGAAGCGCGTGACCGCATCGTTCGAGGTGTCGTAAGTGCTTGACGGGCTTGGGGATTCAGGCACGGCTGCAAAAATCAGGGGTTTTGATTCGTGGATTTTAACCTTAGATAATGAGACTAATCTTAGGTTAGTGTACCGAACAGAAGGAGATTGTTGTCCAGATTTGACCCACAGGCCCCATCCACTTGTTGGTGTGCCCGAAGAAGGATGGCTGAACCCGCTGGTGTGGGAGTCAATAGAACTTCATGCGGGAAAAGGAGGTGTGTGCTATTCTTTCCCATGGTTGCAAAGTCAGTCACCGTTCCTGTGTTGCAGACCCCCTCCTGAAGTGGGATATCGCCAAATATCACACCGCGGGACTTCTTTATCTTGTCTCCCGGGACGTCGTCGGCTGTTGCCGCCCCAAAGATCAAATGGTGTCGCACCTTTCGTGGCGGCCGTGAGCGGGCCTAAAAGAAGGCCGTTCCTTCGAATGCTGGCAAAACGCCCCGCCACCCCCTTCCGCGAGAAGCCGGGGCCGCCGCCCCCCCGGCCCCCCGTCCTTCTCCCCCAAAAGCGCCGGAAAACCGCGTCTTTCGGCCACAAGACCGGCAAACACCCCGGAAAGAGCCCTCCCCGCGGTGGTGGTGTGTCGGTTCACTTTCAATCTGTCACTTCTGAACTTTCAATTGGCACTCTTTACAGGAGCTGCTGTTCAGAAGAGCCACGTTTCCTGAGTACCCGCAAGTGAGCAGGCGCCAACAAGCTGGACAACCTCAAATACCAGCTCACTCTGGACCTGCCCCTCTCAATTGGCACAACCTTGAGTTTGGCGCCTTCAATGTGTCACCATATGCCCATTAACCTACAGGAAAACAAATATGGGGCGTTTTCAGGTGATCTCCGACGCAGTGGCCGTTGCAGAAGGCAGGTTGGTCACCATTGTTAGTGTCGATCCTGATGGGACGGTCACGGTCCGAGACCTTGCCAATGGTCGCGTCCATACGACCAGCGCGGTCGAGCTCAGTTCGCGACCAACATCGACCACCTCCAGGAATGCAAACGGCACCAACATATCTGGTGCAACGGAGGCTCAGTGGGCACTCGCACAACGGCGCAAGGAGGCGATTGCCAGCATTGACGATGCCGAGAATGCAGCGGATCAAGTCACGCGCGTGGCACAAGAGTTGGGTGTCTCCAGGCGCACCGTTTTTCGCTGGCTGGCGGCGTACCGCCAAACACCACTAACATCGGCCTTGCTTCCACGACCCCGTGGTACCCCCGCGGGTGCACACCGCATCGACGATCGATTGGACAAGCTGATCTCGGCGGTTATCCAGGAGGTTTACCTCACCAAAGTGCGAGCCAGAAAAGAGGAGGTCGTGCGAATGGTTGGGCTGCGCTGCGCCGCGCTGGGCTTGCAACCACCCTCACGCAAACCCATTCTGGCACGCCTCAAAGAGCTCGATCCTGGGCTGGTCGCAAAAGCCAGGCTGCAGCCTGGTGAGGCCACGACCCTGACGCACTTTGTGCCTGGCCGCTACCAGGTTCAGCGGGTACTGGAAGTTGTACAAATCGATCACACACCCGTGGATGTCATTGTGGTGGACGAAACCCACAGACTGCCCATCGGTCGCCCCTGGCTAACGCTGGCCGTGGACGTGGCCACACGCGTGGTAACGGGATTTTATGTTTCCATGGAAGCACCTTCTTCTACCTCGGTGGCTCTGTGCTTCACGCAGGCTGTTCTGCCCAAGGAGTCCTGGCTGAAACAGCGTGGACTTGAGTGCCACTGGCCCGTATGGGGATTGCCGGCGGCGGTGCACGCCGACAATGGAGCCGACTTTACCGCAGCCGCGCTCAGAAGAGGCTGCGACGAACATGGTGTTCAATTGATTCTTCGCCCCATCGCCAGACCGCACTACGGGGGTCACATTGAGCGTTTGATCGGGACGTTGATGGGGCGAGTCCATCTGTTGCCGGGAACCACGGGATCCAACCTCCAGGACAAAGGGGACTATCCATCCGAGGCCAGTGCGCGGCTGACAATGGCCGAGTTGGAACAATGGTTGACTCTGGAGATCTGTGAGCAATACCATCGCCGGGTACACAAAGGCCTTCGCTGCAGCCCGATGGCCGCATGGGACGCGGCGGTTCGTAGCGAGCATGCACTACCGCGCGCCTTACCCGACCAACCTGATCAATTCTTAATCAGCTTTCTGCCGTTTGAGCAGCGCAAGCTGCGGCGAGACGGCTTGCACCTGTTCAACATCCGCTATTGGGACAACGTCTTGCCGTCCATCATGCATCTGGGCGCGCCCGTGGTTGTGCGGTATGACCCGCGTAATCTCTCCAGGGTCTTCGTCATGGGCCCCGATCAACGTTATTTCCCCGTTCCGTACGCCGACCTCTCGCTGCCTCCCATCACGCTGTGGGAGCATCGCGCCGCGTTGACCAAGTTGAGGGAGCAAGGCGACAGCGCACCGTCTCAAATGGCCATATTTGCGGCGGTAACGGCACAAAGAGCCTTAATTGAGCAAGCCACTTCAAAAACCAAAGCCGTACGCCGCCAGACACAGCGCCAGAAGGATGCCCGTTTCGGTACGATGCATGCCACATCAACTGGAGGAGCTGCGGTGGACTATTCACAACCTGTCACGCCATCAGATGCGGAAGTGTGGGACGACTGAACCATGTCCTCCAGCCTCGATCATTTGCATGTTGGTGTTTGGTCTTACCTGGACGGCTCGTTAGAGGAGAGGGTGTCAAGGCTGTACGCGCCCAAATGGGTGGCGTACGCGCGTGGGAACGAAGCGCTCGCCCGAATGGCGCATCTGCTGAACCATCCGCCCAGTGGGCGAATGCCTTGCATGCTGCTGTACGGAGATAGCAATATTGGCAAGACCATGATTGTAGAAAAGTTCATTCGAGATCATCCCAACATTTGCAATGAGTTCAACGAGGTTGAAGTCCGTCATACAGTTCATCTGCAGATGCCGGCCAACCCAACTGACAACAAGTTGTACGCCCACATCATCGAAGGGCTGGGGGTGCAACCGCCGATCAGTCGCCGTGGTACGGATATGGAGTTGCTGGGGTTGCGCCTGCTTCATCGCCAGCCACCGAAGTTGATGATCATCGACGAGGTTCATCACTTATTAGCGGGATCGGTGCGAGAACAGCGCCAGCTACTCAACCAATTGAAGTACATCAGCAACAAGTTGCGCATGCCCATCGTTGCCTTGGGCACCAATGAGGCGCTGTATGCGATGCAGGCGGACCCCCAGATAGCTTCCCGTTTCGAACCCTTTGCGCTGCCCAAGTGGCGAGAGAGCCCGGAGTTCCGCGAATTCGTCGTGAGCTTTGGCCGTTTGCTCCCGCTGGAGAAGCCCTCACCGCTGGCGGACAAGGCGGTCATTCAGAAGCTCATGGCCTTCAGTGCTGGCCTGACTGGCAAAGTCACCACCCTGCTGGCACAGGCTGCCGAGTTGGCCATCCGTCAAAAGACGGAACGCATCAGTCCCGAGCTGATTGAACAGGCCGCCGCCAACGGCACCTACAAATACCTGCCGCAAGACGCCGAGGCTGAGGTCAACTAGTGGTTATGTGTTTCTCATAAAATGCATTACAATGTAATTCACAACTAGGAAATATCATGGCTGCAAATCAACTGGTTCAGACACGAATCGATGGGGCGATCAAATCGGAGGCCGCCGCGGTACTGGCCGCCATGGGATTGACCGTGTCTGACGCGGTACGGTTGATGCTGACCAAGGTCGCCAAGGAGCATGCATTGCCTTTCGATCCGCTGATTCCGAATGCCACGACCATTGCTGCCATCAAGCAGGCACGTGCCGGAAAACTGCCACGAGCCAAGAGCCTGGCGGACCTGAAATCTGCACTCAATGCGGACGATTGAGTGGACCAGCCAGTTCAAGCGCGACTACAAGCGCGAGGGCAAAGGGCAACATCGGACAACCCTTGATAGTGAGCTGTTTGCCATTGTGGAATGGCTGGCCCAAGATCAACCGCTGGAGCCCAAGTACAGGGATCATGCACTGACTGGCGAGTGGAAGGACAACCGGGACTGCCACATCAAGCCGGATCTGGTTCTAATCTACCAAAAACCAGATGGTGAAACCATTCGTTTGGTGCGTCTGGGTTCGCATAGCGAACTGGGGATCTAACGTTCAGGCGTTGATTTGGTGACAGCTTGAAAGTGTTGGTGCCAATTGAAAGTTCAAAAGTGACGCATTGAAGGTGAACCGACACAACGGTCCCGGCACCGTGGGTAGCGACCTCACTGCGATCTGCGCTTGTGCGCTGGATTTGAGGGGCTGTTGGGCGGTGTGCTGCGGCAAAGCCCCACCCTAGGGGTCTCCTCGTTTTCAGTGCAATAAGTGACGAGAGCGTTCGATTTGGTGGGGTCAAGCCATTTTTGCAAACGTAGATGTGTTCGCCGGAAAACCCTCATACCATCGGGCAAAGTCGTCGCGCAGCATGCCGTCAACCACTCGCACTCTGACCTGCAGTAGCAGGTGAGCACTGACCGGATCCCAGCGCATTTGCTGAGACTTGGACATCCTCTTGTCAATCAACTGGTTAACCGCTGACTCGATGAACGAGCTGGAGATCCGTTTTCCCGCCCGGTATCGTTGCCCATAGTTGGGCAGCGAGTCACGGTTGTAGTTCAGATAGCCCAATAATTCCTTGGTCAAACGGCGAATCAGTTTCACCGTCTCTTTGTCGACCACTGAGGGCCGACCCAGCACCATTTGCATGATTTCCAGCTTCCGAATGGCTTGGCAACTTCTTCCATGCCACAGCCGCCATTGAATGGCATCCACCAATTCCGAGAGGCGGTCATGATCGGCGGGCTTAAGTTGTCGAGCAGTCTCCTTGCTGTGCACAACTCGGTTGAGCTTACTGACACGTTGACGCAGGTGGTACCAATCCAGTATGTGTTTTGAGCCGGGCAGGGTTGATAGTTGCCATTGACGCAACTGGTTATCCCCGTCCGTGAAAACCTCCATGTTGTCGGCGATCGTACTAAACGGTGCCAACAGGGACTTGATCCGCTGAGTGGCATGGGCATCGACCGTTCTTACAAAAGCGATGCTGCGCTGACCCAGGTCGGCGCGAAGGGCGCGCCCTGCCACCACCTCAAAGTCTTGTTTTCCATCTGGATCGCAGTGGCGAACATAGCCACTGTCCAGTCCCACCGAAGTCATGTTGACCACGTCAGGTGAACTTGTCTGTTCCGGCGGGGCTTGAAGGCCCTGGGCGTCCACGCGTCGGCCAATAGCCAGCAGGTGTTCCCGAACAGTGCTGGCCGCATTGCCACCGGCCACCGGCATCAGCAGGCTCAGAATCTGTGCGGTACGGGCGTACGGCAAGGTCGCGGCCAGTTGGCTTTGCACGAACTCTAGCTCCGCTGAAATCCACCGTTGCCGCTTGTGCATAGCATCTGCCGTCGAATGGCATTGACAGATGAGCGGCTCGAATCTTGGAACCCGTACGCGCACGTTGCCGAACAGGCTGCGAAAGTTCACCTGGTGATAGTCTTTCATGCGTCGCGGAGACTTACATTCTGGACACGCCTTGCGCCGTGCGTTGATGGCCGCAATCTGGGCGGCAACGACTTGGGTTTGTAGCTGGGCCAGAAATGCCTTGCCGTCGGCCAAGCTCAAACCCAATGCGGCAATGGACGGCGTGGCATTCATGTCCGTTGTACCCAGTGCAAAGGATTGGCAGACTCCGCTATCGTTCGTGATGTCCAGGTGAAGATCGATTTTCATGATGGCCTCCAGATATGGGGCCTTCATTCTGCGATGCTGTGGCGATCTTCGGTGGTTTCAATGTTGGTGCCTGCACACCCCACCAAATCGAACGCTCTCGTTGTCATGGTCGTAGTAATCCAAACGTTGCAGGAGTTGCTCGCACAACTGGGCTGTCATGCCTATCATGGCTATCCCTGACCCTGAACCAGATAACCTAACCATTGAGAAGTAGAAAATTCGGCATGATTTTTCACCTGAAGGGAAAAGGGTCATGTTGTGAAGAGAAGCAGATTTACTGAGGAGCAAATTGCATTTGCGCTCAAGCAAGCGGAGCTTGGTACCAAAATTGACGAGATCTGTCGCAAACTGGGAATCAGTGATGCAACGTTTTACAAGTGGCGACAAAAGTATTGCGGGCTAGGCCCTTCGGAGCTGAGAAGGCTGCGACAGCTGGAGGAAGAGAACAACAAACTCAAGCTCCTTGTTGCCGATCTAAGCTTGGACAAAGCCATGTTGCAGGACGTGCTGGCAAAAAAGCTTTGAAGCCTTCGCGCAAACGAGAGCTTGCAACAGACCTGATAGACGCGTTTGGTGCCAGCTTGCGCAAGGCATGTGCAGTGATTCAACTCGGTCGCGTGGTCTACCTGTATCAGTCCACTGCACGCGACAGTTCGGCGCTGGTCCTGCGAATGAAGGAAATCACGCGGACCCGTGTGCATTACGGCTACCGACGAGTGCACGTCACGCTCAGGCGCGAAGGCTTCAGTGATAACCAAAAACGGGTATACCGGCTGTACCGGGAACAAGGATGGTCATTGCGTCTGAAGCGACACAAGCGCAACACGGCGGCGCAGCTTTGCCAACCCACATCAACCAAATCTGGAACATGGACTTTGCAGCCAACATCCTGTTCGATGGACGCAAGTTGCGCATGCTGACCATAGTCGATTGCTTCACCAGAGAAAGCCAATGACGATCAAAACCGACAACGGGAGCGAGTTCATTAGCAAGGCGATGGACAAGTGGGCTTATGAACGCGGTGTGGAACTGGACTTCAGCAGGCCCGGGGAACCCACAGACAACGCCATGGTCGAAAGCTTCAACGGCAGGCTGCGTCAAGAATGTTTGAACGAACACTGGTTCATGAGCTTGCATGACGCCAGGACAAAAATTGAGGCCTGGCGGCGGTTCTATAACGAGGCCAGACCTCACAGCAACAATGAGCCGGAAATACTAACTTCTGAACGGTAAGGAAAGCACCGGGTCAGGGTCATGCAGGCAAATAAAACGTAATGTGTATTGAAAAAATGCGAGGCCAAGGCCTCGCATAAATTGTCGGATACCTAATAATTTCACCATCAACGATGAGATGCCAGAATCGTCGGCCTCGATCAAATTTTCATGCAGATGGTCCAGGTGTTTGCCAGTGTTTCGTTATAAGCAGTGCCAGCTGGAACAGCCGCAGTTGGGACCAATGGATTAGCAGCTCCGGCTGCACCCCGGACCGAGCCAAGATTGTTGCCAATTTGAGTAGCAGGCAAGGCTCCGTCAACCAGCGTGTCAACACCTGCCGCTTGCTTAGTAGTAAGTCCAGCGACGCAAACAGCCACACCAGTTTGTCCATAGGCGCCTGCTGGATCAGATGTGACGCCCATGACACCACCGCCAGCGTGTTTCGGCAACCCTGCGGCTCCTGCGGCCCCTGTGGGGTCGCCAGTAATCAAACCAGATGCGCGAAGTGCCCGCCAGAAGGGGCGCTGCTCACCGCCATTGGCAAATGTTTGTGCTGCAGTAATAAGAAGAACGCCATTCGCATTTCCACCTCCGCCTGCAGCTGATGCACCCCAACCGCGTGCGGCAGCTGTAGCAAGGGTTTCGTCGCCGGGTATCGCTTTGTACCGATCCAGATAGCCGTTATAGGCAGCTTGTACTGCCTTCATGTCGTTGACAATGCTCTTTATCTTCGAGTTCTCGATTAACTCCTGGCCTTTGAGCACGCCAGCCAGTAACAGGCCAATTATGACCAGGACGATTGCAATCTCTACTAGAGTAAAGCCGGACTGCTTGGCTTTTGAGAAGCGTTTCATAAATATCCCTTTGAATCAATGAATAGACAACTGAGAACTTTGAATGTATCGATCGCGTCTACTCTAAGGAAGTCAGGAATATTTACACTTCAGAAATCGGAAGACGCAACGAGAAAGTCAAACCAAGGTTGCTAGCGGTTGCTGAAAGTTCCCCACCCGCCTCGCGTAAGCACTTGCGCGCCTGGTATAAGCCGAGACCTAAACCACCGGGTCTACCACTGGCAAATGGTTCGAAGAGCTTTTCCATGGGTAGATGACCTGAAAGATCCGGCCATGGGTTGTAAAACTGCAACTCAGCCATTGGGCGTGCTTGATCGTTTTCAACCGTGCGTAGTTGGAGCCGCGTCGGATTTGACACACTACTTCGCCAATTCGGTGCAAGATTGGAAAAGAGATTGTCCAATGCACGTGAGAGAAGGGTGTCTGACACCCAGGCTTGGGCATTCCCAGTAATGAGGGGCTCGACGCCAGACAACAGTGCTGCTTGAGTGACGGCCTTGTGAAGGTCAATTTGCCTTGGTGAGTCTTCTACAGGGCTTTGAGCTAAAGAAGTGGCCAAGCGCGTAGCGCGTTCCCTTGCCAACGGGGCGTTTTCCTTTAGCCGTTTGGCAAAAATCAACAACTCATCGTCGCTTGTACAGAGTTCGAAATCTGCACATACCCAGTTTACCCATTGCGCAAGGTTGCGAGTGTCGTGTTGCAAATACAGTGACATGCTCGCTCGTCTGGCCAACGCAACCGAAAGAGCTTCGGTCCGTGCACGCATGCGACTCTCAAGCAGAACAACAAACACCCTGGCCAACTGCTCAGCAAAGAGCCGACTTTCGCCACGCAACGCGTGGTGGAAAAGCTTCACCTTGAAATGCACTTCATCGCTACACAGAATATCGAACTCGAGGGCTCCGCCTGTATTCGTCGATTCGCTCAAGTGAGGAAGCCCCTCCGAGCCCCGAACGGTGTGGCCAAACCACTCGCCTTCCCATGTCAACGTGCGCCAACCCAACGAAGCCAGTGAATTCCATGCGAAGGATGGGATCTCCAAAGGCTCCAAGTCCTTACTGCCAAGTTGCAAAATCTCTTGCATGGCCCTGCGATAGTCTTGAGCCCGACGACGTAGTCTGAGACTCACTGCGAGTAGAGCCAGTCCTGCAGTGACAAATGCCACCGACAGATTAAGCAGGACGCTGTATGCCATATTTGTTCAAGTAGTAGTACACGTGCTCGCGTGCAATGCCTAGCCGACGAGCAGCTTCTGTCATGTTGTAGTGAGTAGCCTCAAGTACCCGTCGAAGTAGCTGCTCTTCTGCGGATGAGGCTGCCTCCTTGGGACCTTCATCGAGCCTCGCTGTAAGTTGAAGTCTTGCCTCTCCCATATCTGCCAGGCGCTCTTCTTCGCGGGCAAACAATTCAGCTCGAGTCAGGGACGAGAGAATTCGTGCAAGTGGAGCCGGCTTAACCAAAAAGTCAAAAGCGCCGCGTCGTACGGCTTGCAGCGCAGCCGCGCTTTCGTCCTGCCCTGTAAGAACAATCACTTTGGCTCTGGGGGAGTGATACACGACTTCATCCAGAAGGCTCAGGCCCTCTGTCATGGTGCTGGGTTGGGGAGGCAAGCCGAGATCTAAAAATACAAGACTGGGAAGCCCACCCGCTTTGACGGCGTGCCGACCTTCTGTGGCGTCGTGAGCGAGCCTGACTTGATAGCCTGCGTGCGTGAGGGCAGATGCAAGATAGCCACAGAGCGCTTTGTCGTCCTCGACAATGAGCACTGAACGAATGCCGGGATCGCTCATGAATTGCCTTCGTTGGCTCGTTTGAATAGCGAGACAGCCGTAACGCAGAAACCCACAAAGAGGCAGAAAAAGCCTGCAAAAACACGCAAGAGCACCCAGTGTGTGTGCGTAACTGGATCTACAGCCAAAAGAGCATAGCCAGATAATAGAATTCCAAGGCCCAGTGCGATCCCAACTCGACGACGAACAATCAGTGTTCGATGATGAACGCGGAAGTCAATCTTTTGCTTCGAATTCATGGCAGTCTGCTAGCTTGGACCATTCGGTTGAACAAAATACCAGGAGGTAGCCATATCACGATGTCGTCAAAGGAGCCTCCCAATCCTGCGGGAGGGTTCTCAACAGATGTCCTCTGGGTAAATGTTATGCCGGGTCCGCTGCCGGTGTTGTTGTTGATTTCATCGGTATTTCCCGCAGATGCGTTGGGGATTGCAGCGCCAGCATCAGTTGTACCAAAGTTACTTTTCCCATGCGAAAAGACCACAGCAGGAACAGGATTCGCAAGTGGCTGAATAGCGCCAATACTGCTTCGGGTTAGGACAATCTTGGTGGCTGGCGTCGCCAAAGCGAAATTACTATTCGCAAAGGCGGGGCTGACGCTGTAACGGATGACTTTGTTCCACCCATCGAGTTTCGTAGTACCCAAAGTCGCCCAGGGTAGTAGTCCTGTGCAGGCGAGATCGGTCGCGCACAGCGCAATATTCTCTACACCGTTGGTGGCAGATGTAGCTGGACGTGGCAATCGCCCGTTGACGACTGCGAAGCCCATCAGTGCCTCTTTGGCCTCTTCTAAAACCCTATTTGTATCTCTGGTCTTTTGCATTTCAACCTGTGCGCTCAGAACAGACAAGCCACCTCCCAAAATCAATCCGATGATGAGGAGTGCTATCGCAATTTCAATCAGAGTAAAACCCCTATTGCGAGAGCGATATTGTTTAATCTTGCGAGATTTCATCATTCGCTTCTCAATATGAGATTAGTGAAACTCACGCCCTGGCTGGAGGCGCCTGAGCGAAACCCTCCGGTAAGTCCAAAGTAGACTGAATTCAGAGCGGCATTTGGGCTGACACAGCGTTGCATGGTGGGCACGTGAATTGCGCGGTCTAAGTCAGCAGAGACATCGTTGCAATTTGTACAGTTGAGCCATGTGGTTACTCGCAAATAGTTTGTAGGCGTTGCGTGGGCGGACGAGTTACAACTAGTGCAGGTACTGTTGCAACCAGTGTGAATCTCGGTCCGCTGTGGGTGAATGATCGTTGGGTTCTCTTCAAAGGTGTTGCTGGGGGCGAATCGGCAGCCCGCAGCGGTTCCGTTGCAGGATGTGGTCATCGTGTCATCCATCCCTGAATGATCAACGTGGCCTCCAATCAAAATTGCGCTATGGTTCTCTATAGGATCAAAATCAGCGGCATTGCGATATACATCGGTTTCAATAACTATTGAGTTGATGCCCCAAGGGTTTGCTGAATTGAGTACTCCCATCGCCGACTCGGAACCACAAGTATTGGGAGCTGCTCCAGGATCCGTACCTACTAACTGCATAGCAAAGCCATTTCCCCGGTCAGCACCTACTGTATTCAGGGCATAACTATCAGGGAGTGAAAATCTAAAGTCGTAGTAGTAACGCAGCGTTCTTCCTGCAAGTTGTACCGGGTCAGGAAACCAAAAACATCCCCCGGAAGATCCCACGGCATCGCGAATGGTTACGGCTTGGGTCGCAGGATTTGGTAGTACGCCTTGACCAACCGCTAGGAAACTGGAGAAGTTCTGTGCAAACGACTGTTGTGTTGCGCCTGGAGGAAGGCCTTTGATGCAACGTGCAATGTCGGAACTCGGAGAAGCCTGATCGTAATGGCTGTTAGCTGTGTAGGTGCCACTTGCGGGAAAGATGGTGTTTGGGCCCTCGAGATACATGGCTGGGTCTCCGAAGACAGCAGCACTTCCTGTTTGCGCTGGGATTGCACGTATTTGCGATCCGACAGGGAGAGTTGTTCTTTGAGTTCTCTCTCCCGAAAAAAGCAAAACCGCTGCGCAGTCGGGGGCCCCGTTAACAACAGAGAGCGCGGGTGGACGTGAGTACAGAATGTTGTCTTGCCAATTCGCGCGCACCGCTGTTTTCACAGCAGGCCAACCTGGATGCGCAAGTACAAAATCATTGATCAACCCGGTCGTGCCTTTGTCACCGGTCGATGTCGCAGGTAAGCTAGCTACTGAAACGCTGTTGAGATAGTCTGCTAAGTCCGAAACTACTCCGTCAATGTCAGCTTTAAAGTCATTTCGAAACTTGATCCGATCAAATACGTCCTTGCTATTGATCCAGACTGCCTGATCGTTATTGGTACCAGCGCGTCGGCTTGATAGGGTGCCCAAAGTAATTGTGCTAACAACATTTGCCCCTGCCGCAACATTGGTTCCTTCAAGGTAGTTGTTGAGGGTAAAGTTGCCTGGACACTCACTGATGAGGCCTGGGGAGCTAAGTCTGCTTTGACCCAAGGCCGCTAGGGCATTCTGAGATGCGAACAATACGGCAAGAGGCTGTTCGTGAGGGGAGGCGCCGGTGAGCAGCGCGCCATCTGCATTTTGCAGCCTGAACTGGCCGGGAGTATCCCAATTGAGAACGGGAGTTTTTGGGCTACCTTTGGCGACACCCGATACTGCGTACCAAAGGCATTCACCTGAACTATCATGCAATGGCGGTAGCCCAATCGATGGTGTGCGCCAAGGAAATCGCCCGATTACTGACACATTTGCCGTAGTACACGTGCCTTCAGAAATCCCGTCATTATTAGTGTCTGGACACGGCAGGTATCCGAAAACTTCGTTTGCATGTGAAGGAATTTCTTGGGAATAGCGATATGCACTCGCGTATCCGATTAGCGCTTCTTTTGCCTGGCCTAACGCCACAGATGAGATTCGGTCACGCTCTGTCTCGCCTGCATTCATCGCGCGCACGGCAAAGTATGCCGCCATAACCCCAACAGCCAGCAACATCAGCAGCAAAGCAGAACCACGTTGGCGATTCATTTGCGTTTCCTCAAAAGCTGGCTTTTGGAGTGACCATATTCTTTGGAAGAATGTCGTCGCGCTCCAGGGTGTTGATGTCCAAAGCTTCGCCCACCTTGAGAGATTTGCCTTGAATAGTTACTTTAGTAGAAGACACGCCTATGCTTTGTCCAGTGGGCAAGGTGCGTTCCTCTGCTATTGGCTTTCGATTGATCCATGCGGTGCTATTTCCGCGATCACGCTTGACCAGACCGTTGATTTGCAGGCGCCCATATACGCCAGTTACCTCAAGGCCGGTGGCAGTGCTATCGCCAGCGCTAGTGCGTTCCCGGGCAATTGAACTCTCTCTTCCGGTGTGTAGATAAAGGTACCAAGTCGCGGTGGGGTTGGAGGGGTTGGAGGCCTTGCAGCTGGCTTTGGGGCGCCTTGAGGGTAGTAGCGCAGGCAAGGTGCCTGAATTGCCCATGGTAAAAAGCGCAAGACGCAATGGGCGTCTAGTCCTGACTCAGTTGCGTTTGAAAGCACACACGAATTGATACGGAATTGACCCTAACCCTACGAGCAAAGCTCTCTGTGAGGGCAACTAACTCTTCCTCATGAATGTTTGTGATCGAGAATTCAAGGTCATGAAACTGGGCCTCGTTGCTTGCAGCTACTGGTAACCCTTCTGTCACTGTTCCACTTGAAGATGGCGAATCGACTTGCGCATTCAGAGTTTTTGGTGGGTGAAGCGTATACGTCAGCGTTTGTGGCAAACCTGTGAGTTGGTGGCTAAGGACAAGTTGTTCGACCCACGCTTCCCGTTCCACATTGCCAACCATTCCACGATCCACTAGCTTTCTGAACTGGGAAATGTGCGATTCGATATTTCCCAAGTCGGCCTGCTTTTGCTCCAGAACGCCCTGTTGAGAGCTCTTGTCAGCTTGCGTCAGGGCAGCTGATTGCTGCATCGAATTCATCCATTTCTGGCTGACTAAGACCAAACCTAGTCCAAGCGAAATGACGATACCCAGTGCTATGAGGCTCTTCTTGGCGTGGATAACGATTGACTTCCACGGCCTCATGATGTCCCCCCCTTCACTTGCTGGACTTGCACCCCATTTTTTATCAAAGTAAGACACCAAGCTGGCGCTGGACCTGCAATGTGTTGACTGCTATTGCTCAGAATTCCGTTTGCAGCGGCTTTAGCTGGATCAACAACAAGCGTAACGCCAGGAATATTCTGAAGATTTTTGATACCTTCGCTATGCTCCTCGCGCGCTCGCGCGGGCATAAGGATTCGGACGGTAGAAATTCCACCAGAATTTCGATGCGCCGCGGAGGTTTGGCTCCAGGGACAGATGTATGCGTGGTTGTGGGTAAATCGGACGTCGGTGCTGCTTCTGTCGTCGACGGGCTACCGGTGACCGCGGAATCTTTGGCGGCTTTGGCGCAGGCAGTCTCTTCATCTGCGAGGGATCGGCTCTCATATCGAGTGAATCGGCTTTTCGAATCCATTGCAGTTGCCAAAGATATCGCAGAGATCGATTCGCTCAAGCCCGGCGAACCAACGATCTCGTTCAGATCTAGTGCGACGGCTTGTCGCACCAAATCTGGCGATACACCTACTTCGTCAAGGCGCTGTTCCACCTTAGCTAGATTGGCATTGATGCCTGCCAACTCAGTCTGTTCCCGTGCATTGGCCTTTCGCGCTAGCCAACCGCCATTCACGTTTTGTGCAGTTGTCCATCCGGCGGCAACCAGGCAAAGACTGGCGGCTCCGTAGGAGGCGAGCCTTAACTTATTTCCCAAAACTCTGGTTCGCCTGCCACTCGGTGCCAACTGAGCACTAGGTGCAGTTGAGGCTAGGTCAAAAATGACTGATCGCCAGTCAACCGGTTGACCGTGGTTCCAGTGGGCTGGCGCAGAGACCACGTCAAGGCCTTGATTGACCAGTGGAGCGATCAGTGTGTCAGCATGACCTAAAACCCAAACTGGATATCGCTGCTGTGAACGCTCGACGACACGTGTATTTTCTAGATGTCTGAGCGTCCTGACAACCTCAGCAGCTTGATCCGATGGCTTATTGCTACATGGCGCCAGCCTAGCAAGAACTGGCCGACGATCCCTGAGGAAGACGATTCGCAACGTACCGTTACCTGGCACTACAACAAAAATGTCGGGGGGCAAAGTTTCGATGCACCCCAACTGAGCGATCAATGCAGAGCTTGCCCAGACACCTGCCAGCATTGAAGGATTCGTATCCAGCGCTAGGTTCACGCGTGCAGCAGAGTCAACAGCAAATAGGACCTGTTGAGGTGGCGCCAGTCGATCAAGAAGCTTGCCGGTAGACGGTGTTTTCAGCACGGTGCGAAAAGGCGTATCAGGAAAGCGACTTTGTAGTTGCCGCTCAATAAAATCAGATCGGTCGCGCCCGAACAGTCTAGGTACTTTAACCTCGGCGAATATTTCCTCAGCAAAGTCAGTAACTACAAAGATCAAGTCATTTGCAGTAACTTTTTCAGAAGCCAGTGGACGCCATCCAGTCTTGTCTTTCTGCCAGAAAGTTTGACCGCTCGCATCCAGGTGAAGTATGGTTTTCACGTCTGACCTCAGGTTTTCATCGTAGCGATGGTGTCGTAAATCGGTCCCAATACGGCCATCATGATCCAGCCCAAAATCAAGCCCATAACCACAGTCAAAGTCGGCTCGATCATGGCCTGAACCTTGCCGACTGACTCGTCAATATCGCGCGAGTAGAAATAGCTGATGTTGTTCAACGAGGCGTCAAGCGCTCCAGTGGTCTCTCCAACCTTAAGCATCCGCACAACCAAAGAAGGGAATAGCATTTCTGCAGCAAAGCTCTCAGACATTGAGCTGCCATTGATGACTCTCTCACGGGCTCGGCGAATAGCCCGTTGAATGACAAGATTGCCAGATATCTTTTGGCAATACACCAGGCCGTCGATAAGTGGCACACCAGTTTTGTACATCAAGGCAAACGTGTCGGCAAAGCGGGCCAGCGCCATCTTCTTTAGCACCGGTCCAATAAGTGGAATGTGCAGGCTGAGCTGATGAAGGCGATAACGTACAGAAGGGAAGGTTGCAGCCGCGGCAGACAAGCCCACGAATAGCGCGACCGGCGTCAGTAGTAGAGCCCACCAGAAGTTCACGAACAAATTTGACAACCCGATCAAAAGTTGGGTTTGAAGGGGTATGGTCTGCCCCATGTTGGTTAGAAAGCCTACTAGCTGAGGGACGAGATAGATCATCAGAAAGAAAACGACGCCACCAATAACGACAATGACAAAGCTGGGATACATCAGCAAGGCTTTATCTGCGACGCCATTTCATCCTGCCACTTCAAGGACCGAACAATTTCCTTGATGACATCCGATAATTGTCCCGATACTTCCCCAGATCGGATCAAATTGACAATCGTGTCGGAAAACACGCCGGGATAAGCAGAAATTGCTTCTGCAAGAGTGGCGCCGCCCTCGATTTTTTCAAAGATTCCACCTGAAAGATCTCTACCCGCGGGCGATTCCGAGGATTCCCGGAGATCACCCAGCGCGGTCAGGATTGGAACGCCTGCGCGAATCAACATTTCAAGTTGAAACAGAAATCCAATAATCTCGCGCCGAGGCATGCTTTTCACGTTACGCCTGCGTTCATGCAACGCACGTGCGCGAAGCAGCAATAGTCCCATACGCTTGAGTTGGGTTTCCAGATCAAGCTCGTGCAATGCCTCAATCCGGCCCTTCAATATCTGGCCCTCTGGGTTTGCTGCGCGATAGTTGTACAGCGGCATTTAGTCAATTAACTCAGTTAGGTCGACAACACGACCAATTTCTTCTATGGTCGTATGCCCTTCGCGTACCCGCCGGAGCCCGTCCTCTGCCATAGAAACAAATCCGTGTTCTCGAACATGTTGGGTCATTGTTTTCAAGCTGGCACGCTGGGTTACAAGTTCGTCCAACGCGGCGTCGAACTTGAGGAGCTCCAGAATGGAGGTTCGGCCTTTGTAGCCTTGAAAGTCGCAGGAAGTACAGCCAGTGGCCTTGAAAAGACTCACTTCTCAAGATCGTTGTCGCCAAGCAGGCTCAACTCAACGGCGGTTGGAACGTGAGGTGCTTTGCATGAAGGACAGAGCGTTCGAACGAGACGCTGCGCAACGATGCCTATGACGTTTCCAGCCAAGACATCAGGCTTGATGCCAAGGTCCAGTAAACGCGGAATACTGCGAATCGCAGAATTGGTGTAAGGTGGAGAAAACCTGATGCCCCGTCATCGCTGCACGAAACGCCATCTCTGCAGTATCGTGATCACGAATCTCACCGACCAGAATGATGTCTGGATCCTGTCGCATCATTGATCTGATTCCCTCTGCGAAGTCCATCTTTACCGCATCGGAAAGGGATGTCTGTCGTATTACAGGCATTGGGTATTCGACTGGATCCTCCAGAGTCATGATATTGACTCCGACATCATTTATGCCCAAGAATTGAGTAGAGAGTTGTGGTCTTTCCCGAGCCAGTTGGCCCCGTGACCAGCATAATGCCTTCAGGCCTAGAGAGCATCAACTGCATGGTCGTGAGCTGTTGACTGGACAGACCCAAGCCGTCTAAGGGAACTATGCCGCGCTTTCGATCCAGTATTCGAAGAACGAAATTTTCCCGTGAATAGTAGGCTGAACTGCGGTTCGAAAGTCCACTTGTCGCCCCGAGATTGACAGAGATATTCGACCATCTTGCGGGCCCTAGTTTCCACAATATTCATTCCTGACATGACCTTGAGCCTGACTACCATTGCGGACCAAAACCGTAGATGAAGTACGCGCACCTGGCGTAGGACGCCATCGATTCGATAGCGAATTGAAGAAATTGCGGCTCCGGTTCGAAGTGGATGTCTGAAGCGCCGCGGTGCGTGGCGTCAACTAAAAGTGAATCCATGAGTCTGACCACCGGGTGGCTATAACCTTCAGCGACCAGACTCAGACTAGCAAGGTCAAGCGTCCCCGATTCCAGTTCTTGCAGTACACCATCGATGGATAGCTCATGACCATAGAACTGCTCGATTGCGGGCAGAATCTCTGCGCCATTGGCAAGTGCCCACCGCACGGTGGGTCCTCCAATCAACAACGCGTTGACTTGGTCGGCAGCAACTATGTCGTTAGGATCGGCACTGGCGATCAAAAGTTCGTTGTTCTCCAGACTGACTGGAAACAGCATGTGTCTTTTGCCAACGCCTTGGAAATCAGTGCGAGAGCCTTTGGATCAGCTACGACCCCCTTTAGGCTAATTTCCTGCTCCCCTAGCTTTTCAGCCAATGCTCCCTGCATGGCATCTTCGGTATTAAATCCAAGCGCCAGAAGCGCGGCCCCAATGGTTGATTCGTTTTTTCTGCTCTTGCAAAGCAATGCGAAGTTGATCCGGGGAGATCAGCCCCTGAGCTACGAGTTGATCGCCGAGCCTGGGGCGAGCTATCTGGGAGGCCTGTACGGGTGCGTTCATGGCGAATTGCTAGAAGTCTGTTCAAGATCAGCTTTAGAGCTAGGGAACGAAGTTGTTCTAGTCTTTGCTGTGCCGCACTTCTTGAGAACGAAACTACGCCTGAGAAGGATGCGGAAAGTGATATCGCCTCGCTCGTAGTAGGTTTGGGCATTTGCATAGCGGTGCAGCTGATCCAAAGCAACCGCTAGGTTGTAGGTGTAAGTGGGGTTCTCTGGTTCAAGAGCCTGGCGCGTGCAAATACCTGCTGAGCATCCGCCATTCGGCCTTCTCTTGCTAGTTGCAAACCCAATGAGGTTTGAGCGGCAGCGGAATCATTTTGACCAATGACTCCCGCGCGTGCCTGGGTAGGCGATTGGTTGAGATCGTTCTTCGTTTGCAATGCCTGAATTCCAGCCAGTGCATTTGCCTGATTTGGCTCCTGCCGAAGTACTCGTTCATAGTACGAAAGGGCTTCATCACGATGACCGGTTCGATGAGCAATGTGGCCAAGGCCCAATAGTGCATCCCGTTCCTCTGGATAACTCTTCAATACTTGTAAGTAATGTCGTGAGGCTTCATCAAACTGACCTGAGCTGAGAGCAGCATATGCCATTGCCAGGCTGTCATTCAACGTCGACTTCCCAACGAAGGAGGCGGATTCCTTCTTTGGGGTTGTGGGCTTAGTCGCCCCGACAACTGGATCTGGCGCGGAACCCGATTCATTCAAGGAGTTTTCTTTTTGCAACCGGTTGGTTGCCCTTGTCTACTTCCTGCCCGGTGGTTTTCGAGGTGGGGTTCGGTACCTTGGACTGGCGGGCAGCAACCTTGACTGGTTCGGAAGGCTTGGGCAACTCTATTGATGATGGTTCCGTGCTTGCCGGTGTCGTTTTTTCAGTAGATCCGATTTCAGCGGTTGGGGCTGCACCAAGCACAGAGCTTTCAGCTGATATCGCCACTTTAGATGTGTCAGGTACTAAGGCCGTCGCATCACTCATTGCCAATAGCCAAGTTCCCGCTCCTGAAGCAACTGCTAGCGAAGCAGCGCTGGAGCACCAATACACGTTTGTATCGACTTGTCCAGGGTACTGCTTTGGCATGTGCGCGCTGCATATCCATTGCAATCTGTGGAGAAGTGCTCTCCACATTCTGGCGCTGGTTTGCGCCCTGGCTGCTCACCTCAGATGGCATACTGCGGGAGTCATTCCTCTCCACTGATACTTCAGCTACCGAGATGGGCTCGAGAGAGAGTTTTGGTTTGGCACCGAGAAGTCTGTTCTTGTCGGTACTAGCCTTGTCCAAAGCGTCAAGAAGGAGACTCATGTTCAGCGCCTTTGTGGAAGGTTTTCTGCGCCTGGACCATCTATCCTCGATTGCAGCGTTCTGCCAGATTCTTCAAGTGAGGCACGAAAGTCCCGAAAATCGCCCGCGAGGCTAGCGTCGTAAATCACCGTCGGCCGCAAAAATACAACGAGCTCAGACTTTTGGCTGCTGTCATTGCGATACTTAAACAGATTACCGATCATTGGAACCTTGTTAATTCCCGGCACTTCATCTGATCCATCATTCCTGGTGTCCTGCATAAGTCCACCCAATACTGCTATGTCCCCAGACTGAACACGCAAGACTGACTCCATCTCTCGCGTTTGAACTTCGGGTATTCGATTGATGATGTTGTTTTGGGCAAGAGCGGGGCTCGGATCAGTGGCGTATCCAGTAATTCGACTAATCGTTGGTCGCAGATTCAAAGTGACTTCGTCTGACTCACTGACTTGCGGCATTACAGTCATTAGAAATCCAATGGGAACCGTATTGATCGTGGTGCTGTAGGTGGCAGGGGTAGCGGCCGTGGTAGCAGTAGCGGGAGTTCCAGGAGTCACGTCAATTGTGAAATAGACCTTGTTGTCCACAACTTTTAGTACGCTACTTTGATTGTTGAGAACAGAGATTTTTGGGCTAGACAGAACGCGCAAGGTTCCGAATGACTCGAGCATCCCAAGCATGGCGGTCAGGTCAGTGTTGCCCCCTGAATATCCCGCTCCGACTCAGAGTGAGCGTAGTGAGGGAGCTCACCAATCCGCCCGTTTGCATTCCGGATGTTGGGCCAGATGGCGAAACGCTGATGCCGGTGCCAGCACTACTTCCTGCCGTCTTGAGTAAGGACCAATTAATTCCTTGTTGATATCTGCTTGACAGATCGACCTCAACGATAGTGGCTTCGATCAACACCTGACGACGAGCGGACATTAACACCCGGTCCAGAAACTCACGAACTTTAGCGTGTTGGTCTTGTGAAGCTCGTACGCTGATTACGCCTGTTTCCGGATGAGCGATGACAGAGGCAGCTTCGCGGAATGAATTCCGCTTGATGCCAGGTGAGCCATTCGGTATCACTGCAATTGGTTTTGCGATTGACGCAACAGCCAATGCGCCTACAGTTGGTACTTTCGAGTTTTGTGGGTCCGACCTTTTAGCTGTGGCATTTGGAGAAACAGGAATAGCCTGCGCTGGTATCGGTTGATTTGCAGTCTGTTCAGTCGAAGCATCTGAAGCGCCATCCGGAATGATCTTGTCGGTTTCACGCAAGAGATCCTTCAGATTGCCAATCAAGGTTTCCCAAAATCGGTTATTTGATGTGTTGTCTATGGACGAAGTGGATGCATTGCTGCCACTGCCGCCACCAGAGTTACCCGGCCCACCTCCGGTGCTTGCTACGTTCGTCGAGGTGCTGATAGTCGTGCGTGCATCCCTTTGAATGTTCGGATAGTCAATTCTGTAGTGCTTAAGATATGGGGAGTCGGGCAGAATCAGAGACTCTTCCCCTTAATTTCATAGCGTAGATCGACTTGGCGAGCTACTCGATCAAGGATTTCCGTCAAAGTTTGATCACGAACGTTCATCGTCACCGTGCCCGCGATGCTTGGGTGTATGTCGATGTTCAACTTTGCGTCGCGCGCGAGGGCAAATAGCAACTGCTGAACGTCAACGCTTTGCATCACCACGGTATAGACCTCTTGCCGGACAGTTGGCTTTGGCTTTGGCGGGAGCGAAGGTGCCTCGGCAAACGCGGGCGGGGATCCACGAACGACCGGCGCTGGATTCAAGTGCGCTTTTGAGACCGGAAGCGGTGAAGTTGCACACCCCCCAGAATCAACGTTACTCCGGAAAGCCAAGTAATCGGATTGCGGTCAAATCTCATGACTGGAGACAGTGTGTTGTTCGGTTTCAAAGTGATTGCTCCTTTTGCGTATGTCCCGTTCCGCGAGCAAGAGCCTGCTTACCAAGACCAAATATCCGAAGTAGTGCAGAACTCTCCCCCAACGATTGGCCAATCGCCAAAGCGCTAAATTTGCGGGGCGCGTTGCGTTTGAACCCATGTCTCTCGACATTCATTCGGTCAACCGCCGCAACAATTTTTGTGACTTGCGACCAGCTAGAAAACAAATTGGTCTTCGAGTTAGAAAGTAGGGCTTCTTTGTCTTGCTCAATTGAGGATTTCGCGCCTATATCTGACGATGTCGCAATAC
This sequence comes from Candidatus Egaibacter danicus, assembly GCA_016707075.1. Classification (GTDB taxonomy): domain Bacteria; phylum Pseudomonadota; class Gammaproteobacteria; order Burkholderiales; family Burkholderiaceae_C; genus Egaibacter; species Egaibacter danicus. Next base: position 37,576 of record JADJII010000015.1, read on the forward strand.
CAGAAACATGCTCAGTAGAGGGTGAATCACTTTCTTTTGGCATGGACAATCTTGCATGAGGAGTTCCGGCGATGGCGCGAAGGTAACTTGACTGTTTGTCTAAAAGCCATAGCGCACCAAAAGCTATCGCGATGGACGCGCCGCATACTAGCCATGTGTGCTGAGCTTTCGAAAGTCCGTGATTTTTACTGCGGAGTCCGCCTTGCAGTTCATTAACTGCACTTTCGATCTGGGAGACTTTTATCGACCGACTAGCTTGCGCGAATGCTGCAAGGAGCGCTTTGTCGGCCAAGAGGTTTATCCGCCTTGCTCGCCCTTCCGAAGCCTTGAAGAGCTTTTTTCTTGCTGCTGGCGAGAACAACACACCACCGTTCCAACCCGCCTCTCGAAGACGATGGTCTAGATATGCATCAACCTCGTCTCGCGGAAGGGGGCCTAGTTCGAAACGGTGTACTACACGGTCGCGGACTTGACGAAGCTTGGGATCGCCAATCAGACTATCAAGCTCCGGCTGTCCAAAAAGGAAGATGTTGATCAGCTTATGCTGTCCAGTCTCAAGATTCGATAGCAGTCTGATCTCTTCCAAGGATTCGGCGGGCATCAAATGAGCCTCATCCACTACCAAGAGTACGCGTTGCCCCAAAGAGTGTCGACGAAGCAGCTCCTGATTCAGTGCGGCCAGCTTTTCTTCAGTTGAGTGAGATGTTTGAGAAAGGCCCAAATCTCGACAAATTGCGCTGATGATCTCGTCTCGGCTGAAGCATGGATTGGCTAGATAGACTGTGCAGACATCCTCGCCCAGGCGGTTGATCAGTAGGCGAGCCAGTAGCGTCTTGCCACTGCCTACTTCCGCAACTAGCATTGTTATGCCTTCGTCGTGATGAGCGACATGAAGCATTGCATTGAGAATATCTCCACGGCGCCCACCAGAGAAGAAGAATTCCAGGTCTGGTGTGATCTGAAACGGGGGTTTGGCCAGCCCAAAGTGATGGAGATACAAGTGGGACATTACGGCTCCCCTACTTGCGAGTTTGGCAAATGAGTAGGATCGGAATTTGCGCGGGACCTCAACGGTACCCAGAGCGAACTTCTGCAAGCACGCTCTGCGCTCGAATTGCGGTAACAGACTGAATCGACAGACGTACATGGAGCTGGTATTGGCGTTGTTATTCTTCCAATGTTAGGCAACTCCGAGTGGGTTCAAAACGAAAAGTAAAGGGGTTTGACCTGCCAGTTCGAAGATGGGCCAGCGCGGCGCCCGAAATTGAACCTGGGGGTTCGGCATTCAAGACGGACTGATTTCCGCCGATATGTCACTCGTTGGCCTGATCTATAGCCAATGACCTTTTCCCTTCATTGACGGAAATTCCAGACAACCGCTCCGGGGACGGCTGTTGACATGTTTCAAGCCATTGCCGTGACATTGTGCACAAGTGGTTTGTCTACTAAGTCATGTTTTCTGGCCGTTCTGTTTGGACGGAATCGACGCTTCGCCTTTCTCCACCTAGAGTCGTAGTATCTTCAAAACAAGGTTCCTGCGGGTGATGCCTTCTACAATCAACCATCTGATCGACGCTCAGGCTCCAGCGCCTGAGGAGTCGTTGCTTAAGATGACTTTGCGTAAACTAGCCTCGCGTTCCAGCACGGTTGCAGGTCCAGCGCATCCTTATCCTGTTGACCGGTTTGCCAAATTGCGTGGCCATAGAGAGGCCTATGCCAATACGCTGGCGTGGTACCGACTAGCCGCAGAAAAAGGGGATGCCAGCGCGCAACTCCGCATGGGATATCTCTACCAGCAAGGCGACGGCGTCGAACAGAACGACTCGGAAGCGCTGAAGTGGTATCGACTTGCCGTCGCGCAAGGACAATACAAACTAGGCGTTCGTTACGCCCAGGGCATCGGTGTTCCGCATGACTTCACGCAGACTGCGAAGTGGTACACGCTGGCTGCTCTGCACGGCCACACCCGGGCACAGGTGAACCTGGGCAGCATGTATTGCCAGGGGATTGGCGTCGAACAGGATCATGGTGCGGCGGTTAAGTGGTACCGGATGGCTGCTGAACAGGGGGATGCCATTGCCCAATTCAACCTGGCTGTCAGTTATGTCAAAGGCCTCGGCGTGACCCGGGATTTTGGCAAGGCGCACATGTGGCTCAGTTTCAGCGCCCGCGATGGCGACGGGCAGGCAGCTGCTAGTCTCGTCAAGCTGGCCAACAACATGACTGCCCTGCAGCTTGATGAGGCACGTCAATTGACGCTTCAATACGGAGCCAGCATAGCGCTGCCCCATCGGTAGAGGTTCTTGCTGCTGGAGCCTAGAACAACTCCACCTCACCGACATTGACGGCCTGGTCTTCCAGCGCCCCAACTGTCACCAGCGCTGCGTAACTGCGGACCTGATTCCGGCCATTGCTCTTGGCAAAGTACAAAGCCTTGTCAGCCCGCTCGATGGCGCCACTGGGCGTATCGCCAGCCCGTACGTCAGACAAGCCGATGCTGATGGTGATGCGACCAACTTGGGGAAACAGGTACTGTTCAGTATGGACCCGCAGGCGCTCGAGTACCTGAAGCGCATCTGCTTCACTCCTGCAGTGCATGAGAACCACGAATTCCTCACCGCCAAAGCGGTAGAGCTGGTCGTTCAAGCGAAAGCAGGACCGCATCAGACGGGCCAGCAACAACAGCACTTCGTCACCTATTAGATGGCCGTAGGTGTCATTGACCCGCTTGAAGTGATCGATATCGATCATCGCCAGCCAATAGTTGCCAGCGCCGGGATGGTCTCGGCGGTCGCCTTCTATCTCTTCAAGATCAGGGTACTGTTTGGTGGTGGCCTTCAAAAAGGCGCCGTCAAAAGTCTTTCGGTTCAACAGCTCGGTCAGCGTATCTCGCTCACCGTAGTCCAGCAGATGCTGGAAATTGCTGTACAGCCGCAGCACGCCCGTCAGCAGGCTGGCAGATGCATCTGAAATGGGACTTATTGTGGTGATTTCCAATACGCTGCGCGAGGCAGCATTTCTGAACAAGGGGAAGACAGTGAGCGACGGGAATCCCGCCTGACGTGCAACACGCTGACAGTCAACCGCCTGACGTCGCAAAGGAAAGTCTGCCAGTTTGGGCAGATCGTCCAGATCGCTCCAGCCTTCATCGGTTTTGGGAACGAGGTCGTGCGGACCTTGTTTGATGCAGGTTAGCCAGCGCTCGTCGTCTCGTTCGCCTACGCTTCGACAGATCTCGATACTCAGTGGCGACAGCAAGTCGTTGATGGTCTGCACCAAAGCGGACTCCAGATCATCCCGGTCCATGTGGGCAGTCAGGTCGGCGAGGTTGTCTATGATTTGAGGCATGCGTTGCGGTTGTCAGGTTAATTCACGGACTCCAGGCCAGCAGGAATCATGTCTAACCATTACCAGCCACCAAGCATTCAAAGACCCTGCCCGGAAATGGTAAATGCGCTGCTCGGCAGGATAAGCCAGTAAAAGAGGGTCCTAAATACCGCAGATGTTGTAATTCGGGCTGTTCACGCGCCCGTGCGGATAAGCCTGAGCTGCAGCAAATCGATGTAACCATCCATCGGGTGCCTGAGCAGATCGACCAGCAAGCCCACACCGATAACCGATACCAGTGCCAACCATCCTGGCAGGACACGAGACATCAAGTCGATGGCGCCGTAAAAGTGGGCTGGGCTGCGTGTCGTCTGAGGTGTCAAGTCGATGTTCAAGCGACCGAGTACGCCGTATTTCGGACGCACGCGTTCCTGCATGTCCGACTGAAAATACACCCGTTCCAGCAACGATCCTGGTGGAGTGGTCTGCTCGCCATGACGATTGAAATACAAACATCGGCCCACGTGGTTGTAGCCGAAGGATTCCCAGGGAACGCGGGCGACCACATCCGAAGATTTGACATAACGTGTTGTGACGGCACCCAGTCCGACGGTCGGATCATCACTTGCACTGCGGGCATTGGAGTAAGCATTCACAAAATCATCCGATCCAACTCGGGGGCATCCGAATGTCACAACTTCGTTGATGGACCAGGCATTGGAGAGGTAGAAGGCGGCAATGATGGCCATCGCACCACCCAGGGAATGGCCGGTCAATGTTATTTGTCTGGGATGATGCAAAGCCAGCCAGGCATGGACTTCGGGAGCCACTGCCTGCCAGGCTCGCTGAAAGCCCTGATGGCGGGCAGGATTCTCCACGAATCCCATATCAAAGTCCGTCGCCCAGTTGTGCCAGCTTGAAATGACGGTGCCCCTGAATGCGATCACCGCACAACCGTCCGCATCCAGGATCCCGAACCCTGCGAATTGCTTTTGGTTCAGAGAGCCAAACTCGCAGAAACTATTTGCGTGGTATTCGTCCTTTAGCGACTGTGCGTCGCGGTAACTTGAACGGGCCAGTTCAGCTTTCTGCAAATGGCGCAAAACCAGTCGCGAGGTTACCGGCAAATCCGGAATGGGTCGCCTTGACAAGGCGGGTAGAGGGAGCGCGTAGTCCAACGCAGCCTTTGGCAGCTTTTTAGGCAGGACAGGTCCCGAAGAGGAAGGGGTAATTTCCACGAACAGTCTCCGGTTGGCGTCACGCTTGACAGGTGTCGGTCAAGTTGGATTCTCAGCTTATTTGATGCCACTGTCTGGCCCGATTGCATCCACGCTGAGCGAAATAGCCATCTAAAACGTTTTGATCGCACACCATGCCAGCGACAGCAAGCTTGCCGACGTGAACAGCGACACACCGAAGTATTTCACCAGCGGGGCCCACGTAGGACGACCGATCGGCAGTTCAACTGTTGCAAATTTACCTCTACACTCGAAGTCGGCTTTTTCTTATGGGGGTAAATATGACATTGGCTCGAAACGGTGCCATTGCTGAGACCGTCTCTGCATCGGACCGTGGATCAGATAAAAATTCTGCGAATTTTCGCTCTGGGCTGGGAGTGAGCGCTCAGATTGCAATGTGGGTGATCGTGGTGACGCTTTGCCTCATAGCGTTACCGAGAGGCCTCTTCGATACCTTGTCTGGTGGGTCCCCAGCCAATAAAAGTCAAGCGCAAATTCAGGACCAGATGCGGGCGCTTGAAGCGCGCGTCAATTTGGCAGTTGCTGCTGCTAACGAAGCAACATCGAGCGCTCGGATCGCCGCCGCGTGCGCTGCCAGCATTGCGTCCGGCTCTAAGCAAACCCGTAACTGTGTCACTGACAATTCAGGGCAAGCTCAAATCCCAAATACTGCGGGCACAAACCAGGTTGATCAATTGCGTCCCTTGGCCGACATTGCCAAAATGACTTTGGACGCAACGAAGGACAAATTCGACTCTCTCAAAGAAGCTAACGACAAACTGTTTTCTGTTCTTGCCGCGATGGGAGCTTTGCTTGCGTTTCTGGGGTTTAAGGGTTTGGACTCCTTCATGACGGCCAAAACTAAAGCCGAAGAAGCGGTGGATCGGGCCAATTTGGCGCAAAAAGAAGCGGACAGAGCGGCCGTCAAGTTAGGCAACTTCCTTGACAAGGCTTATCAAATAGAAAACCGCGCTGAAATCAACGTCTCACATGGCATCGCATTGCGCGAAATGGCGGCTGTATACAAACAATGCTGGGACTTGCAGAACCCTGATAAGGCGCTGCCAAAAACTGGCAGTGATCAATATCGGGCTTACCTTACCAAGGCCTTGTATTACCTGAATGCGGCGCTTAATAACCGCAATGAGTTGGATGAAATCCTGATTCTGCGCGCCATGGGCACTCAATGCAATGTGTATAGGCGACTGGAAGACCATGAAATGGCACTGGTGATTGCCCGGCAGATCATTGGTACCTATCCCGATAAGGACGATTCAGCCTATTACAACGCGGCCTGTTATTGCAGTTTGATTGGCTCTCGTTGGGCCAAAACCCATGAAAGTGCACCCGCGGATTACAGCGCTCTGGCAATTGACTACCTGCGACAAGCCATCGCCTTGGATTCGGAAAACAAAAAAGAAGCATCAGGAGACGCGGACTTCACCTGGCTGAAATCGGTAAAGAGCGAGGAATTTGCTGCGCTGGTCAAATAGAGTTTTATCGCAAAAGCACAAAACCCGCTCATCGCGGGTTTTGTGTACAGGAGATTCACTCCAATTTTCCCCAAGGGCTTATGCTTTGGGGCGCTTGTCGAAAAACACGATCATAGTTAAACCTTTAGGTAAGACGCATTCGAACGTCAATGGAAGCCACTCTATCACATGAATTAATCAGCCTCTACCGAGGATTGATGAACACAGCATTGATTTTGTGGCAATTTTGCACACCTTGACTGGATAAAGAAGGCCACAACTACCTACCTTATCTAGCCTCTATACGTATGGTTGAAATCTTTTTTTTCAATAGATTTTGAACCAACAAATCCCACTTATCTGATTGAAAGCGTCAATAACCTTATCGTAGCCAAACTATAAGGGAGGCCATAAAGGTTGAAGTGACCAAGGACGCGAACCCGTATTCAGCTAGCCTGATCCAGACAGACGGACGAGGCAGATCAATGGGGTCACCCGCATCAAGTAGCCCTTGACTTGGATGTTGGTTCGACTGGATTTTCATCGCAGCATTAACCATGCTCTGAATCGCGAGAAGTTGCTCATCGAGGATTCGATTTGATGCCTCGACGGTCTTGCGCTCATGAAACGCCACGAGGTCCACCTTCGCCTGTTCGCTGAACGCCGTCACCGCTATGCGGAAGTTGTCAGCCGCCTGATCCAGCACGCTGACCGTTCGGGCCAGTTTGACCTCCATCGCGACCAGTGAATCGGGCAGGGCTAGAACTTGACGATGTAACGAATCCACTTCATCCAGTACCTCGGCCAGCAGCGCTTCCCGTGCCGTGCGCGGAGATTGAACGCTCACAGAGCCAGCTTGCCGAACAGGACTTTGAAAACGTCGTCCAGATTCTTGTTTGCGGTGACGGCCAGGCGTTTCAGGGACACCATGCGGATGCTGGCCTCACGTTCAAACAGATCGGTCGTATCGCGGATGCGGGCCCGGTGGTCCGTGGTGTCGGTACTGATGTCGCCCAGTGACTTGCCCACGGTTTTTAGCAGCTCGAACACTTCGTTGGCGTAAATCACCGCGTCCTGGCGGATGGTGAACGACTTCTCGGACTCAGCGAGGCCAAACAGGGGCGCAAACTCATCAATGACCGACTCATCGGTATCCAGCTTGTTGAACACCATGCGGATCTTCTTTTTTGGGATACCCAGCTGCTGCAGGGCCCGGATGGTGTTCACCGTGTCGGCCTGGACTTTCTTTTCCTTGACGACCGGGATGATGAAGACATCGAATTCTTCGTGGGAGCCATCGTACTGTTGCATCAGCTTCAGGAAGTCTTCCACATTGGAAGCACCCACATCGATGATGGCCGCATCCAGAGTCATCAATTCATCCACCAGTTGCCCGAACTTCTTGCCCTTCATTTTTTCAACATCGAGGCCATCTGCATCAGCACCGGCATTGATTGACTCAATGGAGTACACCGGAGCGTCTCCCATGCGGGGTTTCAGTAAGTGAGCGGCCACTGTGGTTTTACCCACGTTTCCTGAGAAGTTGAGTACGGCGACTTTCATGTGTGTTTGTTCTTTGCGAGTTTGGCCAAGGCACCGAGATCGGGCTTCTGGCTGAAGATCTTGTTCAGATCGGAGGGGTTGTGGGAGCCAGCACTGACTGGAGATGACGAAGCATCCGGTTCAACATGGCCTGGCACAGCAGACTCAACCGAAGGATGGGCCAGTGTTTTGCGTGACGCCGGAACAGATCGTGAGTCGTGCGAACCCATCCTGGCGCGCCGCTGGCGAACCCGACGTAGGGCGGATGCAAAAGAATTCAGGGAAATCTCGAAGCCATTGGCCGACAGGATTTGGATCACCGAGGCCCTGGATACCCCGGAATTGGCTAAATGAGCCCATCCCCTCGAAAAGGTAAAACGAGCGGATTTTCCCTATGAAGAAGGGACACGAGATTTGCTGAAATCGCTTGATCCAGCTGCGTAATGTCAGCCACCCCAGGAAAAATCAACAGTAACCCTCTCGGAGGTAGCCTGCGGAATCACCGTTCGGCCATGCTTGGTGAGTTTGACCAAACCATATTGGGCCATGGTGTGCAGCGACCGCGACACGTTGGGCGCATGTTTCCCGACCGCCTTGGCTAAGGCATCCATGGAGTCTGGGTGACTCTCACGAATGACCTTGAGTAAAGCCATATTTTCATCGGACAGCACCCGTGCCATGGCGGTCACAGTGGGAAACCAAACGTTGGGTTCATCTTTGCCGCGTTGGCGTGTTCCCGCCGCAATCGCCAGTGTGCGGGCGCGCTGCACAGGCACTGGCGCAATACCGAACTTCAATACCTTGTTCATGGACTGATCTCCTTCAAAACGCGATCTACTTCAGCATAAAAATCACTGACCAACTGGTAAGCGGTGTCAAACTCGTACAACACCCCCTCGTCCAGAGCGTGTCGATGACGGTGGTCGTAAGGAAACTTTTTGCCTGCATGCTTAAAGCGCGAGCCTACCGGCTTCACGCTATGGGCATTATCAAAACCGATGAGCCGGGTGTTGTCTGGCGCGTGCAGTGTCAAGCTGTACCGGATGCCGTGCGGTCGTTCCGACGTAACAGGCACACTCGCAACTTCCATCTTGACCCAGTACCCTGCATCATTTTGGACTTCAATATTGCCATCCAAGCCAAGCAAATACTCCAAACCAGCGGCCGGTGAACTTTGTGAACCCATGCAAAAGCATATCATGAAACGATAAGTGTTTCAATGCTCAATGTGAGTGAAATATCCCTTTCCTGACCTCACTCACGCCTTTGCGGCTTCAGGTATTTGGCGTTCCAAAGGCATCCCTCATTTGTCGTGCGCGCTTGGCTTGGTCGGTATGAAGGTAGACCGAAGTGGTCGAAACTGATGCGTGGCGCAGGTTGTCACGCACCGTGGTCAGCTCTGCACCCCGCGCCAAAGCATGTGTGGCGTGCGTATGGCGCATCCAGTGTGGACTTGCGCGGCGCAACTTTTCGGCAGTCTTTGGCGATTCGGCCTCAATGACGTCGGCAGTTGTCACGAAAAATCGCTTGGTGACGTTCCATAGCCGGGTCGAAGTGATACGGTTCTGACCGCTCCCTGCCTGCAGGTCAGCAATAAGCGGGGTGGACGGCTTCCACATGGCTGGTGTGGTTGGCACACCGCGTTGCATCAGGTAATGATCCAGCGCCACCCGGGCCAGCGGAGGTAAGGCCACTTTGCCTGCCTTGCTGCCCTTGCCGACCAGCTTGAGCCAATGGTCTCCCTGGGCATCCGTTTCAATCTGCCCCAGGGTGGCCCCCACGAACTCACTGGATCTCAAGCCCGTGGCATAAGCAAAGTCCAGAACGAAGCGCAGCCGCTGCGCAGCCGCAAGCTTCCAGCCGTAGGACCATTCCAGTCCATTGGCAACGGCTCGGATAATGGCCCACTCACCCTCAGAAAATACGCGCCCCTCATCCATGGGGGTGCTGCGGGTGCTACCGCGCACCTTGATGCCGCTAAACGGGTTGGCCAACACATAGCGCTGCTCAATCAGCCATCGAAACATTGCACCAATGACGCTCATGGCATAGGCCGTCGAACGGGGAGATAAACCAGCCGAGAATGGCCGCCACTCTGGAGAGAATCTTGTTCGTGGTGACCCCACCCATCGACTGCGTGGTGCGGGGTTCCGCAGGAACCCCCGGTAAGCCGTTGCGTCCTCTGTCGTGAGCGACGAAAGTGCTCGTCCACGTTCCACAACTGCCCACAGAATCAGGCGTTCGGCCTCCTTGCGATAGGCCCGTTTTGTCGCACTGGACTCGTGCAGTGCCAGCCATGCCTGCACGGCTTCGTAGTCATTGTCAGCGCTAAGCGTGCAACTGGATGGCGGTCCACGGAAGGTACCCCTCGATCCGTTGAGTTCTTCAGGAACTTTTAGGCGCTCCCAAGGAACAACCTCTCGTACTGTTTCACTGACCATCAGTTCTCGCGCACGTTCGGTAAGTTGGGGATGTGCCGCAAAGAAAACTTCGATTTGACGTGCCCCTTGAGCACCGAGGCCTGGAATCGCAGTCCACCAGCGCCGCCGCCGGGGTACCCGCACAGTCAGTTGTGCCAGCGTCTTGATATCTTGGGCGTACAGGGCATTCGCTGAACGCGCAGAAAGCCACAGACTCACGTCATCGGTGATTTTGGGAGCCGGTTCAGGCGCAGTGCGCAGTGCGTCAATAGCATGGGCAACGGCCTTCGCATGCTGGGCCCGCTCGCCGATAGGATGGTCAAGTAGGGCCACTAGATCGGCCCGGTGCCGCCTGCATGCAATGCGGATCAGTTGACGGCGGATGCCTCCAATCATTCCCCGTGACGACTGTCCCGAAACCTTGTGCGCATCCATGTAATGGGCCACGGATTTTCGCGACGACAAGCCGGCGTACCAGCCACGCAAGGCGGCGAGCTCGGCTTCACCGGGGAACGCATCCAGGACAGCACCATCCCCCAATTCTGGCGAAAGAGAGATCGATGGATTTTTCATGGGTTCTAGTTAGTGATATTAAAACAGCTATTGTGATAAGAAGGATTATCACAATAGAATATCTAAAAAACACATAACCCCGTCGGGGTTTTAGGCTGGTCATTCGCACGTTGCCCGTGAAATGACAGGTAAGGCGGCCACTGTCTGCATCTCTGCAGCATCTCTCCATTCCCATTTCACTTTTACGAGCTCAGCAGCTGGCTGCGCTCGATGTTGGAGTAACTCAACCTTGCCAAGTACAACAATACAAGCCTCCAGGCGCCTTTCCATTCTGTCTACTGAAGAAGTTGACAGCCTGTACGGCTTGCCACACTTCAACGAAGGTGAACGCCAAATCCATTTTGATTTGAGTCCCAAAGAACAGGAGACCATTGATGCGGCACGGACCATAACGGCGGGTGTCCACCTCGTATTGCAACTGGGTTACTTCAAGGCCAAGGCACAGTTCTTCGTTTTTGGTCTTGACCATGTCCGCCCTGACATCGCGCACATACTGGCGCGTTATTTCCCGGGCAGGCTTATGGCCGAGGTAGGCACTTTGTCAAAGCCGACCCGACTGGTCCAACAAAGAACCATTCTTGAACTGCTGGACTATCGCCTGTATGGCGGCGACGGTAAGCAAGCGCTGATTGCTTTTGCGCAACGGGCGGCGATGCTGTCAACTCAGCCAAAATTCATCTTGCGTGAAGTGCTGGAGCATCTTTCAAGCCAGCGCGTTGTGGCGCCGGGCTACACCTCGTTGCAAGACCTAGTGAGTCAGGCTGTGACAGACGAGCGCAAGCGAGTTACCCGAATGCTGAATGCCGCCTTGCCCACCGATCTGCAGCAATCCCTCAATAGCCTGCTGCACGCGGACGACAAAATCCACCTGATCAACGTCCTGAAACACGAGGCGAGTGATTTCAGCAACAAGGAACTCCGCCGGGAAGTCGGTCGGCGCAAGCAACTGTCCCCCTTGTATGCCTTCGCCCAATCATTCCTGATCGATGCGTCACTGTCCAGTGAGAGCATCAAGTACTACGCCGGTCTGGTCCAGTTCTACACCATTTACAAGCTGCGCCGCATGGATGTCTCCACGGTGCGCCTCTATCTATTGTGCTTTGCCTTCCACCGGTTCCGCCAAATCAACGACAACCTGATTGAGGCGTTTATCCACTTGGTCGGCCAGTTTGATAAGCACGCCAAACTGGCGGCGAGAACGGCCATGCAGCAGGCATCCGAGGAGGCCAACAGCAATTTGAAGGCTGCAGGCGAGGTGTTGGGCCTCTTTATCGATGCGTCAATCGCGAGTGATTGTCCTTTTTCCACGGTCAAGAAGCGTGCGTTCGGCTTGCTGGAACCCGCTGCCTTTACTTCGGTATCCAACTTTCTGCGCAATGTGGCCTTTGACAAGCTGGATTACGAGTGGACCTACTTCACCATGTTGTCGCCAACCATTAAGCGAAACTTGCGACATCTATTCTGTGACCTCGATTTCGCCGGCCGCTTGGAGAATGCCCCTTTGGTCACCGCAATCACCGTGATGCAAGACCTGTTGCGCCGCAGCAAATCGCTGCGCCAAGCAGATTCCGCACAGTTTCCGGAGAGTGTGATCCCACAGGTTCTCAAAAAGCACCTTTATACCGAGTCCATCACGGACGGGGGAAAACGCAAAGCCCTGGATGTTGATCGATACGAGTTTCTGGTCTACCGGCTGTTGCGCAATGCACTGGAGTCCGGTGACTTGTATGTCAATCACAGCAACGAATTCCGCCAGTTTGAAGATGACCTGATCAGCGATGCCCGCTGGGCACACAAAGACGCTGTGCTTGCTGAAATCGGACAGCCTATTTTGACCGCCCCTATCGAAGAAACCTTGGCCACATTGCGCACGAAGCTTGAAGACCGCCTGGTGAGGGTCAATGAACGCGTGGCCAATTGCGTCAATGCACATATCAAGGTTGCAGGTCAAGGGGAGAAAAAACGCTGGTCTTTGATCTACCCAACGATCCCAGAGACCGGCAATGCTTCGTTTTACAACCAATTGCCAGGGATTCCCGTTGCCCAACTGCTGCGGTTTGTGAATGGGAATACGAAATTTCTGGCTGCCTTCGAGCATGTTCTGAATCGCTCCGTCAAGCACGCACCAGACCTTCGCGAAATTCTGGCCTGCGTGGTGGCGTTCGGCACCAACATGGGATTGGGCAAGATGGCCGAGGTCTCTGGTCTGAGCCATGCATCCTTGATTACTACCGCCCGCAGCTATCTGCGGCCCGAAACCGTACATGCCGCCAATGACGCCATCAGCAACGCCACGGCCGCGCTACCGGCCTTCAAACTCTTCAATATCCGCGATGAGCTGCACTCCAGCAGTGATGGCCAGCGCTTTGAGACCCAGATCAACACCTTCAACTCCCGCTATTCTCCCAAGTACTTCGGCTGGGACAAAGGCGTGAGTGCCTGCACCGTGGTTGCCAACCACGTGCCCATCAATGCCAAGATCATTGGCACCCATGAACACGAGAGCCACTTCGTGTTCGATTTGCTCTACAACAATACGTCGGACATCAAGCCTACGCGCCACTCGACCGATACCCACGGAACCAACCAGGTCAATTTTTGGAGCCTGTTTGCCTACGGTTACAGCTTTGCACCCCGCTACAAGACATTGCAAAAGAAGACCGCGTCGCTGGTTGGGTTCGAACTGCCGAGTCAGTATCCGGCCGACATGCTGATTCGACCAAGCAATAGGGTCAATGTGGACCTGATCATCAGCGAATGGCCCAACATCCAACGCATCATGGCGTCATTGGCACAAAAAGATACGACCCAGGCCACTGTGGTGCGCAAGCTCAGCAGCTATGCCAGGCAAAACAACACAAAAAAAGCCCTATGGGAGTTGGACAACATCCTTCGCACCGTCTACATTCTGGACTTCATTGACGATGTAGAACTGCGCCAGAGCGTACAAAAGGCGCTCAACCGGGGCGAGGCCTATCACCGATTCCGCCGTGCGGTGTCATTCATCAATGGTGGAAAGTTCAAGGTTCAGACTGAAACCGAGCAGCAGGTCTGGAACGATTGCGCGCGGTTGATTGCCAACGCGGTGATCTACTACAACACGGCCCTGCTGTCCAAGGTGTACGAACAAAAGGTAGCCGCTGGGGATCTGGATGCCATTGCGTTCATTCAAGGAATGTCGCCAGTGGCGTGGCAGCACGTGAACATGTTCGGGGCGTTCGAATTCAGCGACGACGAGCAGGGCATTGACCTGGAGGCCTTGGCTGCAAGATATGCCGATTCGGTGTTCTGGAGCAACGCCACGCAGCCTGGCCAGGGGGACCTTTTTGATTAAAATCCACAGTTCATAGGCAACCTAAATGAAGGTCGGGTTTGGAGAAAATCGTAAGCCAGCAAGGCCGCGTTAGCTGCCGCTCGCGGCCAAGACAAAGCTGAGCTGTTTTTTCCAAAGCTGTCATAGCCCATGCGGGTCCAATTTGGTGTTCTTTGAATCGTCAAATCTCGGCAACTGATATTCACAACCAACAATACTTCAGTAACTTTGGGTCATCTTGTGCAGCGTCAGCGTATCCGGAAATCCTGAATGCCAAATTGACCGCCCGTTACCGGTCATTAGTACAGAACAGCAACTGCCAGCTACGCAACCTACACCGCAACAATCGAGCCACCATTGCGACCCTGTGCGACAGCCAGGTGGTCTATTGCGGAGGGCCGGTTGATTGAAGCGGAGTTACCGGACATGAGGGAATAAACACATGGTCACTTCCGGCGTAGTTTCTACAGAGGGAATATCTGCATGCCTTCCTGTACTCGGATCCAGTGGCGGGGTTGAATGATCACCAGCGTCCTCACCGCCCCAGCTTTGCCAGTCTTCTCCAAACAATTCAAACGGATGCTGCGTCCGGTCCGATCCATTGCCACACATCATGTCGTTTGCTGCGCAATATTTGTCGCAGCCCCAGCATAGGCGCTCGGGATTGGCCGGATGAACGGGGAACTTCTTGTGGGACATGCGAGGCTTACTCCGATCAGGGAACAGTGGCAGGATGGGCATTTGTAATGTTCATTGTCACAGCGTCGAATAAGCAGTTAGCGGCGATCATGTGACGCCAATGATTTCAACTTTATTCGTAGGCGAGAATGCCCCAGTACCGAACGGTATACAGGGCAAACCCAAATGACCACATCGCAGCAGAGATTAGAACCGCGTAAGTCAAAAGTGACGGATTCAATAATGGAACGAAGACACGAATCACTGCTGCCGCGGACACTAGTGAGTAGCAAGCCACTTCCGTTTTTCCAGCAGCCAGCTTTCTCCCCGTGTGGCCGAGCGCTGTGCGTGTCATCATGCCGATGACCATTGTCCCAATGGCACCGGCAGTCAATGCATGCGTGGCAACCGAAGGTGAAACCCACCCCATCGCAGCCATAGCGCGAAACGCCAAGTGAATTGGAATCCAGGCATAGGCCGCATGGAGTACCCAGACCAAGGGAGTGTTGAGCGTCTTCCATGGATGCCACAGCCACAAGCGAGTCAGATGGGCCAACATAGCCAAAACGCCTATAAGTACGACCCACGCTCCGGCTACATGCATTGCGTCTGAACCCATTAGAAGCAGGATCAAACCTAATGCTAGTTTCTCCACCCAGGGGTGTCGAACAGCCTTTGCTCCAGGGATTGCATTGTTGGTGAACATAGGGATCACCCGTCCAGCCATGACACTAAGCACAAATAGCATTACATCTAGTCCCAGCCCAATACCTGCCCAGCCCGGAAAGCGCAAAGCGCCCAGTGCATCCAGATGCACCCCAAGTTGGGCAACCGCCATCAGCAGAAGCAGGCCAACAAAGAAATAGTTGCGGCGATTGCGGGCCCTGTAGAGTGGAATTGCTAATGCAGTTGCAGCTGCCAATGGAAATGCCACATTCACCCCTGCGGCTAACCAACCCCACGGCGAGAGCACAAGAATTCTGCCAGCCACCCACAAAGCCGCAAGGGCCCCCAGGTAGGCCCCTTTGGGTGTGGACTGCCCTGACCAGTTCTGCCCTGCCGTCAATAGAAATCCTGTTAGCACAGCCAGCGTGAATCCAAACAGCATCTCATGGGCATGCCACATCGGCCCTTGTAAATACGCGTACGGCAATAACCCACTGAATTGCAGGGCCCAGACCAATATGGAAAGAGAGGCAAACGAACTCGCAAGTAAGTAGAAGGGACGAAAGCCAAGATCCCACAACGCAAAGCGAAACTGCCCCCTTTTAGGCGGGCTTTGAATTTGAATCAGTGTGGCCATGTTGTAAGTCAGCTAGGTTGGGGTATGGTTTGAATGTTGCGTGAAATAGGCGTGGCTGTGGTGTAGCTATGGCAATACATAGAAAGCTGATTTCTCTTGCCTTATTTCCTGCCCTGTGCCTGCGGATGCTTGAACTTCGAATACAACCGACAACGTCCTTCCACGATAAAGTGCAGCAACCTCCGACGGCAGTGTCAGGCGTATAGGCAGCGATCCAATGCCAACGGCTGGCACTTCAAATTGCGCGTCCGAAGAAATGCGCAGATTGGGAATACCGCTCACGCTTACGGTAAAGCGCTGTTTCTCTTCCAGGCCGTTCATGATCTGCATGCGGTACACATTCTCGATTTCACCTTGCCCAACTTCGCGGGCTAGGGAACCTCGGTCCTTAATGATGTCCACGGAGAAACTCTTGCGTGTCACCAAGCTGAACGTGAAGACACTGCACACCAGGCAAAGCAACGTGCAGTAAATCCATACACGTGGTCGACTGATCCGTTTGATGATCTGCTGGGCGCTAAGCTGCTGCATGATCCCATTGCCCGACGTATAGCGGATCAGTCCTTTGGGATAGTCCATTTTCTCCATGACCTGGTCGCAGACGTCGATGCAAGCAGCACAAGCTATGCATTCGTTTTGTAGGCCTTTACGTATGTCGATACCGGTTGGACAAACCTGCACACACAGTGTGCAATCAATGCAGTCACCTAGTCCAAGTGCTGCTGGATCAGCACCCCGAGCGCGTGAACCGCGGCTCTCTCCGCGCTGCTCGTCATAGGCAATCACCATAGAGTCCATGTCAATGAGCGCACTCTGAATGCGAGCATAGGGACACATGTGCTTGCAGATCTGCTCCCGCATGAAACCAGCGTTGCCGTACGTGGCCAAACCATAAAAAGACACCCAGAACCATTCCCAGGATGAGAAAGTAGCGTTCGATAGCTCAGACAGCATGCCTCGTATGGAGGAAAAATATCCTACAAACGTTAGTCCGGTAATGAGCGCGATGCCCATCCAGACGAGTTGCTTGGAAACCTTGCGCGCCATCTTGTTTACGCCCCAAGGGGCGCTATCCAGCCGCATGCGCGCTTGACGATCCCCTTCGGTATGACGTTCCACCCATAGGAAGATTTCGGTATATACCGTCTGCGGGCAGGCGTAACCGCACCACAATCGCCCGGCAATGGCCGTAAAGAAAAACAAGACCAGTGCAGCAATGATCAGCAACACGGCCAGATAGATGAAGTCCTGTGGATGCAGTACCAACCCAAGGACATAGAAGCGCCGTTCAGCCAGATCGAACAGAACTGCTTGCCTACCATTCCACTGTAGCCATGGCAGCCCATAAAAAACAATCTGCGTCACCCACACCATCACCCAGCGCAGGCGAGCAAATTGTCCACTCACAGAGCGTGGATAGACCTTCTCAGTCTTCTCGTACAACGAGAACTCTGACGAATCCTTACCACCCGATTTCACAGGCTGGATCTGAATGACTTTTCTAGTTACCACTTCACTTGACATCGTCAATCAACCTGCAGCTTTCAGCAGTTCATCCGCATGATCCACAGCACGCAGACTTTCCTGGAGCTTGAGCGGATGCTTCGAAGTGGCTAAACAGAATGTTGTTTTCCAGGTGAATGTGGTTGATCAGGTCATCGTGCAATTGTGCAATCCCGGCGTAAAGTGCACGCCAGGTATTGCAGGCGCCTTGCGGTGGGCTGGCGTTATTGCAAAGATGCATCAATTGCTCCAGCATCTCCCCGTGCTGGGTGTGCTCTGCGCGCATTACGCCTATGGGTTGCGACACAAAGGGATTTCCACCGGCTTTGAACATGGGAAACAGGATGTTCTCTTCCTTCATCATGTGGGAGAGCAAGTCCTGCTCAGCTTCCTCCAACAAGTCTGCTAAGCCGGTCGGCACGAGTGGATGGTCGCGATGTACAGCCTCTACACGCCGTGCCATACGGATCAGCTCAGGCAATTGCTCGCGATGCACTGCGTGGTAGCGCTCCAAGATATGGTCGATGAGGGTCTCAGGGCTTTCATGTTCTACCGGCTCGTCGGTACGCTGAATCACTGCTAA
Organism: Candidatus Egaibacter danicus; assembly: GCA_016707075.1. Taxonomy (GTDB): domain Bacteria; phylum Pseudomonadota; class Gammaproteobacteria; order Burkholderiales; family Burkholderiaceae_C; genus Egaibacter; species Egaibacter danicus. The sequence goes on from JADJII010000015.1 coordinate 55,528, forward strand.
CTCACGCATCACCGCCACCACGTCCAAGCCCTTTTCAGACGCGGCCTGCGCCAAACTCACTTGACCTCCACAACAGAAATCGAGCTTGTGGCGGCGAAAAATGGCGGTGGCTCCTGGTATTTGGACGGCGATGTGACCTATGGCTTGTTGATCATCGAGGACATAAGCCTCAGGCTGGGCGTTTTGCAAGTGGGCGTTCATGGGTAGGGTCCTTATAAAGATTCATTTCACATGAATGTATTCTATACGATATGATTCATGTGAAATGAATCTTTATTCAATGACTGCAACACCATGCAACTGACCCAGTGGACCGACTTCTCCTTGCGCGTGCTCATGTACTGCGCAGCATGGGAGCACCGTGAGCTGCCGGTAACAATCACCGAGATTGCAGGCAGCCACGGAATCTCACGCAGCCATCTGACAAAAGTTGTTCACCAGTTAGGCGCGCATGGCCTGTTGGAGACCACGCGCGGGCGTGGGGGCGGCATGCGTCTGTGCAAGCCGGCAGCAGAGATCAATGTCGGGGCGGTGGTGCGTCAGACTGAGACGGATTTCGCCATGGTCGAGTGTTTTAACGCGCAAACCAATCAATGCTGTTTGAGCCCCCAGTGCCGCCTCAAGGGTGTGCTGCACCAGGCGACCAATAGCTTTCTTGCGGTACTCGATGGTGTAACCCTGGCAGACTTGGTTGCACCTGCGGCCAATCGGGCGAAAACCAGCAAAATGGCCATGCCCGTCTCCACTAAAGCCAAGACAGCAGACGACAAGAAGTCCTAGGCGCTCACGCCCGTGGGACTGCCTCGGACATCGCAAGCCGTTTATACAGTGCGGCCAACATATCGGATTGGGTCACGATGCCAACCACCTTGCGGCCGGCATCGACCACGGGAATATGTGCCAACCCTTTATCCGATACGCGAGCAATCAGTTGCGCGACGGGCGTTTGCGGTGTCGCTGTAAAAACATCGGATGTCATGATCTGCCCGACCACCTCAGCCTTCTCGGAAGTGAGACCGGGCGTTCGGCGCAGAAAGCCTTGCAAACGCACCGCCAGTCCGGCCGCGGACGTGTCATCCATCTGTCGCAAGAAATCTGCAACGGTCGCGATGCCAATCAGATTTCCAAACGCATCCACCACTGGCAAGGACTTGATCTTATGCAAGCGCAGGAGGTTCCAGGCCTTTTCCAGATCGGTATCAAAATGCACGGTCATCACATCGCGGGACATGATGTCAGCGCAAGTCAGTCCCACATGGCGTCCAAATGCGTGGTCCACGGCCAGGTTATATATTTCCACCAATTCGTCTTCCTGCACGTCCACAAAGGTATCCAGCGTGGCCACTGCACTGGCAAGGTCTTCATGGGCCAGGCCAATGCGGCGCAAGGGCGCCTCGTCCTGGGTACGGTGCAGACTGGGCGCGGTAGCTTGGGCATGGTAAGGATAAGGTCGACGCAGGATGAAGTTGCTGATCAGCATCGTGGACCCCAAGGCAATCCCGATATTGAGAACCACCTGTCCCGCAAGCTGCGTCATGCCTGAACCGGAATGCGGCCCATCCAGAACAATCAGCAAAGCTATCGCAGCACCAGGCGGATGAATGCAATGAAATCGAACCATAAACCAGATGCTGGCTGCGATTGCCACGGTGACGGCGAGCTGTATCGGAGCGAGCCAATGCACACAGAAAAAACCAACCAGACAGCAAATCAAATAGCTGCCCACGACTGGCCAGGGTTGTGCAACGGGGCTGTGTGGCTGCACATAAAGAATCACCATCGTTGCGGCCAAAGGCGTAATAACCCAGTGACCGCTGCCATTTACCGCGTGCAAGAATATCGAACACAGGCCCATGCCCAGAAGTGCCCCCAGTGCTGCACGCCAGCGCTCGGAGGTAAAAAGGGTATGGATACGGTTCAATGCTTGCATAAATATTCTCTTATTCGGACCATGGTACTGCTGCGTGGCTAAACTTTGCACATGGACTACGCCACTATCAAACTGCTGCACCAATCCTCGGTCGCGCTCTCCGGCTTGGGTTTCGCTGTGCGGGGCATTGCCTCTTTGCGTGGGGCGCAATGGACGCAGAGCCGGTTGGCAAAGAGTTTGCCGCATGTCGTGGACAGCGTTCTGCTGCTATCCGCCGTGACCTTGGCAGCCATGCTGCACCTCAACCCTGCACATGCGCCATGGCTGATGGCCAAGTTACTGGGCTTGCTGCTCTACATCGGCTTGGGCATAGTGGCACTTCGTCCACGTTTTGGATGGAAGACCCGTGCCACTGCATGGGTACTGGCCCTGGTCGTACTGGCATGGATTGCGACGGTCGCTGTGTTGAAAAATCCCTGGGGGTTTATTGCCATCCTGCTGCAAGCCAGCGCCTGATCAATATCGGGTGAAGATTTCCCAGACCAAATTCCCCTTTTGCTTTTCCAGTGCGCCTGAACGCTACTGAACCGAGCCTCTACTTCATCGGTGACCGGCATAAAGAGCGGTCTAACCGGGTCTCCGGCCCTGAGAAGTGCTAGGCTGTTGGTGAACTCGTTGACCAAGTCAGCAACGGCCTTCTCTGAATGCTTCGATTGTGCGGTGCTGTTGAGTCTCCATATCTGCATCCGCATCCGTCCAGCCTCATTGACAGCCGCCGCCCCACCTTCGAGCTGCCAGGTGACCCATAGGGTTAGCCCAATGGAAAGCAATGCTACGAACAGAAGCACAGCGCCAATGGTGACAAGTTTAGTGGAGAGTGAGTGCTGCTTTTGCATGACCATAGACTAACCGGCGCCACATCATGATTCAAGCGCATCAAGTGATTACTACCAATGAGGTACCTCTGATAGTACCGAAGATTTATGTAAAAAGTTGGGCCTTGCCGGAATGTGCCAAAACGGTGTATCCATCCGGAATGGCAACATGACACGTGCCACGAACGGCTTCAAACGGTAGTTGCCTCCGATTCAATTCCTTTGAACATTTGAAACTTCAAAAACATGGACTGAGACAGGCAAGACTTTGAATCCATATGGACTACCTGTCTGCACACTGAAGCACGATTGGGAATAACAGAGTGGTGTGGTGATTCAGTCAGATATCAAGCGGATGGCCGCAAACCATAACTGACGGCATCCTGCTTGTGCGCAGACGAACAGACTGACTTGCAACCCGGATAGCAAAATCCGTTCACCGGCACAGTGCTATTAGCGCTGCTACCACTTGAAAGGTTTAGAGGAAACAAAGTTTGGATACGATTTACAGCCCTGCAAAAGATGTAATAGTGATGAGTCATGAAGCCGGTCATGACAGTGCTCATCACTTCCGAAGAGCAGCAAGGCACGGGCAAGAAGCTGAGCGCTTATTCCGAATGGGAGACGATCGGCAGGCGGCGATGCATGCCAGCATTTCACGCAAGCATACTGCTGCTGCCATGGAGCTCGACAAGACACCGAAGCATGGATCGCGTCCCATCTCCTGACACCACAATCATCTCCTGGCTTCACAGAGATCGCGTCACCACTCATTGCCTCTTGATCGAATTTTGCATCTTGAGTCTTTGCCAATGTGGCGCTGGAAACTCCCACAGTAGACGCCTTCATGGAAGATTTGGTTGCCCATTAGAAGGCCCACATTACCGAGCATGGCAGCTCCCACTTCCCAGTCGGATGCATGCATGAAGGGTTCCAACTAGGCAGTTGGGTATCTCACCAGAGAGGAATTCTGGAGGCGATGTTGCCCACGCTGCGATCTCGTCTTGAAGCTAGTACCTGTTGGGTCTGGAACCGCACAAAAACTGCTTTGTAGTGCACAAAATGGTCAACAGGCCTGATGAACTTCGCAAAAAGCAATATCTTGATCGAGCGACTGCATTCCGCGAAATCGGATGTCAGCTATTCCATTTCAATGGAGTTTCCAGCTTTTTGTGGAACGGCAGCAAACAGCCCAAAGCGGGTCTACGTTTCGGGCCTTGAATTCCATTCCTCAGAGGAGAAATCCGCTCGTTTTACCTTTTCGAGGGGATGGGCTCATTTAGCCATCTTCAAGCGCCCGCCCGACATCTTGTCGACGCGGTCGCCGAAGCGTTTCATCAGATCGAAATAGATGCTCGCGGTGGGCACTCCGGTCTGGATTTTCAGCCGTGTGACGCTCTGCGCAGAGGCAGGCATTGGCACCAGCGCGCTGGCGGATGTCAAAGCTGCGGCGCCTGCACTTAGCGCGAGCCTGCGGTTTGGGTTCTTCAATTGGTTCATCTTGGTCTCCTTAGGTCTTGCCTGTTACTAAATAAGGGCCCCGGGGGGCCCGCCCTTCTGTCGTCTGCCACGTGAATCTTCGCGAATCATGTCGACGGCCTTCTCGGCCATCATCACGGCGGGTGCGTTGGTGTTGCCTGAGACCAGCGTCGGCATTGCCGAGCAGTCGATCACGCGCAGGCCCTGGACCCCGTGCACGCGTAGCCGGGCATCCAGCACCGCGCCTTGCGCCGGGTCCAGACCCATCTGGCAGGTGCCGGTGGGGTGAAAAATCGTGGCGCCGTTGTTGCGGCAGAACTCCAGCAAGGCTGCGTCGTCAACCGTATCTTTGCCTGGCTTGACTTCTCGCTTGATGAGTCCGCGCATGGACATTGAGCCAGTGATGGCGCGCACAACTTTGAGTGCGGCCACGTTGGTGCGGCGGTCCAGATCGGTTGAGAGATAGTTGGGTTGCATCTCGGGAGGCTGGAACGGATCAGCGGACTTGATGCGGATATGGCCTCGCGACTCGGGCCGCAGCTGGCAGACCGACATGGTCATGCCCGAAAAGTCGTGCACTTTGGCGCCCGCCATATCGGCCGACAGGGTGGCCACGTGAAACTGGATGTCGGGCGTCTTGGCTTCTCCGGGTAGCGCCTTCATGAAGCAGCCGCCCTGGTTGATGCCCACCGCCAGCGGCCCGCTGCGCTTGAAGAACCACTGCATGCCCAACTTGGCCTGACCGAGTAGCGAGTTCAGCTCGTCGTTGGTGGTGCGCTGATTCATTTCATAGATCATGCGAATTTGCAGGTGGTCTTGCAGGTTCTCGCCCACACCTGCTAAGTCGTGTACAACCGGAATGCCATGCTGTCTCAGCAAGGCGGCAGGGCCGATGCCCGAGAGCTGCAACAGTTGGGGCGACTGGATGGCACCAGCCGACAGCAGGACCTCACCTCTGGCTTTGGCAACTTTGTCCACGCCCCCCTGGCGGTAACGAACGCCCACTGCGCGCTTGCCCTCCATCACGACGCCCATGGCTTGCGCGCCGGTTTCGATACACAGGTTGGTGCGATTCTTGTTGGGTGTGAGGTAACCCTTGGCCGTGCTCCAGCGCCAGCCTTTCCAGGTGGTCAACTGGTAGTAGCCTGCGCCTTCTTGGCGCTCACCATTGAAGTCGTCGGTGCGGGGCACGCCGTTCTCGCCGGCGCCGTTGATGAAGGCTTCGATCAATGGGTTCTTGACGCCGATGTCAGAGACTGACAGCGGGCCAATGCCGCCGTGGAACTTGCTGGCCCCACGCTGGTTCCGTTCAGACTTGATGAAGTACGGCAGGCATTCGTCGTAGCTCCAACCCTTGAGACCCAGGGCGTTGGACCAGTGGTCGTAGTCTTCGCGCTGGCCGCGGATATAGATCAGGCCGTTGATGGAGCTGGACCCCCCCAAGGTCTTGCCGCGCGGCCAATAGATCTGGCGGCCATTCATGTTGGGATCGGGATCGGTGTGGTAACACCAGTTGATCTTTTTGTCCCACATAGTCTTGCCGTAGCCGATGGGCAGGTGAATCCAGAACGAACGGTCCGGCGGCCCTGCTTCCAGCAGCAGCACCTTCACGGACGGGTCTTCGCTCAACCGACCTGCGAGGACGGCACCGGACGACCCTGCGCCGACCACGATGTAGTCAAACTCTTCTGCTTTCACGTCACGACTCCATGTGGGACAAATTGATCCACTTTTCAAGTATTTATGTGTGAAGGTAGTTTATTGTGAACAAAATTGGAACGCAATATCTCGTTATTAGTGATTTCCCTAGGTTGTGCGACATTTACAATGGGCCATTGCAAAGCAGGGCACTAAGTTCATGACCGTTCTCGCCTCCAACCCGTTGATGCCTGTCGCCAGCTCCACTTCGTCCTCGGAGCGCAGCCTGAGATTGCTGTCTGTGCTGGCGCACCAGGGGCGTCCGATGTCGCTGGCCGAACTGATAGAGGCGCTCAATCTGCCAAAAGCCACCGTACACCGTATGTGCATGCAGTTGATGGAGTGCGGTTTTGTGTCGCGCGATCTGAACGAGCGCGACTTCGTGGTGGGGCCTGCCCTCCGCAAGCTGGCCCTGGACACACTCAACCATGGCAGCCTGCGCGGCTTGCGCCATGAGGTATTGGCAGGCCTGGTGGCGCAGGTGGGCGAGACCTGCAACTTCACCACGCTCGATGGTGCCGGAGTCTTGTATCTGGACCGGGTGGAGGCGCCCTGGCCCTGGCGCCTCACGCTGGATGTGGGTGCGCATGTGCCGCTGCATTGCACCGCAAGCGGCAAATTGTTCCTGGCGTTCATGTCGGCCAAGCAGCGCGAGGCCATGTTGCGCACGCTCGATCTTCAGCCCATCACCGAGCACAGCATCGCCACCGTGGAGGCGCTGCGCAAGGAGTGCAACATCATCCGTGAGCGCGGCTACGCGTTCGACCGCGAAGAGTTCGTGCTGGGGTTGGTGGCCATCGCCATTCCAGTGCGGGATGCCTCAGGCGAGGTGCGCGCCGCACTGGCGGTTCACGCTCCCGCCGCGCGCATGCCGCTGGAGAAGGCCTTGCAGCGCCTGCCAGCCCTGTATGTCGCGGCCGAACGCATGACGGCGCTTTTGTAAGGGTGGGTGCCTGGCAGGACACGGCGGCCAGCGTTCATTTGTTCAGGCTGGATGCGGCCACAAGTTGTTGTCCGATGCGATCGATTTCGCGGATGAGCATGTCCAGATCGGCCCAGGTGGTGCGGTGGTTGGTGATGTTCACCCGGATGGCATTGCGGCCGCCCACCAGCGTCGTAGAGGGTGCGGCCAGTCCCTGAATCTGCAACTGAACCACGATTTCGTCGTTGAGGCGGTCCATCGCTGGCGCGTCCTGATCCGGAGCCTGGTAGCGGAAGCAGCAGATGTTCATGGCCACGGGTGCCAGCATTACCATGCGGGGATGGGCATCGACCAGCGTCTTCAGATAGGCCGCCTGTTCGCAATTCTGTGCGATCAGAGCCCCCAGTTTGTCGGTGCCATGTTCGGCCAGTTGGGTCCAGATCTTGAGCGCCCGAAACCCGCGTGAAAGCTCCGGGCCATACTCCACCGGCCAGGGGTTGCCTGCGGCCAGACCGCGTTCAGAACCTTTGAGGTATTCGGGTCGCTCGGAGAACGCACGTCGATGCAGCTCATCGGATCGCATCAGGATGAAGCCTGCGTCGTAGTTCACATGGAGCCATTTGTGGAAATCAAAGGCCAGTGAATCGGCCCGCTTGATGCCACTCAGGCGTGGACGCAGCTGGTCGCACAGCACGCCCAGGGCTCCAAAGGCGCCGTCGATGTGAAACCACAACTGTTCAGCTTCGGCGATGTCGGCCAGCATCTCCAGATCGTCAATGGCACCCACGTTGACCGCGCCCGCCGTGCCGACAAGCGCGAACGGCGTGAGACCAGCGGCGCGGTCTTGTGCAATAGCCGCTTGCAGCGCGCCGGTGTCGATCTCGAAGCGTTCGTTGACGGCGATCTTGCGCAGCGCATCGGAGCCCAGGCCCAGAATGTCGAAGGCTCGCGCCACGCAGGAGTGGGTTTGCGCCGAGGTGTAGCCCACCAGTTGCGGCCGCCCGGTATGTTGGAGGCCGGCCTTGCGGCTCGTGAAATCAAAGCAGCGGTCGCGCGCCGCCTTCAGCGCAACGATGGTGGCGACCGAGGTGCCACTCACAATCAGGCCGCTGGCTGTGGCAGGGAATTCGAACAGTTCGCGACACCAGTCCACCACCTGCTTTTCCACATACATCGCGCCGTGGTCGCGCCCGCCCAGGTTGGCGTTGATGGCGGCAGCGGCGATCTCGGCGATCAGGTTGCCAGGCGTGCCCGATCCGTGCACCCATCCAAAGAATCGCGGGTGGGTATTGCCCACGCCGTAAGGTAGAAGCGTCTGCATGTGCGCCTGCGTGGCTTCAGCGCCCAAGCCCTGCCTAGGCAGGGGCTTCTTGTAGTTTGCTTTCAATTCGGGTGGGAACGCCGTCCATACGCGTCCTTCCCGGTTGTTTTGCATCTTGTCGATGGCCGCGTCCAACATGCGGTGTGCTTGCGCGCGAAAGACTTCCCAGTCGTCGGGATCCAGGGACTGCTCTTGCGCGCGATGAGGAATGTCAGGTGAACTCATGATGGTCCAGGGTCAGGCAGACGCCGCGATACTGGCCGACGCGCCTACGACTTGGCCAATAATGTGGCAGTCTGCCGGGGTGAGCGAGAGCGGGGTGCGCAAATCGAGCAACTGGCTCAGCACCCGCACCGACTGTGGCATGGGGGCCTGTTCGGGCAGGTAGTGCCAGTGACCAAAGTGACTGGTGAAGGCGATGGGTTCGGGCAGGCCAAACCACTTGACGTAGAGCCCACGCAACGCGCACTCGTCTACAAAGCGCTGCATCTGGGCGGGCGCCAGGCGCAGCGAAAACTGAATCGAGCTGGGCACAAAATCTTCGCGCACGTCGCGCACCGGCAGCGACACCCCGGGTGTCTTGGCCAGCTCGTGCGCCAGATCGGCGTAGATGCGCCGCCAGCGTTCACCGCGCTCGAGCAGCAAAGCCAGCTGGGGCCGCAGCAACGCGGCGGCCAGGTTGGACATGCGCATGCTGAAGTTGGGTGTGTCATAGCGCCAGCGCTCGAACACGTCGGCCGGCGGGCGCAGGATGTGCTGCTCGTACATCATGTAGCAGCCCGACATCAGGATGGCCTGGGCCGCGACATCATCGTCGTCGGTCACGAGGAGGCCACCCTCACCGGAGTTGATGTGTTTGTAAGTCTGGCTGCTGTAGCAGCCGACCTTGCCCCAGGTGCCGGTGTGTCGGCCCTCCCAGCGCGCACCCATGGTGTGGGCGCAGTCCTCGACCAGCGCGATGCCATGGCGGTCACAGATCTGGCGCACGGTGCGCAAGTCGGTGATGTGGCCACGCATGTGCGAGAGCAGAAACACTTTGGCGCCGCTGGTCGCCGCTTTGCGCGCCAGATCGTCAAGGTCGGTGGTGTAGTCGGCCGCAGTCTCCACCAGCACGGCCTGCGCCGCGGCGTGGGCGATGGCGCCCGGCACTGGCGCCAGCGTGAAGCTGCTGGTAAGCACCTTGTCGCCCGGCTTCACGCCCAGGCTTTTCAGCGCTAGGAACATGGCCGCGCCACAGGAGCTGACCGCCACGCAGTACTTGCTGCCCACATAGGCGGCGTACTCCTGCTCCAGCAAGGACGGTTCAGGAAAGCCCGAGCCCTGCTCGCCATAGCGGTGCAATCGGCCGCTGCGCATCAGCACCACGGCGCGCTCGATGGCCTCTTCCGGAACGGGCTCCGAGTCGCTCAGATCTTTGCCAAACCACAGGGCATCGGCGGTGCGAGTCGGAGCGGGGGATGGGGTGAAGGAGGTGGTCATGTCAGCGCTGGTGACCTTGCAGGGTGCCGAGTTCGAATTGCTCTTGCGGGAAGTATTTTTTCAGGCGGATGTCGCCTGTGCGGGCGTGGCCTTCCATGCCTTCAAGCCGCGAGATGCGGGCCGCCACCTGACCGACTTCACGGCTGGCCGTGCGGTTCAGGCGCTGGTAGGTCACCGTCTTGATGAACTTGCCCACACTCAAGCCGCCCGAGTAACGCGCGGCCCCGCGCGTGGGCAGGATGTGGTTGGGGCCTGCGCACTTGTCGCCATAAGCCACGGTGGTTTCTTCGCCCAGGAACAGGGATCCGTAGTTGGTCAGGCGCGCCAGCCACCAGTCCAGATCGGCCGCCAGAACCTGCAAGTGTTCGGGCGCGTAGCGGTCGCTGATCTCGCAGATCTCTTCCCGGGTCGGCGCGTAGACGACTTCACCGTAGTCGCGCCACGCGGCGGTGGCGGCCGAGCGGGCCGGTTCGGGCAAAGCGGCGATCACACGGGGCATGACTTCAATCACTTTCTCGCCCAGGGCACGCGACGTGGTGAACAGCCAGACAGGCGAATCCGGGCCGTGTTCGGCCTGACCGGCCAAGTCGGCGGCAACAATGTCTGCGTCGGCGTTTTCATCGGCGATCACGGCCGATTCCGTGGGCCCCGCCACCACGTCGATGCCGATGCTGCCAAACAAGGTGCGTTTGGCCTCGGCCACAAAGCGGTTGCCCGGGCCCACGATGATGTCCGCCGGGGCGTTGGAATAGAGCCCGTAGGCCATGGCGGCGATGGCCTGCACGCCGCCGAGTGCCAGCACCGTGTTGGCGCCGCAAAGTTGCATGGTGTACAGAATGGCCGGGTTCATGCTCGCGTCCTGGTGGGCGGGGGAAGTGGCGACGATATGGGGCACGCCGGCCACCTTGGCGGTGCACACGCTCATGATGGCCGACGCCGCATGGGCATAGCGCCCGCCGGGCACGTAACAACCCGCGGTGTTGGCGGGGATCAGTTTTTGCCCGGCCACCAGACCGCTCATCAGCTCCACCTCAAACTCGGCCAGCGAATCGCGCTGGCGCTGCGCGAAATCGCGTACCCGCTGGTGGGCAAAAGCGATGTCGTCCCGCACGCCTCGTGGCACGCTTTTGGCCGCGGTGGCGAAGTCGCGCTCGTCGAGCACGATCTTGCCCTTGTAACCGTCCAGGTCGCGGGCATAGCGCTCGACCGCTTCGCGGCCTTCGCGCTTGATTTGGGCCAACATGCGTTGCACGGTCTCGCTGGTGGCGGTGTCGATGGTCTCGGTGGGCGGGTTGGCTCGTTTGAGGTATTCGGTGGTCATGCGCGTGGTCCGTGTTGGTGGTTGAGTGGGGAAGATGGCGCTGATGCTATGCCTGACCCCGGACCTGGGTTAGAGCCATAATGAACTTTAATTGGTGCCAGAAAAAAATTCCGACATGCGACCCGCTCACACCATCACCGATATCTGGGCCAAATTGTTGCCCCGCTTCGAGGGTAGCAGCGCGACCCTGCAGGGCCGCATCAAAGAGATGATGGTGCGCAGCATCCTTGACGGACTGGTGCCCGCTGGCGCCGCCATCCCACCCAGCCGCTCGTTGGCCCAGGCCTTGGGGGTGTCGCGCAACACCGTGTCGTTGGCGCTGCAAATGTTGGTGGACAAAGGCTTTCTCGTTGCCCGTGAACGCAGTGGTTTGTTTGTGAACCCCGACATCGTGTTGGGTCAGGCCAACCGCAGCGATCAGCCTGCCACCGCGGGCAATGGGCTGGCCTGGAGCGAGCGCTTGCAGAGCGCGGTTAGCCAGCAGCGCAACATTGTCAAACCCGTCAATTGGCAGGACTTTGCCTTCCCCTTTGTCTACGGCCAGTTTGACGCGAGCCTAATGCCATTGGCGGACTGGCGCGCCTGCTCTCAACAGTCATTGCTGGCCCCTGCGGTGCGCAAGTGGTCGCAAGACCATGTGGATCGCGACCACGAAGGGTTGGTGAGCCAGATCCAGCACCGCCTGTTGCCTGCGCGCGGCATCGTGGCGCAACGCGATCAAATTTTGGTGACAGCCGGGGCACAGATGGCTTGCCATTTGTTGGCCCATGTGTTGATCGGCCCCCATACCGTGGTGGGCATGGAAGATCCGGGCTATCCCGATGCGCGCAACAATTTTGAGTTGCGCAGTCAACGGGTGGTTCCCTTGGCGGTGGACGAGCATGGCCTGGTGCCATCGCGCAAGCTAGGCATGTGCGACTACGTTTACGTGACGCCCAGCCACCAATGCCCCACCAGTGTCACCATGCCGCTTGAGCGCCGCCAGGCCTTGCTGGCCTTGGCACACCAGAAGAACCTGGTGCTGTTTGAGGACGACCACGAGAGCGAACTCAACTTCTCGGGCCGACCCTTGCCCGCACTCAAGAGCCTGGACACCGAAGGGCGGGTGGTTTACCTGGGCAGTTTGTCCAAGACGCTCGCGCATGGGCTGCGCCTGGGCTACATCGTGGCACCTGCCGAGCTGATCAAGGAACTGCGCGCCATGCGGCGTTTGATGTTGCGGCATGTGCCATCGAACAACGCCCACATCGCCAGCCTGTTCATCGCTCAAGGGTACCACGATGCTTTCATCCGCAAACTCAACGTCACCTACCGAGAGCGGCGCCAGGTTTTGTTGCAGGCCTTGGCCCGTTGGTTGCCCGACTGTTCGGTGAGCCTGGCCATCGGTGGCTCGGGCGCCTGGGTACAAGGGCCTGCGGGTCTGGATGCCTCGGCGCTGGCACAAGCTGCGTGGGCGCGCGGCGTGTTGATCGAACCTGGCGCGGTGTTCTACGCGCGCCCCACCGCCGCGCAAAACAACCGCTTTCGCATGGGCTATTCGGCCATTGCAGGCGCTGCCATTGAGGCGGGTGTGCGGCAGTTGGGCGTAGCCCGGCTCGTGGCGGGGTTGTGAGGCCAGTTCGCCATTCAACGCCGAGGGCCTGCCGCGATCATGGCGACGATTTCGCGCAGCACGGTGTTGGTCACCGACGCGGACAAATCAAACGCCCGGTTGTTGCGGTAGTAAGGGCTCAAGTCCAGCCCGACTCCAATGCCATAGATTTCCACCGCGCCCTGTGCTTCCAAGCTGGCAACCACGTTGCACAGGTGGTGGTCGAGGTAGTGGGCATCGTTGGCCAGGGAGGTGGCGCCATCGGTGGGGCTGCCGTCCGAAATCACCATCAACAGACGCCGCCCGTCGTGGCGCTGTTGCATGCGGTTGGCCGCCCAGGCGACGGCTTCGCCATCGACGCCTTCGCGGAACAGGTCGCTCTTGAGCAGGGCGCCCAATGCGGGTCGGGCGCGGCGCCAAGAGGTGTCGCTGTCTTTAAAGATCATATGCGCGGTTTCGTTGAGCCGCCCAGGGTGGGGCGGGCGCCCGGCGCGCAGCCAGGCTTTCTGGGCGCGACCGCCGTTCCACGCGTTGGTGGTGAACCCCAGAACTTCGGTGACCACACCGATTTGGTCGAGCGCACGCGCCATGACATCGACCAGCACAGCGACCGATTCGACGTGTTCGCGCATGGAGCCTGAGCAGTCGATCAGGAAACTCACGGCGCTGTCGGACACTGGTGCATATTGCTCTTGCCTGAACAGGCGGCGTTCCGAGGGTGATGTGATCAGCTGGGTCAGTTGGCGGCCGTCGATATAGCCTTCTTCCAGACCGCCCTGCCAGCCATCGCGAACAGGGGTGGCCAGCACCGCATTGAGTTCGCGGGCCAGGCGCGCGACCGACAAACCCTGCTTCTCTATGCGCTGGTCCAGCCGTTCGCGGTATTCCTGCAGCAAGGCGGGGCGCACCAGATCGATGGCCTGGGCCTCGGTGTCGAACTCGTCGGTGAAGACGCAGTACACGCCACCCGACTCGGCCAGCGAGCGGCTGTTGCCGCTGCTGGCGGCGGTGAAGCCGTCTTCTTCGCCTTCGCCTTCGAAATCCATCCAGAGGTTGAAGTCGAGTGGTTTGTCGTCGGGCTCGGTGTCGCTGTCGTTTTCCGCGGTAATGTCTTCCTGGTCGTATGCGGCCAGCATGCCGGCCACAGTGTGAGCAATGGACAACGCGCGTTCGGCGTAAGCGGCCTGATCGAAGCGCTGGCGCCGCAAGCCGGCCAGGCCGTGGCCCAGGCTGCGCACAATGGACATGCGGGTGGATTCAATGGCGTCTTCGGTGGCTTCCACAACAGGTTGCGCCGTGACCCGTGAGCGCGTGATTTGCGCCACGGTGTAGAGCAAAATGCCTTTGGAGGTTTCGGTCAGGCCGCTGTTGTAGAAGGCGAGCGACCAGGCTTCGAAACGGTGGCGCAGGTTATGCACCATGCCCGGCATGTCGGACGGTGCCAGCGCTTCAACCCGGAACTGCTCCATCATCTCGTAGAGCATGCGCTCCATCGGATCAGTGGGGTGCAGGCGCTTGTGCAAGGCAGCGTCGGAAAAGCGCAGACGCAGGGCCATGCCATCGGCGGCGCCGCGAAACGACTGGAAATCGTCGATATCGGGCTTAGGGCTCAGATGGGGTGCAAAAGGGGGCAGCGACTTCTCGCCCCGGTAGAGCCGGCGCCCGCGAAAGTGCAGCCCGGCTTCGTCACTCAGAGCGCGGATGGACGCGGCACACAGGTCGTCGATGCGTTGCTGGTGGCGCGTGGCGGAGGCCGCAACCTTTTGCTCGACCATGGTGGATCAGTGGCTTTGTGCGAATGATTCGTCGAGCTCGCGGTGGAAGCAGCGCTGGAAATACTCGGCCACGATGGGGCGCTCGGACTCGTCACACTTGTTCACAAACGAGAGCTTGAAGGCCAAGCCGGGGTCACGGAAGATTTCCATGTTCTCGGCCCAGGTGATCACTGTGCGCGGTGACATCAGCGTGGACAGATCACCCACCCGGAAGCCTTTGCGCGTGAGGTCGGCCACGGCCACCATGGCGTTGATCATGTCCTGGCCAGCCGCATCGGCGTAGGTGGGCACGCGAGCAGTGACGATGGCCACCTCTTCTTTGCGCTCCAGGTAGTTCAGCGCCACCACGATGTTCCAGCGGTCGATTTGAGCGTGGTTCAGGCGCTGGGCCCCGTGGTACATGCCGTTCAGGTTGCCCTGACCAACCGTGTTGGCGGTGGCAAAAAGGCGGAAATAGGGGTTGGGGTGCAGAACCCGGTTCTGGTCCATCAGGGTGAACTTGCCGTCGCGCTCCAGAATGCGCTGGATCACGAACATCACGTCGGGTCTCCCGGCGTCGTATTCGTCAAAGATCAATGCCATGGGGCGCTGCAAAGACCACGGCACGATGCCTTCCTGGAACTCGGTCACCTGCTGGCCGTCCTTCAGGACCACAGCGTCTTTGCCCACCAGATCCAGGCGGCTGACGTGGCCGTCGAGGTTGACGCGCACGCAGGGCCAGTTGAGCCGCGCCGCTACCTGCTCGATGTGGGTCGATTTCCCTGTGCCATGCAAGCCCTGCACCATCACGCGGCGGTCCCGGCCAAAGCCGGCCAGAAGTGCCAGTGTCACCGC
This sequence comes from Candidatus Egaibacter danicus, assembly GCA_016707075.1. Lineage (GTDB taxonomy): Bacteria > Pseudomonadota > Gammaproteobacteria > Burkholderiales > Burkholderiaceae_C > Egaibacter > Egaibacter danicus. The sequence goes on from JADJII010000015.1 coordinate 70,693, forward strand.
CGGGTTGAAGCGGTAGGTGGCGTCGATATCTGGGACATGCTCGTCACGCTCTTCGAACGCCGGAACCTTGAGTTCGGTGTCAATGCCAAAGACGTCTCGAACGGACACCATGTTGGTGGGGTGAAGGGTGGTCAGATCGGACATGTGGGGTTCTCGGGTAAAGGCAATGCACCGTTTCAGGCGCTCTCGCGGTCGTCAAGGGGAGCTGCAGAGTCGCGCTCGATCCGGCTCAGCGCGTCCGCCGCACGGTGCAGTGCTGGTAGCAGGCCCAGGGCCTTGTCGGGGGTGAGCCGCATCACGGGCGCCTGCACCGCCACGCACAGATTGGAACGGCCGTTGGCACTAGGTACAAGAACCGCGACGCACAGCAAGCCGGGCAGGAATTCTTCGTTGTCCAAGGCGAAGCCCTGGCGCTTGACCTGTTTGATCTCTTCCTCCAGCGCATCCAGGTTAGTCACCGTCTTGGGCGTAAAGGCTTCGAGAGGAGCATGTGCCAGCAGACGTTGGCGCTGTGCGGGCGTCATCCCGGCCAGAAACACCTTTCCACTGGCCGAACAATGCACTGGCACCCGTGAACCCGAGTGCAGATAGAAGCGCAGCGGCGCGGGTGTCTCCACGCGGTCAAGGTACATCACCTCACTGCCGCTGAGCGCGGTTAGGTTGCAGCTCTCGCCTACCTCGTTGACTAGCGAACGCAGCACGCTATGGCGCGCACCATGAAAGGTGTCGTTGAGCAATAGGTTTTCGGCCAGTTTGCGCAGCCGCACGCCGGTGCCGTACTGACGGTTGTCACCATTGCGCTCCAGCAGGCCAGCACTCTCGAGCTGTTGCAGCATGCGGTGCAACGTGGGCTTGGGGATGTTGGTTTCCTCCGACAGGCTTTGCAGCGAGAAGAACTGGTCTTTGGACGCGACCACCTCCAGCAGTGCGAACAGGCGCAGTGTCGGGGTGTCACCGTTGATTTCCAACGGGGCTTGAACAGGAGCAGGCACGCTTTTCATGGGGCCGATCATAGTTTATTTTCAACAAATAACAAAAAAAGTTCCAATAATTGGTATTTCAATTGACTTTGGGGAAAAATGGTCATAAAGTCATCTCACATTCCACAAATCGGAATGCAATGTTTCATATTCAGCCAACCAACTACCGGCCAGCGCCGCAGGAGACATCGATGAGCAAGAATCCCACCGACACCCGCACCGTCGTCAGCGGCGTGCAAAAAATGACGCCTTCCGAGGCATTTGTGGAAACCCTGGTCGCCAACGGCGTGACCGACATGTTTGGCATCATGGGCTCGGCCTTCATGGACGCCATGGACATTTTCGCACCTGCGGGGATTCGCCTCATTCCGGTGGTGCACGAGCAAGGCGCTGCCCACATGGCCGACGGCTACGCACGCGTGTCCGGTCGCCACGGAGTGACCATCGGCCAGAACGGCCCCGGCATCAGCAACTGCGTGACCGCTATTGCTGCGGCTTACTGGGCACACAGCCCGGTCGTGATCATCACCCCTGAGACCGGCACCACCGGTATCGGCCTGGGTGGCTTTCAGGAAGCCAACCAATTGCCCATGTTCGAAGAGTTCACCAAGTACCAGGGTCACGTGACACATCCCAAGCGCATGGCCGAGTACACGGCTCGCTGCTTTGACCGCGCCATGAGCGACAACGGCCCTACCCAGCTCAACATCCCACGTGATTATTTCTACGGTGAGATCGAGTGCGAGATTCCAAAGCCACAGCGCGTTGACCGTGGTGCAGGTGGTGAAGCCAGTCTGGCCGCTGCGGCGGAACTGCTGGCCACTGCCAAGTTCCCAGTCATTCTGGCAGGGGGCGGTGTGGTAATGGGCGAAGCCGTGGATGCGTGCAAGGCCTTGGCCGAGCGCCTGGGTGCCCCTGTGGTGACCGGCTACCTGCGTAACGACGCTTTCCCTGCCAGCCACGAATTGTGGGCCGGCCCCTTGGGTTACCAGGGTTCCAAGGCTGCCATGAAGCTGATTGCTCAGGCCGACGTTGTGATCGCTCTGGGTTCGCGCATGGGTCCTTTTGGTACCCTGCCACAGCACGGCATGGACTACTGGCCAAAGACAGCCAAGATCATCCAGGTCGAAGCCGACCACACCAACCTGGGTCTGGTGAAGAAGATATCTGTCGGCATCTGTGGCGATGCCAAGGCCACTGCTCTGGAACTGACTAAGCGGCTGACCGGCAAGACCCTGGCCTGCGACGCCACCAAGGCCGAGCGCGCTAAGACCATCGCCAGCGAAAAAGCTGCTTGGGAGAAAGAACTTGACGAGTGGACGCACGAGAAAGATGCCTTCAGCCTCGACATGATTGAAGAGAACAAGAAGGAAGTGACCTTCAACGGCGGTGAGTACCTACACCCTCGCCAAGTTCTGCGCGAGCTGGAAAAGGCCATGCCCCCACGAGCGATGGTGTCTACCGACATTGGGAACATCAACTCGGTCGCCAACAGCTACCTGCGTTTCGAAGAGCCCCGCAGCTTCTTCGCGCCCATGAGCTTCGGTAACTGTGGCTACGCACTGCCCACGATCATCGGCGCCAAGCTGGCCGCCATGGACCGCCCCGCCATCGCTTACGCTGGCGACGGTGCCTGGGCCATGAGTATGGTCGAAATCCTGACCGCCGTGCGCCATGACATTCCCGTGACGGCTGTCGTGTTCCACAACCGTCAGTGGGGTGCAGAGAAGAAGAATCAGGTCGACTTCTACAACCGCCGCTTCGTCGCTGCTGAGTTGGAAAACGAGAGCTGGTCCGAAATGGCCAAGGCCATGGGCGCCGAAGGCATCGTGGTGGACAAGCTGGAAGATGTGGGTTCCGCACTCAAGAAAGCCATCGACATGCAGATGAACGAAGGCAAGACCTGCGTCATCGAGATCATGTGCACCCGTGAACTGGGCGACCCGTTCCGCCGCGATGCGCTGGCCAAGCCAGTGCGCTTCCTCGACAAGTATAAAGACTACGTCTGAATACCGGGTGCCAGACCATGACGACCTCGTCAGCGTCCAGCCCCGCAAACGCCAGTCCCCTGGGTGTCCTCCACCCTCGGTTGCTGGCGTTGATCGCTCAGGCCCGTGAGCAGGCGGCGGCAACGCCACCAGCCGTAGGGCTGGTTTACCCGTGCGATACCCTCGCCATTCAGGCCGCTGTGCAGATTGCCCATACCGGCATTGCGCGCCCGGTGCTGATCGGGCCGCGCAGCGAGATCTACCGCGCCGCCGACGCGGTCGAACTCGACATCGGCGCCTTCGAAGTTGTGGAAACCCACAGCGCGGCGCCTGCCGCTGCCGCTGCGCACGCAACGCGTCTGGTGCACGAAGGCGCGTTGGCCTCGCTAATGAAAGGCTCGCTGCACACCGACGAACTGATGTCGGCCGTGGTGAACCGCGAGACCGGTTTGCGCACCGGCAAGCGGATCAGCCACGCGTTTCTGTTCGACCTGCCGCGTTATCACAAGCTGTTGACCCTGGCCGACTGCGTGGTCAACATCGCACCCGACCTCAAGACCAAGCGCGACGTGCTGGGCAACGCGGTCACGCTCCTGCAAACGCTGGGCGTCCAAGAGCCCAAGGTGGCCATTGTGTCGGCGGTGGAGTCGGTGAACCCGGCGATTATCGCCACGCTGGATGCCCAGGCACTGGTCGAAATGGCCCAAGCCGGCGAGTGGCCCGGCGCCGTCGTCGAAGGCCCGTTCGGTTTCGATAACGCGTTCTCGGCTGTGGCTGCGCGCATCAAGGGCATGAAGAGTCAGGTGGCCGGCAACGCCGACCTGATGATCATGCCCGACCTCAACGCCAGCAACATGCTCTACAAGAGTTTTGTATACGTGGGTGGCGGCGAATGTGCCGGCCTGGTGCTGGGCGCCAAAGTGCCCATCGTGCTCACCTCTCGCGCCGACTCGCTCTTGGCCCGCATTGCCTCTGTCGCCCTGGCCACGCTGGCCAGCCGCGCACCCACCTGACCCCAAAGGACGCCACACCGTGTTCAAGTTCTTGTCTTCCGAACCACTGCACGACCCGCTGTCGTCGCCAACGCCTACGGCCGACACAGAGGTCAAGTGCACTACCTGCTACATGTGCGCCTGCCGCTGCGGTATCCGTGTGCACTTGCGCGACGGCGAGGTGCGTTACATAGATGGCAATCCCAACCACCCGCTGAACCAGGGCGTGATCTGCGCCAAGGGCTCGTCAGGCATCATGAAGCAGGTGTCGCCTGCGCGCCTCACGCAGCCTCTGCTGCGCAAACCCGGCAGCGAACGCGGCGCCGGCGAGTTCGACGTGATCTCGTGGGAGCACGCCTTCGACCTGCTGACCGAACGTCTCGCCAAGATCCGCGCCACCGACCCCAAGAAGTTCGCGCTGTTCACAGGGCGCGACCAGATGCAGGCCCTCACCGGTCTGTTCGCGCGCCAGTTCGGAACGCCCAACTACGCGGCGCACGGTGGCTTTTGCTCGGTCAACATGGCCGCCGGCATGATCTACACCGTGGGAGGCAGTTTCTGGGAGTTTGGTGGCCCCGACCTAGACCGCGCCAAACTCTTCGTGATGCTGGGAACGGCCGAGGACCACCACAGCAACCCGATGAAGGTGGCGCTGTCCAAGTTCAAGCGCGCGGGCGGGCGGTTCATTTCCATCAACCCGGTGCGCACCGGCTATTCGGCCATCGCCGACGAGTGGATCCCCATCAAGCCCGGAACCGACGGCGCCCTGCTAATGGCCCTGCTGCACGAGCTGATTGCCCAGGACCTGTTTGACCACGCCTTCGTGAAGCGCTTCACCAACGGCCCGCAACTCGTGGTGCTCGATGAAGGCGAACGCGAAGGCCTGTTCGCCTACGACCCGAACCCCGAGAAGGGCCCACCGGGCGACGGCCGGCACCCGCACAACAAGCTGGTGTGGGACAAGGCCAGCGGCAGCATCAAGAACGCCTACCCGGAAGGCATTGCCGACGGTTGCGATCCGGCCCTAGAAGGCCACTACACGCTGGCCGACGGCACGCACGTGGCACCGTCGTTCCAGTTGCTGCGCGAGCGCGTGGCCAGCTGCACGCCCGAGTGGGCGCAGTCCATCACAGGCATTGACGCCGCCCGCATCCGCAAGCTGGCCCGTGAGATGGGCAACACGGCGCTGAAGCAGGCGTTCGACATGCCCATCCCTTGGACGGACGCATGGGGCAAGGTGCACCCCACCACACAGGCGCGCCCGGTGGCGTTTCACGCCATGCGCGGCCTGGCCGCGCACTCCAACGGTTTTCAGACCGTGCGCTCGCTGGCCGTGCTGATGAGCATTTTGGGCACGATTGACGCGCCTGGCGGCTTTCGCCACAAGGCGCCCTACCCGCGCCATATCGTGCCGAACTACCGGGCCTTCAACGACCCGGCCATGATCAAGCCGAACACGCCGCTGAATGCCGCGCCTCTCGGTTTTCCTGCGAGTCCAGACGAGCTGGCGATCAACGCCGATGGCTCGCCGATCCGCATCGACCACGCCTTTTCGTGGGAGCACCCCCTATCGGCCCACGGCCTGATGCACAACGTCATCACCAACGCCGTGAAGGGTGATCCCTACCGCATCGACACGCTGATGATCTTCATGGCCAACATGGCCTGGAACAGTTCCATGAACACCATGGCGGTGCGCGAGATGCTCAACCGCAAGGACGACAAGGGCGAACACATGATCCCCTTCCTGGTGGTGTGCGACGCCTTCCAGAGCGAGACCGTGGCCTTTGCTGACCTGGTGCTGCCCGATACCACCTATCTGGAGCGCCACGACGTAATGGGCATGCTCGACCGCCCCATTTCCGAATTCGACGGCCCGGTGGATTCGGTGCGCATTCCGGTGGTCAGGCCCATGGGCGAGTGCAAGCCGTTCCAGGAGGTGTTGATCGAAATCGCTTCGCGCCTGAAGTTCCCGGCCTTCACCACACCCGAGGGCGAGCGCAAGTTCAAGGGGTACACCGATTTCATCGTCAATTTCCAGCCAACGCCCGGTATCGGTTTCCTGATGGGCTGGCGCGGCAAGGATGGCGAGTCGCATCTGAAAGGCGAACCCAACCCCAGGCAGTGGGAGATGTACGAGAAGAACAACTGCGTGTTCCAGTACCACATGCCCGAGTCCATGCACTACATGCGCAACTGGAACCGCGAGTACCTGGACTTCGCCAAGGACAAGGGCTGGCGCCAGAAGAACGATCCGGTGCAGATCGCGCTGTACTCCGACACGCTGCAGAGCTTTCGCCTCGCAGCCCAGGGTAAGACGCCGGGGCGCCAACCGCCGGATGCCTTGCGCCAGCGCGTGGACACCTATTTCGACCCGCTGCCGTTCTGGTACGCACCGCTGGAAGAAGAAGCCACCGATCTGCAGGCGTTTCCGCTCAATGCGATCACCCAGCGCCCGATGGCCATGTACCACTCGTGGGACTCGCAAAACGCCTGGCTGCGTCAGATCCACAGCCACAACTACCTGCACGTGAACCCGGTCACCGCCACCGCCGCCGGCATCGCCGACGGCGGCTGGGCCTGGGTGGAAAGTCAGTGGGGTCAGGTGCGCTGCATGGTGCGCCACTCCGAAGCGGTGGAGCCCGGCACGGTGTGGACCTGGAACGCCATCGGCAAGGCCGACGGCGCCTGGCAGCTGGCCCCCGGCGCCGACGAGGCGCGCAAGGGTTTCCTACTGAACCACCTGATCTCGGAAGAGCTGCCGTTTCCGGTGAACAAAGGCACTCCCAAGGGCGGCAAGACCATTAGCAACTCAGACCCCATCACCGGTCAGGCCGGCTGGTACGACGTGCGCGTGCGCATCCGGCCCGCAGAGGCCGAAGAGGAAAAGATATCGTTCCCCCAGATGCCGAGCATGCCGTCCACGCCCGGCGTGGTGGGCAAGGCGGCCCGGGTAATGACCTACTTTGCCGGAGGGAAAAAACCATGATGCAGTGGCTCAAAGACATCCTGCAATCAAACCTGGTCGACCCGCAGTCGTCCAGCGCCAGCAGACCTGCGGCGCCACCGCCGAGTGCGCGCGCCTTGCCCGGCGAAACCCTGGCCAAGCAGCTGGCCCTGGTGATCGACCTCAACGTGTGCGTGGGCTGCCACGCCTGCGTGACGTCCTGCAAGCAGTGGAACACCTCCGGGCAGCGCCGGCCCACTGGCCGACGTAAAGCCCTACGGCGCCGATCCGACCGGCACCTTCTTCAACCGTGTGCAGACCTACGAGGCCGGCACGTTTCCGGGCACCGACACCATCCACTTCCCAAAGAGCTGCCTGCACTGCGAAGACCCTCCGTGTGTGCCGGTGTGCCCCACGGGCGCGAGCTACAAGCGCAAAGAAGATGGCATCGTGCTGGTCGACTACGACAAGTGCATCGGCTGCAAATACTGCGCCTGGGCCTGCCCCTACGGCGCGCGTGAACTCGACGAAGAGCGCCAGGTGATGACCAAGTGCACCTTATGTGTGGACCGTGTCTACGACGAAAAGCTGGCACCCGAAGACCGCAAACCTGCCTGCGTGAAGGCCTGCCCCACTGGTGCGCGCCTGTTCGGTGACGTAAAGGACCCGACCTCGGAAGTCTCCATCGCCATCCGCGAACGCGGCGGCTACGCGCTGATGCCCGAGTGGGAAACCACGCCGGCCAACCAGTACCTGCCACGCCGCGCCACCCCTTCGTCCGAAAGCTGAGCAAACCATGCATCCCGCTTTTTCTATTCTGTTCTTTACCACGCTCGCGGGGGTGGCCCAGGGCCTGGCCGTGCTGCTGGCGCTGGCCACCTTGCTGGGCGTGGCCATGTCGCCCGGTTTTGTGCTGAACGCGCTGGTCGTGGCCGAGGTGCTGTTGATCGCCGGTCTGGCATCGTCGTTTCTGCACCTGGGACACAAGATGCGCGCCTGGCGCGCGGTGCTGATGTGGCGCACCTCGTGGATGTCGCGCGAAGTCATCGTGCTGCCAGCCTTCATCGGTCTGGTGGGCCTCTGGTGGCTCGCGCTGGCGCTGCACGCGAGCGCCGCCTGGGTGAAGCTGTTGCCCTGCCTGGTACTGCTGGGCTCGTTTGTCCTCTGGTACTGCACCGCCATGATTTACGCCAGCTTGCGCTTCATCGAAGAGTGGGCGCACCGCTTCCACCATCGTCAATTTCACGCTGATCGGTCTGTCTTCCGGCATGGTGCTGGCCTGCGCTCTGGCGGCTCTGGCGGGTGAAACCGCGTTCGTGGCCCGCTTCGGATCCACCACCCTGGTGCTCACTCTGCTGGCCTGGCTGGTGCGCTTCTTGTCCCTTCGCCGCAACGCAGCGATTCGCCACAGGTCCACGCTGCAAAGCGCCACCGGCATCCGCGCACCGCAACTGGTGCAGAAGTCCATGGGCATGTCGGCGGGATCGTTCAATACGCGCGAGTTCTTTCATGGTGCCAGCGCGCTGGCGGTGAAAAATGTGAGACTCGGTTTCCAGGTGCTGACCTTTGCCGTGCCCGCGTTGTGTCTGCTGTGGGGTCTTTCCAGTGCCTCGACTGCGCCCTGGTTGCTGGCTCTGGTGTCGCAGGCACCGGGTTTGCTGGCCGAGCGTTGGTTCTTTTTTGCCCAGGCCAAACATCCGCAGAACCTGTATTACCAGACCGTTTCCTGATGCATGACGGTGCCGTGCCAACGCCCTATGACCACCCAAACAGGCGCGGCCCCTCCCCGGGGCCTGTTGACCGCATGAATCCACCGGCCTCTTCCTGGCGCTGGGCGCGGTATTTCCCGTTTCTGGCCTGGCGCACACGGCTCACCCCCGAGACGCTACGCGCCGATTTCTCCGCCGGCCTCACCGGCAGCATGATTCTGGTGCCGCAAGGTGTCGCCTTTGCCACGATTGCTGGCATGCCTCCCGAATACGGCCTGTACGCGGCGATGGTGCCGGTGATCATCGCCGCCTTGTTCGGTTCGTCCTGGCACATGGTGGCCGGACCGACCACGGCGATCTCCATCGTTGTGTTTGCTTCGCTCAGTCCGCTGGCCGAGCCAGGCAGCGCAGCCTATGTGCAGCTGGCGCTCACGCTGTCTTTCTTGTCCGGGATGGTCATGCTGGCCCTGGGCTGGCTGCGCCTGGGCACGTTGATGAACTTCGTCTCGCACACCGTGGTCGTGGGGTTCACCGCGGGTGCTGCGGTGCTCATTGCCACCAGCCAGTTCAAGAACTTCTTTGGTCTGGCAATTCCGCGCGGCGCCAGCTTTGCGCAGGTGCTGCAGGAGTTCGCACCGCATCTGAGCGATATCAATCCTTGGGTCACACTGGTCGCAGTCGGCACGCTCTTGACCAGCGTATTGGCACGCAAGTACCTGCCACGCGTGCCGCACATGATCACAGCATTGCTGGTGGGCAGCCTTCTCGCTGCGGCGTTGAACGCCTGGCTGGGCCAAGCCACAACCGGCATCGCCACGCTCGCGGCACTGCCGCGCGGCCTGCCACCACTGACCATGCCGGACCTGTCTGGCGACTCGATCCGCCAGCTGTTGCCGATTGCCGTAGCGCTGGCCATGCTGTCGCTCACTGAAGCCCTGTCGATTGCGCGGGCACTGGCGCTCAAGACCGGTCAACGCATTGACAGCAACCAAGAATTCGTGGGGCAAGGTCTGTCCAACGTTTTCGGATCGTTTTTCAGTGCGTACCCATCCAGCGGCTCATTCAACCGCAGCGGTCTGAACCTGGAGGCTGGTGCCCGCACACCCATGGCGGCGGTGTTTTCGGCGGTGATGCTGGCGGTGATTGTGCAGTTCGTCGCGCCGCTGGCGGTGTACCTGCCACTTCCTGCAATGGCGGGCGTGCTGTTTCTGGTGGCTTGGGGGTTGATCGATGTCCACCACATCAAGCACATTCTGAAGAGCAGCCGGCCGGAATCGGTGGTGCTCATCACCACCTTTCTGGCCACGCTGTTTCTGCATCTGGAGTTCGCCATTTATGCAGGCGTGATGCTTTCGCTCATGCTGTATCTGAACCGCACTTCGCGGCCCCGTATCGAAGACGTGAAACCCGCCACCGGTGTGGGCCAGTACCACTTCAGCCACCTGACCAACCTGCCCGACTGCCCGCAACTCAAGATGCTGCGCGTGAACGGCTCACTCTTTTTTGGCGCGGTCGATCACGTGCAGCAAACCATGGTCGAGGTGGATGCGCAAACACCGAGTCAGAAACACCTGATGCTGGTCTGCCCCGGGGTCAACTTCATCGACTTGACGGGCGCCCAGATGCTGGCCCAGGAAGCGACGCGGCGCCAGCGCATGGGCGGTTCGCTGACCCTGTTCAGCCTGCGCGAAGAGCCCCAGAAGGTGTTGCGAGAGAGCGGGTGCATGTTCGACATTGGAGAGAACAGCATCATTTCCCTAGGCACGGCGGACCCGATCGAACCCGTCTTTCACCGCCTCGATCCGGCGGTCTGTGCCACCTGCACTCGGCGAATCTTCCGCCAGTGCGCCACCGCCGCGCAACCCACTCCCACCGATCTGGGCGGTCAAGCACTCTGACCGTGATTTGCCCTGCGTGTCACCGGTGTTACCTCAACAGCAACCAATGAGTCGCCCACGCCCAGCACGACGAGGCAGCACGCCAGTGAAATATCACGGACCAGACTTACGCGTTCATCGACCCGCTTGCGCGTGAACGTCATGGCTCAGTCTCCACTGCGGTGCAGCGATCTGCCAATCGTCCACATTGCATATCGCTACTACCGGAATTCGTGCACCGCTGCTGGTGTAGAAGTCCAAGGACATGTCGGCGGACTCGTTCAACAGGCGCGGGCTCTTTCATGGCGCCAGCGGGATGACCGTGAAGAGCGTGCAGCTCGGTTTCCAGTTGCGGGCGCTTGCGTTTTCCGCGCTGTGCCTGCTCTTGGGGGCCTGTCCGCCCAGGTTTTCAAGGTCTGAGATCTCATAAAATAAGAGACTCTTCTTCTTTGACCGGATCCGCTTCGATGTCGATCTAATTGAGCCGACTGTTCTGTCGCCGCCCACGCATGGTGGTGCTTCATAGCAGGGATGCATCAGGCTCAAGACTGATTGAGAGACTCACTTTTCAATGATGTTGCTGGTTTCTCTGCCAATCCTTGGTACGGTTGGAGTTTTGCTGTGTATCACTTTGGCCTCCTAGGTGCAGAGCCTCACCGGCTTTGCGTTTGGCTTGATTTTCCTGGCACTGGTCGGTGTCCTCGATCTGATCCCGATGGAGGTCGCGGCCAACGCCGTGACCCTGATAACTCTTAGTCAGACTTTCTTCTATTTTCGCGAATATCCGCTCACCGACGATTGGCGGCTTTCCTGTTGCTGATTGCCGGTATAGGCTTGATCGTTACTGCTTTGTGATCCACTCCTACATAAAAACCAACGAGGGCAAGTTGACGCTCGCACTTCGCAGTGCACGCGCGCGCTCCAGTGGAGTGGAGGTCTGCCGGTAAGAGTCGCGTAGAAACCTGCCACATCCTCCAATTACTATGGCGACAATGTCGTCCGGGTAGGTATCGCCTCAGGCTCCAAGTCAGTCGGATAGTCCCCAAGTCGGAAGTACGGATATTGTTGCCCTTGAACTTCAGTGCATGAAGTGCCTAAGTTTGATTCACCTCGGTTTGCAGTGCTACTGCATTGCTCACCGGTTCGTTATAGACGATGGCCTTTTCTTGATCAGCCGGATTATTGGGTCGGAGAGCTGCAAATCGCCTAGGGTCAGTGAATCAGGTGGCTCTAGATAAATTACACGCGAGACGGTGGAGGTCAACGAGGTTCCAAGTAACAAAACTGCGAACCATACCAATGCCCACTCCAGCACGCGTTTCTACGCCGCCGGTCCTGATAAAAAGGCGATATGGCAGGTTTTACACGAATGTTACGACAGGCCTAGCCGCGAATTTTGACTTCTGCTACGCTCTCTCTATACAATCTCGATCCACACTTCGTTTCGGAATTGCCCATGGCCCAGCCCCTGCAAGGCGCGATGTGGAAACAGCTGCTACAACGCAGCGCCCGCAAAAACCTGACGCTGCAAGGCCAGATCCAAGAGATGCTCGTCTCGGCCATTCTGGGCGGGCACCTCAAGCCCGGTGCGCCCGTGCCTTCCAGCCGCGAGCTGGCCTTCGAGCTGGGCGTGGGTCGCATCACCGTGGTACTGGCCTACCAGCAACTGGCAGACGAAGGCTATCTGGAGTCGCGTGAACGCAAGGGCCATTTTGTGAGCTCGGCCTTGCTCGGTCAGCGCATGCAGATCCGGATCGCAGCAGACAGCCAGCAACCCAACGTGCCCATCAGCTGGGCGCAGCGTCTGTATCAGCGCCCCAGTGCGCAACGCAGCATCGTCAAGCCGGCCAATTGGCAGAAGAGTCCCTATCCGTTTCTCTACGGCCAGTTCGACGAATCGCTGTTCCCCACCGCCGCCTGGCGCGATTGCTGTCTGAAGGCGTTGAGCGTGCTCGACATCCGCGACTGGGCGCCCGACCAAATCACGCGCGACGACGAGTCGCTGGTGGAACAGATCTGCACCCGTGTGTTGCCGCGGCGCGGCGTCTGGGCCACGCGCGAACAGCTCATCATCACCGTGGGGGCCCAGCACGCGCTCTACATGGTGGCCGACCTGCTGATGCGCGAGTCAACTCGGGTCGGAATCGAAGACCCTTGTTATCCCGACGCGCGCAACATCTTTTCCAGTCGCACCGCGCAGATTGTTCCGCTGCCGGTGGACGATCATGGTCTGATGGTAGATAACCGGCTCCATCAACTCCACTATCTCTACGCCACGCCCAGCCACCAATGCCCGACCGGCGTCACCATGCCACTGCACCGGCGCGAACAGCTGCTGGGCCTGGCCGACGCTGCCGATCTGGTGATCATTGAAGACGACTTCGAGAGCGAAAACAATTTCTCAGGCAACCCAATCCCGGCGCTCAAGAGTCTCGATCGAAACGAGCGTGTAATCTACATCGGCAGCCTGTCCAAAAGCATGGCGCCGGGTCTTCGCATCGGTTACATCGTGGCCGCGCCCGAGCTCATCTCCGAGTTGCGGGCGCTGCGCCGCCTCATGATCCGCCACCCTTCGTCGTTCATCCAACGGAGCCTCTCGCTGTTCATCTCGCTGGGCTACAACGATGCTCACCTAAAGCGACTGGCCGAAGCCCAGAAGGAACGCGGCACCATCGTTCTAGAGGCCTTGGCTCGCCACGTTCCGCAGTGCACCGTCACACCGTTTAGCTGGGGCGGCTCGTGCTGGGTGCAGTTGCCCGACAACGTGCCGGCCGCCGAACTGGCCGTGCGGGCCGCCGAGCGTGGTGTATTGATCGAACCGGGCGATGTGTTCTTTCAGGCCGAGAAGCCCGCCGGGCATTTCATCCGGCTGGGCTTTCAGTCGATCAATGCGCGGGTCATCGATGGGGGCATCGCCACCCTGGCCGAAGTGATCAAGGACATGCAAAGCGCTGTCAGCCGTCCAAGTTCGGTTGACAGCGCTGCTCCTGATTGTCTGGAATCAATAGCCCACCAGGGAGGGCAACCACAACGAAATCTGCGGCACATAGGCGATCAGGAATACCACCACCGCTTCGATCGCTACGAAGGGAAGTACCTTCACGACGATTTTTTCCACGGTCTCCCCGCCTATGCCAGATGCCACAAAAATGTTCTCGCCGAGCGGAGGCGTCATGAAGCCGATTGAAAGTGTGCAGATCACCACGATACCCACATGCGTTGGGTCGGCGCCGGTCAAGTACATGACCGGAAGCAACACCGGCACCAGGATCAGGATGGCCGCCAGGGTTTCCATGAACATTCCTACAAAGAGCAGGAATACGATCACCAGCGCCCAGATGATGTAAGGGTTGGACGTCATGGTGAGCAAAGCCTCGGCGATGTCGCCTGGAATGCGTTGCTCGACCAGCAACCGGCCAAAAGCGGTCGCCGTGAACAGGATCAGCAGGACGCGTCCGGTGATCCAGGTGGTGGTGCGCAGAGCCGTCTTGATAGCAGACCAGCGCAGCTCGCGGTGCACGAACAAGCCGACGACCAGGGTGTAAAAGATCGCCACGATGGCCGATTCGGTGGGCGTGAAGATGCCAGCGTAGATGCCACCCAGAATGATGGCGGGTGCCAGGATCGACCAAATGCCGCGCCTCAGTGCCGCGCGAAGATCGCTCCCCGACCAGTTTTCAGACAACCCACGGTAGCCACGCTTTTTGGAGATGAAATAGTTCATCAGCAGCAAGCCGCTGGCCATCACCAGACCCGGTATCACGCCGGCCACGAACAATTTGGGGATCGACAGTGAAGCGAACGACCCAAACTTCTCTACCGCTTCGGGCGGAGGCTCCATGCCCAGCGCCGCGATACCGAAAATCACCATCGGAATCGAGGGCGGAATGATGATGCCCAGGCCGCCCGAGGCGGCGGTCACTGCCGAGGCGTAGGCGCGGTCGTAGTTGCGCTTGGTCATGGCAGGAATCATCAGCATGCCCACCGCCGCAGTGGTGGCCGGGCCCGAGCCCGAGATGGCACCAAAGAACAGGCAAGCCAGCACCGTGGCCGCGCCCAGCCCGCCCGTGATCGGGCCGGCCAGCGTTTCGGCAATATCGACCAGACGTCGTGAAATGCCGGCCGCCTCCATCAGCGCACCCGCCAGCACGAAGGCGGGCAAGGCCATCAGCGGGAAGCTGCTGACCGAGGTGAAAGCGATCTGCACCAGCGCGATCGGGTCCTTGTCGAGCACTACATAGGCGCCCATGGCCGCGCCACCCAGCGCCACCGTGATCGGTGCGCCCAGCAGCAAGAGCAGCATGAAGCCGCCAAACAGGATTTCGGGAAGGTACATGTCCATGGTGTTGTCTCCGGTGAGTGATCAGCTTCAAGCCGCTGCGTCGTTGTTCTTCTGCATTTTTTTGATCTCGGCGGTTTCCGGATCCAGCAGCTCTTCACCCTTGAACACACTCAGGTAGGTGTTCCACAACACACGGACCGACATCAGGGCGAAGGCGATCGGCAGGATCATGTAGATGTATTTCATCGGCACGCCCAGGGTCTGCGATTTCCAGAACAGGTTCATGCGGTTGAACACGAAGTCGTAGCTGAGCCAGACGAAATACAGGTTGAAAGCCACCCAGAGCAGGTCGGCCACGGTCATCAGCGTTTTGGCCATCCACTTCGGTAAGAACTGCATGTGCACCGTGACGCGGTTGTGCGCCGACATCTTTGCCGCTACCACCGCGCCGAGGTAGGCGAACCAGACGAACATGTAGGTGGAGAGCTCTTCCGACCAGGCGATCGAGTAACCGAAGAGCTGGCGTGCGAGGATTTGAGCGAATAGCAGCACCACGAACAGAGCGAGCAACCATTCGCACACCAGCGTCTCAATGTCGTTCAACCAGGTCAGCGATTTGCGCAGGGACGTCATGGCGATTACCTCAAAAAGGGGCGCACGAGGCGCAGAGAAAGGGCGGTGTCTCAAGCCCGCTGGGGAAGAAAAAAAAGGGGCGCCCACGTCGCGTGGCCGCCCCTGTCAGCCGATCAGCGGCCCAGAGCCTTCAGGACTTTGTCGAGCTTGTCCTTGCCGCCGATGCTGTCGTAGAACTTGGGCCACACGGTGGTGGTGGCTTTGGAGATCCACTCCCTTCTCGCCATCGGCCGGGTCGGTGATCACCATGCCCTTGGCAGTCAGTTCCTTCTTGATACGACCTTCGGTTTCAAGCAGCCACTTGTAGCTGTGTTCGGTGGCTTCGGCACCGGCGTCCAGAATGGCTTTCTGCACATCGGCAGGCTGCTTCTTGAAGGTGCCTTCGCCCACGATGATGGGTTCGAGGGAGAACACGTAGCGGATGTTGGTGATGTACTTCTGCACCTCGTTGAACTTCATCGAGCTCACGGTGATGTAGGGGTTGTCCTGGCCATCGACCACGCGCTGCTGCAACGCGGTGAATGTTTCACCCCAGGCCATGGGCGTGGGGTTGATGCCCCAGGCCTGGTACGACGAGATCATGATTTCGTTCTTGGGCACGCGGATCTTGAGGCCCTGGAGGTCGGCCAGCGTCTTGACCGGTTTCTTGGAATTGGTCAGCACGCGAAAGCCGGTGAAGGTCCAGCCGACGATGCGCACACCCGCGTCGCGCACTGTGTTGGCCGTGAGTTCCTTGCCTACGTCACCGGTCACCAGCTTCTTGGCTTCTTCCGCGCTCTGGATCACGTAAGGCAGCGTGAGCACGCCCACCGAGGGGGAGAACGGGGTGATGTTGTTGACGGCCAGAACTGAGAAGTCCAGGGTGCCCATGGAGGCGCTGTTGACCGTGGTCTCTTCACCGCCGAGCTGTTCGTTGGGGAACAATTCGGCTTTGTGTTTGCCACCGGTCTTGGCTTCAAAGGCGGACTTGAACTTGGACGCCATTTCCCATTGGGCGCTGCCCTGGGCGTCGCCCACGGCGACCTTGAAGGTGGTGGCCCAGGCGCTGCCGCCAAGGAAGAAGGAAGAGGCTGCAAGCAGCGATACCAGGGGGGTGTTTTTGAATTTCATCATTGTCTCCAGGGGTGGTTAGGAAAGGAAAAAAATCTGCCAACTTGATGATCGGTCTTTTGAGTTAACGGAATAAAAAAATCTGCGCTCCCGGTCG
The DNA here is from genome assembly GCA_016707075.1 of Candidatus Egaibacter danicus. Lineage (GTDB taxonomy): Bacteria > Pseudomonadota > Gammaproteobacteria > Burkholderiales > Burkholderiaceae_C > Egaibacter > Egaibacter danicus. The sequence continues at coordinate 87,308 of JADJII010000015.1, forward strand.
GCCAATGTGGTTTTACCGGGAAAGCGTCGGCTGCTCAAGCGGCAGCCAGCGGTGGGCGGTTCTTGCGGAATGCGTTCTTCACCAGGATCTTTCCGTCTTTGAAGGTGAAGACGTCCACCATCCGGGCTTCGATGCGAGATCCGTCGGCCTGCGTGCCCTTGAAGGTGCATTCCGATACACCGCGATCGCCGGCCACAAAGTGAACACCGTCCAGCCAGGCGGCATCGGGGATGTTGATCCAGGCGGCCTTGAACCCGTCGGCAACTTCGGTGCGACCGCTGAAGGTTCGGCCCAGCACATCGGGACCGGCCACTGCGTGGAACACGCACTCGTCGTGCATGAAGCCCATTAGCGCCTCGAGGTCGTGGCGATTCCAGGCATCGGCAAAATCGGCCAGGGTCTGTGCAGTGATACTGCGCTGCGGGTTGTTCATGCTGTCTCCTGCTGTCGGTGTCGCGTTTTTTGCAGCCCGCCGGGTGCGGCTGTTTGTCGTCAGTGCGACGGGTTTGCAAACTGGTTGTATTGTTGAGGCCGAATCGGCTACGGATGTAGAACCAGGGGCGGCGATTCGTTAGTGCCAAGCACTCGGGTTAACCCTTGTTTTCCCATTTTGGAGTACGCGCGCCCGCGGCTGGTTCCATGGAATGGCTGCAACTGGTCCTAACCAGTGTCGGCTGCTCCTGCCTATCCTTCGCTTGGGTCTGGTCCAAGGAACAAGCGTTCCAGGACCCGTTGGTTGTCGGTGTGCTTAGCAATCTCCGACAGGCAGCGCCCCATAAACCTAGGAGACATTTCATGACCTCGACGAGCATAGGCGGCCACGTGTTGCGCCCCTACGAACCCACATACGATCCGCTGGTGAACACCACGCCTGGCCAGGGCACTGGCTATGCGCCGACCTACTGGGTGGCGTCGGCCGGCAGCCCGCCGGCCGACGACGGGCCGATCCGCGGCGACACCGATGCCGACGTGGTCGTGATTGGCTCCGGCTCCACCGGCATGTCCACCGCGTTCTACCTGGCGCGCGAACACGGCATTATCGCCACCGTGCTGGATGCGGCTCAGACGGCATGGGGTTGCTCAAGCCGCAGTGGCGGCCAGGGGCAAAACGCCAACGGCCGCCTCACCCGCGCGCAGTGGATCGAGCGCTGGGGCCTCGACGTCGCGAAGCGGCTGGACGCCGAGGTGCGCACAGGCTTCGAGAACTTCAAGCAACTCACCAAAGAAATCGAGTGCGAGGCCTACGACGGCGGCCACCTCTACATGGCGCACCGCCCCAAGAAGCTTGACTACCTGCGCGAGATGACTCGCCTTCGCAACGAGGTGTTCGGCTACAAGACGCGCATGCTAACCCCGGAAGAAGTGCGTGAACAGCACTGCGACGAACGCGAACACCTGGGTGCGATGTTTGAAGAAGAAGGCGTGGGGATACACCCGCTGAAATTCACCTTTGGCCTGATCCGCAAAGCGCGCGAACTGGGCGTGAAGGTACACCCGGCCAGTCCGGTTCAGGGCTGGAAAACGGTCAACGGCGTACATCACCTGCAAACGCCAGGCGGCATCGTGCGCGCCAAGCGTGTGGTGGTTTGCACCGGCGGCTACACCGGGCAGACGCTCAATCCGATGCTGAAAAACAAGATCCTGCCGATCCTGTCCAACTCGGTGGTCACGCGCCCGCTGACCGACGCCGAAATGGCGGCCTGCAACTTCAAATCCAAGACCTTCATGACAGACACGCGCACCCTACGCTTTTACTATCGGCTGCTCGAAGGCAATCGTCTGCAGCTGGGCAGCCGCAGCTCGATCACCGGCGCCGATGCCGAAGATCCTGTGCACTTGAAGCTGCTCACGGACGCGATCGCGCGCAAGTTCCCGCCGCTGGCCGGCATCCAGATCGACCACTCCTGGTGGGGTTGGGTGGATGTGAGCCATGACATGATGCCGCGCATCACCCGCCCGAACCCCAAGGAGACGGTGTGGCACGCGCTCGGATACGGTGGCAACGGTGTGTCGTCGTCTACCTGGGCTGGGAAGCGCATCGCCGAAAGGGTGGCGGGCAAGGATGCCGGGCGAGAGGTTTTCAATCTGCCGATCTACAACTCGCCGCTTGAATACCCCAACGTCTGGAACATGGTGCGTTCTGAAGCCTTCGCGCCTTTCAGGCGCTTCGGACAGTTTTTTCTTTACAAGTGGTATTGGCTGCGCGACGAAAAGATCTGATGTCAGAACCTGCGGAGCGCGACATGTCCCACAATACCCAGGTAATCGACTTCCAGCAAGATCGCGGCGCATTCGAGGCAAGGCGCCTGCGCGATCTGCCCGATCGTGTGCTGCAGGGCGACCCCCATCATGAGAGCACCGTTTTCTACTCCAGTGCTGCGGGTGATATGACAGCCGGCACCTGGACCAGTACGCCGGGCAAATGGCGGGCGTTCACCCATCGCGACGAGTTCTGCTACATCGTCTCGGGTCATGTCCGCTTGATTGGCGACAATGGCACAATCCGTTCGTTCAAGACCGGTGATGCCTTTGTTATCCCCAACGGGTTCAGTGGTTGTTGGGAGGTGGTCGAGACCACCACCAAACACTTCGTCGTCTGCCACCAGGAAGCTCACTGACACAGTGAGGGGTCCATGTCACCCAAGCCGACGGACATCGACACACCAGCAGCCATTTTTTCGACAGGAGATCTTCAATGGCCAAAAAACGGGTCGTCACGCAATTCGGCATGGGCACCTCGATTCGCAGTCGCAACTACACCGAGGCTTGCGCGCGTGCCATCCGAGATGCGTTGTGGCACAACTCGCTGAACGTGGCCGATGCCTTTGGATTTTCCCGGGATGGCATGCTCATCGACGTCGAACTGGGTGTTCAACAGCCAAGCCTGGTGGACACCAACGCGCTTTTGAGCATTTTTCCTTACGGACAGCCGACAGTGAGGGTAGTCAAGGGTGGGCTGGACATCCCCCGGCGGGAGAAGGACGGCTGGAGCGTCATCGCCAACGCGGCGGTCATAGTCTCCTTTGACATGGAGCCTGCACATGACTGAAAGACGGATCATTTTGGAAATGGGGTCGGGCAACGATCTGTATGGCTGTGACTACACCAAGGCAGCCTGCCGGGCGGTGCAAGATGCCCTACACCATTCGTCGATCGTGTTGTTCAAGTCGCTGGGCTATGACCACCGTGAAATGCGCGTGCAAGTCACCATTGGCGTGCAGGAGCCGGACAAGGTCGACATTGCCCGTGTCTGCGCAGAACTTCCGCGAGGCCGTGCCGAGGTCACTGCGGTCCTCGGCGGACTCAATGTGCATGATGCAGAACAAGACACCACGCATGTCATCGCCACTGCGGCGATCGAAGCGTTTTTGCCGATCGAGCAAAGTCGTTGGCGACTCAGCGATGGGACCAGCGAGAAATGATCGGGGTTCCTTCGTTTTCAGTGCAACAAGTGACGGTTCGCTAGAAAGAGGAGGAGGCAAGTCTCAGGAAATCAACTGGAGGAATTTGGCGAATTAATGAAGCACTGCGCCGAACAACTCCATAGCAACACCTAGCCCGTCATCACAGCCCAATCCAAAGCCAAAGTGGCCTCCCGGTAAGATTCTTATCAAACCTGCCACATCGCGAAAATCCTATGTGAGGTCAATTTGTGATGGTTTGGAATCGAGTCCAAACACGCGCTGTCGGCACCCCAAAACGGGGAGCGTGCGTCAACGCAAGCCATTACCGATCCCAGCTACTAAATTGTGTTGGTGTCAACTGAAAACGTACTTCTGCCTTGTGACAAACCACGCTATACCGTTTGTGTCACCTTGGCGAGATGGCGAGGAACGTCCGGATTGAAGCCTCGTGTTTGAGCTAATCCTTCAACCATTAGGTAGAAACTCTGGATGATGGCGATAGGGTCCAGATCCTCGTGTGCCGTGGAGACCAATGGCAGCTCAGCGCCGGGCGTTCCTGCTGGTGCGGCCAGCAACACGCGACCACCGCGAAGACGCATCTCTTCAGCCAACGTTAACAGGCTGGCTTGGGCCGGGCCTCGCGGAGCGAACACCAGCATGGGGAAGCCCTTTTCGACCAGTGCCATGGGACCATGCTTGACTTCCGCGCCAGAAAAGGCTTCGGCCTGGATAGCGCAGGTTTCCTTGAATTTGAGGGCAGCCTCCATTGCAATGGCCAATCCAGTTCCCCGGCCAATAACAAACAGCTTGTCAGCTTTGCAAAGGACATCCACCGCAGGCTGCCACGACAGCTGTGCAGCTGCATGAAGGGCATCCGGTAGCCGCTCCAGCGCAGTCTGCAGGGTCTTATCGTCTTGCCAGGTCGCCGTCAGGCGCGCGCCCGCTACCAATTGCGCGATATAGCTTTTGGTGGCCGCCACACTCAACTCCTTGCCCGCATGCAACGGAAAAACCCATTGAGCGGCAGTAGCCAGTGGTGATGGCACCTCATTCACAAAAGCCAAGGTCCGCGCACCACCTTCGCGGATGAATCGTGTCGGTGCGATCAAATCCGGGCTTTGGCCCGATTGCGAAAACGCCACCGACATCAGGCCATCAATGTGCAGCCGGGTTTGATATAGAGTGATTAATGACATCGGTAGCGAAGTCACCAGACGACCCAGACGTGCCATCATCAAATAGCCCATGAAATGGGCGGCGTGGTCAGAACTTCCGCGAGCAATGGTGACCACCGCCGTTGGTGGCTGACGACGCAACTCCGCACCCAGTTCCGCATAGGCCTGGCCATCATGCTGCAGCAATTGACTTACGGCTTGCGGCGCATACAGCGCTTCGCGGCGCATTTCAGTGGATTTCAATTTCACTTCCTTCAATATAAACACGCTGGATTTGAAGCGCCGGGTCCAAAACAACCAGGTCGGCGCTGCTACCCGTTGTGAGGCGACCCAATTCATTCAAGCCCAGGAAGTCTGCGGCATGGGTCGAAACCATTTTCGACGCGTCGTCCAGAGGTACCCCAATGGCAACGAGGTTGCGCAATGCCTGATCCATGGTCAAGACGCTGCCGGCCAGCGTACCGTCAGCTAGACGCACACCACCCAGGCACTTGAAAACGCGGTGTTGTCCAAGGGCGTAGTCACCATCCGGCATCCCGGTGGCCGAGGTGGAGTCGGTGACGCAAAAGAGGCAGGGAATGGCGCGCAAGGCCGCTTTGATGGCACCCGGGTGCACATGCAGCAGGTCAGGAATGATTTCGGCGTAGCGCGCATGCGCCAAGGCAGCCCCCACCATGCCGGGGGCCCGATGGTGCAGTCCCGACATCGCATTGAAAAGATGCGTAAAGCCTGCAGCCCCATGCTCCAGCGCGGCGTGACCCTCCTCGTAGGAACCCGCGCTGTGACCAATTTGCACGCGAAAACCCGCATCGCTCAGCGGACCTATGCACGCCATATGACCTGGGATTTCCGGTGCAAGGGTGATCAATCGTATGGGGGCCAGAGCATGCAATGCTTCCACTTCCTGCATGCTGAGGGGTATCGCAAAAGCGGGCTGGGCACCCAGTTTTCCGGGATTGATATAAGGGCCTTCCAGATGTACCCCCAGTACGCGGGCCCCTTGCGCGGGCCGGGTTTGACAAGCAGGCGCCAATGATCGCAAGGCTTTTTCAATATCTGCCATGGGAGCGGTCATCGTCGTAGCCAATAAAGCGGTCGTCCCGTGCTGAGCATGGCATCGTGCAATCTGGCTTGCAGCATCTGCTCCCTGCATGATGTCAAAGCCCGCGCCGCCGTGAACATGGGTATCGATGAATCCCGGCAACAAAATGGCACCAGGCTCCTGCAACACGCGCGATGTGGCTACCAGATCCCCTTCGATCAGTTGTATACGTCCTGCACTCAGAAGAATCCTTCCAGAGATAAAGCCCTCGGGCGTCAGAATTCGCCCCTCGATGATCTGGTCAATGGTCATGCGACTCTCTACTCCGATTTGACCTTTTGCTCTAGCCATGCTGCGGCCCCGACCAAGCCGGAATCTGCACCCAGAAGGGCCCGCTCTATGGGCAACTGGTAAACCTGTGGAAACTCCGCTAACGCCGCTTGCACCCAATCGAGCATGCCCGGTGCCAGCCCTACGCTGCCACCCAGCACCACCAGTTCCAAATCAAGCTGTGCATGACTGCTCGCAATTGCACTGGCCACGGCTCGGGCAGCACGCTGAACGAGCTGCAGGGCATCGTGATCGCCAAGTCGGGCCATGTCAAATAGTTCAGTACTGCTCAGGGAATGTCCAAAGTGGTGCCCGGCTTGACGCGCCAGGGCGGTGCCGGAGGCAACGGCTTCCAGGCAACCCATCCGACCACAGCCGCAAGCGTACGGGGCATCGATCGGTGCCACATCGACAGCCGCATGTCCGACATGTCCGGCCAATCCGTGGGTTCCCTCACGTAGTGAACCGCCTAACACCAAGCCTCCTCCAACGCCGGTGGACAGGGTTATGAAGAGCAAATCCTGACATTGTTGATGACGTAAACAGTATTCACCCCATGCGGCGGCCTGGGCGTCGTTGATGGCAACCACTGAGCAACCCAGCAACTGAGTTAAACGTGGGATCAATGGATAGGCATCCCAAAAGGGTATGGTCTGCGGGTTGACGGCACGTACCGCGCACCCATCAACATATCCGGTAACGGCTATTGCAACACCAGTGGGCTGTGGCCGGTCGCTGGCCAGTTCTTGGATTGCCTGCAAGAATGCTGCCTCGGTCGCTGGCATAGGAAGCTGCCGACGATCCTGGCATTCCCCGTTGATCACGTTGGCCGCAGCAATCTTTGTTCCGCCGATGTCAATGGCTAGAATCACGATTGCACCTTGGACATGGCATGGGCAAACCAGCCAGTGATATGTTCAATGCGCGTTATCGCGGAGCCCACCGTCACACAGAATGCGCCATGGCGTAACGCCTGTGCAGCCTGCTGAGGCGTCCGAAACCGTCCTTCGGCGACCACACGACAGCCGCGTTTTGCCAAGCGATCAATGAGAGGAAAATCCGGGCCTTCGGCGTCCGTTTCTGTCTCAACCGTGTAGCCGGACATGGTCGTACCAACTAGGTCGGCCCCCATGTTCCATGCCATCAATCCATCCGCTTCGGTTGCGCAATCGGCCATGGACAGACATCCAGCGGAACGCGTCGCCTCCAGCAATCTACTGCATGGTTCGGGCCTATGCCGCATGGTGGCGTCGAAGGCAATAATCGCTGCGCCTGCAGCCCCGAGATCCAGTACATCTTGAACCCATGGCGTGATCCGCACGGGGGAATCCGCCAGATCCCGTTTCACAATCCCAATCACGGGTACATCTACAACCGAAGTGACTGCCAGGACGTTGGCCACGCCCTCAATTCTCAAAGCACAGGCGCCCCCTGCCACGGCAGCCTGTGCCATCGCCACGACAATATCGGTTCGGTCCATGGCACTGCCGGGCAATGACTGACAGGACACTACCAAGCCGTTTTCGATTTGATCAAGTACTTTTTTTTTGGAAATCATGGTCAATGTGGTTTTACGAACGGGTAACGAGCCGCACCCCACCGTAGATGCACGCATCGAAGGGAGGTGGTGTTTGCAGCGTCGTCACGTTCTACCGTAGTCATCTTGCAGTCTCACGATGTCGTCCTCGCCGAGGTACTCACCAAACTGCACCTCGACGATTTCGACAGGCGCGTCTGTTAGATTCGCCAGTCGGTGAACTTCGCCAAGCGCAATATCGACGTGCTGTCCAACGCCGAGATCCACAACCTGCGAACCCACGGTAACCCGTGCCTGGCCTTGCACAACGACCCAGTGTTCAGCTCGTTGGTGGTGTTTTTGCAGGCTGAGTTGTTGCCCCGGGTGCACCAGGATCCGCTTAACCTTATTACCCGCCCGCTCGGAAACTGTTTCATACCAACCCCACCACGGGCGATGGGTGCATGACGAACCGTCCTGCGCGGGTGGTGGGGTGTGCATGGGTGCTTGCATGGCAGTTCGAGGGGGTTGGTGCTCACATGAGTCCCATGCCTTTCAGATGGTCGGCAATGCGGGCACTGACATCTTCCGGAACCGGGCGGTTGGGCCGGCGCATGTCACCGTTTTCAAAAATACCCATGTGCTTGAGGGCCACCTTGAAACTGCCCACACCGGCCGCGCCGCCGCTCAGGCGTGGCGCGCTCCAGAACACCATCTGGAACAATGCGATCAAACGTTCCTGCTCTGCACGGGCCTCTGTCCAGCGCCCTTGGCTGGCAGCTTCGTACAGCCGCACATAACCGGCGGGGTCCACATTGCCCAGGCCTGGCACACAGCCATGGGCCCCAGCGAGGATGGCGCTGTCGGCGACTATCTCGGACCCCGTGAGGAGGGCAAATCCAGGCTTGGACTTGAAGTCCTGCAGCAGCATGCGGAAAGTGCCATCGTCACCGCTGCTGTCCTTGAGGGCGACGATGAGATCTTCTTCCACCAAGGTGTGCAAGGTTTCGCGCTGCAGTTTGATGCCCACGCACACCGGAATGTCGTAGGCCACCAGTGGCATCGCCGTGGCTTCGCGGATGTAGCGGAAGTGGTCAATGGTTTCCGTCTGGTTGGTGCGGGTGTAGAACGGTGCGGTGACCACCAGACCATCCACACCGGCGGCCTTGGCCCGCAGGCCGTGGTGTATGCAACTGTCGGTGGTGGGATCCATGATGCCCGAGACCAGTGGCACGCGCCCACCCACCTCCTTCACACAGAACTCCAGCAGGCGAGCCCGCTCGTCAGGAGACAGGGAGACACATTCGCTGGTCGATCCCAGCAAGAACAGACCGTGCACGCCACCGTCCAGCAAGTGCTTGAGCAGGCGACTGAGGCTTTTCCAGTCAATCTGGTTGTCGGCGGTGTAAGGCGTGGCCACAGGGGGCACGATGCCGTGAAGGAAGGTTTTGGATTTGGACATGGAGTTTGAGGGTATGAATGAAGGAGATAGGGCAGGGATGGCGGTCGCCAATCCCCGTTCGAATGGGTCAGGGCGCGGCTATGTACCCATGAACAGATTGGGCAGGAACGTGACGATCGGTGGGTACAAGACCATGGCCACCAACACGATCAGCAGGGGTAGTAGCCAGGGCAGGATGGCGACCGCCAGTTTGTGCACCGGATAGTCATGACTCTGCGCGACTACAAACAACACCATGCCCATGGGCGGGGTGATGGTTCCGATCATCAGCGTGAGGATCACCACCACACCGAAGTGCACCGGGTCGATGCCGAACGTGGTCGCAACCGGGATCAGCGAGGGTACTAGCACGAGCAAGAGCGCGAGCAGATCAATGAAGCAGCCCAGCACCAGCAGCAACAGGCAAACCAGCAGCAAGAACACCACCGGTCCGTCGGCCCACGTGGTGAACAGCACCGTCATTTGCGCTGGCGCGTTTTCCATCGCCAGCACCACGCCCATCATGGCCACGCCGCCCAGGTTCCAGGCGATGGCGGACGAGACAATCGTGGTGTCATAGAAGCAGCTCCACAACTTCTTGAACGACATCTGCCGGTAGATCAGGCTGCTCACTAGCAAGGCATAGGCCACGGTCACGGCGGCGGCTTCGGTGGGCGAAAACAGGCCGCTGAAGATGCCACCGATGATGACAACCGGGGTGAGCAGCGCAGGCAAGGAATAGACAAACAGGCGCGCCACTTCACGGGCCGGCGTACGACGCTCCACGGGCAGCGACCGGCGTCCGGCGACAATGTACAGCATCACCATCATGGCGATCGTGCACAACAGCCCGGGGATGATGCCGCCCAGGAACAGCCCGCCGATGGAGGCGCCCGAGATGACACCGTAGATGACCATCGGAATGCTGGGTGGCACCAGCGGCCCCAGCAGCGCGGACACCGCTGTCAGACTTGCAGACAAGTCTTGCGGGTAGCCGGCGTCGTGCATGGCTTTGGCCTCGAGCTTGCCCAGCCCGCCAGCGTCGGCCAGGGCCGAACCGGACATGCCGGAGAAGAACAGGCTGGCCAGGATGTTGACGTGTCCCAAGCCGCCCCGCACATGCCCCACCAGTGAACTGGCAAAACCAAACAGGTGGTTGGTGATGCCCGACACATTGAACAGGTTGGCGGCCAGGATGAACAGTGGAACGGCGATCACCGGAAAGCTGTTGAGGCCATCCACGATGCGCTGCGCCGAGAATCCCAGGCCCGTTCCGGCGTACAGGAAGTAGCCCAGTGAGCTCACCACCATGGACATGCCGATGGGAGTGCCCAGGATGACCAAGAGTAGCCAGCCAGCGATGAATAGAGTGAGAGTCATTGCTTGCTCTGCCTTGTAAACAGTTCACGCAGCAGGCGCACGGCCCACAGCAACATCGCCAGTGGCAGCGCTGCGTAAAGCACCGCGTCGGTCACTGGCAGCGTGACCGATTCGTTATGCCATGTCCGCAGGACGCCGCGCCAGCCCTGCCAACCCAAATAACAGACCACGGCCAGCCCAAGCAGTTGCTGCAGGCGATCACTGACCCGGCGAGCGGCAGGCGGCAAATGGTTGCTGAACACGTCCATGCGCAGGTGCTGCTGGTGGGCCTGTGTGGCCGCGCAACCAATGAGCGCAGCCCAGACCCACAACCAGCGTGTCAGTTCTTCAGTCCAGACCTGCCCGGGCAATACACCCAAGCGGCCCACGATCTGCAAGGCGATGACGAAGGTCAGCACCATCAGCAGGGCTGCGGCGATCCACCCCTCCCAGTACAGAGGGCTGTTGCCCAGCCCCAAGGTGGACCCGTCGTCCGGTCGCTCTTGGGGTTGGGTGCTCATCACTTGGTGGTCACGATCTTCTGGATTTCACCTTTGCCGAATTCGGCTTCCAGCTCGTCGTAGTAGCCCTTCATGGCGGCACGGAACGGCGCGGTGTCTGGCTGGGTGAAGGTGATGCCGCGGGCCTTGAATCCGTCGATCAATGACTTCTCCTTGTCAGCGACCATCTGGCTGGCAAACTTGCCGCCTACCAGCGTCGCTTCGGTGACCCAATTGCGCTGCTCGGGGGTCAACTTGGCCCAGGTTTTCTCGCTCAGCAGCATGGCCGAGCTGGCAATGAAGTGACCGGTCAGTGCGATGTGCTTTTGCACTTCGTACAGCTTGGCTGACTCGATGGTGGGCAACGGGTTCTCTTGTGCGTCGACCTGTTTGGTCTGCAGCGCCAGGTAGACCTCGGCAAAAGCCACAGGGGCAGGGGTTGCGCCGACCGCTTTGGCGTAGGCGATGAGGAACGGCACATTGGGTGTGCGCAGCTTCAGGCCCTTCATGTCGTCAATGCTGTTGATGGGCTTGTTGGCCGTGGTGTGACGGGCGCCTTCGTACCAGACGTCAAGCACGCGGATGCCCTTTTCCTGAAATTTGGCGTCCATCTTCTTGCCGTAAGGACCTTTCACGACGGCCTTCAAATGGTCGTAGTTCGCAATCACATAGGGCGCGCCGATCAGCTTGAGCTCCGGGATGATGTAGCTCATGTCGGGGTAGCCTGCGGAGACGGCGTCGAGTTCACCGGCCTGCACCTGGGCCACCATGGCTTTGAAGTCCCCCAGCTGGGAGTTCGGGAAAATGCGCAGGGTCATGGAACCTTTGGACAGCTCCTCGAGTTTCTTTTTGACCTCCAGCGTGCCCAGGTAGGACGGGTGTGTTTCGGGCAGCTGTGTGCCGATACGCAGCGTGGTTTGGGCCACGGCCATGCTTGTGACAGCCATCGCCAGCGCGCCCATGGCCATCCGGATAACTTGGATCATCTTCATGTGTGTATCTCCAACAGCCCTTGTGGTTTGGTGGTGCCGGGGCCGGGCTGTAAACGATCCCCAGGAGACACCATTTTTTGATGTCCTAATGAGATTGCGTGGTTGGCGCAAACAGTTTTTGATGGATTCCACTGAAGTGGCGCATGTGCGCCGCTGTGAGGGCGGCGCTGTTCTTTTGTTCAATCCGCTCGACGATTTCCAGGTGGTCCCTGGCGGTTTGCAGACCGGAGCTCGGACTGGACTTGGGCAGGGTGTGTGCCATCTTCTGAAACACATTCCAGAAGAGATCTACCAGGCGATCGAGGAAGGGGTTGTGCATGCAAGCGAACATGGTGGCGTGGAACTGGCGATCCTCCTCGGCGAAGGACTCCTGCGCTTGTGCCTTGACCATCATCGTTTCCGCAAGGCTGCGCAACGTCGCCACTTCAGCCTCTGAGATGCATTCTGTGAGCTTGCCGAGCATGCCGACTTCGAGTGCTTCGCGCACCTCCAGCAGCTGGCCGAGCTGCACCCGGTCTGCGAGCATGGAATACGGGAGGTTGTCCACGATGGAGTCAAACGAAAAACTCGCGACATAGACACCCTCACCATGGCGGGACTGCAGCACGCCCACCGACTCCAGCGCCTTGATACCTTCGCGCAGAGAGGGGCGGCTGATCCCCAGCTGCAGAGCCATCGCGGGTTCTGGCGGCAGGGACTGCCCCACCGTGAGACCGTTGGTTTCGATGAAACGCTTGATCTCCTGAGCGGCGAGCTTGTAGGCGGGGATTCGGGTAGATGTTTTCATGCTGTGGGGTCAGTCCTCGATCAACAGTGTATTGTTCTGTATGCGCATTAAGAAGCTGCGGGCCGAGGGTTTGCCGTCCTGCAGCTCTCCGCCGATGATGAGCACGCCGTCGTCCAGCTGGACGTAGGGCGAGTAGCCCATCGGCTCGGGCAGCTTGCCCGCCACGCTCCACTTGCCGTTGGTCTTGGCATAGACCGTGTCACTCCAGGTCTTCTTCAAGCCTTTGTGTGCCCAGAACTGCCCCTTTTCATACTGCGCCGAAGAACCGGGGAAGGTGGCGCCTCCTGCCATGAGCAAAGTGTCTCCGCTGTATCCCGCATACCCGCCGGCGAAGCCGTCTTGTTGCTCCCATGGAATGCCGCCGATGGGTTCTTGACTCCACTGCGCCTGCCCCCCCGCGTTGAGCCAGAACTGGCGCGCATGGCGAGACCGCAGGCCGGGCTTGAGTTCACCCGAGCCCATGTCGAGCCGACCATTCTTGACCGCGACGGCTGCGCCGATGGTGACCGGTCCCGGGTCTTGTGCCAGCGCTTTCCAGCTGAGGTTGGCGGGATCAAACTGCAAGACGGTTGTCATAAAGAAGTAGTCTCTCGCAGGTTTGTCCAGATAGGCGGCTGCGATCTGGGCCTTCTTCTCAGCGTTGCTGCCGGCCCGGACGTTTTCTTCAAAAAAGGTGTCGAAGACGACTTTGCTGACACCGCCCACAAACACGATGGTCTTGTTGTCCAGCGTTGCGGCGCTTGTGGCCAGCAAGCCGAACGGAGCCCGGGTTGGCAACGCTTCCCAGGTGTTGGCTTGGGTGTCGTAGCGGTAGACCGTGTCGTCCACCCGCAGTCCGCCGGGCATGTCGGCCGGCGCGTACTGTCCGCCAAAAATGTAGATGTGGTTCCCCAATGCGACCGCGTTGGGGTTGTCGCGGGGTGCTCCTGGGTAGGGGGCCATCTTCTTCCACTCGCGCTCTTTCGCCTTGATGTCCAGCGCAAACCACGATGTCCCCGCGGAGCCCATGCCCGCGAACACTTGACTTCCGACCCGGGCGCTAGCCCCGAGCTTCAGCGGAACAGGAAAATCGGGCCACTGCTGAGCGGATGCGGACAGGGAGGTAATCAAGGTCAGGGCTCCTGCGATGGCGACAAAGAAAGTGCGGTTCATTGCGTCTCCTACTGAGAAATGGGTGGATGCACGTTGGAGGGCGGTCGTAACCTCTTGCTTTGACGTCAGAGGTCAGACATTTGATGAAATCATAATTTCTTTGGATTTCTATTTGAACTAGGGATAACCCTTGGTAGGTTCTTTTGCATTAGTGAGATCAGGCTGAAAAGTGTTGCGCGATCTGGCTGATGATCAAACGGCCAAACTGTAGAACTGGTTGGCCGCCCACGTGGTTTGGTCGCCGAGGCAGTACTTCTGCCCCTCCCGGATCACTTGCATGATCTCAATCTCGGTGATGATGACTCTGGCGCTCCAGAAAGATTTGAAACCCAGCAGGAGTTTGATGATCCGTTTGATGGCCCGGCGGTCCTACTCATCGATGTTGTTCAAATATTTGGACTGGCGCATGATGATGTCGACGCAGGCGTCCTCCCTGACGCTTTCGATGGCGGCTGTGTTGGCGCCACTCTTGTCGATACTGATCTTCTCTGGCAGATCATGCAGGTTGATGGCGCGCTCCAAGAACCTATGCGCCGCTGCCAAATCCCGCTTGGAAGTAAGCAAGAAATCGACTGTATCTGCAGCGCGATCTACCGCACGGTAGAGATACTTCCACTGGCCATCCATTTTAAGTAGGTTTCGTCCATCCTCCAGCTTGACCAAGTGGTTCCTTTTGCGCCGACGGAACACTGCGGCAAGAACCTGGAGTACCTTGAGTGCCCAGGGGCGTACCGTGACGTGATCCACAAAGACACCGCGCTCCTGCATCATCTCCTCGGATAGCGCAAATCAAGCTTGGCCGGGATTGTCGTTTACGCTTAATGCAACAGAACCTGTATGAAGCCCACGACGCCCCGGAGCGCAACCCGCGCACGAAACGCGGTCAGCGCTGGATCGCTGCCCAGACGACTGCGACCGAGGAAGCACTGGCGGGTATCGGCGGTGTGGAAGGAGCCCACTTCGAGATGGAGTCCCTGTACGACCTGTAGCGGTTGATGCTCCGAAGGTTTCTTATGTCGGAAATCCGGTTACGTGCCTAAAGAAGTCCGAGTCCGCGTTTCAACGTGGTAGCAATGATGGCGGCCGGTGCCGGTTTGGCCACATAGTCCACATCAAATCTTTGCAACGCGTCAGTGATCCCGTGAAGACTGGCTTCACCACTCACGACCTTGCCCGTGTACAGCGTAATAGGCACCGTTTTGGACAACTCCCGAATCCGTGCCAAGGCTGGTGCCGCGGTGCTGCCCGGAAGCAACCAATCCAGCACGTAGCAATCAAACGACCGGTCCCGCAAGGCTTCCAGCAACGTGTTGACTGTGTAGAAGGGTGCCGCTGCAAATCCCAACTGATCGAGCACTTCACACAAAGTGTCACATCCATCAACACTGTCATCCAGCACCGCAACCGTGGGCTTCACCACCACGCTTCCTGGCTCCAACACGACACGACGGGCTTCCCGGAATGTGGGCCCCAGAAGATCTTTCGCTTTGCCAACATGCCAGGTATCCACCTGACGTTCTGCAACAAACCCGGAGGCCTTGTCCGCAGTGACTTCGTCGCCCAGCCAGAAACGGCAAGGCAGCCGCTCGGACCCCTGAATCACAACTCCCGTCACATTGCGCGACGATGATGCGCCGGCATCGAGTACATCCGCGATGGAATAGCCAAGGTGTTGGCACAAGCGGCCATTTCCTCGACATCCCAACTGGAGATGCCCGACAACTTGCGCTTGGCCTGGTGCGTAGTGACCCCCAGAAAACCCGCCACCACGCCCGTGTGTTTGTGGCCCGGATAACCCAATCTGTTCAATAGCGCCTTGATAGACCGAGCGGCCAGGGGCAAGTCCGAAGAAGCCAGTTCCCCGTCGTTGCTGGCTTCGTTGGCGTCAGACGTCATGGCAATTAATACACAAAAAAAGGTTTTGCATCAGGCGAATTCATCCGATAATGAACATATACTGCACGCAATTAGACCAATTCACAAATAATAAATCTGTTATTGAGCATATTGTGTTCAATTGATTAGAAATCCCATCTGATGAAACTACGCCCGTGCAAACTGGGTGCGCCGCTGCTTGTCGCCATCATGCTAACAGGCCCGCATCTGCCAACCTGGGGACAGACCCTGCTGACCGGAGACGCCCGTCTGGCGTGTGAAGCCATTTTGTGTCTGTCCAGTGGTGTCCGGCCCGCTGCCTGTGTGCCTTCCCTTCAAAGGTACTTCGGAATCAGCCTGAGTCGCTGGTCCCGCACGCTCACCGCCCGGGTCAACTTCCTGAATCTGTGCCCAGCCGTGGCCCTGGATCCCAACACGCGGACTCTGGTGCACGACATTGGCAACGGTGCAGGTCGTTGTGATGCCGCCTTTCTGAATGCCACTGGCCTGATCCCGGTGGGTGGACATGACAGCGGCCAATACGTGATCAACAACGTGTTGCCGCCGTGCAGGCGTACACCCAGAACGCCTACACCGACCTTCAATCGGTTGCACCCCGCTATGTGGGTACGCCCGAAGCCAATGGCTATTGGGCGGAGTCCAGCCTGTACACCCAGGCGCTGCTCGACTACAACGCCCAGCTGGCCGCACAGGCTGCGGCTGCGAGGAACTGAGTCCATGGACATCCTGGCGCTGGCGCAACAGTGCGCCCCTTCGGTGCATCCACAAACCATGGCTGCGGTGGTCGGTGTGGAGTCCGGATCCAACCCCTTCGCCATTGGCGTGGTGGGTGGCACGCTGGTTCGACAGCCCAATAATCTGGCCGAAGCCACGGCGACGGCCCAGGCACTGGATCGGGCCGGGTACAACTTCTCTGTGGGAATCGCGCAGGTCAATCGCTACAACCTGGCCAAGTACGGTCTGGACTACGTCACAGCGTTTGATGCCTGTGAGAGTTTGCGGGCGGGTTCCCTGATTCTCAAAGAGTGTTTTGATCGGGCCCGAGTTCGCATCACCGACCAGCAACAGGCCTTGCACGCGGCCTTCAGCTGCTATTACTCGGGCAACTTTGCCACCGGGTTTCGGGCGGATTTCCGGGGTCAACCCAGCTATGTGCAGAAGGTGGTCAGCCGTGCGGGTGGCACGGTGTCCCCTGCCCCATCAATTCAAGCCATTCCTGTGATTCGTTCCGCGCGCAACAAACCCGTCCGTATCAACACCCTGACCCGCACACGCGAATCGCGCGAGACGCCCACTGTCACGGATGTTGAAGGCGATCACACCGTCATGGTGTACCGGTAGGACGGAACCACCGCTATCAGGTTAACAACCCGGCATTGACCTGCCGACCAACGATTTGAACTCGGCGCCATTTGGCAGCCAAACCCCAGCTTTTACTAAAACCAACCCAGGGAGAAACCACACCATGAACCTCATCAATCGCTACCGCCAGATCAAGTTCGCATTGGCGACTAACCACGCAGCCTGTGAGCAGACCAACAGCCGTGCGCTGGTGCTAATCGCCGGCTTGGCCGTTGCATCGCTTCTGCTCACGCCAGGTCTGGCGATGGCCACGCCGTGGGATGGCGCTGCTGCGTCGGTGCTGGCCATCTTCACGGGTGGTCTGGCCCGAACCATCGCCATCATTGCCGTGATCGCCTGTGGCATCGCCGCCATTGCCGGCAAGTTGTCCTGGGACTGGGCCATCAAGATCATCGTCGGCATCGTGCTGATCTTTGGTGCGACTTCCATCGTCGATTACGTGATCGCAGCGGTCTAGTCACGATGAGTTCTGTTCCTGACTTGCACACCGATGTGCTGTTCGTTGGCCTGACGCGGCCCGCCACCTTGTGGGGAATCCCGCTGGTGGCCTTTGTCATCGAGTTCATGACCACGGTGCTGATTTTTTTGGCGGTGGGCAATCCGCTGTACCTGCTGCTCGCAGCACCCATTCACGCCATCCTGTACCTGATCAGTGCCCACGACCCGGCGTCTTCAGTGCCATTTTCATGTGGATGAAGACTGTGGGGCGCTGTCGCAACACCCGGTTCTGGGGATCGGCCAGCTTTTCGCCGACAGCCACTGCCAAGTGGACGGCGTGACCGGCGTTTGAGCCGGACTCCAACCAAGGAACCCCATGGGTAGCCGTTTCAAATTTGCTGATGCCCTGCGGCTGGAAGAGTCCACCGCTGCCTTCATTCCCTACAGCAGCCAGGTGACCCGCACCGTGGTCAAACTGGCCAATGGGGACTACGTCCAGACGCTGCGGCTGCAGGGTGCTGCCCACGAAAGTGCGGATGTGCTCGACCTCAATGTCTGGCACGACCAGCTTAATGGCTTTTTGCGCAACATCGCCTCGCCCAACGTGGCGGTGTGGTCACATGTGGTCCGTCGCGAGTACGGTGAGTTTCCGGCAGGCGACTTCGCGCCGGGGTTTTGTCACGATTTCAATGTGAAGTATCGCGATCGCATGGCTAGCGAGAGGATGCTGGTCAACGAGCTGTACCTGACGCTCGTTTATCGGCCTGAGCCCAATAAGGCCAGTCGACTGTTCGGGGGATTGGGCATCTTCAGCCAACCCGACGCGACTGAGCGTGAACAACGCCAGACCGACGAGCTGGAAGCGATGGCCGATCTGTGCAGCGCAGCCATGGCGGCACTGGACCGGTACGAGCCGGAGTTGCTGGCCTGTTATGACCGCAACGGCGTCATGTATTCAGAAGTCCTGGAATTTCTGGCGTTTCTGGTCAACGGCGAATGGCGGCCGTTTCCCCTGCCTCGCGCCGAGATCCGCGAAGTTCTGTCCACATCGCGGCCCTTCTTTGGCAAGGGTGGCCTGATGTCGTTGAAGGGGCCATCACACACCCAGTACGCGGGCATCGTCACGATCCAGGAGTACCCGGCGATGACCTGCCCGGGCATCCTGAACGACCTGCTCAGCCTGCCGTTTGAATTTGTGTTGTCCCAATCCTTCACCTTCCTGTCCAAGCCAGTGGCGGTGGGTCGCATGAAGCGACAGCAGGCCCGTCTGGTCAATGCCGGTGACGTGGCCATGAGCCAGGTCGAGGACATTGATGAGGCCCTGGACGATCTGACTTCCAACCGCTTTGTGATGGGGCCCACAACCTGGCCCTGGTCATCCGCGCAGCCGAACAGAAATCCCTGAACGACCACATCAGTGAAGCGGGCGGCTGCCCTGTCGGACAGTGGCATGAAATGGGCACGCGAAGAGGCTGGCGTGGCCGGTGCGTTCTGGTCCCAGCTGCCAGGGAATTTTGCGTACCGGGTGCGGGTGGGCGACATCACCAGCCGCAACTTTGCGGGTTTCAGCAGTTTTCACAATTTCCCGATGGGATGGATCAAGGGCAACCAGTGGGGGGACGCGGTCACGATGTTCAAGACCTCCTCGGGTGCCCCGTTCTACTTTAATTTCCACAAGGGAGAAGCCGGTGCCGATGCCCGCAAGGCGGCCCAACTGGATCCCAATCACAAGGACCTGGCCAATACCGTGGTGATTGGCAAGTCCGGGACCGGCAAGACCGTGTTGCAGATGGTGCTCTTGGCCCAGGCCCAGAAATTCCGACAGCCGGGTGCTGGCAAACAGCTGTCCTGTGTCCTGTTCGACAAGGATCTGGGTGCTTCGGTGGGTGTGCGGGCCATGGGTGGTCGTTACTATCCGCTGAAGAATGGAATCCCTTCCGGCTTCAATCCATTTCAGCTGGCACCGACGCCCAACAACCTGGCCTTTCTGGAGGTCCTGGTGCGCCAGCTGGTCCGGCACGAAGGCCTGCCGCTCTCACCCCGGCAGGAACGGGACATCGCCCACGCCATCACCGGTGTGATGGGTGCGGCGCAGGAGAAGCGGCGGCTGGGTGCCTTGCTGGAATTCCTTGACCCCACAGAGGACAGTGGCCTGCACATTCGCCTGGCCCGCTGGTGCCAGGGTGGTCTGGGCTGGCTGTTTGACAACGCGCAGGACACTCTGCAGCTGGATGATTGCCCGGTGGTGGGTTTTGATGTGACTGAGTTTCTGGACAACGACGAGACGCGCACCCCCACCATCCTCTACCTGTTCCACCGGATCGAAAGTCTGATGGATGGTCGGCGCATTCCGATCTTTATGGACGAGTTCTGGAAGCTGCTGGACGATCCGGCATTTGAAGACCTGGCCAGGAACAAGCTGGTCACAATCCGAAAACAGGATGGCTTTCTGGTGATGTTCACCCAGTCACCCCAGCAGGTGCTGAAGTCCCCGATTGCCTACGCCATCATCAGCCAGACTGCCACCAAGATTTTTCTGCCCAACCCGGAAGCCGACTTCGACGATTACGTCAACGGTTTCAAGCTGACCCATCGCGAATACGAGATCGTCAAAAGCCTGGGAGAGAAGTCCCGCCAGTTCCTGATCAAGCAGGGATCCAACTCCGTGGTGGCCGAATTGAACCTGCGCGGGTTTGACGATGAACTCGCTGTGCTGTCGGGCAATACGGCCACCTCCCAACTCGCAGAACAACTGGTAGCCGAGCTGGGTGACGACCCATCCATCTGGTTACCTGAATTCCATCGCACTCGTAAAGGAGTATTGACATGACCCGTTTGAAAAGACTCATTGCCACCATCACCCTGTTCATCGGAATGGGTGTGGCGAGTACCGCCCATGCTGGCATCCCGGTGATCGACTCGACCAGCATTGCGCAGCAAATTCAGCAAGTGGTGGCCTGGGGCGTGTAATTTCAGCAAATGCAGCAGCAACTCCAGCGCATGCAGCAACAGTTCGACAGTCTCAACGGGTCGCGCGGGCTGGCCAACCTGGTGAACAACCCGGCCGCACGGCAGTACCTGCCAGCGGATTACCAGACGATTCTGAGCAGTGGGTATGGGAACTCGGCTGCGATCCGTACCAACGCACGGGTGTTTGACGTGACCGATACCACCCTGGGAGCTACGACGGACGCCGCCAGAGCGTTTCAGTCTTCCGGGAATCAGGCGGCCTTCAACCGGGCAACGGCTGAAGAAGGCTATCGACAGGCCAGTCAACGATTCAGCACCATTCAGGTGCTGCTAGACAGGGTAAACAACGCACCGGACGCCAAAGATATGGCAGACCTGCAGGGGCGCATTCAGGCTGAGCAAGTGATGATGCAAAACGAAAGCGCCAAGTTGGCAATGCTGTCCCAAATGCAACAAGCACAACGGGATCTGGCCTATCAGCAGGCGGCGGAGATTCGCATGAAGTCGTCAAGGGCCCTGTCCACGCTTTAACGTGGCTGGTTTCCTATCAAATTAGCAAGGAAATAACCCAGTGAAATGAAATTCCTGGCGGCGTCCCTCTTCTTATCTGCTTACTAATCGGATGTGGTGGTGGTGTACCCGAGTGGACGACCACTCCAACGTCGTCGTCGATGGTCAAAAAATGACCAAGGCCCCGTTGTTCAAAGCCATTGAGACAACAACTGGAACCAATGAGACTTGTCCAAGTGGTGGAGAACGCTATGCGCAGGACGCCACCAAAGGCGTCGTTCCGCTTTGAAGACTGGAGATGGCTGCCCAGTGACTTTCACTTTACGAAGAACCTTCACCCAAGTGAGTACGGCGCACTGGTCCCTACGTCGGCGACGTGGCTGCAAGTGTTATCGGTGCCATCACTCCAGTGGCAACGATCTTATTGACCATCTATGTGGTGTTGTGGGGTTGGTCGATGATGCGTGGCGTCATCAATGAGCCGATAATAGATGGGCATGCTGGATTATTCGCTTGTCGCTGATCGTTGGCATCGCACTAACTGTTGGTCACAACACCTACCTCTCTGACATGCTTTGGAATTCTCCCGACGGCCTGGCCGGCCATGGCAGCAGGATTCTCAATGCAGCCAGTGCCAGTTTTCTGGATGTACTGATGTCTCAAATTTCGACCTGGATGATGCCTATTGGCAAAAGCCAATGCATCCTCGACACTGCCCATTCCCCGATCTGGGGTGGCTGCCATGGCCATTCTGATTTGGGCCGCTGGAGTGCTCCTGAGGCCTATGGCGCGTTCTTGCTCAGCCTGCCAAAGATGGCTTGGCCATCCTTATGGGTGTTGGTCCCATTGTTCATCCTCTGGCCATGTTTGAGCCCCACGACGGTTCTTTGACGCATGGATCGGACAAGCACTGAACTACGTCTTTCTGGTGATGTTGACGGCAGCGCCATCAGGTTGGTCATGACCATCATCCACCTACCTACTGGCGTGACAGCGGGCGTTTGCAGATCCCGCGATTGAGCCAGGCACTACCTGCGATTGTGTTTAGCCTTATCGGGCCTTCTGGTCATGATGCAATCCCTCGATTGCATCCGCGTTAGGCGGGGGCGTTGCTATTGGCACTTTGGGTGCGGTGGGCAATGCGGTCGGCCGTGCCCGCAACACCGCCGGTGCTGGTAAAGACCTGTTGACCGGTAAGACCCTCAGCGACTACCGGGGCTCCGTCGGGTCAAGCCATGAATGCCCGTTGGGCAGCTAACAACCCCAGTGCAACAGGGCAGGCTGCCCGCAACGTTGCTGGTTCACCTGCGGCCTTGTACCGCAAGGTCACCGGGGGCAACCGGAATCGTGTCACCCGAGGCTGAACCCAAGCCCTATTTCATCTCTTGTTGTTTCCGCTGTTGCGGGAACTACATCCATTCAAGGACTATTCATGAAACTCCTCCTAGGGGCCCTGGGCCTTTGCCTGCTCGTCGCCTGCAGCGCACCCCCCAAACCACCCGTTGTCAAAGGCGAGTACCGTCCGGTCAACCGGGTGGAAGTCCGGGCCGTGGCCCCCGTGTCGGTTGTACCCACCACGGAGCTGAATTGAATGAGCGCCACCGTCGTTAAGAAAGACTTCGAGGCGTACTTGCGCGAAGCCCGCTCCTGGGAGACCGACAAGCTTCAACAGCTGGAACAGTCACGAACCATCGCCTGGCGTGTTGCGGTGGGTTCTGCCGTACTCGCCGTTGCTGCGGTGTTGGCCCTCGCCGCCCTGACCCCCTCAAGCGGGTGAGAACCCTTTGTCATTCGCGTTGACAACTCGACCGGCATCGTGGACGTGGTGCAAACGCTCAAGAATGGCAACACCACCTACGACGAAGCCATGAACAAGTACTTCACCCAGTGGTACGTACGGTACCGGGAGGGCTACTCAGGAACTCGCGCCCGACTACTCACCAACGTCGGCCTGATGTCGGTGGGTCTGGAACAACAAAAGTATTTCGAGTTCTTCAACCCCAAGAATCCGCTGTCGCCCCTCAATGTCTTTGGCCCCTATGCCAAAGTCAAGGTACGCATCCAGAGTACATCCTTTATCAAGCCCAATGTGGCACTGGTGCGGTACACCAAGGAAGTGGAACGCGGCTCCGACAAGCCGCAGGTATCCCACTGGGCGGCCACGATCACCTTCCGTTACTCCGGGTCTCCCATGTCCGAGAAGGACCGTGGCGTCAATCCGTTGGGTTTTCTGGTGATGGAGTACCGCAATGATCCGGATGTGCTGGCACCGGTGGGGTCCGAGATCGTGAAACGGACATCGCCCCTGTCGCCCAGAGCGGTCCGATCGTCTTTGCCGGTCAGGGTGCTGCCGTGCCCGCCGTCGTGGCCACCACGCCGGTGGTGCAGCCATGAGGATCGCCATGACACGAACGCTGGCCACCGGACTGCTGGCCCTGCTGCTGCCCACGCTGACGTTGGCTGAGCTCACGCCGTTGCGGGGTGAAGCCGACCCCCGGGTGCGGGTGGTGGACTACAACCCGTCCGACGTGGTGCGGATCGCCACCTTCTTCGGGGTTTCCACCCACATCCAGTTTGCCGAGGGTGAAGCCATCAAGGATGTGGCCATTGGTGACGAACTGGCCTGGCAGGTCAAACCCAGAGCCAACCACCTGTTTATCAAGCCGCAGACGACGCGCGCCGACACCAATGTGACGGTGGTGACCTCGCGCCGCACCTACCAGTTTGTGTTGGTTGTGCAACCTCGGGCACCCAAAGACCCGTCGGCCTGGGCGGACCAGAACCTGATCTATTCCCTGTCCTTCCGTTACCCCGATGACGACGCAGACCGGGAGCAGGCACGCCTCAAGGCAGAAGCTTTGAAACAACGACTGGGTGACGTCAAGTCCCGGTTGACCGATATCGGCAAGGGCATCCAGAACTTCGACTACTGGGTGGCAGGCTCGCAGGAAGTCAGTCCCACGGCCGCACGCGATGATGGACGGTTCATCTACCTCACCTTCAGCAACAACCACGACATGCCCGCCGTGTTCGCGGTCACCCGCGACGGCGTGGAAGCCAATGAAGCCCTGATCAACACCCATGTGATCGATGGCCACACCATCGTGGTCCAGAAGCTGGTGTCGGAACCGATGTTGCGCAAGGGCAGCTGGGTCGCCTCGGTGGTCAACCGGTCCTTCAATCTGAATGGCGGCATCGACAACACCACGGGCACCGTGTCCCCGATGTGGAACGCGTCATCAAGGGAGCCCGCTAATGCATATCTTAGACCTGTTCCGAAAAAAACCAACTGTGCCCCCGGTAGACCCGGATTTGCCCCGCATGGAGGTGGAACCAATCGGGCTGGATTCCGATACGCCGTTAACCCAAGAACCCCCGGTCCCGGTGCCTGCGTCGGCCAAGGCCGCACGCGGCCCGAAGGACTCGATCGACAACCCGGAAAACGTCGGTTTGCCCTCGGTCAACCGGCGACGTGGCAACAACAAGCTGGTCACCCTGTTGGGTTTCCTGTTCATTGTGGGTGCTGCGACCGCGCTGATCATCGCGGTCAACCGTGACAAGACCGTCAAAAAGAAGGTCAACCTGCAGGAACAACGCATTGCCAACAACCTGCCCCCGCTGTTGATCCCAGCGCCACCACCGCCCTTGCCTTCCCTGGCCGCGGCTTCGGCTCCGGCATCCACCAAAGCCGGTGTGGATCAGGTCCCGGCCATTCTGGCCCCGCACGGCGGCTCGACGGCCATACCGGTGCTGGGGAGTCACAAGCCGGCGAGGGGCAGCAATGGCAAACCGGTCCTGGACTGGATGGATCGCAAGATGGGTGGCACGCTGCTGGTGGCCACGTCCGCCCCGGGTTCACTGGCCCTGTCCCGCTCGACGCCTGCCGAGTCGGGCGATCGTGCGACGGCATTCCCGGGTGAACCGGGTCGTTTTTCTGCTGCAGGCAATGAACTGGCTGCACGACTGGAGTCCACTTCGACCAAAGGCGTCACAGCAAGCCTGTTGCCCGACCGCAATTTCCTGATCACCAAGGGCACGGCGCTGGACTGTGCGCTGGAAACCGCACTGGACAGCACCTGCCCGGCCTGACGACCTGCCGCCTGACCCGGGACGTGTACTCGGACAACGGCCAGGTGCTGCTGCTGGATCGGGGATCCCAACTGGTGGGGGAGTACCAGGGTGGTGTCAAACAGGGTCAGGTGCGCCTGTTCGTGTTGTGGACCCGCGCCAAAACCCCCAAGGGTGTGGTGGTGTCCCTCAACTCCCCCGGGACCGATGCCCTGGGGCGCTCGGGTCTGGAAGGCTGGGTGGAAAACCATTTTATGGAGCGGTTTGGCGCAGCGATCCTGATGAGTTTTGTGAAGGACTCGGTGACAGCGATGGCCAACCGCAACACGGGTGGTTCGGGCGGTACGACCAACGTCTATGGCAGTGCCGCATCCGGCGGTGAAAAGATCATCGAAAAAATCCTCGACGCCACGGTCAACATCCCGCCCACCATCATCAAAAACCAGGGCGACCACATTCAGGTGATGGTGGCCCGCGATCTGGACTTTGCCAGCGTCTACGGCCTTCAGGTCAAACGATGACAGCCACCGTCTCGCAATTCGTCACGCAGTTGGTGACCCAGCTGCCCAAGCCATCACACGCCGAGGCTCAGTCCTCGACGATGCTGGATGAGTACCTGGCACCCTTTTGCCCTTCCTGCAAGACCCCGGCTTGACCGAAATCTGTGTCAACCGGCCTTTTGAGGTCTGGACGGAAAGCCGTAGCGGTTGGTCACAACACGCTGTGCCCTATTTGAGTTTCGCGCACTGCCGGCAGCTGGCGACCCTGATCGCCAGCTTCAACGGCAAGGCCATCACTTACGACAAGCCGGTGTTGTCGGCATCCCTGCCCACGGGTGAACGGGTGCAAGTCCTCATTCCACCGGCTTGCGAGGCCTTCACGGTATCGATCACCGTGCGCAAACCCTCGATCATCGACAAGACCCTGGAAGAACTGGATCGGGAAGGCGCGTTCACCGCCTGTGCCGATGTCAGCGACGACCTGCAACCCTTCGAGCAGGAATTGCTGCGCCTCAAGGAGCAGCGCAGCGTGCTGGCCTTCCTGGACCTGGCCGTGCGACGCCAGCGCAACATCCTGATCGTGGGCAAGACCGGTTCTGGCAAGACCACGGTCACCAAAAGCCTGATTCGCAGCATCCCCGCTGTTGAGCGCCTGATCACCATTGAAGACGTGCACGAGCTGGCCCTGAACCACCACGGCAACAAGGTGCACCTGTTCTACGGTCGCGACGACGAGGGCGGCACCCCGGTCACCGCCAAACAGGCGCTGACCGCGTGCCTGCGCATGAAACCGGACCGCATCCTGCTGGCCGAGTTGCGCGGGGATGAAGCCTGGGAGTTCATCAAGTCGGTGAACACCGGCCACCCGGGCTCGATTTCCACGATGCACGCCAATGGCGCCTTTGAAGCCTTTGAGCAGTTGACGGCGCTGATCAAGGACAGCCGGGCCGGTGCCCACCTGGACACCGCCTACATCAAGCACCACCTGTTCACCACGCTGGACATCGTGCTGTTCTACCAGCAGCGCCAGTTGCGCGAGATTTATTATGACCCCGGGTACAAGCGCCAGCAGCTGGGCTAGTGGCTCGGGCACACTGAAGGGGTCGTTCGGCACGGCTTGGGCCACCTGGCCTACCTGGGAACGGTGGCCGCTGTGGGCCAAAGTCAGCCTGATCACTGCGGGAGTGTTATTGGTCATCGGTGTTTGGCTCTATCTGGCGGGTGGCATCTTCCTGATGCTGGTCGGTCACCGATTCGAGGAAGCCCGGCCGCTCACCTGGTACCAGTACGGCTACCACTACGGCGCGGTGCGTGAGGCGCAGCATCGCCTGACGATGGCCGGTGGCCTGTCCCTGACGGTCCTGCTGCTCCCTGCCCTGTTCTTCATCATCCCCGCCCGGCGCAGCCTGTTTGGCGATGCCCGCTTTGCCAGCCGGCGCGACATCCGCCGTGCCGGCCTGCTGGGCGAACACGGCATCATCGTGGGCCGTCGGGGGCGTCGTTACCTGACCTATGACGGACCCCAACACGCCATCATCTCGGCCCCCACCCGCAGTGGCAAAGGTGTGGGCGTCGTGATCCCAACCTGTTGAACTGGCCCGGCAGTGTAGTGGTGCTGGATATCAAAGAAAACTTGGGACATCACCAGTGGTTACCGCCGTCAATGTGGCCAGGACTGCTTCCTGTTCAATCCGGCTGCGAGTGACTACCGCACCCACCGCTACAACCCGCTGGCCTACATCAGCGAAGACCCGAATTTCCGGATCGACGATATCCAGAAAATCGCCAACATGCTGTTTCCGGACCAGGCCGGCACCGACGTGATCTGGACCGCTTTACACCCCGTGGCCTGTTCTGGGGATCGTGTTGCCCCTGCTGGAGACACTGGGTCAGCTGAGGACCCTGGGCCAGGTGTTGCGTGAAACACTGGCCGATGGCGACGGCTCCGCCTACTTCACCCGGGTCATCCAGCGCCAGGCGGCGACCGGCACACCGCTGTCGGGCGCCTGTGTCCGGGCGTTAAAAGGCTACATTTCCATCGCCTCAGAAAACACCCGGGCGGGCGTCATGACCTCGTTTCGTTCCCGGCTGGAGCTGTGGATGAACCCGCTGGTGGATGCCGCCACCAGTGCCAACGACTTTGACCTGCGGGATGTGCGCAAGCGGCCGCTGTCCATTTATCTGGGGGTGACACCGGACAACCTGGAACGTATGGCGCCGCTGCTGAATCTGTTTTTTCAGCAACTGATCGATGTGAACACGCGGGAGTTGCCGAACCAGAACCCGGCCAACACCCAGACCCGTCTGTTGTTGATGGATGAGTTCACCGCCATCGGCAAGATCGGCATCCTGTCCAAGGGCATCAGCTACATCGCCGGGTACGGCCTGCGCATGATGCCCATCATCCAGAGCCCGGCCCAGCTGGTGGAAGTCTATGGGAAGGACGCGGCGCAGACCTTCACCACCAACCAGGCGCTCAACATCATCTACCCGCCCAAGGCCAGTGAAACCCAGACCGCCCGGGATATCTCGGAGTGAGCTGGGGTACCAGACCGTCAAGGCCAGTCGAGTCCCGCAGCAGGTCTGGTTCAGCAAAGTCAGCCTCCTTGAGTGTCTCGGACCAGCGCCGGGCGTTGATGCTGCAGGAGATCACCAGCCTGGGCCAGCAGATGGAGCTGGTCGTCCTGGAAAACGTCTCCGATCCTGGCCAGACGGGTGCGTTACTGCCAGGACCCCGCCTTCATGGACCGTCTCAAGGGGGGTGTCGCCCCAACTGCAGACGTTGGGCAACCGCATGCCCGCCAAGCAACAGCTGGATCAGGCCATTCATGCGGGTGAACTGCGGGCTCCGGTCACACGCATCGATCTGGAGGTCCACCACCGGTTGACCGGAGCGGTGACAGGGGGTGACGCGGATACCCTAGAAGCGGACGCTTCGGCTTCAACCCTGGCAGGGGTGGCCCCGTGATGGAGAATGACCCGTCATGCCGGACGACATTCCGAATCTGGCGAAGCTGGCGTTGGATTGTTTCGTGGTGGATTTTTCATCGGTGAAGCCGCCCAGAAAGGAACGCTCGATGTCGAGGCTTTGCACGCCTATGCCGATCACCTGTGGAATGGGCCGGAATACAAATTTAAGGAGGGACCTATGCAAACCAAGACCCAGGACGAACTGGACCAAATCAGCCGCGGGCCATCGGAAGACCGTGCGCAGCGACGTGACCGGTCGACCGGATACCAACCCCTCGCGGGATCAGGCGCTGGTGAGGGCCGACGTGGTGATTTTGAGAAGATCAGGGACCCGCTCTGGCGGGAGGGCGCCGCCGTCCAGATGGTGGACAACGCGCGCCAGTGGCCGGGTTACCGGCAAGCGCCTAGGCTGAATCCAGCCATGTCCAGAAAACCGTGGAGGCCTGGATCGGGGGCCATCAGGACAAAATGATGGCGAGAAGACCAAGGCGGCCGAGATGAAATCCATGCTGGAGGACATGCAAGCCATCGCCACCAACTGGACTCCAGAACAGGCGAAACAACTGGCGCACGCGACCTCCAGGCCTACCAAAGCGAGTGATCGCCTGGAGCGAGGCTTCAAGCTGAATGACATGGCCTTGCATGCTGGTTGCCAATGCCCACTACCGATCCACGCTGAAACCCAGGTACCGCCCCTCTGACGAAAGAGCTGCTGGACCATCGTTCAACCCAGACGGGTACCGAGATATCTCCGGATCCGTCCTCACTGCGACACGTGGCGACGGTGCGCGGCAAGACCGACTGGCCCGCCAGTCCATGGGTTTGAACACACTGGAACCCAGACCGACGCGCCGCCAGTTGCTGAAGGCAACAGCCGCAAAACGCCGTGGAGTCCGACTAAGTTTTTACGGCCACCCAACGGGATGCCAGAAAGGATGTGCAAACCATATCCCCTCGGCCATCGAGAAGCAGTACCTGCGGGTCGGCAACAAGTTCTTTTGACCCGAAAACACTGATTCCGCAGCCTTGAAGACAAGGGCAACAAGCTGGAAACCCAGTCCAACAGCCACAACGTGGCCGAGACCCTGGTTCATATTGCCCGGGCGCGCGGCTGGGACGAGATCAAGGTATCCGGCTCCGAGACGTTTCCGCAGGAAGTCTGGCTGGAAGCCAATCAACTGGGCATGAGCGGGAAGGCTACACCCCACAGGATCAGGACAAGGCTGAACTGGCCCGTCGCGTAGGACCCAACCCGCCAACCGGATTGAGCAAAACCAGCCCGGCATCCGTTCAGGCGGACCACACCGACCGCACGGCCACTTTCTGTGGGAGACCCCGAGACCACGGTCAAGGCACATCCTGAACTGGCCGGAACGGTTGCGGCCACCATCGCCATCGACCGTCAGGTCAAGGATAGTGGGCTGACGGCTGCCCAGCAATCCATCGTGGCCACCCGGGTCCGGCAGAACATCGTCAACAGCATTGAACGCGGCGACACCCCGAGTCTCAAGATCTCGGTTCCGGTGGAACCCGCGCGGACAGCGAAACCGGAACGTGAGTACGCGCGTTGATCCAGTCGTCCAAGAACGAAGAAACCAGGGCCTCAGGGCCACTCCACATCGACAACGGAACACTGGAAGCCCTGAAATGGCTGGCGCTCGTATTGATGACGGGGGACCACGTGAACAAGTACGTATTGGCCGATTCGCTACCTGGCCTGTTCGAGCTGGGACGCCTCGCTATGCCGCTGTTCATGTTCGTGCTGGCCTACAACCTGGCGCGCCCAGGCGCCTTTCAGCCGGTGTAGCACCGGCGCATGGGGACGACGCTGGCGATCTTTGGCGCTGCTGGCCACCTGCCCTACATTGTGATCACCGGCGTGTTGGGTGGTTGGTGTCCTCTGAACATGTTGTTCACGATGCTCTTACTCACGCTGATCTGCTGGTTGATCGATCACGGCACCCCTGTCCCTTCGCTGTTGGCAGCGGTAGCCTTCAGTCTGGGCGGATCGCTGGTCGAATATTGGTGGCCGGGTTTGTTGTTGGGACTGGCTTGCTGGGGGTATTGCAAGCAGGCTTCCCGTTTTCGGCTGACGCTGGTGATGATTGCGACGGCTGCGCTGTGGCTGACCAATCCGCAACTACTGGGCCAGGCGCCTTGCCTTTTTGCTTTGGCCCAGAGTACGACTCACATGCCCGAGGACCCGCGCCTCTCTTTACCTGTACTACCCTCCCACCTGACGGCCCTGTGGGCCTTCATTTCGAATTACGGCAACCCCCTCTTCGTGAGGGTCGGGTCAACGTCTATCAGGAAAGAATCGGTTGACTTCCTGCCGGGCTTTGGGGTGAGCTGGGCCGAGGCGAAGCTGGCCGCAATCTGTGGCTTTGTTTACCCCAGGCATGGCAGTTCAGGGTGAAAAGGGACAGTATCAGGTTGGCGGCAATTCTGGAACGGATTTAGACCATTGGCGAATTTGACCTGATACGAGACGCCGTGCAAGGGGCCTTTCAACACACCGCGTGTCAAGTGAAAGGCGAATACTCCGAACAAGCGGTTGCTTACGTCGCGTGGGCGACGCATCAGACAGTAGGCGGCGGGGATCACGAACATCGAGAGCAGCGGCGCGGTGATCATGCCGCCCACCATCGGCGCGGCGATGCGCTGCATCACTTCGCTGCCCGCGCCCGCGCCCCACATGATGGGCAGCAGGCCGGCCAGGATGACGGCCACGGTCATCGCCTTGGGGCGCACGCGCAGCACCGCACCTTCGCGGATCGCGTCCAGCAGATCGGCCTCGCTGCACCGGTTTTGCTCGGTGCGCGCCGTCCATGCCTGCTTCAGGTACAGCAGCATGATCACGCCAAATTCAGCCGCCACGCCGGCCAGCGCGATGAAGCCGACCGCACCGCCACTGACAGG
The DNA here is from genome assembly GCA_016707075.1 of Candidatus Egaibacter danicus. Classification (GTDB taxonomy): domain Bacteria; phylum Pseudomonadota; class Gammaproteobacteria; order Burkholderiales; family Burkholderiaceae_C; genus Egaibacter; species Egaibacter danicus. The sequence goes on from JADJII010000015.1 coordinate 118,639, forward strand.
TTGTAGCCCAGCAGTATAACAAGCCAGATGCCACCGACCAGGGCAAAGGGCACGTCGCCATGATGAGCAAGGCCTCGTCAAACGCCTCGAAGGTCAGGAAGAGCAGCACAAAGATGATCAGCAGCGTGAACGGCACCACCAGCTTGAGCTCTGCGGTCGCCTGGTCCAGGAAATTCAAACCGCCCTGACCAGGAACGAGTGAGCCCGCGGGCAAGGCCACCTCGCTGCCACGGCCTGCTGCATGTCGCGCACCGCAAGCGCAGGTCGCGCCCGCGCAGGTCGACATAGACCCAGCCGGAACGGGCGTTTTCGCTGCGCAGCATGGGCGGGCCGTCCGTGATCGGATGTCGGCCACGTCGCCCAGCACCAAGCCGCCGTCCGCGCGCGGTGACGATGGGGAGGGCACGCAGATTTCCGAGGAATCGCGGATTTCGCGCGGGTAGCGCACGTTGATCGGGAAACGCTGCAATCCTTCGACGGTCTCGCCGATGTTGTCGCCGCCCACCCCGCTGATGACCGGATTGCACATCGGCGATGTTGAGCCGTAGCGGGCGGCCGGCATCGCGGTCGGTATTCACGTCCACATAGCGGCCACCCGTCAAGCGCTCGGCCAAGGCGCTGCTGACGCCGGGCACGTGCTTGACGGCTGCTCGATCTCGCCGGTGAGGCGGTCTGATCGAACGTCCGATCCCGGCCCAGAACCTTGACCCCACCGGGCTCTTGATGCCGGTGGCCAGCATGTCCATGCGGTTGCGGATCGGCGGCATCCAAATGTTGGCTAGGCCGGGCACGCTGCACGGTCTGGTCCAGCTCATCGACCAACTTGTCTTGCGTCATGCCGGGGCGCCATTGGTCCATGGGCCTGAACTGGATGGTGGTCTCGAACATCTCCATAGGCGCCGGGTCGGTGGCGGTTTCGGCACGGCCTGCTTTGCCGTAGACGCTCAACACCTCGGGCACAGTCTTGATCAGGCGGTCGGTCTGCTGCAGCAATTCGCTGCCTTTCCTGCGGACAAGCCCGGGCAGGGCGGAGGGCATGTAGAGCAAGTCACCTTCGTCCAGGCGCGGCATAAATTCGCCGCCCATGTGCTGCAACGGCCACAGGCTGCCGCCAACAGCAGTGCAGCGGCGGCCAGCGTGGCCTTGGGCCAAGCCAGCACCACGTCCAGCAACGGGCGGTAGACAGCGATCAAAAACCGGTTCAGCGGGTTGGCCTTCTCTCCGGGATGCGGCCCCGGATCAGGTAGCCCATCAATACCGGGATCAACGTCGCCGACAGCCCGGCCGCTGCCGCCATCGCATAGGTCTTGGTGAAGGCCAGCGGCGAGAACAGCCGTCCCTCCTGTGCTTCCAGCGTGAACACCGGGATGAAGCTCAGCGTGATGATCAGCAACGAGAAGAACAGCGCCGGCCCGACCTCGGCAGCCGAATCGCCGATCACCCGCCAGCGGGCCTCGCCCTCCAGCGCTATCGGGGTGCGCATGGTTCCATTCTTCCAGGTGCTTGTGGGCGTTTTCGATCATCACCACGGCGGCGTCCACCATCGCGCCGATGGCGATGGCAATGCCGCCCAGCGACATGATGTTGGCGTTCACCCCCTGCCAGCGCATGACGATGAAGGCGGCCAGAATACCTAGCGGCAACGCCACCACGGCCACCAGCGCCGAGCGCAGATGCGCCAGAAACAGCGCGCAGACCACGCCACCAGCAAACTCTTCCAACAGCTTGTGGCCTAGGTTCTCGACGGCGCGGTTCGATGAGGCCCGAGCGGTCGTAGGTGGGCACGATCTCCACGCCCTGGGGCAGGCCGGCTTTCAGGCTCCAGCTCGGCTTGACCGCCTCGATGGTCTCCAACGCGTTTTTGCCGGAGCGCATCACGATGACGCCGCCTACGGCTTCGCCTTCGCCATCCAGTTCGCCAATGCCGCGGCGCATTTCGGGGCCGATCTGGATGCCGGGCCACGTCACCAAGCGCACCGGACACGCCGGCGTCCGTGGTCATCAGGGCACTTTGCGGAAATCGTCCAGCGATTGCAGGTAGCCGATGGCCCGCACCATGAATTCGGCTTCGCCCAGCTCCAGCACCGAACCGCCGGCTTCCTGGTTGCCCTGCTGAATCGCTTCAACCACCTGCCATGCGGAATGCCGAAGGCCGCCAGCGTTGTCCGGTCCAGCACGATCTGGTACTGGCGCACCATGCCACCAATGCTGGCCACTTCGGCCACGCCGGGCACGGTTTTCAGCTCGAATTTGAGGAACCAGTCTTGCAGGCTGCGCAGTTGCGACAGATCCTGCTTGCCGGTCTTGTCGACCAGCGCGTACTGGTAGATCCAGCCCACCCCGGTGGCGTCAGGCCCCAGCGCCGGCTTTGGCACCGGGCGGCAGGCGCGATTGCACCTGGTTCCAGGTATTCCAGCACCAGGCGATGCCCAGTACAAGTCAGTGCCATCTTCAAACAGCACGTAGACGAAGCAGTCGCCAAAGAAGGAGTAGCCGCGCACCGCCTTGGCCCCGGCACCGACAGCATGGTGGTGGTGAGCGGGTAGGTGATCTGGTTCTCAACAGATGCGGCGCTTGCCCCGGACAGGTGGTGCGGATGATGACACGTCCGACAAGTCGGGCAAGGCATCCAGCGGCGTGCGCATCACCGAATAGACGCCCCATGCGCTGACCATCAAGGTCGCCAGCAGCACCAGAAAGCGGTTGCCGATTGACCAGCGGATGAGGTGCGCAATCATGGCTTGCTCCCGGCTGGTTGGGCTGTGGCCGCTTTGGGCTCGGGGGCCATGCGCTGATTCGGGTGATTTGCGCGGCAGCCCTTCAGCGTCCATGTAGAACTCGAAGTTCACCTTGTCGCCCGGCTCCAGATTGCGCGGCGTGCCACTGGCGGGCAGTTTGAAGTCCATGGTCACGCACCCCATTTGAGCGGCGGGACCGGCCCATGCGACAAAGTGATGCTGTCCTTGCCAATGGCCGCAATCCTGGCTTCGCCGTCATGGCGGGGCGCAGTGTTGGCTGCGGTCGGCTTGGGCGCGTCATTCAAACGTGCTTCCACGCCCTTCAAACTCGCTTCCGAGTCAATCAGGAACTGCGAAGACACGACCACGCGCTGCCCGGCTTGCAAACCACGTTAGATCTAGGTTTGGCCACCGGTCTCGATGCCGATTTCCACCTCGACCGGACGGAACTTGCCTTTGTCTTCGGCCAGCATTACCACCACGCGCTTGCCCGTCTGGATGACCGCCTCCGTGGGGATCAACAGGGATTTCTCAGCCCGCATGTCCACGAACTGCATGTTCACGAACATGCCGGGCACCAGCACATTGCCGGGTTGGGCGGCTCCACACGGGCTTTAAGGGTGCGGGTGGCGGCATTCACCTCTGGCAGAAGGGCCTGCACCGTACCTCGCAAGGTGGTGCCAGGTGCTGCGGCGCTGTTGGCCTGTACCTTGGTGCCGGGGCGAACCAAGGCCGCCTGGCTCTCGGGCACCTCGGCGTTGGCCCACACGCTGCCCAGCCCGTTGATGCGGAACAGTGTGGCGCCCGGCATCACCGTCATGCCTTCACGGGCCATCAGCTCCACCACCACGCCACCTATCGGGGCGACGAGTGTGATGCTGGCTTGGGTCTTGCCGCTACTCTCCACCTGGCGGATTTGTTCTTCGCTCATGCCCACCTGGCGCATGCGCTGGCGAGCACCGTCTACCAACGGCGCTAGGTCTGTGCCTTGCATGCGCCGAACTGATAGAAATTCCTGCGCGGCAATCCAGTCGGGCACATAGAGTTCGGCCAAACTTGGCCCTTGCTCACGCGGTCCAGGGTGGCACGAACATGCAGGCGTTATGGCAGCCGGTGGCACGGGCCTGCAAAGGCCTGGTCGCGTTCATTGAAAGCGATGTTGCCCACGGCAGAGCCTGCAGTGACAGCACGCCCTCGGTGACTTCGGCAGTCCGTACCCCAGGTTTTGCTGGATGCGTGGACTGACCGTGACCTTGCTGCCGTCACTGCCGCGTCCCCATCGGCGTAGACCGGCACCAGCATCATGTCCATGAAGGGGACTTGGCGGGCTTGTCGAACTTGTTGCCCGGCACCATGGGGTCGTGGTAGTACAGTGCCTTGCGTCCGGTGGCTGGATCAACATCACCGGCTTTGATGCCTGCTCGATGTGGCGGCGTGTGGCATCTTCGCCTTCGGCAACGCTTTGGGAATGGCTCCAGCTTGCGCAGGAACATCGCTTGTGGTGGTGTTTGAAGCACTGCTCGCCATCGTCGTTCCGCGCTGCATTCCAACTCGATAAATACCGAAACCAGAACCAGCGCGATGAGACCCACAATCACCAAGCCACCCAAGAAGGTGGTTTTTTCATGGTTGTGCTCCAGCAGATGTAAGGTCGGTGAGGTAATTCAGTTGCGCCCACTGACGCCGTTTCCATTTCCAGCCGCAGGCGCTCCAGCGTGCCTCAATCTCTGCGCGTCTGGCATCTAAGACGGCATTCAGGTTCCATCCGCTGTAGAGCGCCTCGGTAAGCCACGGTAGCGGCCTGCGTGCGCTCCATGGTGAGCGGTAAGGATGGATTGGTCATACCGGCTTTCGGCCTTGCGCGATTGCCATGCCATTCTGCAACATGGCACGTACCGCGACATGAGCGAGTACCGCGTCCTCACGTTCGGCGCGTAGCTGAAGAGCGGTTGCTTGCGTGGCTGAAAGTTCACGGTCTTGTCGGTTCTTTTGATCCCACTGCAAGGGCACCGACACATTGATCGAATCATGTTCGAGTAGGCGGGACCTCGCTGGCTGAACATCACTTCTGCGCTCCAATCGGCTTTTTTTATTGGCCTGTGCCAGTGTTACGTCGGCCAACGCCATTTCTTCTTGCTTTGCCATCATGGCGATCTGCGGGTGGTGTTGTAGCTGGGTCTCCAAATGAGCTTCTTGCAACGGGACAAAATCAACCGTGGGTAGTCCACTCAAACTTTGCCCGCTGCTAGCCGCCCACCCATCGGGCCAACTGCGACTTGGCGGTATTCACTTGGCGCTCAGACATGGCGATGCGGTCTTCAATCTGGCCACGGCAGAACGGGCGGCAAATACGTCGCTTTGTGTACCGCGACCAATCCGGTACGCGGCATCAGCCGCTTCGATTTGTAGCTTTGCCTCGTTGCGTTGGCGTACCAGCGTTCCACCATGCGTTCTTGGTAGTATCGATCCAGCCAAGCTAGAGCGGTGCTGCGTCGTGCTTATTGAATTTAAGGAACGATTGGCTTCCGCTGTTTCGGCTTCCCTCTCAAAGCGCAAAGTTCGCGCACGGCGCTTGTCTTCACGGGTGAACTCTTGCATCACACCGACCGAACGCATGGTCATGAAATCCCGCGTCAAACTGAAACGATCTTCGCCGTTGATGGGCAGATTGTTGATGCCGAGTTTCAATACTGGATCGGGCAACTGACTTGCCTGCCACCGCCATTTCACGGGAGCTACTAGCTTGCAGGTTACCAGCGTCAACAAGGCGGGATTGAGAAACGGCCAGTTGTACCGCACCAGCCAAAGTCAGGGTGGTGATTCCACCGCGGAAAAGCACAGCGGGCGCAGCCAGCAAAACGGCTGGCGTGCTGCGCGTAAAAATAGAGACCACAAAAAGTCCTCCACGAACATCACAAAGAAGGGAACGCTCAAGGCGTTGGTCAGTGTGTGACGAACGAACCGAGCCTAGCGAGAAGCTAGGTCAGGCTATAGACGGAAGACTTGGTTGACGAGATAAAGCGAAGGGCTTCCGGGAGGTCGCACCGCAGTCGAGATTGAAAACAGTATGACGTACTGAGCTCCGACACGGATTGAAAAATCCAAACCATTGTCCATAAAACGTCCAATGTCGGCGATTCCACATTGAATTTATTCTTGGATTCATGTGACTGTTGAACAGTCTGACAGTGTGCTTTGCACAGTCCCGGCTGATCCATATCCAATTGACCATTCGGCATGGAATCGCAGTCGACCATGGTCGTCACGACCTCGTTTACAACTGGATTTGAGGCGTTGCCCAAACGTGGCAAACATAGGCAGCAGTCGCAAGTTGAGTGAACAGCAGACATACAGCCACAATTGCTACTGTCCATGCATGACTGTTTTTCCGTTGCTCATTGTTGGATTCTAGAGCAAACACCAGTCATACCAGGTGATTACGCTAGCCCTATAGATAGAAACCACCTGAATGACCGTATCGGCCTGTTTGAAGTACTCAATGATAGTTCTTCGCTGTATCTGCACCTCTTCGTTTCCGACGTTCTCCATAGTGACGGACTTCAGAAAGTTGGGATTGGTACATCAGACTGGGAGCCGGGCAGTTTAGATCAGACCTCCCTTCATAAATAATCTGCCAGCCATTCGCGCGTTTTTGCCAATACTGACGAACGGTGCGTCCAACTTTCTCGCCTTGCACTATTTCGCCAAAGGTGGCAACCAGAGTGTCGGCATCGTCTGTCCAGCGAATGAGTGAAACATCTTTTAGGAGTGTGGGTCTGCCGCGCAGCCTTTTCAATTCTGAAGCCAGATTGAGACTGAAATTACCCAAGTCCTTTCCGTCGGTTTTAAAGTCATTTGCGTAAAAACGTAGCAACTCAATTTCGCGTCCGCTTCTTTTTGTTTTAGCCCACATTTGCAATCTTTCGGTAAAAAATTGCTTCTGCTCGACCATGTTGGATGATTGGACCCATTTAAAATTTTCCCCGATCAGAACCGGGGTGGTCCGTATCTCCACCGTTCTAAGGATTCTTTCCAAATCCGGATTGGCTACCGCTACGCAACCATCCGTGGCCTGAGGTGCCCTTGTAAATTGATTTGACGGGGTTCCATGCAGCCAAATCCCGCTACCCGTCTTCCCACGGCGCAGGTCAAGTACGTTCGGATAATTGATTGGCAACGCCCCCGAACCATACAAATCTTTCAAACTATTGGGGTCCAGATTACTGGTGATGAAGTAAATTCCCAATGGTGTTCGCTGATCGCCTTCCACTTGCTTGCCTACCCCCTCTTTGCCCACAGAAATATAGTAACTGGCCAAAACGCGTGTGCCAGCACGGGTGTTCTCAAAAAGATAAAGGCGGGCTTTTGCCGTGTCTACGGCGATGGCATGTCTATTCCTGCTTGACAGAGAAACGAATTGGGAAGGCACGGCATCCGCGAAGGGTTTTCCGTCACTGCCGCCAAGCGCAGCTTCGATTCTGCCCGCAGCGCAAGTAGGTTTTGAACCCCGTGTTGCGCAATCTCACGGGGTACATCGCCCAAGCCCTGAATTGGGCGTGACTGACTGGCCAGCAGGTCTCCATAAACGAGCTGTGCAAGTTGAAAGTTAGGTACTTTGTCACCAAGCGCTCTGCATTGATCAAGGCGTCGCGGACGTTTCCACTTCCAATTTGTCGGTATATTTCAATCAGTCGCGCCTCAGCCACTCCCTCACCGCTTGTGCTGCTCGTGAATTGGCCTTGGTTGTTTGAGCAGCACTTAGTGAAACACTTGCATAACAGCAAAGCGCTATTGCTAGTACGAGCGACCGAACAGAACGGTGAGACCGCAAATCAGAAAGGGAAGCAGCTCTCAAAAAAAGCTCGCTGGCAACTGCGGTTGGCAGCGGCGAACTGTCTCTGGCTATTTGATGTAGAGACATGAGAATCAGAGCAGCTTTTGTATATCCTGCGCAATTGCCGCTGCCTCAGTTCCATATCGGGAGAACAAGCGAATATTTCCTTTGGCATCGAAAATGTACTTCCCAGCCGTGTGATCCATGGTGTAAGAAGTCGGCGTTTTGCCATCAATCTTTTTGTAGTAGACCTTGAAGTGTTCGGCAAGCGACTTCAATTCGCCGAGTTCAGGACGAAGTGCCAAGAAAGCCGGATCAAAATTCAGCATGTACTCCTTGAGTACTGGCAGAGTGTCTCGCTCAGGGTCTACCGTCACAAATAGCACTTGAAGCAAACTCCCTTTCGAACCCAATAAACGTTTGACCTCGGCCATTGTTGCCATTGACGTTGGGCAAACATCAGGACACTGCGTGAATCCAAAAAAAATGACCGCGATCTTTTCACGGAAATCAGACAAGGTTCTGACGTTGCCGTTGTGATCTTGAAGTCTGAAATCTTTGGCGTATGCCGCTCCGGTCAGGTCGATGCTGTTGAAGCTAATCGCTTCTGGAGAACACCCGCTTAGAGCGATAAGAGGCAATGAGCTTGCAATAGACACCGCCATGAGCTTTCGTCGGGAAATTTGTTTGTCGTAAGACAGATGTGTTGAAACCATGATGTGAGCGTTCAATCTACTTTTTGATTTTGGCCACTTCTTCAGCCACAAGGGTCGCTAACTGATCGGGGCCGAAACTGGAAAGACCTCGCCCGTTGACAAAAAATGTCGGGGTCTTGGTGACTTCAAATGCCGTGAGGTCTTCAATGTCTTGTTTCAGCACACCGTCCACTGCCGGGGTTGACGCATCAATCAACGCTTTTTGGATATCCAGACCAGCTTGTTCAGCCGCCTTGTAGGCCAGCTCCAGGTTCGGCGCACCATGATCAGCCCAGCTAGGTTGCTCAGCTAACAACCTCTCCAGCACAGGCCAGTATTTGTTCTGACGTTTGGCCGCCTCAAGCAGTTTCGCAATCTTGTCTGAACCCTGGTGAAACGGTGCATACCGAAGTACCAACCGGACGTCATCGGGATATTTCTTTAGTAAATCTTTGACAACGGGGTAGAAGGCCCGGCAGGTCTCGCAGGCTGGGTCAAAGAATTCGACAATAGTCACTGGTGCGTTCTGGGGACCAAGCACTGGGGAATGCATGCGTACCAGACGACCCTCCTGCTGAGTGATCTTTTGCTCCTGTGAACTCTGTACACGTCGTTGGTAGTTGTACATACCGAAAGCAAAGGCAACGAGGACGATTCCCAACAGGATCGTGACAGTCAATTTTTTGGAGTTCATTTGGCGGTCTTTCGCAAGTAGATAGTTAGAAGACTGAAAATCAGAAGAAAAGCAGCCAGCGACAGCCAGGGGATCTGGATACCGCTAAGGATTTCAAGTTTTTGGTCGGCGCAGGACACGCCTGCAGTGCAAGGAATCCAGGCCTTCGGAATGAGACCTGCCACCAACAACGTGTGGTAGCCCGCGAGGGCAATACCACCCATAGCCAGCGGCAGTGCATAAATCGCCCCACGCCGGTCTTCGCTATAACAAGCAATCCCCAGTACGATGGCCATTGGGAACATGCAAATGCGCTGGTACCAGCACAGCAAACACGGCGTCATACCCATGACTTCGCCTATGAATAAGGCGCCCGCTGTCGCAGCCACTGCGATCACCCAGGCAATTAACAGGAGGCCCCAACTGGGTTTCATGACTTCACCTTGGCTTTCAGTTCAGATGGACTTGTGAAAACGGTGCCCTTCAATGACAGCGCAATCCAGAGGAGCAAAGCAGAAACGACATAGACGTCAGCCATATTGAATGCTGGCCAGTGGAGGCTACGCCAATGGAGATCAAGAAAGTCCACCACGCCACCCGTCTGAATCCGGTCGATTAGGTTACCCATACCGCCGGCGACTACCAAGCCGCCAACACCACGCTCCACAGGATCAACCTGCCTGAACATGCAGACGACTGTTACTGGAAGAATCACCAGCAGACTTACACCAATCAGGAACGGACGTTGCCAACCACCAGCATCAGCAAACAATGAAAAAGCCGCTCCTTTGTTGACCGCATGAACCAGGTTGAACCAATCAGTAACCTGAATCGCATGGCCCAAAGTAATCGTGCTTGCAAAGTACGCTTTGGAAACTTGGTCAAAAGCCACCAGAACGCAGATAGCCGCCATCCAGAGGATTCGCGGGCGTCGGCGCCATAAAGAAAAAAGCATGAAGTGCATCCCGAAAATGTGTTGCTCATGTCAGCCGCCAGGGCTGACGCAATTCAGGGATCGATGCTTCCAGTACGCGTGTTAAGCGAAGATCAATGCCCTGGTCAAGCCAGAGCAGTCCACTGAGGCCTGTCGGGAATATCCGGAGGAACCGGATTTGATGGGTCTCTTGGGTGGGCAGCGAAAACCAGTTTGGACTGGTTGCTGCCGGTATCTTCTGACTTCGGGAGAGCAATAGAGCATCCCGCATGGCAGGTTCCACAATCCGCGTCCGTCACCTGAACGCTACCCAGATCGCCATTTGAATCCGTGCGATCCGGGGCCGGGTGCTGATGCACGTGATGCCCCAAGTGTTTTGAGGAAATATCCTTTTCGTGCTGGCAATACTGACCTGTTGCTGCCCATGAGAACTGCAACGGCATCAACACCATTAGAAAAGTGATCACCCAAAATCGCATATCAGGATTGTAGTGGCGACTTTATCTAAGGGCTTGTGAGGCAGCCGCCCGGATGACAACAGCCGAGCCATGGAGCAACCGTCATGGCTTATACGGGTCTTTGAAACTGGCTTTGGCGTTCACAGTCACAACCTGCTTGTTGCCTTTGGCGTTGATGAACTGCAGTTGCAGCGTCACCCGTGTCGCCAGCCTTGATGGTTAGTTCCAGCTCCATCATCATCAGGTGGTAGCCCCCCGATTTGAGTTCTACCGTGGTGTTGGCCGGGATATCCAGCCCGTTGGGGTGGGCGCGCATTTTCATCACGTCTCCCTCCATCTTCATTTCGTGAATCTCGTTGGTTTTAGCCACAGTTGTGTTAACCGCCATGAGCTTGACCGCCTCAACAGACGTGATCTTCATGAATGCACCGGTGGCCTGCTGCTTGGGAACGGTAGCTCGCACCCAAGCATTTTCTACCTTGATTTGTGCCCAGGCGGTGGTGGCTTCGACAACCAGCACCAGACAGACCAGCGACATTCGCAGTGTTTTCATTCAAAACTTTCAGGTAATTATGTAAATGTGATTATTGATACTTTGCTATCAAAGTAGTAGCTTCTCATGCATATTCGACGAGAGCTAGAGGCCAATTTGACTCATACTTTTGGCTATTGTTATCAGTTCAGTCAACTTGGGGGCAACGGGCATGCCTGGAACGCACTCACGTTGGCGCGGCCAATTGCCCAGCGGAAGCCGTTGGAACAAATGACCTATCGGCACCAGCCCCAACCGGAATAGCTGGCCCAAGACCTCGCCACCGTCACGGGTTTTGGCTGCGAACGCGAGCATGGCCCAGTGAACCCGGCAATGCATCCGGAAATCGGTTTGGCCCACGATATGGGCTGCGGAAAGCAAGTCCCATGCACCTTCAGTATCCGTTTGTGGTGACGCATGAAACTGCCGCAGCAATGTGTCGAAAACAGAACGCGCGTCCGTTACAGCCCCAAAGTGAATGCTCATTCCTTACCCCGAAACCGGACAAGGCGCAAGCCATTCGCAACCACCAGCAAACTGGCGCCCACATCGGCAAACACGGCCATCCACATGGTGCCTGTGCCGGTCAGCGTCAAGATCAGAAACACCGCCTTGATGCCCAGCGCCAGCACGATGTTTTGCACCAGCAGGGCATGGGTCTTGCGCGACAGGCGCACAAAGCGGGGCAGCTTGCGCAGGTCGTCATCCATCAAGGCCACATCAGCCGTCTCGATGGCCGTACCCGTACCCGCAGCACCCATGGCGAAACCAATGTCCGAGCGCGCCAGTGCAGGCGCATCGTTGATGCCGTCGCCCACCATGCCGACTTTTTGGTTCTCGCTGTTTCTGCCGCCTTTACCGATCTTGGCCTCGATGGCTTTGAGCTTGTCTTCGGGCAGCAAATCGCCCAAAGCTTCGTCTATGCCTACTTGCGAAGCAATGGCCCTGGCCGTATGCGCGTTGTCACCCGTCAGCATGACCGTCTTGATGCCTAATGCGTGGAGTTCACCAATCGCTTGGCGGCTGCTGTCCTTGACTGTGTCCGCTACAGCGAACAGGCCATGGACGCTCTGGTCGTCGGTCAAAAGAATGACCGTCTTGCCCTGTTCTTCCAGCGCCGACAAGCGGGCTTCCAGTTCATCGGAGCAGCGACCTTGCTCGCGAATCAGGCGGTGGTTGCCCAAGTGGTACACCTTGCCGCCCATCATCCCTTTGGTGCCTCGCCCGGGCAATGCTTCAAAGCCGTGCACGTCTTGCAGTGGAATGCCATCACGCTTGGCCGCGTCAGTCAAAGCGCGTGATACCGGGTGATCCGAGCGACTGGCCAGACTGGCTGCCAGACTGCGAACTTGCGCCTCACTCCAGCCATTCAGCACCACAAAATCTGTTTGCACAGGCTTGCCGTGGGTGATAGTGCCTGTTTTGTCCAGCGCCAGCCATTTCAGCTTTCGGCCTTCCTCCAGATAGACACCGCCCTTGACCAGGATGCCTTGGCGCGCTGCCGCCGCAAGACCACTGACGATGGTGACCGGGGTAGAGATCACCAATGCACAAGGGCAAGCAATTACCAGAAGAACCAAGGCTTTGTATATCCAAGTGAACCAGTCACCGCCCAAGAGTAACGGTGGCAGGATGGCAACCGCCAACGCAATGGCAAACACCACCGGGGTATAGATGCGGGCGAATTGATCGACGAACCGCTGTGTCGGTGCTCTTGCCCTTTGCGCTTCCTCCACCGCGTGAATAATGCGCGCCAAGGTGCTGTCACCCGCCGCCGCCGTCACTGTGTACTCAAACGAACCTGATTCGTTAATCGTCCCGGCAAACACGGCATCGCCCTCGGCCTTCTCCACTGGCAGGCTTTCGCCCGTGATCGGGGCTTGATTGATGGAGGAACGTCCACTGACAATGGTGCCGTCCAGTGCAATCCGCTCTCCCGGTTTGATACGCACACGCACATTGACAGCAACCGACTTTGCTGCCACCTCGCGCCAAGCGCCGTTGTCCTGCAAGACAGTTGCACGCTCCGGGGCCAATTGCATCAGGCCCCTTGATGGCGTTGCGCGCCCGGTCAAGCGACTTGGCTTCTATCAATTCCGCAATGGTGAACAGCACCATGACCATGGCCGCCTCCGGCCACTGGCCCAGCAAAGAGCGCGCCCGTCACCGCAATGCTCATCAGGGCATTGATGTTCAGGGTTACCGTTGCGAATCGCAATCCAGCCCTTCTTGTATGTGGTGACGCCACATGCCAGGACAGCCGCCAAGGCCAGCGCGGCGGTAACCCATGTGGGTAAGCCCACCCATTGCGCGGCCTCAGACCCAATGGCTGCGACGCCAGCCAACACGAGCGGCCACCAGGGCTTGACGGGCTCTGGTGTCGGCTCAACTTGGGCGGATCTATCACTGGCAATCTCAGGCGTGAAGCCCAATGAGCGCACAGCCTCCAGAATCGACTCCATGACCTTGGGGTCGTGCGTCACCGTCAGCACACGCTGCATCAGGTTGAACTCCATGCCCGCCACACCTGCCATGTCACCCAGCTTCTTGCGTAACAGAGCCTCTTCCGTGGGGCAGTCCAGCTGCATGATGCGGATGGGCGTTTGAATGCCTCCACTGAGCACCTTGGGGTTATTCAATTGAACCAGAGGCTGGGCCACACCATCGCCACAACACGCCGTGGCACAACTTGCTACTGGCGCAGAAAGCGCGGGAGCTGCACAGCAGGTATCTCCACTATGAGCATGGGCCGTTGCATGTGAATGGTCGTGGTCATGGTCGTGACTTTGAGCGTCGCGTGGGCGGTGGGCTGCCATGGGGTCTTTCCAAATAAGTTCCACCGATTACACAACCTAAAGCTACTATAGAGTCAATGGGTTTTTGGAGTTTTTATGAAAATTGGTGAGTTGGCACAGGTAGCCCAATGCACGGTTGAAACGGTGCGTTACTACGAAAAGGAAGGCTTGCTGTCTGAACCGGCACGCACGCCGGGTAATTTCCGGGTTTACGGCCCCGAACATCTTGAGCGTTTGCGCTTCATTCGAAACTGCCGCGCACTGGACATGAGCCATGGGGAAATTCACACGCTGCTCAATCTGGCCGTCCAACCTGCCGAGGGCTGCGGCGCCATCAATGCGGTCTTCGATCAGCATATTGCCCATGTGGAAGAGCGCATTCAGGAGTTGGCTCAGCTCAAGCTGCAATTGAATACCCTGCGCCAGCGATGTCGAACCGAACAAGCGGTCGATGCCTGCGGCATCTTGCATGGGTTGGCAGCGATGGAAAACGGACAGAAATCCGAGCGCCACACTCACTTGGGCTAAGCGCAAATTAAATCCCTAGTTGCTACTAGTTTAATAGCTACTCACGCATACTTGACGTGGGCTAAGGCCTCGTTTTTTTACCTGAAAAAGCCATGTTTTGTGGGCCTACATTATGACAATAGCAATTTCTTTTTTTAAATGCTATAAATATGACTTATATGCACTAATTAATCTACAAAGCTAATAAATACAGCTATTGTGAAGTGGTCCCTCGTTGATAAACTGTAAACCCTGCCTACTAGGTCATTGCAGTTGCAGGGAATACCGTCGTCATTCATTGCGGTTCCCGAGTCAGGCGATCATCACCCGACATTCGGATGCGATCAACATCATGAGTCCGTCTTAGTCCAAGACTCAACACGTGTTGGGCAGCTTCTCTAAGCGTGATTGGCTGAGAGACTAATGAAGGCCCACAACGCTGTGAGATGGGCTGGGTAGTACACGTAAAACAGGTGCAGGTTCCTGGGGCATGTGAGTCGAACTCTGGGCGCCAACAGCAAAAATGGCAAGAACGCCATGGCCCAGTAGTTGTGATTAACCGGCCACAATGCTCCTGCGGCGACGAACACCAGGATAAGGCGGAAACTGGAAGCCTGCTTGCAGTACCCCCAGCAAGCCAGTCCCAACAACAAACCCGGCCACCAGTATTCGACCAGCGATCCGCCCAGACTGAAGGCCACCACGGCCAACAGTGAGTGGAGGGGGGTGCCGTGATCGGTCAACCAGCACATCAATGTCAGCAACAGCATCGTGAACAACATGTTCAGGGGCCACCAACCACCTAGCACCCCGGTGATGGCAATGTAGGGCAGCGTGGCCAGTGCGCCAAATCCCGCCAGTCGTATCCCCATGCGCCGGTGGACACCTGTCTGATAGGCGCCCGGTCGAGCTAGGTTGTAGGCCAGTACCAACATGAACAGCGGCATGGCGATGCGTCCCAGCTCGAACAGGCAGGGAATCGAATCGGCGAACACATACTTGTTCACGTGGTCCCCTGTCATCAACACCAGCGCGAGCCATTTCAGGGCCTCCAGCGTTCCGTTGTCGATGTGCAGGGGTCCCGAGGACTTGGCAATTCCAATCTCGGGAAGTTGTATCAACGCACGTACTCTCGTTCAGGCTTCGTCGTCCGCGCGGGTTCTACCGGAACCGAGATCTTGAGGCTCGGAGTGTCGCCGCGCTCAATGCTGTTGACGATGTTCTGCCTGACCCGGGCGGCCACGATGGATTGCTGGGCGGCCGTCAGGCCGCTATCCTTGACCTGTTGATCGATGGCGATGGCAGCCGCCACCGTCCCGGCCAGTTCAGGATGCGCCTTGACTGTGGTCTCAGGGGTCTCCCACAGGAAGGTGGCCGTGCGGTCGGTGTGGTCCACCTGAGCGGGTGCCGGGCTGGATTTGGGTTCAATTCGGTTGGCGGGTTGGGCCTGCACGCGCCGGGCCAGTTCGGCCTTGTCCTGATCCTGGGGGGTGTAGCCCTTCACGCTCATCCCCAGCTGATTGGCTTCAAGCCATACTTCCTTGCGAAACGCCTCGGAACCGGATACCTTGATCTCGTCCCAGCCACGGGCCCGGGCGATGTGAACCAAAGTCTCCGCCACGTTGTGGCTATTGGACTGGGTTTCCAGCTTGTTGCCCTTGTCCTCAAAGGCTGCAGCGCCGGTGTTCTTCGGGTCAAAGAACTTGTTGCCAACCCGCAGGTACTGCTTCTCGATGGCCGAAGGGATCATGGTCTGCACATCCCTTCTTGCATCCCGTTGGGTGGCCGTGAAGACTTCGTCGGACTCCACGGCGTTTGCGGCTGTTGCCTTCACAGCAACTGGCGGCGCGTCGGTCTGGGGTTCCAGTGTGTTCAAGCCCATGGACTGGCGGGCCAGTCGGGTGTCTTGCTCGCGCACCGTCGCCACCTGGCGCAGTGACGACGGATCCAGCGACATCCCGGCACTCGACTGGGTTGAACGATGGTCCAGCAGCTCTTTCGCGAGCAGGGGTGCCTGGGTTTCCAGCGTGGATCGGTAGTTCGCATTGGCGCCTGCATACAAAGCCATGTCATTCAGCTTGAAGCCTCGCTCCGACGCAATCGACTCGCTTTGGTAGGCCTGGAGGTCGCGTTGCGCCAGTTGTTTCGCCTGTTCCGGGGTCCAGTTGGCGGCAATGGCTTGCATGTCCTCCAACATGGACTTCATTTCGGCGGCCTTGCGATCTTCCTTGGCCATGATCTTGTCCTGATGGCCCCGATCCAGGGCTTCCACGGATTCCCGCAGGTTGCTGGATTCAGCTTGAAGCGCCTGCCGGTAACCCGGCCACTGACGGGCGTTGTCCACCATCTGGACGGCGGCACCCTCCCGCCAGACCGGGTCCTTGATCTTCTCAAAATCGGTCACATCGGCTTTCACCAGATCCTGATCCCGCGAGGGGTTGGCGTCCGGTGTTGACCTCTCACGTTGTTGCGCACGGTCTTCGATGGCCCGCAGGCAGATTTGGTCCAGTTCGTCCTGGGTCTTGGTTTGCATAGGTCCTCCTTAAATTTGTATTCCGGCCCGCACACACAGGTGATCGGCATAGGCGTGCAGCGCCTCGACATCGAGCGTTCCTTTTCTGGGCGGCTTCACTGATGAAAAATCCACCACGAAACAATCCAACGCCAGCTTCGCCAGATTCGGAATGTCGTCCGGCATGACGGGTCGTTCCTCCATCACAAGCGCCACCCCGACCGGGGTTGAAACCGATGCAGCTGCATCGGTATCCGTGCTATCCCCCGTCACCGCGCCGGTCAACCGGTGGTGGGCCTCCAGATCGATGCGTGTGACCGGTGCCCGCAGTTCACCCGCATGAATGGCCCGGTCCAGCTGCTGCTTGGTGGGCATGCGGTTGCCCAGCGCCTTCAGCCGGGGTGAGACGCCCTTGAGGCGGTCCATGAAGGCGGGGTCCTGGTAGTAACGAACCCGTCTGGCCAGGATCGGCGGGACGTTTTCCATGACGACCAGTTCCATCTGCTGGCCCAGGCTGGTGATCTCTTGCGGCAGCATCAACGCCCGGCGCTGGTCCGAGACACTCAAGGAAGCCGACTTCTTGCTGAACCAGACCTTGCTGCGGGACTCGGACTGGCCCTTGACGGTCTGGTAGCCCAGCCACTCCGAGATGTCCCGGGCGGTCTGGGTTTCACTGGCCTTGGGCGGGTAGATGATGTTGAGCGCATGGTTGGTGGTGAAGGTCTGCGCTGCGTCCTTGCCATAGACCTCCACCAGCTGGGCCGGACTCTGGATGATGGGCATCATGCGCAGGCCATAGCCGGCGATGTAGCTGATGCCTTTGGACAGAATGCCAATCTTGCCAATGGCAGTGAACTCATCCATCAACAACAGGCAGGTCTGGGTGTAGGCCGGGTTCTGGTTCGGCAACTCCCGCGTGTTCACATCGATCAGTTGCTGAAAAAACAGATTCAGCAGCGGCGCCATGCGCTCCAGGTTGTCCGGTGTCACCCCCAGGTAGATGGACAGCGGCCGCTTGCGCACGTCGCGCAAATCAAAGTCGTTGGCGCTGGTAGCCGCATCGACCAGCGGGTTCATCCACAGCTCCAGCCGGGAGCGAAACGAGGTCATGACACCGGCCCGGGTGTTTTCCGAGGCGATGGAGATGTAGCCTTTCAACGCCCGGACACAGGCACCGGACAAGGGTGTGCCTGCTGCGGCTTGGCGCTGGATGATGCGGGTGAAGTAGGCTGATCCATCACCATCGGCCAGGGTTTCGCGCAACACCTGGCCCAGTGTCACCAGCTGGCCGGGTGTCTCCAGCAGGGACAGCACGATGCCCAGAAACAGGCCACGCGGCGTGGCGGTCCAGATCACATCGGTGCCGGCCTGGTCCGGGAACAGCATGTTGGCGATTTTCTGGATATCGTCGATCCGGAAATTCGGATCCGCGCTGATGTAGGCCAGCGGGTTGTAGCGGTGAGTGCGGTAGTCACTCGCTGCCGGGTTGAACAGAAAACAGTCCTGACCACACTGACGGCGGTAACCACTGGTGATGTCCCAGTTCTCTTTCTTGATGTCCAGCACCACCACACTGCCGGGCCAGTTCAGCAGGTTGGGGATCACAACCCCGACCCCCTTGCCACTGCGGGTGGGCGCCGAGATGATGGCGTGTTGGGGCCCGTCGTAGGTCAGGTAACGACGCCCCCGACGGCCCACGATGATGCCGTGTTCACCCAGCAGTCCGGCACGACGGATGTCGCGCCGGCTGGCAAAGCGGGCGTCCCCAAACAGGCTGCGCCGGGCGGGGACGATGAAGAACAGCGAGGGGAGCAGTAGGACCACGAGTGACAGGCCACCGGCTGTCGCCAGGCGGTGCTGGACCTCGCGCACCGCGCCATAGTGGTAGCCGTACTGGTACAGGGTGAGCGGCCGGGCTTCCTCAAACCGGTGTCCGACCAGCATCAGGAAGATGCCACCCGCCAGATAGAGCCAGACACCGATGACCGTCAATACGCCCGCAGTGATCAGACTGGCTTTGGCCCACAGCGGCCAACGTTCCCAGGTGGGCCACGTGGCCCAGGCCGTGCCAGACGACCCCTTCAATGCGCCCGAACCACTAGCCCAGCTGCTGGCGCTTGTACCCGGGGTCATAATAAATCTCGCGCAACTGACGCTGCTGGTAGAACAGCACGATGTCCAGCGTGGTGAACAAGCGGTGCTTGATGTAGGCGGTGTCCAGATGGGCACCGGCCCGGCTGTCCTTGATCAGCGCCGTCAACTGCTCGAAGGCTTCAAAGGCGCCATTGGCGTGCATGGTAGAAATCGAGCCCGGGTGGCCGGTGTTCACCGATTTGATGAACTCCCAGGCTTCATCCCCCCGCAACTCGGCCAGGAGGATGCGGTCCGGTTTCATGCGCAGACAGGCTGTCAGCGCCTGTTTGGCGGTGACCGGGGCGCCGCCCTCGTCGTCGCGACCGTAGAACAGGTGCACCTTGTTGCCATGGTGGTTCAGGGCCAGCTCGTGCACGTCTTCAATGGTGATCAGGCGCTCAACAGCGGGGATGCTGCGAATCAGGCTTTTGGTGACGGTGGTCTTGCCGGAACCGGTCTTGCCCACGATCAGGATGTTGCGGTGACGGCGCACGGCGAGGTCCAGGAAGGCCATCACGCTGCGCTGCTCCTTGAGGCGCAGCAATTCCGTCTCAAACGGCTGCAGGTCGCTGCTGACGTCCGCACAGGCGGTGAAGGCGCCTTCCCGATCCAGTTCTTCCAGTGTCTTGTCGATGATTGAGGGTTTGCGCACGGTGATCGATACCGTGAAGGCTTCGCACGCGGGCGGAACCAAAACCTGCACTCGCTCGCCGGTGGGCAGTGAGGCGGACAACACCGGCTTGTCCTGGGCGATGGTCTTGCGGTTGTAACTGGCGATCAAGGTGGCCAGCTGTCGGCAATACGCAAAACTCAGACCGGGCACGACATGCTGCGACCAACCCGTGCGGCCCTCCGTCCAGACTTCCTGCGGCCGGTTGACGCAGATTTCGGTCAGGTTGGGGTCCCGCAGGAAGGGTACCAACGGCGCCAGGTATTCATCGAGCATCGTCGAGGACTGCGCCTCGGCGTGTTGCGCATTCGGCAGATGGGTGACCGTAGCTGTCATCGTTTGACCTGAAGGCCGTAGACGCTGGCAAAGTCCAGATCACGGGCCACCATCACCTGGATGTGGTCACCCTGGTTCTTGATGATGGTGGGCGGGATGTTGACGGTGGCGTCGAGGATTTTTTCGATGATCTTTTCACCACCGGAGGCGGCACTGCCGTAGACGTTGGTGGTACCACCCGAACTGCCCGTGTTGCGATTGGCCATCGCCGTCACGGAATCTTTCACAAAACTCATCAGGATCGCCGCGCCAAACCGTTCCATAAAATGGTTGTCCACCCAGCCTTCCAGGCCCGAACGCCCCAGCGCGTCGGTGCCGGGTGAGTTGAGCGACACCACCACACCCTTGGGGGTCTTGGCACGGGTCCACAACACGAACAGGCGGACCTGACCCTGTTTGACGCCACCCTGGTACTCCCCCACCAGTTGCGATCCCCGGTCCAACAGCAGCACCTGGCCGTTGTCCGAGTACACGTCCCGGGTCAGACGACAGGTCGTCAGGCCCGGCAGGGTGCTGTCCAGTGCGGTTTCCAGTGCACAGTCCAGCGCCGTGCCCTTGGTGATCAGGAAATTGCGGTCGGGCAACAGGCTCGCTGTGACGCCTTTGGTCGTGGTGGATTCCAGCCGGGCCGCCAGCTCGTTGCCCGTACCCGAAGCACGACCCGGTTCACCCGGGAATGCCGTCGCACGATCATCCGACTCGACAGGTGTCGAGCGGGACAGGGCCACCGAACCCGGGGCGGACGTGGCCACCAGCAGGGTGCCACCCATCTTGCGATCCATCCAGTCGAGGACCGGTTTGCCGTTGCTGCCCATCGCCGGCTTGTGACTCCCCAGCCCAGGTATAGCGCTCGAGCCGCCATGCGCGGCCTGAATGGCCGGGACCTGATCCACACCGGCTCTGCCGGATGCCGGAGCCGAAGCAGCGGCCAGAGAAGGCAAGGGCGGTGGTGGCGCCGGGATCAACAGCGGGGGCAGGTTGTTGGCAATGCGTTGTTCCTGCGGATTGACCTTCTTCTTGACGGTCTTGTCACGGTTGACCGCAATGATCAGCGCGGTCGCGGCACCCACGATGAACAGGAAACCCAACAGGGTGACCAGCTTGTTGTTGCCACGTCGACGATTGACGGAGGGCAGGCCGACGTTCTCCGGGTTGTCGACCGAGTCCTTGGAGCCGCGCGCGGCCTTGGCCGACGCAGGTACCGGGATCGGGGGTTCTTGGGTTAACGGCGTTTCGGAATCCAACCCGGCTGGTTCCACCTCCATGCGGGGCAAATCGGGGTCTACCGGGGACGCAGTTGGTTTCTTTCGGAACAGGTCAAAGATACGCATTAACGGACTCCCTTGATGACGCGTTCCACATCGGGGGACACGGTGCCCGAGGTGTTGTCGGTGCCGCTATTCAGATCAAAGGACCGGTTGACCACCGAGGCGACCCAGCTACCCTTGCGCAACATCAATTCCGACACCAGCTTCTGGACCACGATGGTGTGGCCATCGATCACGTGGGTATTGATCAGGGCTTCATTGGTTTCAGTGCCGTCGCGGGTGACCGCGAACACGGCGGGCATGTCGTGGTTGTTGCTGAAGGTGAGGTAGATGAACCGTCCATCATCGCGTGCGGCCGTGGGACTGACTTCCTGCGAGCCTGCCACCCAGTAATCGAAGTTCCGGATGCCCTTGCCGGCATCGGTGAGCCGTGACTTGACATCACCCAGGCGCTGTTTCAAAGCTTCTGCCTTGAGGCGGGTCTGTTCCCGGTCGGCCTCGTCATCGGGGTAACGAAAGGACAGGGAATAAATCAGGTTCTGGTCTGCCCAGGCTGACGGGTCCTTGGGCTGGCGCGGTTGCACGATCAGCACAAACTGGTAGGTGCGGCGCGAGGTCACCACCGTCACGTTGGTGTCGGCACGCGTCGTCTGTGGCTTGATGAACAGGTGGTTGGCTCTGGGTTTAACCTGCCAGGCCAGTTCATCACCGATGGCCACATCCTTGATGGTTTCACCCTCGGCAAACTGGATGTGGGTGGAAACACCGAAGAAAGTGGCGATCCGCACCACGTCGGATGGGTTGTAGTCCACCACCCGGACCCGGGGGTCGGCGTCACCCCGCAGCGGCGTGAGCTCGGCCAGCGACAGCGTGGGCAGCAGCAGGGCCATCAGTCCGGTGACCAGCGTTCGTTTCATGGCGATCCTCATGGCTGCACCACCGGCGTGGCGGCCACGATGGCGGGCACGGGAGCACCCTGACCGGCAAAGACGGTCGGACCGCTCTGGGCGACAGGGGCGATGTCCAGTTTCACGACCTCGGACTCCACCGGCGCCAGCACATCCGGGTCATTGCGGTACTCCATCACCTGAAAACCCAGCGGATTGACGCCACGGTCCTTCTCGGACATGGGGGATCCCGAGTACCGGAACGTGATGGTGGCCGCCCAGTGGGATACCTGCGGCTTGTCGGCGCCGCGTTCCACTTCCTTGGTGTACCTGACCAACGCGACGTTGGGCTTGATGAAGGACGTGCTCTGGATGCGCACCCTGACCTTGGCATAGGGGCCAAAGACATTGAGGGGTGACAGCGGATTCTTGGGGTTGAAGAACTCGAAATACTTTTGTTGTTCCAGACCCACCGACATGAGGCCGACGTTGGTGTAGTAGTCGGGCGCCAGTTCCCTGGAGTAGCCTTCCCGGTACCGCACATACCACTGGGTGAAGTACTTGTTCATGGCTTCGTCGTAGGTGGTGTTGCCATTCTTGAGCGTCTGCACGACGTCCACAATGCCGGTTGAGTTGTCGACGCGAATGACAAAGGGTTCCACCCGCTTGAGGGGTGTCAGGGCGGCGAGGGCCAACACCGCAGCAACGGCGAGTACGGCTGAACCCACCGCAACACGCCAGGCGATGGTCCGGGACTGTTCCAGCTGCTGGAGTTTGTCGGTTTCCCAGGAGCGGGCTTCGCGCAAGTACGCCTCAAAGTCCTTCTTAACGACGGTGGCGCTCATTCAATTCGGCTCCGTAGTGGGGGCAATGGAGACGGGGGCCACGGCCCTGACTTCCACCCGGTTGACCGGGCGGTAGTCACCTTTGACAACGGGCGGTTTGGGAGGTGTGCCGCAGGCGACGAGCAGGCAAAGGCTCAGGGCCCCTAAGAGGAGTTTCATAAATGTTCCTTGAATGGAGGTGGCTCCGCAGAGGTGGGAACCAAAGAAGAGGAAAAAGGAGCCGGATTCAGCCTCGGGTGACGCGATTCCTGTTGCCACCAGTGACCTTGCGATACAAGGCACTGGGCGAGCTTGCGACATTGCGCGCCGCCTGGCCCGCCGCACTGGGGTTGTTGGCTGCCCAACGGGCGTTCATAGCCTTGACGCGACGGGCGCCCCGGTAGTCGCTGAGGGTTTTACCGGTTAGCAGGTCTTTACCAGCACCGGCGGTGTTGCGTGCTCGGCTAGCCGCTGCTCCGGCTGCACCTAGGGTACCGATAGCGACCCCTCCACCAAGCGCGGAAGCAATCGATGGCAATTGCATCATGACAAGAGCACCGATAAGGCAAAGCACAATCGCTGGTAGAGCTTGCGCAATCTTGGGATCTGCAACGACTCCCGCTGTGACGCCCATGTAGACAGAGATGATGGTGACAACCAACCGGATCGCTCCAGCCGTCAACATGACCAGAAACACGTAGTTCAAGGCTTGGCCGATCCATGCGTCAAAGAATCTCTTCGTCGGCTCAAAAATAACCATGAGGATGAACAATGGGCCAACACCCAAAAGTATGGCTAATGCCATCTTTGACAGGATGAGCAAGAACGCGCCGTACGCCGTTACGAGCACTGCGGCGGTCCAAATCAACAACGCCACAGCGACCAACCCCAAATCGGGAAGGGGCAGTATTCCCGAGGATGCGTTGGCTTTTTGCCAATAGGCGTCACCCAGGTCAAATATTCGACCCAGCAGTACATCCAGAAAACTGGCACTGGCTGCATTTGAGAATCCTGTTGCCACATAGCTTGCCAGTACGTCGGGAGAATTCCAAAGCATGTCTGACAGGTAGGTGTTGTACCGACCAACACTGAGTGCAATCCCAACGATCAGTGACAAGCGAATAATTCGGCTTGCACCATCTGTTATCGGTTCATTGATAACGCCACGCATCATCGACCATCCCCAAAGTACAACGTAGATGGTCAATAAGATCGTTGCCACTGGAGTGATGGCAGCAACAACATTTGCAGCAACATCGCCGATGAACATTGTGAGCGCCGAATTCACCTGCGTGAAGGTGTCTTCGTAAAAGTGAAAGTCACTCGCAGCCATTCAATTCTCTTCAAAAGCGTGGAACGACGCCTTTCGTGGCGTCCTTTGACATGGCGTTCTTCACCCTGTTGCAAGTCTCATTCGTTGATTTGTTCACACAATGTTTTTGAAGAAATTGGGCCTGTGTCATCTTTTGACCTTCAACGACGACGTTGGAGTAGTCATCCACTTTGGGCACACCGTCACCACATCCGATTAGAAAAGCAGATAAGAAGAGGGACACCGCCAGAACTGATTTCATGGGTAATTTCCTTGAATTTTTTATCTTGACAAGAGCCATCTTAAAGCCGGGGGACAGGGCCCTTTGACGACTTCATGCGAATCTCCGCTGCCTGCTGATAGGCCAGATCCCGTTGTGCTTGTTGCATTTGGGACAGCATTGCCAACTTGGCACTTTCGTTTTGCATCATCACTTGCTCAGCCTGAATGCGCCCCTGCAGGTCTGCCATATCTTTGGCGTCCGGTGCGTTGTTCACCCGATCAAGCAAGACCTGAATGGTGCTGAATCGTTGACTGGCCTGTCGATAGCCTTCTTCAGCCGTTGCACGGTTGAAGGCAGCCTGATTTCCGGAAGACTGAAACGCTCTGGCGGCATCAGTCGTAGCACCCAGAGTGGTATCGGTTACATCAAACACCCGCGCGTTGGTGCGGATCGCCGCCGAGTTCCCATACCCACTGTTCAAGATCGTCTGGTAATCCGCTGGCAGGTACTGCCGTGCGGCCGGATTGTTCACCAGATTGGCCATGCCGCGCGACCCGTTGAGACTGTCGAACTGTTGCTGCATGCGCTGGAGTTGCTGCTGCATTTGCTGAAACTGCACGCCCCAGGCCACCACTTGCTGAATCTGCTGCGCGATGCTGGTCGAGTCGATCACCGGGATGCCAGCGTGGGCGGTGCTCGCCACGCCGATGAACAGGGTGATGGTGGCAATGAGTCTTTTCAAACGGGTCATGTCAATACTCCTTTACGAATGCGATGGAATTCAGGCAACCAGATGGCTGGGTCGTCGCCCAGCTCGGCTACCAGTTGTTCTGCGAGTTGGGAGGTGGCCGTATTGCCCGACAGCACAGCGAGTTCATCGTCGAACCCGCGCAGGTTCAGTTCAGCCACCACCGAGTTGGATCCCTGCTTGATCAGGAACTGGCGGGACTTCTCGCCAAGACCCTTGACGATCTCGTACTCGCGCTGGGTCAGCTTGAAACCGTTGACATAGTCGTCATGGTCAGCTTCCGAGTTGGGCAGAAAAATCTTGGTGGCAGTCTGGCTGATGATGGCGTAGGCAATCGGGGACTTCAGCACCTGCTGGGGTGACTGGGTGAACATCACCAGAAAGCCGTCCTGCTTGCGGATCGTGACCAGCTTGTTCTTGGCCAGGTCTTCAAATGCCGGATCGTCCAGCAGCTTCCAGAACTCGTCCATAAAGATCGGAATGCGCCGACCATCCATCAGGCTTTCAATCCGGTGGAACAAATACAGGATGGTGGGGGTTCGGGTTTCGTCGTTGTCCAGAAACTCCGTCACATCAAAACCCACCACCGGACAGTCATCCAGCGTCAGGGTGTCCTGGGCGTTGTCAAACAGCCAGCCCAAGGCACCGCCCCGGCACCAGCGGCCCAGACGAATGTGCAGGCCACTGTCCTCCGTGGGATCGAGAAACTCCAGCAGGGCACCCAGCCGCCGCTTCTGCTGCGCCGCACCCATCACGCCGGTGATGGCGTGGGCAATATCCCGTTCCTGGCGCGGCGAAAGCGGCAGTCCCCCGTGCCGGACCAGCTGGCGCACCAGAACCTCCAGAAAGGCCAGGTTGTTGGGTGTGGGCGGCAGCTGAAACGGGTTGAACCCGGAGGGGACTCCATTCTTCAGCGGGTAGTAACGACCACCCATGGCCCGCACACCGACCGAAGCACCCAGATCCTTGTCAAACAGGACGCAGGACAACTGTTTGCCAGCACCCGGCTGTCGAAACTTCTGGGCCTGGGCCAAGAGCACCATCTGCAACACGGTCTTGCCGGTCCCGGACTTGCCAATCACCACGGTATTGGCCAGGTCCTTGTGATTGGGATCCAGTTGGGCCGCCTTGCGGGCATCGGCACCGGCTTCTCCCTTGTGGAAATTGAAGTAGAACGGGGCACCCGAGGAGGTCTTGAACATCGTGACCGCGTCCCCCCACTGGTTGCCCTTGATCCGTCCCATCGGGAAATTGTGGAAACTGCTGAAACCCGCAAAGTTGCGGCTGGTGATGTCGCCCACCCGCACCCGGTACGCAAAATTCCCTGGCAGCTGGGACCAGAACGCACCGGCCACGCCAGCCTCTTCGCGTGCCCATTTCATGCCACTGTCCGACAGGGCCGCACCGGCTTCACTGATGTGGTCGTTCAGGGATTTCTGTTCGGCTGCGCGGATGACCAGGGCCAGGTTGTGGGCCCCCATCACAAAGCGGTTGGAAGTCAGATCATCCAGTGCCTCATCAATGTCCTCGACCTGGCTCATGGCCACGTCACCAGCATTGACCAGACGGGCCTGCTGGCGTTTCATGCGACCCACCGCCACCGGTTTGGACAGGAAGGTGAAGGACTGGGACAACACGAATTCAAACGGCAAACTGAGCAGGTCGTTCAGGATGCCCGGGCAGGTCATCGCCGGGTACTCCTGGATCGTGACAATGCCCGCGTACTGGGTGTGTGATGGCCCCTTCAACGACATCAGGCCACCCTTGCCAAAGAAGGGCCGCGATGTGGACAGAACTTCGCGGATCTCGGCGCGAGGTAAGGGGAATGGCCGCCACTCGCCATTGACCAGAAACGCCAGGAATTCCAGGATTTCTGAATACATGACGCCGTTGCGGTCATAACAGGTCAACAACTCCGGTTCGTACCGGTCCAGTGCCGCCATGGCTGCGCTGCACAGATCGGCCATCGCTTCCAGCTCGTCGGTCTGGCGTTGTTCACGCTCAGTCGCGTCGGGTTGGCTGAAGATGCCCAATCCCCCGAACAGTCGACTGGCCTTGTTGGGCTCAGGCCGATAAACGAGCGTCAGGTACAGCTCGTTGACCAGCATCCTCTCGCTGGCCATGCGATCGCGATACTTCACATTGAAGTCGTGACAAAACCCCGGCGCGAAGTCACCCGCTGGAAACTCACCGTACTCACGCCGGACCACATGCGACCACACCGCCACGTTGGGCGAGGCGATGTTGCGCAAAAAGCCATTGAGCTGGTCATGCCAGACATTGAGGTCCAGCACATCCGCACTTTCGTGGGCAGCGCCATGCAGCCGCAAGGTCTGGATGTAGTCCCCATTGACGAGCTTGACCACGGAGCGGGTCACCTGGCTGCTGTAGGGAATGAAGGCAGCGGTGGATTCTTCCAGCCGCCAGTCATCAGCAAATTTGAAGCGGCTACCCATGGGGTTCCTTGGTTGGTGTCGGGCTCAAGCGCCGGTCACGCCGTCCACTTGGCCGTGGCCGTGGGCGAAAAGCTGGCCGATCCCCAGAACCGCGTGTTGCGACAACGCCCCAGGGTCTTCATCCACATGAAGATGGCACTGAAGACGCCAGGGTCGTGGGCACTGATCAGGTACAGGATGGCGTGAATGGGCGCTGCGAGCAGCAGGTACAGCGGGTTGCCCACCGCCAGAAAGATCAGCACCGTGGTCATGAACTCGATGACAAAGGCCACCAACGGGATTCCCCACAAGGTGGCGGGCCGCGTCAACCCAACGAACAACACATCGGTGTGCAAGTCTTGAGCAGTACTCATCGCGACTAGACCGCAGCGATCACGTAATCCACGATGGAGGTTGCACCAAAGATCAGCACGATGCCGACGATGATCTTGATGGCCCAATCCCAGGACAACTTGCCGGCAATGGCGGCGATGCCACAGGCGATCACGGCAATGATGGCGATGGTGCGGGCCAGGCCACCCGTGAAGATGGCCAGTACCGATGCGGCAGCACCATCCCACGGCGTGGCCATCGCCAGACCTGGCGTGAGCAGAAAGGAGGCAACGGTCAACCCCGTGATCAGCGCGAGCGCTCGGCGGTTGGTCTGCTGACAGGCTGCGTGATTGGCCGCCAGTGCGGACTTGATCTGGCGGTACCAGTTGTTGGGGTTGATGAGGTTCATGGTGTGGTTTCTCCCTGGGTTGGTCTTAGTAAAAGTTGGGGTTTGGCTGCCAGATGGCACCAAGTTCAAATCGCTAGTCGGCAAGTCAAAGTCCGGGATTACCCCGTCGTTAACCCGATATCGGTGTTTCCGTCCTACCGGTACACCATGACGGTGTGATCGCCTTCAACATCCGTGACAGTGGATGTCTCGGGCGATTCGCGTGTGCGGGTCAGGGTGTTGATGCGAACGGGTTTGTTGCGCGCGGAACGAATCACAGGAATGGCTTGAATTGATGGGGCAGGTGACACCGTGCCACCCGCACGGCTGACCACCTTCTGCACATAGCTGGGTTGACCGGGCAAGTCCGCCCGGAACCCGGTGGCAAAGTTGCCCGAGTAATAACAGCTGAAAGCTGCGTGCAAGGCCTGTTGCTGGTCGGTGATGCGGACCCGGGCCCGGTCAAAGCAGTCCTTGAGAATCAACGAACCCGCCCGCAAACTGGCGCAGGCATCGAACGCTGTGACGTAGTCCAGACCGTACTTGCCCAGGTTGTAGCGATTGACCTGCGCCACTCCCACAGAAAAGTTGTACCCGCCACGTTCCAGCGCCAGGGCTGTTGCCGTGGCTTCGGCCAGATGATTGGGCTGTCGAACCAGCGCGCCGCCGACCACGCCAATGGCGAACGGGTTGGATCCGGACTCCACACCGACCACGGCCGCCATGGTTTGCGGATGCACCGAAGGGGCGCACTGTTGCGCCAGCGCCAGCATGTCCATGACCTCAGTTCCTCGCAGCCGCAGCCTGTGCGGCCAGCTGGGCGTTGTAGTCGAGCAGCGCCTGGGTGTACAGGCTGGACTCCGCCCAATAGCCATTGGCTTCGGGCGTACCCACATAGCGGGGTGCAACCGATTGAAGGTCGGTGTAGGCGTTCTGGGTGTACGCGCTGCACGTAGCCGGCAGCACGTTGTTGATCACGTATTGGCCGCTGTCATGTCCACCCACCGGGATCAGGCCAGTGGCATTCAGAAAGGCGGCATCGCACCGACCGGCTCCGTTGCCAATGTCGTGCACCAGGGTTTGCATTTTGGGGTCCAGAGCCACGGCTGGGCACAGATTCAGAAAGTTGACCCGCGCGGTGAGCGTGCGGGACCAGCGACTCAGGCTGATGCCGAAGTACCGTTGAAGGGAGGGCACACAGGCAGCGGGCCGGACACCGCTGGACAGGCACAAAATGGCTTCACAGGCCAGACGGGTGTCTCCGGTCAGCAGGGTCTGTCCGAAAGTCGGGAGATGCGGGCCTGTTAGCATGATGGCGACAAGCAGCGGCGCACCCAGTTTGCACGGGCGTAGTTTCATCAGATGGGATTTCTAATCAATTGAACACAGTATGTTCAATAACAGATTTATTATTTGTGAATTGGTCTAATTGCGTGCAGTATATGTTCATTATTGATGAATTCGCTGATGCAAAACCTTTTTTTATGTATTCATTGCCATGACGCCTGACGCCAACGAAGCCAGCAACGACGGGGAACTGGCTTCTTCGGACTTGCCCCTGGCCGCTCGGTCTATCAAGGCACTATTGAACAGACTGGGTTATCCGGGCCACAAACACACGGGCGTGGTGGCGGGTTTTCTGGGGGTCACCACGCACCAGGCCAAGCGCAAGTTGTCGGGCATCTCCAGTTGGGACGTCGAGGAAATGGCTGCTTTGTGCCAACACCTTGGCTATTCCATCGCGGATGTGCTCGATGCCGGCGCATCATCGTCGCGCAATGTGACGGGAGTTGTGATTCAGGGGTCCGAGCGGCTGCCTTGCACCTTTTGGCTGGGAGACGAAGTCACTGCGGACAAGGCCTCCGGGTTTGTTGCAGAACGTCAGGTTGATACCTGGCATGTCGGCAAAGCGAAAGATCTTCTGGGGCCCACATTCCGGGAAGCCCGTCGTGTCGTGTTGGAGCCAGGAAGCGTGGTGGTGAAACCCACGGTTGCGGTGCTGGATGACAGCGTTGACGGGTGTGACACTTTGTGTGAAGTGCTGGACCAGCTGGGGTTCGCAGCGTCACCCTTCTACACAGTCAACACGTTGCTGGAAGCCTTGCGGGACCGGTCGTTTGATTGCTACGTGCTGGATTGGCTGCTTCCAGGGAGCACGGCGGCACCGGCCCTGGCACGGATTCGGGAGTTGTCCAAGACTGCTCCAATTACGTTGTACACGGGCAAGGTCGTGAGTGGTGAAGCCAGTCTTCACGGGATCACTGACGCGTTGCAAAGGTTTGATGTGGACTATGTGGCAAAGCCGGCACCGGCCGCCATCATTGCCACCACCTTGAAGCGCGGACTCGGACTTCTTTAGGCGCGTAGCCGGCCTTCCGATGACAGAAACATCGGAACATCGACTGCTACAGGTCGTACAGGAACTCCATCTCGGCGGTGGGCTCCTTCCGCACCGCCGATACCCGCCAATTAACCGCCGGTCGCAGTCGTCTGGGCGGCGATCCAGCGCTGACCGCGTTTCGTGCGCGGGTTGCGCTCAGGCGTCGTGGGCTTCATACAGGTTCTGTTGCATTAAGCGTAAACGACAGTCCCGGCCAAGCTTGATTGCGCTATCCGAGGAGATGATGCAGGAGCGCGGTGTCTTTGTGGATCACGTCACGGTACGCCCCTGGGCACTCAAGGTACTCCAGGTTCTTGCCGCAGTGTTCCGTCGGCGTAAGCAACCACTTGGTCGAAGCTGGAGGATGGACGAAACCTACTTCAAAATGGATGGCCAGTGGAAGTATCTCTACCGTGCGGTAGATCGCGCTGCAGATACAGTCGATTTCTTGCTTACTTCCAAGCGGGATTTGGCAGCGGCGCACGCCTGCGTCGATCATCATGCGCCAGTCAAATATTTGAACAACATCGATGGAGTAGGACCGCCGGGCCATCAAACGGATCATCAAACTCCTGCTGGGTTTCAAATCTTTCTGGAGCGCCAGAGTCATCATCACCGAGATTGAGATCCATGCAAGTGATCCGGGAG
>JADJII010000016.1:0-53457 GCA_016707075.1 Candidatus Egaibacter danicus
TCGATCAGCTGTGTCCACGAAAACTTCAGCCCTTCCGGCGACAGATCATCCGGGCTCACACGCGCCATCAGCTCGCGGGCGTTGGGGCCCATGACGGACAACACGCTGTACAGCGGTGAAATGTCGGTCAGCACCGCGTGTTCATGTGGCTCGATATGGCGTGAAATCCAGTCAAAGTCGCGCACGGTCTGGGCTGAGCCGGTCACGATCAGGAAGCGTTCGCCACTGGTGTTGGGCTGCTGGCGGATGACGGTGAGGTCGCTCTCAAAACCGCCGCGCTCATTGAGCATGGCGGTGTAAACCATCTTGTTGACGGGCACGTCCATCTCGTTGGCGCACAGGCGCTGCAACACGGCCAGCGCATCACGCCCCTGCAGCAGCAGCTTGGAGAAGGAGGTCTGGTCGTACAGGGCCACCGTTTCGCGCGTGGCCTTTTGCTCTTCAATCATCCACGGCAGCCAGCCCGGCTTGCCCAGCGTGTCGGCGGGTTTGGAGGCGCCGTTCAAGCGAAAATAATTGGCACGTTCCCAGCCGTTGCGGCTGCCGAACTCGGCGCCCTTGGCCATCAGCACGTCGTACAGCGGCGAGGTGCGCAGTGGCCGCATGGTTTGCAGCTCCTGCCGCGGCCAGCGCATGGCGTAGTGCAGGCCCAGCGTCTCACCGGTGCGCTCGGCCAGCGCCTTGCGGTTGCCGGTGAAGGCACCAAAGCGGCGAATGTCCACGTCCCACAAATCACTGCTGGGCTCGCCGCCAATGATCCATTCGGCAATCAGCCGGCCCGCACCACCGCTGTTGGCGATGCCGGCGGAATTGAACCCGGCGCACACAAAATAGTTGCGAACCTCGGGTGCTTCGCCGAGGATAAAGTTGCCGTCCGGTGTGAAGCTCTCGGGGCCGTTCAGCAGCATCTTGATCTCAGCCGTCTCCAGACACGGTGTGCGGTGAATGGCGGCGGTCATCAGCGGCTCGAATTGATCCCAGTCTTCGTCCAGCAACTGAAACTGGAAGGTGGCCGGAATCGGGTCCACCCGCCACGGCTTGGCCAGTGGCTCGAAGCCCCCCATCACGAGCCCGCCAACCTCTTCCTTGTAATAAATGAAGCCATCGGGGTCGCGCATCACCGGCAGCATCGGGTGCACACCTTCAATCTTGCCGCTGACAATGTAGAAATGCTCGGCTGGATACAGCGGCACGTTCACACCGGCAAGCCTGCCGAACTGCCGTGCCCACTGGCCCGCGCAGTTCACCAGCACCTCGCAACGCACGTCACCCTGAGCGGTTTTGACGCCCACGGCCTTGCCGTTTTCGATGATGACGCCGGTGACTTCAACGCCTTCAACCATCTTCACGCCGCGGTTGCGTGCGCCTTTGGCCAGCGACATGCACAGGTCTGCCGGGTTGGCCTTGCCGTCGCCCGGCAGCCAGATGGCGCCCTGCAAATCGTCGGTGCGCATCACGGGGTAGCGGTCGCCCGCTTCCTTGGGGGAAATCAGGTGGCACTCCACGCCCCAGGCGTTGGCCATGGCGGTTTGTTTTTTCAGCACCTTCATGCGCTCGGGTGTTTTGGCCACGTTCACGCTGCCGCATTGCTTCCAGCCGGTGGCAAGACCCGTTTCGGCCTCCAGCGAGGCATACAGCTCGATGCCGTATTTGCTCATCACCGTCATGTTGCGGTTGGGCCGCATCTGGCCGATCAGCCCCGCCGCGTGCCAGGTGGTGCCGCTGGTGAGCTTGCCCTGCTCCAGCAGCAGCACATCGGTCTTGCCCATTTTGGCGAGGTGGTAGGCGGTGGAGCAGCCCGCGATGCCGCCGCCGACGATGACGATTTCTGCATGGGTTGGAAGACTCACAACAGACTCCTTGAAAACAGATTAGCCCAGACGCAATGCCATGACACCCGCCACGATCACGCAGGTGCCAATCACCCGCCGTGGCGTGAAACGTTCCTTCAGGAACCAGGCGCCCAGCAGCACGGCGAACAAAACAGATGTTTCGCGCAGTGCCGCGATGGTGGCGACCGGTGCGCGGGTCATGGCCCACAGCGCAATGCCGTAGGACGCAAGGGATGCAGATGCCCCGATGGTGGCCACGGGCCAGCGCGTGCGCGCGTAGGCTCCGAGAGTTCGCCCGTGTTTGGCAAACATCAGAACGGCAAACGGCCAGCCGGTGAACAGGAACAGCGTGGAGATGTATTGCATGGCGTTGCCGGCTGCGCGCACGCCCAGTGCATCCACGACCGTGTAAGCCGCGATGATGAGCGCGTTGGCCAGCGCAAACCCGATGGCTTTGGGTGCTGCGCGAGCATGGCTGCTCAAGCCCAGTACCAGCACGCCCGCGCTGATGCCGACCACGCCAGCCCACGCCAGGGCCGACAGCGATTCACCCACGGTGAATGTGGCCGACAGCGCTACCAGCAACGGCGCCAGGCCGCGCATGAGCGGGTAGGTCAGCCCCAAATCACCATGCCGGTAGGCGCCGATGAGGGCGGTGTAGTAACCAATGTGGATAACGACCGTGGCCGCAATGAAGGGCCAGGCTTTGGCATCAGGCCAGCCAAACCAGGCCACCATGGGAATGGCCAGCAAGGAGCCAATCAGGTTGATCACGGCCATGTCCATGTCTTTGTGCACGCTGGATTTGACCAGCGCGTTCCAGCTGGCGTGCAGCAGCGCGCCAAACAAAACCGCCGCAATCACGGGCCAGGTCAGAGCCATGGGGTTATTTGCGCAGGGTGGTGGCCAAAGGCGTGCGGGCCTGACGGCGCAAGTCGTTGTCGATCGTGCGTGTCTTGCTGGCCATGGTGTGTGCAAACATGGCGCGACCCGCTTTCTCGGCGTCACCCGACGCAATGGATTCCACCAGCTCGCGGTGTTCGCTGGGCGCGATGGGCAGCAGCCAGCTGTCAGTGAGGTTCAGGCGCCGAAACAGCGAGATTTCCTTGATTAGCTTGCGATAGATGTCGGTGAGTTTGCGGTTGCCGGCCATCTCCACCAGCCGGTCATGGAACTTGAGATTGAGCAAATGGTAGTTGTAGGCATCACCCGCCTTCACGGCCCGCTCCATGGCATCGACCAAACCCCGAACTTCCTTGAGTTGCGGCGCCGTGATGTGGAGTGCCAGCCGCCGACCCACCAGTTCATCCATGGCGGCGCGCAGGTCAAAAATTTCAACCGCCTCGTCAATCGGGATGTCGCGCACGAAGACGCCGCGGTTTTTCTCGGTGCGCACCAGACCGGCTTCGTCCAGCATGCGGAAGGCTTCGCGCACCGGCCCGCGCGAGACGCCCATTTGCTGCGCCAGCTTGGCCTCAATCAGTTTGCTGCCGGGCGCGTGTTCGCCTGCGAGGATGGCGCGCTCTATCTCCTGCTGAACCACCATGGTGAGCGAATTGCTCTGCAGCATGGCGATGGTGGGGTGAAGGGCGGCATTCATGAGCGCTATTGAAGCACAGCCGTTAAAATTGTCAACAATTGGCAAAAAGCAATTGACATAAATAAGCATGCGACGTCAAATGTTTGATCAACCCAACGCCGGAGTCATCATGGCCAGCAATTCAAAACCCAGCTCAAAACCGCATCCAGCCGTCACGGCGATTCAGAAGTCTGGCGCGCCCAAGGTGAAGGTGGCGGTCAGCGATATTGATGGTGTCCTGCGCGGTAAATACCTGCACCGGGACAAGTTTTTGGGTGCAGCAGAGCCCTACCCCGGTGGCGGTTTCGGCTTTTGTGACGTGGTGCTGGGCTGGGACATGATGGACAACACCTATGACAACACCACGGCAACCGGCTGGCAACACGGTTTCCCCGATGCGCTGGCCCGGCTGGACCTGAACACCGCGCGCCATGTGCCGTGGGACAACGGTGTGCCGTTTTTTCTGGGCGAGTTTGTCAATGCCGATGGCACGCCGCATGCGCAGTGCCCGCGTCAGGCGCTGAAACGCGTGCTCAAACGCGCCGAGAAGATGGGCTTCAAGGTCATGACGGGGATGGAGTTTGAGTGGTACAACTTTCTGGAGACGCCGCAAAGCTGGGCCGCCAAAAAAGGCGTGGCGCCCGAGCCATTGACGCCAGGCATGTTTGGCTACTCGCTGCTGCGGGTCAACCAGAACCGCGAATTTTTCAACGCCATCATGGATGACATGCTGGCGTTTGGCGTGCCCGTAGAAGGTCTGCACACCGAGACGGGCCCCGGCGTATATGAGGCGGCCATCGGGTTCAGCGAAGCGCTGGAGCAGGCGGATCGCGCGGTGTTGTTCAAGACCGGCACCAAGGAAATCGGTGCACGGTTCGGCATCATGCCCAGCTTCATGGCCAAGCCGCACCAGCCGCTGCCGGGTTGCAGCGGGCACATTCATCAGAGTTTGTCCGATGGCAAAACCAATCTGTTTTACGACGCGAAGAACCCGCGCGAGATGAGCAAGCTGTTTGAAAGCTACCTTGCGGGCCAAGTGGCGTGCATGATGGAATTCGCGCCGATGATCTGGCCGACCATCAACAGCTACAAGCGTTTGGTCGATGGCTTCTGGGCACCCGTCAAGCCCACCTGGGGCATGGACAACCGCACCGCCAGCTTCCGCGTGATTGCCGGCAGCCCCAAAGCCACCCGGCTGGAGACACGTTGCCCCGGCGCCGATGTGAACCCGTACCTGGCCATGGCCGCTGTCATTGCGGCGGGTCTGGACGGCGTTGAAAAAGGGCTGAAGCTGACGGCGCCGCCCATCACCGGAACCAACGTGGGCGCCGAGCACATTCCCCGTGCGCCGCGCACATTGATCGAGACCACCCGCAATTTCCAGAAATCATCCATCGCCCGCGACTGGCTGGGCGACGGCTTTGTTGACCACTTCGCTGCCACCCGCGACTGGGAATGGCGTCAGTGGCTGGACGGCGTGACTGACTGGGAAATGAAACGTTACTTTGAAATTATTTAAATACCCTTGATAGAGCCACGCAAATGACCACGACCAATTTCTCTTTCCCCACCCCGATCAAGTTTGGCGCTGGTGCTCGCAAACTCGTTGCCGCCCATTTGCTGGAGGCGGGTTGCAAGCGCCCGCTCATCGTGACGGACAAAGCACTGGGTGCGTTGCCCGTTCTGGCCGAATTCAAAAGCCATCTGGCGGGGCTGGATGTGGCCGTGTTCAGCGGCGTGTTTGGCAACCCCACCTGCAGCCAGGTGATGGATGGTGCTGCCGCTTACAAGGCGCACAAAGCGGACTGCATCATCGGTTTCGGTGGCGGTGCGGCACTGGACGTGGCCAAGGTGGTGGGCGTAGCGGCCACCCATGAGGGCGACATTCTGGAATACGTGTGGGATCACCCCAAGGTGCGCCCCATCAAGAATGAGTTGCCCTATTTCGTGGCTTTGCCCACGACCTCGGGAACCGGCTCCGAAGTGGGCCGCTCCAGTGTGGTGAGCGAAAACGACACGCACCTCAAGCGCGTGGTGTTCAGCCCGAAAATTCTGGCCAAGGTGGTATTTGCCGACCCTGAGCTGACGTTCGGCCTGCCCGCACATGTGACTGCGGCCACCGGCATGGACGCGCTAACCCACAACATCGAGAGCTATTTGTCTCCCGCCTATCACCCACTGTGTGACGGCATCGCGCTGGAAGGTACGCGCATCGCCGCTGCCGCGTTGCTGACGGCCGTGAAAGAACCCAACAATTTGCAGGCGCGCAGCGACATGATGATGGCGTCGATGATGGGCGCGATTGCGTTCCAGAAAGACCTGGGCGCCGTGCATTCCTGTGCACACGCACTGGGCGCGGTTTGCGACCTGCACCACGGCCTGGCCAATGCGCTGATGATCGACACCGTGATGGCGTGGAACTATGAAACCGTGCCAGAGAAGTTTGACGAACTGGCTCACGTGTGCAAAGTGCCCGGCGGTGGCAAGGCTTTTGTGGCCTGGCTGCAGCAGCTCAAAACCAGCGTCGGTATCACCGGGCGGCTGGGTGCGCATGGCGTCAAGCCCGAGCACATTCCCCGTCTGGTGGAAATTGCCACGGCAGACATTTGCCACCAGACCAATCCGCGCCCCTGCAAGGCGGCAGACTTTGAGGCGCTGTTCAAGGCGGCGATGTAAGCCATGGACCGATTGAAGATTGGTATCAGCGCGTGCTATCTATACCCTGACCCTGCCCGCGCGGCATTTGCCAAGAAGACACTGAACTACGTCGAGCAGTCGGTGCCGCATTGGGTCATGTCTGGAGGTGCGTTGCCGGTCATGATTCTGCCCACCACAGGCGAGACCGCGCGCGGCGATGTGACGCTGGATGACTATGCCGCATGGCTGGATGGCTTGGTGCTGCACGGCGGCGCTGACCTGTGGCCTGGCAGCTATGGTGAACAGCCTATTGATTCGCGCTGGCAGGGCGACCGCTTGCGCGACGAGTATGAGATGGCGCTCGTCAAGGCGTTCGTAGCCGCTGGAAAGCCGGTGTTTGGCATCTGCCGTGGGTTGCAGCTGATCAACGCCACGTTTGGTGGCACGCTGGTGCAAGACATTCCCACGCAGCGCCCCACCGCGCTGGAACACCGCAACGCCGACCGTTACGACCGCAACTTCCACACTCTGGAACTGGTACCCGATACCCGGCTCAGCGAGTTGCTGGCCAACACCAGCAGTTACAAGATCAATAGCGTTCACCACCAATGCATCAAGGATCTGGCGAGCGGCTTTGCCATCGAAGCGCGCTGCCCGGATGATGGAACCATTGAGGCCATTCGCCACACCGGTGATGCCTGGATCGCTGCCGTGCAGTGGCACCCGGAGTTCCATGGCCCGGAACACGGGACGCTGGACGACACCCCTGTGCTTCTCGATTTTCTGGCCGCCGCGAAAACCGCCAGAACTCAGACAGCCTGAACTGAAACGGAATAACACAATGCCCCAACTTGCTATCCACAACCCTGCCAACGATACCCTGATTACGTCATTGCCTGCTGACGATGCTGCATCGGTTGCCGCCAAGGCCGCCCGCGCCCGTGCTGCGCAACCGGCATGGGCTGCTGTGCCGCTGGCGCAGCGCAAAGCCTGCATCGAGAAATTTCGAGCGGGTGTCGTACGTGATCTGGAGTCGCTGGCCGTCACCATGACGCGTGAGACCGGTAAACCCATCAAGATGTCACGCAACGAACTCA
Organism: Candidatus Egaibacter danicus; assembly: GCA_016707075.1. Lineage (GTDB taxonomy): Bacteria > Pseudomonadota > Gammaproteobacteria > Burkholderiales > Burkholderiaceae_C > Egaibacter > Egaibacter danicus. The sequence goes on from JADJII010000016.1 coordinate 7,146, forward strand.
ACGGCTTGTTGGGACGCATTGACTTTTTCCTCAAGGAGGCGGACGACACGCTGGCTACAGAAACGGTATTCAGCGACGGGGGTATGACCGAGCAGATCCAGCACACACCGCTGGGTGTGGTGGCCAATATCTCAGCCTGGAATTACCCGTGGTTTGTAGGCTGCAATGTCATCCTGCCCGCGCTGCTGACCGGCAACACCGTGCTGTACAAGCCCTCCGAATACGCCACCATGACCGGGCTGGAAATCACCCGTCTGGTTCACGAGGCCGGTGTGCCGCAAGACGCCATGATCTGCCTGGTGGGGGGAGGAGCCGTGGGCGCCGCCTTGCTGGAGCAAAAGGTGGATGGCGTGTTCTTCACCGGCTCCTACGCCACGGGCAAGCGCATTGCGCAGACAGTGGGAGACCGTTTCGTCAAGCTCCAGCTGGAGTTGGGGGGTAAAGACCCCACCTACGTTTGCGAAGATGCAGACATCATGAACGCTGCCGAATCGCTGGCAGATGGGGCCATGTACAACACCGGGCAAAGCTGCTGTTCGGTGGAACGTGTATACGTGCACGAAAAAATTTATGACAAGTTTGTGGATGCCTTTGTCAACACGGTCAAGACATTCAAGGCGGGTGATCCGATGAGTGAAGACACCTATATTGGTGCCATTACCCGGGCGCCACAGCTGGAGGTGCTGGAGGCGCAGGTGAACGATGCCAAAGCCAAAGGTGCGAAACTATTGACCGGTGGCGCCCGTGGAGGCAGCACGGGTAACTGGTTCCAGCCTACCGTGTTTTCCAACGTCAACCACAGCATGGAGCTGATGCGTGAAGAGAGCTTCGGCCCCGTCATTGGCATCCAGAAGGTGTCTGGTGACGCCGAAGCGGTGAAACTCATGAACGACACCCGCTACGGACTCACCGCCGGCGTCTTCACGCCCGACGAGCAGCGTGCCAAAGGCCTGCTTGATCAAGTCAATGCCGGCAGTGTCTACTGGAACTGCTGTGACCGCGTCAGCCCCCGTCTGCCGTGGAGCGGCCATGGCGACTCGGGCGTGGGCCTGACATTGTCTACCTATGGCATTCAGACCTTCACAAGACCCAAAGCCTGGCATCTGCGCAAAGCGTGAAACTGACGCTGTTCGATCTCGACCACACATTGCTGTCGGGCGACAGTGATGCGCTGTGGTGTGATTTCCTGATCGACGAAGGTGTGCTGGAGCGCAGCACCTTCGCTCCGCGTAACGCGGATATGGAGGCCCGTTACAAGGTCGGCACCGTGGGCCTTGAAGAGTTCGCCAACTTTTACGTGGGAACGCTGGCTGGGCGGACGCCCAAAGAATGGGAGCCACTGCGCCAGGCGTTTCTGGCTACCGCCATCGTGCCGCGTATTCCGCGCTCGGCGGTGGATCTGGTGAATCGTCATCTGGATGCAGGGGACCTGGTGGTGCTGACCACAGCCACCAACCGTTTTCTGACCGAGTTGACGGCCATTTACCTGGGGATTGAGCATTTGCTGGCGACCGATCCACGGCTGGAAGAGGGCGTGTTCACTGGTCAGACTACCGGCATCCTCAATATGCGGGAGGGCAAGGTGGCCCGGCTGCACGCCTGGCTTGCTGCCTGTGGGCACCAGCTCAAGGATATGGAGAGCGCAGCCTACAGTGACTCCATCAACGACTTGCCGTTACTGCAGGCTGTCAATTACCCTGTCGCGGTGGATCCAGACGTTTTGCTGCGCGAACAGGCGACTGCGCGAGGATGGAAGATCATGCATCTGGCGCGTTGATTTGCTACATATTTGATAGCTGTCTACGCAGCATTCACGGGGGCTAAGGCCCCAAATGGTTGATGGTCGGACCTAAACCTTCCTGGACGGAGCCTTGCCACGCTGGTGTGTCAGTGGCAGAAAGTGGTCAATCAGGCCGGCACCATCCTTGATCAGGAAATCCTTGAAAGCTTGCGCAACCGGTGGCAGGCGCTTGTTGTGTCGATGAACAACGTACCAGTTCAGCATCAGCGGAAAACCCTGAACGTCAAGTACCACCAGGCTTTTCGACTTCAGTTCACTGCTGATCGTATGGGCAGACAGGAAACTGATGCCCATGCCCGCCATGACGGCTTGTTTGATCGTTTCAGTACTGCGAATTTCCATTGCAATCCTGAGATCAGCGAAACGTGCACCAAAGCCCTCCTGCATCGAATGCCATGTGTCTGAGCCGCGCTCCCGCACAACGAAGGGCTCGCGTGCCAGGCGTGTGATTGGAATACGTGGTTTGCCAGCCAGGGGATGGTCGGGCGCCGCCACGATGACGTAGGGGTGAGGTGCAAATGGCTCGTTGATCGTGTCGGAGTCGGCAGGCGGGCGAACCATCACCGCCAGATCCGTCAGGTTGTCAGCCAGGCGCCCGAGCAGCTCTTCCCGGTTGTACACCGCAAAATCCAGTGTCGCGCCTTCGTGGCGCCGCACGAACTCAACCAGCAACCTCGGGAAGAAATAGTCCCCGGCACTGATCACTGCCACACTGAGCTTGCCACCGGAGATGCCCTTGAAATGGGTCATGGCCTCTTCGGTCTCCTGAAACTGCTGAATGATGATGCGGCTTGATCGAAGCATTTCGGAGCCAGCGGGTGTCAGATAGATCTTTTTGCCGAGTTGCTCAAACAGTGGCAGGCCAGCGTGCTCTTCCAGTTTTTTAACTTGGATCGAAACAGCCGGCTGCGTGAGGTGCAGTTCTTCTGCAGCACGTGAAAAACTGAGGTTACGTGCCACGGATTCAAAGACTTTGAGCTGGCGCAGCGTGGCATGACGCATATTGGATTCACCTGATAAAACTATAACTTAATAGTAATCATATCCATGAAATCATTTAACTATCGCTAATTATTGTTGACACCTACCATTCGCAGCATGTTGGAAGAGCAGGTATCTGAACAGAGCTTGCTGACCAACCCTGATTACCGAGGAACCATCATGCAAACAACCGCAAATCAACAACTACCTGCCGCACACGAAGCCGAGCTCCACCGCAACGCCTTTAACGCAGCATTCGATGAACTGGGTCTGACCTGGTTCTGGGATGCCGATACACACCGTCGTTTGTTATCCAACGCGGATGAGCGTGAACGAATTCGTGTCTACCTGGAAACTCAGCAGGCGCATTTGCTGAAGGCCTACGATTCCGACTTTCTGGTGAATGCCATTCACAACGCCAAGCAGCGGCGGATGGAGAGCCTGTCCGGCGTGCACTGAAACTACATGCTGCGCCTGGCGGCGTGGAGGCTCGCGGTCAGACGGAACAGGGTGGTTTGATAAAATTTGCCCCTGAAAAGGCGTTGCCGCGAAGCGGCAGCGCAAAACAAAGTTGCGCGAGGCCCGGTAACTGTCAAACCCGGGCCAACTGATCTGAGCGCCATGTCTCAAAACGGGGGAAATACCATGTCACAACGTTGGCTTCGCTACGTCCATGCCGGCATCACCGGCTTTGGTACGTTGTCTGACGACCGCATTTCCGTGCATGCAGGTGACCTGTACACCAAGGCCACACCAACCGGGCAAACACTGAATTTGGGTGAAGTCAAACTGCTCATGCCAACCCAGCCGTCCAAGGTGATTGCGCTTTGGAACAATTTCAGGGCACTGGGCGACAAACTCCAACTCTCTGCGCCCGCCGAGCCCCTGTACTTCCTGAAAGCACCAAACTCCTTGCTCAATCCGGGTGAGGTGATCCGGATGCCTTCGCAGCCCGGAAAAATAGTCTTTGAAGGTGAACTGGGCATCGTGATTGGCAAAACGGCAAGCGTTGTAACCGAGGCTGATGCCATGGATCATGTATTTGGCTATACCTGTGCCAACGATGTGACGCATGCTGACATTCTGAATCGCGATGCCAGCTTTGCCCAGTGGGTGCGGGCCAAGGGTTTTGATACTTTTTGTCCATTGGGCCCGGTTGTGGCTTCCGGGCTCGATCCGCAGTCGCTGGTAGTACAAACCTGGCTGAATGGCAGCTTGCGCCAGGAATTTCCTATCAGTGACATGCGATTTTCAGTCGCCCAGCTGGTTTCCAGGATTTCAGCCGACATGACCCTGCTGGCCGGAGACATCATTTTGAGTGGCACGTCGCTGGGTGTGGGCTCCATGAAGCCGGGCAGTGATATTGAAGTCGGGATTGCCGGTATCGGCAGGCTCGCAAACCGATTCGAGTAACTTTATGGGAAAACAGCGTGAAAATTGCAATCATTGGAGCAGGCGCCATTGGCGGGTATGTCGGCGTTAAGCTGGCATTGGCCGGAGAAGACGTAACTTTCATGGTGCGTGGCGCCAATCTGGCCGCGATCCGGGAAAACGGCATGAAGCTCATCATGCATGACGGACAGGAGCATGTGGCGACCAACGTGAAGGCCAGCAATGATTATGCTGCCACTGGTCCCCAAGACTTGGTCATCCTGGCCATGAAAGCGCATCAGGTGGAAGCGGTGGTGGACGACGTGTCCAGACTATTTGGTCCTGATACGGTTGTGGTGACCATGCAAAATGGCATTCCATATTGGTACTTTCACCAGCACGGAGCTGCACTGGAGGGGTCGACCGTGCAAAGTGTGGATCCGACAGGCAGGATTCTTCAGGGCATCCCCGCTCACCGGGTGATTGGCTGTGTCGTTTATCCGGCCTCCGAGCTGGTGCAGCCTGGTGTGGTGAAGCATGTCGAGGGGGATCGTTTCCCGGTGGGCGAACTGGATGGGACGATGACCGAGCGGGTTGCGCGGATATCCCAATGCTTCATCAATGCGGGTTTCAAATCGCCGGTGCTGGACAATATCCGATCGGAGATCTGGCTCAAACTGTGGGGTAACCTGACGTTCAACCCCATCAGCGGGTTGACCCATTCAACGTTGGTGGATATCTGCCAGTACCCGCTATCGCGCGAACTGGCAGCGAACATGATGCGTGAGGCTCAGGAGATCGCAACCAAGCTCGGAATTGAGTTCAGGGTGAGTCTCGAAAAGCGCATTGCTGGCGCAGAAAAAGTAGGCAAACACAAGACGTCGATGCTGCAGGACATTGAGGCAGGTCGCGCGCCAGAGATTGATGCACTGGTGGGATCTGTCGTGGAGCTGGGCCGACTCACGCAAACACCCACGCCGCACATCAGTACGGTGTACGCACTGGTCAAGCTGCTGGCGAAAACCATGGATGAAGAGCACGGTCTGGTGCGTCTTCAGCCCGCGGGCTGAATTCACTGCTCCGCAGCCAGTGCCCTCTTCATGGTGCGGATGGCGTCGTCGGAGGGCGTGGCGAACTCATACTTGCCTGACAGATCCAGCGCACGCAAAAGCAGTGGATCAGTCGTCTTGAGCGATGTGAACAGAGTGACTGTTTTCTTCAACAAGTCCCCGGACACATCGGGGTGAACATATATCCCGTAGCCCCAGCTTGCATTGGTAGCGGGGACCACTACCAGTTGCGCCAGGTGAATTCGCTCGTCCGAACCGAAATGGGTTTTCAATGTGGAAGATTGGGCGCTCTGGAGCCGCGTAATCAACCCCGCCCACCGACCCGCCTGCCAGTGAAAAGCCGCCTTGGTTGGCAGGTAGCTCTGTCCCAGGCCCTGCTGCGGCACGATCTCCACAACCGTGCCACAAAGGGCCTCGGCTTTGATCAGGGTTGTCGTGACACCACTTTTCATGCCAAAGCAGCTGGTTGTTTTCAGCTTGGCCAGTACAGTGGCCTGCTGGGCGGCAGGTAAATCTTTCAGTTCGACAGCCTTGCCGTCCTTGATTGTTCCGATGTCAGCCAGGATCAGCACAGCGGCCTGGATGGGTACGGTGTTAACCGCTGCCGGGCGGTAACCGGATGCCAAACCTACCGTGGGGTTGCCATAGATCCAGCAAGGTGGCGCTGGTTTTTTGACGGCAGTCAACACGTCCTGTGTTTCCTTGATATTCAGGACTGAAGATACAGACAGCCCTGTGGGGCGGATGAAGTCGGTCAGTTCCTTCAGCGCGGCGTAGGTTTGAGACGTCCCCTCACCCCGGATGACCTGCGGGTTCAGGTAGAGGCCACCATCGCATGATTGTGCCTTCGCGGAAAGGGCGCAGAAAAAAATCAACGCAAACAGTAACGGTACTTTCATGTCCGGCAATCCTCACAGAGTTTGAAGCGTCACGCCGCGCTCCTCGGATAGCTGATGAGCATCGTCGCCAGAGGCATGCCGGCTCCCCCGTATAAACCCTGACATGGGGCGTAAATTTGGCAAACTTGATCACCGTCAAGAGTTTTTTGAGCAACACGCAAGACCATGCGGATGTGATAAGTTCGGATGCGAAATCCAGAGTAGATATCCCAGCTCTTATCAGGTTTACCAAACACAGGAGACAACATGATGAACACCACATTTTCGAAGATCCGAAAAGCATTGACCACTGCTGTAACCGGAGTTGCGGCTGCCGCCGCTTTGACGGCTGGCGGCTCCGCGATGGCGGCATGGGAGCCCAGCAAGCCTGTAGAGTTTGTTGTGCCGGCAGGAACTGGCGGAGGTGCCGATCAGATGGCGCGCCTGATCCAGGGCATCATCGTCAAGCACAAGTTGATGAAAGAGTCGATGATTGTGGTCAACAAGTCCGGCGGCGCAGGCGCGGAAGGGTTTCTCGACGTGAAGGAGGCCAAGAGCGATCCCCACAAGATCATCATTACGTTGTCAAATCTCTTCACAACGCCGATGGCTACGGGTGTGCCCTTCAACTGGAAGGACATGACGCCGGTAACCATGATGGCGCTTGACCAGTTTGTGTTGTGGGTCAATGCAGATACACCTTACAAGACTGCCAAGGACTACGTCGAAGCGGTGAAGAAGGCTGGACCGAGCAAGATGAAAATGGGTGGCACGGGTTCCAAGCAGGAAGACCAGATCATCACGGTTGCCCTGGAAAAGGCCACCGGGACCAAATTCATTTATGTGCCTTACAAGGGTGGTGGCGAAGTGGCCGTGCAGCTCGTGGGGGGCCATATTGACTCGACAGTGAACAACCCGATTGAAGCCGTTGCCCAGTGGCGTGCAGGCAAGCTGCGCCCCTTGTGCGTTTTCGACGACACACGTATGCCCTATAAAGAAAAAGTGACCGAAACCATGTCATGGGGTGACATTCATACCTGCAAGGAGGCAGGCGTTCCGACCGATTACGTGATGCTTCGCGGTATCTTCATGGCTCCCGGGGTGACGCCAGATCAGATTGCGTTCTATAACGACCTGATGAAAAAAGTCCGCGACACACCGGACTGGAAAGAGTTCATGGAAAAGGGTGCGTTCAATACGACAGCCATATCTGGCGCAGAGTACCGCAAATGGCTTGAGGCGAATGAGGCCCTGCACAAGCAGCTCATGACCGAAGCCGGATTCATGGCCAAGTAATAGCCCGTTGGTATTGGCCCCTCAGCCACAAATGCTGAGGGTGCCTGTTAGTTCCTTAGCTCATTCTTGGAGCAATTCCATGTCAGATCAACATGCATCCGAATCTGCAGGCAGTCCTGTTGTTGTTAACAACAACACGATGGACGCCATCGTAGCCGTCATCCTCTTCGTCATAGGCGTGGTTGTCATTTTTGAGGCTCGCCGTCTGGGTGCGGAATGGGCGGATGACGGTCCCGGCGCAGGTTATTTTCCGTTTTACATCGGCATCATTCTCTGCATCTCAAGTATGGGGATTTTTTACCAGTCGACGGCCAGCAAGTCACGTGACACGAACGCATTTGTTGACCGTGAACAACTCGGTCGTGTCGTTTCGGTGCTGGCTCCTGCTGCTGTTTATGTCCTCGGTATCAAGTTTCTTGGTATTTACGTTGCATCTGCGATCTACATTGCTTTATTCATGATCATCCTGGGCAAGTATTCTCATGTGAAGAGTGTGCTTTTGGCCATCATCGTGAATACCGTCTTCTTCATGATGTTCGAAGTCTGGTTCAAAGTGCCGCTATACAAGGGAACGCTTGAGCCGTTGCGTTTCCTTGGTTATTGAATCTGTGATGTTCGCAGGCCGCCGCACAACATGATTGTGCGTGGCCTCCAGCCGTGACCGTATTTCCCGGAGTTAAAGAAAAATGGAAGAACTAAGTGCTTTGATGCAGGGCTTCGCCGTCGTGTTGACGCCGATGAATATTGGACTCATGTTCATCGGCATCATTCTGGGGGTGCTGATTGGCGTTTTGCCCGGTTTGGGCGGCGCCAATGGGGTGGCCATTTTGTTGCCATTGACATTCACCATGTCGCCCACCTCGGCTATCGTCATGCTGTCCTGCATCTACTGGGGCGCGCTCTTCGGTGGAGCGATCACGTCGATTTTGTTCAATATCCCGGGCGAACCCTGGTCGGTGGCCACAACTTTCGACGGCTATCCGATGGCGCAAAAGGGCCAGGCGGGTCAGGCGTTAACCGCTGCCTTCACGTCGTCGTTCGTGGGCGCGTTCGTGGCCGTGGTCATGATCACCTTTTTGGCGCCACTGGTTGCCAAATTCGCTTTGAAGTTTGGGGCACCGGAGTTCTTTGCAGTGTATCTGCTGACATTCTGCAGTTTCGTTGGCATGGGCAAAGGCTCACCATTCAAGATTCTGGTGTCTATGGCCCTCGGGTTTGCCTTGGCGGCAGTGGGTATGGACACTGTTACAGGGCAGCTTCGTCTGACTTTCGGGCAAACTGAACTGATGCGCGGATTTGATTTTCTGATTGCCGTGATCGGTTTGTTCGGTATTGGTGAAATTCTCACCTCCATGGAGGAAGGGCTTCAGTTTTCGGGCAAATCAGCGCGTATCAACGCGAAGGTGGTTTGGGAAACCTGGAAGGAGTTGCCCAAATATTGGGTTACGTCAGTGCGCAGTTCGCTGGTGGGCATCTGGATGGGCATCACGCCAGGTGGTGCCACTCCCGCGTCCTTCATGAGCTACGGGCTGGCAAAAAAGATGTCGAAAACAGGCGCCAAGTTTGGCACCGGGGAAATTGAGGGTGTGATTGCGCCGGAGACTGCGGCGCATGCCGCTGGCACCAGCGCTTTGCTGCCGATGTTGGCACTGGGTATTCCGGGCTCGCCCACTGCGGCCGTGTTGCTGGGTGGTTTGCTGATCTGGGGCTTGCAGCCAGGGCCTCTGCTTTTCGTGGAGCAGAAGGACTTTGTTTGGGGCCTGATCGCCAGCATGTACCTTGGCAATCTGGTGGGGCTGATTGTCGTGCTGTCAACGGTGCCGCTTTTTGCGTCCATCCTGCGCATCCCGTTTTCCATCATTGCGCCGGTGATTATTGTTATTTGTGCAATCGGAGCCTACACCGTACACAGCGCCATGCTTGATATCTGGTTCATGCTCGGCTTTGGCATCATCGGCTATGTTTTCAAGAAGTTGAACTACCCGCTCGCACCCCTTGTTCTGGCGTTGGTATTGGGTGATAAAGCCGAAGATTCATTCCGACAGGCCATGCTGGTTTCGCAGGGTGACTTGATGATCATGTGGTCTAACCCGCTGGTTGGCTCCATCACGACATTGGGCCTGCTCATGCTGTTCTGGCCCCTCATTTCCAAGGCGTTGAGCGTGATCCGGCCGCCCAAGGCCAAGGAGTTCGCTGAAGAGCAGCCCGTGGACTGAAGAATAAGGAGAATTGACATGCCAGTGATTGCAATGACCCAGGAGATGGGTTCGCTTGCCAAGGATGTTGCGTTGAAGCTAGCCGAAACGATGCAAATCGAGACGATGCGACACGAAGTTGTTGAACATGTCGCGGCCAGGATGCATGTTTCCAAAAGTCTGATCAACCGGCTGCGTGAGGGCAAGGCCGGAACCATTGAACGGCTGAAAGCCGACCGGGAGAGCATGGCTGTCTATACGGCTGAAGAGGTTCTTGATTTCGCCGCGCGTGGCAATGGGGTATTGCGGGGCTGGGGTGCCACCTGCCTGTTGCGTCCGGTCAAGCATGTGGTTTGCGTACGCATCACACGATCATTGCAAAAGCGCGTTGAGTGGTTGATGGAAAATCTCGGAACGGACGACGCTGAATTTGCGGAAGCAGAAATTCTCCGTAGCGATCATGCCCATGCAACACGCATGCACGAACAGTTTGGTGTTACTTGGGGCGACCCATTGCTGTACGACCTGGTACTCAATACAGACCGTATTTCCGTTGACAGTTGTGTGGAACAAATTCGCTTGCTGGCGGCGAGGCCAGAATTCGCTGAAACAGCGGAATCACGGGCGTTGCTGCGCGATATGGATACACAGGCTCGTATTCGCGCTGCTCTGCGGGCAAATGATGAAGCGCATGAAATCAAGATCACGATTGACTGCGTCGATGGTCGCGTCACACTTCGCGGTATCGTCATGAATGCGGCCGAAAAAGCCCTGGCCGAGCAGATAGCTTCCGGAGTGCCCGGAGTTTCCAGTGTGGACAACCAGCTCCGGCTGATGGCCATGTCACGCTTGTTTACTTCGGCAAAAAATTGAGTATGGCGTAGCCGTCCAATAGTGGTGAATTGCGGTCAGATTTTGCCACTTTGCTTGAGTCGGCTCAGCGTTTCGGCTGACAGGTTCAGGTAGGAGGCCAGCTCTTTTTTTGGGATCCGGTCAAAAAGCTCCGGGTGTTTTCGCAGAAAACGCTGCACGCGCCCCGGCGCATCCAGCATGTGCAGGGTGATGGTGTGTGCCATGATCTCGCTCATCAAGCGCATCACGTAGTACTCGAATGATTTCTTGATGGCAGGGTGTTCTTCCATAAAGGCAACCCATTTCGGTAACGGCAACTTGGCAACACGTGCCTTGGTAACGGACACAATGCTGTAGGGGGTGGGGGTTCCCAGTCGCCACGCAGCATAGCTGGTTTCCATGTCGCGCTCATCGGCAAAGCGCAGGATCATCTCCTTGGCTTGCTGGTTGGCCACCACGCGCTTGAGAATGCCGTCAAGCACAAAGTACTGCTCCATGTCATGCACGCCCTGGTGAAGGAGGAAATCTCCCTTTTGGCAATCCACTACCGTCAAAAGGGGTTCCAGTTCAAGGCGCTCGGACAGGGTCAACTCGCTCAAGACGACGTTTTGCGTGAGCTGAACACGGATGACATTTCTTTCAGGATGGTTTTCGACGGAGGACATGGTGGCAATGCGATGGCGGGGGCGACACAGGGTGCAGGAGTTGTGTTGAAAATTGACCGCGGTCAATGGCGGAACCTGAATCGATTCCTATGATACCTCGACGATGGAAATCGACCCTCGGAGGTTCCTGAGATGGCGCCGAGCTGTTCAACCTTTATCGAAGTCAAACGAAGAGACATTTCACAATGACAAACGACGCACAATCAGCAGAACAGACAGATGGTTTCCATCTCGTCATCGACGCCCTGAAGCTCAACGGGATTACCAATATCTACGGCCTGCCGGGCATTCCAGTCACCGACCTGACTCGCATGATGCAGGCTGAAGGCATGCGCGTGATTTCGTTCCGCCATGAGCAAAACGCTGGTAATGCCGCCGCCATCGCCGGTTTCATGACGGGCAAGCCCGGCATCTGCCTGACAGTGTCCGCCCCAGGCTTCCTCAACGGCCTGACCGCGCTGGCCAACGCCACCACCAACTGCTTCCCGATGATCCTGATCAGCGGCTCCAGCGAGCGCGAGATCGTCGACCTGCAGCAGGGTGACTACGAGGAGATGGACCAGCTGGCCATCGCCAAACCCCTGTGCAAGGCGGCCTTCCGCGTGCTCAATGCTGAAGACATCGGTGTAGGTATCGCCCGCGCCATCCGCTCCGCCGTTTCCGGCCGCCCGGGCGGGGTGTACCTGGACCTGCCCGCCAAGCTGTTCGGCCAGGCCATGGACGCCGCAGCCGGCAAGGCTTCGCTGATCAAGGTGGTGGATGCCGCTCCGCGCCAGATCCCGGCGCCGGACGCTGTCAAGCGCGCCCTGGACCTGCTCAAGAGTGCCAGGAAGCCCCTGATCCTGCTCGGCAAGGGCGCCGCCTACGCCCGGGCCGACACCGACATCCGCGCTCTGGTCGAGAAGACCGGTATCCCTTATCTGCCCATGTCCATGGCCAAGGGCCTGCTGCCCGACACGCACGAGCAGTCGGCCTCAGCCGCCCGCTCATACGTGCTGCCGGAAGCCGACGTGGTGCTGCTGGTCGGCGCGCGCCTGAACTGGCTGCTCTCGCACGGTAAGGGCAAGACCTGGGGTGGCAAGGGCCACAAAAATGCGGGCGGCCAGAAATTCATCCAGATCGACATTTCCCCCACCGAGGCTGACAGCAATGTGGCCATCGATGCACCCGTGGTTGGCGATATCGGCTCCTGTGTCTCGGCCCTGCTGGCTGGCATGGGTTCGAACTGGGCCAAGCCTCCGGCCGAGTGGTTGAACGCCGTGGCCGAGCGCAAGAACAAGAACGTCGCCAAGATGGCCGAGACCCTGGCCAAGAATCCGACGCCGATGAACTACCATAGCTCGCTCAACGTGGTGCGCGACATCATCAAGGCCAATCCGGACGCCATGCTGGTCAACGAAGGCGCCAACGCACTGGACTTCACCCGCTCCATCGTCGACATGTACAAGCCGCGCAAGCGCCTGGACGTTGGCACCTGGGGCGTAATGGGTATCGGCATGGGCTTTGCCGTGGCTGCTGCCGTTGAAAGCGGTCAGCCGGTGATCGCCATTGAGGGTGACAGTGCCTTCGGCTTTTCCGGCATGGAAGTCGAAACCATCTGCCGCTACAACCTGCCGGTCTGCATCGTCATCATGAACAACAACGGTGTCTACCGCGGCGATGAAGTCAACCCGACGGGGGGCAAGGATCCTTCGCCCCTGGTGTTCGTCAAGGGCGCTCGCTACGACATGCTGATGCAAGCCTTCGGTGGCGTCGGTGTGCAGGTTACTACCCCGGACGAACTGCGCAAGGCGATGGAAGAAGCCATCAAGTCGCGCAAGCCGACCCTGATCAATGCGGTCATCGACGAAGGCGCCGGCACAGAGAGTGGCCGCATCACCAGCCTGAACCCGACGAGCGCTGCGAAAAAGAAGTAAATTACCAAGAGCATTTCACAAGGAGATATGAAAATGTCAAACAAACCGCTTAACGGCATCAAGATCATCGACTTCACCCATGTGCAAGCTGGCCCGGCCTGTACACAGCTGCTGGCCTGGTTCGGTGCCGACGTGATCAAGGTCGAACGCCCTGGTGCTGGCGACGTCACCCGCAGCCAGCTGCGTGACATCCCCGATGTCGACGCGTTGTACTTCACCATGCTCAACAGCAATAAGCGCGGTCTGTCCCTCGACACCAAGAAGCCTGAAGGCAAGGCCATTCTGGAAAAACTGATCAAGGAAAGCGATGTCCTGGTTGAAAACTTTGGCCCTGGCGCCCTGGACCGCATGGGCTTTTCCTGGGAGCGCATTCAGGAACTCAATCCCAAGTTGATCCTGGCCTCGGTCAAGGGCTTCAGCGACGGCCACGAATACGAAGATTTGAAGGTCTACGAGAATGTGGCCCAATGCGCTGGCGGCTCAGCCTCGACCACCGGCTGGTGGAAGGGCGAGCACTCCGAGCCCACCATCTCGGCCGCCGCGCTTGGTGATAGCAACACGGGCATGCACCTGGCCATCGGTATCCTGACGGCCTACATCGGTCGCCAGCAGACCGGCAAGGGCCAGAAGGTGGCCGTGGCCATGCAGGATGCCGTACTCAACCTGTGCCGTGTCAAGATGCGCGACCAACTGCGCCTGGACAAACTGGGTTACCTGGAAGAGTATCCCCAGTACCCGCACGAGAAGTTCGGCGATGTGGTGCCACGTGGCGGCAACGCCGGCGGCGGTGGCCAACCTGGCTGGATTTTGAAGTGCAAGGGCTGGGAGACCGACCCCAACGCTTACATTTACTTCACTGTGCAGGGCCATGCCTGGGAGCCGATCTGCGACGCCTTGGGTAAACCCGAGTGGAAGACCGACCCGGCCTACACCACGGCCAAGGCCCGGCAGCCGCACATCATGGACATCTTTGCCACCATCGAAAACTGGCTGAAAGACAAGACCAAGTACGAAGCAGTGAACATTCTGCGCAAGTTCGACATTCCGTGCGCACCGGTGTTTTCCATGAAGGAACTGCTGAACGACAAGTCCCTGCGCGCGAGCGGCTCCATCGTTGAAGTGCCGCACAAGACGCGCGGCAGCTACTTCACCGTGGGCAGCCCGATCAAGTTCTCCGATCTCAAGCCCGAGATCACCGGTTCTCCCCTGTTGGGTGAGCACACCGACCAGATTCTGGCGGAGTTGGGTTATAGCAAGGACCAGATCAAGGCCATGCACGACGCCAAGGCAGTCTGAGAGCGCACCTTCCCGACATTTGGTTTGTTACAGACGGCGTCCTGTCAGGGCGCCGTCTGCATTTTGGCAAGCGTTTCAGCTTGAACCAAATAGCAAAAATAGGGCGTGATGATTGACTTAGGATAGGAGTTGGGGAATTAGCCGACCCATCCATTCAACCTCTGCAGGATTTTTCATGAGTAAAGCGTTAGACGGAGTCCGCATTCTGGACTTTACCCACGTTCAGTCGGGGCCTACTTGTACCCAGTTGCTGGCCTGGTTCGGTGCCGACGTCATCAAGGTGGAGCGTGCCGGTGAGGGTGACGCCACTCGCGGCCAGCTGCGCGACATCCCCGGCGTGGACAGTCTGTACTTCACCATGCTCAACCACAACAAGCGATCGATTACGCTGGACACCAAGAACCCAAAAGGCAAACAGGTTCTGGACACGCTCATCAAGGAATGCGACGTCCTTGTCGAGAACTTTGCACCCGGTGCACTGGATCGCATGGGCATTACCTGGGAGCATATTCAGAAGCTCAATCCGCGCATGATTGTGGCCTCGGTGAAGGGTTTTGGTCCTGGCCCTTACGAAGACTGCAAGGTGTATGAGAACGTGGCCCAGTGTGCTGGTGGATCGGCATCCACCACGGGTTTTGACGATGGCCCGCCGATGGTGACTGGTGCCCAGATTGGTGATAGTGGCACCGGCCTGCACCTGGCGCTGGGCATCGTGGCGGCCCTGTATCAGCGCAACAGCACAGGGCGTGGCCAGAAGGTGCTGGCCCCCATGCAGGACGCCGTGCTGAATCTGTGCCGTGTCAAATTGCGCGACCAGCAGCGGCTGGAACGAACCCACACTATGCACGAGTACCCGCAATACCCGGATGGCAAGTTTGGCGACGCAGTACCTCGGGCGGGGAATGCATCCGGTGGTGGCCAGCCTGGCTCCATTCTCAAGTGCAAGGGCTGGGAAACAGACCCCAACGCGTATATTTATTTCATCACGCAAGGCGCAGTCTGGCCGGCCGTGTGCAAGGTCATTGGCGAAGACGGCTGGATCGATGACGAGGCTTTTGCCACGCCTGCTGCCCGACTGCTGCACCTGAAGCCTATCTTTGCACGTATTGAGCAATGGACCATGACCAAGACCAAGTTCGAGGCCATGGACATCCTCAACAAGTACGACATTCCGTGCGGCCCGATTCTCTCGATGAAAGAGATCGCCGAAGAGCCGGCCCTGCGGGCGACGGGCACCATAGTTGAAGTAGACCACCCCGCGCGCGGCAAGTACCTGACAGTGGGTAACCCGATCAAGATGTCAGACAGCGCCACGGAAGTGACCCGATCACCGCTGTTGGGCGAGCATACGGACGAGGTACTAACGCAACTGGGCTACAGCGCTGATGACATTGCCCAATTGCGCGCAGAACGTGTGATCTGAGGCGAGAGCAGCTGGCTGATACCCTAGCCCGCCGGGTCTGAGTATCAGGTCAGGTGTTTGCCAACAATGCCGGCAAGCTCAAACATCGTTACCTGGGGCTTGCCAAACACCGCTAGCAGCTTCGCATCCGCGTTGATGGCTCGCTTGTTGGCGGCGTCCTGCAAATTGTTTGCCTTGATGTAGTCCCACAGTTTCTTGATGACTTGTGTGCGCGCAATCGGCTCCGCGCCGATGACGGCGGCCAGCGCGCCGCTGGGCTGCATGCCCGCCGCCGCGCTGGTTTTGCGCGGGGCCTTGGGTTTGGCGGTTTTGGCAGCAGTTTTCGCACCGCCAGCCTTTTTTGCAGGTGCTTTTTTAACTGTAGTCCCCATGGAATCTGCGCGAACAGCTACTTTTTTCGTAGCAACTGCGGCCTTGGGCGCTGCAACGGCTGTCTTTGCTGCTGTCTTGCGCGGTGGGAACTTGCTGGGCGCAAACTCAAAGTTCACCTTGCCCGCCTCGGCATCCCAGGCCAGCATGGCCTTGAAAGGACGGCGGGTGCGCATACTGACAAACTTGTCCAGCAGATCGGTTTTGCCGGATTCCAGCAGCTTGCGCATCTGTTCACGTTCGATGGGCTGTTGCAGAATGATCTGGCCGGTTTTGAAATCACAACTCGGGGTGGGCTGGGCCAGGGTGGGTACCGATTTGTCACACACATAGTTTTTGCCATGCTCAAACACCGAGCCGCCACATTTGGGGCACTCGCCCAGCGACTCCTGTGATGAAAAGTCGATGATCTCACCGCTTTCCTCGCCCTTTTTGTCGTCGCCAAAGTCGAATTCGAGTTTGTAATTCTTGGTCTCCTCATCGAACTTGATGACCATCTCGGCCGTGAAAGGCCAGCCGGCTTTGGAGCGGAATCCGTCCAGAGGGCCGATCTTTTTATCACGCAGGAATTGCTCCACTTCTGCCACCTCAAAGGTGCGTCCAGCAGGGGTTTTACCGAATGAGAAGCCGCAGCCGGCTTCCGTGCCCGACTTTCCGGTACAGGTATAGCGGCGGTAGTTTTCCTTGACGATGCCGCCGCAATTGGGGCACGCTGCCTGCAGCGTGGCGTAGTCGCCAGGGATGGTGTCGCGGTCGTATTCCTTGGCCTTCTTGACCATGCGCTCGGTCATGGAGGCTATCTCGGCCATGAAGGCTTCGCGGCTCATCTTGCCGTGCTCCATCTGGTTGAGCTTGTACTCCCACTCGCCAGTGAGTTCGGCCTTGGAGAGTTCCTCCACACCCAGACCACGCAACAGCGTCATCAGCTGAAACGCTTTTGCGGTGGGGATCAGCTCGCGGCCTTCGCGCAGCATGTATTTTTCGGCAATCAAGCCCTCAATGATGCTGGAGCGGGTGGCTGGCGTGCCCAGGCCTTTTTCCTGCATGGCTTCACGCAGTTCATCATCTTCCACAGTTTTGCCAGCGCCTTCCATCGCACCCAGCAGCGTGGCTTCGGAGTAGCGTGCGGGTGGGCGGGTCTTCAGCCCCTTGGGATCCACGGTTTCGGTCTTGACCTTTTCGCCCGGCTGCACCGGCACCAGGCTCTGGCCCTTGTCGCCGTCCTTGGCGTCGGCCACCTCAAGGGCGGCTTCCCTGCCGTAGATGGCCAGCCAGCCCGGCTTGACCAGGACCTTGCCTTCGGTCTTGAACGAATGCTGGGCGGCCACCGTGATTCTGGTGGTGACCTGGTATTCGGCACTTGGGAAAAACACCGCCATGAAGCGGCGCACTACCAGGTCATAGATTTTTTGCTCAGCCTCACTCAGGCCGTGGGGTGCCTGCAGCGTGGGGATGATGGCAAAGTGGTCCGATACCTTGGTGTTGTCAAATATCCGCTTGCTGGGTTTGACGTAGCCACCCTTGATGGCCGTGGCCGCAAACGGCGCCAAGTGCTTCATGCCGCTGTCGGCCAGCATGGTAAAGGTGTCCTTGACCACGGGTACGTAGTCTTCAGGTAACGCGCGTGAATCAGTCCGCGGGTAAGTCAGGGCCTTGTGGCGCTCATACAGGCTCTGCGCGATCGAAAGCGTGGTCTTGGCAGAAAAACCAAACTTGCCATTGGCCTCGCGCTGCAATGAGGTTAAATCGAACAACAGGGGTGAGGCTTGTGTAGTGGGCTTGCTTTCCTCAGACACGGTGGCGCTCTGACCGCGCACGGCATCGGCAATGGCCTGTGCTTCGCGCTGGGTCCAGACGCGGTCGGCCCTCTTCTCACCGTCATCGACGTCCTTTTTCCACTTCGGGTCAAACCATTTGGCCGGGTACTCTCCGGCCTGCGCCTTGAAGCTGGCATGAATTTCCCAGTAGTCGCGGCTGATGAATTTGCGGATCTGCTCCTCGCGCTCTACCACCACCGAGAGCGTGGGCGTCTGCACGCGCCCTACCGTGGTCAGGAAGAAGCCGCCATCGCGGCTGTTGAAGGCCGTCATGGCGCGGGTGCCGTTGATGCCGACCAGCCAGTCGGCCTCAGAACGGCAACGCGCCGCGTCGGCC
The DNA here is from genome assembly GCA_016707075.1 of Candidatus Egaibacter danicus. Classification (GTDB taxonomy): domain Bacteria; phylum Pseudomonadota; class Gammaproteobacteria; order Burkholderiales; family Burkholderiaceae_C; genus Egaibacter; species Egaibacter danicus. The sequence goes on from JADJII010000016.1 coordinate 25,413, forward strand.
AGGGGTTGCATCTGTTTGTCGGTGCGCAGCGCACCAAAGCCGTCGCGTATGGCCTGCGGCGTCATGGACTGCAACCACAGGCGGCTGACGGGCTTGCCCAGCGGCTTGGCGCCGCCGGCGTATTGCTCGATCAGACGGAAGATCAGCTCGCCCTCGCGGCCTGCGTCACAGGCGTTGATCAGTTTGTCCACATCCTTGCGCTTGGCCAGCTTGACGACGGCGTTCAGGCGCGTTTTGGTCTTGTCCACGGGTTTGAGGTCAAAGTGCGGCGGGATGACGGGCAGATTGGCAAAACTCCATTTGCCGCGTTTGACATCGAACTCTTCCGGAGCCTGGATTTCCACCAAGTGGCCCACGGCGCTGGAGACGACATAGGTGTCGCTCTCAAAATATTCATCATGCTTCTCGAACTTGCCCGCGGTGGGTGTGAGAGCGCGCACGATGTCTTGTGCGACGGACGGCTTTTCAGCGATGACCAAAGTTTTACCGAAAGCTACGTTTTTCATCTGACTACAATCCAATCTCTCGCGTGCGCGCAGGCGCACACATGCATACGCGGGCGCGCACCTGCGCGCGCCCATACGAGTTCACATTACCAAATTTTTCAGACGTGTCCAAAAAAGCCTCATTTTCAGATAACCGCCGCATTCAAACCCGCCGCTCCGGCGTGCATGGTAAAGGCGTTTTCGCAGTGCAGGACCTGGCTGAAGGTGAAGTCATTATTGAATATGTGGGCGAGATCATCAGTTGGTCCGAGGCCCTGCGCCGTCATCCGCATGATCCCAAGGACCCCAATCACACTTTTTATTTTCATATAGATGCAAAAAACGTTATTGATGCAAAGCATGGCGGGAACTCGTCGCGCTGGATCAACCACTCCTGCGCGCCCAACTGCGAAGCGGATGAAGAAGGTGGCCGTGTGTTCATCAAGGCCCTGCGCAACATCAAGGCCGGCGAAGAATTGAACTACGACTACGGCCTGATCATCGACGAGCGCTACACGCCCAAACTCAAGGCTGAATACCCCTGCTGGTGTGGCGCCAAGACCTGCCGTGGCACTCTGCTGGCACCCAAGCGAGGCCGCTAGCCGGTGAACGTGACCGGATCGCCCCAGGTAGCCAGCAGGGTACCGATCCGATGGCCGTCCGAGGCCATCTGGGAGGCTGTGGCACCTTCTCTGGACGGTTTCACGGTTGAGGTGTTGCCGCAGATTGATTCCACCAATAGCGAACTGATGCGCCGCGCACGTGCGGGGCAACGGGCTCCCATCTTGCTGGTGGCCGAGCGCCAGATGGCAGGGCGGGGTCGTATGGGGCGGCAATGGATCAGCGATCACCTTGAGCCCGCGGGTCATGCCGGCAACATTGCACCTTCCCTTGCCTTTTCGCTGGGTCTTCCCCTGTCGCCGGCAGACTGGTCCGGCCTGTCGCTGGCTGTGGGTGTCAGCGTGGCGCAGAGTTTGCACCCCGATTTGCGCCTGAAGTGGCCCAATGACATCTGGCTACAGGACCGGAAGCTGGCGGGTATTTTGATCGAGACGGGCAGCTTTGACGGAACCCGTTACGCCGTGATCGGCGTCGGCATCAATGTACTGCAGCGTAGTGCGCAGGGGCTGTCCACACCTCCGGCCTGGCTGGCAGAGCTGTTGCCGGACATCAATGCATCGCAAACGCTGCTTCGGGTCGTTCCTCAACTGGTCAATGCGGTGAAGGTGTTCGAGGCGCAGGGATTTGAGCCCTTCAGGCAGCGCTTTGCTGCGCTGGATGCCCTGGCGGGGCGATCAGTCACCCTCAGCGAGGGTACGTTTGGCACCGCGCAGGGTGTCGACGCAACAGGTGCATTGCTGGTGCATACTTCGGTCGGCATGAAGACCATTAGCAGTTCTGAAGTGAGTGTGCGGCCATCTCCGGGCAAGAGTTGAACCATGCTGCGCCTGATCGTGCTCCTCCTGTTGCTGGCCAATGGCGTTTATTACGCCTGGTCACAGGGTCTCCTCAAGGCATACGGATTCGCGCCAGCCCAATCGTCAGAGCCGCAACGTATTTCCGGGCAGCTTCACCCGGAAGCACTGAGGATCTTATCCAGCGACGAGGCCCGCAAGATGGATGCGCCCGCACCGGTTGCAAGCACCAGCACGCGTCCTGCCGAGTGCCTGCAGGCCGGGCCGTTCGACGAGACCCAGACAGTGGTTTTGCGGCGGACGCTGGAGGCGGCACTGCCGGTCGGCGCATGGCAGCTGGACACCGTGGTGGAGCCGGCGCGCTGGATTGTCTACATGGGCAAATTCCCGGATGCGCAGACCGTTTCGGCCAAACGGACTCAGTTGGCTTACCTTAATTTGAAGCTGGAACCGCTGGTCAATCCGGATCTGGAGTTCGGGCTCTCACTGGGAGCGTATGAAACCCGCGGCGCAGCGGAGGTGCGGTTGGAAAGTCTGAAGCAGCGTGGTGTTCGCACGGCACGGGTCGTCGAAGAACGCCCGGAAGTGCGAGGGGCGCTGTTGCGTGTCACCGCAACGGATGAAGCCCTGAAAGCGCACCAGGACGAACTGAAACCTGCGCTGGCTGGAAAGTCACTGCGCAACTGCAAGTAAGCACGGCTAAAAGATGCCTGTGGTGGCACCTTGCTCGGTCACAAACCGCACGATGAAGCGTGTGCCCGGCGGTGTCTTTCCCAAGCGTGTTTCCTCGAGACTGACGGTTGCGTCGTGCTGAACGGCGATTTCAAGCACGATCGGCAAGCCCAGCCCCGTTCCGTCCACGCCGGTCCCCAGCGACCTGTAAAACGGCTGAAACACCAGTTCCCGCTCCGCCGGAGCGATACCCGGGCCGGAGTCTTCTACCTGCAGCAGCAAGACCTTGCCAAAGGGGTCCGCCAGCACCCTGGCGGTAATGACGCCGGGAAAATCGGCCGTAGAGGGTGTGTAGTTGATGGCGTTGTCGATGAGGTTGCGGATCAACTCCTTGAGCAGTGTCGGATTGCCATGTAGCTGAACACCGGGATCGCCGGGCTCTGCACCCTCGTAACCCAGATCCAGGTGTTTGTCCATCGCGCGGCTCAGACATTCCTGTATGACTTCCATCGTCAACTGGGCCAGGTCACAGGGCTGGCGACTCATTGACGCGCCACTACTCTCGGCGCGAGCCAGCGCCAGCAACTGGTTCACCGTATGGGTCGCCCGAATGCTGGCCGTGCCGATTTGCCGCAGTGACTGCTTGAGCTCATCAGCATCCGCGCCCTCCCGCTGTGCCAGATCGGCCTGCATGCGCAGCCCTGCCAGCGGGGTTTTGAGCTGGTGCGCCGCATCGGCGAGGAATCGCTTTTGCGTGGCAATCGTGTCTTTCAGTCGCATGAATAAATCATTCACGGACAGCACCAGAGGGGCAATTTCCACCGGTACGCTTTGGGTATCCAGCGGGCTCATGTCATCAGGCCGGCGTGCGCGGATCAGGTTTTCCAGGCGCGTCAGTGGCTTCAGGGCCTGTACCAGCGCCATCCACACCAGCAACACCGCCAATGGCAGGATGACAAACTGTGGCAGCATCACACCCTTGGTGATTTCAGTGGCCAGCACGGAGCGCTTTTCAAGCGTCTCGGCCACCTGCACCAGCACCAGTTTGGCGTCTGGCAGGGGAACCTTGACCCATGTGTAAGCTACCTTGACGTCTATACCCCGAACCATGTCCTCCCGCAGCCGGACTTCATTGATCTCCGGCGTTTCATCCTCGGAAGGCAGGGGCAGATCCTTGTCGCCACTGAGGTATTCCCCTCTGGCACCCAGTACCTGGTAGAACACGGTACTTTCTTCGTCCGCACGCAGCAACTCGCGGGCTGGCTGCGGCAGGTTGAACTGAACCTTCTGCTGGTTCACCGTCACCAGTTGGGCCAGCGCCACCACGTTGTACTCCAGCGCGCGATCAAACGGCTTGCCCGCTACGCCCTGGGCCACAAACCATGTCAACCCCAGACTGACCGGCCACAGCAGCAGCAGCGGCGTGAGCATCCAGTCAAGAATTTCCCCAAAGAGCGAGCGCTGCTCGCGCTGGAAAAGCTTCATCGCGCTGTCGGGCCACCCCAAAGTGCGAAAGCCCCCCGGGGGGGCAGCGCAGCACACGAAGTGGCAAGCGTGGGGGTCATATTCAAGGCGCTATCTTTTCCAGACAGTAGCCCAGTCCACGTACCGTGGCGATGCGCACCGGGCCTTTCTCGATTTTCTTGCGCAGGCGGTGGATGTAAACCTCAATGGCGTTGTTGCTGACCTCTTCACCCCACTCGCACAGGCGCTCTACCAGCTGGTCCTTACTGACCAGCCTGCCAGCGCGTTGCAGCAACACTTCCAGTAACCCCAGTTCGCGGGCGGACAACTCCACCATCTTGCCGTCCAGTGTGGCCACCCGGCCGGACTGGTCATACACCAGCGGGCCATGCTTGATGGTGCTGCTGGCCGCGCCCATACCGCGTCGGCTCAGGGCCCGCACGCGCGCTTCCAGCTCCTGCAGGCTGAAGGGTTTGGCCATGTAGTCATCGGCACCATAGTCCAGGCCCTTGACCCGCTCTTCCACGCCATCAGCAGCTGTCAGGATGAGCACCGGCAGCGCCGAACCCCGCGCCCGCAGGCGTTTGAGTACTTCCAGCCCGTGCATTTTGGGCAGACCCAGATCGAGAATGAGCAAGTCAAACTCGGTGTTGGTCATCAGCGCGGCATCGGCCTCGGAGCCGCTGGCCACGTGGTCCACCGCAGCGCCTGAGCTGCGCAGCGTTCGCAGCAGGCCATCGGCCAGCACCTGGTCATCCTCGGCAATCAGAATACGCATGTTTGTCTCCGGTTGAGGGTTTTCCTGTGTTTCTGATACGGCGACTTTTTTATTCGCTCGGGTTCATTCTAGGCCGGTAAATTGCCCAGCCCATCCCGGTTTCCGTCATCGTGCGTTTTCAGGCGGCATAGGCCTCCAGTCCGATCTGGATCACCGTGGCCACCTCGGTGCCCACCGCGGCCCGTAGCTCGGCCTCCGCTTGCGCGACGGCCCTTCGAGAAGCCGCCAGCCACGCCAATCCCTGAGTGGTGAACTGCACCCGACTGGCTCGGGCATCGCGCAAATCGGGCTCTCGGGTCACCAGCGCCCAGGCTTCGCACTGGTCCACCAGCTTGCCCATGGCCTGTTTGGTCATGCCCGCGCGGGTGGCCAGATCGGTCAGGCGCGAGCCCTCCAGCGCCAGATGCCGGGTGATGTGAACGTGGGAGGCGCTTAGCCGCCCGCGGGCAGCCAGGTTTGACAAGGCCAGGGGCACGGTGTCGTCCGCTGCCATCAGCGCCAGTACGCGCGCGTCAAATCGCTGCAGGGCCAGATGCATCAAGTGGCCCAGGTGGGTCTGGCGCCAGCCGTCGTGTTCGGTGTGGAAGGGCATGGCTGTAAATAGTAAGCTAAATTGACCAAAAAACTTGTTTACTTATTTCAATTGGCCACGTTAAACTACTGTTCAAGCATCCAGCCTGTTATTAACATCAGACAATGCGTTGAACTTAACCGATTGATTTTCAAGGAGATTTCTCATGGACGCACCCGTCAAAGGCTTCAACAACATGAATGGCGCCAACAGCGAAAAAGCCAAGGCCCTGCAAGTGGCACTGGCCCAGATCGAAAAGCAGTTCGGCAAGGGCACCATCATGCGCTTGGGCGAAGGCGAGGTGATCGAGGACATCCAGGTTGTCTCCACCGGTTCGCTGGGGTTGGACATTGCCTTGGGCGTCGGTGGCTTGCCACGCGGCCGTGTCGTCGAAATCTACGGCCCGGAGTCGTCAGGCAAAACCACGCTGACGCTGCAGGTGATTGCCGAAATGCAAAAACAGGGCGGCCAATGCGCTTTTGTCGATGCCGAGCACGCGCTGGACATCCAGTACGCGCAAAAGCTGGGCGTGAACCTGCAGGACCTGCTGATCAGCCAGCCCGACACCGGCGAACAGGCGCTGGAAATCGTGGACAGCTTGGTGCGCTCCGGCGCGGTGGACCTGATCGTGGTGGACTCTGTGGCCGCACTGACGCCCAAGGCCGAACTCGAAGGCGAAATGGGTGATTCTTTGCCCGGCCTGCAAGCTCGCCTGATGAGCCAGGCCCTGCGCAAGCTCACCGCGCACATCAAAAAGACCAACTGCATGGTCATCTTCATCAACCAGATCCGCATGAAGATTGGCGTGATGTTTGGCTCGCCCGAGACCACCACCGGCGGCAATGCGCTGAAGTTTTACGCCTCCGTGCGCCTGGACATCCGCCGCACCGGCACCATCAAGAAAGGTGACGACGCGATCGGTAACGAGACCAAGGTGAAAGTGGTCAAAAACAAGGTGGCGCCTCCGTTCAAGACGGCGGAGTTCGATATTTTGTTTGGCGAGGGCATCAGCCGCCACGGCGAAATCATCGACATGGGTGTGACGGCCAACATCCTGGACAAATCTGGCGCCTGGTACGCCTACAACGGCGAAAAAATCGGCCAGGGCCGCGACAACGCACGAGAGTTTTTGCGCGAAAACCCGGCGCTGTCCACCGAGATCGAGAACAAAGTGCGTGAATCGCTGGGCATCCCGTTGCTGCCGATGGCGGTTGAAGCTGAGGTTAAACCGGCTAAATCTGGCGGTAAAAAGACCGACTAGCCCTCGTGGGATATGCGTGAGCAGCTATTGAAAATGTAGCAATTCACGCTGTTCCTGCCAGCCCGACCTTTTCCACGGCTTTCCAGTTCAGGCGCACCATGTCGTTTACCCAGCCGTCCCTCAAGGGTCGCGCCTTGCGTCTGCTCAGCGGGCGTGAGTATTCGCGCGCCGAGCTGGAGCGCAAGCTTAAAACGCATGAAGAGACGCCCGGCGAGTTGGTCCGCGCGCTCGATGAGTTGCAGGTCAAGGGTTTTATCAGCGAGCAGCGGGTGGTGGAGTCGGTCATCAACCGGCGGTCTGCCAAGCTGGGTACGGCGCGTATCAGGCAGGAGCTGCAGGGCAAGGGGCTGGACCCACAGGCCGTGACAGATGCGGTGGCCAGCCTGAAAGCCACCGAACTGGTGCGCGCCCGCGAGGTGTGGCGCAAGAAGTTTGGTGCCAAATCAGACGACGCGCCAGACGGTGTGGTCACCGATGCCGCAGAACGCGGCAAACAGATGCGTTTCCTGGCCGCGCGCGGCTTTGGCGGCGACGTGATCCGCCGCGTGGTCTCAGGCGGCGCTGGCGACGACGCCTTGGACGGATAAACAGTCATTTTTGACCATCAAAATGGCCTTTAGACCTTGTCAGTTATGCGTGAATAGCTACTAAAAATGTAGCAAGCACCAGTCTTCAATACCAGCGTTTCAAGCGCGCTTTTTAAGCTACATCCCCAGCATCAGCTTCAGGTTTTGCACCGCAGCGCCGCTGGCACCCTTGCCCAGGTTGTCCAACCGGGCCACTACCACGGCGTGGTGGAAACCGTCGTTTGCTCCGGTGTTTGCAAACACCCGCAACTCCATCTTGTTGGTGTCGGCCAGCGCCAGTGCGTCCAGCTTGGCGTCGGACGTTGCCGGCTCGACGCTGACCCATTCGCTGCCCTGGTAGTGTCTGGCCAGCGCGTTGTGCAGGTCTTGTGCGCTGGGTTGGCCCGGCAACTGGTCCAGGTGCAGCGGCAGTTGCACCAGCATGCCCTGCTTGAAATTGCCCACTGAAGGGATAAATAGTGGTCGGCGCGTCAAACCCGTGTATTTCATGATTTCCGGGATGTGTTTGTGCTTGAGCCCCAGGCCATACAGCTCAAACGCTGGCGCCTGGCCCGACTCATAGGCTTCAATCATGCTGCGCCCGCCACCGGAATAGCCGCTCACGGAGGGCAGCGTCAGCGCAAAGTCGTGCGGAATCAGGCCGGCGTCGATCAGCGGGCGAACCAGCGCAATGGCGCCGGTGGCGTAACAACCCGGGTTGGCCACGCGCCGGGCGCTGGCCACGGCGGCCTGCTGGCCGGCGGCCAGTTCGGGAAAGCCAAATACCCAGCCCGGCGCGGTGCGGTGGGCGGTGGAGGCATCGATCACTTTGGGGCCTGGTTTGCCGCTGGCCTTTGCCAGATCATCGATCATTGCTACGGATTCAATAGCGGCATCGTCATGCAGGCACAGCACCACCAGATCGACCTGCGCCATCAGCGCGCGCTTGGCGCCAGCGTCCTTGCGCAATTCGGGGGCGATGCTGACCAGCTCGATGCCGGGCATAGTTTGCAGCCGTTCGCGAATCTGCAGGCCGGTGGTGCCGGCTTCGCCATCGATGAATATTTTGTGCATGGTAACGTCCCCTCGGATCAGTAACTGTGTGGCTTAAGCGCTCTGGAGTAAGTTTTGCTCAAGTTTGGTGCGTTGCAGCATGATACATTCCGTAACTGTGTCCAGCACCCGCCACAGAACTTTGCCGTTGTGTGAAGGGATGAAATTTACCCATTCCTGAGAAAGACCTCATGAAGATTCACGAGTACCAAGGCAAGGAAATCTTGCGTCAATTCGGTGTGCCGACCCCCCGCGGTATTCCCGCTTTTACCGTGCAGGAGGCCGTGGAAGCCGCACAGAAACTGGGCGGCCCGGTCTGGGTGATCAAGGCCCAGATCCACGCCGGAGGCCGTGGTAAAGGCGGCGGCGTCAAGCTGGCCCGCTCCATCGACGAAGTGAAAAAACTCGCTACTGAAATTCTTGGCATGCAGCTGGTGACCCATCAGACGGGCCCAGAAGGCCAGAAGGTGCGTCGCCTGTTGATTGAAGACGGCGCCGATATCAAAAAAGAATACTACGTGTCCGCCGTGACCGACCGCGCCTCCCAGCGCGTGGCGTTCATCGTCTCCAGCGAAGGCGGCATGGACATTGAGGGTGTGGCCCACGACACGCCTGAAAAAATCATCACTGAAATCGTCGATCCGGCCACCGGACTGACCGCTGTGCAGGGCAAGAAACTGGCTGACGCGATTGGCGTGCCCGCCGCATCGACCGCACAGGCTGTGGACGTGCTGCAAAAGGTCTACAAGTGCTACATGGACACCGACGCATCGCTGGTTGAGATCAACCCGCTGATTTTGGAGGGCAACGGCAACATCAAAGCACTGGACGCCAAGTTCAACTTTGACGCCAATGCGTTGTTCCGCCATCCCGAAATCGTCGCCTACCGCGATCTGGACGAAGAAGACCCGGCTGAAATCGAAGCCAGCAAGTTCGATCTGGCCTATATCAGTCTGGACGGCAACATTGGCTGCCTGGTCAACGGCGCGGGTCTGGCCATGGCAACCATGGACACCATCAAGCTGTTTGGCGGCGAGCCAGCCAACTTCCTGGATGTAGGCGGTGGCGCCACCGCCGAGAAGGTGACAGAAGCCTTCAAGATCATGTTGAAGAACAAGAACGTCAAGGGCATTCTGGTCAACATCTTCGGTGGCATCATGAAATGCGACACCATTGCCACGGGCGTGATCTCCGCCTGCAAGGCCGTGAACCTGTCCGTGCCGCTGGTCGTGCGCATGAAGGGTACCAACGACGAGCTGGGCAAAAAGCTGCTGGCCGAAAGCGGCCTGCCCATCATTTCCGCAGACACCATGGCCGAAGCCGCCACCAAAATTGTGGCTGCCGTTAAGTAATGACTTTGCGGGACAGATCTTTAGCTCTGTCCCCAACTGACTAGGAATCAAGCTATGTCGATCTACATCAATAAAGACACCCGGGTCATCACCCAAGGCATAACCGGCAAGACCGGCCAGTTCCACACGGAAAAATGCCAGGAATATGCGAATGGCAAAAACTGCTTCGTGGCGGGCGTGAACCCCAAGAAGGCCGGTGAGTCGATCTTCAGCATTCCGATCTACGCCTCGGTGAAGGAAGCCGCATCGCAGACCGGTGCCACCGTGTCGGTGATCTACGTGCCGCCGGCTGGTGCCGCCGCGGCCATCTGGGAAGCCGTGGAAGCCGAACTGGACCTGGCGATCTGCATCACCGAAGGCATCCCGGTCAAGGACATGCTGGAAGTGCGCAACCGTATGCGCGCCAAGGAAGCCGCTGGCGGCAAGAAAACGCTGTTGCTGGGCCCCAACTGCCCCGGTCTGATCACGCCTGACGAGATCAAGATCGGCATCATGCCCGGTCACATCCACCGCAAGGGTCGCATCGGTGTGGTCAGCCGCTCCGGTACGCTGACCTATGAAGCCGTGGCCATGTTGACTGAAGTGGGTCTGGGTCAATCTACTGCCGTTGGCATTGGGGGCGACCCGATCAACGGTTTGAAGCATATCGACGTGATGAAGGCTTTCAATGATGATCCGGACACCGATGCTGTCATCATGATTGGTGAAATTGGCGGGCCAGACGAAGCCGATGCAGCCCGCTGGTGCAAAGCCAACATGAAGAAACCCATTGTTGGTTTCATTGCCGGCGTGACCGCCCCCGCAGGCAAACGCATGGGCCATGCCGGTGCCCTGATTTCCGGTGGCGCTGACACGGCCGATGCCAAGCTGGCCATCATGGAAGAATGCGGTTTTATTGTGACGCGCAATCCGTCTGAGCTTGGCCACCTTCTCAAGGCTCAACTGTAAGCATTACTACGAATGCCACCGCCGCAAGGTAGCGGCTACACTGCAGACAGGTTTTTGAAGCGCTCTGAACGCCTTGTTTCGAGCGCTTCTTTCATGGGGCTTTCTGTGCGGGTGGTCGAGATGACCCGGTTTGGGCCAAACTTGACGGCAGTCAATGGTTTTTTTCCGGATTCGCCAGAGGATGCGGGTTGTACTGAATGCCAGTACGACCGGATAGTCCCGGTGCTATTCGTCAATACAACATATAAATGGAGATAGCGTATGGAACTGATGCAGAGCCCTGATTTCTGGATCGGCCTGGTCAAGATCATCTGGATCAATATCATTTTGTCTGGCGACAATGCTGTTGTCATCGCGCTGGCTGCCCGCTCGTTGCCACCGGAGCAACAGAAAAAGGCCATCATGTTCGGCTCTGGGGCTGCCGTTGTGTTGCGAATCGGGCTGACACTGGTGGCAGCCCTGCTGCTGGAAATGTCTTACCTGCAAATCATTGGCGGCTTGCTGCTGCTGTGGATCGGAATGCAACTACTGGGTGACGAGGAAGAGGGTGACGCGCACTCCAAGGAAACGGGTGGGTTGATGGCTGCAGTGCGAACCATCCTGATTGCCGACGTGGTGATGAGTCTGGACAATGTAATTGCGGTTGCTGCCGCGGCCAAAGGCAGCACCCTGTTGCTGATGCTGGGTCTGGCCATCAGCATTCCGCTGGTTGTGTTTGGCAGCACGCTGATGATCAAACTCATGGAGCGCTTCCCCATCATCGTGACATTGGGCGCCGCATTGATCGGCTGGGTGGGTGGCGAGACTATCGTGAGCGATGTGGCCCTGAAAGGTGTTGCCGCAGCCAACCCATGGTTGCACTACGCGGCGGCAGCCGGCGGCGCTGCGCTGGTAATTGGGCTGGGCAAATTTCTGAATAGCAGGCGGACGCAGGCCGCTGCAGAGCACTGACCAGCGCCTTGAGGAACCAACCTGCAATATGGGCAAAATGCCGGCGGGCGTGAACAAGTCCCTTGCCGGGCATGGCCGCCTCTGATAACGTTGCCTCCAGCTTCCGTGGCGTGAGCGCATCTGATCAAAGGCAAAGGCGGTCGTTGGCAACTTCATCATCAGCAAAGCGGACTTCGATCTGGCGCAGCGACTGGTTCGCGGGCGTTCTGGTTGTCGTTGCCGTGATGGCTGTGCACCTCTCGACAGACCTTCTCAGCGGTCTGGAGCGGCGCTTTTACGATCTGGCCAGTACCAGCAGCGACCGCAGGCCTTCTGACCAGGTTGTGGTGATTGCGATTGATGACCAGAGCATCGCCAATATCGGCCGCTGGCCGTGGCCCCGCGACATTCATGCCCGGCTGATTGACCAGCTGTCCGCCGCGAAAGTCAAAACGATCGTTCATACGGCCTTTTTCTTCGAACCCCAGTTAGACCGCGGTCTGCCCTTCATCCGGCAAATCAGGGATGTGCTGGGCTCCGGAGTTGAGCCCCCTGCGGACCCTGCGTCGGTGGCTGTATTGCCCAATGAGCAGCGGGCCCAGCTGGCCAAAATTGTTGCGCAGGCTGAGGTGGCGCTGGATACGGATGCCTTATTGGCTGCAAGCATCAAAAACGCAGGCAACGTGCTGGTTCCCTCGGTCTTTGTGCTTGGGGTGCCTCAGGGCCGACCAGACAGTCCGCTGCCCGCTTATGCTGCCAAAAGTTCACTGGATGCCAGTAGCGGGTACTCCGTGCCAGCAATCAAAGGGCAGCAACCGATTGAAGCCATTGGCGCTGCCGCTGCTGGAATCGGCCACCTCAACCAGTTTGCAGATGTTGATGGCACGGTGCGGCAGGAGCCGCTATTGGTGAACTATTACGGCAAATCAGTTCCGTCCCTGGCGTTGCTGGCGGCAACCCGCGGCCTGAACCTGTCGCCAGCCGATATCCAGTTGAATGTGGGTGAATCGGTACAAATAGGAAAAATTCGCATCAAGACTGACGAGGCTGCTTTGATGCTGCCGCAGTTTTACAAAGGGCAGGATGGCAGGCCTGCTTTTGTTGAAGACTCTTTTTTTGATGTGTTGAACGGAAAAATCCCGGCTTCCAAATACGCTGACAGGATTGTGGTGATTGGAGCCACTGCGGCTGGTGTGGGCGCTGCGTTTCCAGTGCCGGGCTATGCCAGCCTGTCGTCTGCGCAGGCCGTTGCCCATATCACTTCCAGCATCCTGAGCCAGCATTTCATTGCCCAGCCCGTATGGGGTATCTGGGTGGTGCTGGGTGTGTTTCTTTTGGTGGCAGCCTATGTGGTGGCCGGGCTGCCCCGGTTGTCGGCGGCTACCGCAGCAACCGTGACGTTGCTGGTATTTGCCGCACTGCTGGCCACTGAACTCGTCCTTCTTGAGAGGTCGGCGATCTGGCTCAAGCTGATTTTCCCGGCCAGCCTGCTGGTGCTGGGCCATCTGGCGCTGACCACCAAGCGATTTCTGGTTGCCGAGGCGGGCAAGCTCAAGTCGGACGAGGAGTCTGCTGAAACCAATCGAATGATGGGACTTGCGCTTCAAGGTCAAGGTCAGCTGGACATGGCGTTCGACCGCTTTCGCCGTGTGCCCTTGGGCGAAGCGTTGATGGGCAATTTGTACAGCCTGGCGCTTGACTTTGAGCGCAAACGCCAGTTCAACAAGGCTCAGTCTGTTTATGAACATATGAAAACGTATGACCCGGGTTTCAAGGACCTGGAGGCCAGGCTTGGGCGTGTCAAAAACCTTTCGGAAACGGTCATGCTCGGTGGCCATGGTGCCCATTCGGGTGCCACGCTGGTTCAGGCTGGCGCTTCGGTGGAGAAGCCCATGCTCGGCCGCTATCAGATAAACAAGGAGCTTGGCAAAGGTGCGATGGGCGTGGTCTATCTTGGAAAGGATCCCAAGATTGGGCGGGTGGTGGCCATCAAGACACTGGCGCTGAGTCAGGAGTTCGAGGGCGATGAACTGGTGGATGCGAGAGAGCGGTTCTTCCGCGAGGCGGAAACCGCCGGGCGCCTGCAACATCAATATATCGTGACCATTTTCGATGCGGGCGAGGAGCACGATCTGGCCTATATTGCCATGGAGTTTCTTAAAGGAAAAGACTTGGTGGACTGCTGCCGTCAAGGGCAGCTTCTCCCGGTTCCCCGCGTGTTGTCCATCGTGGCAAGAGTGGCAGAAGCATTGGCGTATGCCCATCGGCAAAATGTGGTGCACAGGGACATCAAACCGGCCAACATCATGTACGAGCCTGACAGTGACACGGTCAAGGTGACTGACTTTGGCATTGCGCGCATCACGGATTCCAGCAAGACCAGGACCGGTCTGGTCCTTGGCACGCCCAGTTTCATGTCGCCGGAACAGCTGGCTGGCAAAAAGGTGGATGGGCGATCAGATCTGTACTCGTTGGGCGTCATGCTGTTCCAGATGCTGACTGGCGTGTTGCCGTTCCGGGGCGACTCCATGGCGGAACTCATGTTCAAGATTTCCAATGAGCCAGCACCGGATATTCGCGTGATCCGTCAAGAATTGCCCGAAAGCCTGGCCCGCCTGGTGGCGCTTTCACTCAGCAAGCGGCCTGAACTCAGATACCAGAGCGGCGATCAGTTTGCTGCAGACCTGCGTGCCGTTCTTGTCGATCTGACGGGGCCAGGCGCCACGACGGTCGCGCCAGTGAAACCGGGCCAGTCAGTGCATCAACACAATTCGGAAAAGACGGTCTTAATCCACAGCGGGGGGAGTTCGAGGCAGCTGGATTTCGAAAAAACCGTGTTACAAACTGGTTTGTCGACCCGTGCAGCGGGTTCGGGCGGCACAGCGGATACCGAGATACAGCTTCCAAAATAATGAATTTCAAGTTCCATACCCAGACTGATCCCGGTCGCACAAGAGAAAACAACGAAGATTCCGTTGCTTTCGACGAACCTACCCGGTTAGCGGTACTGGCCGATGGCATGGGCGGCTACAACGCCGGGGAGATTGCCAGTGGAATGGCGACTGCTTTCATCAAGTCGGAGATGGCCCGGTGGTTGACTGAAGTCGGGCGGCATGCCCAAATCAAGGAAGTCCGGCGCGCACTGGAGATTTGTGTTGATAACGCCAACCTGTCAATTTTCAGCGCGGCCAACTCCAATTCACACTATTCGGGAATGGGAACCACGCTGGTTGTAGGCGTGTTTCAGGGCATGACATTGTTGCTGGGCCATATTGGAGACTCACGCTGCTACCGGCTCAGAGGTCGACAATTCACGCAAATTACCAAAGATCATTCGCTGTTGCAGGAACAGATTGACTCAGGTCTTCTGACATTGGAGCAGGCGGCGACCGCGCCAAACAAGAACCTGGTGACGCGGGCTCTGGGCGTTGAAGACGCGGTCATGCTGGAACTCAATGAGTACCCGGTACAGCCTGGGGACCTGTATTTGATGTGCTCGGACGGCTTGACAGATATGGTTGATGACGCCGAAATTTCGAATATTCTGGAAGGCTCACTGTCTCTGGAACAAAAAGCAGACCGGCTGGTAAGTGTCGCAAATGAGCACGGTGGACGCGATAACATTACGGTTTTGTTGGTTCAAGTAGACGCCGTATCTGAAAAGCGGGGTTTAATCTCCAGATTGCTGGGAAAATAGCCGATGAAGCAGTTTCCCGAAAACAAGTAACAGAAACAGGAGTCGGCCATGCCGAAAATGATCGTATCGATCGACGGTGTTGTCATCAAGGAAGTTCAGTTAACCAAGGATCGCACAACCCTGGGTCGGCGTCCTTACAACGATGTGGTCATTGATAACCTGGCAGTCAGCGGGGAACATGCTGTTTTTCAGATGACCGGCAATGACGTGTTTGTGGAGGACCTCAACAGTACCAACGGCACCTATGTGAATGGCAAAGCTGCCAAAAAGCAGCAATTGCATCATGGTGACAATGTTGAGGTGGGCAAGTACAAGATCCGCTTTGTCAATGAGGCTGACGACGGGTTTGAGAAAACAATGGCTGTCAAGGCGGCTACCGGTGGATCGACAGCTTCGTCCAGTTCGGGCTTTCCGGTCAGCAGTTCGGCAGAGTTGGGTGTGGCTGGTTCCGGTGCTTCAATCAAGGTATTGTCAGGTGCGGCCGCAGGACGGGAAGTGTCCTTGACCAAGGTGGTGACGACAGTCGGCAAGCCGGGTGTGGCGGTGGCCGCCATCACCAAGCGGCAGACCGGGTTTGTTGTTCACCACGTTGAAGGCGCTGGCAACCCCACATTAAATGGGTCCCCAATCGGGCCTGAGCCCGCATTGCTGAAAAATGGTGATCTGATTGAGCTTGCGGGCACGCAGATGCAGTTTGTGCAGCACTAACCGGACACTTTCCCGGGATCCGGCCCCTCACGCCAGGGGTGCTGCCATTTACGGCATCTCACCGCTGCGATTGCAACTGGAAGAGGGTTTGTCATGAAGGTGCGTGTGTTGGGCTGCTCAGGCGCAATCGCCAAACACTGCCGAACCACGTCTTTCCTCATTGATTCAGATGTGCTTGTCGATGCCGGCACTGGCGTTGGGGATCTCACGCTTGCTGAAATGCAGTCTGTGGATCATGTTTTGCTGACGCACTCCCACCTTGATCACGTTGCTGCCCTGCCCTTGATGGTCGACACCATCGCCTCGGCTCGTACCACGCCGGTTCGGGTTTACGCGCTGGCCGGAACCATTGCAGCCTTGAAGGCCCACGTATTTAACGACATCATCTGGCCAGATTTCACGTGTATTCCCACACCACAGGCCCCGCTGATCAGTTTCCATGAAATCCAGATAGGTCAAATTCTGCAAATCAATGGCAAGACAATAGAGGTCTTGCCTGCCGTGCATACGGTGCCTGCCGTCGGTTACGCCATCTCGGCCGGTCGTCAGTGCTGGGTGTTCAGTGGGGATACGGAGCGTAACCCCGCACTTTGGGAAAGAATCAATCAACTGGATGTTGCCATGCTGGTGATCGAAACGGCATTCAGCAACCGCGAGAAGGACCTGGCCCGGCGGAGTCTGCATTTGTCACCCAGTGTGCTGGCGGACGAACTGGATTTCATTGATACCAGGAAACGATTCCCCATTTATATTACCCACACCAAGCCGGCTGAAACCGAACAAATCATGAATGAGATACAAAGGTTTGACCAAACCGTGGCATCAGGTCCAAATGTGACGCATGACATCCGTTGGTTGCGCGCTGGCCAGGAGTTCGCCATATGAATGCCGTGATCAAACCCGCGGGTGCATCACCAGGCGGTGAAAAAGTGTTCTCTGACTCGCAGAAACTGCCCCCGGAGCAGCGCGGTATCCGCTTTGAAGCGCTCTTTTATCGCGAGTTGCAACACGTTACTGCGCGAATTCACGAGACGGAAGACCTTGACCAGATCATGCTCGAGGTAAGCCAGGACATCTGCAAGCTGTTCAACGCCGACCGGCTGACGCTGTATGCGGTTAGTGACGACCAGAGTTCCATTGTTTCGAAGATCAAGACCGGTCTGAATAGCAGCCGTGATCTCAAGCTCCCCATCACGCCGCAGAGCATTGCCGGCTATGCGGCCTTCAGCAAACAGCTGCTTAACCTGGCTGATGTTTATGATGAAGCCGCCCTCAAGCAAATTCATCCGTCATTGACGTTTCTGCAGGAAGTTGACAAGCGTTCGGGTTATCGGACTCGCCAGATGCTGGTCGCGCCCATTTTGGAAGGGGATACGCTGCACGGCGTCTTGCAGGTGATCAACAACAAGAGTAATCAGCCCTTTGGCGAACTGGAAGTCGAAGGTGTTGCGGAACTGTGCAAGACGCTGGCTGTTGCCATTCGGCAGCGCATGAAAAAAGCCGAAGAAGGGCAAAAACGCAAATCATCCAAGTACGACGGCCTGGTCTCCGAGGGTGTCATGACTGCCGATGAGCTGGAGCATTGCATTCAGCAGGCGCGTGATGCGGGCAAGCCGGTCGAACAAGTGTTGATGTCGCAATACAAAGTGCGGCCGAACCAGATAGGTCCATCGTTGTCCAAGTTCTTTGGCGTCCCGTATGAGCCGTTCAATGCCGGGCGGATCCGCTCGGAAATGTTGCACGGACCCCTCAAGCGGGAGTTCATTGAAGAGCAGGGCTGGGTTCCTCTGGAAGAATCTCCCGAGGGCTTGGTGATCATGTGTGTCGATCCCGAGGCCGTCCGGGGCGCGAGGGTTGTGCCCCAAGTGTTCCCGCGCATGCACAAATTCGCTTACCGGGTTACTACACAGAGTGAATTCCATGACACGCTGGGCCAAATTTTCGGTGCCGGTGTGGAGGGAGGGTCCATCGATGAACTGCTGGCCGATATGGACGGTGGGCCCATTGATGATGGCAGCAACGACGATTCGCTGGAATCTGCCGCAGCGGACAACGAACTGGTCAAGTTCGTCAACAAGGTCATCATCGATGCCTACCACCAGAAGGTGTCCGACATCCACATCGAGCCGATGCCGGGCAAGCTGAAAACCGGCATCCGCTTTCGCATCGACGGCTCGTTACAGCCCTATATCGAGGTGCCTGCGCACTTCAGGCAAGCCATGGTAACGCGCTTGAAGATTATGTGTGATCTGGATATTTCGGAGCGACGCAAGCCACAGGACGGCAAGATCAAGTTCAAAAAATATGGCCCGCTGGATATCGAGCTCCGGGTGGCGACCATCCCTTCAGCTGGTGGCGTGGAAGATGTCGTCATGCGGATCCTGGCTGGTGGTGAACCCATTCCCATGGAGAAATTGGGGCTGACTCCGCACAACAAGGAGCGGCTTGAAAAAACCGTCAGCAAACCTTACGGCCTCTTTTACGTGTGCGGCCCAACCGGTTCTGGTAAAACCACCACGCTGCACTCGATCCTGAAGTTTCTGAATACGCCGGATACCAAGATATGGACGGCCGAAGACCCGGTCGAAATCACGCAAAAAGGCTTGCGCCAGGTTCAGATCAACAAAAAGGCGGGCATCGACTTTGCGCTGGTCATGCGGGCCTTTTTGCGGGCGGACCCTGACATCATCATGGTGGGTGAGTCGCGCGACAAGGAAACCGTGTCGATGGGTGTGTAGAGGCCTCCTTGACCGGCCACCTGGTGTTCTCCACGCTGCACACCAATTCAGCGCCCGAGTCCATTACCCGACTGTTGGACATGGGGATGGATCCATTCAACTTTGCCGACGCATTGCTGGGCATTCTGGCCCAGCGGCTGGCCAAAAAACTCTGCGACTGCAAGGACGCGTATGTACCGGACGGCTCGGAATTGAAGAGGTTTTTGGCTGAATATGCCGAAGAGCTACGCCACTCGAAAGCCTGGAAGGCCGACTATGACGGAGAAACCCAAAAGCTGCTGGACAGCTGGGTCGAGAGCTATGGGCAGGATGGTCAGCTCAAGTTTTACCGGGCCAAAGGGTGCGACAAGTGCGGCAACACCGGCTACAAAGGTCGAATCGGCCTGCACGAGCTGCTGATTGCCGATGAAGCCATCAAGAAGCTGGTGCAGGAACGAGCCCGTGTGGCCGAGATTTTTGCAGCGGCAGTGGAAACCGGCATGCGTACTCTGAAGATGGATGGCATGGAAAAGATCATGCTGGGCATGACGGACCTGAAAATGGTCCGGTCCGTTTGTATCAAGTGACAAAAATGGCCTGACATAAATGTCAGGCCATTGTTCCAAAGCATCAAAAGGCTGTTTTGACCCGATTTTTCGAGGTTTTAGCCTGTTTCCGGGGGGTAAACAGGTTGGCACGCTATCTGCTATAAGTCATTGCGAGGTTTTCATTTCGTGTTTTTCCAACCAAGGAGTTTTTATGAAGCGTTCAATTCAAAAGGGTTTTACCCTGATCGAACTGATGATCGTTGTGGCGATTATTGGTATTCTGGCCGCCGTCGCGCTGCCTGCCTACCAAGACTACACGGTCCGCGCCAAGATGTCTGAAGTGGTCTTGGCTGCATCGGCTTGCCGTACCAGCGTGACGGAGACCCGTCAAACCACCAATGCTGCATCGTTGCCTGTTGGCGGCCTCTGGGGATGTGGAGTCGTCCGTTACGACTACTAAATACGTAAGCGCGATTGAGACCGATGATTTCGGCGCCATCAGGGTTACCGTGAATACGGCGAATCTTCCGCAGGTCACTGGTGCTGTTATCCTCGTTCCAGTTCTGGGTGCGAACCCAGGCGTAGTTGCCAGCTGGGAATGCGGCCCTAGCGTATCAACCATCTCTCGAACTTCTTGCCAGGTTCATGCCGGAGTGCTGTGGCAACCGGCTATACTAGTCTGCCGGAGCTTGGGACGCTCCTTGATCATGGTGTTCGTCTAGTGTGAACTGGCTGTAAACTGGTTCCACTGAAATCGAAAATACGCCCTCCGGGGCGTATTTTTTTCTTATGTTGAATCTATTTGCTCTAACTCTACTCTGTGCAAGCTGGCTGGTGCCTTTGCATATACCGCCGTGGATCAGTTGGCACAACGAGGTATTGGCTTTTGCGTCCGCGCTTTGCTTTGCTGCTGCCTTACTGAAGCGGCGCAAAACCAACATGAAGCCTTCATCGCAGTTCCCTATTCAGCGCTTGTTGTCGCAGTTTTTGGTGGGGTGGTGCATTTCTTTTCAATTCTCGGGTGGGCTCATTTTCATGTTCTGGCGATGCCTTGGTAGTGCTTTTCTACTTGAGTCTTTGCGTGTGCATGGTGCTTGTTGGTTTTGATTTTGCGCGGTCAGGGTGTTCTGAAGTGGAGCAGAATAAGTTTTGGCTGATATTCGACTGGTTTGCAGCAGTCTTGTTGCTGGGGGCATCAATATCTGCGGTCATTGCGCTGGTCAAGCATTGGACGTTGGGGGGAAACCACGCTGATTTCCCGCATGCAAACCCTGCGTCGCCCCGGTGCCAATCTTGGGCAACCCAACCAGTTGGCGACGCTGCTGCTCATGGGGATGGTTAGCCTTGCCTATCTTTATGAGCTCGCAAGGGGTGCAGCCAGCCGCCATGCTTTTGTTTGCACTTGATGATCTTGGGTATTGCAGCGACCGAGTCGCGAACAGGTTTACTGGGCTTTTCCGTTTTGATGTGCTGGTGGTTTGTACGGAGAAGGACCGTTGGATTCAGTGTGCCGACAGGTGTGGTGCTGGCTGGTGCCAGCGGTTTGATATGTCTCTTCTGGCTTTGGCCCGCCTTTCTAACCTTCCTGCAAGCGGGTGGATCGACTGGCGGTGACGTGGTTCAAGTCAATACAACTGCAGGAACCCGACTTGTGGTCTGGCCTCAATTGATAGAGGCCATGTGGCGGCGTCCTTGGTTTGGGTGGGGACTTCGCGAGCTTTCTCATGCCCATAACGCGGTTCTTCATCACTATGACAAAAGTGAGCCATTCACGTACGCGCATAACATAGTGCTTGATTTGGCGGTTGGCGTGGGTTTGCCCCTTGCAGCATTGTTTCTACTTGGCGCGTTCGTCTGGGCGTGGCGGCGCATGAGCGCAACCAAGGCATTGCTACCCTGGTATTGCACCGCAATGCTGATCCCATTGGCTGTACCATGCTGGAGTTCCCGTTTTCGTACGCGTATTTTCTGGTTCCAGCAATGTTTTGTTTGGGCGCGCTCGACGGTGTCTTGATGCCGCACCGCTACGTCCGTTTTGGTTGGTGGCCCGCCGCTTCGGTTTCTTCTTGATGACCCTTGCGATGGGTTGGAGCGTAGTTGAATACATTGCCATCGAAGAGGACTTTCGGGTGGCAAGGTTTGAAGCCTCGCACATCGGCAAGACTGCTAGTGACTACGAGCGGCCAGCGATTCATATGCTGACTCAGTTAGATGCGCTTAACCTGGGGACGCGCATGGTGCCAGCGCCGGATATGACGCTGAAGAGTATAGAATTTTCGCGAAAAGTTGCGATGCGGCACCCCTCTACTGCTGCTCAAAACCGATACGCATTGACGCTGGCTCTGAACGGAAGCCCCGACGAAGCGATCCGGCAACTGAAAGTGATGCGGGCGATGTATGGTGAAGCATCGTATCTCCGCATCAAGGCGAATTGGGCCGAACTTGCCAATACGCGATACCCGCAGTTGAAAGCGATAAATATGCCATGAACCGGCCGACTTTGGGCGCGTACCTGATGAAGATCAGGGCCGCCTTGACGCGTCCAGGCAATGCTGTATTTTTGTGCATTGCGCTGCCGTGGGTAAATCCGTTTGCGCCTGGCCCGTCGCCCGCAGTCATTCCGTTCCTGGTCACGAGCAGCTGCGCCGGAGTGCTTCTTCTGATTTGGTGTCAAAGGCTAGTGAGGAGCGGGAATTCGGTGTTAGTGGTCGAAGTCGCCGCCACGGCGTGGGCACTCGTCGCGACGTTTAGCAGCCTCATTGCCATGCTTCAATATTTTGGTTTTGCGGGAGATTACGCCCCTTGGGTTAACAGTGCTGCCATTGGGGAGGCATACGCCAATTTGCGCCAGCGAAATCAATTTGCCAGTCTGGTCAACATCGGTCTCGTGGGCTTGCTTTGGAGGTGTGCGCTAGGCCAACGTACCCCTGTTTCTTCTGATTCGGCGTTACATCCGCCCTCTGGAAAATGGTTGTCAGCTTTGCCGTTACTCGGTGCGGCAATACTGGGGGCCGGAAACGCCGCTTCCTCTTCCCGAACTGGTCTGGCGCAACTCGCACTGGTTATTGCCCAGGTTGGCGATCTATTGGGGCCAATTGCGTCGGCGTGATTGCGCTACGTGCTGTTTACGGCGGGGGTGACTTATGCCTTGGCTGCGTTCATGTTGCCTCAACTGGCGGGGCTTGACCCAACCGCCAATGGAATCCTGGCCCGCCTGCACGACGGAGGACCCGGGCGTGCGCAAGCCGCGCAGGAAACCCCGATAGGGAAATGTGCCACATCTCATCGCTCAAAACCCTGGACGGCTGGGGCTGGGGCGAGCTGGATTACGCGCACTTCATCACTCTGTACCACGGACCCCGGTTTTGCGAGATTCTGGACAATGCGCACAACCTTCGCCGTTGCATCTGGCGGTTGTATTAGGGTTGCCGGTCGCACTGGCCTGCGGCTTTGATTACTTGGCTGGTAATCCGCGCTAGACCTTGGCGGGAAACTGATGCCACTCGCCAGATGGCATGGACAATATTGGGGCTCATCATGCTGCACAGCATGCTGGAGTATCCGCTTTGGTACGGACCGTTCCAGATGACGCTGGTACTGTGTATATGGCTATTGTGGAGGAAACCTACGGCAACGCAGCCGTCGTCAGACTTATGCCGCCTGCGCTCATCCTTCACTCCTTATAGTGACTAGCCTGTTGCATGGGACTACCATCGCATTAGCCAGATTTATCGGCTCCCGGAACAGCGAACAGATGTACCGTGATAACACGCTGGACAAGCTCAAGGCGTCATGGCTGTTTCGGGATCAGGTCCGATTCGCTGAACTTACCACCTCGGATGTGACACAGGAAAATGCACGGGAAATTAATGCGCTAGCCGAAGGAGGGCTGCACTTTTCGCCAGAATCCCCGCGTTGTGATCAAGGTAATTGAGTGCTCTCACTAGTAGGCCGCGACGCCACGAAGCCCAGTTCTATCTGCAACGCTTCAAGGTTGCCTATCCGCTGGAGCATGAGCGTTGGGCAAAGGAAGCGCAAGCGAAGACATTGAGTAAAGCCGCCTAGCTGGCTACGAAACTCCCCGACTTGCCGCCATGCTTCTCCAGCAGCTTGACGTCATTGATGGTCATGCCGCGGTCCACGGCTTTGCACATGTCATAAATCGTCAGCAAAGCCACTTGCACTGCCGTGAGGGCTTCCATCTCCACGCCAGTGGGGCCTATGGTTTCAACTGTTGCAGCACAGAATACATGGCTGGGCCTCGCGGAATCAGCGCGATTGGATACAAATTCAATAGCAACACGTGTTAAAGCCAAAGGATGGCACAGTGGAATCAGGTCACTGGTTTTCTTCGCTGCCTGAATGCCAGCAATGCGGGCAATGCCCAGTACATCCCCTTTTTTGGCGGTGCCAGCCTCGATAATCGCCAACGTTGCGGGCAGCATCTCGATGCGTCCACCCGCTACAGCAGTACGATGCGTGCTGGCTTTGTCAGCCACATCCACCATATGGGCTTGGCCTTGGGCGTCAAAATGGGTAAGGGAACCTCATCGGTAAACTAACTTTAACAAAACGTTTCTATTGACGGCTCATACGACCATGACGAATAAACGGGTTCTTGCTCATACCGTTTTGGACCTGATTGCTGCCGAGGCGTTGCTATGACGCTGGATTCATTTGAAGCAAAAATACAAGGAAAACCGAACCTCAGCCCTCACCAAATTGGTGGGCGGCTACTCTTTAATAGCGATTGGCGGCTTCTCCATAACGTTGTCCCAGGCACAACCGGTGCTGGCCGGGGCCGAGCTCGCCCAGCCGCGCCAGCTGCCACTGGCTCCCAGCTCCCCAACCTGGGTGACGGTAGCGAGATGACCAGCAGCGCCGAGAGGCGACTGGGTGACAAGATTGTCCGGGAGTTGTATCGGGATCCGGACTAATCGACGACGCGGTTCTGGCTGAATATGTGCAGGACATCTGGCAGCCCCGGCTACTCTGCCCGTGCGCGGGTGATTACTGGCGGAGCTGGATCAGCGTTTTGCCTGGGAGATCTTGATGGGGCGCGATCGCACCATCAATGCCTTACCTGCCGGGCGGTTACTTCGGCCTTCACCTGGGGTTGATTGGCGTGGTCACCAGCCGTGACGAACTGGCGTGGTTCTGGCGCATGAGCTTAGCCACGTCCCAACGGGAACATCTCAAGGCTGATCTCCAGCAAAGCGCCCAGACCCCGTGGCTGATCGGCGCGATGATTTTGGGCGCTCTGGCCGCGAGTAAAAACCCCGAGGCGGCGAATGCCATGATCGTGGGGCGGGCAGGCCGTTGCAGCGCAAAACCAGCTTCAATTTTTCACGCGACATGGAGCGTGAGGCTGACCACACAGTTTTTGGCGTGATGACGCAGGCGGGTTTCGAGTCCCGGGCCTTTGCGAGCGTGTTTGACAAGCTGCAGCAGTCAGCGCGGTTGAACGACAACGGCTCATTTCCCTACCTGCGCAGTCACCCGCCACGACCGAGCGTATTGCCGACATGCAGGCGCGTCACCCGCCGGGGTATCGCCATCTCTCTTTCTCCGGGGCGACGCTGGAGCACGCCATGGAAGCTGCCCGCGCCCGCGTGTTGTCGAACCCAGGTGGGATGCCCTGCGCGCCTGGAGTGCGGATGCAGACAGCAAGAATCTGGCGGGTGTCCCCGCTGCACCCCGACAGGCCGCAGCGCCATACGGTGCTGTCCTGGCGGCACCAGATTGCGGGACTTCACGCAGGCAGAGGCCTCCTGGGCCCGATTGACCGAACTCACCCGCGCGGATGCACGCGCAGCCCGCCAGACACGCCTGCTGGCGGCCGAGCTCGCGCTGACCGCAGGAGATGCACGCCGCGCTTCATCCATGCTGGCTGCTACTGCAACGGGCCGACCCGATCTGTTTGTGTGGTCGCAGGCAGCGATGCGCTTCTGGTCAGGCAAATGCGGCTGCTCAGCGCCTTCAAACCTGGGGGGCACGCATCCCCGGGATGCCGGGGGCATGGCAGTTGCTGTCGGTAGCCCATGCCACGCAAGGACAAGCTTTGCGCGCCATTCGGGCGGATGCCGAAGCAAAAGTCATTCAGATGGATTACGCAGCAGCAGCCGAGCGACCCAAGGCTGCGCAAGAGCAGGTGCAGCGCCAAACCTGGCGCGAGCGTTGACCACATCGAGGCGTCCATCATCGACACCCGGGCGCGGGAAGTGCAGGCCTTACTTCGAGAACAGGCGCTCGAGCGCTGATTCGATCACGATGCCCATGGCTGAATAAATCAGCGAGCCCAGCAATGCCGCGCCAAAGCCAGTCCACGTGAAAGCCGTCCAGCACGCGCTGGCCGCCGCCCGGAACATCAGGGCGTTGATGACAAACAGAACAGGCCCAGTGTGACAACCGTCACCGGAGCGTCAACACGATCAGCAGGGGCGCAAAATCGTGTTGAACAGGCCGAGTACAAATGCTGCAATCAGTGCGGACGTGAAGTTGGTGACCTGCGCCCCGGTGTCCAGATAAGCCACCGCCAGAAGGGCGGCGGCGCTGAGCAGCCATTTTGCAATGAGTTTCATGGCCGCAACGCATATCACCGCGCCCGAAACCCGCCAGCCTAAGACAGGGCCGGTTGCCGGTCAGGATCAGTCGCTGGCCAACCAGCAGCGCACCCATGCCGGCCACTCCCCGGCACACCCAGCGGCTGTCGTGCCCGGTGGGTTGGTCTTTGGTGACCGTGGCAGATCCTGGCCGAATTTTGCGTGCCGGGCATCCAGCACGGCGCTCCGATGTTGGGTCAGCAGGCGTTCGGTCAGCGTGGGCAGCGGGCCTGCACCACGGTTGCGACCGTATCGCCCTGGGCCTTGGAATATGGGCACGATCTGGGCAAACAATTTTTTTTTTCGCTCCAGCTGGCACGCCAGTTCTCGCAGGCTATGGCTCACCCATTTGCTGATGTGTCGGGTCATGCGCGGCGCGCAGGCCACCAGCACCCACTGGCTCGTCTGCATCTCGGCGTTGGAGTTTGGGCGACGTTTTTCATGGGAACCAGTTGGCGCGAAAGCGTGATCGGCGTCGTCCAGATAAACAATGATCTCTTGTCCATGATGTGTTCCTTTAGTATGAAAAGTTGAGAACGGGGGTGAAACAAGGGAGCAGAGGTCACGCAGCCTGCTGGTTTTGCCGACTGTCGTCGTCACGCTGGAGATTGCGACGGGCTGTCCACCCAGCCTGCAGCCAGTACGCCTGCCACCGCCACAGCGTAGGTAGCCCAGCGCGCAGCGGTGTGCACAAACTCTGTGGATCAGCACGCCATCCAGCAGTGGCTCATTGACAATCATCTTGGCCGCGGTGAAGGCCAGCACACCAGCGCCAAGCTGGATGATGGCGGGGAATCGCTCCACCAGTTTGAGCACCACCGAGCTGCCAAACACCACAATGGGCACGCTGATCAGCAGGCCAATGATCACCAGGTCCAACAACCCGTGATGAATCAGTCAATGGAGATCAGGCGGTATGGAAATACTGCCAGAAACGCATCGACTGAACCCACTACGGGCTCCAATCGAAGGTCTGGCTCGACATGGAATCATGCGATATGTGCCCAACAAGCCGGAAGCTGTACATGTTTTGTATTGCTTCGTAATGACGACTTGCCGATACCTCCTGCAACGATGTCCGTTTTTGGCCTCCCTGTGCTGCAAGAAGCGGGAGCTACTCCCCTTCGTGACCGAATTGAAACACAGCCGGCAAACCCTGCAAGTTTTATGGCTTTGAGGGCATATCATGCCTCTCCCCTCACTCCCCGTGTATCCCCGTTACAACGCATCCCGGCTGGCATCCACATCACCGATATAGAGTTGGCCATCAATTACTGGCGCGACAAAAGCCGTCGCCGGACGGGTTTTCGCTGGAGCCGGAAGTCCGTGCGCTGGCCGAGGTGTATGCACTGACCGATTTTTATCCCACGAGGTGGGAGGCGGACGAGTTCTCCTTTCCCCCGCAGGCGCTGGCGGACTGGCTAGGCTGGTATGAAACCACGCCCGACACCCCGTGCATCGCCATCTGCTCCACCAGCCAGGGCGACGAATTGCAAGGGGGCGGGCGTACGTTTGCCGAGGTGCAGTACTGGACCGAGATAGCCCGGTGGAAAAACGCCGATCCTGGCGGCGCATCACGATGGATGGCACCTCCTGGCGGTTCAATAAATACGCCGAGCGGGCAGCCGAGAAGTTCGCAGGAGTCGCCATAAAAAAGAATAGCTTCTTGCATATTGAATAAGGGCTCGAGGCCTAAAAAGGAACAAAAGCGGAGCTATTTACGGCGTAGTGGCTCAATGTCCACCGTGTTCGTACCGTCACCCAGCATCAGCACGCCTTCCTGAATCGTGGCCTGTAGCTGTCATGCCGCGCTGGGCCAGCGCGATGAGGCTTTGGAGGTGTCGGCCGGCGCGGTAGACGCGCAGGTTCTGCGGCCGCGAGTTCTTGCTCTCCATCGTGCGCCACCAGATGCTCGGCCGAGCTGCTGAAGCAATACAGCACCACGTCGTCGGCCTTGCCACAGGCCTTGATGAGCGGCTTGTCTTCAGGCTGACCCAATTCGATCCCACAGCCGCGTCTGGCCGGTGAAGTCGCCAGACACATCGGGCTCGTCGGGGTCGACAGGCCCGCACCAAACGCCAGTGTCCGTCGCCTCCGCACACGGTTTGCAGTTTTGTGCGCCTGCAACGCCAGCGCAGCCAGGCGAACCATCCATGCGTTCATCCGTCTCGCTCGGGGTGGCGTGCCAGCGTCAGCGTATGGTCGGCGTATTAGCTGTTGTCGATGTCCGCGATTGCAGACTGGCCTGAAGATGGTGGATTTGAGGGCCATCAGACGC
>JADJII010000017.1:0-42776 GCA_016707075.1 Candidatus Egaibacter danicus
CACTGGATTGCCAAACTCAAGAACGAAGCCAAAGAAATATTAGAGGACGACTTGCACCAACATTGCACTCGTTATTGCTGAACGACAATTCCTCCATCAAGCCGGCTACCCTGAACGCGTGGTGACCGCCTACCGCCGTCCAGTGCGGTGGTGGTGTGCGTAGATGCTGGTGGCTGGTGCCAGCGCGAGCGCCGCTGCCGCCTTGCGGCACAGATATCGGGTGTCCGCTAGGTGTTGCACGTTGAAGACGCCGGCTTTGCGCCCGGCCTGGCTGAAAACATGGCTGCCCAGGTTCTGGCCATTGCCGCCGGTTACACCCACATCCTGTTTGCGGCTACAGCGTCGGGCAAGAACATTGCGCCACGTGTTGCTGCCAAACTCGACGTGGGACAAATCTCGGACATCACCAAGGTGGACAGCCCTGACACCTTTGAGCGCCCGATTTACGCTGGCAATGCGATTGCCACCGTGCAGAGTCTGGATGCCACCCAGGTGGTCACCGTCCGCACGACCGGTTTTGATCCTGCTGCGAGTGGTGGTGCGGCATTGGTGGAATCGCTTCAGGCGCGGTTTGGCGCCAGCCCAGCAACTTTCATTGGCGGTGAATCGCCAGGAATGACCGTCAGGGCGAAGCCCGCAGCCAAGATCATCGTCAGCGGCGGTCGTGCTGGGCTCAGCGAAAAATTCACCGAAATCGCATGACACCCCTGTGTAGAGCAAACTCGGTGCCGCCGTAGGGGCATCCGCGCGGCGAGAAAATTGCGGATGCGGGTTACGCGCCCAACGACCCGCTTAAGTTGGCCAGACTGGCAAGATCGTGGCGCCCCAGTTGTATGTGGCCTGCGGCATCAGCGGTGCCATTCAACACCTGGCCGGTATGAAGGATTCCAAGGTCATCGTTGCAATTAACAAAGACCCGGAAGCACCGATCTTTTCGGTGGCCGACTATGGACTGGAAGCGGATCTGTTCAAAATGCGCGGCGCTGTAGAATTTTTACCGAACATAATCGAACCCTTGCCGTTCTCCCGGGCCTTGTCAGGATGAACGGCATTTTATAATCTGGAGACAAGAAGTAGGTTATATTGCCCCCGTCAAGGAACATGCTGTTCAACATCCGGCATCTGGGCAGATTGACCGGGTTGCGCAGACTACCGGTTTTGAGGATGCTGGTTTCGAGACCACTCAGGCGGTGCCTGGAGGAGGCAGCCAAGTTCAACGAAGTGTGCTCACACCTCTGAACTGGGAAGCGACAAATACCCCTCATCATTTCATGACGGCAAGGTGACGACGACTCCTGGCTTCAAGAGCTTTCACGCAGTTTGCAGAGAGCGGCTGGCAGGCCTACAACACCCCGACTTTGGCGGACGGGGTCTGCCCAAAACCATTGGTCGGCCTGTATTGAAATTGAACATTTCCAATATGGGTTTTGCATATGTCCCCCTTGCTATCAGATGGCGCAATTGAAGCACTGCCTGACCGCCAGGAAACGGATGAACTCAAGGCAACCTATCTTGAAAGTCTGGTAAGCGGCAAGTGGACCGGCACCGCCAGACCTCACCGAAGCCACAAGCGGGCAGTGATCTGGCCATGGTGCGCAGCCGCGCTGAACCACAACCGGATAGCACCCACAAAAGTTAACCGGAACCAAGATTTTCATCACCATGGCGGGGGCACGGCATGGCCGGAATATCGTCCATCTGGTGCTGGCCCGCGTGGCAGGTGCGCCCGGAGGCGTGAAGGGTTATCAGCCTTTTTGTCGTGCCGAAATTCGCGGTGGAACAAAGATGGCTCAATCGGTTCCGCGCAACGACGTACTGCGTGAGCATCGAACACAAGATGGGCGTCAAGGCAGCCCCTACAGCCGTGCAACAATACGGTGACCACGGGGGCGCTGTAAGGTTACATCGTGGGCCAGGAAACCGGGGCCTCGGGTACATGTTTATCATGATGAACGCGGCTCGCTTCTCCGTGGGTGTCCAGAGAACCAGCGATTGCCGAGCGGGACTACCAGAAGGCAGCGCAGTTCCGCGCCGGGATCAGTTCCAAAAGCCGTCCGGTGGATGGCTCGATTGCGGCTAGCGCGCCCATCGTCCACCACCCCGATGTGCCGCATGCTTGACCATGCGCGCCTACACCCGAGGCTGCCGCGCCTGTCGTCAGTGGCCGCTGCCGCCTACGATACCACACATCACCACCCCGATGCCGATGTGCGCAAGCAAGGCGCAGCCTTCTACGAATATGGTGCCGCTGGTTAAGGCTACAGCACCGAGATGAGCCTGGAAGTGACTTCGCTGGGCGTGCAGGTGCACGGCGGCATGGGCTTCATTGAAGAGCAGGGCTTTGCCCAGTACCGGGACGCCAGATTTTGACCATTGTAAGAAAGGCTCCACCGCCATCGGAGCCAACGACCTGGTGGGCGGAAGACCACACGCGATGGTGGTCAGACCCCCAAGGCCATTGCTGTGCAGATTGAAGCCGCCGAGGCGAACCTGCCAAAAAGGCAGTGCCGATGCCTGCCCGGCTGTTGCCAAACCCTGAAGGCCGCGCCCGAGGCTAATTGTGGACGTGGTGAACTTTGTTGCCGGGCAATACCAAGGCATCGCCCAACGGCCGTGTTCGCAGGCAGCGTACCTTACCTCATGCTGGCCGGTAACCTGATGGCGGGCTGGCAACTGGCGCGGGCCCTACTGGTGGCGCAGGACGAACTCAAAGCCGGGTGGATGCCGGTTTCATGAAAGCCAAATCATCACCGCGCGCTACCACGCAGACCACCTGCTCAGCAAAGCGCCTGGCATACGCGACAACATTATGGACGGTGCCGACAGCGTGGCCATGGCGATGGACGCGTTTGATTCACCTTCATCGCCAGCCTCAGTGCTACTAAATTGGTAGCTACTCACACCGCAATAGCGACGGGGCTAAGGCCAAATTTGTTGCCAAAACGCTATTTTGTTGAACTTTCAGGGAAGACACCATGTCCAAGCTGCCAGCGCCCTTGAATAATCTGCCGCTCCCATCATTGGCTCACCGCTCTTCATCATCAGCAACCCCAAGCTGGTGATTGCACAGTGCTGTTACTGGTGTTGTGGGCTCCATGCCCGCCCTCAACGCGCGGCCTGCCGAGCAACTGGAAGAATGGCTGATTGAAATCACCGAAGCGCTGGCTGCCTAGAACAAGGCCCACCGGACAAGCCTGCGGCGCCGTTTGCCATCAAGCAGATCATGCACAAAGCAATGACCGGCTGGAACACGACATGGCGATGTGCGTGAAATACCAAGGTGCCCATCCATCATCCACCAGCTTGGGTGCGCGCGAAGACATCAACGCCGCGGCCCACAGCTATGGCGGTGTGGTGTTGCACGACGTGATCAACAACAAGCACGCCCGCAAAGCGATTAAAGGGGCTGACGGGCTGATCGCTGTTGTCGGCCTGGTGCGGGGGGACATGCGGGTGTGAAGAGCCCGTTTTGCGCTGATTCAGGAGAGATCCGCTAGTGGTTTGATGGCCCCCATAGCTCTGTCGGGTGCCATCTCACCGAGGAGACGCTGTACTGGCCGCACAGGCGATGGGGCGCCGACTTTGCCTACGCCGGATTCCGACTTCATCGCCACCGAAGAGGCGCGTGCGTCAAACGCCTATAAACAGGCCATCGTGGACGACAACTCGGACGATATTGTCTACAGCAACCTGTTTACCGGCGTGCATGGCAATTACCTGGCGCCGAGCATCCACCAATGCCGGCATGGACCCGGAAAAACTACCCGAGGCGACCCCAGCAAGATGAATTTTGGGGGGCGACAAATCCAAGGCCTGGAAGAGATATCTGGGGCTGCGGTCGGGGCATCCCGGGACCGTGAACAAGGTGCAAAGCACAACAGGTTTTGTCGCCCAACTCAAGCGCGAATACCGGGTAGCGCGTGAACGCCTTCTCCAGCCCGGTAGCGGGCTGGAACTCCAGTCCTTTCTTCGGCGTGATGGTGGTGAGGGCGTCAGTTTGGCGCCAATATGCCCCTGGCCCGCCGAGTCTGCCAGTTCAACCTGGCGTTACCGCTCCACGTGCGCGCCCTGTTTCTGGGCCTCAGTTTTCCTGTCGTGACATTTGGGGCCGGCTGACACAAGCTCATATAAGGGAGAAGTCCTGTCCTGCTCGATGACAGTCTCCGGCATGAAGCGGCACAACTCGTGGCGCCCTGGAATCAGGCCGTGGCCTACTGAAACACGTTCGTCAAAACAAAACACTCACCTTGCCAAGGCTCTCCTGCTCGGCATGGTTTCCAGGTACTTGAGAATGCCGCCTTCCAGGTGGTACACCTCCTCAAACCCTCAGCCCGCATCAGCGCCGTGGACTTTTCATCGGATGCCACCTGTACAAAACATCGCCACTTTGGGCTTTGCCACCCCCGCGTTGAGTTCGGCGTTCTGGCGGATCAGTCGGGGCAGGTCTGCAAAGCGTTTGATATGGGGGTTGACGGCGCCAGCAAATGTGCCAATGGACACTTCGTAATCATTGCGCGTGTCAATCAGCACCACGCTCGGATCTTCGATCAACTGGTTCCACTGCTCCGGCTTCACGTACGTGCCCGCCATCAGTCCCGGATTGACCTCGGGCACGCCCATGGTGACGATCTCGCGCTTGAGCCGGACCTTCATCCGGTAAAACGGTGGTGACGTGGCAAATGCTTCCTTGTGTGTCAGATCTGCCAGACGTGGATCTTGGCGCAGGTAGGCCAGCACGGCGTGGACACCCTCAACCGGACCTGCAATCGTGCTGTTGATTCCCTCACGGGCCAGCAGGATGGTGCCTTTGACGTCATGAGTCTCACAGAAAGCGAGCAAAGGTGCCTGCAGACCCCTGAAATCGGGCAGGTCAACAAACTTGTAAAACGCAGCGGTCAAAAAAGTACTCATAGGGTCAGGATTTTCGCTCCATTTCATCCTGCTTTGAGTTTGTGAAACAGGCTGAATATATACTGTACGTATATACAGTTTCTGGATGAAATGTCATGCGATGCATTTGTGGGCCTGTTTGATGGACGTCAAGATACCGCTTCACGCGATCAAGGGTAGGGGGTGCCGCATCCCGAATTGCGCATCGTTTTGAGCAGGACGAGCGCAGCGTCTTTGATGGCTGGTCTGCAATGGAAGACAGATTTCCTGCGAAACGGTCTACCGATGCCAACGGTGGTTCCGCAAAGCCGCAGCGCTCAGCCCAACAGAATCGCCGGACATCCATTTCGACTATGGGCTTAACCCCTATCGCGGTTGCGAGCACGGATGTGTGCTGTTATGCCAGACCGACGCACAGCTATCTCAATCTATCGCCGGGTCTCGTTTTGAAACCCGAATCATTTGCCAAACCTAACCTGGCTACTGTGCTTGCGAAAGAGCTGTTGTCGCGAACTTACGTGGACATCAAATCGTCATTGGCTCTGCAACGGATGCCCACCAGCCTGGTGAGCGCGAATGGCGGATCACTCGCAACGTGCTGGAGTTGCTGCATCGTTGCCATCATCCCCTGGCCATTGTGACCAAAGGCAGTGGCGTGGAACGGGATCTGGATCTGCTTGCACCCATGGCCGCCCGACATCTGGCGGCGGTGTATGTGACGATCACGACGCTTGACAGTGCACTCGCCCGGAAACTGGAGCCGGGGCGGCGGCACCCTACCGCAGGTTGCGAACGATACGGGCACTGGCGGACGCAGGTGTGCCAGTGGGCATCAGCGTGGCGCCGCAGATCCCATTTATCAATGAAGACATGGAGCAGGTTCTCGAAGCTGCCCGCGATGCCGGTGCGCGCAGTGCCTTTTACACGGTGCTGCGTTTGCCCTGGGAGTTGAACCCGCTGTTTCAGGAATGGCTGGCTTTGCATTACCCGCAGGGGCAGCGCGCGGGATGGCACGCGTCCGCGACATGCGCGGTGGAAAGGACTGACAGCAACTTTGCAACGCGCATGAAGGCAGTGGTGTCTGGGCAGATTGATCCGCCAGCGTTTCCACAAAGCCTGCGACAGGCTGGGTCTGAACAAGGACCGGGTCGAACTGGATACCAGTCTGTTCACCCCGTCATTGATAACAGGGCAATCAGCCTGTTCTAGAAAGGAGTTGCCAAGCCGAGGTTCATGGGGCGAGCTTTGCTTTAGCAACCTCGGCCAGCGCCTCGAGGGGCCGACAGGTTGGCCATCTGCCGCAGTTGGGGTTGAGCCCGCACCATGTCGGCCAGATCGGGTGAACTCAACACCAGCATCACCAGAATTACTACGCAGGAAGCAGCTGCGAATCCACCGTTTGCAGAAAATATTGCATCGGGGCCAGACGTCGCACGGAGGTCCGCAACAACAGGACAGAAGGCACGATGGCCAGAACGAACAGGGTTGCCCACAGCTGCCAGTTCATGAACGACTGAACAGACAGCGGATTCTTGCTGAGCGCGCGCGCGATCAGACCAGCATCAATAACCACGTGCTCGTTGAGCATCAGGTGACAACACAGGGCCGCCACAAGAAGAGCAGGGTAATCAGCGGCGGGCAACCGGCGGGAGGAAAAATGCTGAACACCAGAAAGCAGGCTGCCGCCATGAACGCGACAAGCCGGATGGCTGGCCACCACGGGCTCACCTGGCTCAACTCGCAAACCCGCCCCAACTCCTGCCACAACGCTGCGTTGCATGCCGTAGCAAGCCAAAGGCTTGCTACGGCACTGATCCATGCCGGGTGAGCGGACATGCGCTGCTTGAAAGGAACGAACAGCGACGATTGGGCGAACTCGGTTGAACGGAACAATTTGAGTTTCATGGCCCCGCATTGTCTACGAAAGGCTAGTTCCCCGGCAATCATTTGTAACCGCATGCCTCGCGGTTACCGCCTGCAAGGTTCAGCTGAAAAAGCTCTTGAGGCGATCCGTCCAGCTGTCGCCTGAAGGTGAATGCTTGTTACCACCCTTTTTGAGTGATTCGTCGAGTTCGCGCAACAACTTGCGCTGATGCTCGGTCAGTTTGACCGGAGCCTCCACCGCGATGTGGCAGTACAGGTCTCCCGGGTAGCTGGATCGAACCCCTTGATGCCCTTGCCGCGCAGCCTGAACTGCTTGCCGGTTTGGGTGCCTTCGGGAATGTCGATGGCGGCCTTGCCTGACAGCGTTGGCACGTCAATTTCGCCCCCCAGCGTGGCGGTGACGATGCTGATGGGTACGGAGCAGTGCAAGTCGTCACCATCACGCTCGAAAATATCATGCTTTTTCAGACGGATTTCAATGTACAGGTCACCGGACGGGCCACCGTTGGTGCCTGGCTCGCCATTGCCTGTGCTGCGGATGCGCATGCCACCATCGATACCAGCCGGGATTTTGACTTCCAGCGTCTTCTGCTTTTGACCTTGCCTTGTCCATGGCAAGCCGGGCAGGGGTCCGGAATGATCTTGCCCGCGCCCCGGCAAGTGGGGCAGGTCTGCTGAACACTGAAGAAGCCCTGGCGCATCTGCACCGATCCGGAGCCGCTACAGGTATTGCAGGTTTTTGCCTGCGTTCCGGGCTTGGCGCCCGTGCCGTTGCACACCTCGCAGGAGTCCCAGCTGGGAATGCGGATCTGTGCGTCCTTGCCGCGTGCAGCTTCCTCCAGCGTGATCTCCATGGCGTAGCTCAGGTCGTTACCCCGATACACCTGGCGCCCTCCGGCACCACGGCCGCGCTGCTGTCCAAAGATGTCGCCAAAGATGTCGCCAAACGCCTCGGCGAAGCCGCCAAAGCCCTCGGCGCCTGGACCGCCGCGCATGTTCGGGTCCACGCCAGCGTGGCCAAATTGGTCGTAAGCGGCCCGCTTCTGCGGGTCCGACAGCATTTCGTAGGCTTCCTTGCTTTCCTTGAACTTTTCTTCGGCCGCTTTGGCAGCATCGCCCTGATTGCGGTCAGGATGATGCTTCATCGCGTGTTTGCGATAGGCCTTCTTGATCTCTTCGTCTGTCGCGTTTTTGGGTACGCCGAGCGTTTCGTAATAATCTCGTTTTGCCATGTTTTTTCTCAGGTCATTCACGCAAAACGCCGCGTTGAATATCCATCAGGATCATTCAAGCGCGCGGCGAATGTCTGGGCTTTCAAGCGGGCCAAAGCGTCCGCGTTCAAGCCTTTCTTCACTTCTTTCACTTCGGCATCCACCACATCGTCGTCAGCGGCTTTGCCGGATGATTGCTCGGCACCAGCGGGCCCGCACCGGCTTGGCCGCCTGCGGCACCTCTGCCGCCTGCTTGGCCTGCTGGTCTGCATACATCTTTCACCCAGCTTCTGGCTCACCGTCATCAAGGCGGTGCTCTTTTCTTCAATATGCGCCTTGTCGTCGCCCTTGAGGGCTTCTTCAAGGTGCTTGATGGCGGCTTCAATTTTTCCTTTTCACCGGCTTCCAGCTTGTCGCCGTACTCGGTGAGGCTCTTCTTCACGCTATGCACGCTGGCATCAGCCTGATTCTTGGCCTGCACCAGTTCCAGTTTCTTCTTGTCATCAGCGGCGTTGAGTTCAGCATCTTTGACCATTTGCTGGATCTCTTCCTCGCTCAAGCCCGAGTTAGCCTTGATGGTGATCTTGTTTTCCTTGCCGGTGCCTTTGTCTTTGGCGCCCACATGCAGAATGCCATTGGCGTCAATGTCAAAAGACACTTCGATCTGGGGCGTGCCACGAGTGGCGGGTGGAATGCCTTCCAGGTTGAACTCGCCCAGCATCTTGTTGCCAGCGGCAATTTCCCGCTCACCCTGGAACACCTTGATCGTCACTGCGGGCTGGTTGTCATCAGCTGTCGAGAAAGTCTGTGCAAACTTCGTCGGGATGGTCGTGTTCTTGGTGATCATCTTGGTCATGACACCACCCAGCGTTTCGATACCCAGGGACAAAGGCGTTACGTCGAGCAGCAACACGTCCTTGCGGTCACCCACCAGCACCTGGCCCTGAATGGCAGCGCCCACGGCCACAGCTTCATCGGGGTTCACATCCTTGCGAGGCTCCTTGCCAAACAGCTCCTTGACCTTATCTTGCACCTTGGGCATGCGGGTCATGCCGCCAACCAGAATCACATCGTGAATGTCGGCCACGCTCACACCAGCGTCCTTGATGGCGGTACGGCAAGGCGCAATGGTGCGCTCGATCAACTCCTCTACCAGGCTTTCCAGCTTGGCACGGGTGAGCTTGATGTTCAGGTGCTTCGGACCCGAGGCATCAGCGGTCACATAGGGCAGGTTGATGTCGGTCTGAGCGCTGCTGGAGAGCTCGATCTTGGCTTTTTCAGCGGCTTCTTTCAGGCGTTGCAGGGCCAGCACGTCCTTGCCCAGGTCAACGCCCTGGTCTTTCTTGAACTCGGCAATGATGAAGTCGATGATGCGCTGGTCAAAGTCTTCGCCGCCCAGGAAGGTGTCGCCGTTGGTGGACAGCACTTCAAACTGCTTTTCACCGTCCACATCGGCAATTTCGATGATGGACACGTCAAACGTGCCGCCGCCCAAGTCGTACACGGCAATCTTGCGGTCGCCCTTTTCGTTCTTGTCCAGGCCAAAGGCCAGAGCGGCGGCAGTTGGCTCGTTGATGATGCGCTTGACATCCAGACCGGCAATGCGTCCGGCATCTTTGGTAGCCTGACGCTGTGCGTCATTGAAGTAGGCCGGCACGGTGATCACGGCATCCGTGACGGTTTCACCAAGGTAGTCTTCTGCAGTTTTCTTCATCTTGCGCAGAATGTCGGCAGATACCTGCTGGGCGGAAATCTGCTTGCCGCGCACTTCAACCCAGGCATCACCGTTATCGGCTGCCACGATCTTGTAAGGCATGAGGTCGATGTCTTTCTGGACTTCCTTCTCGCCGAACTTGCGACCAATCAGGCGCTTGACTGCGTACAGTGTGTTTTTCGGGTTGGTGACGGCCTGACGTTTGGCAGATGCGCCGACCAATACTTCTCCATCTTCCTGGTAAGCCACGATGGATGGCGTGGTGCGGGCTCCCTCAGAGTTCTCAATGACTTTGGGGACGTTGCCTTCCATGATGGACACGCAACTGTTGGTGGTGCCCAGATCGATGCCGATGATTTTTCCCATTTTTCTCCTGGAGGGCTTGAAGCAGCACTGAGCTACGCCGCGCCTGATTTACAAAGTTGAACTACAAACAAGGTGTGGATAACCCGAAATTTTTCAAGGCTTTAGCCACGGATATGCCGCTTATTTCGGTGCTGAAACGGTGACCAAAGCAGGCCGCAACACGCGATCAGCGATGGAATAGCCTTTTTGAAGCACGGTGACCACCGTGTTGGCCTCGTTTTCCGAAGGCACGACGCTGATGGCCTGGTGCTGATGCGGATCGAACCTGGTGCCAGATGCGGGATTGATGGCGATCACCTTGTTGCGCTCCAGCGCGGCAGTCAACTGACGCAGCGTGGCCTGGGCCCCTTCACGAATCTGTTCAGCCGTGGCGTCCTTGATGATCAAACCGGCTTCCAGGCTGTCAGCCACGGGCAGCAGACTTTCGGCGAAGCTTTCTACCGCAAACTTGCGAGCCTTGGATATTTCTTCCTCCGCGCGGCGGCGAGCATTTTCAGCCTCGGCCTTGGCGCGCAGGTACTGGTCGGCCAACTCCGCGCTTTTGGCTTGCAGTGTCGCCAGTTCACCCTGTACTCTGGACAGGGCATCAGCTTCGTTCGCAGCCTGGGCGGCGATCATTTCTTCGGTACTGGCATACCCGCTGGCGGGTGAGTGATGGGGGTTTGGAGTGGTGTCAGACATGCGAACAGACCAGAAAAGTCAAATTGGATGCGCCAAGGGTGGGGGCGGGAACGGGGTTTTCAAGGGGCCGGCTCACCCAAACAGGTGGCCTTTCAGCCCGCGACGCCCAGCAATTCCACGTCAAATTTCAGCGTGGCGTTCGGCGGAATCACGCCGCCGGCGCCGCGGGCCCCATAACCGAGGGCTGCCGGGATGATCAGTGTGCGGGCACCGCCCACTTTCATGCCAGCCACGCCCTCGTCCCAGCCACGGATGACCATGCCGGCGCCGAGCGAAAACACAAACGGGTTGTTGCGGTCCTTGCTGGAGTCGAACTTGGCACCTTGCGCTCCGTCGTTATAAAGCCAGCCGGTGTAGTGAACCGTCACGCTCTGGCCTTTGGTGGCTTCGGGGCCGGAGCCGGTAACCGTGTCTTCATACTGCAGGCCGGTGGGGGTGGTGTTCATGGTGAATCCTTGAATGCTATTAAATAGCTAGCTTGTTACGCCCGTTTATAAAGGGCTTGAGTCCGATTCGGCTTGTCAAAACTGCCTGTTCGGGCCTGTCGGAAAAGCTTCAAATTATGCCAGCAGGCCAAGACGCCCTGGTTGGGTAAGAAGGCGGTCTTTTCCAGACCCAACAAAAAAGGACAAGTCATACCTGTCCTTTTTTTGGGGGGAGGCGCCGCACCGGCGCCGGAATCAGTTCTTCTTCTTGGCCTGGTTGTTGGACCATTTGCTGGCAAAAGCCGAGATGTCGCTGATGCGTTTGAGCAAGTCAGCACCGGAGGACGTCACCACATAGCCATCGCTGCCATGACTAAGCAAACCGGCCTGGCGCAGTTCCTTGATACGGGTGTTCAAGGTGTTGGGAGTGATGCCGCCTACACTGTCCTGCAGCAAACGGAAGGTTTGCGCATGCCCGTCTTTCAAGGCCCACAACACGCGCATTGCGTAGCGGGATTCCAGCAGGCCCAGCAGCTGGCTGACGGCGGCATTTTCCTTGGAACTCATTCGGTAATCTCCTCTTGTCTGAAGTATTTTGGGCGGACCGCGTAGTGTAGGCGGGTTGCACTACGCTAACAATAGTGCCGGGATGATATCGCAATTTCGTGCATGCTACAAGTTTAATAGCTGCTCACGCCCTGTTGGCGTGGGCTAATGCCAAAAAATGCCAATAAATCCTCAAAGATAGACTTTTTGCAACAGTCGCATCAGGGTTTTGCGTTCGGAAGTGCTCAGCCCGGACGTGGCTTCCAGTTTGCCGCAGCAGTTTTCTCGGCATCCCGCATCAGCCGGTGGCCGGGGGCGGTCATATGCAGGCCCATGGCACGGCCGTCACTCGGGTGGGGCCGGCGTTCGATCAGGGAGCGCTTCTCGAACAGGTTGATCATGCCCACCAGATTCGGCGGCAACACACCCAGGACCGAGCAAAGCTGACGCGAGGTGATACCGGGGTTGTGCGTGATCAATACCAGCACCGAGAAGTTGACGGGTCGCAAGTCATAGACTGACATGCGCTCCATGAACAGTTCGATGATGGAAAGAGCTGCCCGCCGGGCGTTGTATCCCATCAGGCTTTCAAGGTAACTCGTGTCCACCCGCTCGACCGAGGCTTCAGCCACGGAATCAGAAGGAGAAGGGACCCCGGAAGGGGTTTTGAGTCGGGCTGTTTTCATCCGGCTACCGGGGCGCTACTGCATGGCGCAAGGATAACCCGGCACCATCTGCCCGATTCGGGCATCACCCCGGTCAATCAGGATTCAGCGGTGAAGCCGATGCGGCGCACGTAAGGGCCCCACAACTCGGCATCGGCCTTGAGGGTACGGGCGAAATCTTCCAGGCTCGGTGAACCGATGACGTCCATACCCAACGGTGCGCCGAAGTCGATCATGTCTTTCTGCACCAGCGCCGCGCGCACGGCGGCGTGGGCACGCTGGGCCACCGCTGCCGGGGTGCGTGGCGCCATGAACAGGCCATACCACTCGCGCATGGTGAGCTCCTGGAAGCCCTGCTCGGCATAGGTCGCCACGTCCGGCGCAAAGCGCGAGCGTGCCGAGCCGGTGACAGCCAGCAGGCGCAGCCGACCGCTGGCCAGGTAAGGCAGGTAGTCGCCCAGTGGGGAGGTGAAGGCCGCGATTTGCCCGCCCAGCAGTTCCTGGATGCCGGGGCCGGAGCCGCGATAGGGAATCTGCTTCATCTCCACGCCCGCCGCTTTTTCTAGCAGCGCGGCGACCAGGTGAGGCATGGAACCCGC
Source organism: Candidatus Egaibacter danicus (assembly GCA_016707075.1). Classification (GTDB taxonomy): domain Bacteria; phylum Pseudomonadota; class Gammaproteobacteria; order Burkholderiales; family Burkholderiaceae_C; genus Egaibacter; species Egaibacter danicus. Next base: position 12,982 of record JADJII010000017.1, read on the forward strand.
GCCCGGCGTGCCGTAGTTGGCCATGGTGGGGTTGGCCTTGGCCCAGTCCAGGAATTCGCGCAGGGTCTTCACCGAAGTGGGTACCTGTGGGCCCACGCCGAAGCCGTGCGGGGTGTACAGCGCGGTGCTGATGGGTGTGACGTCGTCAATCTTGTAGGGCAGCTTCGGGTAGGTGTGGGGGTAGATGGTCAGCATCGAAGCGGGCGTGAGCAGCATTGTCGAGCCGTCAGCAGCGCTGTCTCGCACCGCGGTCACGCCGATTTGCCCACCCGCACCAGGCTTGTTTTCGACCAGTGCGTTGACAGCATAGTTGCCACGCAGTTTTTCGGCCAGACGCCGCGCGAACGCATCCGTGGTGCCGCCCGGCGGGAAGCCCACGATGATGCGCAGGGTCTCCACGGCCGGAGCCTGAGCCTGCGACGCGAGCGGGAAGCCCAGCGCGGCAGCAATGCCGGTGGCGCCAAATGTTTTCAGGGTTTGTCTGCGTGTGCTCATGGTTGTCTCCTTCAAGGGTTTGTCTCGGTTGTGATGGTGGCAGGAACTGCGGAATGGCTATTGGCAACTGAAACTGGCAGCGTCGTTGACGTCACCCGCACCCCGGTAGCGGGCTTGCTGCGGATAAGGACACAGTGGACGCGAGCGTGGCTTGCCCTGGCTGATCCAGTCTGCCGGGACATCGGGGTTCACGCCGGTACGCGCCGTGGCGATGACCTGCGTTGGTACTTTGCCGTTTTCTACCCAGTCGACCATGGCGCTGAGCATGTCGAACTGCTCGGTGGTGGGGCCGCCCTGGCAGTGGTTCATGCCAGGCACCGGGAACAGGCGGGCAAAGCTGCCTGCATTGCCCGCATGGTGCCTGTTCAGCGCCTCATACCAGTTGCGGGTGTCATTGAACGAGAACACCGGGTCGCTGGTGCCGTGGTAGACAATCAGCTTGCCGCCCTTGGCCTTGAACTTCGACAGGTCAGCAGCGTTGGGCGGTGTCATGAACTGCACGCTGGACTCTTTGAACGCGCCGCTGGTGGCGTAAATGGTGGCAGCGTCTGTGTCAAAGTTGTAGTCGAGCAATGACTTGATGAGCGCCGGCGGGTTGCCCGCCACGGGCTTGGGTGGCGTGGAGAAGGTATAAGCCACCGAGCCTCCGCCCAAAACGCCGATGATGGGCAGCCCCGCAATGGGGCCTTGCAGCTTCCACGCGCGCCAGCTGCCAAAACCGATTTGCGAAGCGCCCACGCCAGCGTCCCACGGCCAGTCGCTGTAAAGCACCTCGCCCTTGCTGTTGACGGGGCCTGCAAACACTTTTTGCAGCGCCGTGACCTGGGGCTGGCTCAGGCACTGTGCAGTCTTGTCACCACTGCATTGCAGGGTCTTGAGGTCGAAGGCCTTCTGGCAGGCGGGGAGGTTGTTCACCATACCGTCGGCCAGGCCGTCAAGCGCATCACATTTTTCCAGTACCTTGTCGGCCACAAGCTTCATGTCAGCCGGAGGGAAAGCGGCCTTGATGTCGGGATTGACGGCGCTGAAGGCCTGAATGTCCCAGGCGTGCTGCACGGCAGCCTTGGGCAGGTTGAAGCCGGGGTTGCCTGCGATGAGGCCGTCAAAATGGTCCGCGTAGCGTGATGCCGCCACCATGGCGTGCCGCCCGCCATTGGAGCAGCCCATCATGTATGAGGTTTTGGGGGCCTGGCCGTAGTGCGTGGCAATGAGCTGCTTGGCCATGGGGGCCAGCGCACCATTGGCTGCGTAGCCGTAGTCCAGCCGCGCCTGGGGGTCCATGCCAAACAGGTTGCCGCCGACCAGACCCACGGCCGGGCCGGATTCCATGGTGTGGCCTGCGTCGCTGGAGAGCACGGCAAAGCCCTGCATCAGCGCATTGGTGGTGGCCCCACCAGACACCACGTTGCCGTAGGCGGGCTGCACCACGCCATCCGCGCCACCGTTGGCTTGCAGCAAAAAGCGGCCGGACCAGTTGACGGGCAGGCGCATTTCAAACCCGATGGCGTAGGGCTTGCCGTCCACCCCGGTGCGCTCGTTCATCTTGCCGCTGACCTTGCAGTGCGCGGGCATGGGGTAGGGCTGCGCCATGCCGTTGACGGTAAGTCCGGCGGGCACGGATTCAACAGCCGTGATGCGGGTGCCATTTGCTACAAATTGCGTAGCTATCTGCGCACATTCCACAGGGGCTGAGGTCTGTTTTTTTTCTGTACTGGAAGGCGGCGCCACGCAGGCTGCAAGGGCAGCCAGCCCCAGGCCGCCCCATGCCAGCCTGGCCGTGTTGAAAGGTGTTGGCATGGTGCTGCTTCCCTGGTGATCAGGATTCGGCGGTGAACCCAATCTGTTTGACGATCGGGCCCCAGCGGTAGTACGCATCGCGCTGGCTCTTGTCCATTTCACGCACCGTGGAGCCGCGTGCGGCCAGCCAAACGTGGCCAGCGAGTTGATAACCGTTTTGTCCTGCAGCGCGGCGTTGATGGCGGCGTTGGCGTTGTCGATGACGTTGCCCGGTGTCTTTGCTGGTGCGTAGAAGCCAAACCATTCCTCGGTCGTGAGTTCACCAAAGCCCTGCTCTGCGAAGGTGGGCACGTCAGGCGTGAAGGGTGAACGGGTGGGGCCTGATGTGGCGATGATGCGCAGCTTGCCCGCCTTGTGGTTGGGGATGAAATCGCCGCTGGGCGTGAACATGGAGGCAATCTGACCTGCGATGACGTCGGCAACGCCGGGAACCGACCCGCGGTACGGCACGTGCTGCAGCGGTGTATTGGTGAACCCGCTGAGCATGGCGCCCAGAAAGTGCGGGAGCGAACCGGCTGCGGGCGAACCATAACTGGCCTGGCCGGGGTTGGCCTTGGCCCAGGCCACATAGTCTTTCACTGTTTTCACGCTGGCAGGCACCATCGGCCCGACAGCGAGACCATGGTGCATGACCGCCGCAATCGACACCGGCATCAGGTCCTTGAACGGGTCGTAGCTGAGCTTGCTGTAAATGTGCGGATAGACCGACGTGCAGGAATAGGGTGTGAGCAGTAGCGTTGAACCATCGGGCGCGGCACTTTTCACGGACTCCACGGCGATACGTCCGCCAGCACCGGGCTTGTTTTCCACCACGGCAGCATTCTTGGTGTAGGCCGAGCCCATCAGTTTTTCGCCAACGCGCCGGCTGGTGGCATCGGCTGTACCGCCTGCGGGGAAGCCGTTGATGATTTTCACCAGGTCCAGCGCCTGGGCGAAGGACGGGAAGCTGGTGAGGGAGCCCAGGGCGGCAGCTCCGGCGGTTACCTGGACGAATTGGCGGCGGGTGGTCATGTCATGTCTCCTGTGGATGAAAAGCGAGGGGTAAAAATTATCGCGGCGCCATGCGCAAGGCGCCGTCCAGCCGGATGACCTCGCCATTGAGGTGTCCGTTGGTGACGATATGCGCGGCCAGTTGGGCAAATTCTTCGGGTTTGCCCAGGCGAGGTGGAAAGGGGATGGACGCGGCCAGCGAAGCCTGCACCGGCTCGGGCAACTGCTTCATCAGGGGTGTGGCAAACAGCCCCGGCGCCACGGTGCAGACACGGATGCCATGCTGCGCCAGATCACGGGCCATAGGCAGCGTCATGCCGACCAGGCCACCCTTGGACGCGCTGTAAGCCTGCTGACCCACCTGGCCATCAAAGGCGGCAACCGACGCGGTGAACATCATCACGCCCCGTTCGCCATCATCCAGCGGCGCCAGTTTCACGCATTCGGCGGCGAACAGGCGACTGATGTTGTAGCTGCCGATCAGATTGACGTTGATCACGCGGGCGAAGTCTTCCAGCGGTGCGGCGTTGCCGTCCTTGCCCACAATACGTTTGGCGCTGCCGATGCCCGCGACGTTCATCAGGATGCGTGCGCTGCCCTGTGCGGCGGTTGCTTTGGCCAGCGCTGCAACCACGCTGTCGGTGTTGGTGATGTCGCACTGGCAAGCCACGGCGCAGCCATGGCCATATAGCGCACCAATGTCCGCTGCCACTTTTTCAGCCTGCGCCATGTTGACGTCCAGCACAGCCACTTTGGCACCCAGACGCGCCAACTCACGTGCGACGGCCTCACCCAGACCGGATGCGCCGCCAGTGACAAGCGCTGCGTGTCCAGAAATGTTCATGATGTGGATGGCCTCATGCGTTGGGTTTGATCGTGAATGGCAAGCTGCCATCGTGCAGCGCGTCAACCAGCGCTGCGCGGTGTTTCAGCACTGCGCGCTGGTTGATGGAGCCTTTGTCAGTCACTTCGCCTTTGTCAATGGACGGGGGCTCGGCCATCAGGTGCAGGCGGGCAACGCGGTTGGCGCTGCCCGTGCCGCTGGCGGCCAGTTTGTTGACTACTACCTGGAAGTGCGATTGCACCGCCGGACTTTCCAGCACCTCCTTCAGGCTGGCTGACGCAGGCAACCCGCTCAAGGTCCGGCACGCAGCGGTTGGAAATATCAGGGCGCCCACTTCCTTCAGGTTGAGACCAGTGATTACGGCGTCCTGCACGTAGGGCGCCCCGGCTGCAGCGATCCTGGCGCGCATTGGCCCCACGCTCACGAAGGTGCCCGTGGCCAGCTTGAAGTCTTCGGCAATGCGGCCATCAAAGCGCAGACCCTGGTGGATGTCGTTCGGGTCAATCCATTGCACGGCGTCGCCCGTGCAAAAAAAGCCCTCTTCGTCAAATGCCTCTGCCGTAGCCTCCTCGCCGCGCCAATAGCCCGGTGTGATGTTGGGGCCACGGTAGCGGATTTCTGTCTTGTCGCCCATGGGAACGAGCTTGAGCTCCAGCCCGGGGGCGGGCAGGCCCAGGTCACCGGCTTTGGAGTGCGGTGTTGTGACGAACAGGCCAAACGGGCTGGATTCGGTCATGCCCAGCCCCGCGGTCATCACCACGCGCTCGCCGTATTCCTGTTCGGCTGCCGCGTAGAGGCTGTCCCAGATGGGCTGAGCCAGCGCGGCACCGGCATAGAACAGCTGGCGCACGCGGCTCAGAAAATTGCGGCGCAGTTCCGCGTCGGTTTGCATGGCATTGGCTATCGCCTCAAACCCGACCGGCACATTGAAATACCAGGTGGGCGCCACCTCGCGCAGGTTGCGCAGGGTCTCGCCCAGCAGGGCCGGTGTGGGCTTGCCGTCGTCAATGTACAGTGTGCCGCCGTTGAATACCACCATGAAGAAGTTGTGGTTGCCTCCAGCCGTGTGGTTCCACGGCATCCAGTCCATCAGCACCAGCGGGTCTTCGGCAATCACCGGCATTGACTGGCGCATCTGCTGCTGGTTGGCGCAAATCATGCGCTGCGTGTTGATGACGGCCTTGGGCAGCTTGGTGGAGCCGCTGGTGAACAGGAACTTGACGATGGTGTCGGGGCCGGTGGCCTGCATGGCAGCATCCACGGCCGGGCTGGTTTTTGTTTGCACCAGGGCATCAAAAGGGGTTAAAGCCCTCGTGGTTGTTGCGTGATCAGCTATCTTATTAATAGCGACTTCGGTGCCGACTGGTACCACGGCCTCAATGGCCCGGCCATAACGTTTCCAGTCGTCGGCATATACCAGCCCCGGCGTCAGCGTGTCCAGCACGTGGCGCAGTTTGTCAAAGTCCTGACTGATCAGCGAGTAGGCCGGTGACACGGCACAAAAGGGTACACCGGCGTACATCGCGCCAAGCGCCAGCATGGCGTGTTCCAGACTGTTTTCGCTCAGGATCACCAGCGGGCGCTCGGCGCTCAGGCCACGGTCCAGCAGGGCCTGGCCGATGCAACGGGCCGCCTCCAGCGCCTGGGCGAAACTGAGGTGGCGCCATTCGCCACCCAATGCCGGGTCCCGCCGCGCGTACAGCGTGCGCTCAGGCGTGGCATGTGCCCAGTGCACCAGCCGGTCGGTCATGCGTTGCGGGTAAGCGTCCAGAGCCTGGTCTGCCTGCAGGTAGGTATGGCCGCCGTGCTGGCGGTGCCGTGCGCGGGTCACGCCAAACTCGAAAGGGCGGAAGGAGGCGCTGGTTGTGTGCATGCCGCTTGTCTCCGTGGTACGCCGTGGCGTCAGTCGGCCTTGACCTTGGGGCCGGTGCCATCCAGGAAGGCACGTACCCGCGCCTTGGCTTCCGGGGCGGACTGCGCAATGGCTGCGAGCATGGCTTCGGTGAAAAAGCCATGGTCGGCGGGCTGCTCGGCGATGCGCGGCAGACCGTGCATCAGGGCGTAGTTGGTCAAGGGCGCGTTTTGCGCGATGCGCTCGGCGAGCTCAATCGCCTTGGCCAGCGCCTGGCCAGCTGGCACGTGGTATTGCGCCATGCCAATGCTCACGCCCTCAGCGGCCTTGTACACCCGGCCGGTGAGCATCATGTCCATCATGCGGTGGGCGCCGACGAGCTTGGGTACCCGCACCGAACCGCCACCACCGACAAAAATGCCGCGCGAGCCTTCCGGCAACGCAAAAAACGTGGTGTCGTCCGCCACCCGGATGTGGCAGGCACTGGCCAGCTCCAGCCCGCCGCCAACCACGGCGCCATGCAGCGCGGCGACGATGGGCACCGAGCCGAATTCGATGGCGGTGAGGATCTTGTGCCATGAGCGGGAGTGATACAGGCCCTCTGACGCGTCGCGGTCCTTGAGCTCCGAGAGGTCCAGGCCAGCGCAGAAGTGATCGCCTTCGCCATCGATTACCACGGCCCGGGTGCTGGCGGGCATCTCCTCAAACCGCTGGCCGATGGCGGCCATGACCCCGTCGCTGATGGCGTTGCGCTTTTTGGGGCGACACAAACGCACAATGGAGATGGCCCCAAGGTGTTCGACTGAAACTTCAGCCAGATTGGGCTGGGTATAAGGGATTTGCAACTTGTGGCCTATCCGGATTTGAAGTACATTGATAAAGTTATGTTTAGTAACTAGTTGTGGCGCAGAGATTACGCCATGCAAGGCAATTTCCACTCAGTATTTACCCGAGGTTTCCATGGACCACGCCAACCTGATTGCCATCGACATCCACACCCACGCCGAAGTGAGCTGCTGGAACCCCTTTGACAACTACGGCGAGGAGTACGACCGCGCCGCCGACAAGTACTTCCGCAACAGCAAACGCCCCACGATTGAGGAGACCGTTGCGTATTACCGCGAGCGCAAGATCGGCCTGGTCATGTTCACGGTGGACGCCGAATCCAAGATGGGCCGCAAACGCATTCCGAACGAGGAAATCTGCGAAGCCGCGCAAAAAAACTCGGACATGATGATTGCGTTCGCCAGCATCGACCCGCACAAGGGCAAGATGGGTGCGCGCGAGGCCGAACGGCTGATCAAGGACCATGGCGTGAAGGGCTTCAAGTTTCACCCGACCGTGCAGGCTTACCACCCTTATGACAAGATGGCCTGGCCAATCTATGAGGTGATCAACGCGCACAAACTGCCCGCCATCTTTCACACCGGGCACAGCGGCATTGGCAGCGGCATGCGGTGTGGTGGCGGCCTGCGCCTGGAGTACAGCAACCCGATGCACCTGGACGACGTGGCGATTGAATTCCCCGACATGCAGATCGTCATGGCGCACCCCAGCTTTCCGTGGCAGGACGAGGCCTTGAGCGTGGCCACCCACAAGCCCAATGTTTGGATTGACCTCAGTGGCTGGAGCCCCAAGTATTTTCCGAAGCAGCTGGTGCAGTACGCCAACACGCTGCTCAAGGACCGCATCCTGTTTGGCAGTGACTACCCGCTGATCACGCCCGACCGCTGGATGAAAGACTTTGAAGATGCGGGCTTCAAGCCCGAGGTGATGCCCGGCATTCTGAAAGACAACGCGGTGCGGCTGCTGGGTCTGGATAAGTCGTAGACGCTATAAAAATAATAGCTACTTGCGCATATTCGACGAGAGCTGGAGGCATGTTTCATAGGTATTTCCCATGAATTTTCTACAGATGGGCGACCAGCCAGGGCAATCCATGCAAGGTGGCCATACCCGCCGCCACGGTGACCAGCATGTTGCCGCTGGTGGATAGGGCAATCACCGCAGCCGTGGCAGCGGCCGCATAACGCGGCCAGAGCGCCAGGCCTGCTACCTGGCCGTTCACCATCATCACGCCACTGAAAACGATGGCTGCAAAGATGGCCGGCACCATCAGCTTGAGCGAGTGCTCCAGCCAGGGCGGCATGTCCCGGTTGGCAAACAGGCCGATGAACGAGTAACGGATGAGAAACGTTCCCAAGGCCAGGCCCAGAACCACTATCCAGCTTTGCGTGCTGTCCACAACCGGGCTCCTTTCTCCGAAATCAGTCCCGCCATCAGGCCAAACAGGCAGGCCGCGATCAGTCCGAGTTTGAGTGGCAACGAGAACAGCAACACGCTGGCGGCACCGCCCACCACGGCAGCGGCGGCGGTGGGCAGGCTGCGGATGGACGTGGCCGCAATGGCGATGAACGACAGCGGCACGGCGAACTCCAGTTGCCAGCTTGTCGGCACGATGTTGCCGGCGAAGATGCCAATGGCGCAGAACACCAGCCAGGTTGGCCAGAACACCGCTGTCAGCCCCGCATAATAGGCAATGATGTGCGGGTCTGTCGGGTTCTCTTCTTCGCGCTTTTGCATGAAGGCAAAGCTGTTGTCCACCAGAAAAGCGGCGATCAGCATGCGCTGGCCTGTGCTGAATGAACGCACCTTGGCGCTCAGGGCTGCGCTGTAAACCGCCATGCGCAGGTTGATCACGCAGCCCGACAAAATGGCGACCCACAGCGATGCCGAATTCTGGATGAACTGCGTGAGTACTGCCTGGGAAGATCCGGCAAAAACCAGTGCTGGCAGGGCCAGCGCGGCCCCGGTCGTCAAACCGGCGTTGACGGAGGCCACGCCGCACACCAGCGCGAAGGGCAGGTAGGACGGAACAACGATGACTGCTTCACGAACGCCAACCCAGAAGGCCGTGCGTGCGCCGGGACTGTGCATGCTTTACTCACTCCATCGGGTTGTCAGCGCACCATGCAGGGTGATTTGGGATTGAACTTCCAGTTGGGAACCAGGTACTGCATGGCGACGGCATCGTCGCGGGCGCCCAGCCCGTATTTCAAATAGAGCTGGTGGGCTTTTTCGACTTCCATCATGTCTAACTCTACGCCCAGGCCCGGTTTGGTGGGGACGGTGATGGCGCCGTCCACAATCTTCAGTGGGTCTTTGGTCAGGCGCTGGCCATCCTGCCAGATCCAGTGCGTGTCGATGGCCGTGGTTTTGCCCGGTGCCGCTGCCGCGACGTGCGTGAACATGGCCAGCGACACATCAAAGTGGTTGTTGGAATGCGAGCCCCAGGTCAGGCCAAACATTTGGCACAGCTGCGCCACGCGCACCGAGCCCTGCAGCGTCCAGAAATGCGGGTCGGCCAGCGGGATGTCTACCGACTGCAGCTGGATGGAATGCGCCATCTCGCGCCAGTCGGTGGCGATCATGTTGGTGGCCGTCAGCAAACCGGTGGCGCGGCGGAATTCAGCCATCACTTCGCGGCCCGAAAACACGCCTTCTGCGCCACACGGGTCTTCGGCATAAGCCATCACGGCGTGTTTGTCGCGACACAGACGAACGGCGTCTTTCAGCAACCAGCCGCCGTTGGGGTCCAGCGTGATGCGTGCATCGGGGAAACGCTCGTGCAGCGCCACAATGGCTTCCATTTCCTCGTCGCCACTGAGTACACCGCCCTTTAGCTTGAAGTCCTTGAAGCCGTAGCGCTGATAAGTGGCCTCGGCCAGATGCACGATGGACTTCGCGTCCATTGCAGGTTCATGGCGCAGGCGAAGCCAGTCGTCGGCCATATCGGGTTCCGACCGGTAAGGCAAGTCTGTCTTGTTGCGGTCTCCCACGTAAAACAGATAACCCAGCACGGCGACACTGGCGCGCTGCTGGCCATCTCCCAACAGGGCGGCGACCGGCACATTCAGAAACTGACCCAGCAAATCGAGCAGGGCGCTTTCTACGGCGGTGACGGCATGAATAGCCACCCGCAAATCAAAGGTCTGGTTGCCACGCCCGCCGCTGTCGCGTTCCGCAAACTTCACGCGCAGGGTGTTGAGCACGTGGTTCCAGGCGCCCAAGTGTTGGCCGATGATCAACTCGCGTGCATCTTCCAGTGTCTGCCGGATTTTTTCGCCGCCGGGGACTTCACCGACGCCGGTGTTGCCCGTGCTGTCGGTCAGGATGACCAGGTTGCGCGTGAAAAACGGGCCGTGCGCGCCGCTGAGGTTGAGCAGCATGCCGTCCTGGCCGGCGACAGGAATAACCCGCATCTGTGTGATGACGGGGCTGTTGGAAGGATTCGAATCAGGCATAACTTCGGTTTGAAGGTTGGTATTCATCAGTCATCATACAACTTGACGCAAGTCTTAAGATTGCCAGCAGACTCTGATGAAGCCGGCACAAGAAAGCGGCCGCACTATTTGACTGGCGGTGACTCGGTGATCTGGGTCTTGCGCAAGCGTTCCCGGCTGTTTGACAAGTGCGTACGCATGGCTGCACGGGCAGCTTCTGCGTCCTGGTTGCGGATTGCAACAAAAATACTTTCGTGCTCACTATTGACGCGCTGTAAATACACCAGACGGCCCTCAGGTGCGCGCTGTGGGGTGTTGACCCGGGTACGCGGAATGATCATGGTGCCCAGGTAAGTCATCAGGTCGGAAAAATGCTGGTTGCCTGTAGCGCGCGCTACTTCCATGTGGAACTGGAAATCAGGTGGAACGGCATCCGAATCGTGGTCAATCGAGTCCTGGAACGCACGAAGGGCCGCTTGCATGGCGTCCAGATTGGCCTGTGTCCGCCTTTGTGCTGCCAGCCCGGCTGCTTCAGTTTCCAGGCTGATGCGCAGTTCCAGAACCGAGATCACGTCAGCGACGGTGGATAGGTCCTGAGCGGCGATTTTGAAATTGCCACCTTGCGCAGGCTCAATGACAAAAGTGCCGACGCCATGGCGCGTCTCTACCAGGCCGGACGCCTGCAGTTTGGAGAGCGCCTCCCGGACAACCGTGCGGCTGACGTCAAACCGGGTCATGATTTCCGCTTCGGTAGGCAGTTTGTCGCCGCGTTTGAGTACACCTTCGCGGATATTGTTGCCAAGCCCTTCCACGATTTCACTGACCAGACCCCGCGAGCGGCGAGGGCGACCTGATTCTTCGGCCAGGATGCCAGGTTGACCGGAAGGCTGAAGGCTAGGGTTTTGCATGAGGCTCATCAAAAAAAACTTGACAGGCAAAGGTGTGGCTTTAAAATTCCAAGTCATCAGACAACGTATGACTGACATGCGGATCAGTGCTCACTGTAGCAAACTTATCTGAAATGTCTAGTCGTCAAAGAATCTGACCTGGCAATTGACCCCTCAGCTTTTTAAGTCCCTATATGACGATCAATGTTCACAACCGGATCCTGATGACCGGCGCAGCAGGCAACTTGGGCAAGGCTTTGCGTGATCGGCTCAAAGCCAACTGCAATGTGCTGCGCCTGTCTGATCGCGCGGAATTCGGCCCGGCGGGTGATCGCGAGGAGGTTGTGCTGGCGGACCTGTCCGATGCCGACGCTGTGCACAGCATGATGCAGGGGGTGGATGCTGTAGTGCATTTCGGCGGGGTGTCAACGGAGTCCCCGTTTGCGCCCATCCTGCAGGCCAACATCATCGGCGTCTACAACTTATATGAGAGCGCACGCAAACAGGGCGTCAAGCGGGTCGTGTTTGCCAGTTCCAACCACGTCACCGGCTTCTACAGGCAGTCGGAAACGATCACGACTGACAAGCCGGCCCGTCCGGATGGGCTGTATGGTCTAAGCAAGGCTTTCGGCGAAGACATTTCACGCATGTACTTTGATCGTTATGGAATCGAGACCGCCTGTGTGCGCATTGGCTCGTCCTTTCCGGAGCCTCGTGACCGGCGCATGCTGGCCACCTGGTTGAGTTTTGATGATCTGCATCGGCTCATCACCGCCTGCTTGACGACACCTGTGTTGGCGCACACCATCATTTTTGGCATGTCCAACAATGCAGTCACCTGGTGGGACAACTCACGGGCTCGTCACGTTGGGTATGTGCCGCAGGATAGCTCGGACGTGTATCGGGAAGCCGTCTATGCCCGCACCCCCATGCCTGATCTGAGTGATCCGGCGGTGCAGTTTCAGGGTGGTGCGTTTGTGCGTACCGGCCCGTTTGAATAGTCGCCATGGCTGAAGCCAGAGTGCTGTCCAGTTCCCGCGATCGAGTGGGAGAGTCTCCGGTATGGTCTGTTGCCGAGCAGGCTCTGTACTGGATTGATATTGAAGGCCGCCACATCCATCGATATGACTGGGGCACCAGGATCCAGAAAACCTGGGATACGCCAGAGCGTGTGGGCTGCATAGCGCTCACTGACCGGCTCGGGCCCGCAGGCGGTGTAGTGGCTGCAATGGAAACTGGCGTTTTCCTCGTCGAATTCATGGCGCCGCCGCAGGTCAAAGTCAAATTGCTCGCTGGCATTACGCATCCCCGGCCGAATATGCGCTTCAATGATGGCCGCTGTGACCGTCAAGGAAGGTTCTGGGTCAGCACGATGTGCATGGACATGGCGCGCGCGGCTCAGGTGGGCAGCGTTTTCTGTCTGGATGAAGCCGGTTTGAGCGAAGCCAAAATTGACGGATTGATCACACCCAATGGCATGGCGTTCAGCCCGGATGAGCGTACGTACTACCTCTCCGACTCTCATCCTACGGTGCAAAAAATTTGGGCGTTCGACTTTGATGCGCAAACGGCGAACCTGTCCGCCGGCCGCGATTTTGTGGATATGACACCGCTGCCTGGCCGTCCCGATGGTGCCGCTGTAGACAGCGAAGGTCATTACTGGATTTGCGCGAATGACGCCGGGCAACTGCATCGCTTCAGTCCGGCAGGTGAATTGGTGTCGTCTGTCAGGGTGCCGGTTTCCAAGCCTTCCATGTGTGCATTCGGTGGCCCGAATCTGGATGTGCTGCTGGTGGCGTCCATCCAGCCTGCAGCCGCATCAGGCAACGACGCCTGCCTGAGTGGCGCCGTGTTTGCGCTGGATGCCGGCGTCCGCGGGTTGCCTGAGCCAGTGTTTTCAAGGTTTCCGGCAACTGTGGCGATCTGAACCCTGAATGAAGAAGAAAACCAAATGACCATTGCCATCGCCGCCGTCAGGGTCACGCCCATTGCCATCAGCGATCCACCGCTTCTCAACGCAGCAGGGGTGCATGAGCCGTTTGGACTGCGCTCCATCATTGAAGTGGAAGGAGTCAATGGACTGGTTGGCCTGGGTGAAACCTACGGTGATGCACCTGTGCTCGACCTGCTGACACGTACTCATGAAAGCCTGGTGGGTCTATCCGCATTCGACCTGAACGGGTTGTGGGCACGGGTGCTGGCACACGCGCCTCAGGCGAGAACAGGTCACGTGGAAATGGAGCTGGCACCCGGCTCGCTGGTTGGCAACCTGGTTAATAGCGCATTCTCGGCCTTTGAGGTTGCATTCCTCGACTTGCAGGCCCGCACGTTGGGTATCCCACTTGTGGAGTTGCTGGGCGGCGCCGTCCGTAACAAGGTGGCTTATTCAGCCTATCTCTTCTACAAATGGGATGCTTCGGTCGATCCTGAATACGCATCCGATCCTTATGGCGAAGCCGTCAACCCGCAGCAGATCGTCGAGCAAGCCAGGCAAATGATTGACCAATATGGTTTTGAGAGCATCAAGCTCAAGGCGGGCGTGTTTGATCCCCAGGCGGAAGCGGACGCCATTCTCGCGCTCAAGGCGGCTTTTCCGACGCATCAACTGCGCATTGATCCCAACAGCAACTGGACCATGGCAACCAGCTTGCGTGTTGCCGAAAAGCTGGCTGGCTGCCTGGAGTACTACGAAGATCCCACGCCGACGCTGGAGGGTATGGCCGAGTTGCACAAAGCGACTGGCTTGCCGCTGGCAACCAACATGGTGGTAACCAATTGGGCCGAGTTGCGGCGGAGTGTGGAACTCAATTCTGTACAAATCCTGCTGTCTGACCATCACTACTGGGGTGGTCTGCGCGCGACGCAGGCGCTGGCGCGTACCTGTCAGGCATTTGGCTTGGGTTTGTCCATGCACTCCAACTCGCATCTGGGCATCAGCCTGATGGCCATGACGCATCTGGCGGCGTCGGTACACCACCTCACCTATGCTTGCGACACCCATTACCCGTGGCAGAGCGACGAAGTCCTGGTGGGCGGCAAAGTGCCTATCACGGGCGGGTGCGTCCACCTGACGGACAAGCCGGGTCTGGGCGTGGAACTCGATCACGATAAGCTGGCCGAGCTGCATGAAGCCTATCAACGCTGCAGGATTCGTACCCGCAATGACGTGGCACAAATGCGCCGCTATCGGCCTGACTGGCAGCAGGTCAAGCCACGGTTCTGAACCAGAAGGCAACCGATTTTTATCTGACGCAACCCCGCTGAATTGATCAAAGCAAAGGACACACCATGAATCCCCAAGACCTCAAGACCATCGTCAGCTCCGGACTGTTGTCTTTCCCGGTAACCGACTTTGACGAGCAGGGTGACTTCCGTCCCAAAGGCTATATCGAACGTCTGGAGTGGCTGGCGCCCTATGGTGCAACGGCGTTGTTTGCCGCAGGGGGCACTGGCGAATTTTTTTCGCTGACAGGCGATGAATACCCGGCCATCATCAAGACAGCGGTGCAAACTTGCCGTGGCAAGGTGCCCATCATCGCGGGTGCTGGTGGGCCCACACGTTTCGCAATTGCCTGTGCTCAGGAAGCCGAGCAGCAAGGCGCACATGGCATTTTGCTGTTGCCTCACTATTTGACCGAAGCCGGCCAGGAGGGGTTGATTGCCCACGTGGAAGCTGTCTGCAAAAGTGTGAAATTCGGCGTCATTGTGTACAACCGCAACGTCTGCAAACTCACGCCTGACTCGCTGGCGAAACTTGCGGATCGTTGCCCCAACCTGATTGGCTTCAAGGACGGCGTCGGCGACATTGAAACCATGGTTTCCATCTATCAGCGAATGGGCGACCGGTTTTCCTATTTGGGTGGCCTGCCGACTGCTGAGGTATATGCCGCGGCGTACAAGGCATTGGGCACACCGGTGTATTCATCGGCTGTGTTCAACTTCATTCCCAAGACTGCCATGGATTTTTACCATGCTGTGGCTTCTGATGACTTGAAGACCCAGCACCGGCTATTGCATGATTTTTTCATGCCGTACCTGGCTATTCGCAACAAGATGCAGGGGTATGCTGTGAGTATAGTCAAGGCAGGCGTCAGGATAGTGGGTCACGACGCCGGACCAGTACGCGCACCGCTGACTGATCTCAAGCCCAATGAGGTGGAAGAGCTGGCCGCGTTGATCAAGACGCTCGGACCTCAGTAAATCAGTCAATTTTTCTGGAACATTCACATGACACAAAAGTACGACAACCTGATCGGTGGCCAATGGGTCGCTGGATCAGCCTACACCCCCAACATCAACCCCAGCAACCTGGCCGACGTGATTGGCGAATACACACAAGCCAGTACCGCTCAGCTTGACGCAGCTGTACAGGCCGCACGTGCGGCCTTCCCTGCTTGGTCCACCTCGGGCATTCAGGCCCGCGCCGATGCGCTGGACAAGATTGGCGCCGAGATACTGGTCCGCCGTGAAGAACTGGGTACCCTGTTGGCCCGCGAAGAAGGCAAGACCAAACCCGAAGGGATTGGTGAAGCTGCACGTGCCGGCAACATCTTCAAGTTTTTCGCCGGTGAATGCCTGCGCATGGCCGGTGAATCTGTGCCCTCCGTGCGCCCCGGTATCGGGGTAGAGGTTACTCGCGAGCCACTGGGTGTCATTGGTTTGATCACGCCCTGGAACTTCCCCATTGCGATCCCCGCCTGGAAAGTTGCGCCTGCGCTGGCTTATGGCAACTGCGTTGTGCTGAAGCCTGCCGATTTGGTGCCTGGTTGCGCCTGGGCGCTGGCCGAGATCATCAGCCGCAGCGGCATCCCGGCAGGCGTATTCAACTTGGTGATGGGGCGCGGCAGTGTGATTGGCGACCCGTTGGTCAATCACGCCGGTATTGATGCCATCAGCTTCACTGGTTCCCAGGGTGTGGGTGGCCGTATTGCCCAGCAATGCGCTGTCAACCTCAAGAAAGTGCAATTGGAGATGGGGGGCAAGAACCCGCAAGTCATTCTGGACGATGCTGATCTGGCGCAGGCGGTGGAGCTCAGCGTCCAAAGCGCCTTCTTCTCGACCGGCCAGCGCTGCACCGCATCCAGCCGCCTGATTGTCACAGACGGTATTTATCCGAAATTTGTCGAAGCCGTCAAAGCGCGCATGGCGGGCCTCAAAGTAGGTGATGCGCTGCAGGCTGGTATTGATATTGGCCCGGTTTCCTCCCGATCCCAGCTGGAACAGGATTTGAGCTACGTTGAAATCGGCAAGTCTGAAGGTGGGGTGCTGGTGGCCGGCGGCGAACAGCTGAAGCGTGACACTGACGGGTTCTATATGGCCCCGGCCCTGCTGACCGATACCACCGCCAGCATGCGCATCAATCGCGAAGAGGTGTTTGGCCCGGTAGCCAGCATCATCCGGGTCAAAGGTTACGAAGAGGCTCTGGCGGAAGCCAACAACACGCCGTTTGGGCTGTCAGCCGGTGTTGCCACCACCAGCCTGAAATACGCCACCCACTTCAAGCGCCACAGCCAGGCCGGTATGGTGATGGTGAATCTGCCAACCGCGGGCGTGGACTATCACGTGCCGTTTGGTGGCCGTAAAGGCTCCAGCTTTGGTTCACGTGAGCAGGGCCGGTATGCGCAGGAATTTTTCACCACAGTGAAAACAGCCTACACCCTGGCCTGACGTATTCGGCCGGATGTGGAGGTGTTCCAACGGGTGGGACGAGATGGGCGTCTGGGGGGTCTTCCCGCATTGCAGTTGCTTCAGGCCCTGAGCAGAATGCGCATTGAGTTTTCAGTTCTGTCCCAGCCCATTTCAGAAAGTCGTCATGTACATCGGAGAGCAGCTCATCAATCCGTCCGCCGAGCGGTTGCGCCTGTCTGCCCAACTGGGTGTGGAGCGCGTGGTCATCGACAACCGGGGGACTGATCTCGTAAAGCCCGGTGGCGTTTGGGATGTCAACAAGCTGCGAGAATACCGTGAATGGGTAGAAAGCTTAGGCCTCAAGATTGATTTGTTTGCGCTTGATGTCGGGTCTGTCCTGCTTGATTTTTTGACCGATGAGGTCATCGCCAGGCGCCAGGCGGAAGTGTTGAAGCAGAACATCCAGATTGCTGCAGATGCTGGTCTGACAGCCCTCAAGTACAACGTCCAGATGGTGGGCATCACGCGCACCGGTCTGCGTCCCGGGCGCGGAGGCGTGCAATACAGCGGATTCAAACTGGCCAGCTATAGCCCGGAGGCTGATCGCCAGCACAGCTACTGGGGTGTGGGTTACCCAACCAATCAGGACGAGGGTGACTCCGGGTCAAGTCGGTTGTGTGGCCAGAAGCAGGCCAAAGAAGTGCCTCCGGTTACCGAAGAGAGCGGCTGGCGTGCCATTGCTTTTCTGGTTGACCAGTTGGTGCCCGCAGCGGACAAGGCCGGCATCCGGCTGGCCTGCCATCCGCACGACCCCGCGTATCCAGTCGGCGGCCTGAACGGCGTAGAGCATGTGCTGGGCTCCATCGAAGGCATGCGCCGCTTTGTCGCGCTGTCCGACAGCCCCAACCACGGACTCAACTTCTGCCAGGGCACGGTGGCCGAGATGGCGCCTGAACCGCACGCTTATGTCATCCGCGCGATTGAAGAGTTTGCGCCGCGCATCTTCATGGTTCACTTCCGGAATATCAAGGGTGGCTATCTCGACTTTGCCGAGGTCTTTCCCGATGAGGGCGACGTGGACATGAACGAGGCCATCCGCGCGTATCAGCGTTCCGGCTACAAGGGCATTCTGTGCCCTGACCATGTGCCTTTGTCAGATCTCGATCCCAACCGGGAGCGCTTCATGTCGTTTGCGCTGGGCTACACACGGGGTCTGTTGCATGCGGCAGGCTACCAGCCCAAAATCACGACGCTGACGAACTGATCCCTTGCCATTTTTTTCAACAGGAGACAAAGCATGACCATTCGAAGAAAACTCATCAGCCTGGTTGCGACCGCAGCGTTGAGCGCTGCCTTGCCGCTGGCCGCCATGGCCCAGGCCGACTACCCCAGCAAGCCTGTCAAGATCATCGTGCCATTCCCCCCTGGCGGCACCAGCGATGTGATGGGGCGCATGATGTCTGAAGAGCTTGGCAAAGTCCTCAAGCAACCGGTCATCATCGAAAACATTGGTGGTGCAGGCGGCGTGGTGGGTACCGAGCGGGGTAGCAAAGTAGCGCCAGACGGCTACACCATCATTCAGACCGGAGTCGGCCAAAGTGCTGTTGCCCATGGTCTCGACCCTGATCTCAAATACAACTCCAATACCGATTTCATTCATGTCACGCAGGTTCACTCTGGTCCCAACCTGCTGGTTGTGCACCCCAGCACGCCATTCAAGACGCTGAAGGAACTGGTGGACTATGCCAAAGCCAATCCCGGAAAACTGGACTACGGCTACACCCACGCGGCTTCCGGCCACATGGCAATGGAGCTTTTCAAGCAAACCGCAGGCATCTTCATGACGGGCATTCCCTACCGTGGCGGCGGCCCGATGATGACCGACATGCTGGGGGGCACCATCAAGCTCATGTTCATCAACCAGGACGTGGCGCTGCAGCACATCAAGGCAGGCAAGCTGCGGCCACTTGCTGTTTCCAGCATTCAGCGCAACCCGCTTTACCCTGATGTGCCCACGGTGGCTGAATCCGGCTACAAAGGATTCGAGGCCCTGTCGTGGTCAGGCATGTCGGTGCCCAAGGGCACGCCGCAACCTGTTGTCGACAAGCTTGAAGCAGCCATGACGCAGGTGATGCAATCCCCGGCGATCAAACAACGCATGGAGTCACAAGGCTTCGTGGTCCCGGCGCAGGGTTCCAAACCCTATGCAGCGTTCGTCAAGAGCGAGATCGACCGCTGGACCAAGGTGATCAAAACCGCTGGCATCAAAAACCAGTAAGTTAGAACATGACCGCTCCAGACCAGACAGGCTCGTCGCAACCGCGCAAGCGATTGAAGCCTGAAGAGTTGAGGTCGTGGCGCTGGTTTGGTCGCGAGAGCATGCGCACCTACAACCAGCGCTCGCGCATGGCGCAGATGGGTTATGCCTACAGCGACTATGCAGGCAAACCCGTCATCGCCATTCTCAACACCTGGAGTGAGATCAGCACCTGCCACACGCATTTCAAGCAGCGCGCGGAGGAAATCAAACGGGGTGTCTGGCAGGCTGGCGGCTTTCCGGTGGAGATGCCTGCCATCTCCCTGTCAGAAACTTTGCAAAAACCCAGCGCCATGTTGTACCGCAACCTGCTGGCGCTGGAAGTGGAGGAGTTGCTGCGCTCCTACCCCTGTGATGGTGCGGTGTTGATGGGTGGGTGTGACAAGACCACGCCCGGGCTGATCATGGGGGCTACCTCCATGGGTTTGCCGATGATCTTCATGCCTGCGGGCCCCATGCTCAATGGCAGTGCAGGTGGCAAAACACTCGGCTCTGGCTCCGACATGTTCAAGGGGTGGACCGAGCTGCGTGCGGGCACCATCAATCAAAGCGATTGGGAAGAAATCCTTTCAGGCATCGCCCGCTCTCCAGGTCATTGCATGACCATGGGTACGGCCAGCACCATGACCAGTGCGGCAGAGGCTCTGGGACTCACATTGCCCGGTGCAGCGTCCATACCAGCGCCGGACTCGCGCCACGCGCAGATGGCGGTGCAGACCGGTCAGCGCATCGTGGAGATGGTCTGGCAGGACATTCGCCCTGCGCAGATATTGACCGCTGAGGCATTTGACAACGCGGTAACCACCGTGCTGGCACTGGGGGGTTCCACCAACGCGCTGGTGCATTTGATCGCGATGGCACGCCGCGCGGGTGTGCAGTTGACGCTGGACCGCTTTGATGAACTGGCCATCAATACACCGTTGATTGCCAATCTTCGTCCGTCGGGCAAATATCTGATGGAAGACTTCTATCGCGCCGGTGGCCTGCGTGCGTTGCTGGAGCGCTTGCGGCACAAATTGCACACCCATGCGCCCACCGTCAATGGCCTGACACTGGGCGAAAATATTGCGGGTGCAACCGTATTCAACGACGATGTGATCTTGCCTATGGACCAGGCCCTGCTGTCCGGGGGCAGTCTGGCTGTGTTGAAAGGTAATCTGTGCCCGGATGGCGCGGTGATCAAACCTGCGGCTGCCGAGCCTCACTTGCTTCAACACACGGGGCGTGCCATCGTTTTTGCGAGTTATGCCGAACTCAGCGCGCGCATTGATGACCCCGATCTCGATGTTGATGCCACCAGCGTGTTGATTCTGCAAAACGCCGGCCCTTTGGGCGGCCCCGGCATGCCGGAATGGGGGCAACTCCCCATCCCCAAAAAATTGCTGGCGCAGGGCGTGCGTGACATGCTGCGCATCTCCGATTGCCGCATGAGTGGCACCAGCTTTGGTGCGTGTGTGTTGCATGTGGCGCCTGAGTCTTTTATCGGAGGGCCCCTGGCGCTCGTGCAAACCGGGGACATCATCAAGCTTGATATCCCCGCGCGCCGACTGGACATGTTGGTGGACGAGGCCGAACTGGCCCGACGCCGTGCTGCATGGACGCCACCCGCACCGCGATACCAGCGCGGTTATGGCGCAATTTTCTCCCAGCAGGTGACGCAGGCGGACCAGGGCTGTGATTTCGTCACGCTGGCCGGTACCCAGCCCACGCCCGAGCCGGACATCTATTGACTCTCCGATTTTTACCAAAGGAATAACTTGTGAAGAAAGACATTGCCGCTTCGGCAGACCGTATTGACTGGGTCAAACTCTCGCTGGTTTACCTGCCTCTGGCTGCGCCCATCAGTGATGCCAAAGTGCTGACGGGCCGGCAAAAGCCATTGACCGAGATTGCTTTCATTTTTTGCGAAATCCGTACCCGCGATGGTTTTGACGGCATCGGCTTTGGCTACAGCAAGCGTGCCGGTGGCCCTGGCATGTATTCGCACGGCAAGGAAATCGCGGACAACCTGCTGGGCGAAGACCCGAACGACATTGCCAAGCTGTGGAACAAGCTGATGTGGGCTGGCGCGTCCATGGGCCGCAGCGGAATGACCAGCCAGGCCATCGCACCATTTGACATCGCACTGTGGGATTTGAAAGCCAAGCGAGCCGGTCTGCCGCTGGCCAAGCTGCTGGGTGCGCACCGCGACAGCGTGCAGTGTTACAACACCTCAGGTGGTTACCTGAACATGCCGATTGAGCAGGTGCTGGACAACGTGGCCATGAACAAGGCCAGTGGCATCGGCGGGATCAAGATCAAGGTCGGCCAACCGGATTTGCCCACCGATATTCAGCGCGTGGGCCAGGTTCGCAAGCTGCTGGGTGAGGGCTTTCCGCTGATGGTGGACGCCAACCAGCAGTGGGACCGCCCCAAAGCCATGCGTGCCTGCCGCGCCTTTGAGCAGTTTGACCTCACCTGGATTGAAGAGCCACTGGACGCCTATGACTTTGAAGGCCATGCCCAGTTGGCTGAACGGTACGACACCGCCATTGCAACGGGTGAAATGTTGACCAGCCTGGGCGAGCACACCCAACTCATCATGTCGGACGGCAGCGACTTTGTGCAGCCGGATGCGCCACGTGTGGGCGGTATCACGCCGTTTTTGCAGATCATGGCGCTGGCCGATTTCAAGGGCCGCAAGCTGGCTCCGCATTTCGCAATGGAAATTCACCTGCATCTGGCCGCGGCCTACCCGCAGGAGCCCTGGCTGGAACATTTCGAGTGGCTGGAGCCGATGTTCAACGAACGGCTGGAGTTGAAAGATGGGCGCATGCACGTGCCCAACCGATCGGGCCTGGGTTTTTCGCTGAGCGATCAAGCCCTGGCCTGGACGGCTGAAACAGCTGAGTTTGGCAAACGTCCCTAAAGCCTCTGAGCCGCCTACCGTACCTCGGCGCCACGTGTGTTGACGTACAGCGCGTAAAGGGAATGGCTGCTGGCCATGAACAGGCGGTTGTTGTCGGCTCCACCAAAGCACAGGTTGGCGCAGCGCTCGGGCAAGCGGATGTGCGCGATGGGTTTGCCTTCCGGGTTGAACACCATCACGCCGTCCAGCGCCGCGGCATCGGCGTCCAGCGCGCCGTTGCTCAGCCGGCCCAGATGTTGCCGTCCACATCACGCCCGATGCCATCAAAAAGCGCCCGGGCCATTGGCGTCGATGCAGCGTCTTGTTGTTCAGCCGGCTGCCAGGACCACGTCGTAGGCCCATACCTGGCGGCTGGGTATGGCGCGGCTTTCAACCACATAGAGCTTCTTCTCATCCGGAAAGCACAAACCGTTGGGCCCCGCAAGGTCATCCAGCACCTGAGTCACGTGGCCACTCGACCCATCGATCCGGTACACCGCGTGAGGCAACTCCTGCTGGGCGATGCGGCCTTCATAGTCGTTGGAGAGCTGGAACGGCGGGTCGGTGAACCAGATGTCGCCGCTGGACTGGCAGACGACGTCGTTGGGCGAATTGAAACGCTTGCCCTTGAAGCTATCTGTGAGAGTGGTGATGGAGCCATTGTGCTCGGTGCGGCTGATGCGGCGGGTCACCGCGCCTTCGCAAGTGATGAGGCGGCCCTGCAAGTCGCGTGTGTTGCCGTTGGCGTAATTCGAGACTTCGCGAAACACGGAAGCCACACCGGTGATGGCGTCCCAGCGGATGATGCGGTTGTTTGCCACATCGCTGGCCAGCAGATAGCGCCCATCACCAAACCACACGGGTCCTTCCATCCAGCGAAAGCCGGTCGCCAGCCGCTCCACACTGGCGCTGAACAGGCGGTATTTCAGAAACGACGGGTCCAGCACGACCACCGACGGGTCCGGGTAACGCGGCGACAACGCAGGCCCTTCAGCAGGGGTGAAATGAGTGGGATTGGCTGGCATGCTGTTCTTCGGAAAGACCTGTGGATGAAGACGTGAGAGGATACCCCCGCACGGTCATGTTTGGGTACTCAGAATCGAAAGGATCAGGATGAAAACCATTGCCATCACCGGCGCGGCCGGTCTTGTTGGAACAAGGCACGCAGGGAACTGTTGCAGCGGCTATGCCCTGCGGTTGCTGGACGTGAAACCCACATCGATCCCTGTTACGCCAATGAGCAGTCATCGGTGGTGGACATCACGGATCAGACGTCACTCACCACCGCGCTACGGGGTTGCGATGCGGTCGTCCATCTGGCCGCCTGCACCACCGATGCGCCCTGGCCTGAGCACGTCAAACTCAGCATCGAAGGCAGCATCAGCCTGTTTGATGCAGCGCGAGAAGCCGATGTGACGCGGGTGGTGTACGCCAGTTCGCACCACGTTGTGGGCTTACACCCGCGCGCGCCGAATGGGCCACGTCTGGGCCCGACCGTGCAGGTGTGGCCCGACAGCCGTTACGCTGTGGGCAAGGCCTTCGGGGAGTCCATCGGCGCGATGTACGCGGGCAAATACGGCATGCAGGTGCTGGCCATACGCATCGGCAATGTGAACACCCGGCCCATCGACCGCCGCCGCATGGGCAACTGGCTGAGCTGGCGCGACCTGGGGCAACTGGTGGCGCTGGGCATTGAGCACCCTGATCTGGTGTTCTCCGTGGTTTACGGCATCTCCGATTCAACCGGGCGGCACTATGACAACGCGGCGGCCCATGCGCTGGGCTACCGGCCGCAGGATGGCATGGCTGCCGCTGCGTTTGAGGCGCAGGTGTTGCAGGAAGACCCGCCGCCCGCCGCTGGCAGTGAGGCGGCCCGCTCAGCCGCCGAACTCACCCTGGGCGGCCAGTTTTCACAAAATGAGTTTGTGGGTGATGCATCACGTTTATTGGGCTAATTCACATGAGAAATTGGCCTCTAGCCCTCGTGGAATATGTGTGAGTAGCTATTAATTGTGTAGCAAATGCGGTAACGGTTACCGTGCGCCCGCGTTATTTGCTTTTCAGGTGGTAGCCACGCCCCGCATAGTCAAAGTCCACCAGTTCGTTGATCGCCACGCTCTTGTCTGCGGGTGACGCGTAGTAGGCGCGGATCTCGGCGATCTTGCCGCTTTGGGGGTCAAAGTCATACCACTCGGCCCCGCGCAAAGCCGTGCCGCTCTTGTTCTTCCAGTGCGTCCACTCGATCCTTGGCTTCCGGGCTTGTCGTGGCTGACGATGATGCGCTCGATCGTCCATTGCGAACCTAGTGTCTCTACACACCATTGCCACTTTCGGGCGATGGTGTCCGCTGTGCGCCAAGGGATGTCGGGCAGGCCTGCCGGGAAGTAATGCACGGCATCCGGCGTGAAACAGTCCACCAGGGCGGTGTAATCGGCTGCGTTGCAGGCGTCGAAGTAGCGGCGGATCAAAGCCTCGTAAAACTCAGGAGAATGTGAGGAAAGGGAAGATGGCATGGTGTCGGGTTCCGCAAAGAGAAAGCGTGACTGTCAGCTTCGGTGCCGGTATCAGCGATTGCCAGCCACAACGGGCACGGCAGGCCGTCCCGCCGCCACCCAGGCCTTGTGCTTGGCACGGGTGGCGTCACTGGGCGGGTAAAGCCCCCACAGCGCCTCGCCCGCCTGCACCCGCAACGCCAGGTAGGCCTCCAGATCGTCCTGCGCTTCACACAGGTTGGCCATTTCTTCAGCGCAGTGCGCGGGAATGACGCTGATGTTGTCGCCATCACCATGGATCACATCACCGGGGTACACAGCAACGCCCGCGCAGCCAATCGGCACCTGCAGATCGGCCACATGGTGGTACGAGAGACGTGTGGTGGCGGTCACGCCACCGCTCCAGATGGGGAAGTCCATGTCGGCCAGCTCGGTGCCGTCACGAAAGGCGCCGTCGGTCACTACGCCGCGTGCGCCGCGCACCATCATGCGGGTGATGAGCATGTTGCCCATGGATGCAGCCGCCGGGTTGCGGTTGCTGTCAATCACCACTACCTCACCCGGGCGCACCTGCTCCACGCCCACCCACTGCAGGTTGTTGATGTGCGGCTCGGTGGTGAGCGTGGAGTAGGTGTCGATGTCTTCACGTGCCGGAATGAAGCGCATGGTGTAGGCGCGCCCAGCAAAGGGTTTGTGCTTCCGGTTCAGCGGCTTCAGGCCCAGCAGCACCGGCTGGCGATAGCCCTTTTGAAGAGCTGGGTGGTGAGCGAACCGCCGGTGACCCGGGCCAGGCGGTCCAGCACGCTGTCGGGCACGAAGTGCGGTGCCGGGCGCAGGGGCGTGGGGGTGACCGGATGGGAGAGGGGTGTGTCGGGCGAGGTCATTCAGCGTTTCCTGGGTTGCACAGCGGCTTGGGTCTCACAATTTGGGAATAGTCGCACGGTTTGGATGGGGTCATCGTAAAGAGATTGTGCGGCGGTGCCAAGTCGCTGGCACACTGGCGTCATGCGTCCGGCGGTAGCGTGGACCGTGTCATTGGCCTGCCGGTCTCCAACCCGACTGACGGGGCACTGGGTGGATCGGGTGGCTTGAGGGGCAGGCAGCCCTGCTGCGGGCTCGTTAAGATGCCCGAGTGTGGCTGCGCCCGACGACCGCAGCGTGTTTACCCGCGAATCTAGTCATGATCTGACGCTTTATCGCAGCACCACGGTCTTGGTGCCGTTGATGAAAACGCGGCGCTCGGCATGCCATTTGATGGCACGGTTTAGCGTGACGCTTTCCAGGTCTTTTCCTATGTCGGCCAGGTCGTCTGCCGATGCGGTGTGGTCAATGCGGCCCACCTCCTGGTCGATGATGGGGCCTTCGTCCAGGTCGCTGGTTACATAGTGAGCCGTAACGCCAACGAGTTTCACACCGCGGTCAAACGCCTGGTGGTAGCGCGTGCGCCTTTGAAGCCCGGCAAGAAGGAGGTGGTGGATGTTGATGCAACGCCCCGTGAAGTGCCGTGAGGCGTCATCGCTCAGGATTTGCATGTAGCGCGCCAGCACCAGCAACTCGGCGTCAAAACGCTCAAACAGTTCTGTGATTTTGGCTTCTTGCGGCCTTGTCGCCGTTGACCACGGGCAAGTAAAAGAATGGCACACCGTGCCACTCGACCTGTCGTCATGTCTTCATGGTTGGAAACGACAGCCAGTACGTCGATGGGCAAGGTGTTGGTGCTCAGCGGTGCAGCAGGCTGTTGAGGCAGTGTCCGTGTTTTGAAACCGCCAGGATGGTGCGCACTTTTTGGAGAGCTGTGCAAATTCCATTTCATCTTGAACGGTTCGGCCACCGCCTTGGCAAAGAGTGCGCCCAGTTCGGTGAGCTCCGCCATGCCCTGGCCATTGTCACGAAACACCACGCGAAGGAACGATGTGTCGCTGGCGACATCGTCGAAATGTTGCGCTTCGGTGATGGTGGCGCGGTTTTGAGCCAAAAACCCCGTTACTGCCGCCACCACGCCGGTGGTGTCGGGACATTGGGTGGTCAGGATGTAGTTGGGCATCCTGGCGGACTCTGGGTGTTTTGTCATGAGGGGGCTCGTTTTGAAATGGTTGTAAACCGGACTTGACGATACTCAATATCGCCTTCATTTCTGCTTAATGTATACATATGGCCGGAGTTACCGAGGCCTTAATTACCGAAATATTGACAATAATTTGATTTTTCAGCAATTATTTGATTTTATTGTATTCAGTATGTATACTGAAATCGGGTTCTAGTGATAGGGTTGATTTCATGCCCTGTCGTGTACTCAAGAGAGTGCTTCAACCATATTTACTCAACTATTTAAAAGGCGACACATCATGACCCAACGCAGCTTGGAAGACGTTTTGACAAGTGCAGGCAACGCGGTGCACATGTTGCGGCAATCGCAAATTGGTGCCTATGTTTACCCGGTGGTGCCCTCCGAGTTCACCAATTGGCGCGACGAGCAGTGCGCGTGGCAAAAAACGGCGGTGTTATTTGATCAATCCCACCACATGGCGGAAATCACTGTCACCGGCCCCGATGCACTCAAGCTGATGTCTACCTTGACGATCAACAGCTTCAATGGCTTCACCGTCAACAAGGCCAAACAGATGGTGCCAATCAGCCATGATGGCTATGTGATTGGCGACGGCATCCTGTTTTACCTGGCTGAAAACGAGTTGGTCTTTGTGGGCCGTGCTCCTACGGTCAACTGGATCGAGTTCAACTGCAAAACCGCCGGTTTCAACGTACAGTACATCCGCGATGATCGTTCGCCCTCAGCCCCTTACGGCAAGGCGGTGAGTCGCCGCCACTACCGTTACCAAATCCAGGGTCCCAACGCCAAGCAGATCATCGACAAGCTCAACGGCGGGCCCATGGCCGATGTGAAGTTCTTCAACATGGACTACATCAACATGCTGGGGCCGCAAAGTACGTTGCTTGCGCCACGGCATGGCCGCGCACCTGGCCTGGAGATCTGGGTCCCTACGCTGAACGGAAGAAATCCGTGAACACATCATGGCGGTGGGCCGTGAGTTTGGCCCGGTGCGGGTGGGTTCGCGTGCTTATTCAAGCAATACGTTTGAACCGGCTGGATCCCGTCACCCCTGCCAGGTGTCTACAGCGGCGACAAGACGAAGGCCTATCGCGAATGTGCCCGCACAGGGCTACGAAGCCACGGGGTCCATTGCCGGCGTAGCTTTGGTCAGATAACATTGAGGACTACACCGCCTTTCGACTTGGGCTATGGCCCTTCGTCAAGTTCGACCACGACTTCATCGGCCGCGCTGCACTGGAAGAAATGGTCAGGGAATGGCCGCGCACAATCCGTCGCAAAGTCACTTTCGAGTGGAACGCGAAGACCTGGGCAGGATATTGGCGTCGCCAGTCACTGGCGACAAGACCGCAAGTTTTTCGACATGCCCAATGCCAACTACGGCAGTTCGTCATTCGACAAAGTGATGAAAGGCGTGCAAGGTCGTGGGCACTCCATGTTCACGGGCTACAGCCACAACGAGCGTTGCGGCCTGTCGCTGGGGTGGATGGACGACGTGAAGGAAAACACGATGCTGACACTGACTTAAGGCGAAGAAGGCGGTGGCACCAGCAAAGCCGCGGTTGAGCGCCACGGAGCAGACCGAATTGCGCGTGCGCGTGGCTGCCGTGCCCTATGCCAAGGGGCCCGCGAGGGCTTCGCAGACGGCTGGCGCACTCGCAAGGCGTAAGCCGGCATGGCATTCATGCAGTGGCTGCCAGCGCCCCAATGGTGGTTGCGTCGCGCGACGCGCGAGATCCAACGGCTGGCCGAGAAGGCCCGTTGGAGATCAATGTTGCCGACAGCAAACACCTGCAAGCCAGTCGCCAGGGTGCACTTGGCACCCGTGTGTTTGTGTCCCACCCGACCAACCAGACTTGGGAGCAGACCCGCCAGACCAGCTTAGCGGCCTGCAGCCGGTTTCGAGCCCGCGCCGCACATTCCGGGGCGCGGCTTGTGCCCCTCACAGGCGCATCCGGACGAATATTGGGTGAGTTGGCTGGCGTTGGCGTGCAGGAGGTTCTGCTCATCGCTGGCGACTATCCAGATGCGACTGGCCCCTACAGCGACTGAGCGGAAGTCCTGAAAACCGGCTTGCTCGGCAGCACGGTTTCGCCGCGTCATGGCCGGACACCCGGAAGGCCACAGCAAGGGGTGGCGCTTCCAGGTGATTCGTCAGGCGGAGCGTGACAAAGCCAGTTTGGTCTAAAGCCTGGACTGGAGACCCCACCGGTCACCCAATTCTCTTTGAAGCACAGCCCTTCATTGATTGGGGCTGTGTCGCTTCTCAGTAAAGGAGTTTCGGCTCGCATGGTCGGTGGGTTGGCCGGCCCAGCGAGCGTTGCGGCACTGTTCAGATTCGCGATGCGTTGTGGCGTGGGCCCGTCCATCCGCGCTTTTAGGGTGCCAAGCCCACGTCCATGATGAAGCTGTTGGGTGACCATGGGCCGGAGCTGGTGATTCGTGATCTGGTGGAGGCACAAGCCGACGACGGACTCGACTTCAACGGCGTTCATTTTTTCTGTTTTGGCGGTTTTTTTTACAGGCCAAGCAATGGATCAATGCAGTTGACGCCGGAAAATTTGCCTTGACTCAAAACGAGAGATTCATGGTACTGAATAAGGTGGGTGACCTGATATCAGTCCGCTGAGGGAGGATTTTTAAACCCCGACACGATGTCGGCTCGAAGGAGAATGCCGTCTGAAGGCTAGATCGTGACAGTTGCTACCAAATTCAACAGTATCCCGCCGGAGGGAACCCGGCGTTGCCGCGCAAATCGGTTCCGGAGAGCGTGCAGGTGCGTGCCCAGTTACAACTGCGGGAGATGATTCTTGCTGGCGAATTGCCGGGCGGCTCCCGCATTGCCGAACTCAGCATTGTCGAGAAACTGGGTTTCTCGCGCACCCCCATTCGTGCTGCGCTGATGCGCCTGGAACAGGAAGGTTTGATCGAATGTCTGCCCAACGGTGGCTATGCGGTGCGTACGTTCTCGGAGCGTGATGTTTCAGAAGCCATTGAATTGCGTGGCACGATTGAGGGCCTAGCCGCGCGGCTGGCCGCAGAGCGTGGCGTTGCCCCTGTGGTGATGAGCGAGGCGCGGGAATGCCTGAAATTGATTGACGAGGTGCTCGGGCGTCAGTCGTTCGGTGACGAGGAGTTTTCGGCGTATGTCCGGCTTAACGGTCAGTTTCATGTATTGCTGGGGAGTTGTCTGGTAGTCCCTTTCCTGCTTCGCGGCTGGAACGCGTTGCCAGCTTGCCTTTTGCGTCACCGTCG
>JADJII010000018.1:0-27314 GCA_016707075.1 Candidatus Egaibacter danicus
TTACCTTTAACCCATCGGGTGATGCACGCGTACAGCGCCTTAAAGTTATGTATGCTGCTATCATCGATGAACTTGATGCCATGCGTGGTGATCGTTCAGAGCAGGCTCGCCTTGCTTCTGTCGCCATCACCGAAGCTCAAGGTGCCCAAATGTGGGCGGTAAAGGCTGCGACTTGGCGCGATTGAAGCCATAAGCATCGGATAAGCCAACTGGGGTGGGGAGAGATTCCCACCCCAACATCGGAGATAGAAATGGAAACGTCAGAACTTCTTGCTACTCGCGGTCAGACCCATGGCCCGTATGAACTTCATGCTGGAATTACACAACAACTTAAAGCTGTGCTACATTTCCAACAACAAAATGGTTATGCCTGCTGGGCCAAGCTTACTGAATGTCAGCGCGAATCTCTTGATATGATTATGCATAAAGTCGGCCGAATCCTTGCTGGCGATCCAGACTTCCGCGATCATTGGGATGACATTGCAGGCTATGCTAAGCTGGCCGCAGACAAATGCAGCAAGTGAAACCCATCTTCATCCTCGGCGAATTCCGCACCGACTCCGACGTCAAGCTCGACACTTGCTTCGTATCACCAGCCGGTGCCGAGCTTCTCCGTATGCTCAACGAATCTGGGGTGATCCGCTTTACCCCAGATGACCGAGTCTACCTTAACAAATACTACGCCAATTCCGACTTCACCTGCCTCGAAGCCATCTGGCAACTCCATCCCGAAATCATCCGCTCCAACGTATTCCAACAACACCCGCCCCGCAACGATCTATCTTGGTTCTGCGGACCCAAAGCCTCCGCCATTCCCGGGTTTGGCCAGCTAATGAACGGCCGACCCAAAGGTTCCCCATACTGGACCGGCAACTACGTTCGGCAGGAGTTTGAGCATGAGCTTGATCGCCTTAGCGCTGAAATTATCGCCAGTGATCCTAATCTTATCATCTGCCTCGGTAACACTAGCCTTTGGGCTATGTCTGGCCGGACGGGTGTCGCCAAGCTCCGTGGGACTACTCTTCTTAGTTCTCATACTGCTGCTGATTTCAAGCTTCTGTCTACATACCATCCATCCGCAATCATCCGCCAATGGGACAACCGACCAACCGTAATCGCTGACTTGATGAAAGCCAAACGGGAATCCGCCTATCCCGAACTCAGGAGACCGCCACGTGAAATCTGGATTGAACCAACCCTCGAAGATATCAAACTATTCATATCCCAATACGTCGCTGGATGCCGATTACTTTCTGTCGACATTGAAACAAGCGGACAGAGAATTACTTGTATTGGTTTTGCTACCTCTTCCGAAATTGCGATCGTTATTCCATTCGATGACACACGAAAAAAGGATGGAAATTATTGGCCGACTAGAGAGGACGAAGCTAAATGCTGGAAGCTTGTTCGATCTATTCTCCGCGATGGAAGCATCCCGAAGCTCTTTCAAAACGGAGTCTATGATATCTCCTTCCTCATGCGATCCTACGGCATCCTAACCCTAGGCGCAGCCGAAGATACCATGCTTCTGTCTCACGCCCTACAGCCCGAAGGCCTGAAAGGTCTTGGCTATCTTGGCAGTATTTACTCCGACGAAGGCGCATGGAAGCATATGAGGAAGAAAGACGAAACGATTAAGCGGGGAGCGTGATGAAAGTCAAAGTAGATAAAACCAATTTAATTCAGCGCGGTGGGTCTTGCGAGATTGGTAATGTTTATGCCAATCAATATCACAAGAATTTTCGCGTTGTTCTTAATGTGATGCAACGCCATAACAATGCACCATGGAAAAATGTAGTTTGTATTAATATCAATCCTATGGGCGAGATTGTTGGTGCATCATGTGAGCCAGAAGCTTATATGCGTGACCATCAAGATTTAGTTGGGCGTGTTGTAGAAATGCCAGAGCTTAAGATTGAATGGCTTCATCCATGAGAATCATCCGCACCCATGAGATGGACCCAGATAAACTCTCAGATTTTGAAAAGGATCAAGTTTATAACGGGCTTGATGTATGTTGTACTTTGGATGTTTTTAACGGGTTGTATCCGCAACTCGACCCCATCACCGCCAGCACCTACGCCTTTTCCAAATCCCTACAAGCCCCAACACTTGAAATGCGAGCCCGTGGAGTTCTCGTAGATCAAGTCCGCAAAGCCGAGGTCATCGATGAGTACTACGAAATTATGGAACGCCTTGAAGCGAACCTTCTCCGGATCGTCCACGACGGCGTCGGAATGTCCAACTTCAATTACCGTTCCACCCGCGATCTCGCCGCTCTCTTCTACGACGAACTCGGCATCAGCCCCATACGTAAAGGTGGACGGCCCACTGTCGATCGCGGAGCACGAGAGAAGCTTGAAATCTACCCCATTGCCGAGCAACTTGTCAAACACATTAATTTGCTCACGGAGCTTGGTGATAAGATTAGCGTTCTTAAGACAGCAATTGACGATGATGGAAGAATCCGCACTTCGTATAACATTGCTGGTACCTCCACCGGAAGATTTTCCTCTTCAATCTCGGAGTTCGGAACTGGAGGAAATCTCCAGAATGTTGAAGAGTCTCTCCGCAGCATCTTCATTGCTGATGCAGGATATAAATTCGCTAAATGCGACGCTAAATCCGGCGAGTCCTTCTGTGTAGGCGCTGTTGAATGGAACCTCTTTCATGACGGAAAATTCCTCGATGCCTGTGAGTCGGGAGACCCTCATACAGCTGTTGCGCGAATCATGTGGCCTAATCTTGGATGGACAGGTGATCTCAAAAAGGACAAGGTTATCGCCGAACAGCCATACTACCGGCATTATACATATCGATTTATGTGTAAGAAACTCGGCCATGGAAGTAATTATGGAGGGAAGCCTAACACTCTCGCCGAACAAGCCAAAGTCGAACTCGACCTCGTTCGCCAGTTCCAACCCAAATACTTCGAAGCCTTCCCAGCCCACCAGCGCTGGCAGGCCCACGTCGATGAAACCCTCCGCAAGAAGGGCTACCTTATCTCGCTCATGAATCGCAAGCGTTGGTTCTTCGGCCGTCGCTCAGACCCATCCACACTTCGAGAAGCTATCGCCTACGATCCCCAATCTTCCCTCGCCGAAATCGTCAACCAAGCTCTCATCAATATCTGGCGTCAGGGCATCGCCGTTATCATGATGCACGATCACGACGCGCTTACCTTTATGTATCCGGAGAAAGACGAAGACCGGGTTGTCCCAATCCTCATGGAAAACCTTGTGATCCCCGTCCCACTCTCCCACGGCCGCGTACTTCGCATACCCTATGATTGCAAAACAGGATGGAATAAGGGCGAATATAATGAGCAGACGAACCCAAACGGGCTCAAAGACTTCTACGGGCACGACGAGCGAAAGCGGAAAAAGGAAGCTGGAATCTTGGATCGAATCCTTCGTAAACCAAACCGCTAACCTTCATTCTCCGCCGATCTTTCGCAAGTGGACCGCGATCAATACCATCGCGTCTGCACTTGAACAGAAGGTTTGGCTAATGACCTCCCGGCCGCTTTACCCGAACCTATATACCTTCCTCGTCGCCCATCCCGGCGTCGGCAAGACCCGAACCATCAACGAAGGCAAGCACTACGTCCGCGAACTCCCGGAGTTCCACCTTGCGCCAATCTCGATGACCTTCGCCAGTCTTGTCGATAGCCTTGTGAAGGCCAAGCGGAATATCATCCGCCCCGGCGACGATCCAATGGACTACAATTCCATGTCGATCTTTGCCGACGAAATCGGTGCGTTCATCCATAAATACGACAACGAAATGATCGACGGGCTTTCGGCGTTCTACGATCCGACGCCATACCAACAGGTCCGCAGAACCAGCGACCTCAAGATCAAGATCGAAAACCCCCAGATCAACCTACTCTGCGGATCAACTCCCCAGAACCTAACCGATCTTATGCCGGAGAAGGCTTGGGGACAAGGATTTACCTCGCGGTTGATTATGGTATTCTCCGACGAAAGGATCATTGGCGATGACTTTGCAGAAGTCGAACAATCCTATTCCGCAGACCTTGCTAACGACCTTGGAATCATCTACGAGCTCATTGGTCAGTTTGAAGTTACCAAAGACTATCGAGACGCCGTCAATAACTGGCGTGCCCTTGGCGAGCAGCCTGTTCCCAATCACCCTAAGCTTATCCACTATGTCACTAGACGGCGTACTCATCTATATAAGCTTTCCATGGTTTCTGCGATTGATCGTTCCAACGCTCTTATATTGACAAAGGATGACTTCAACCGCGCAATGGGCTGGCTCTTAGAAGCCGAACGCACCATGCCGGAAATCTTCAAAGCCGGTGCCACATCGGCCGATGCCCAAGCCATGGAAGAAATCCTCCACTTCGTCCAACTTCACGACGGCGAATGGGGCGTGAGCGAACAGAAGATCACGAGGTTCGCCCGTGATCGCTTGCCCATTCATTCCATCGGTAGGGTGGTGGATATCTTGGAAGGGTCTGGTCAGATATTCTTACTGGGGATCGACAAATCCACCAAAATCAGATACTTCACAACCAATGCATCGCGGTTGCAATAGCTTACTTAAAAATCGCCTTTAGGTGATCAAACGACCAAGTCACAATTCCGCCGAGAAGCGCAGCTAGGCTCATAAGGCCTAGCTGCTTGTCTTTGTAAGTCTCTAGTGCCCGCAGTCGGGCACCATGTTCATCCACAACTTCATCGAGCTTCTTCTCGATCCGCTGTACACTATCATTAAAGAATGCCTGTCCTGCCCGAACGTCGGCAACGTCCTGAACCAACTTCTCCATTGCTGTCTCCGACATTTCGTAGCGCATGGTGGCCCCTTAGGCTTTGGTAGCATTCTGAACCGTCAGCCAGATATTCCAAAGCGACCGAAACGCCTGAACAGTATTCGTCGGCGGAGCATTGCAGATAACCTGAGCCGCCCGCATAGCCTTCGTCTCAATCGCGATATTCTTGGCGCTAATCCGATCTTTCAATTCCTGAAAGTAACTATCCGCAACCGCGATGATCGCACAGGCCTTGGGCACACTTCCCTCAGCCAGCTGTGCCAAGGTATTGTCAATCGTCCCCACCGCCGAGCTAATCTTCGCCCATTCATTCGTTGCACCACAAGCGCCAAGCGCCAGCGGCAGAAGAATCGCGCCAATCTTAATCATGGGTTTGCTCCATTTCCTTCGGGGGACGCCATTACAACCTTATCACTGGGAATCTTCCCAACCACAACCGGGTCCTTCACCTCGATCTTAGCAACAAGCTCATTCGCCGCGACCGCCTTGATCTGCGCTGCCGGGCTTGCCGACCGACTCGCATAAAGCCCCGAGATAATCGCCACAACCGGCGCAACTGCCGCGGAGATTTCTCCCAGCGACTGAACGATCTGGGTAAACGAATTCTTCAACGTACTCGCCTGATCGGGTGTGATGAGATTAAACGTCGCCATAAGCGTTACCGCACCGGCGATGAACGTCACCACATGCCGACCAAACGCCACTATCTGATTTTGGTTGGGCAGATTCATATCAACCTCCTATGCTGAGCCAGTTGTCGAGCCTATCTATCCAAGGATCAGGATGATTTAATTTATGTGCCATTTCTTCTTCAATGTCAAGAAACATCGTAGTAGTTCTAGCACCGAGACGCCCATCAACAAACCAAGCGCGGTCTTTCTTCCGTCGAGTAACCAATCCCGGCAGGACCTTACCGCCACCACGAGTCCAGTCCATGAACTTATCCGCAGCTACAGCTTTATTTCCATAGCGATAAGCCCGCAGCAAAGAAGAAGATCGGAAGGCACCAAGACCAATGTTGAAAGCCAAGTCCACAAGCGCGTCGAATTCATGCTGCCTCACTCCCTTTATATCCGCA
The DNA here is from genome assembly GCA_016707075.1 of Candidatus Egaibacter danicus. GTDB lineage: Bacteria > Pseudomonadota > Gammaproteobacteria > Burkholderiales > Burkholderiaceae_C > Egaibacter > Egaibacter danicus. The sequence goes on from JADJII010000018.1 coordinate 5,877, forward strand.
AGCATTGAGCTTACGCCAATTTCAAAGGTATTCAAATCCACTGCCAGAATCTCGTCAGCTTCTTTATTTGAAATTATCTGACCGGGATAGACCTTAGGCTTACCTGCCTTTGAAGTATGGCCAAAGCCAATGGTCCAAACCCCAACGCAATCGCGATACGCAGTCAGGCGTAGACCTTCACTAGGTTCTGTAACCTGATGCCTACATTCCTCTGACATTTTCATCAGTGCTTTCCTTTCATGTAATCCGTGAAGTTCTGGGGATGCTTTTCAGTCGTGCCATAGCGCAGGCCAGTCAGCCATTGCCAAGTATTCCGGGGGTTTTCCTTGCCAGTGCTGACGTCGAACATAAACCTGCCAGCCTTTGATACCTGCGCCGGAAGCATACCAGTCAGTCCGCCAACCATAATACCAGCATCCTGCAAAATCTTCCCGGCGTGCTCCTTGTTGAAAGGCTCGTTCTTCGCAAGGTCCTTGAAGGTATTAACCATCGTCTGGTAAGCCGTGCCGGTCAAACCAAACTGAGGATCGCGACCCATCGCCATAGCCGAGGCGATATCGCGCACCCCGACCCAAGACGAACCCAATGCAAATCCCATCGACACCGCAGACTTCTTGACCCAACTATCATCATCCTTATGTGGATGCGGGGACACATACGTCTCTACAATCGCAGGCCAGATGGCATAAGCGAACAACGAAGCTGTCAACGCCGGAACAGTCTTAGCCGCAGCTCCCCATTCACCTTTCTTAACAAGGTCTTTGGTTTCGCCAGCCTTCCATACCGTCTCCATTTGCCGATTCATAACATCCGAGAAGAAGTTATAAATCGACACCATCCACGGATTGGCATTCCGCATCATCGCAGTTCGAGTTGTGATCGCGGTTGATCCATGCGCTCGACGGACTGCACGGTCAGCTTCATAAACGGCATCACCATGACTTGCTCCGTTTGCCCGCTCGCCTTCATACTTCGCCAGCCAAGTCGGAACCGCCGATATCATATCCGACAGCGCCACAGGCTTCGATGACCATTCCATGATCTTCTGCCGCCACGGAGTAAGCTTATCACCCGGCGCAAGCACACCAGTCGCAGAACCATAAAGTGTCTCGGCCCAGTTTCGGTCACGGCGTTGAAGTTCCAGCGAATTCTGAATGGCAAAGTGCCAGTTGCTATCGCCGGTTGCTTCATTCACCGAGAACAATCCCCGGACCGCCTTTGCCATTGGCTCAGCGCCAACTTCTCTAATCGACAGAACCGCAGCGGTAGGCCCATGCTTCATCACAGTGCCAGGGTTCAATCCAACCAACGTGGTGATCATATTCTGCCGGATAAACTCACTGGCCTGATTCATAACCGTCTGAGCTTTGGATTCATAATTCGAAGCATTCGCAACACCCCGAAGATACGGCACAAGCTCATCGCGATACTCCGCGCCAAAGTGCGCACGGATTGCAGACCGCACATCATGGTCGTAGAACACCTTCGCCGCATTCAACACTGCTGGGCGCAACGCAATATCATGCAGCATCTGGCCAATCCGGCCGGGCATTGCATCAAGCTCAAGCGCCATCGGAGCGGCATATCCGGTTCGGGTTTTGGTATATCCCGCCGGAGTTGTCGCGCGAACAAAGTTATCTTGTTCCAGCGGATCGCGACCCATCAGGGTCTTAGACTTTCCTTCCATTTCTGCATGATAGATGATTGGATAGTATCCACCCTTGAACTGCCCATGCGGGGTATCCACAGGCCGAATCGCGATGTTCTCCGGAGCCACCCCGCCAGTCAACGATCGATACATGGTATCAGCCTTAAACTTAATATCCGAGAACATATCCCAGACACCTTGGACAAATTCCCAGTCTCGCTTAGTCGCGTGTTGGTGAACCCAAGACATTACATCGTTAGGCTCAATCTTATAGCCCTTCGCCAGCTTCGCAAGGTTCGATGAGTTGCCAGTATTAAGCATCACCGCGATCAAGTTCTTCCGGGTCAGCGGCAGAGTCGCCCCAGTATCTTGATCCTTAAACAGCGGATTATCAATCGACCTAACCAAACCCTCCGGCTCCGGAAGCTGTTTAAGCTTCGCCGCGTATTCCTTAAGCCAAGCATCCTTCTGATTAGCCCCGTCGATCAAATCGCGCATGATGTATTGATTCCAAACTCCCTTGGAATCAAACTTATCCCAGCGATTGAAGATGTTCTCCATCTGCAAATGGCCGACATAATAGTTCATCAGGATTTTCTTGATCGGGCCTTTGTTCTGCTCAGCAAATTTATCGCCAGCCGCTTCAATCACATTCTGAATCATCTGCTGTTTAACAACCGCAAGGTCCTCAGCCTCACCCTGCTTCATGATCTTAAGTTCATCGCGGCCGTTATGAGCCAGCGCCTTGATCGAATCATGAATCGCCCGGAACTCGGTCGTAGTCAGGCTATCGTAGCTCTTGCTCCAATTCGTGTCGAACAGCTGATCCCAAACAGGAATCTCCCGTAGGCTTGCAGCTTTCTCGCCAACAAACTCTTGAAGGTTCTTCGATCCATGTCCCTCGATCTGCGCTTGCAAATCCTGAATCGACCGCCGAACAGGCTTACCGATCTGCATCAGAATCTGGTGAACATAGTTGGTATATTCCGGATCAACTGACGAAACTTCTCGCTTGGAGAATTGCTTGGCCGTACGTTCAAACGTCGCCTGTTCCTTCTGCAACTTCCTTGCTTCCGCCGCAATCAGCGCAGTCTGATATTTCCGCTGCATCTGAACCAGCGCCTCGGCATTCTTCCCGGCGATCAGCAATCGCTCAGTGTCCCTACCAATCTTACCCATAATTCCCAGAAGCCGCTCGACATTAACATCTGCCAGCTTCATATCCCCGAACATCCGCAGGGCTTCTTCCTTGGCGATGTTCTTATCAACAACCTTAACCCCCGCAGCCATAGCCGCGCCCTGCCATTCCTCAGAGAGAATCTGGAGGTTGGTTTCGCTCAGCGCCTGATCCATCGCGTCAAGCATAATGTTTTCTTGAAGCTTACCGAACTTCGCTTCCATCCGGCGATTGGTTTCTTCGTCAATCAGCTGCTTAAGGTTCTCCTGTGCAGATCGACCTTCCTTGCCTTTGTTGACTTCGGCCAATGCCTCGATCAGATGGTTACCGTCAGAATACCCGAACAGGTTCGCCATCACATCAACCGGGACACCATCTTTGGCGTAGTAATGTCTCGGGAGTGCAGCCTTCTGCTCTGGCGAAAGGTCCTCGCTACGAAGCTCATAACGATTCCGCTCCAGCTTCTTCCCGCCAAGTTCGCCTGATCCGATCAACAAATCTGCCTGAACATCCGGGCGCGCACGAACATCAGCCTCGGATTCCTTGCGGATTTCTCGGGCTGCTTCTTTCCATTCCTTGGATTGGATGGTTCGTTGTTCTTGCTCAGCACGTTTAACCGCGGCGGCGATATCTTCCTGATAGCGCTTCTGAATCAGGTCTTGGATTTTCTTGAAGGACTTCGCGTCAAGTCCAGCAGCTTCGGCTTTAAGCTGGTTCTCAACCTCACCTTTCGAGAACATATCCCCCGGCCGAACCTCACCCTGCCCACGCTGAGCAAGCTCGCCAGAATACGCCTGTTCAAACAACTCATTAAACGTCGGCTCCCGCCCCAGAATCTCCGCAACCCGATCCTTGATCCGCTGCATTAAATCCCAGATTTTCTGGAAGACAGTTGTGATCGGGGTAAGCGGCTGCTGCTCTCGAGTCTTGGCCCAATCTCTGAAAGCCTCCGCAATCGCCTCTTCATGAAGCCCAAGCTCATTCAGATGCTCATACCGCGCGTCGATATCATACCGCTCTCGCCAGCCTTCGGTCTTGCTGGCTTCGATCAGCGCGTTCCATTCCTCAGGCTTAAAGAAACCTTCCCGGTAAAGATGATGAATCGCCTCATGCCGGGCGATACCAGTCGCATCAAAGTCCCCAAGACTCACCAATATCTTCGCGACTTCGCCCGGTGCCTTATGATACACACCGCGAATGCCGTCAATACCTTCATAACGAATATCACTTGCCAGAACTGCTTCAGCAGTTTTGCCAGTGATCCGGTTAATCTCTTCCTGAACGGCTTGGCCAATGGCTTGCTCGTGCTTGGAGTAGAGTTCAGTTGGCTTTATATCGGCGGTGACGTCGCCAAACTTAGTCGGCGCAGTGTCAAGGATATTCCGAAGGTCGTTGTATTCCTTCGACATTTCAAAGGCATCGCTGAGGGCGAGCTTGACTATCGGCTTTCGCTGATCCTTAGGCGCACCAGCTTCTTCACGTGCGCCAGAGATTCGATACCCGGTGACAGTTTCGTAATCCGGATAAAGCTCTTTCAACTGGCGCTTGATATCACGAACAAGGCTCGGGCCCATTGTGTTAGGCTGCAAGTCATGCGAAGCCACCGAAGCAATATAGAGTTGCTTCTTGAGCGGATCAGGGAAGATTGTGATATCACCAATTACCTTGCCGGTATGATCGACAAAGTTATATTCTTCCATCTGCTTGTATTTAGATTCAAGCTTCTCCAGCTTTAACGGTCGATCACCAATCGCAAACATCGGCTCAAGCGCAGCCGAAGTCCGGACCTGCAGGGCTCCATCAACCGCCGGATCAACGGGCCCCCCCCCCCCCCCCCGCGGCCCCCCCCCCCCCCCCCCCCCCCCGCCGGAGCCGCAACGTCCTTCAATGCCGCTTCGTTCTTGGTGATCCCGCCCGGCCATGCGCGGATATCGTCCTTCATTTCCCTCGCCAGAGTCGGGTCCATATAGGTAACCCAATCGGCCAGTGGAACATGAACATCCTCACCAAAGGTCTTGGCCGCTTCAAGCTTCTCCGCAATCCCCGGAACCCAACCGAGCAAACCGTCGCCGGGCTCAGGCAGCTTATCGCCATAAAGCGCCGCCACCCGATCACCGGAAATCCCCATCTGCGCATCTTCAAAATGCTGCTGGGCGAAGTTCTTGAAAAGCTCCGGATCGCGTTCTTTGGTTAGCGAGTTCTGGGCCTGATCCAGCGCGGTTTGAATCTTATCAACCCAAGCGTCGTTGGTCTTAACCTTAATCTCATCGATGAGCGGGTGGACGCCACGTGGCACATCCACCCCCGCATCAAGCCAAGGCTTGGCAACCGCCAACGCCTCATTCTGCCGGACCACCTGTCCAATAGCATGGTCAGCATGTTGCAAGCCAGAGCCACCGCGGCCCATTTCAGATTCGACAATTCCGCGAGCTTCACGTTCAGCGCGAGCAGCTTGGTTTTCATCGCCGCCGAGAGCAATCGTCGCCTGTCGAGCAAGTCCGCCAGCACCGCCCATAAAGCCGCCAGCGACAGCATTCAATCCGCGCAAGGGAATGCCGAGGAAGTCATAGGCGCCTTTTGACAGCGCGGAATAGTTCTCAGGGACTTTGAAAGGCTCTTGCGTGAAGCCCTCGGCCGCTCCGTAGATGGCTCCCTTAAGCCCTTCCATCAGGGGCTCAGCGATGTATTGCTTGGGGATGCCCTTGCCCCAGATCGGATGGGAGTTTAGCGCATCGGTGAAAGCTCGGGAGGACTCATCAAGATTCCCGTAATCGTCATTCGACACATGATCCGCAAGAGCATTGCCGCGGATATACGAAGATATCTGGCTGTTCCCGCGAACAATATTCGCAGTCAGGTTGGCTTTATGATCTTCCTCGAACCGATCCAAATCCTCATGCACAGCCAGCGGCGGAACGCCAGTAGCCCGGCTAAGTTGCAACGCCCGAGTCGCTCGTTCAGGATCAGCACCGATCGCAGTCGTCGCCTGAGCAGGCCCAGCTTCGGTGTAGCTCTGAATGATATTGTCATATTCGTTCATTGCGACCTCGGCACAGTCGGAGCAGGCATAGCAGCGGCTGCATCAGATGCTTGCTTTTTGGCTTTACCATAAAGTTGGTTATACATCTTCGCATTGTAGATCGACTGAATGTCTTTCTCAGTCGGCTCAGAACCAGCGTCTTCAAGATATTTCTTCTTGATATATTCACGTTCCTTTTCGGGAACCTCAATCTTAAAGGCCTTTTCCTTGCCGGGAAGAATACCAAACATCCATTTTTGGTTGACGTCCCGAACCAACCGCGAAGCAATCTGGCGGACTTCTTCATCCTTTTTAACCGGGTCGTTCGCTGTAGCTCGATCGTTCAGGATAAGAAACATCGATCCGCGGATTTGATCGTAGTCGTCTTTGTTCTTGGTCCGGGTGATTCCAGCATTCCGCAGAATATCTTCGGAGATACTCATTGCATGGTTCAGCGCCGGGTTCCTGTTTTGATCTTTCCAAAGCTTCGCCCGAAGCATGTTTAGCTGCTGACGTTGAGCCGCAGGCATCGGCAGCGTGGCAAAGTCCTGATTAAGTGCGTCTCGCTTTTCCTCGGGCGATGCCATAGGATCAGTAAGCTTCCCCAGCCAACTACGATATTGAAGCTGATTCTCTTGCGTGGCTTCATAATCGCCCTTGGCATTCTGCGCCATCAACCGGCGATACCGATTCTGTTGGCTGGGCTTAAGCTGATCCCACGCCGCCTGAACCTTCGGGTCCTGCACGTCCTCAATCGACGTTACCAGCTTACCATCCTTCGCCGGAACCAACGCATCCTCGATCGTCTGGCGAGCTTCATACTCAGCCTCGCGGGCCATAGACTTATCGCGTGAATGCCGGGTCAGCGCTTGCTGTTCCATTGCATCCTCAGCTTCGGCGTCATCGCCAAAGAGTTGCTTAGACCTAGCCCGAGCCGCGGTACTGATTTCCGCCGCGCCAGAGTTCTTGGCAAGCCCAGCAAGGAACTTCTTCTGATACCCGGCAGCCGTGCTGATACCATCAGTCTTCTTCGGATCAGGCGTGTAGCTTCCGGTGAACCAGCGATTGGCCGCTGCCATCGCCGAACCACCTTCATCCTGATATTGCCCAAGCTTAAACCCGGCGAGCTTATCCTGAGCTTTCGGGTTATTTAGAAACTCCTGCTCAGTCATCGCCGGCATCCCAGCTTCCTTAAGCCAGTCTTGCAGGTTCGACTGCATCACGCCATATCGACCCAGAGCCTGCTCTGTAATCATCTGGCCTTTGACTTTATGCGTGACCTTGGTGGGATGGATCATCCCGTAGTCTGCACCCTCATTCCCGGCAATGGCTTCGAGAATGTTCTCAACCGGAACTTTACCTTGGCCTATGGACGGATTGTCCCCGGTAAACATCCGCGAAGCTTCTTGGCGCGAGGCCACGCTGAGCTTCTGGGTGCGGATGTAGCTCTGAGCCCGGCCGAGGTCGTCGCCAGTTATGTTCCCAGCCTTAACCGCAGCATCCAGAAGCTTCTGAGCCGATGGAACATCACTCTTCGCCAGACCTTGGATACGCCCCATGGTCATTTTAGAGTTCATCTGCTGGGTAGCATTCGCCACCGCTTGGCTATCCCAGCCATGCAGATCGCCAAGATGCTTTACGTCCTTGGCGTTTTGTTCTAGCGCGGCTTGATAGGATTCGTCGTCTTGCGGAGCCAACGCCGCTGCATTTGTTCGCGCATCAATCAGCGACTGGGTCGAACCAATCGCATAATTCTTTCCTTCCCTGCCCGAATGAGCCGCAGCAGAGAAAACCGACCGCGCCTGTATCGATCGGGATTGTTGAAGATAAACCTTCTGCGCATAAGGTGAGGAGAGTTTCTGGCCAATGGCTTCTCGCGTGGCGTTCAGGTCTTCGATGTAAGGCTTGTATCCGTCGACAGCATTCTTGCCGCTGAGGGTGGAGTACTGCGCATACTTCTCGCCCTGCGCCGTGGTGAACTCAGCAACCGCATTGGCGGCGTTCGCCTGTTCGTTAAGCTGCTGCATCGCAATGGCGCGAGAGTAAAGCTCGCTCCCAGCACCATCGACAGCCTTGCCAAGATGCCCAACAGCCCCAGCAACACCAGCCCCAAACGCGTCCATCGGGATGTTGGACGACATGCTCGGGGTTGCGTCAAAGCTCGGCTGTACCGTCGGCACACCTGTGTATGGGACATTGCTTGCCATTAGCGTCCATACTCCCATTCAGTCAGCGGATCAGGACCAAAGCTACCGGATGAAGTCCCGCCCTTACCCCACATACCCAGTTGCTGGCCCTGCATCCATTTGCTGGAAACCGAACCGACTGTGCCGATGAACGACGAAACTGCCCCAAGGACACCTTCGGTTCGAGCATTGCTGGCGGCTTTGGAATAACCCTTGGCTTGGTTTTCGTAGTTCGTGGCTTGGACCGAAAAGTCATACGCAGTCTTCGCAGCCTTCTCTCGGATGGTATTAAGGTCCATTTGCGAAACAAGATGCTGGCTGGTCTGAACTTCTTTGGCCGATCCGGTATTTACATCGACGCCGGACGCAGCCTGCCCGGCTTTGATCTGCCCGGCTTGTGCAGCCCCGGCGATACCTTGCTTTTCAGCCTGCTGCTCGCCAACATCCAGCGCGTATTTTTGGTTTTGCTTAGCAATCGCAGCATTCTGCCAAGCCATTGAGGATTGATATTTATACGCATCAGCCTTTGCGCCACCACCCATGAGCGAGCTAAAGACTCCGAGTGCGCCCGAGGCACCACTAGAAGCAAGGCCGATTGTACCTAGGGTGACTGGATCAGCCATCAGGCGCTCCGAATTTCAAAGACAGTTCCGTGGATTTCAGCGCCAAGGGACTTAAGCCACCGCGCTGAGTCTGGCGAGAAGCAATGGCCGATCAGCTTCGGATAAACCTTGAGCATATTCGGGATAACCCGACGAGCATGTCGGCCGATCATTGTGGGATGTGCCTTGGCTTCTGGCATTGTCTGCATCCACATATAAGCTTCATCCGAGAGAAAACTCCGCGGGATAAAACCGATGATACACAGCAACTGACCGCGATAGAAACCTGCAAGCATCTGACTGGATATGTTACCAGCATACAACACTTCTGGTTGTAAAGTCAATCCCGCGAGGTCTTCTTTGTCGATTCTGTAGATTTCCCCGTTCATCGGCTGCCCTCGAGTTCAAGCGTGGTAAAGAGGCCGAGGACAGTCGCGGGAATTGGGTCGTTCTGCTGGATACAAATTTGGCCGGGGATGGTATAGGTCGGGTCCATGGTGATACGAGCATCGCCAGTGACAAGCCCTGTGATGATCTGGTTGTCTTGGCCGGTGAGCATCGAGGACACATTACCGACCACAAGGTCTTTGATCTGGACCAGTCGGTTGAAGCTAGACCCGGCCCAGAGATTAAGTGCGTCCTTCACGCGAACGTCCACAAACACAACTCGCTTGAGCTTGCCTTGAATCGCACCGTCGCCAGTGTCGATCGCGAGGGTCTGGAGTTTGCAGGTATAGCCAAGGCCAATGGTGACCTTAGAAGCCGGCGTCGCAAGGCTAAACTCACCATTCGCAGGCATCACAAACGAAGGGATAACAAGCCCATCGGCAAGGCCAGTCACGGTCAGCCCGGCAAGGTGTTCGCCGCCGGAGAAGTTGGTCGCAGGCGATCCTTCATACCCAAGCCCAGCATCCACACACCAAGCATCCGCAACGCCAGCCGGGAAGGCTCGCTCAGCGAATCGCTCGATGTATTGGACAGCGTTTCCGCCGACGGTCCGTTCCACAACGGTATAGACCGCATCGACAGTTCCGGCGTGGTCAGTAGGTTCGGTGACCGAGGCAACTGAGTTGAAAGCTCCGTTCGTGACGTAATGGGACCAACCAACAAATTCCTGTTCCTTGAGGAAGGTCAGGGTCAGCATAGTTCCATCGTTGCGGATTGCGTTTACGTTATAGAACGGCTGTTCAGCCCAGCACCATTCATCGATGGTATAGCTGTAGAACAGATGACTGGCGAGGGTGGAGATATCCGTGCCAGTGAAGGTATTGAAGTAGATATTAAACGCCAGATCACGGATAGCTGATCCCTTGCTCTGGACATATAGAATATCATAGTTCGCCACGATCGGCGGAACATCGCTGGCCCCGACAAAGCTCTGCGGATTGGCATTCAGCGACGACGGGGTAAGCGCTGCGCCAGCCGTGCCACCATTCACAACCCAAGAAGCTTTGTCGGTAAGGACAAGCATGCCAGAGTTCGACGGGATAACCGCTTTGATGTTGTTGAGGGTGCCCGAAACCAGCGTCGCTGAAATAGCATCATCCGCACGGGACGGCTGGGAGATATCGAAGTTAAAGTATGATCCCGGGCGCGACAGGTAGAAACTCTGGGGAGCGCCAAGAAGTCCGCCGAGGAACAACCGCTGCTGAACAAATCCCGGAACCGTCGGAACGCCATTGGACGTCGCGCCAAGATAAGCAGTTGCAGCTGCTGCACCGGCAGAGAAGATCACACCCGGAGCCGAGCTAAAGCCAGCGCCTGCACCAGTGACAACCACCTGACCCACGCCCCAAGTTGCAGAGATTTGCGCGCCTGTACCTGCGCCAGAGGAATTGATCTGGTTGAATGGATTGCCTGGGACAGACCCAGACGAGATATATCCCGGCGACTGAACAGACCACGCGGTGATAACGCCTGCGGCCACGTTGGTCACCAGCATAACAAGGCTGCTGCCGAAGTTAACAGTGTCGCCAATGGCAAAGCCTGCGCCGCCTGCGGAGATTGTGGGGACACCCTGAACCTGCAACACCGCAATCGCTGTCGCGGCAATGGTTGGCGATCCGCCAAAGGACACAGTCGGGACAGTGGTATAGGTCCCAGGTGTGGTCACGGTAACATGGTCAATGCCAGAACCTACGAACGGGTTTTTCGATATCGGCGGAGTCTGGGTGAAATCCGCAGCAATGTTAGAGTCGATGAAGTTAACGTCTTTACAGGTGCCGACAAACCCATACTGAACGCCTACAGGCAGGACGCCGAAATACGAAACCTGAGTCTTATAGACGTTATAAGCAATCGCACCCTGGACCGCAGTCCACGAAGCCTTGACCGTGCCAGTGACTGTGCGCATGTCATAGGTATACAGCGATGCGGCCGCTGACATAGACGACTCTTGGCCATTGGTGCCAATCGAGGTTACACCGTAAGAATAGTTCGTCGGAGTTGCGCCGGGGAAGTAGACGAATGATCCTGCCAGTGTCGGGGTGCCCGGTGCCGATATAGTCGCGCCAATCACAACCGGAACCAGTGTCCAGTTAGTGGCTGAGATAAGGGTCAACACATAAGGTTCATGGTTCGGATGGCAGAGGATCATCTGGTTGACACTCTGCGCGAATTTGATCAGACGCAGATCGTCAGAAGATGTATATGGCGAAGCAATGGTATAAACTCGGCTAGCGGTGCCGCCAGAGGTATAGGTGGAATACCCAGTCGAGTTGATGTTGGTTCCATTCAACCCAGCGATGGTGACATTGTTGCCAGCCACAGCCGTGACGATGAAATACTTTTGATTGATCTGCGTCATCCCACCGACGCTCTGGACATAAATCCAGTCGCCGATAGAAAAGGTATGTCCGGGGATGGTCAGGACGCAAGGATTGGCTTTGGTCGCTGCGGTTATGGCAACGCCAGTTTCAATGATTGGCGATCCCCGATAGAAGAACCGGATATATCCATTGCCAAACTCCAACACATAACCAACCGTGAAGCTGGCTTGGAAGGAAATAAGCCTTACCGGAGTCGCGGACTTATACGCCTGTAGGATATATCTGGTGCCAACTCTGGTGCTGGCTCCACCACGATAGTCCACAAAGAAATTCTCGAGCAGCGCAGCGCCAGCTTTGTATTTCGCCAGATCGACGCGAGCGTATAGGTTTGGTGACCATTCGCCGGAGTTAAAGCTTGCTTGGGCAATAATGTGAGGCATCGGCTTACCTTAGAGAATTGGCCAAAGTGGACCCCAGCTAAAGCCCCATTGCGACTGGGTATAGATATCCGGATAATCCACACCGCGAACCCTGATCCAATCCGGGGTCACATCATTGATGGTAAGGCCTTCGTTACCATCGCCTTCACGGGCTTCTTCGATCATTCGGTTGGCTTCTTCGATTGCCATCTTGGCAAGGGTCTTATCGCCAGCAAGCGGGATGGTAATCGTCGCCCCGAGGATTTTAACCAGCGCCTCTTGGAACGAATCATCCATGATATCGGGGTCAGTAACATCGGCGCAATAAACCAACGTGGCGTATTGCTGATCGGTAAGGATCACTCGCTGCGGACTGGCCGGGTCATAGGTAAGGTTGAAGCTTGCGTCGATGCCTGAGCCTGTAGTGGTGTCCTGCGCAACTGGATTGGTCTGAGTGGTGAAATAACTGCCACCTTTGGGTGTAGCCGAACCCATCACCTGGTTCACAACCGATGCCGCAGTTATGACACCAGCTGCAACTGTGTCAACCTGAATCTGCGCAGGCGCACCGATCGGCGCATTGCCTTGGATGGTGCCGGGCAGAGTTATGATATCGCCTACGGCATGGCCAGTGCCGCCAGCAGCAATCGCCACCCCAGTAACCGGCCGAAAAGTATCGGTCTGAACTGTAAACTTAACCGGCGGACCTGCGGGGATGCCAACACCAAAGCCGATTTGATCAACCGGCGGAATCCAAGCGGCATACACGCAATCAACCGGATATTGATATTCATAAACCCAAGGCGGCGAAGGGATACCTGACTGCCAAGGCTTACCCACAAAGGTCGTTGCCGAGTTCTCAGGGGTTCCCGGCAACGATGTAATGTACACCAGATTCGCCGTCTTCAACACGCAGTTCCACGGAGCCATGCGGATCAGACGCTTGCGAACTGCATTGTAGGCAAGGTTGATCTGAATAGCTTCGTTCGTGGAATTGTTTGCAAGTTCCAGTGCAGTTACCGTGGTACGGGTGCCGGGGACTTGCAGCGCGCGATTGGCGATATCGGTGGGAGTGGTCATTAGAACGCCTCGATCCGAGCGGTCAGGATATCATTATAAGCGTTCATATGATGAGCCTGCTGAACAAGCTGTTCCCTGCTTATCGGCGGGAAGTTCAGCCGGCCCCCCCGCCCCCCCCCACCACGGCGGGCGGGGGCCCGGGGATGAACTTGGCGCTGCCAGTGAACTCGACAAGCTTTTCAAGCCGATCAAAGAGAGTTCACTCACTCATCGACAACGCGCTGCTGCCAATCTTCAAGATTTTATCGGTGATTAGCGTTTTCTTGGGTTCCGGAAGTTCCATGATTGGTTGGCGAAGAACTCTGCTTCGGACCTACCGGCATAAGGATCATATGGCAAATCCCTTTTTCTCCGGGTTTGCCACCATCATCCATCGTTCCAAGCTTTTGCCGATGTTAGCCTCTCTGCGATCCAGACTTGTGGATGGTGGTTGTTGTGCCTAGGCGCTTCAATACCATTACTAGACCTTCATACAGCGGCTCTGGCAGGAAGTAACAAAACCTGCTGAGGAGGAAATGCCGAAACAAGCCAACGTTTACTCCAGTAACATCGCGGTTCAACCTTAGTCTGGCAGGCCACGAGAACTATTTCCTGATCCCTGTTTCATTTGCTCACTCCTATTGCTCGTGTGTGATCCCAACGATTGTTTTCAATCCTTTACCATTTCACGGCGGACCTTCTCCAAAAGTTCCGCCATCAGTGTGGGCCTCAATTAGAAACTGCCAGCAATCCTAGAAGAAGGATAAGAATGTTAAACATTTGAATCCATCACTATGAGAGGATTGGACGAACCAGCACCAGTCAAAGCAAATGCTTGAAATGCGCCTTGACACTCACCTTCAATTACGAGGGTTCCGCCGTTGCCATAGACTCGAAAGCATCCACCAAGCGCCGCGTTGGTTGGAGACAACGCCACATTCGAGCCTGTAGTTTGAACATTCGACGGGGCAATGAATAGATCATTCGTCCCGGGATTGTGAAACAAAATCTTCTGGCGAAACTGATTCGCGGCAGCAACTACAGCCGCCGCGTTCTCAGAGATATTGTTGTAGGCATAAATCTTACCCCCACTGGCCGACGCAAAAGCCAGTGGCGATCCGGGGCCAGTGGAGATAAGACCCATGATTAAACCCTCCGAGTGACGGTTTCAAGGACCTTCTGATTGCTCTCGGCGAGCTTACCGATGTTGGCAATCAGATCGGCCATGCCGGGAATTTCAGCCTGCTTGGCAGACGCAGCCGCCATTTCAGACTGGAACTTGTCGATCAGCGACTGCGAGAAATCACCAGCCATCGATTCCGGCCGGGCCTTCCACAGATGCTCATAGGTGGCAGAGATTTCCTTCGCCTCATCATCGACCGGCAGCATATCCGGGGTGGGATCGCCGGTGAAGACAATGTCCGAAGACTCGCCCTTACCTTTGTAGCAAACAATGATTTCGCCATCGGCGTTGTCCTTGTTGCCCCAACGGTTCGTCCAGCAATCCGGATCGCGGATATCAAGCAACCGCGGAACGGGGAACTTCACCCGCTGCGGTCGGCCGGTTGTTCGGTTGGTTTCTTGGTATTCCCATTCCTCACCTTCGACATTGAGGTAATGCGCTGCCATCAATTTCCAGCGGGCCATTGGCTTATTCCTCCGTCCAGTCGATTGCCACATGAAGCAGTCCGGACGAGACTGAGACTGCATTCAGGTTGATGCAAGCCTGCTGGCTGGCACCGCGGAGAACCACGCCCTTCACAAAGGAAAACGGAGTGTCAAAGTCCCAAATAAGCGGCCGCGTTACAGTGCCAGCAGAGGTAACCGGCAAGGTTAGTTCAGCCGATGCAATATACGTTGGGGACGCGTCGTTAATTGTCGGATTAGCCGAATACGAAATCAACGTCGCCGAAGCAGCCGGGTCAGTTGTGTCACGCTTCGAAATGGTATTGGCCCAGTTCGCAGTGGTAGTTGCAGCGGTACCAGCTGTATCTACGGAGGTATAACGCAGCAACGTGAACGGAGCAGTCACAAGAGTACCAGCCGAACCAGAAATCACAATCTTGCGGATAATGATCGTTTTCGTGGCAGACCCAGCAATACACGCGATATCCGTAGCCGACGCCGCCGGAGGAAGCGCGAGGGCCACCGCCGAGTACGAAGCCTTTTTAAGAATGGCCGAGATAACGCCGACCTGCGGAACAACATTGACCTGTGCAAGGGCAACACCCGAGAGGGTGAGCCCTGCCACAGTTCCAAGGAGAAGCTTGCGAATCATGGCAGGGTTCCTTTTAGTTGGAGACAGTGAGGCCAGCGGGATAGCCAGAGTAGACACCACCCGAGCCAAGAATCTGATCGTCACGATCAAGCACGATACCGCACTCGATTGCGCCCGCAGAATGGGTGCCGACCGAGATAAAGTTCAGCTTGAGGTAACGAGGCAAAGCCTGGCCTGGAGCCGGACGCGGAACGTCAATGTTGGCAATCTGGGCGCCAGCCACAAGTGAGGCCTCGGCAATAGCACTCGAAGTCCACATCGTGGTGTAGGAACCCGGAGCGCCAGAGCCGTTATCAGGAGCGCCCTGAAGTTGCAGCTGAAGGCTCGTGCCGCCGGTAATGGCAGTCGTAACCAGCGCCGACAGCTTCATTGCCGGATCGTCGCCCACACCGATATCGCGAGCGCCGCCGCCATTGGCAGAGCTAGGGACACCGGATGTGACGCCGAGGTCGATGATATTGGACGCAGCTTGAGTACCGGTCGTCGGCAGGTCCGTCTGGGCACCGGCCGTAATACCACCGGTTGCGCCGTTCGACGTGCCGGTGAAGGTGAGAAGATTGTCGAGAATCATGATTCAGTTCCTTTCGAGAGAAGCAGGGAGCTAGAGGCTACTAGGTAACCTGCGCCTCGTTGTTAAGGATAGCATCGCAGGTGCGAACCGGGATGCCGCGGAACGTGGTGACAACCTTGCCATCCCACTCTTCAAGGCGGAGCAGGACGTTGGTCTTGTTCATCGCCTGGAGGTCGAGGTAGGTGCGAACCACGCGGTTGCAGTAGATCACCGTGCGGCCCATGTTGCCACGGACAGCCGGGGTGTCGGAGGACTGAATCGCCGTCGCGCCCGACGGAGCAGTTGGCAGGCGATAGAGCGCGCGGACCAGAAGGTTGATCAGGTTCGCAGCCGACACGCCGGTAAGGGCATTCACATCCACGTTCGCGATGCGGGTGCAATAGCGCCAGTCACGAAGGACCAGACCAATTTCCCACTTGAAGTGATCGCGGTAGGCTTGGTAGGTATTGCCCGACGAATCTGCCACCGGCCACTCACCCATGTCACGATGCTGGAGGCCAGTCATCTTGCCCTTGGGGAAGGTACCATGGAGGGTGTCATCGCCCCAGACCAGAGTCCAGATCGAGGTGTTGGTCGAAGCCGTGCCGCCGGCGTCGAGGACATTCGCAGCAGTCGCTGAGTTCGCCGCGGTCTTCGTGGAATAGCGCGGGGCAAGGCCGGTGAAGCGTTCCGGGTTGGTGTGCTGGTTGCCATAGATCAGAGTCGAGGCGACCTGCTGGCTCATGCCTTCGAGGAAGGCGCGAACCTCGGACAGACGGAAGTCAGCGGTGTTGCCGTTGAGGTCCGCGATATCCTTGTCGATAACCGCGTAGGTTTCGAGGTTGCCGCAGGTGTCAACGATCTGCGCAGTCGTGGACTTGGCATTCGGAACACCGGCGTTCAGCAGACGCCACGTAGCCTGAGGCAGGCCCGTGCGGATCGTGGTCTTGTGGCCCGTCGGCAGGTTGCCTTCCATGACAAGCATGTCGTCAAGGATTTCGTTGGTCTGCGACAGGATTTCGATGATGGACGCGACCTTGTAGCCATCGTCCATCCTTTTGGCCCAGTCAGCATAAGTGACGGCCAGATTACCAATGGTTGCCATATCTGAGTTCCTTTTGGGTTAGGTTTCCGAGCCGCTAATCTGGCCGTTGCGTTCATCCCACGTGGGGCTTAGCGTTTCGGTAGGTTCGGGTACATGGCCGACGCTGCCGACGGCCGAGTTTCAACGCCTGTACGAGACTGACCATGCGGAGAAGGATTGTCACCGCGGACGGGAGTGCCTTCGTTCACAAGCTCTGCGAAATAATTCATGGCTTTGATAACTGCGGGATGGTCGCCAGCACCGGTAAGGTTCATGGCTTCCTTGAAGGGTTCGCGAATACCTTCGGGCATCCGATCAAAGGCTCGGCCGACGTTGACCTTGACGGCGTCGAGCTTACCACCGATTTCTTTATCGGCCGAGAGCTGATTGCGCCACTCGGTTCGCATCTGCTCCATGAAGCCTTCGTTCTGCGAATTAATCTCGCCGATCTTCGCGGAGTAGAAGTCTACCAGCTTCTGGGCCTGATCTTGGCTGAGCCCAAGTTCACGGAAGATGGGGGTTGCAGATTCAATGGTGGCTGTATCGAGAGTATGTCCTTCGGGGATAGAAAAATCTGCGTAGGCTTCTGGGGCTCCGACAGCGGATTCGGGCTTGGTAGGTTCTGCGGGATTCCCGGCAGGTTCAGTTGGTTTGGATCGGTCAATGATTTCTCCCGTTTCAGTCCGAGCGGCTGGGTCATTCGCCAGCGGCGTCTCCGTCGTCGGTGTCGTCGGTGTCTCGATCGTCGTCGTTCCGTCGGTCATTTACTTGTTCCTCTATGTTGGCTTCTTTCAT
Organism: Candidatus Egaibacter danicus; assembly: GCA_016707075.1. GTDB lineage: Bacteria > Pseudomonadota > Gammaproteobacteria > Burkholderiales > Burkholderiaceae_C > Egaibacter > Egaibacter danicus. Next base: position 23,462 of record JADJII010000018.1, read on the forward strand.
CATCAAGACAAAGTAGTCGGGACAATGAGTGACTATGTCGTTGTAGATGTACAGGCCTATGTTACGCTCACCTTTGGAGTACGCTTCACGCAAGGCATCGCCGGAGAATGGGTCCGCGAAGATATGACAAGTTGCGAGGATATCTCGGAAATATGTTCGACCAGCCTCAGTTGACATTGCTGCGACGATGAAGTTAATCCGGTTTTGCTCTCGGAGCTTGGCAGCTTTTTCATAGCGCCGGATTTCCTTGGTTTGGGAGGCATTACGAGGCACCAACGCCTCCCGTCAACTGTTGCAGCGGACTGGCTCCACCGGTGTCGGCACGAGCCAAGGTCTTGGCACCACGTGAAAGCTTCTCGGCAATATCCGCTTGCTGCGCCGCCTGCTCCTGATGAGCGCGATCCTCACGGATTTTCGCGACTTCATCATCTGTTTTCATCATCTTAGGATCATTGTTCAGTAGACTGGAGTATTTGTCAAGCGCGTAGTCGAAGTTGATTTTGTCCGTGGACCCGGGGATGACGCCTGCCATATTACCGGCGAGAGACAGAACGCGTTCGATCGATCCGGCCTTTGTGGCTTGCTGGGCCTGCGCAAGCATCGACACGAAGTCGATGGTCATCATTTGGTTTTGGATTTCAGGTGGTGCTGGGGGAATAATTCCAGCGCGGTTGGCGATAGCAAAGACTCGCTCAAGCACAGGGCGTAGAACTTCGTTGTCAATTCGTTCAAGGGCGGGACCAAGCATAACCAGCGATTCAGACTTGCGGAGGTCCCACTCAACGGCGGTGACATTGGAACGGGTTTCATACTGGGAAGCTGTGCGAAGGACGTCATTGAAGAAAATCTCCGCGAGACGGCCTTTGACTTCTTCAAGGTCGGCCGTGATTTCTTGGACCGGGAACTTGGTGTCGTAAACCGAGGCAAAGCCGGGTTTGCCAGAGGCAGAGTAGCCAGAGACAAAGGTAATGCCGCCTGGGGTCAGGTTAGCCGGCTGGTTTTTCAGCTGAACATCGGCGACCAGCGGAGGGTTGACCATCTTGTCGATGGCTTGGGCCTTGCGGCGGGTTTCGAGTTGGACTTGCTTCTGGTCGGGCAGGCCGTCCATCGCAGGGGATCGGCCGTAGGGATCGTTGGAGACAATGTCCCAGCGACCAACGATTGCCATTTGTTCTTCGTATCCGCGCTTGCGGAGGAAGCCGGGAGGACTGGCAGCGCCGCCTTGCGGGGAGGCTGAACCGCCCCATTCCCAGTAAGCCTCGCGGAACTTGAAGCGTTCGGGGATGCCGAACTCCTTGGCGCGGCCATCGGTGTTGGGTTCGATCGAATGAGCCACGATGATTTCACGGGAAAGACCTGAGCCGTCTTTGAGGTCGTAGGCTTCACGAACAGCTTGCGAGCAATTCTCGTAGCCATATTCGCGGACCACGGCCATAACGGTCATGGTGAATTCGCGATAGAAAACAGTCGGGCGGTATTTGCCGTCAATGTCGACGTAGTATTCGCCAAGGCAGGGATTGATGCAGTTGATGACGTTGTCGTAGTCTTCGTAGATCAGCATCGAGGCTGTGCCGAAGACAACGAGGTCGTAGTAGAACGTGGCAATGGAATTGTAGAAGTTGGACTCAGAGAAGATCAAATACATAATCCGCTCAACTTCGGCAAGCCAAAGCGAAACTGGGGAAGTCTGGGTCGAATCGAAATAGCCAACGCGCAACCGGAACCAAAGGCTGGTGGGGGAAGATTTGCCAGAGACAAGACCTGAGGCTAGGTTACGCGCGTAGACGCAGCCGGTTGAGTCGAGGATGTTCTGGTTCAGCGGCGAACCACGGGATTGCTGGTTGGGGGTGATCAGCCACTTATACCGGCGGGGCAGGAAGTAATCTGCAAGTTCGCGCCAGTGGACCCACCAAGAATAGCGGTTGACCCGAAGGGACAGCAACCGGCCTTCGCAGTATCGGCGGTAGGCGTAGTCTTTGGTGGTGAGGACTTGGGTCACGGCTTCGGTTCTGTTCTATTTCTCGCGCTCCTTTTAGCGCCCTTGGCTTCTGACCAAATTGAGACGTCCCAATACGTGGGTGCTTCTGATCTACGTCTCTAGTTGTACCAATCGGCCATTTTCGTGCATCAGCGCGGCTGCCGACATGACAAAGGTTTCATCGGGCATTGGCAGGCGCTGAGCAGGGGCTTTGCCGAAAGGTACAACGATAGCCATGGATTAGCTCCCGAGCAAGGTCTTGCCGCCAGCAACTGCGCCAGCCGCAGGGGCAGCAGCGGCCGAAGACAGGAACGTCGGCTGGGCCGTGGGCTTGTTGGTGTTGGGGGTGCCAGTTGGGTTCTGCGCCGGGGCAGGCTGAGCCGGAGGCGCTGCGGGCTGGGTCTGGCCTTGGCCACCAAACAGGAACTTACCGATTGCTTTGAATGCGCTGGACATGGGAGGCTCCTATGCTTGCATGCGATCTGGGGAATAGGGATCATACTCGGAGGTTACGAGATTGTCTTGCGGATAATCCCCACCTGCTCTTGCTGATCGTGACAGAGGATGGGAGAAAGTCAAGACCAAAGCATCGATATCATCGAGGGCGATACCGTTGCCATCTTCATCGACAAGGTCTTCTTTGCGTTCGAGGATGATTTCGTCTTTAGCGTTGTAGGTGTATTTAATGGCGAGCATCTGGCGACGGAGTTCTGGGTCTAGGGGTAGGGCAGCTGTGGCCAGCCAAGCTCGGCAGGCTCCATACATGGCAGCACGATTGTTGGCGTAGCGTTCGCCAGTGTTGCCCCAGATGGTATTGTGGATTATGTCCTTGCCGCCGAATTGGACTTCGTAGCAGAACATTCGCTTGGCGCGGACTTGGTCGACCACACCACCGCCAACACCACCACCGTCGATCATGATTCCGTCGGCGTGGTATTGGGCGTTGATGTTACTGACTTCGTCGGCGAGCTGGGTTGTGGACATTCCGTTGTAGCGGAAGCGTTCGATGGTACGTGCATCGCGGCCTTTACGAGGGAAGATCACGGATGCGTTCATGCCGAAGCGGGCAACGTCAACGCCAAGCGCAAGGGGTTCGACGCGGTCCACAAAGACGTCTCGGGCCATGGCTTCGTCAATCGCTGCGGCCGAGAAGAATTCCATCAGGCCTTTGCGGGGGAACTGGCCTAGGACACGAACACGGACGAAGTCGGAATCGAGTCCATAGGCATCGATCCAACCCTGTAGTCGCTTCTTGTTGGTGATCCTAACGGTCCGAGAATCGATCTGTAGGTGATGCCACTGACCAGCAAACTTTCCGCCCGGAAAACACTCTTTGAATCGGCCAATGTTTCGTGTGGGGTTTCCAAAGGCGAGCCAGATGATTTCTGTGTCGGCATCGGTCAGTGCGCCTTCTGCGGTTTCCCAGATAATGTCAGGGATTTCGGAAGCCTCGTCGAAGATCAGCAGCAGGCGCTTGCCTTTATTGTGGAGGCCGGCGAAGGCTGCTGGGTTTTTCTCGGACCACGGAATCATGTCGATGCGCCAAGTGCGCTCGCGATTGGGGTCTTTGGAGAAGAGGCCTGTGGCGGTTAGGGTAAAGTGTTCACGGGCGAAGAAGCAAAGGTTGAACCACTTGCCGAGTTCGGCCCAAGTTTTGGTTTTGAGCTGGGTTTCGGTATTGGCGGTGATGACTCCGCGGGTATCGGGGAGGGTGCAGAACGCCCACATGGTAAGCATCGCGACGGTTGCGGATTTGGCAATACCGTGGCCGGATGCGACGGCTTCTTGGATGGCTTCGTTTAGGTTTATCAGACCATCGCGAATGCGGTTCATGAGTTCGCAGGCCCATTCCTCGGGGCCATCGGAGGATTCAAG
>JADJII010000019.1:0-36135 GCA_016707075.1 Candidatus Egaibacter danicus
CTCAAGGCCTTGAACGCAGAGCAGCCCGATTTCTTCTCGCTCTGTGAAGGACAAGTACCTTCCTGATATGGGTTTCGATATAAATAGTGGCATACCGCCACGATAACGGAACCAGCGCGTACCAACCGCCTGCGAAACGCCACCAGCATCCGCAGCCCTCTCGTTCGTGATTCCGGTCGCGATTTGCTCCCAAAATAGCCACTCGATCTCACATCGATGAGGTGGCGCACCCGGCGAGCGCATCGTCCCACGCCCCGTCAACTTCTGCATCCACCCTGCAGATCGCCCCATTGCCACCTCCTTGGTTAAAGGTGTTGCGACGACCGGTTGAATACGCCCGCCCGATCATTGTTCGATGCAACAGTGCCGAAGTTCATCGTTCAGCATCTTTCAAATGAGTCGCGGGAGTGGCATCTTTGCATCTCTGTTTAACTCGACTGAAGGCTTTTCCGAAAATTGTTGCAGCAGGTCAGCCTTGATCCGTTGTCTTTCGGTCTCCACAGGCGGCATGGCTTCCACATAGGTTCTGATCTGGCCAGCCAGGTCAAGACCCGTTACCTCACGGCCCCCCACTGACTGGTAATGGCACTGCCCCCTCCTCTATCGCTTTTGCGGCCGCCAACCACGCATAGCGGATCTCGCCCTGCTTCACCAGGAATGCCTGCTCCCAAGGCTTGGGTGTCACCGGGATCCCCTGCAGCTCGTGGCTGAGTTCGCGTGCCGCCTCCGCCTCCCTACCCTGTTTGGCCATGGATGTGCGTGGCGGATGGGTCTTGTCACCGTTCACGATGTGCTGGATCACACTGCGCTCGGCCTTCCTTACAACACCGCGGCTCTTTCGGGGGGTGGCCGTGGCATCCACACCGATGTCCCGGAGTTTTTCGGCAAAGGTCTCGCGCCAGTGCTGTAAGTCGGCCCGGCCGGGATTCAGACGGGTTTCATCAAAGCCCAAACACTTGACCGACAGGTGAACGTGCGGCTGTTTGCTGTCTTTGTCATTGCCAGGGTGATGGAGGGCCATCACGTACTCGTGGTTGTGGCCGTACAGGTCCTTCGCGAAAGCTCTCGCCGCACTGCGTACGGCTTCCGGATCGGTGGTCTCTGGCATCGACAACACCAGATGCATCGTGTCCCGCTGGTTCTTGTGCCGTTTGCTGTTGCCCAGATCCGCCTCCCAGTCCCGAAGTACTCCCGGACCTTGGCCTGCGTGTCAAAGACCTCTCCCCGGTCGTTCTCCAGTTCGAGTTTGCCGTTGCGGGAGATGTAGTCCAGATGGGAGCGGACATGGGAGCCACCCTTGCCGAAGCCGGTGATTTTCACCATCACCTCGGACGAGCTGGTGGCATTGCGGGCGGTCAGGCGACTGGCAATGGCCCGAAAGTTCCGCGTGGTGTTGGCCTTGCGCCGCACCGACGGTTCCAGCGCCTTGCGCAGCTCGGCTTCAATCAGGCTCATGATCCATCCCCCAAGCTTGTCGGCTGGCCCGCACCAGACGGCGGATCTCGGACCGGCTCGACGTGACCGCCGCACTAAGTTCGGTCAACACCTCCAGATGGACCCTGTCGACCTCATGACCGAACGCATTCATGGCCCGGGCCACCTGACTGAGGTTGCGCCCGACCGCCGCCAACTCCCGGTTGCTGGCCAGCAAGGCTTCGACTTCGACATCCGTCATGACCGGTTGTGCCGTCAGGTTGGATTGCACCAGTGCGGCGACCCAGCGGCTCGGTGCCATGCCTTGGTTTCGGGCTCGGTCTTTGGCGCCATCCATGACAAATCCAGGCATCCGCACCGTCATGCGGTCGAGGTCCGCGTTGGACCCATCTAGCTGAATAGGAGCGATTCCCTGAGATGGTTGGGCCAATGCCTGCTGGGTCTCGGCGACCACCAGGGAGCGTAGCTGCTCGGATTCGGACAGACCCCGCTTGACGCACAGGTCCTTGAAATCCTGCTTCGTGGCGTCCCCCACGATGGTTTTAAGAACCGGCATGGGATGACCGTGTTTTGGCTGTTTTGGGACACCGGATCGCAGGGCTTGTACCGGCCAGCGGCGCAAACGCATATCCTGCCCTAGTTTTTATCCCCCTTCTCCCAGGACGTCCCGTCGATCCGGAAAGTGGCATGCCGGGTGCAGTTGGGTTCACTTGGGATTCGTGGAAGCGGCAGTTTGGTTCACTGTGGATGCAATTTCGGTTCATTGGGAGCCTTTTGAATGTATTAATGAACTCTATATGTTCATATGTCATTCTATAATGGCTAAATACAGGCATTGATGAACTATTTATGTTCACCATTTGTCTGACGAATTGCTCCCGTTCCGCTCAACCGTTCCACCTTAAAACCTCTCCAAACCATGCTTTTGGACAACACCGTCATCCACCAACAACTGCAAACCGCAGCCACCCAGGACCCACCCGGAGTCAAACCGCCCGCCTTCTGGACTACCTGGACAGCATCGAAACCGCCCTGAATTCCGGGGTATCCCGGGCCTCGGTGATTCAGATCCTGTCGGCCAATGGTTTCGAGATTTCCCTGAGTTCTTTTGCATCCGCGCTGCGTCGGGTTCGCCAGCGGCGCGCCAGGATGGGATTGCACAACTCTCGATCTGTTCAGGCGTCGCGCAAACCACTAGTCCATCCTTCGGGTGAGCCTGCTGTGCCTAACCAAGTTGAACTGGATACGTCGTCATCTCCGGTCAGTGCCGGCTCCACAACCCCTCCGATCTGAACAAGATCTTCAGCCAGAAGCCCGATCTCGGTGCCCTGGCCAAACTCGCAAAGAACAAACACGCATGAAAGTCGCCGTACTCAACTTCTCGGGGAACGTGGGTAAAACCACAGTGGCCGCTCACTTACTCAAACCCCGCATGGGAGACGCTCCGGTGTATTCGATCGAGTCGATCAATGCCGGCGCCGATGCCGATGGCCTCGATGTTGAAAAAATGAAGGGCAAGAAGTTCGGGCAACTGGTGGATGAATTGATGACACTGGATGCGGCCATCATCGATGTGGGTGCTTCCAACGTGGAGGATTTCCTGAAGCTGATGCAGCAGTACGACGGCTCCCATGAAGAATTCGATGTCTTCATCATCCCGGTCGTCAAGGAAAAGAAAGTCCAGGCCGACACGGTGAACACCATCCGGGCCTTGCAGCAGCTCGGCATCCCCAAGAAGAAGATCCGCATGGTGTTCAACAAACTGGATACCGATGAGTCGGTCATCGATGAGTTTGCACCCCTGTTTGGACTGGCGGAGTCGGAGAAGTCGTTCACCATCCGCCAGGAGGCGGTGATTTACGCCAATGAAGTATTTGAGCTTTTAAAAACCGTGGGCAAGTCACTGGGAGACATCAGCACCGACACCACGGATTACCGGGCCCGCATTCGCGAAACAACCGATCTGTTTGAGCGTGAGGCCAGCATCCGTATGGTGTCCCTGAAACGCTTGGCTGTGACTGCCAACAAGAACCTGGACGACGTGTTCAAGGTTCTTTTCGGCAAGCTGGCTCTGTGAGCGTTCAATCCCCGCGCACGGCACGGGAAGCATTGCTGGCCGAGGTACTGGATGAAGTGGATTTGCTGCACCGCCGGGTTCTGGCCCTACCCGACTCACTGGTCGCGATGGAGGTCAAACTGGCCCAGACGGTCACTGTGCTGGATCAGGCGGCCGACAATTTCAGGATGGCGGTGACGGCGTTTAGCGAACAGGCGAAGGTGGACCTCCTGGCGTTTCATGAACGCAAGACGGCACAGGCTTCCTCTCGCATCCTGGACGAGCAACGACGAACGATTCAGGAAATACTACAAGCAGCAACGCTCGCCGCTTCAAGCTCCAAGTCAAAATGGTCCGGCCACAACCCAATACGAGTCGCAAGCATATCTTGCCGCTCGACATGGGCAACACGAGTTGAAAACATATTGGTTACCGTTTTGACGTCTACAGGAACTGTTCTATTTGTGACTTGGATATTGAGAGGTCGTTGACGCCCTTCCGGTATCGATACAACAGTAAATGCCGCCTCCCAATTTTTCGCTTTCAGCAACCGGAACGTTACTCGAATTCAATAAGCGGATGTGTATAGGTGACTTTGCTTGCCGCGGGCCCAGCATTTCACTAAAAAACGTCTCCTTATGCAGAAACACGAGAAGCTTCTTACGTTACAAATGTTTAGTCACATGAATTCATTACGAGGGCATTCAAGTGCTCTTCAAAATCGGCCATTGGCAAGGGCTTGGCAAACAAATACCCCTGGCACAAAGAGCAGCCATGCTGTTCCAGAAACTCTTTTTGGATAGACGTCTCCACTCCCTCGGCGATCACTTCCAGACCTAAATTTCTGGCCATGCCAATGATGGTGTCGATGATCACAGAATCAGTAGCCTGAATCCCAATATTGCGAACAAAGGACTGATCAATCTTAAGCTGATCCAGTGGTAGTTGTGTCAGATAAGCCAGGGATGAATGGCCAGTGCCAAAGTCATCCATGGAAAAGCGAACACTTAAGGCCTTGAGCGCTTTCATCTTGATGATGGTGTCGTGCACGTCGTCCAACACAAGGGTTTCAGTCAGCTCCAGCTTGAGCCGATTGGGATTGACTTGCGTTTGCAGCAGTACGTCGCGAACTTGATCAACAAAGTCTGCCTGTCGGAACTGACGCGCGCTAACATTGACGGCCAGTTGCAGGTCATGTCGACCGGGTCTGTTTTCCCAGGACTTGAGTTGTTCGCAGGCCGTGCGCAAAACCCACAGACCGATGGGAATGATCAGCGCAGTTTCTTCAGCTAACCCAATGAACTCAGCGGGGGAGACCACGCCCCGGTCAGGGTGTAGCCAGCGAATGAGCGCCTCTGCACCCACGGCCTGCCCGTCATGCGTTACCTGCACCTGGTAGTAAAGCCTGAACTGCTCAGAGGAAAGGGCCTGACGCAGATCGCGTTCCAGATCCACGCGGGTAGTGATTGCTGCCAGCATCTCCGGATCAAAGAAGCACAGGGCATTGCGCCCGGATGTCTTGACCTGGTACATGGCAATATCAGCTTGCTTGAGCAGGTCTGCTGGCGTCTGGTGTGCTTCAGCGAAGAATGTTGCACCCATGCTGCAGGTGCAGCGATGGGTATGCTCGGCCAGTTGATAAGGCTGGTTCAGACTTGCCAGTATATTTTCACCAACCACTTTGGTTTGTGCTGCAGCCTCGATTACCTGCGGACTCAGTCCTTGCAGCATGACCACAAATTCATCTCCTCCCAGCCGGGCAACCGTGTCTTCCTGGCGTACACAGGCCTTCAGGCGCCCGGCAACTTCTCGCAGGAGCTGATCACCCATCTCGTGACCCAGCGTGTCATTGAGTGTTTTGAAATGATCCAGATCCAGAAACAGCAACGACCCGCGACGGCCACTGCGTGCGCTGGAAGCCATGGCCTGCTGCATGCGATCGGCTAGTAACCGCCGGTTGGGCAGCCCTGTCCAGCGGGTCATAGAAGGCCAGCTGCTCGATCTCCGCGGTTGCTTCACGCAACTCGGTCACGTCCAGGTAAACAATGACCAGTCCTCCGTCCGGCGTGCGACGCTCGGTAATCTGAAGCACCTGACCACTGATCTGCTTCAGTTCGTGTGTGCCCTGTGCGATGTTTTGGGTGGCGATGCGACGATGGATCCATTCCTGGCGCGTTGTTTCGTCGCTTTCAGGCATCTCATGGGCCGCCGTGACTTCCAGAATTTTCTGAAAAGGACGCCGTGGTGACATCACTTCAAGCAGCCAGGGACAGAGCTCCACAAATCGTCGATTCCAGGTCACGACCTGATGCTCCGCATCGAGCAGCACAAAACCGCTGACCATGGACTCCAGCGCCTGATCTAATGCCTCTTTGGACTGGGCGATCGTCAAACGAGCTTTGGCAAGGTGATCAAAATACCAGATGGCAAACCCCCCGGCTGTCAATATCATCAAAGCAAACGCCAGCGCAATGCCCACGATAAATAGCCGCTGGACACGCCAGTCTTCCAGCGCCGCGTCGATCGGCACGCTGGCCGTGATCAGCACATCGCGGTAGAGGATGGGTCGGGCCAAGACAACGGCCGGAAGACCACTGAGTCGCGCCGACAGGTGTTGTGCCTCACTCAAACCAGCACGATTGCCCAGCGGAGGTGCGAGCTTCTTTCCCGAGAACTGGTCCAGTGCCGGCGCGCTGGCCAGAAGCTGTCCATTGCCACGCTCAAGCGTCACCTCCAGTCCACTGATGTCCACGCCCTGGATCATGATGGACGTCAGAAGAGGCTGCTGCACTTCGGCTACAGCAATCACCTTGGATGCGTCTGCCAGATTGATGTGGCGGGCAAAATACAGTACCTGCTCTGAGCTGACAAAACTGACAACCGGCGCACTGATCACCAGCGTCGAGACGGGTTGCGCCATGACTTCGTCGACGAAGCCAGCAGGCAGGCTCAGCACCACCTCAGCGCCGTTGCTGTCTGACGAAGCGAGGACCGTCCCCTTCGCGTTAAGAAGCGAAATGTGCCGCACCAAGAGGTTCTGCTGGACCGCACCATTCATGAGCCGACTGGCAGACTTGCTGTCGATCCACTCGGGCATCAGATTGGATAGAGTGAGCAAACCGTCCATGCTGGCCAGCAGTACATCCACACCCAACAGGCTTCGATTGAGGGCAGTTTCAGCGCCACTGACAAAGCGCACGGCCTGGGCTTCACTATCGGCGAGCGCAGCCCGGCGGGTATTGTGCAAAAGGCCGACCCCAGCGAACACCAGAGTCAGCAGAAACAGTCCCACCAACCCCACAATGGAGATGGTTACTTTGAAGGGCCGAGATCGGATCACTTGGAAGCAGGCGCCATGATCCCGCGCACCGGGCCTATCGTTTGATTCCACACGTCACTGCAGCGTGAACTGCAGCGCTGGACCCAGCGAGTCAGAACGGTAGAGGTGAAGATCTCCCTGCGCCGCTGCTCGTCCTGCGCCGACGAGGGCACCTCGACCATGTGACCCTTGCGTCCACCCATGCAGGTCGCAGCGCCTCGGTTGCAGGCCAGTCCCTCAGCCGTTTCACGTTCACTCTCGCTCCAGATGGCGGCTTCAAGCTTGGGCAGTTCGCGGCGCAACAACGATTTCAGTTCCGGTGACAAGGCGTCCCACGCAGCCAGATTGGAAGCGAATACGGCCAGGCCCCAACCCAGTGGAAGGGTATGAATATGGGAGGTCACCTCATGCAATCCCAATGTGTTGCCAGACATGGTGCCCGTGATGGCACATTCCGTATTGCCGGATGCCATGCTAGCCATAATCTGACCAAACCCGGTGAGCACTGGAATGCCCCCGATTGCCCCCACAAAATCCGACTGTGTGGCCGATGACACCCGAATGCGCCGTCCCGCCAGATCTACCAGACTGGCTATGGGCGCTTTGCAAAACAGAACCTGCGCCGGGTAAACATATATAGCCAATGGCTCCACACCGTTGCGTTCACGCAGAGACTTTTCAAGATAAGGGCGAAAGGCGGCTACGGTCTTCTTCAACGTGGCCATGTCCGGATTAAGTCCGGCCAGATCGGCAGCGCTGTACTCCGGGTATTGCGCAGACAAATTGCTCAAAAGAGCTGTCCCGAAGGGCACGACACCCAGTTGAATCAGGTGCAGCATATCTGCACCGGGGACGCCGGCACGGTCAAAAGGAATGATGTCGGCATCGAACTTGCCGCCACTGAGTCGCGACAACTCTTTGGTCCAGAAGGGTTCTTCGTTTCGGGTGTATTGGTTCAATCCGGCCAGGCCACCCACGATACGCAGCCTTTGTACAGGAGAAGGCTGTGCCAGCGCCTGCATCGTAAAACCAAACATGACAGTCGCTGCGAGAAAAGTCCAGTCAAGTAACGCCTGAGCAAAGGTCCTTAGAGCGGTGCAATACATTAGGTCTCCAAAACGACAACTCGTACCACTTGATTATGTTGCCAAGAATCGCTCGACTTTAAGCCAAATGGAAGCGGGAAGGAACAGCTCATTTAGTCGAAGCCGATTAGGCGCGTCTGCAGAAATCTATTGCGGTCAACGGAATTCGCGTCGGTGTCGCTCATGACGCCATCAGATCTGGATCTATTCGGGAAGCGATTGTTCAAGGCACTAGCTTGCAATTCCATGCGATGGTGATCTATCCGGCCGTGACAGCCTGGGCAATTTAGCCGAGAATCCATCATACAGGGTGTGTGGTCAATCAGTTCGTTGAGCAATTCCTGTAGCCAGACGCAGAAGGTTGACTCAGCGCACTGCCTTTCGCTACGGCCGGGCGCCCAGTTTCGACCGATCTGCAGACTGTAGTAGGTGGGCGAAGCGTGACTTCAATTGGGAGCAGTTGATGGAAATTATTCCCTTTGCCTCGCAAACTGTCCTTGCCACAAAACTGCCCAAGGCAACTTTGGAGAACGTATCTCCTATACCCGGTCTGTTTCAGCAACCCATCCCAAATTTGCCGATGACCCCTCGACTGGTTTTGCGCCATTTGCACAAAGCCGAACTGGCCCGTTCAAGTTACCGCGACGCACAGTCGCTAAAGGCCGAACACCACGCAAATAGTTTCTGCGAGTTTGGCTCTCTGAACCAGAAGCAGTTCGCAGGGTTCGGGATCCTGGATGCTGACGGCTGTGCTGTGATCGCTTTCAGGGGCACGGTCATTTCAAGCTGGCACAACTGGGCGACGGACTTTGATATGGGATTCGTGGAGAATCCTGCCCGTCATCAGGGCTTTCAGAGAGCCTGGCAGGCAGTGGCTCCCGAAGTCCATGCCTGGCTGGCTTTGCATCATCCCCGACAAATCACATTGACCGGACATTCCCTGGGTGGTGCGATGGCCATCATTGCCGCCTTCTACCTCTCCAATGCCTGGTCCATCAACGAAGTTGTGACGTTCGGATGTCCCCGAGTTGGATCGGATGATTTTGTGAATGCTTACTCCAATGCTCGCAGTGCAAGTGATGACCCGACCGTCGGGCTGGGCGCCGTCACGACACGTTATGTCAAATCCTCGGATCTGGTCGCCCGTGTGCCCTGGGAATCCTTCGGCTACAACCACGTGGGCCGATGTTTGTATTTCAATCACCATGGCGAACAGATCACAACGCCAGGCTCATTGCTGGAACGGGTGTATTTCCAGTCTGACATGCAGGAACGCGTGCGTCCAAAATACGGCGTACTCGGTCGCTTGAACATCGACTTGACACCTCAGACGTCATACAGCCCTGTCCATTTTTACGGCTTCATCGACTTGATGTCTCGTGTCCTGCCCGGATGGTTGGCCCTGGTATCAATTGTCGGTGTCGGCTTGCTGGTGGATTTACTCAGACACCCGATGGATGGTTACATCGATTTGCTGCAACGCAGGTTGATCCGCGCGGGCGCGTGAGCTCTTTCAATAGAGACATCTGCCATCCTTCGGGCCTTCTTATGTCAGCTTTACCGAGCCGCCATCACATCTACCATTTCCAGGCAGGGTCTATGGATGGGTTGCCAGCCGAGATGAGTTTGAGACGATTCCTGCTTGCCTGAAATCCGTGAATCACCGTACCAACAGCACCGTATGTCTCAAATTGTAGAAAACCTTGCCAACCTGACTGCCCACATGGACCGGGATGACCTGGAGTCCGCTTTGGTGCGGACCATCAACGACTTGCTGTCGCCACTGAGTATCGAGATCTGTCGAAGCGTAGGCGAACGAGACGACGAGCGCTGGCTAACCTGCATCAAACAAGGTCCGCACGACCTCGTTCCCAAAACCGATGAAGGCTGGAGCGATCTGGACGATCTGCCCAAACTGGCAGACTTTCCTTTGCGACGTCAGGCGGTTGACTGTCAGCGTGTTGCACGTCAGGCGGGATTCCCGTCGCTCACTGTCTTCCCCTTGTTCAGAAATGCTGCCTCGCGCAGCGTATTGGAAATCACCACAATAAGTCCCATTTCAGATGAATCTGCCAACCTGCTGACGGGCGTGCTGCGGCTGTACAGCAATTTCCAGAATCTGCTGGACTATGGTGAGCTGACCGAGCTGCTGAACCGCAAGACTTTTGACGGCGCCTTTTTGAAGGCCACCACCAAACAGTACCCTGATCTTGAAGCGATAGAAGGCGATCGTAGAGACGATCCCGGCGCTGGCAACTATTGGCTGGCGATGATCGACATCGATCACTTCAAGCGGGTCAATGATACCTACGGCCATCTAATAGGTGACGAAGTGCTGTTGTTGCTGGCCCGTCTGATGCGAACCTGCTTTCGCTTGAACGACCAGCTCTACCGCTTCGGCGGCGAGGAATTCGTGGTTCTCATGCACTGCAGGAGTGAGGCAGATGCACTTCAGGTACTGGAGCGCCTGCGGGTCCACTGTGAAAATTACCCATTTCCGCAGGTCGGCCGCATTACCATCAGCATCGGTCTGTCTGACGTACGGGCCGGCGATACGCCCAGTGGCGCCATCGAGCGGGCTGACAAGGCTTTGTATTTCGCCAAAGGTAACGGCAGAAATCTGGTCTGCAGCTACGCAGCGCTGGTGACAGTTGGGGCACTGGAAGACCAGGCCGTCAATGTCGGTGAGGTGGAGTTGTTCTAGGCTCCAGCAGCAAGAACCCCTACTGACGGGGTAGCACTTTGCTGGCTTCGTACTCAAGCGTCAATTGACGTGCCTCGTCAAGCTGCAGGGCAGTCATGTTATTGGCCAGCTTGACGAGACTAGCAGCAGCATGCTCGTCGCCATCGCGGGCGCTGAAACCGAGCCACATGTGCGCCGCGCCTAAATCCCGGGTCACACCGAGTCCTTTGACATAGCTGACAGCCAGATTGAATTGAGCTATGGCATCCCCCTGTTCAGCAGCCATCCGGTACCACTTCACCGCCGCACCATGATCCTGTTCGACGCCAATCCCCTGGCAATACATGCTGCCCAGGTTCACCTGCGCCCGGATGTGGCCGTGCTGCGCGGCCAGCGTGTACCACTTCGCAGTCTGCGTGAAGTCATGCGGAACACCGATGCCCTGGGCGTAACGAACGCCTAGTTTGTATTGTCCTTGGGCGACGGCAAGTCGATACCACTTCAGCGCTTCCGAGTCGTTCTGTTCGACGCCGTCGCCTTGCTGGTAGAGATAGCCCATGCGGAGTTGCGCGCTGGCATCCCCGTTTTCTGCGGCCACGCGATACCACGCCAGCGTATTGGCATAGGCCTCTCTATGGCCACGCAATTTGGCAAACCGGTCAACAGGATAAGGATGCGCTGGACCTGCAACCGTGCTGGAACGCGAGGCTAGTTTACGCAAAGTCATCTTAAGCAACGACTCCTCAGGCGCTGGAGCCTGAGCGTCGATCAGATGGTTGATTGTAGAAGGCATCACCCGCAGGAACCTTGTTTTGAAGATACTACGACTCTAGGTGGAGAAAGGCGAAGCGTCGATTCCGTCCAAACAGAACGGCCAGAAAACATGACTTAGTAGACAAACCACTTGTGCACAATGTCACGGCAATGGCTTGAAACATGTCAACAGCCGTCCCCGGAGCGGTTGTCTGGAATTTCCGTCAATGAAGGGAAAAGGTCATTGGCTATAGATCAGGCCAACTTGAGTGACATATCGGCGGAAATCAGTCCGTCTTGAATGCCGAACCCCCAGGTTCAATTTCGGGCGCCGCGCTGGCCCATCTTCGAACTGGCAGGTCAAACCCCTTTACTTTTCGTTTTGAACCCACTCGGAGTTGCCTAACATTGGAAGAATAACAACGCCAATACCAGCTCCATGTACGTCTGTCGATTCAGTCTGTTACCGCAATTCGAGCGCAGAGCGTGCTTGCAGAAGTTCGCTCTGGGTACCGTTGAGGTCCCGCGCAAATTCCGATCCTACTCATTTGCCAAACTCGCAAGTAGGGAGCCGTAATGTCCCACTTGTATCTCCATCACTTTGGGCTGGCCAAACCCCCGTTTCAGATCACACCAGACCTGGAATTCTTCTTCTCTGGTGGGCGCCGTGGAGATATTCTCAATGCAATGCTTCATGTCGCTCATCACGACGAAGGCATAACAATGCTAGTTGCGGAAGTAGGCAGTGGCAAGACGCTACTGGCTCGCCTACTGATCAACCGCCTGGGCGAGGATGTCTGCACAGTCTATCTAGCCAATCCATGCTTCAGCCGAGACGAGATCATCAGCGCAATTTGTCGAGATTTGGGCCTTTCTCAAACATCTCACTCAACTGAAGAAAAGCTGGCCGCACTGAATCAGGAGCTGCTTCGTCGACACTCTTTGGGGCAACGCGTACTCTTGGTAGTGGATGAGGCTCATTTGATGCCCGCCGAATCCTTGGAAGAGATCAGACTGCTATCGAATCTTGAGACTGGACAGCATAAGCTGATCAACATCTTCCTTTTTGGACAGCCGGAGCTTGATAGTCTGATTGGCGATCCCAAGCTTCGTCAAGTCCGCGACCGTGTAGTACACCGTTTCGAACTAGGCCCCCTTCCGCGAGACGAGGTTGATGCATATCTAGACCATCGTCTTCGAGAGGCGGGTTGGAACGGTGGTGTGTTGTTCTCGCCAGCAGCAAGAAAAAAGCTCTTCAAGGCTTCGGAAGGGCGAGCAAGGCGGATAAACCTCTTGGCCGACAAAGCGCTCCTTGCAGCATTCGCGCAAGCTAGTCGGTCGATAAAAGTCTCCCAGATCGAAAGTGCAGTTAATGAACTGCAAGGCGGACTCCGCAGTAAAAATCACGGACTTTCGAAAGCTCAGCACACATGGCTAGTATGCGGCGCGTCCATCGCGATAGCTTTTGGTGCGCTATGGCTTTTAGACAAACAGTCAAGTTACCTTCGCGCCATCGCCGGAACTCCTCATGCAAGATTGTCCATGCCAAAAGAAAGTGATTCACCCTCTACTGAGCATGTTTCTGGTATTGCGACATCGTCAGATATAGGCGCGAAATCCTCAATTGAGCAAGACAAAGAAGCCCTACTTTCTAACTCGAAGACCAATTTGTTTTCTAGCTGGTCGCAAGTCACAAAAATTGTTGCGGCGGTTGACCGAATGAATGTCGAGAGACATGGGTTCAAACGCAACGCGCCCCGCAAATTTAGCGCTTTGGCGATTGGCCAATCGTTGGGGGAGAGTTCTGTACTACTTCGGATATTTGGTCTTGGTAAGCAGGCTCTTGCTCGCGGAACGGGACATACGCAAAAGGAGCAATCACTTTGAAACCGAACAACACACTGTCTCCAGTCATGAGATTTGACCGCAATCCGATTACTTGGCTTTCCGGAGTAACGTTGATTCTGGGGGGGTGTGCAACTTCACCGCTTCCGGTCTCAAAAGCGCACTTGAATCCAGCGCCGGTCGTTCGTGGATCCCCGCCCGCATTTGCCGAGGCACCTTCGCTTCCGCCAAAGCCAAAGCCAACTGTCCGGCAAGAGGTCTATACCGTGGTGATGCAAAGCGTTGACGTTCAGCAGTTGCTATTTGCCCTCGCGCGACGCAAAGTTGAACATCGACATACACCCAAGCATCGCGGGCACGGTGACGATGAACGTTCGTGATCAAACTTTGACGGAAATCCTTGATCGAGTAGCTCGCCAAGTCGATCTACGCTATGAAATTAAGGGGAAGAGTCTCTCGATTCTGCCCGACTCCCCATATCTTAAGCACTACAGAATTGACTATCCGAACATTCAAAGGGATGCACGCACGACTATCAGCACCTCGACGAACGTAGCAAGCACCGGAGGTGGGCCAGGTAACTCTGGTGGCGGCAGTGGCAGCAATGCATCCACTTCGTCCATAGACAACACATCAAATAACCGATTTTGGGAAACCTTGATTGGCAATCTGAAGGATCTCTTGCGTGAAACCGACAAGATCATTCCGGATGGCGCTTCAGATGCTTCGACTGAACAGACTGCAAATCAACCGATACCAGCGCAGGCTATTCCTGTTTCTCCAAATGCCACAGCTAAAAGGTCGGACCCACAAAACTCGAAAGTACCAACTGTAGGCGCATTGGCTGTTGCGTCAATCGCAAAACCAATTGCAGTGATACCGAATGGCTCACCTGGCATCAAGCGGAATTCATTCCGCGAAGCTGCCTCTGTCATCGCTCATCCGGAAACAGGCGTAATCAGCGTACGAGCTTCACAAGACCAACACGCTAAAGTTCGTGAGTTTCTGGACCGGGTGTTAATGTCCGCTCGTCGTCAGGTGTTGATCGAAGCCACTATCGTTGAGGTCGATCTGTCAAGCAGATATCAACAAGGAATTAATTGGTCCTTACTCAAGACGGCAGGAAGTAGTGCTGGCACCGGCATCAGCGTTTCGCCATCTGGCCCAACATCCGGAATGCAAACGGGCGGATTGGTGAGCTCCCTCACTACGCTCACTCTGAGTCGGAGCGGGATATTCGGGGGCAACACTGACCTGACCGCCATGCTTGGGATGCTGGAGTCATTTGGAACTTTGCGCGTTCTGTCTAGCCCAAAAATCTCTGTTCTCAACAATCAAAGTAGCGTACTAAAAGTTGTGGACAACAAGGTCTATTTCACAATTGACGTGACACCTGGACATCCCGCTACTGCTACCACGGCCGCTACCCCTGCCACCTACAGCACCACGATCAATACGGTTCCCATTGGATTTCTAATGACTGTAATGCCGCAAGTCAGTGAGTCAGACGAAGTCACTTTGAATCTGCGACCAACGATTAGTCGAATTACTGGATACGCCACTGATCCGAGCCCTGCTCTTGCCCAAAACAACATCATCAATCGAATACCCGAAGTTCAAACGCGAGAGATGGAGTCAGTCTTGCGTGTTCAGTCTGGGGACATAGCAGTATTGGGTGGACTTATGCAGGACACCAGGAATGATGGATCAGATGAAGTGCCGGGAATTAACAAGGTTCCAATGATCGGTAATCTGTTTAAGTATCGCAATGACAGCAGCCAAAAGTCTGAGCTCGTTGTATTTTTGCGGCCGACGGTGATTTACGACGCTAGCCTCGCGGGCGATTTTCGGGACTTTCGTGCCTCACTTGAAGAATCTGGCAGAACGCTGCAATCGAGGATAGATGGTCCAGGCGCAGAAAACCTTCCACAAAGGCGCTGAACATGAGTCTCCTTCTTGACGCTTTGGACAAGGCTAGTACCGACAAGAACAGACTTCTCGGTGCCAAACCAAAACTCTCTCTCGAGCCCATCTCGGTAGCTGAAGTATCAGTGGAGAGGAATGACTCCGCAGTATGCCATCTGAGGTGAGCAGCCAGGGCGCAAACCAGCGCCAGAATGTGGAGAGCACTTCTCCACAGATTGCAATGGATATGCAGCGCGCACATGCCAAAGCAGTACCCTGGACAAGTCGATACAAACGTGTATTGGTGCTCAGCGCTGCTTCGCTAGCAGTTGCTTCAGGAGCGGGAACTTGGCTATTGGCAATGAGTGATGCGACGGCCTTAGTACCTGACACATCTAAAGTGGCGATATCAGCTGAAAGCTCTGTGCTTGGTGCAGCCCCAACCGCTGAAATCGGATCTACTGAAAAAACGACACCGGCAAGCACGGAACCATCATCAATAGAGTTGCCCAAGCCTTCCGAACCAGTCAAGGTTGCTGCCCGCCAGTCCAAGGTACCGAACCCCACCTCGAAAACCACCGGGCAGGAAGTAGACAAGGGCAACCAACCGGTTGCAAAAGAAAACTCCTTGAATGAATCGGGTTCCGCGCCAGATCCAGTTGTCGGGGCGACTAAGCCCACAACCCCAAAGAAGGAATCCGCCTCCTTCGTTGGGAAGTCGACGTTGAATGACAGCCTGGCAATGGCATATGCTGCTCTCAGCTCAGGTCAGTTTGATGAAGCCTCACGACATTACTTACAAGTATTGAAGAGTTATCCAGAGGAACGGGATGCACTATTGGGCCTTGGCCACATTGCTCATCGAACCGGTCATCGTGATGAAGCCCTTTCGTACTATGAACGAGTACTTCGGCAGGAGCCAAATCAGGCAAATGCACTGGCTGGAATTCAGGCATTGCAAACGAAGAACGACCTCAACCAATCGCCTACCCAGGCACGCGCGGGAGTCATTGGTCAAAATGATTCCGCTGCCGCTCAAACCTCATTGGGTTTGCAACTAGCAAGAGAAGGCCGAATGGCGGATGCTCAGCAGGTATTTGCACGCGCCCAGGCTCTTGAACCAGAGAACCCCACTTACACCTACAACCTAGCGGTTGCTTTGGATCAGCTGCACCGCTATGCAAATGCCCAAACCTACTACGAGCGAGCGATATCACTTTCCGCATCCTTCTCAGGCGTAGTTTCGTTCTCAAGAAGTGCGGCACAGCAAAGACTAGAACAACTTCGTTCTAGCTCTAAAGCTGATCTTGAACAGACTTCTAGCAATTCGCCATGAACGCACCCGTACAGGCCTCCCAGATAGCTCGCCCCAGGCTCGGCGATCAACTCGTAGCTCAGGGGCTGATCTCCCCGGATCAACTTCGCATTGCTTTGCAAGAGCAGAAAAATACGAATCAACCATTGGGGGCCGCGCTTCTAGCGCTTGGATTTATTACCGAAGATGCCATGCGGGGAGCATTGGCTGAAAAGCTAGGGGAGCAGGAAATTAGCCTAAAGGGGGTCGTAGCTGATCCAAAGGCTCTCGCACTGATTTCCAAGGCGTTGGCAAAAAGACACATGCTGTTTCCAGTCAGTCTGGAGAACAACGAACTTTTGATCGCCAGTGCCGATCCTAACGACATAGTTGCTGCCGACCAAGTCAACGCGTTGTTGATTGGAGGACCCACCGTGCGGTGGGCACTTGCCAGTAGCGCAGAGATTCTGCCCGCAATCGAGCAGTTCTATGGTCATGAGCTATCCATCGATGGTGTACTGCAAGAACTGGAATCGGGGACGCTTGACCTTGCTAGTCTGAGTCTGGTCGCTGAAGGTTATAGCCACCCGGTGGTCAGACTCATGGATTCACTTTAGTTGACGCCACGCACCGCGGCGCTTCAGACATCCACTTCGAACCGGAGCCGCAATTTCTTCGAATTCGCTATCGAATCGATGGCGTCCTACGCCAGGTGCGCGTACTTCATCTACGGTTTTGGTCCGCAATGGTAGTCAGGCTCAAGGTCATGTCAGGAATGAATATTGCGGAAACTAGGGCCCCGCAAGATGGTCGAATATCTCTGTCAATCTCGGGGCGACAAGTGGACTTTCGAACCGCAGTTCAGCCTACTATTCACGGGGAAAATTTCGTTCTTCGAATACTGGATCGAAAGCGCGGCATAGTTCCCTTAGACGGCTTGGGTCTGTCCAGTCAACAGCTCACGACCATGCAGTTGATGCTCTCTAGGCCTGAAGGCATTATGCTGGTCACGGGGCCAACTGGCTCGGGAAAGACCACAACTCTCTACTCAATTCTTGGGCACTTAAATGATGTCGGAGTCAATATCATGACTCTGGAGGATCCAGTCGAATACCCAATGCCTGTAATACGACAGACATCCCTTTCCGATGCGGTAAAGATGGACTTCGCAGAGGGAATCAGATCAATGATGCGACAGGATCCAGACATCATTCTGGTCGGTGAGATTCGTGATCACGATACTGCAGAGATGGCGTTTCGTGCAGCGATGACGGGGCATCAGGTTTTCTCCACCTTACACACCAATTCTGCGATTCGCAGTATTCCGCGTTTACTGGACCTTGGCATCAAGCCTGATGTCTTGGCTGGAAACGTCATAGGCATCGTTGCGCAGCGTCTCGTTCGAACGCTCTGTCCTTCATGCAAAGCACCTCACGTTCCAACCGCCGTTGAGTTGAGCCTGCTTGGCGACAACGATCTTGGAGAAGTGAGTCTGTTCAAGGCCACTGGCTGTACTTCCTGCGACTTTCAAGGCTACAAAGGCCGAACCTCCATTCTGGAGCTCCTCAAGTTCGACGCCGCGTTGGACGAACTTGTAACCCAGCGTGCCAGCTTGAAAACAATGACCCAACATGTTCGAGAACACGGATTTGTTTCTATGGCAGAGGACGGGCTCCGGCGGGTACGCGAAGGGCATACGACCATAGAAGAAATTGGTCGTGTTGTCGACCTAACTGAGTTAATTGACTAAATGCCGCTGTACAACTATCGCGCAGCAAACCCAGAAGGCCAGATATTGAAGGGCCGGATTGAGGCGTTGCACGAGCTTGATCTGGAAACCCAACTCAAGCGCATGGGACTATTGCTGCTTCGCGCACGTGCGTTGCATGAACGCAGGCGTAACGTGAAAGCATGCCTCGGCGCGAGATTATTGGATTTCTGTTTCAACTTGAAATGTTGATTCGCGCAGGCGTTCCAATCCTGACCGCGCTGGGTGATCTCCGGAATCCTCGGAATCGCCCGCGGGTAGAGATCTTTCAGGTGGAATCTTTGAAAAAATCGAGGGCGGCGCCACTCTTGCAGAAGCAATTTCTGCTTATCCCGGCGTGTTTTCCGACACGATTGTCAATTTGATCCGATCTGGGGAAGTATCGGGACAATTATCGGATGTCATCAAGGAAATTGTTCGGTCCTTGAAGTGGCAGGATGAAATGGCGTCGCAGACCAAAGCCTTGCTGATGTATCCCAGCTTTGTCATTGTCGTTATTGGTGGCGTCGTTTTCTTTCTGATGATCTATCTCGTCCCTCAGCTAGTAGGCTTTCTAACCAACATGGGGCAGACCATACCCCTTCAAACCCAACTTTTGATCGGGTTGTCAAATTTGTTCGTGAACTTCTGGTGGGCTCTACTACTGACGCCGGTCGCGCTATTCGTGGGCTTGTCTGCCGCGGCTGCAACCTTCCCTTCTGTACGTTATCGCCTTCATCAGCTCAGCCTGCACATTCCACTTATTGGACCGGTGCTAAAGAAGATGGCGCTGGCCCGCTTTGCCGACACGTTTGCCTTGATGTACAAAACTGGTGTGCCACTTATCGACGGCCTGGTGTATTGCCAAAAGATATCTGGCAATCTTGTCATTCAACGGGCTATTCGCCGAGCCCGTGAGAGAGTCATCAATGGCAGCTCAATGTCTGAGAGCTTTGCTGCAGAAATGCTATTCCCTTCTTTGGTTGTGCGGATGCTTAAGGTTGGAGAGACCACTGGAGCGCTTGACGCCTCGTTGAACAACATCAGCTATTTCTACTCGCGCGATATTGACGAGTCAGTCGGCAAGGTTCAGGCCATGATCGAGCCGACTTTGACTGTGGTTATGGGCTTGATTTTGGGCTGGATCATGATGGCCGTATTGGGACCGATTTACGACACCATCGCTACGATGAAAACCTGAGGTCAGACGTGAAAACCATACTTCACCTGGATGCGAGCGGTCAAACTTTCTGGCAGAAAGACAAGACTGGATGGCGTCCACTGGCTTCTGAAAAAGTTACTGCAAATGACTTGATCTTTGTAGTTACTGACTTTGCTGAGGAAATATTCGCCGAGGTTAAAGTACCTCGACTGTTCGGGCGCGACCGATCGGACTTTATTGAGCGGCAACTACAAAGTCGCTTTCCTGATACGCCGTTTCGCACCGTGCTAAAAACGCCGTCTACCGGCAAGCTTCTTGATCGACTGGCGCCACCTCAACAGGTCCTATTTGCTGTTGACTCTGCTGCACGCGTGAACCTAGCGCTGGATACGAATCCTTCAATGCTGGCAGGTGTCTGGGCAAGCTCTGCATTGATCGCCTGGTTGGGGTGCATCAAAACTTTGCCCCCGACATTTTTGTTGTAGTGCCAGGTAACGGTACGTTGCGAATCGTCTTCCTCAGGGATCGTCGGCCAGTTCTTGCTAGGCTGGCGCCATGTAGCAATAAGCCATCGGATCAAGCTGCTGAGGTTGTCAGGACGCTCAGACATCTAGAAAATACACGTGTCGTCGAGCGTTCACAGCAGCGATATCCAGTTTGGGTTTTAGGTCATGCTGACACACTGATCGCTCCACTGGTCAATCAAGGCCTTGACGTGGTCTCTGCGCCAGCCCACTGGAACCACGGTCAACCGGTTGACTGGCGATCAGTCATTTTTGACCTAGCCTCAACTGCACCTAGTGCTCAGTTGGCACCGAGTGGCAGGCGAACCAGAGTTTTGGGAAATAAGTTAAGGCTCGCCTCCTACGGAGCCGCCAGTCTTTGCCTGGTTGCCGCCGGATGGACAACTGCACAAAACGTGAATGGCGGTTGGCTAGCGCGAAAGGCCAATGCACGGGAACAGACTGAGTTGGCAGGCATCAATGCCAATCTAGCTAAGGTGGAACAGCGCCTTGACGAAGTAGGTGTATCGCCAGATTTAGTGCGACAAGCCGTCGCACTAGATCTGAACGAGATCGTTGGTTCGCCGGGCTTGAGCGAATCGATCTCTGCGATATCTTTGGCAACTGCAATGGATTCGAAAAGCCGATTCACTCGATATGAGAGCCGATCCTCGCAGATGAAGAGACTGCCTGCGCTAAAGCCGCTAAAGATTCCGCGGTCACCGGTAGCCCGTCGACGACAGAAGCAGCACCGACGTCCGATTTACCCACAACCACGCATACATCTGTCCCTGGAGCCAAACCTCCGCGGCGCATCGAAATTCTGGTGGAATTTCTACCGTCCGAATCCCTTATGCCGCGCGAGCGCGCGAGGAGCATAGCGAAGGTATCAAAAAATCTTCAGAATATTCCTGGCGTTACGCTTGTTGTTGATCCAGCTAAAGCCGCTGCAAACGGAATTCTGAGCAATAGCAGTCAACACATTGCAGGTCCAGCGCCAGCTTGGTGTCTTACTTTGATAAAAAATGGGGTGCAAGTCCAGCAAGTGAAGGGGGGACATCATGAGGCCGTGAAGTCAATCGTTATCCACGCCAAGAAGAGCCTCATAGCACTGGGTATCGTCATTTCGCTTGGACTAGGTTTGGTCTTAGTCAGCCAGAAATGGATGAATTCGATGCAGCAATCAGCTGCCCTGACGCAAGCTGACAAGAGCTCTCAACAGGGCGTTCTGGAGCAAAAGCAGGCCGACTTGGGAAATATCGAATCGCACATTTCCCAGTTCAGAAAGCTAGTGGATCGTGGAATGGTTGGCAATGTGGAACGGGAAGCGTGGGTCGAACAACTTGTCCTTAGCCACCAACTCACAGGTTTGCCACAAACGCTGACGTATACGCTTCACCCACCAAAAACTCTGAATGCGCAAGTCGATTCGCCATCTTCAAGTGGAACAGTGACAGAAGGGTTACCAGTAGCTGCAAGCAACGAGGCCCAGTTTCATGACCTTGAATTCTCGATCACAAACATTCATGAGGAAGAGTTAGTTGCCCTCACAGAGAGCTTTGCTCGTAGGGTTAGGGGTCAATTCCGTATCAATTCGTGTGTGCTTTCAAACGCAACTGAGTCAGGACTAGACGCCCATTGCGTCTTGCGCTTTTTTACCATGGGCAATTCAGGCACCTTGCCTGCGCTACTACCCTCCGAAAGCGCCCCAAAGCCAGCTGCAAGGCCTCCAACCCCTCCAACCCCACCGCGACTTGGTACCTTTATCTACACACCGGAAGAGAGAAGTTCAATTGCCCGGGAACGCACTAGCGCTGGCGATAGCACTGCCACCGGCCTTGAGGTAACTGGCGTATATGGGCGCCTGCAAATCAACGGTCTGGTCAAGCGTGATCGCGGAAATAGCACCGCATGGATCAATCGAAAGCCAATAGCAGAGGAACGCACCTTGCCCACTGGACAAAGCATAGGCGTGTCTTCTACTAAAGTAACTATTCAAGGCAAATCTCAAGGTGGGCGAAGCTTTGGACATCAACACCCTGGAGCGCGACGACATTCTTCCAAAGAATATGGTCACTCAAAAGCCAGCTTTTGAGGAAACGCAAATGAATCGCCAACGTGGTTCTGCTTTGCTGCTGATGTTGCTGGCTGTTGGGGTTATGGCGGCATACTTTGCCGTGCGCGCGATGAATGCAGGCGAGACAGAGCGTGACCGAATCTCATCTGTGGCGTTAGGCCAGGCAAAAGAAGCGCTAATCGGATACGCGAGTGCATATCGCTATTCCCAAGAAATTCCTTCACATGCAAACGAAGTTTTCGGATACCTGCCGTGTCCAGACACTAATAATGACGGGATTTCTGAAGCCACGTGTACTACGGCAAATGTGTCAGTAATCGGGCGATTTCCTTGGCGCACACCATCGTTGGGCTACCGCCATTGCATGATAGTTCAGGTGAATGCCTTTGGTACGCAGTATCGGGTGTCGCCAAAGGTAGCCCAAAACTCCCGTTCTCAATTGGGATACTCCCGGCCAGTTCAGGCTGCAAAATGCAGATGGCGCGCTGCTCACCGGCGCCTCCCTCACGAACAGCCTCTTGCCGTATTGTTCGCATCTCAGAATGCCCTAGCGGCCTTGGGTCCAAAGCAGACTTAGCTCCCCAGGCCTCATCAGTGAGTGTCAGGCAACTTCACCCTCAACAACTACCTTGAAGGAACCAATGTTGCGGCAGGGGCAAATGTTGTTAGCACAATTACTTTGGGCACCCTATCAAGCCGACGCTTGGTACCAATAACGATCAGGCAGTCTGGATCAATAGCAAGGACTATTTGATCGGATCAAGATTCGAAATGACTTTGAAAGCTGACATTGACGGAGTAGTTTCGGACTTAGCAGACTATCTCAACAGCGTTTCAGTAGCTAGCTTTACCTGCGACATCGACCGGTGACAAAGGCACGACCGGGTTGATCAATGATTTTGTACTTGCGCATCCAGGTTGGCCTGCTGTGAAAACAGCGTTTCGCGCGAATTGGCAAGACAACATTCTGTACTCACGTCCACCCGCACTCTCTGCTGTTAACGGTGCCCCCGACTGCGCAGCGGTTTTGCTTTCGGGGAGAGAACCCAACGAACAGCTCCCCTGTCGGATCGCAAATACGTGCAATCCCAGCGCAAACAGGAAGTGCTGCTGTCTTCGGAGACCCGCCATGTATCTCGAGGGCCCAAACACCATCTTTCCGCAAGTGGCACCTACACAGCGAACAGCCATTACGATCAGGCTTCTCGAGTTCCGACATTGCACGTTGCATCAAAGGCCTTCCTCCAGGCGCAACACAACAGTCGTTTACAGAACTTCTCCAGTTTCCCTAGCAGTTGGTCAAGGCACTACCAAGTCCTGCGACCCAAGCCGTAACCATTCGCGATGCAGTGGGATCTTCCGGGGATGTTTTGGTTCCTGACCCGTACAACTTGCAGGAAAGAACGCTGAGTTACTACTACGACTTCAGATTTTCACTCCCCTGATGGTTATGCCCTGAATACCGGTAGGTGCTGACCGGGAAATGGCTTTGCTATACAGTTAGTAAGTACGGATCCTGGGCGCATCTCGATACTTGTGGTTCGAGTCAGCGATGGGAGTACTCAATTCAACAAACCCTTTGGGGCATCAACTCAATAGTATTGGAGCCAATTAATCTCCCAATGCCGCTGATTTTGATCCTATAGAGAACCATAGCGCAATTTGATTGGGACACGTTGATCATTCGGGGATGGATGACACGGTGAACACATCCTGCAACGGGACCGCTGCGGGCTGCCGATTCACCTAGCAACACCTTTGAAGGGAACCCAACGATCATTCACAGCCCTGTTTGCGCGAAAAAAAAGCGGACCGAGATTCACACTGGGGTTTGCGCTTAGTACCTGCACTAGTTGTAACTCGTCCGCCCACACAACGCCTACAAACTATTGGCGAGTAACCACTTGGCTCAACTGTACAAATTGCAACGCGCGATGTCTCTGCTGACTTAGACCGCGCAATTCACGTGCCCACCATGCAACGCTGTGTCAGCCCAAATGCCGCTCTGAATTCAGTCTACTTTGGACTTACCGGAGGGTTTCGCTCAGGCGCCTCCAGCCAGGGCATCAGGTTTCACTAATCTCAATCGAGAAGCGAATGATGAAATCTCGCAGATTAAACAATATCAGCTCTCGCAATGGGGGTTTTACTCCCGATTGAAATTGCGATAGCACTCCTCATCATCGGATTGATTTTGGGAGGTGGCTTGTCTGTTCTGAGCGCACAGGTTGAAATGCAAAGACCAGAGATACAAATAGGGTTTTAGAAGAAGGGCCAAAGAGGCACTGATGGGCTTCGCAGTCGTCAACGGGCGATTACCCGTCCTGCATCTGCCACCAACGGTGTAGAGAATATTGCGCTGTGCGACCGATCTCGCCTGCACAGGACTACTACCCTGGGCGACTTTGGGTACTACGAAACTCGATGGGTGGAACAAAGTCATCCGTTACAGCGTCAGCCCGCCTTTGCGAATAGTAATTTTCGCACGGCGACAGATTACAGCCAGGTTGCCTAACCCGGCAGTATTGGCGCTATTCAGCCCTTGCGGATCCTGTTCCTGCTGTGGGTCTTTTCGCATGGGAAAAGTAACTTTGGTACAACTGATGCTGGCGCTGCAATCCCCAACGCATCACCGGGAAATACCGATGAAATCAACAACAACACCGGCAACCGGACCCGGCATAACATTTACCCAGAGGACATCTGTTGAGAACCCTCCGCAGGATTAGGAGGATCCTTTGTCGACATCTTGATATAGCTACCTCCTGGTATTTTGTTCAACCGAATGGTCCAAGCGCAGACTGCCGAATTCGAAGCAAAGGTGCGGCTTCCGCGTTTCATCATCGAACACTGATTGTTCATAGTCAGTTAGGGATCACTGGGCCTTGACGCCAATTCCTATTATCTAGCTTGCTCTTTTGACTGTAGCATCAAGTTACGCCCCTTACACACACTGGGTGCTCTTGTGTTTGCAGGCTTTTTCTGCCTCTTTGTGAGTTTCTGCGTTACGTTGTGTCGCTATTCCAAACGAGCCAACGAAGGCAATTCATAGGCGATCGGCATTCGTTCAGTGCTCATTGTCGAAGACGACAAAGCGCTTTGTGGCTATCTTGCATCGCTCTACGCACGCAGGCTATCAAGTCAGGCTCACTCACGACGCCACAGAAGGGTCGGCACGCCGTCAAAGCGGGGGGCTTCCTAGTCTTGTATTTTTAGATCTCAGCTTGCCTCCCAAACCCAGCACCGCGACAGAGGCCTGAGCCTTCTGGATGATCGTCTCACTCCCCAGAGCCAAAGTGATTGTTCTTACGGGGCAGGACGAAAGCGCGGCTGCGCTGCAAGCCCGTACGACGCGGCGCTTTTGACTTTTGGATTAAGCCGGCTCCTCCCACGGAATTCTCTCGTCCCTGACTCCGAGCTGAATTGTTTGCCCGCGAAAGAAGCGCCTGGCAGATATGGGAGAAGGCAAAGACTTCAACTTACAGCGAGGCTCGGTAGAGGGTCCCAAGGAGGCAGCCTCATCCGCAGAAGAGCAGCTACTTCGACCGGGTACTCAGGGCTACTCACTACAACATGACAGAAGCTGCTCGTCAGCTAGGCATTGCGAACGTGACTACTACTTGAACAAATATGGCATACAGCGTCCTGCTTAATCTGTCAGTGAGCATTTGTCTGCAGGACTGCTCTACTCGCAGTGAGTCTCAGACTACGTCGTCGGGCTCGAGACTATCGCAGGGCCATGCAAGAGATTTTGCAACTGCAGGAAGGACTTGGGACCTTTGGAGATCCCATCCTTCGCCATGGAATTCACTGGCTTCGTTGGGTTGGGCGCGTTGACATGGGAAGGCGAAGTGGTTTAGCCACTCCGTTCAAGACTCGGAGGGCTTCCTCGACCAGAGGCAGATCGACGGGGACACAGGCGGAGCCCCTCGAGGTTCGATATTCTGTGTAGCGATGAAGTGCATTTCAAGGTGAAGCTTTTCCACGCGTTGCGTGGCGAAGTCGACTCTTTGCTGAGCAGTTGGCCAGAAGGATTTGTTGTTCTGCTTGAGATTCGTAATGCGTGCACAGGACTAAGCTCTGAGTTTGCGTTGGCCAGACGAGCGAGCATGTCACTGTATTGCAACACGACCTAGCAACTTGCCGCAATGGGTAAACTGGGTATGTGCAGATTTCGAACTCTGTACAAGCGACGATGAAGTTGTTGATTTTGCCAAACGGCTAAAAGGAAAACGCCCGTTGGCAAGGGAACGCGCTACGCAGCTTAGCCCTTCTTTAGCTCAAAGCCCTGTAGAAGACTCACCAAGGCAAATTGACCTTCCACAAGGCCGTCACTCAAGCAACACTGTTGTCTGGCGTCGAGGCCCCTCGTACTAGGAATGCCCAAGCCTGGGTGTCAGACACCCTTCTCTCACGTGCATTAGGACAATCTCTTCCAATCTTGCACCGAATTGGCGAAGTAGTGTGTCAAATCCGACGCGGCTCCAACTACGCACGGTTGAAAACGATCAAGCACGCCCAATGGCTGAGTTGCAGTTTTACAACCCATGGCGGATCTTTCAGGTCATCTACCCATGGAAAAGCTCTTCGAACCATTTGCCAGTGGTAGACCCGGTGGTTTAGGTCTCGGCTTATACCAGGCGCGCAAGTGCTTACGCGAGGCGGGTGGGGAACTTTCAGCAACCGCTAGCAACCTTGGTTTGACTTTCTCGTTGCGTCTTCCGATTTCTGAAGTGTAAATATTCCTGACTTCCTCAGACTAGACGCGATCAATACATTCAAAGTTCTCAGTTGTCTATTCTTGATTCAAGGGGATATTTGTGAAACGCTTCTCAAAAGCCAAAGCAAGTCCGGCTTTACTCTAGTAAGAGATTGCAATCGTCCTGGTCATAATTGCCTGTTACTGGCTGGCGTGCTCAAGGGCCAGGAGTTAATCGAGAACTCGAAAATAAAGAGCATTGTCAACGACATGAAGGCGGTACAGGCTGCCTATAACGGCTATCTGGATCGGTACAAAGCAATTCCCGGAGACGAAACCCTTGCTACAGCTGCCGCACGAGGTTGGGGTGCATCAGCTGCAGGCGGAGGTGGAAATGCGAATGGCGTTCTGCTTATTACTGCAGCACAAACATTTGCCAATGGCGGTGAGCAGCGCCCCTTCTGGCGGGCACTTCGCGCATCTGGTTTGATTACTGGCGACCCCACAGGGGCCGCAGGAGCCCACAGGGTTGCCGAAGAAACATGCTGGCGGTGGTGTCATGGGCGTCACATCTGATCCAGCAGGCGCCTATGGACAAACTGGTGTGGCTGTTTGCGTCGCTGGACTTACTACTAAGCAAGCGGCGGGTGTTGACACGCTGGTTGACGGAGCCTTGCCTGCTACTCAAATTGGCAACAATCTTGGCTCGGTCCGGGAGGTGCAGCCGGAGCTGCTAATCCATTGGTCCCGACGGCGGCTGTTCCGGCTGGCACTGCTTATAACGAAACACTGGCAAACACCTGGACCATCTGCATGAAAATTTGATCGAGGCCGAAGATTCTGGCATCTCACAGTTGTTGGTGAGACTGCTAGATTTCGGACACATTTTGCGGGACCAAGGTCCCGCATATGTTTTGGTGACTTGGTCGTGTTCAAAAAGAGAAAGCGTCCGGCAAATCGTTTTGCTCAGTTTTCAATTTGAGTCAACAGGAATTGTGAACTTTGTGGGACCTTTCAGGCCAGGTCCGAATTCATAAATATCCTAGCCAGCCTCAGCGTCGACATAGCGCTCGAACCAGCGCTGTGGCTTAAAGCCTTACTAGACCAATAAATGCTCGCTCACAATGCGCTGTTGCGTCATGGTGAAGCATGTAGTAACGAACGCCTCAAGAGCGAAAGGTGTTTCCGAATTCGACGGGTTTACTGGCTGGCTCGGCATCAAGCCTGAACGGCTGCACAGAATAGGTCTGACCTGGCTGGATTGCCATGGCCGATTCGACGACAACTCCTCGCATGTATTGCAGCGCTTTAATCAGATTGGACTTGCCGCTTGCATTGGCACCGTATATCACAGCGCTACGCAAAAGGCGGGGCGCAGCCTTGAGCCCGGAACAGGCACCACTCAATCGCTTGCACCATTACGCTGCTGGTTTTGCCGCGGCCTGACCAGCTGCCCCAGTGGCCGGTGCGGGCAGCACAGTATCTTCTTTGCTCTTGCCAGCAGATTCCGGGGTCTTCTTTCAGCAGGTCGATGAGCTCATTGGCCTTCCTAAAGTTGAAACTCGACTTCACGACCGGCAGAAACAAAGAGGACAGACGCGATCAGGAATGCACTGGAAAGACAGGCGATCACATCGCGCACGGCCATGCTATCTGAGATCTTTTCCGGGTGAAGCGCACCCAGCGCCGACCATGCCAATCAGGAACGAGGCCAACCCAAAATACACGACCATTTTCATGGCCTCCAGATTGCGTCGTCGGTCGTTGGCTAGGTTGGTCAGGAATTTCACAATGCCGTGGATCGGATCCCCCGATTTGATCAACTCCTGTGCATTCGTCAGAAATGACTCCAGGACCGACTGCGCCAGTTGAGCAGCGGGCAAGGCCAGCGCTACGATGGTGCCAGCCACGGGGACAACAATGGCAATCACTTTGTCGCTCTCATAACTCAGGAAGCCACCTTTGACCCGCGCGGCAGCCAAGAACGCTGCCGCGATGACGATGATGCCGGTGGGAACAGGACGGGCATTGCCATGCTTATCAAAGAACAGGGACGATCCACTCATGATTTCTCCTCATCCACTCCTGAGACACGCCAGAAAGGCGGCTCCACCTTCCGGATACCGTTCCATGCAATAAAGTGTCCGGACAAACGACGTGGCCGAGAGCAATTGGTCGTCCCGCAAGGCTGCCGCGAATCGGGGCACACTGCGCACTAGCGCGCCATAAGGCAGAGTCGATACCTCCGTCGCCATGAGGTCAAAGCCCGGCAGGGCGCGGCGACCAGGCAAGGTGGTCAGCGCATCCGAAACCATGGACAGGTCGCTTCTTCTGGGAGAATCCAGAAACGCAGGTCTCTTCAAAATTGAGTACGCGGCTGAGGAAACCGCCAGTTCCCACATGGGCCGAAAACGGCTCAACGCCCGCATGGTCGGCAATTGTCCGGCCATCGGTTGTTGGTCACGCAGGGCCGCATCACTGCGCTCGAAAGTCTCCCGCCACTTGGTCCAGTCGCGTGCCAGCAACGAAACTCCTGAAGGTCCATCTCTCCGTGATCATCCGTCATGGCTAAACACCCATTCGCTGATTGAGGTCCCGACCAGGGCGGTACCGGCAAACTGCGCACCACCCGCGCAATTGATGCACGAGGCATAAATCATGCATCAATGACTTTGTTTGTCGATAGCTGCGCCGAGGCGTAGCGGCCTCAATCAGAATTCGGTTGTCAGCACGCCGCTGTCCAGCCTTTTCATCACCTGACAATTGCCCCCTTCGCCAATCACGAAGTGCAAGGCCTCCTGCATGGTCTCGAAGTCGTCCAGGATGTCCTCGTCATCCTGTCCCGGATTGATCACCACCACCCACGGCTTGGGATTGCGCACTGCCGCCCGGCGGGCCTTGATCGTGGCCAGCGTACAGGGCTTGAAGTGCAGATTCAAGGACACCCCATGGCGAGTCAGTTCTTCAATCGAGATGTAGCCCATTTCGGCACATTGTTCGTCTCCGTTCAAAACGGCATACCCGAAGGCTTGCCGCACACCGCCCGTCATGTCCTTCTCGGTGATGTACCAGTCACTCCCGCCCATGAAGTAGTGCAGGTGTACGACGGCCTGCATCCCCAGTCCGTCCTGCTCATAGGTCTTGGGCATCGCAGCAATGCGCTCACCCAGTTCAATGAACAGCTGCATGAAGTCCTTCTCTTCCGAACGGCAGCCATCGGCCACGCCAGGGGGGATGGCGCCGGGGGATTGGCTTTCGGGTGGGGGTGGTGTTGTTGTGGGGGGCTCCCTGGTGGGGTTGTGTTGGTTTGCGCAGGTGAAACCGGTCTGCGTGGCATCCGGAAACGCCGTACACGCCCGTCTGCTGCTCGGTCGTTCGGCGGGAGTGCAGACCTTACCTGTGGCCTTCCCGCACGGAGCGCCCCCCCGCCCCCCCCGGGGTGGACGGGGACACGCACCGGGGGGGGGGGGGGGCGGGAATCCGCGCCTGACCCCTGTAAATCCCTCGTAGTTCAGAAGCTTGTCGCTGTCCGTGGCGCGCGCTTCATTGCCTGCCGCTCGTGCGGTCTTCATTGAAGTCCTCCCCTGCCCCCACCCCCGTCATCGCATTGCAAGATTCAGAGCCGGTTGTGGAAGTTGTTGGGTTTGCCGTGGTCATGAGTAAGTTCTCCTGGTTGGGTTAAAAAGGCCATCGCCTCGCTGAGTTCTTTCGCCGTATCCAGGGGGCATGACGGTCAACCAAGGCACAGGAACTGGTGACACGCGCTTTAGCGCCGTGACTGCAGGTCCGGTGATGAACGGGAGCGTGGAATAAACAGGGTGTGCCTGTCGCGTGACACGCAGTGACTGGCGTCAGGTGCGCCCGGCTTTATGCCGCGAAAGCCCGGGCAGCTGTGCCGGCTTGGCCTACAGTGCAACCCGGTGAAAGAACTCTGCGTGCGTGGCCGCCCCAGACAGGAAGAAGAAACACGACGACCCGTGCAAACCAGATCAGTCCCCGCTTCCCCGAAGTGGGACTCCAATCAACGCGCAGCGGTCCGAGCCAACGGCGCAGGCCGTCGCAGGGCGACAGATGTCAATGAATCAAGGATTCAGGTGAATGAGCAGGGCAAGCACTGCCGTGCGGGGTCTTTGGGGATCAGCCCTGCGGCAAAGGGGGATCCAGCCTGGCGGTGACGTGGTTGGTCCCGCACGGGAGCGTTCCGGCAACGATAGGGTGGATGCCCCTTAATGAGCACCGGCAAGGGTGGCCTGGAGGGTGATCCACCGGATCAGTCGCACCAAGCGACCAAGCCGATCAGGCGCGCCCGTAATGGGCATCCCGGTTGAGCTCCTGCTCAATGCCTCTGGCTTACTTTGAACTGATTACCGCAAGTCATACCACGCCCCACGCCCGCTCCCATGTCGATTGAGACTGCCGCGTTCAACCAAGCTACGGAAATGCTGCTTTAAAGTGTGACGGCTGGCCCCGGTCAGCCTGATGGTGTCACCAATGGTCACACGTCCGTGCTCGCGGGCGAACTCGACAATCTGTAGCGACAGCTCCGGCATCGCCGCCAATACGATCTTCTCGCGCTCGACTTTCTTCTCCAGTCTGCGAACCTGCTCCGCAAGTGACCGCAGGAAGAACACCAACCACGGTTGCCAGTTGGGTGATTCGGTACGGATCGTTCCCTGTGTCTGGCGCAGCGCCAGGTAATAGGCTTCCTTGTTGACCTCGATCACGCTTTCCAGCGAGCTGTAGGGTACATAGGCGTAGCCCGCCTGAATCAACAGCAGCGTGGTCAGCACGCGGCTTATACGGCCATTACCGTCCTGAAATGGGTGGATTTCGAGAAATACCACCACGAAGATTGAAATGATCAGCAGGGGATGCAGGTGTCCCTTGTCACGCTCCTGGGCGACCCATGCGATCAATTCCGCCATCAGACGCGGCGTGTCGAACGGAGTTGCGGTTTCGAACACGATGCCGATCTGGGTGCCATTTTCGTCGAAGGCAGCCACGCTGTTGGAATGGGTCTTGTACTGGCCCCGGTGTCGCTCATCTTTTTCACTATGGCGCAGCAGCGTCTGATGCAACTGCTTGACGTGGTTTTCGTTCAAGGGGATGTCCTCCCACGAACTGAACACCAGATCCATGAGTTCGGCGTAGCCTGCCACTTCCTGCTCGTCGCGGGTCTCGAAGGACTTGATCTCCAGATTGGAGAGCAGCTGTTCGACCTCCCGGTCGGACAGCTTGCTGCCCTCAATCCGGGTAGAGGAACCAATGCTCTCGATGGTTGCCACGCGCCGAAGGGCAGACAACCGGTCTGGGGCAAGGGTGCCCAGAGCGCGCCAGGCGCCTTTGAACTCATCAATCCGGGCGATCAGGCTCAGGACTTCCGGGGTGATTTGAAGAGACTCAGCGTGCAACATAAAACCAATAATACACCCATTTACATCCAATTAATTGCTTGTGAGTTCAGCTGCTGAATGACCGAGTCACCCAATAAAGCACCCATTTACACCCATTTCTAAGGCGCGTAGCTTCAACGCGCAGCGGTCCCAGCCAACGGCGTAGGCCGTCGCAGGGCGACAGATGTCAATGCATCAAGGAGTCAGGTGAATGAGCAGGGCAAGCACTGCCGTGCGGGGTCTTCGGGGATCAGCCCTGCGGCAAAGGGGGATCCAGGCTGGCGGTGACGTGGTTGGTCCCGCACGGGAGCGTTCCGGCAACGGCAGGTTTGACGCCCCTTGATGAGCACCGGCAAGGGTGGCCTGGAGGGTGATCAGCGGATCAGTCGCACAGCGACCAAGCCGGTCAGGCGCGCCTGTAATGGGCGTCCCGCTTGAGCACCTGCTCAATGCCCCAGGCAATGGATTTAAGCTGGTCAACGCACCTGGATATACGGCGTAACCTTGGTCTCCAGCAATTGAACCAGAGCTGGCTCCATATAGGCATAGTCGTCCGGAATACCCAGACAGACCACCCGCTTGCCGTTCAATTGACTTTTGAAACGGGACGCCATCTTGGTTTTATGAACCCGTTCCATCACAAAGATGATGTCGGCCCATTCAATCAACTCGCCATCCAGTGGCACATCCGCTGAGCTGTGCACCCCTGCAGAAGTACATTCAATCCCCGGCCATTGAGAAAACACCTGTTCAGCCGTAGGGCTGCGCAAGCGGTTCTGGGTACAGACAAATAGCAACCGCATCAGTACTCAGCCACAAAGCATGGCATTCAGGAATTGCTTTCTTTGTGGAATTGGATGAGCTCAACTGCATCGGGCAACTCCAGCGGAAAATGCCGGGCTTCGTAAACCTGCAACAGGGTTCCCAGAACTTCAAGGCGAGCAGCATCCGCTGCGCCTCTCTGGGGATCGGCATCTACCAAGACCGAAACGGTCTGACGTACCATTTGATAGTCGGCATCGTCGCGGATAGAGCGATCGGTCATTAGACAAATTCCCCTCTTGTCCAGGCCCGCGAACGGGCGGTGTCAATCTGTTTGGAGAACGTGCGCATGTGCTGCATCACACGATCAGACTCAACGCTATCCAGAATGGATTCAGAACAAACACGACAGAAGTCTCCCCGCACGGCCGAGATGACCGTGGTTTCGCCCTTGTAGGCATATGACAAGTCGCGGGTGTCATGGGTCAGTTCAGTCGCACCGCAAACCGGGCATTTCATGTTAGTTGGAGTCATGCTGTAGCTAGCTTTCTGGGGTGGCCCCTGAGTAACAAAGCCAATGTTGACAGAATTGCAATTTGTAGCTACATTGTAGCCACGTCCTGCATATATTTGCGTGTCTCAGTATTTCATCATCTAGATGATTTCAGAGTCAAAGTAGACGTCGATCTTCATTCTCAATCGCATCAAATTCCTCATCGCACTCAACACTATGCACATAGCTACGTATGGGAAGTCAGCTGAAATCCGCTCGCGGATTGAACCTGACTTGAAGAAACAATCTACCGAAGTGCTCGCCGATCTGGGTCTTGACCTGAGCGGTGCCATCCGGTTGTTTCTGCGACAGGTCGTGGAAGTCCGTGGTTTGCCTTTTGAAGTCCGCAAACCCACTGCCAAAACCATTGCAGCGATGACCGAGGCCCGCGAAATGGCGGCAGCACGTTACGGCTCAGGGAAAGATTTATTTGATGCTCTCGATAAAAAAGCCGGCAAAGTCAAAACGCGCGCCACTGCCAAGAAAGTCTGATCACACCAGGCAATTCGGGAAAGACTGGGAGAAGCTGACGCATTCGGGCAAGCAGGACATGCAACGTCTCAAGGACGTCATGCTGCTGCTGATTGCCAATGGAGGTGGGCTTCCAGCTGAATGGCTTGACCATGAACTGGGCGGGGAATGGGCTGATCACCGTGAATGCCATGCAAAAGGTGACTTGCTCCTGATTTACCGGATTGAGGCCGACGGTGTCACTTTTGTGCGTGCGGGCACGCACTCTGAACTGTTTGGGCGATAGCGCGCCGGGTCAACGCTTCTGCTTCAAATTGCGCCTCCTTCGCTTTGATATAGGTACGCGAGCAATAGAGATTGCCCAAATAGCCGGTGCGCTCTGTCCGGCCACCATGATCTTTTGCGCACCCAACGCAAAACCAGTTACCTGGCGTCTTGCTGCCGTTTCGGCCTGCGGCATTACCCCGCAGGAAACCACTTTTCCTATTTCCAGCCATGGTGAATCTTCCTTCCTTAAAGCGGCTTACCTGCCCCCGTGCGCAATGGCATTCGGGTGATGCTTGGCCAGGATCAAATTCATCTTGTCCACCAGATCGGGGCGGTTAAAGACGATGTGACCCGTCCCTTTCAGGAACCACTTCATGTCGAAGTAGGCGCCGTCCACCGTCTTTAGCTTGTTTCGTTCGGCCGCAGACAAACGCGCGAACCAGCCATTGCGGTGATCAGGCTCCGGTTTACCGTCCAGGATATGAAACACCCGTTCCAGATCGTCCAGTTCATTGGTCCGGTTGGAATTCGTCGATAGCCACCGGCTGTTGCTGGTGCCATACACGTAGAACAGTGACTCCATGATCACGCGTTTGCCGAACTTGAAGGGCTCGTTCGTCTTGTAGTTCCAGGACAACGATCGAAACAGACCCAGCACCCCACGTTCGAACATGTCACCCCGCGCGCCATGCAGGTTTGTGAAGGTCGCCGTGATGTTTTCAAAGGTCAGGGGTGGCACATCGTGGGAGTAAACCTTCTCGCCCCATTCCTTGCGGGCCTGCGCATCCATGAACGTCCGCAGACCGGACTCATTCATCAGGTGCGCCCATGCTCCGGCGTCAATGGCCTTGATCCAGGCGGTCAGCAGTTCTGCACCATCAATGACGGTCGATCCGCACAAGCGCTTCGTAGAGCAGCGTTGACCGTGAAAAACGACATCCACGTCCGGGAAACCCAGGGATCCGTGTCGGGCCACGTCAGCCGCTTCCTGCAAAGTCTTCATCCCCTGTTCGACCAATGCCACCACAGCAGCGCGCTGATTGAGCAGGTTTTCGATACTGATGCTTTTGACAATTTCGCTCATGACAGTGACTCCTTATTGGTTGATGTCGTTGGTTTGCGACAGGTGAAACACCGTGGTCTGCTGTGGCATCCGGAAACGCCGCACAACGCCCGTGTCTTTCTCGGTTCGTTCAGCCGGAACAAAGGTGCAGACCTTCACCCCTTGTTGACCTTCCCGCACGTAACGTCCCAATGCCTTCCACGCGTTGAACGTAAAAACGTTCACCCGGGGTTTGATGTCGTCTGCAGGAATCCCCATCGCCTGAAACCCGCTGTAAATCCCCTCGTAGTTCATGAAGCTTTGTCCACTCGTCGCGTTGCGCAGCGCCTGCGCAGCTTTCATGGCCTGCCGCTCGTGCAGGTCTTCGTTGAATTGGTTCCTTGCCCCCACCCCGGTCATCGCGTTGCAAGATTCAGAGCCGGTTGTGGAAGTTGTTGGGTTTGCTGTGGTCATGAGTAAGTTCTCCTGGTTGGGTTAAAAGGCCATCGCCTCGCTGAGTTCTTTCGCCGTAACCAGGGGGCATGACGGTCAACCAAGGCACAGGCTCCTGGTGACACGGCAACGGCCGTGACTGCAGGTCCGGTGATGAACGGGAGCGTGGAATAAACAGGGTGTGCCTGTCGCGTGACACGCAGTGACTGGCGTCAGGTGCGCCCGGCTTTATGCCGCGAAAGCCCGGGCAGCTGTGCCGGCTTGATCTACAGTGCAACCCGGTGAAAGACCTCTGCGCGCGTGGCCATCCCAGACAGGCAGAAAGAACACGACGACCCCGGCAAACCGGATCAGTCCCCGCTTCCCCGAAGTGGGACTCCAGTAAACGCGCAGCGGTCCCAGCCCATGGCGCAGGCTGTCGCAGGGCGACGGATGTCAATGAATCCAGGATTCAGATGAATGAGCAGGGCAAGCACTGCCGTGCGGGGTCTTGGGGGATCAGCCCTGCGGCAAAGGGGGATGCAGCCTGGCGGTGACGTGGTTGGTCCCGCACGGGAGCGTTCCGGCAACGACGGGTTGGATGCCCCTTGATGAGCGACCGGCAAGGGTGGCCTGGAGGGTGATCCAGCGGA
>JADJII010000020.1:0-19844 GCA_016707075.1 Candidatus Egaibacter danicus
AGCCGCTGGAGTGGCCCGGCCTGAACGAATACGACAGCGACGCGGTGATTGCCACCATCCACCCGCACAAGCTGGAAAAACCCGATTCGCCCGAGATGTACCGCCACCATTTCCGTCTGCTGCGCGACGGCCTGACGCAGTGGATGAATGGCGTGGTCAGCCCCAGGGGCATGCCCACTTACCCGGACTTTCTGGCCGGCGTGACCAGCGCGCTGGACCATGTGCGCAAACACCACGCGGGCAATGTGTTGATCGTCTCCAGCGGCGGACCCATCGCCACGGCGGTTGGCCACATTCTGGGCACCACGCCCGAGACCACGATTGAGCTGAACCTGCGCATCCGCAACAGCTCGGTTACCGAGCTGGCCTTCACGCCCAAACGTCACATGCTGGTGACCTACAACACGCTGCCGCATCTGGACCATGCGGACTATGCCGACTGGGTAACGTACGCCTGAATAACGTCGGGTAGGGTCGGACTGGGTCCAGGAATATACTGTATGGATGACCAGCCTTCAGGCATCCAGCCCCACCCGTCTTAACCGGATTCACGCCCGGCGGCTGCGTGACATGTACCGGTCTGCCGGCTGGCCGTGCCAGGACAGCGTAGAGGTTGAACTGCTCGCAGCCGGGTTGCTGGAACGCGTGGTTTTGCCGGATGGGCACGAGAAGCTGCGGGTCACCGACACCGGCATCACGGTTCTGGCGCAGGCGTTTCACAAAAACCGCCAGGCCCTCTCCAGCCACGATGCGCTGGTGGACCTAATTGCGCAAACGATGCTGCGGGACGGCCGCATCGTCTGGACGGATTTGAGCGTACGGGCACGGCTGCCGTCTGAACCCGATGAGGCCAACCGCTGGAAGATCTGCAAGCCCGATGTCTTTTCCATCCGCAACACGTCGGTGGCCGGTTACCTCGAACCCGTGGTTCACGAAATTAAAGTGAGCCGGGCTGACCTGCTGGGTGACCTGAAATCAA
The DNA here is from genome assembly GCA_016707075.1 of Candidatus Egaibacter danicus. Classification (GTDB taxonomy): domain Bacteria; phylum Pseudomonadota; class Gammaproteobacteria; order Burkholderiales; family Burkholderiaceae_C; genus Egaibacter; species Egaibacter danicus. The sequence continues at coordinate 980 of JADJII010000020.1, forward strand.
AAGACAAACGCGACAGCTATCTGGATGTGGGCGGGCAATGCTGGTATGTACTGGGGTGCGACGGCAAGGGGCGGCCGATTAGACGCGGACGAAGTTCCGCTGGAATGCGGCGTGCTGATCGCTGAATCAGGCCGACTGGAAGTGGCGCGCACGGCACCCAAGCGCGCAGTGCCCAACTTACCGTTTTCTGTGGATGGCACTGGCGAAATCAACGCCGCTGACGCCGTTCAACGCCGATCTGGACGACGCGCCAGCGCAGTCCTGGCTTCTGGAGCAGGCGCCCGCGCCATGACCACCGCCGATGCTGACGTGTTAGTGGAAGCTGCGCGCTACACCGTGTCGGTGCGCAACCTGTGCGAGTTTGCGGCCAAGGCGGGTGATCTGGACCTGCGCTTCACACCGGCACCCACTGCGCAGCAGGGCCGTGAGGGGCACACGCTGGTGGCCCAGCGTCGCGGCCCGGACCATGAAGCGGAAGTCAGCCTCTCAGGCACTTATCAGGGCTTGCAGGTGCGTGGCCGTGCGGACGGCTACAACGCCAGCCGCAACGAGCTGGAAGAGGTCAAAACCTTCCGGGGTGCGCTGGAGGCAGTTGGCTGGAACCACCGCGAGCTGCATTGGGCCCAGCTCAAGGTCTATGGCTGGCTGATGTGCAGAGCCGCTCGCTGGACAACATCAACCTGACGCTGGTCTGTTTCGATGTGACGGACCAGACCAGAGCACCCCGTCAGTGAGGCCTGCACTGCGACCGAGTTGCGCACCTTTTTTGAAGCGATGTGCGAGCCATTTTTAGGCTGGGCGCGGCAGGAGCAGGCCCACCGCTTAAGCCGGGACGCTGCGCTGGAGGCGATGGAATTTCCGCAGAAACCGTTTCGGGCTGGTCAGCGGGAGCTGGCGGCGGGCGTTTACCGGGCCTGCACTCAGTCGTACCCTTTGCTGGTGCAGGCGCCCACCGGCATCGGCAAGACGATTGGCACGATCTTTCCTGCGTTGCGCGCGATGCCGGTTCGCTCAATCGACAAGCTGTTCTTTTTGACCGCCAAGACGCCAGGGCGCCAGGTGGCACTGGATGCGCTGCGGAAGATTCGACACGGTGACCCCTCTACGCCGTCGTTCCCCTTGCGCGTTGTCGAGCTGATGGCAAAAGACAAGGCCTGCGAACACAAGGACAAAGCCTGCCACGGCGACTCCTGTCCGCTGGCCCGTGGTTTTATGACCGGCTGCCAGCCGCCAGACGGGATGCCGCGGCCACCGGCTGGCTGGATCAGGGCAGCCTGCGCCAGGTGGCGCTCGATCACCAGATCTGCCCCTACTACCTGGGGCACGAGATGGTGCGCTGGAGCGATGCGGTGGTGGGCGACTACAACTATTACTTTGACCGCAGCGCGATGCTTTACGCGCTGACGGTGGACGCGTCGTGGCGCATCAGCGTGCTGGTGGACGAGGCGCACAACCTCTATTCCCGCGCCTGCGGCATGCGCGCCGAGCTGACGCACGCGCAGGCGCTGGCCGTGCGCCCGCATGTGCCGCCATCGGTTCGCTTTCGTGTGGACGAGCTGCTCAACCAGTGGCAGCTGATGCTGGACGCGGCAGCGCGCCAGTCACCCGACGCCACCTGGGCCTTGCTGGAAGAGTGCCCGAGAGCTTGCGGCGCACATTGCAAAAGCTCAACAGCACGATCAGCGAACACCTGAACGACCACCCGACCGATGCCCACGGCGCACTGCTGCCTTTTTACTTTGGCACGCTGGGCTTTGCTGCGCTGGCCGAAGAGTTTGGCGACCACTCGCTGTGTGAGTTTGACCGGGCCCAAACAGCCCTGCCGCTACCGGAAATTAGACCGGAAGAAGAATCCCAGTTCCAGATCGACGGCATGGCAGCAGACGCGTCCAGCTTGGGTGCGGGCCGGTTGACGCTGCGCAACATCGTGCCCGGCCATTTTCTGGCAGCACGCATCCAGGCGGCCGACTCTATGGTGATGTTTTCCGCCACGCTCAACCCGGCCGACTATTACATCAACCTGCTGGGCTTGCCCGAAACCACCCGGTCGATGGACATTCCGTGCCCGTTCAGGCCCGAGCAATTGAGCGTGCGGATCAAGCGCATCTCCACCCGCCGTGATGACCGTGCCAGCTCGCTCGCTGCGCTGGTCAATGCCATGGTCACGCAGTTCCGGGCGAGCCCCGGCAACTACCTCGCTTTTTTCAGCAGCTTTGACTACATGGAGATGGCGCAGCAAGCGCTGCAGCAGCGCTTCGCCGACATCCCGGTCTGGGTGCAGGCGCGCCAGATGCTGGAAACAGACCGGCAAGCCTTCCTGAAACAGTTTGACGTGGCTGGCCAGGGCATCGGCTTTGCCGTGCTGGGCGGTGTGTTTGGCGAAGGTGTGGACCTGCCGGGCAAGCGGTTGATCTGGCTTTTGGCAACGCTCGGCCTGCCGCAGTTTGATGCGGTCAACCAGGCCATCTGTGAACGCATGGAGGCGCGCTTTGGCCGCGGACATGACTACACCTATGTGTTTCCCGGCATGCAGAAGGTGGTGCAGGCTGCCGGCCGGGTGATCCGATCCGAAACTGACACCGGGTCGGTGCTGCTGCTGGATGCGCGGTATGGCGAGCGCCGCTACCGCTCGCTGCTGCCCGATTGGTGGAACATCGAAATGGCTTGACCGGGCCCCATGGCAAGCTGGCATGATAGAGGGCTTTTCTGCCTGCCCTTGCCGCTTACAACATGACCGGAAACCTGCCAGATACTGCCCCGGTGAAACGACGCCTCCGCAAACACCCGCTACCCGGCGCGCCAAAACAGCCACGCGCCCTGCCGGTGCTGGAAAAACTGGCGGCGCTGTACCCGCATCTGTTTGGCGACATGTTCCTGCCGCTCAAACGCGGCATTTTTCAGGACCTGCTGGCAGCGCACCCGGACGCGTTCGAGCGCGAAACGCTGAAAGACGCACTGGCTTTTCACCCGCTCCACGCGTTACCTGTCCAGCGTGGCCGCGGGGCATCAGCGCCATGACCTGCAGGGCCAGGCCGTGGAGACGATGGCGCCGGAGCATGTGCACCACGCCCTGCTGGAAGTGTTTCGCCGTCGCCAGGGCCGCGCCAATGAAGACCTGCGCCCGAAACTGATTGAGCGCATCGTTCAGGCATTTGAGGCGTCTGGCCTGTCCCGCGAAGCCTATGCAGAGCTGGTCCGCAGCCGTGACGAAGACGCCAATGCAGCGTTGGACGAAGCACTGGCAGAAGCCGCAGCACGCTCGGCAAAAGACGAGGCGCTGCTGCGCGCATTCGAAGCCAGCGGACAAAAAACCGTTCAGGCCTTTGCCGATATGTATGGCATGGACCCACGTGCGGCAACCCTGTCCCTGAATCGTGCACGGCGCAGCAAGCCATAGGTTCTCCCGTGGCGCTGCAGATTGAGGGGCTGACCTTCCACTACCCTCAGCGTGCGCTGTTCACGGGCCTGTCTGCGCATGTTCCCGGGGGCGTGACGCTCGTCACGGGTGGTGACGGTGCGGGGAAAACCACGCTGTTGCGTTTGCTGGCAGGCGATTTGAAGCCCCAGGCAGGTCGGGTCGATTCTCAGCCACCGGTGTTCTGGACAGACCCGAAATCAACCGCGTTTGACCAGCTGACGGTTGCCGCGTATTTCAATTCCCTGCGTCCGCGCTATCCACAGTTTGACGACCGGGCGCTTGCCGATCTGATCAACATCCTGTCACTGACTGAGCATCAGCACAAACCGCTGTACATGTTGTCTGCAGGGTCGAAGCGCAAGGTCTGGCTCGCGGCAGCATTTGCATCGGGCGCTGCGGTCACACTGCTGGACGAGCCGTTTGCAGCGCTGGACATGGCGTCCATCAACATCGTGATCGAACGCCTCACTGAATCGGCCCGTCTGTCAACCCGCACCTGGGTGCTGGCCGACTACGAGGCGCCACGCGGTGTGCCGCTGGCGGCGACTATCGATTTGGGTTCGTGAAACGGGCCTGATTCACCAACGTATCCGCTGGCAACTGGCCGATCTCCACCAGCAGCTTCGCCAGGCTGCGCCCCGCCGCGTCCACAACCGCCTGCCCCTTTTCAGCCGTCGCCGCAGCGGCATTGCCTACCGCCCCCGCAGGGTTGTAGTCCTGCATCTGCCAACCCAGTTTGGCACTTTTTCCATTACCCAGAATGGAAAAATTTTCTGCCCGGTCTTTTGACGTGAGTGGAAGTTTTGCGCCTGCGCCATCTGCACGCGCTCAGGGTTCAGTGCCAGCATCATGGATGTTTCAATCTCGCCCGCGTGGATGCCAAAGCGGTGTTCTTCGGTGCTGAACCGTGCATTGATGTCTTTGCCCTGCAAGTCCAGCAGCGGCAGGTTGAACCAGTTCACGCTGTACACCAGCATGCCCAACCGGGCGCGCAGGTCCCGCGCCACGATGTCCATCACGCCCACCTGCCCGCCGTGCGAATTGAGCAGCACCAGCTTGTTGATACCCGCCCGCGCCACGGATTCACCGAGCTGCGTCCACAGCTGGATCACCGTTTCGGCCTTGAGCGTGAGCGTGCCGGGAAACTGCATGTGCTCGGGGCTCAGGCCCACCGCCTGCGTGGGCAGGAACAGCACGCTCAGGTCATCGGGCAGATGTGGCAGCGTAGCCGCCACCACACCGTCGGCCAGCACGGTATCCACACTCAGCGGCAGGTGCGGCCCATGCTGCTCGGTGGCGGCCACCGGCAATATGGCGATGGTGCGCACAGGGTCAAGCTGCGCGAACTCGCGGGTGGTCAGATCGGCCCAGAACCTGGATTGGGTAGTCATGCCCATACTCTATCCCAGAGAAACCTAGACATCGTTGTAGGTCGTGTAGAACGCGCTATAGTCATTCTCCAGTTGGAAATTGATGGCCGACACCGTGATGGATACCTCCAACCCCTCGACATAGTGCCAGCAGCCCACAGGCAAAAAGAGGATTTCGCCCGGGCTCAGTATGCACTCCAGTATTTGCACGTTGCGCATCAACGGAAAACGCTCGTAGTCAATGCTGTGCCCGTCAACCGGCGTGAAACAGTGCCGGTCGTTATACACATAGGGCAATTCACAGGTCGGAATCAGCTTGATCAATTTGCGCCCCATCACCTGGGCCATGAAATTGTTGGTCAGGTCATGGTGAAAGGGTGTTCTGGTGCCGGCCGGGCCCAGCCAGAGAAAGCCGTCGTCAGGCGACTCGGCATTGAGGTATTCGGGTAACCGGCCAATGTCCTGCCACAGCTCCTTGAGTGCGACGCGGTTGCTGGACGAGTTGTTAGCCGTCATGTAGAAGTCGTTGGTTTCGCCGGCGGATTCAATCATCCCGATGTAATCACGCAGCTTCATCAGCTCGCGAAACTGGTCCGACTTGATTTCATACGCTGCGTCCTGGTTGCGGCCCATCTGCACCTGAACTTCGCGGTCACCAAACTGCTCCTTCAGGAATGCCAGGCTCCATTTGGTTCGTGCTGGCCAATCCTCCAGCATGCCGGTGATGATGACGGGCTTGTTGCGCAGGTAATTCGCAAGCGCAAGCCCCATTTCATGCGCAGCTTCTGATTCCGCAACACCGTTGGCCACCAGAATGCCGAAAAGCCCTTGCGGGTCGCCACCAAGTGACAGGTTTTCGGCAATCCAGCGGCGCCAGTCGTCATTGACAGTTGCCTTGTTCACAGTTGCCTGCGCCATGTGCCTGCCTCCCTACTTGTTGATTCGATGTCAAACCGGTGAATTATGGCAACCTTGCCAAACTGGTTTGTCAGAAGCCCTTGGCCGCATGCTGCTCCTGTCGCCGCGTCAGAAGCCTCACCCCAGGTTTCCCGGCCATGGTTCGTTGCTGCAACAGCCCCTGTAGCGCGCCGGGTCTTGCGCGAGCACCACTTTGCCGGTAATCAGCCAGCAGCGCTTCGCGCGTAGCTTGCGGGTCGCGGTGCATGGTCACTGTGAGGTAGTCAAACAGTGCATCCACCAGGTCCTCAGGCGTCAGGCCACTGGTCTTGCCCGTGGTTTGCCACAGCCAACCTGAAAAATCCAGGAAGGCCTGAAACGCGGATGGGCCCTGCATCAGCAGTGCCAGCGTCCGGCTGAACCGGCCCGAGTTGGCGACCAGATCCCAATACCGCGCGAGCCGGGCGAAGCGCTGCATGTCGTCACGCGTCACTGCGCCGGTTTCCTGCACGGTATAAGGCGGGGTTGCGTCGTAAACCATGGCGTATTCGGTGGTGTGACGAGCAATGGGCGTGCCACGCAGGCGCTTCAAGATACCCAGCTGGATTTCGTGGGGTTGAAGCGCATACAGGCGGTCGAACCCGGCGGCAAAGCTGTCCAGCGTTTCGCCCGGCAAGCCAAAAAAATCAGATCGGCGTGCAGATGGGCGTTGGACTCACTTACCAGCCACTTCAGGTTAATGACGGTCTTGTCGTTGTCCTGTCTACGCGAAATGCGTTGCTGCACCTCGACGTTGAAGCTCTGGATACCCACCTCAAACTGCAGCACGCCCGGCGGGAACTGGGCGATCATGTCCTTGAGCCGATCCGGCCGATGATCGGGGATCACCTCAAAGTGAACGAACAGATCATCAGCCATTCGATCCAGAAAAAACTGCAGAATCCGCACCGACGCATCGATCTTCAAATTGAACGTGCGATCCACAAACTTGAAGTTACGTGCTCCGCGCCGGTACAGCGTGTCCAGTTCCACCAGAAACACGTCCAGATCAAACGCCCAGGCGGTTTTGTCCAGCGAACTCAAACAAAACTCGCACTTCGAACGGGCAGCCGCGCGACGCCTCGACATACAGCAGGCGATGCGCCAGATCCGCATCGGTGTATTCGGCATAGGGCAACGCAATCTGGTCCAGCGGTGGCTGCTCACCGGCGATGACTTTCATCAGCGGCTGCGGGCCGTGCAGCAACGCGCGACACAGTTTGGGAAAACTCACATCACCCCAGCCGGTGATCACGTGGTCAGCCAAACGCACAATTTCCTGCTCATTCACCTCGTGGCTCACCTCGGGGCCACCAAGAACGATCTTGATGACAGGCCGCTGTGATTTAAGCAGCCGCACCACTTCGCACGTTTGCGTGACGTTCCAGATGTACACACCAAAACCGATGATCTGAACACCTTCCATCTGAAGCAGTTCGGCGACCACGTCCTGTGCGTTGCGCGCAATCGTGAACTCGCGCAACGCCGTCTGTGCGCGCAAGTCACCCATGTTCGCCAGCAGATAGCGCAGCCCCAGTGACGCGTGGATGTATTTCGCGTTCAGGGTGCACAGGATGATGGCGGGCATCCCGGTATTATCGAAGCATGACCGCGCCCCGCATCCGCAACGCCACAGGCGACTCCTTTTTGCCTGGGAAGGTGATGTGCTGATCGTGAACATTCTGGGCAAACCAGCCAGCAGCCGCGACGCGATTGGCAAGCCCAAGGGCACGCAGCTCAAGGTCAGCGTGACCGCCGCGCCGCGGGCGGGCAAGGCCACGGACCACATGGTGCGGTTTCTGGCGCCACTGTTTGGCGTGCCGGTGTCGCACATCGAGGTGGTGTTTGGGCGCGAAAATGTGAACAAGCAACTGCGCATCAAGGCGCCCACCAAACTACCCGCCGTGTTCACGCAGACCGCCGGGCAGGAACTTATCGGCTGATCCGCCCTCCCACCGACACATGATTTCGTCCACCAATCCATTGCGCGCGCTTTTCGCTATTTTTTTCATAGCTGCTTGCGCACTATCGACGGGGGCTAGAGCCCAATTTGGCTCGAATATTTCCGCAAAATCAGTTGTTACCACCGAACAGGTGCGTGCCGAACTGATGGCCCATGCGCCACAGGGTGTGGTTGCGGACGCGAATGTCGCCGCGGGCAACAGGGTCTGGGTCGGCCTGCAACTCGCCCACAAGCCCCAGTGGCACACCTACTGGAAAAACTCGGGTGATTCCGGCCAGCCCACGCAGTTGCAATGGACGCTGCCCGCGGGTGACAGCGGGCGACATTGCGCCTGGCCGCTGCCTAAAAAGATACCCATCGGCACGCTGGCCAACTACGGCTTTGAGGGTACGGTGCTGCTGCCGGTGCCGCTGACCATCACCCCGGCGTTCAAGGCGCCACTGCTGTCGGGCGACATCGAGGTCAAGCTCAAGGCGGCCTGGCTGGTCTGCAAACGGGAATGCATTCCCGAAGAAGGCGAATTTGCACTGAAGATTCCGGTGAAGGGCTCCACGGCGCTCAATGCCAGCGCGTTTCAGGCTGCATTGGATGCCCAACCCAAAGCCGTGGCGGGTGCCGCCGGGGCCACGCCCGGCAGCAGCGTGACGATTGACGGCACGGCCATCAAACTGACGGTGGCCGGGCTGCCCGCTGCCTTGCAGGGCAAGACACTGGACGTGTTCCCCGAGACACCTGAAGTGATTGAGACGGCCGCCGTGCCTGCGCAAAACTGGCAGGGCGCCGTGTGGAATGCCACGCTGTCGCTGTCTTCGCAACGGCTGAACAGCCCCGCTGTCATGCCCGTGGTGCTGGCGGCTGATGTGAACGGGCAGCGCCTGGGCTATCGGGCCGAACTGACCGTGGCTGGAACCTGGCCCGCAGTGGCACCGGTGGCTGGTGTGTCGCCCGCCCTGCAAAGCGCTTTGAACAGCAACGCGGCAGGCTCCTCCAGCCAGCCCGTCGCTTCCAGTCTGACCTTGTGGGCCGCGCTGGCGGGCGCGCTGCTGGGCGGCCTGATCCTGAACCTGATGCCCTGCGTGTTTCCCGTGCTGGCCATCAAGGTGGTGGGCTTCACCCGGCATGCCAATGACAAGCGTGCGCACGCCGTCAGCGGCGTGGCCTACACCGCCGGCGTGGTGTTGAGCTTTGTGGCGCTGGGCGCGCTGATGCTGGGCTTGCGTGCCGCAGGTGAAGGGCTGGGCTGGGGCTTTCAGTTGCAGTCACCCGCCGTGGTGGCCGTGCTGGCAACGCTGTTCACGGTGATCGGCCTGAACCTGTTTGGCCTGTTCGAATTCGGGCAGATGCTGCCGTCCGGGCTGGCCACGCTGCAGGCCCGGCATCCGGTGGTTGATTCGTTTTTGTCTGGCGTGCTGGCCGTGGCTGTGGCATCGCCCTGCACGGCACCGTTCATGGGTGCGTCACTTGGTTTTGCCATCGGTTTGCCCGCCGCGGAAGCATTGCTGATTTTTGCCACCATCGGGCTGGGGCTGGCGCTGCCGTATCTGGCGGCCAGCCTCGTTCCCGCCATCGCGCGCGCGCTGCCCCGCCCGGGCGCTTGGATGGATACGTTCAAAAAATTCATGGCCTTTCCCATGTTTGCCACCGTGGCTTGGCTGGTGTGGGTGCTGGGTCAGCAAAGTGGCATTGACGGGGCGGGTGCCCTGCTGGCGCTGCTGGTGGCATTGACTTTTGTGATCTGGGCCTTGACGCTGAGAGGTCGGGCACGGATGGTGGTTGCTACTATTTCAATAGCTTCTCTCGCACTTTTGACGGGGGCTATTGGCCAAAATGTCATCAAACCCGTGGACAATCTGCCTGCAACACAGGCCGGCGGCTCACCAAACGGCTGGCAACCCTGGGAGCCGGGCCGGGTGGACCAGATTCTGGCAACCGGTCAACCTGTATTCGTGGACTTCACCGCCGCCTGGTGCGTCACCTGCCAGTACAACAAGAAAACCACGCTGGCCAACAAGGACGTGCTGGCCGATCTGGATGCAAAAAAAGTGGTTTTGCTGCGCGCCGACTGGACCCGGCGTGACCCCGCTATCACCGTAGCCCTGCAACAACTGGGCCGCAATGGCGTGCCGGTGTATGTGCTCTACAAAGCCGGCAGCACGCCCGTGGTGCTGTCGGAGATCTTGAGCGTGGACGAAGTTCGCGCCGTGCTGGCGCGGTTGTAATCAGGCACCGGAGGCCAAAACCGCATGGCCCGGTAAAAATGAATCCATGACGGACACCATCTCCCGCATCCTCGACAACTTCAAGACCATCGCTGTGGTGGGCCTGAGCCCCAAGCCCCATCGCGACAGCCACGAGGTATCCGAATACATGCAGGCGCATGGCTACCGCATCGTGCCCGTTAACCCGGCTGCGCTGACAAGCGAGATCCTGGGCGAGAAGGTTTATCCCTCCCTGCTGGAGGCGGCCAGACACGAGCACATTGATCTGGTGAACGTGTTTCGCAACAGCGCCGATGTGCCGCCAGTCGTGGACGACGCCATTGCCATCGGCGCCAAAGCCGTCTGGCTGCAACTTGGAATTGAGCATGCCGAAGCAGCCGCCAAAGCCGAATCGGCGGGCTTGCAGGTTGTGCAGAACAAATGCCTGCTGATCGAGCATCGCCGTCAAAGCCGCTAGCAGCGCCACAAGCCCCATGACCTCCACCTCGCCAGACGAGACGATTGACCCCATCGAGGTGTCACACGCCGATTTTTGCCGGGGCCTGCCCGCCGGCCATTACCGGCTGATCGTCAACCCGGTCAAGGCACGCAAATACGTCCGCCAGCGTCTGTTTATCGTTGCCATCAGCATGCCCATGTCAGCCATTGGCGTGTTGCTGGCACTCTCGGGCAGCACTTGGTGGGGTTTGGGTCTGGTGCTGGCCAGCTTTGTACTCCACCGCGGGGTGTCCGCCCATGCCGCAAAATTCTGCACCTGGCGCAGCGGGATGCACGCGCCTATCGCGACGCCATTGACCAGGAAATTCTGGAAGTCCGGCACGCCCGCTGAAAGCCGGGCCGGGCAGCGCCGGCCACATGCGACAATTGCCGGATGAGTACCCCTTCCCGCTTCGCACCCCTCCAGAACGACAGCTTTTTGCGCGCCTGCCTGCGCCAGGCCACTGACCACACCCCCGTCTGGATGATGCGCCAGGCCGGGCGCTTTTTGCCCGAATACCGTGCCACCCGCGCCAAGGCCGGCAGCTTCATGGGGCTGGCCACCAACACCGACTACGCCACCGAAGTCACGCTGCAGCCGCTGGAGCGCTACCCGCTGGACGCGGCCATTCTGTTCAGCGACATCCTCACCGTGCCCGACGCGATGGGCCTGGGCCTGTCGTTCGCCTTGGGTGAAGGCCCGAAGTTTGCCCACCCGGTGCGTGACGAAGCCGCGGTGGCGAAGCTGGCGGTGCCGGACATGGACAAGCTGCGTTATGTGTTTGACGCCGTCACCTCCATCCGCAAGGCATTGAACGGCCGCGTGCCGCTGATCGGCTTCTCGGGCAGCCCCTGGACGCTGTCGTGCTACATGGTGGAAGGCAAGGGCTCGGACGACTACCGGCTGGTCAAGACCATGCTGTACAGCCGCCCCGACCTGATGCACCGGATGCTGGCGGTAAACGCCGACGCCGTGGCCGCCTACCTGAACGCGCAGATCGACGCTGGCGCGCAGGCCGTGATGATTTTTGACAGCTGGGGCGGCGTGCTGGCCGACGGCGCGTTTCAGGCGTTCAGCCTGGCTTACACAGCCCGGGTGCTGGCCCAAGTCAAGAAAGAACACAACGGCGTGCGCATTCCCCGCATCGTCTTCACCAAGGGCGGCGGGCTGTGGCTCTCCGAGATGGGTGAACTCGACTGTGACGTGCTGGGACTGGACTGGACCGTGAATCTGGGCAAGGCGCGCGCTATGGTCGGAGACAGCAAGGCGCTGCAGGGCAATATCGACCCGAATGTGCTGTTTGCGGCCCCGGAACAGATCAAAACCGAGGTTCACAAGGTGCTGGACAGCTTTGGGACGCCCTTCAAGGCCCCCAAAACCGATGCCAACGCCACCGGTCCGACCCATATTTTCAACCTGGGGCACGGCATCAGCCAGCACACTCCTCCTGAAAACGTAGCAGTGCTGGTAGACGCCGTGCACGCTTACTCGGCACAGCAACGCAAATAGGCTGAACGCGGCTTATCGGCATTTCATTTTGCGGCTGAAGCCTTAGCAGACTTTTTCGTTAAATATGTCAGTGGGTATTGACTTATGCACAAAATTTTTGTTGCGGTGCGCAAGTCGTATGTGACAGATGTGTGACCTGCTACAAAAACCCATAGCGACGCCAAGTTGTTGATTTATATAGGTTTTAAACTTTGCTTTTTTTTGCGGGCATTTCAGCGAAACCGTTGATTTACAAGGGCTCAGCGCGACCGGCGACAACATATCAACAAAGTTATCCACAGAAACCTTGGATGCATGCTAAAGCACTTACAGATCAAGCACTTAGCCGTCATTTCACAAGTTCACATCAAGTTTCGCCTTCAACTCAACCCATCCCATGACCCACCTGCTGTCCGTCCTTGTCCAGACCCCGGCGCACAGCCCGGTGGCCGGGCCATTGACGTACGAAAGTGAGCTGCTACTACCCCCCGGAAGCCTGGTGCGCGTGCCGTTTGGCAAACGTGAAACGCTGGGGGTGGTGTGGGACACGCCAACCGACGCCGATGCCCCGGCGATGGACCCTGAAAAACTGCGCGCGGTGGCCGGCGCGCTGGAAGGCATCACGCCGCTGACCGCAACCTGGCGCCAGCTGGCGGTTTGCAGCCGACTACTACCAGCGCGCTTTGGGTAGTGGCGCTGGCCGCCTGCCGCCACAGCTGCGCGACCTGACACCCAAACAGATGGAGCGGCGCATCAAGCGGCACGCGAAGACCAGCACATCAGACCCTCAAGGGCCCCAGATGCTATCAATTCAGTAGCTCAGCGCAGAGCAGATGAGGCTATAGCCCAATTTGATACTGAAAAAGGGCCGTTCTTGCTGTTCGGCACCACCGGCAGTGGCAAGACCGAGGTTTACCTGCATGTTGTGCAAGCGCTGCTGGAGCGCGACCCCGACGCGCAAGCGCTGGTGATGGTGCCCGAGATCAACCTGACGCCGCAGCTACAGGCCCGCTTCATGGCCCGTTTTGGCCCACTCTATGGTGAAGACGCCGTGGTGTCGCTGCACAGCGGCATGACGAACCCGCAGCGCCTGAAGAGCTGGCTGGCCGCCCACAACGGCACGGCGCGCATCGTGCTGGGCACACGAATGGCGGTATTTGCGTCCATGCCGCACCTGCAGCTCATCGTGGTGGATGAAGAGCACGACCCCAGCTACAAGCAGCAGGAAGGCGCCCGGTACTCGGCGCGCGACCTCGCCATTTACCGTGGCCGGCTCGAAAACGCCAAGGTCATGCTGGGCTCCGCCACGCCGTCACTGGAGACCTGGCACCACAGTCGCCCTGCCGCTGAAGGTGGCCGGTATGTGCGGCTTGAAATGCCCAGCCGTATTGGGGAAACGAGCACACTTCCTACTGTGAGGCGGGTGGACATGAACCACCAGCCCAAAAAGGCCGTGTTCTCCACGCACCTGCTGGATGCCATCCGGGAGCGTGTAGCCCGTGGCGAGCAAAGCATGGTGTTTCTGAACCGGCGCGGCTACGCACCCGTGCTGGCGTGCAGCGCCTGCGACTGGAAAAGTCAGTGCCCACACTGCAGCGCTTTTCGGGTGTTCCACAAAATCGACCGCACGCTGCGCTGCCACCACTGCGGCTTTACCGAGCGCGTGCCGCGCGCCTGCCCCGAGTGCGGCAACGTGGATATCGCCCCCGTCGGGCGTGGCACCGAGCAGCTGGAAGAACACCTGGCCGCGCTGCTGGCCGATGTGCGGCGGCCCAACTCGGTGTCCGTCCTCTTTCCCGAAGGCGAACCGGTGCGCGTGGCGCGCATCGACGCCGACAGCACCCGGCTCAAGGGCGCTCTCGAAAGCCAGCTGGCCAGGGTGCATTCGGGCGAGGTGGATGTGCTGGTGGGCACGCAGATGATCGCCAAGGGCCATGATTTTCGCCGCATCACGCTGGTGGCGGCGGTGAACCCCGACGGCGCGCTGTTTTCCAGTGACTTCCGTGCGCCCGAGCGCCTGTTCAGCCTGCTGATGCAGGCCGCAGGCCGGGCCGGGCGCGATGCCACCATCACCAGCCGCAGCGAGATGTGGATCCAGACCTTCCACCCCACGCACCCGCTGTTTGAAGCGCTCAAGCGGCACGACTACCCGGCCTTTGCCGCGCAGCAACTGAAGGAGCGTGAGCAGGCCGGTATGCCGCCCTTCAGCTTTCAGGGCGCTGGTGCGCGCCGATGCCCGCACGCAGGAGGTGGCGCAGGGCTTTCTCACCGCCGCCAGCGCGGCCGCTGCGGAGCAACTGGTCAACCTGCCCGGTTTTGATCAGGTCACGCTGTACCCGGCCGTGCCGATGAGCATTCAGCGCATCGCCAACGTGGAGCGCGCCCAGATGCTGATCGAGAGCCCCTCACGCGCCGCGCTGCAGCGCTTTTTGTCCGCCTGGCATGCCGTGTTGCACACCACGCGGGCGCTGCCGGAATGCAAGGGGTTGATTCGCTGGGCGGTGGATGTGGACCCGCTGGCGATGGTTAGGCTTGAGCGGTGCGCCCGTTAAACGGTCAGGTCAGCAGCGTCACCGCCATTGAAAACGTAAAAAAAGCCGCCGCTGTCGTCACCAGAATGATGCGCGCCACACGCCCGTTGTCCGCCGCATACCGCTCGGCCAGCATGGCCACGTTGCTGGCGCTGGGCAGCGCGGCTACCAGCACCAGCACGGTCAACGCAAACTTGTTCAGCGGCACACCCAGCGAGATGGCCGCCACACCGACCAGCAGCACCAGCAGCGGGTGCAGCAGCAGCTTGAGCACGGCCACGGGCAGGTAATCGCGCATAGCCAGGGGCTCGGCGTGGCCCTGGGCCGTCAGCATTTGCGAGCGGGCCAGCACGGCGCCAATGGTAAACAGCGCCACGGGCGAAGCCGCATCGGCCAGCATGCCCAGCGTCTGCATCACCGGCTTGGGCAGCTCCAGGCTGATGGCCGATGAGACGGCGCCCAGCATGATGGCCCAGGGCAACGGGTTGGCTGCGACGCTTTTCAGCGCGTTTTTGACCGCCTTGGCCGCGCCGTGTTCGTCCGCACCGTCCAGCCGCGATATGGCAATGCACAGCGACGTGGTGATCACCATGTCCACCAGAATCGTCACAATCGCCGGGCCTGCGGCTTTAGGCCCCAGCAGCGCCACCAGCAGCGGCACGCCCATGAAGCCGGTGTTGGGAAAAGCGGCCACCAGCGCGCCAAACGAGGCATCGTTCCAGCCAATGCGCTCATTCAGGCTGATCGCCACGGCAAACCCCACCATCACCAGCGCACACAGCAGGTAGGTTAGAAACACGCTGGCATCCAGCAGTTGGGCCACGGGCATCGACGCACCAAAGCGGTACAACATGCAGGGCAGCGCGAAGAACAGCACAAAGCCGTTCAGGCCGGGAATGGCTTCCAGCGGAAGCATCTTCCGGCGAGCGGCGACGTAGCCAGCCAGCACGAGCGCGAAGAAGGGGAATGTAACCAGAAGTATTTGCAGCACAGCGGCATTCTCGCCCACCCGGCGGTCTGTATCATTCCCGGCTTCTGCTGCGTTTGTGTTGTTGTCAGGTTTGAATGTCGTCGTCTCCTTCGTTTCCCCCCTCCCCCGGTTTGAACATCGCCCAGCAAGAAGCTGTCAATTTCATGCATGGCCCCTGTCTGGTGCTGGCCGGCGCGGGCTCTGGCAAAACACGGGTGATCACCCACAAGATTGGCCGGCTGATTCAATCCGGGCTGGAGCCCAACCGCATTGCCGCCATTACGTTTACCAACAAGGCGGCCACCGAGATGCGAGCGCGCCAAAAGCCTGATTGGCAAGGCCGCCAAAGAGGTGGTGATTTGCACCTTTCACGCCCTGGGCGTACGCATGTTGCGCCAGGACGGCGAAGGTGCTGGGCCTCAGCCCACCTTCTCGATTCTGGACAGCGATGACGTCACCAGCATCCTGAAAGACTGCGGCGGCAGCACCGATGCCGCCACTGCCCGCCAGTGGCAGTGGGCCATCAGCCTGTGGAAAAACATGGGGCTGAACGCCGCGCAGGCCTTGGCGCAGGCCAAGGACGACAACGAGCGCGTCACCGCCACCATCATGGGCCGGTATGAAGAGCGGCTGACCGCCTACCAGAGCGTGGATTTTGATGACCTGATCGGCCTGCCGCTCAAACTGCTGCAAACTCATGAGCAGGTCAGGCAGAAGTGGCAAGGGCTGCTGGGCCATGTACTGGTCGATGAATACCAGGACACCAACGCCACGCAGTACGAAGTGCTCAAACACCTGGTGGGTGAGCGCGGTCGCTTCACCGCTGTGGGCGATGACGACCAGTCCATCTATGGCTGGCGCGGCGCCACGCTGGATAACCTGAAAAACTGCCCATTGACTACCCGCAGCTCAAGGTCATCATGCTGGAGCAGAACTACCGCTCCACCGGTGCCATTCTGCGCGCGGCCAACAACGTCATCGGCCCCAACCCCAAGCTGTTTCCGAAGAACCTGTGGAGCGATCTGGGCGAAGGCGAAGCCGTGCGGGTGGTGGATGCCGATAACGAAGAAACACGAGGCTGAACGGACGGTAGCGCGCATCCAGAGTCTGCGCGCGGGCACGACCATCGGCAGCGGCGCACAGCATCGGGAATTTCGGGACTTTGCCGTGCTGTACCGCGCCAACCACCAGGCCCGCATGTTCGAAAGGCGCTGCGCAAGGCGCAGATTCCGTCCAAGGTGTCGGGCGGCACGAGCTTTTTTGATCGCGCCGAAATCAAGGACCTGTGCGCCTGGTTTCGCCTGTGGATCAACAACGACGATGACCCGGCGTTTTTGCGCGCCATTGGCAGCCCCAAGCGCGGCATCGGGCACACCACGCTGGCGCAGCTCGGCGTATTTGCCAGTCAGTACAAGCTGAGCCTGTTTGAAGCATTGTTCAGCCCCAGTCTGGCCAGCGTATTGCCCAAGAAGGCGGTGGGCAGCCTGCACGAGTTTGGCCGCTATGTGAACGATCTGGAGTTTCGGGCCCGCCATACGCAGGGCGCCGAGGCCGCCCGCGCCTTTCTGGTGGACTGGCTGAAAGAGATTGACTACGAGAAAACCTGTACGACGGTGAAGACAGCGAGAAACTCGCCGCCGCCCGCTGGACCATCGTGATTGAGTTTTGCGACTGGATGGCGACGCGCTGCGGCGGGCAGATTGACGTCGCAGCGGGGGTTTCCACCACGTCAGAGATCAAGAACCTGCTGGAGGTGGCGCAGACCATCTCGCTGCTGTCCACCATCAGCGAACGCGAGACTGACCAGAACGTCGTCACGTTGTCTACGCTGCATGCCGCGAAGGGGCTGGAGTGGCCGCACGTGATGCTGGTGGGCGTGACCGAAGGCATGCTGCCGTTCAAATTGGGTGATGATGCCAACCCCGGCGGGCGCGCTGACGGGCCCATGAGCGAGGGCATTCTGGAGCGCCTGCAGGAAGAGCGTCGCCTGATGTATGTGGGTATCACCCGCGCGCAGCGCAGCCTGGCCGTGAGCTGGACGCGCAAACGCAAGAAGGGCCGCGAGATGGTCGCCGCGTTGCCCAGTCGCTTCATTGCCGAGATGGCGCTGGACAAAACGACCACGGGCGAAGACCCGCCCGAAAAACTCAAGGCCCTGCGCGCCGAGTTCGCCCAAAAAGCGCTGGACGCGGCCACGGCGGCCGCGCGGCCGCTGCGGCACGGGGGCTTGACTGCAGGCCAGAAGTTCCTGCGTGCAGCATTCTCGCAATTGCTATATATTTAATAGCTGTTCCCGCAATACCGACAAGGGCTAGAGGCCTAAAATGCTTGTGAAAAGGGCAAAAACATGAAGATTTGCAGATTGGCCCTTGTGCTGCTCGCACCTGTGCCCGCATTCGCGCAAACCGCCGCAACGGCCACCGTCAATGCGCCGGCAGCGCCCGACTGGGCCCAATGCAGCGCATTGACCACCGACAGCACCGCCCGCCTGGCCTGCTTTGACCGCTGGGCGCAGGATCAGCAGCAGCGGACATCTGCACCCCCGCAACAGCCACCGCCACCTCTTCACCAGTGAGCATCGCCGCCACACAAACCGTGGAGGCGGCTGTCGCCAGCGGTGCTGCGGCCCTGCACCGACCCCAAACAATCCGAGCTGTCCCGCTTCGGGGAGCTGGAGCCCGGCAGCGACTGCGGCACCTTTGGCATTCGCGGCTACCGCCCCATCAGCCTGTCGTGGATAGGCTCTGACAGCGTCAACACCGCGCCCAGCTCACCGTCTGCGGGCCATACCGCCTCCTACACCGCGTACCGCACGTCTGAGGCCCGCATTCAGCTCTCGGTGCGGACCAAGATTGACGCGGCATCCTGACGGAAAGTGAATCCGGGCACAACGACTCTCTGTGGTTTGGCTACTCGCAGCAGTCGTACTGGCAATTGTTCAATGGTGGCATCTCGCGCCCTTTCCGCGCCACCGACCACGAGCCGGAAATCACCTATATCTACCCCGCCGACGCGCAACTGTCCGGCGGCTGGCGCCTGCGCTACGGCGGCATCAGCGCCGTGCACCAGTCCAACGGGCAAAAGCCTGCCCCTTGTCGCGCAGCTGGAACCGCGTGGTGCTGATGGCCAGCATGGAAAAGGCGACAACTTCCGCGTGATGGCCCGAGCCTGGGCGCGTTTGCCGGAAAGCAGCGAGAAGGACGACAACCCCGACATCAGCAACTACGTGGGCCGCGCAGAAGTGGCCGGCTTCTGGAACGTGAACAAGGACAACACGCTGGGCATCACGCTGCGCCACGCCCTGCGCACCAAGGCCCGCGGTTCGGTGCGCCTGGAGTGGCTCAAGACCCTGGGCGGCAACAACATCAATGGCGACTACAGCGGCCTGCGCTTTCACACCCAGCTGTTCAGCGGCTACGGCGACTCGCTGGTGGACTACAACCGGCGCAGGACGGTGCTGAGCTTAGGGAGTCTGGTGGATTTTGAGCCTGC
>JADJII010000021.1:0-7201 GCA_016707075.1 Candidatus Egaibacter danicus
CACCGAGGCCATTGTCCCGGCGAATGGCGACTGGACCATCACCAACGACAAGATATGGCACCGCGCAGCCGGGGCGGTTATGGACGACGTGCGCAAGGCGTTCATGCTCACTCAGTTCCCGTCAATGCAGCCGCAGATGATGGCGATCATTGAGTACGCTTTCCGCATCGCCGAAGAGTCAACGAGTATCCCACTGGTGACTCAAGGGCAGTCGGGCGATACCACGCCGGATACCTTCGGCGGCATGCAGTTGCAGAACAACAACGCCAATCAGTTGCTTCGAGCTATCGGCTATCAGGTGGATGACTACATCACCAGTCGGGTGGTTGAGGCCCTCTACGAATGGCTGCTGCTCGATCCAGATGTTCCGGACGACGAGAAGGGTGATTACCAGATTGACGCGCATTGCTCGGGCGCTTTGATCGAACGGTCGATTCAAGATCAATTCCTTCAGCAGATGGGGCAACTGGTCATGAATCCGGCGTTCGGCATTTCGCCTGAACGATGGATGGAAGAAGTTTTGCGTTCGAAGCAGTTGAACGCGAAGGCGCTGCAACTGACAGACGCCGAGAAGGAAAAGATGTCGCAGCAGCCGCAGGTGTCGCCGCAGGTGCAGGCCGCGCAAATCAGGGCGCAAGTGGAGATGCAGAAGGCGCAAGCGTCGAATCAGTTGATGCAGACTCGAATCCAGGTCGATACAGACCGCGACCGGGCTTATGTCGATGCCGAGACGATGCGCACGCAGGCCGAGCATCAAGCGCGCATGGCAGAGCTGAACATCCGCCGAGAGCTGGCAATGCTGGACTATGCCAACAAGCGCGAAATCACGCTTGAGCAAATCAAGGCAGACCTGGCCGATTCTGCGATGAAGCTGAAGGTACAAAAAGAATTGTCGATGCTCGACGGCGGGCAGCAAGTCGCCAATCCGCCGACGGAGCCCGCAGGCCGCGCGGATGCTGGCAGGGCGTTTGAACAATGAACCTGTCAAAGACGGATCGCCTCAGCCCGATATGGCAGGCGGTCAAGGATCACCTTGAAGCCAGGCTTATGCGGCTGCGCGTCATGAACGAGAACGAATCACTTGATGCCATTCAAACCGCGTCGATTCGCGGGAGGATCGCCGAGGTCAAGGGATTGCTCTCGATTGGAGAAGATCCGGTCGAGATTCAGTAATACGCCGCCCGCAAGGACGGCAAGGGGACGCCCACGGCATTACCGCGCTGGCGTCGTTGTGTTGAACCGCCTTCGGGCGGTTTTTGTTTTTGTGGGGTACGCGAATGAGCGATGAAGTCAATCAGGAAGTGGTCGAGCAGCAGGAACAGACGAATGCAGCCAATGCGGCATTCGATGGGGCATTCAGCGATGAGGCCGTAGCGCAGACGGAGACGCCAGCGCCGGAGCAGAACGAAGAACCCAATGAACCTGAAGCGGTTGAACCTGAATATGCGCAAATCACCAAGGCCGACTACGAGCAGTTGCTCTCCAAGGCGGCAAAGGTTGATGAGATTCAGGGAAAGATCGACAAGTCTTTTGGCAGTCTCGGCCAGAAGATTAAACAACTGAATGAGCAAGTCCAGGCGCGCGGCGTTGCCGGAAATATCGAGGTGACGGACGACGTAGTGGAGGACTTCGCGCAGGAGTGGCCTGAACTGGCCCCGATGCTGCGCAAATCGCTGGAGAAATTCGCAACA
This sequence comes from Candidatus Egaibacter danicus, assembly GCA_016707075.1. Lineage (GTDB taxonomy): Bacteria > Pseudomonadota > Gammaproteobacteria > Burkholderiales > Burkholderiaceae_C > Egaibacter > Egaibacter danicus. Next base: position 1,692 of record JADJII010000021.1, read on the forward strand.
CGCATTCCGCTTTCCGCTTCGCAACAGCCGGCCGGACTTCAAGAGGCCGATGTCGAGCGCCTTGTCAGTGAGCGCGCCGAGCGGCTGATCGAAGAACGATTGCTAACCAAAGCGCACAAGGACTGGCGCGAAGTGTCTGGCAGTGCGGAATTCCAGGGATGGGTGCAGAAGCAGCCGGCCGAGTTTGTGCAAAAGCTGAATGAGTCGATGGATTCGGACTTCGTGTCCGAAGCCCTGACGAACTTCAAGACGGAGCGCAGCAAGGCCGAGGCAACCGCGCAGACCCGACAGAAACGTTTAGCAGCGGCGGTAACGCCCAAGGGCACTGGAGGCCATGCCGGCGCCAGTGATTCCGCATTGGACGCTTTCAATGCGGCATTCAATACGTAAATCATAAGGAGTAACACAATGGCTGCAAATACGATGAGCACTACTGCTCGAATTGGTAAGTACGCTGGCGGAATCCTGAAGCACGCCGTACCGCATGAAGTTCTTGCGCGCGGCGGCCGTCAGGTGTCGTTCCCGAAGAACAACAGCAATACCTATGTGGCGCGTCGCTGGCTGCCGAATGGCACCACGTCGGCAACCAACGGCAATCTGCTGATCGCCAACGGCACTGGCGATCGCGCTGCCGCGCTGGTCGCTGGTGCGCAAACGTCGGAAGGCGTGACGCCTACGCCGGATCAAATCACGCCGCAAGACCAGACGGTCGTACTGAATCAGTACGCTTGCCTGTACTCGTTCACCGATCAGGTCTATGACCTGTACGAAGACGACATCCCCGGCGCGATCAAGGAGCAAATCGGCGAGCGTGTTGCGCTCATCAACGAGCTGATGATCTTCGGCGCGCTGAAGGCTTCGACCAATCAGTTCTACGGCGGCACCGGCACCAGTCGCGCGACCGTCAACGGCAAGCTGTCGCTCAATCTCGTTCGCAAGATCGTCAAGAGCCTGCAAGCCAATCACGGCGACAACGTTACTAGCGTTCTGAAGGGTAGCAATAACTTCGGCAGCGATCCGGTGGCCCCTGGTTATGTGGTGTATTGCCACACCGACCTTGAGCCGGACATCCGCGATCTGCCTGGCTTCATCGACGCTTCGCAGTACGCCGGCCAAGCAATGCCGTTCGAAGTCGGCAAGGTTGAGCGTTTCCGCTTCGTGACATCGCCCGACCTGCCGTCCTACCAGGATGCCGCAACGTCGGTGACTGCAACGGCGGTTGGCCTGTCTTCGACCACCGGCACCAATCCGGACGTCTACCCGATCATCGTCGCCGCAAAGGATGCTTGGTCGCAAGTGGCCGTGCGCGGTCTGGATGCGCTGAAGCCGACCTATCTGCCTCCGGGCGAGAAGTCGAAGAGCGATCCGTTCGGCCAGCGCGGCTATGCCGGCACCATCTGGTACAAGGCCGTGTTCCTCGAAAACAACGGCTGGCTTGCTGTTGCCAACGTCGGCGCGACCTCGCTCTGACGGCCTGGGGCCGGCTAGTTGAGCGGCCCCGTTTTCTAGGAGATTGCAATGATTAACTCTGTAACCCAGCAACTTGGCGCAGTTGGACAGAACACCGTCGAATCCGCGCTCAAGCCGGCGCTGTTCGCTGTCGCGGATCGTCTGTCCAGCCAGATTTTCAACACGGGCGGGCTGGCGATCAAGGCAGGCGGCGGCGTTCTGGTGAAGACCGTGAACACGGTTTATGCCGTGGCCGATGGCAAGTATGTCGCTCTTGCTGCCGCTGATATGCCGGCGCTGACTGGCCTCAACATCTCGGCCGGCTACTACAACTGCGCCGTGTTCTACGTCGATAGCGCCGGTACGACATCCGTGCAATTCGGCCGCGAGGCTTCCACCGCTGCCGGCGTGACGTTCCCGCAAACGCCGCAGGGCAAGGCGATCATCGGCTTCGTGATGATTACCTACGCATCGGCGTTCACCGGCAATACCACCGCGCTGGATACCGCCACCACTGTGTATGTGAACACGATGGGCGCTTTCGATCCGTCCGTCAAAATCTAAGGAGATTTCAATGATTCCCGCACAAAACCTCGTTTCGAACTTCTGTACCACCAAGGCCGGTCTTGCTGTTGGCACGACCACCACGACCACCACGGCAAACGCTTCGCTGTTCTGCATCGCTGGCAAGGCTTACTCCGCTGCTGCTGCATCCAATGCAGCGACCCCGACCACCGACGCGGTGACGGGAGCTGCTTTCACGGCACTGGCCCTGAATGAAGCCGGCGTGTTCGTCATCTGTCTGGACACGTCCGGCGCTCTGAAGATCGTTCAGGGTGGCATCGTGGATTACACGGACGCAGGCGCCTATGCCGAAGCGCCGAAGCTGCCGGCGATCCCGGACACGCTCTGCCCGATTGGCCTTGAGTTCGTCAAGGTCATTTCGACGGGTTCGGCCTGGACGATGGGCGTCAGCAACCAAGCCAGCCAAACCGGCATTACCAAGACCTTCGTTGATCTGATGGTCATGCCGCAACGCCCGATTACGGCGTAATCGTTGCGCTATGGCTAGGGTGGCTTCCGAAAGCCTGGGCCTGAACAGGTTGCCATAGCGTATTCAACTTTCAGGAAGCAACACGATGGGGCTGTCTGCATTCGCGGATGGCCCCATTTCTTTTTCAGGAGAAGCAAATGGAACAAGTCGAAGAAGTCAGCATCAAGCGCGGCCGCCCGCGTAAGGAATTCAGCACTGAAGACATGGAAGTCGGCCAGCGCCCGAGCATCATCATTCCGCCGCTGAACGAAACCATGATCCGCGAAGGCGAGAAAATCGACATCGTTGAACCGGGTTCGGCCAACAGCGATTACTTCGCATCGCTGGCTTTCATGGAAGAGCCGATGACAATCCGGCTGGAGCGTTCATCCGAGAAGAACGCGCCGAAGCTGGTCGATGTGTATGTGAATGGTGAAGCCTGTTGGGTTCCCGTCGGCCAGAACTTCAAGCTCAAGCGCAAGTTTGTGGAAGTGCTCGCTCGGTCGAAGCCGGAATCCATCGACACGCGCACCGGTTCGTCTGAAGAGGAACAGCCGCGTAATGAGATCCTGCGCAATACGTCCTCGAAATACCCGTTCACCGTGGTTGAGGACAACAATCCGCGCGGTTATGACTGGCTGACCCGTGTTTTGATGGAGGGTTGATCCAGTGACGTTCCTCGAACTCTGCCGGCGGCTCGCGCGTGAAGTCGATGCGTCTGGAAGCGGCCCGTCTGCCGTGACAGGCCAGACTGGCGAAAACCGCCGCATCGTTGATTGGGTGGCTTCGGCATGGCAGGACATCCAGCTCCAGCGCAACGACTGGAACTGGATGCGAGGAACGTTTTCCTTCACCACGATTGCCGACCAGGACACCTACACAGCAGTACAGGCGGGCATCGCTTCTCGGTGTAGGGCGTTCGACAAGGACGACATTCGGATTTACACCACGGCAACCGGGGTAGGCGATGAAATGTCCATCCCGTTCATGCCGTATGAAGAGTGGCGCTACATCTATCGAGTCGGCACGCAGACTGCGCAAAGGCCGATTGTGTGCACGATCATGCCGGCCAATTCATTGGGCCTTGGCCCGAAGCCGACCGCAGGTTACACGGTGGCTGGGGAGTATTGGAAATCCGCCCAAACGCTAGCGGCCGATGCCGACGAGCCGGAAATGCCGGCCGAGTTTCACATGGCGATTGTCTATCGGGCGATGATGATGTACGGAAGATTCACGGCAGCAGGGGAAGTGTTCAACGATGGCGAACAGAACTATCGCCGGATCATGACGGCGCTAGTGCACAATCAGACGCCGATGGTTCGCATGGGCGGGGCGCTGGTGTGATTCCCATCCCGAACGTTGATGTTCAGTTTCACCAGTTGGCAGGTGGGCTTGATCTTGTCACCGCTGCGACGCTCATCAAGCCCGGCTATGTCATGGATTCGTGCAACTACGAGATTGACAGCATCAACGGCGGATACCGGCGCATCAACGGATTCGAGCGGTTCGACGGCAGGACTTCGCCATCAACGGCCACCTATTCTGTGATTGACATCACATTGACCGGGGCGCTGGCGGTTGGCAACACCATCACCGGCAATACCTCGGCCGCGACGGGAAAGATTCTCCAGATCAATGCGGGAGAGCTGATTATCGGCCGCGTGACCGGGACATTCGTTTCAGGCGAGGACTTGATGGTATCCGCCGTCAAGCAAGCCGAATCGACATCTGCTGCCATCGTAGAGGGGGCTTCGTCGGTTGCCACGCACATGGCTTACAAGGCGCTGGCGGCGGATGACTTGAGAACCATCATTCAAGCCGTGCCAGGCTCCGGGCAGATTCGCGGGCTGGTGTATTACAAGTCCGTGCTCTACGCCTTCCGCAACAATGCAGGCGGCACGGCGGTGGACATCTACAAGCATACCGGGTCGGGGTGGTCGAATGTGCCGCTGCTGTACGAGGTGCAATTCACTGGCGGCGGTGGCGCAACGCCAACGGAAGGCGGAACGCTCACGCAAGGCGGCGTGACAGCAACCTTCCGCAGAGCCGCGAAGCAATCCGGCGCATGGACGGGAGCGGCTGCTGGAAGGCTGCTCATTTCCGCACCATCGGGCGGGAACTTCTCCGCAGGCGCTGCCACGATAGGCGCAACAACACTGACGATTTCCGGCGCGCAAACGGCCGTGACGCTACCGGCTGGCGGGAATTACGAGTTTGTGCAATACAACTTCACCGGCTCGACCGACACGCAGCGCGTCTATGGCGTGAATGGTTCTGGACTGGCGTTCGAGTTTGACGGGACGTATCTCGTTCCAATCCGTACCGGCATGACGACGGATACACCGTCGCATATCGCGGCGCATCGCAATTACCTGTTCCTGTCGTTCCGTGGCTCGCTGCAAATGTCCGGCATCGGCGATCCCTATGCGTGGTCGCCTGTTCTCGGGGCTTCGGAAATCGCAATGGGCGACACGATCACGGCATTGCTTCCATTCCCCGGCGATGCAACGACAAGCGCCATGTCGGTATTCAGCAGCGAGAGCACGCGCACCCTGTACGGATCTTCGTCGTCAGACTTCAAGCTGGCAACGGCCTCCCCGACGACTGGCGCGAAGTCTGGCACGGCGCAGTGGCTGGGCGCTGCTTACTGTCTTTCTGATCGTGGCGTTCAACAGGTCAGCCAATCTCAGGCATTCGGCGACTTCCAATTCAATGCCGTGTCGGGATTGATTCAGCCGCTCATCAACGACATTCAAGGAACGGTGACAACGAGTTGCGTGCTGAAGGAAAAGAACCAGTACCGGCTGTTCTTCTCGGATGGGGTTGCGCTGTGCATGGGCATTGGGCAAGGGAAATACGGCCCGATTTCAACCGGGTTCATGAGGCTGGATTACGGAATTCCAGTTCGTTGCGTGGCGACGGGAATGAATTCGTCCGGGCGCGAGGTCTGCTATTTCGGTTCGGATGATGGCTATGTCTATCAGGACGGGGTAGGGACATCGTTTGACGGCAGCGTTATCGAGAGCTG
>JADJII010000022.1:0-4199 GCA_016707075.1 Candidatus Egaibacter danicus
CCAGCGGCCTGTCCAGCTTCGAACAACTGGTCGAACTTGGCAAGGGCAACAAGCAGTTCGACGCCAACGACCAGCACATCGTCCATATCGTCGACTGGCTGTGGCAATACGCCTTCGATCAGCGCGCCTCCGACATCCACATCGAGCCGCGGCGCGATCTCGGCATTGTCCGCTTCCGGATCGACGGCGTGCTGCATCAGGTGTACCAGATTCCGATGGCGGTCATGAATGCGATGACCAGCCGCATCAAGCTGCTCGGCCGCATGGACGTGATCGAGAAGCGCCGCCCGCAGGATGGCCGGATCAAGACCCGGACGCCGGCCGGCCAGGAAGTCGAACTGCGCTTGTCGACGCTGCCGACGGCCTTCGGCGAAAAGCTGGTGATGCGGATTTTCGACCCGGAAGTGCTGGTCCGCGATTTCCGTTCGCTCGGTTTTTCGGACGACGACCAGTCGCGCTGGAAGCAGATGACCGCCATGCCCAACGGCATCGTGCTGGTTACCGGCCCGACCGGCTCGGGCAAGACGACGACCCTCTATACGACGCTGAAGCAGCTGGCGACGCCGGAGGTCAACGTATGCACCATCGAAGACCCGATCGAGATGGTCGAGGCGTCGTTCAACCAGATGCAGGTCCAGGCCAGCATTGACCTCGGCTTCTCCGATGGCGTGCGCGCACTGATGCGGCAGGACCCGGACATCGTGATGATCGGCGAAATCCGCGATCTGGAAACGGCCGAAATGGCCATCCAGGCCGCGCTGACCGGTCACCTCGTGTTGTCTACGTTGCACACCAACGACGCCCCGTCGGCGATCACGCGGATGCTCGATCTCGGTGTGCCGGCCTACCTGATCAACTCGACCTTGCTCGGCGTCATGGCCCAGCGCCTGGTCCGCACCCTGTGCCCGCATTGCAAGAAGGCCGTGCAACCCCGTGAGGACCAGCGCGCCGCCTGGCGCTCGCTGGTCGCGCCGTGGAAGTCGGCCGAGCCGACTCAGATCTGGCTGCCGGTCGGTTGTCTGGAGTGCCGGATGACCGGCTACACCGGCCGCGTCGGCATCTATGAAATCCTCGTCAACTCTCCGGAAATCAGGCGACTGATCAAGCCCTTGACGGAAATCCCCAAGCTGCGCGAACAGGCCTTCCGCGAAGGCATGCGCCCCTTGCGCATCTCCGGTGCCCTGAAAGTGGCGCAGGGCATCACCTCGCTGGAAGAGGTGATCAAGGTTGCCCCTCCGTCGGATGATAGTTAAAAGAAACTAGTACTTCGGAACTAGCCAGCGCGACACAATGTGGCGATAATTACCCCCTCTTCGACAGGGGGTTTTATGGCCGTTGAACTCTTCAACGATGGCAAGCACATCGTCCACGCCTTTTACGATCTAGTAGACGACTCCCCGGGTGGCGCTGTCCAGTGCAACCAGTTCCTGGTCGTCGACAACGGCCATGGCGCGCTGATCGATCCGGGCGGCAACATGACCTACACCGGCCTGCTGATGGACATGCAGAAGTATTTCTCGTCCAAGGATCTTGACTACATCCTGGCTTCGCACCCGGACCCCGACATCATCGCTTCGGTCAACAAGTGGTTCGTCGCATCGCATTGCAAGGTCATGATCTCCAGCCTGTGGACCCGTTTCGTACCGCATTTCGACTGGCAAGGATGTCTCCGACCGGATTCTCGGCATCCCCGACCAGGGCACCGTGATTCGCCTCGGGCAAAGCCAGTTGCTGGCACTGCCGGCGCATTTCATGCACGCCGAAGGAAACTTCCAGTTCTACGACCCGGTCGCCAAAATCCTCTTTTCAGGTGACCTCGGTACCTCGCTGGTACCGCACGAACTGGCAGCCGTACCGGTCACCGACTTTGCTGGCCATCTGAAGTACATGGAAGGCTTTCACCGGCGCTATATTGTTTCGCGCAAGATATGCCGATTCTGGGCCAACATGGTCCGCCAGCTCGATATCGAGCAGGTCGTGCCGCAACACGGTGCCCGCTTCGTCGGCAAGCAGGCGGTCAGCGATTTCATCGACTGGGTCGAGGGCATCGAATGCGGCATCGACCTGATGACGCAGAACAGCTACCAGGTTCCCCGCTAAAGCAATTATTAGTTGCTAGTAGGTGGTTGCTGGCAACGCTAATGACTAGCGACTAACAACTAGCCTAGCGTGGCTTTCCGGCGTACCGCATCGACATAGGCCAGCGCGTCCATCGGCTGGCCTTCGCGCTGGGCGCGCCAGATCGTTTCTCCCAGGCATTCGAGCAGCACGTGTTCCGCATCGTGCGGGTCCATCCGGGCGCGCAACTGCTCGAAAGCCATCCGGATGCCGGGTGGCTGGTTGATGCTGACCTGTTCGTGGATGGCCAGGTGCAGTGACAGGTGCAGGAATGGATTCATCGCCCCGCCTTCTGGCATCCATTCCTTTTCAACCGCAGCGTTCGGGTCGGCAAGCATGGCCTGATATTCCGGGTGTCGGGCGGCGATGTCAGCAGCAGTGACTTCGGCGCCGACCAGCGGCAGGCGTTCGACGTGTTTTTTCCAGGCATCGCAGAAGAAACGACGGACCTGTTCGCGGGAGGGATTAAACATGGGCGCTTTCGAAGAGCAGGGTGAGGGCAGTGTTGTGGAACAGGCGGTTGCGGCCGGCCTGTGGCGCGATTTGCCCGGAGCCATAGGCACCGAGCAGGGGCGTATCGGGGAAGGCCTCGCGGAATGCCAGCAGGTCGCGGTCGTCGTTGCCGTAGAACAGTGGCCCGCGACCGATGCACGAAAACATCAGCGCGAAATTTGGCCGATTTTTCGGGCTTACCGTAGCATTCAGGGCGCCACGCATTTCCTGCTCTGCCGCCAGCGGCTGGCGAATCGCCCAGGTCATCGTTTCGCCCTCATTCAGCGCCTCGGCCAGCAGCAAGGAGCCGTCCCCGTTGGCGGAAAGGATGGCGATGCCCGGCTCGTCCGCATGGCGCACGAGCGCGATCTGGTGGAGCGGCGGCTGATCGCGCAGTTCGGGCGGCAGGGCACGATACAGACTGTCGATGGCACGGTGCCCGCCGGCGCGTACCAGCTCGTAGCCGCGACACTGCTCCACGGCCACCGCATCGCCGAGCAGGCGCAGGCCGCTTGCCCTGGCCAGACAGGCGTTCAGCCCGGGCAGGCGAATCTCGGCACAGCCATTCTCGGTGGCCCGGCCATGCGCCCAGGCCACAGCATCGCTGTCGATCAGGCCGGCGCGGGGCGCGCCCTCCTGCCAGTCGAAGGGTAGTCGGCTGTGGCCGCTGAATGAGAGTATCGGCGAGTCGCCCGGCGCAGCTTCATCCGGCGCGGCAAAGACGAGGGCGGCGGCGGCCGGCTGGTCCAGTTGCCAGCCACGCTCGGTGAACAGGCCGCTCGCCGTGCAACCGTGGACTGACAGGCAGCCAGCTGCGCGCGCCGCGGCAAGAACGGCCGGTTGGGCATGGCGGATGAAATCGCGGCTGAGGAACAGGATGACGTTGTCGGCCCGGCTCAGTCCCGCTGCGGTCAGTGCCATGCGCACCGCCTCCTGGGCCAGATCCGGCGTCGGACGGAGGCCGCTGACCAGGCCGGTCGCCGCCTTCATACCGTCTTGCCCCGGAAGGCGCAATGGTCGACGACCACGCAGCGCGCGCATTCCGGCTTGCGCGCCTTGCACACGTAGCGGCCGTGCAGGATCAGCCAGTGATGCGCATCCTTTTTGAATTCGGCCGGGGTGACGCGGAGCAGCTTTTTCTCGACCTCTTCGACCGTCTTTCCCGGCGCCAGACCGGTGCGGTTGCCGAGCCGGAAAATGTGCGTGTCGACGGCGATGGTCGGATGGCCGAAGGCCGTGTTGAGCACCACATTGGCCGTCTTGCGGCCGACGCCAGGCAGCGCTTCAAGGGCTTCCCGGTCGGCCGGAACCTCGCCGTCGTGTAGCTCCAGCAGCATCCGGCAGGTGGCGATGACGTTTTTCGCCTTGGTCCGGAACAGGCCGATGGTCTTGATGTATTCGGTCAGGCCCTCTTCGCCCAGCGCGAGCATGGCGGCCGGTGTCGGCGCCACCGGATACAGCCGTGCCGTGGCCTTGTTGACGCCGACGTCAGTCGCCTGTGCCGAAAGGATCACGGCGACCAGCAACTGGAACGGCGTCGCATAGTTCAACTCGGTAGTCGGCGCCGGGTTGGCTTCGCGCAAGCGGAA
>JADJII010000023.1:0-5351 GCA_016707075.1 Candidatus Egaibacter danicus
CATTTCCATGCCTTCATGCAGCAAATCCACCACGATCTGGAGCAATACAAGGGCGAGCCCGACCCGGTACTGAAGGTTGCCGAGCAGATCGCCAAACAGGTGCGGCTGCTCTGCTTCGACGAATTCCACGTTTCAGACATCGCCGATGCGATGATCCTCGGACGCCTGATGAACGCGCTGTTCGGCCATGGGGTGATCATCGTGATGACCTCCAACTATCCGCCGGACAAGCTGTATCCGAACGGCCTGCACCGAGAGAGCTTCCTGCCGACCATCGCGCTGCTCAACCAGAATCTCGACGTTTTCGAGGTGGACTCCGGCGTCGATTATCGGCTGCGGGCGCTGGAACAGGTCGAGATCTACCACCATCCAGCCGATGCCAGCGCCGAGAAGAAGATGCTCGATTACTTCCAGATGGTCGCCGGCGAGGCGGGCAAGAAGGGCGGGCATATCGAGATACTGGGGCGCAACATCGACACCGTGCGCCGTGGCCATGGGGTGATCTGGTTCGATTTCCGCACCCTGTGCGGTGGGCCGCGCTCGCAGAACGACTATCTCGAAATCTCCCGTGGCTACCACACCGTGCTCCTCTCGCACATCCCGAAGATGACCATGCACCAGGCCTCGGAAGCCCGTCGCTTCACATGGCTGGTCGACGTCTTCTACGATCACAAGGTGAAGCTGATCGCCACTGCCGACTGTGCGGCCGAAGCCCTCTATACTGAGGGAACGCAGGCCGGCGAATTCGCCCGCACGGTCAGCCGGCTGACTGAGATGAATTCCAAGGAATACCTCGCCCTGCCGCACATTGCATCTGCCTGAGGAATCATTCTTGAAAAATGCCCTGAAAACACTGCTGACCGTAGCATTTTCCCTGTGGATGGGCGTTGCGGCCGCGCAGCAGATGGAAATCATCGAACTGCGCAGCAAGAGCGTCGACGAAGTGTTGCCGGCGCTGCTGCCGCTGGTCGAACCGGGCGGCACGCTGAGCGGCATGAACAACCAGCTTTTCCTCAAAGCCTCGCCGCGTAACCGCGACGAGATCAAGCGGGCGCTGGCTGCCATCGACAAGCCGGCGCGGCGGCTGATCATCCGCGTCTCGCAGAATCGCCAGGCCGAGGATAGCGCGCGCGGCGGCGAGGCGAGCGGTCAGGTCGTGCTGGGCAGTACCCGGCGCAGCAACGTCGAAGCCCGTGTCTGGGACACCAAAAGCGTGCGCGGCGAAAGCGCGGCGCAGATGGTGCAGACCGTCGACGGCGGCCAGGCCTTCATCCAGGTCGGGCGCTCGCTGGCGATTCCGATGCGTCAGGTCGTCGTAGGACCGGGTGGGGCGGTGGTCAACGAAGGCTACGTTTATCAGGATGTCGGCCGCGGGTTTTACGCTGTGCCGCGTGTCAACGGCCAGCGGGTGACCCTGGATATCAGCCAGCAGTCGGCCAGTCAGGGCGGCTACGGCAGCATCAACCAGCAGCGCCTGTCGACGACGGTATCCGGGCGGCTGGGCGAATGGATAGAACTTGGCGGCAGCGGCCGTCAGGCCAGCGGCAATCAGGGCGGCGCGCTCAGTCTTTCAACGAGCGACGCGCGTGACAATCGCTCCATCTGGTTAATGGTGGAGGAAGTGCAGTGAGCGATTTGAAGCGACATATCGGGCAAAAGGTGGCGCTGGCAACAGCGGTGTTCTGCGCCCTGCTGGCCCTGCCGGCCTTCGGCTTGTTCGTCTGGCTGTGGATGGAACGCGGGCTGGCCGATACCTGGGTGCCGAGCGCGCTGGCGGCGGTTGGCTTCCTGGGGCCTGCACGGTGGTGCTCTACGTGATCAGCCGGCCGCAGCCGCCGCTGCCCGAGGAGAATGCTACGGTCGATGCCTAAAAAGGGCAAAAATCAAAAAACCCGGCGGCAGGCCGGGTTTTTTATTGCGCGCTAACCGGGAATCCTCGCCGGCCAGTGTTCGCGCACCAGCTCGAGCAGTGCCTGGGGGTCGATCGGCTTGGCCAGGTGGCCAATCATGCCGGCCGCCAGGCATTTCTCCCGCTCCTCGTTGAAGGCGTGTGCCGTCTGGGCGATGATCGGGAGGTCCGGGGCAATTGCCTTGATCTGCCGGGTTGCCTCGTAGCCGTCCATTTCGGGCATCTGGATGTCCATCAGCACAAAGTCGAAGGCGCCTTGTCCATCACGGGTGATCCGCTCGACGGCTTCGCGCCCGTTGTCCACCACGACAACCCGCGCCCCGTCATCGATCAGGTTGTCTTCGAGGATCATCCGGTTGATTTCTTCATCCTCAGCAACCAGGAAGGTCAAGCCGGCCAGCGGCTTGGCATCAACCGGCGTGGCCTCAATCCCGACCGGCGGCGTTGCTTCGGACGGTGTGCAGGGGATAAGGGGCAGCCGGAATTCAACGGTCGTCCCCTGGCCAGGCTGGCTGTCTACGACAATGCTCCCTTGCATCAGTTCGACGATGCGCTTGCTGATTGCCAACCCCAGACCGGTACCGCCAAACCTGCGGGTGGCAGAAGCATCGGCCTGTTGGAAGGGTTTGAACAGGTCGGCGAGCTGGGACTGGCTCATGCCGATGCCGCTGTCGCTGACCCGGAAGCAGAGCCAGTCGGGCTGACGGGAAACAGAAAGCGTGACTCTGCCTTGCTCGGTGAACTTGATGGCGTTGGACAGCACATTGAGCAGCACCTGGCCAAGGCGCAGGGGATCGCTGAGGCACAGCCCGGGCAGGTCCGGTGCCATCTCAACCTGAAGCACCAGCCCCTTCGTTTCGGCACGGTCGCGCACCAGGTCGACGGCATGATCGACGACTTCGGCGATCAATACCTCGGTCTGTTCGATAGTCAGCTTGCCGGCCTCGATCTTGGAAAAGTCCAGCACATCGTTGATGACGCCGAGCAAGCGTTGGCCGGAAGTCTGAATCTTGGCGAAGTCATTGCGTGCCTTGGCGGCATCCTCGCAATTTCGGTAGCCGATATCGGCAAAACCGAGCACGCCGTTGAGCGGCGTTCGGATTTCATGGCTCATATTGGCCAGGAATTCGCTGCGCACCCGCGCCAGATTTTCTGCCGCGCGCAAAGCCTGTTCCCGCGCCTCGGCCGCTGCCCGTTGAGTGCTCATGTCGACAACGCTGGTCACTGCGCCTATCGTCCGGCCGTCCTTGATCATCGGGTGGGTGGAGTACATGACCGGGACCGGATGCCCGTCCGCGTGCCAGTAGACTTCGTCGTCGACGCGAACCGTCTGGCCGAACTGCAAGGCGCCCAGGCTCGGACAGTCGGCTTTCAGGTAGATCGAACCATCGGCCTTGCGGTGATGGAACATTTCGTGGCAATGACGACCGATGACCTGTTCTGCCGAGTAGCCGAGCATCGCGCAGGCCGCCGGATTTATGAAGGTGATCAGTCCATCGGCATCGATGCCGTACAGGCCGTCGGCACTTGACTGGAGGATATGGCTGGCCCGGGCTTCGGTTTCAAGTAGCGCTGTCGTCCGTTGCTGGACCAGTTCTTCCAGGTGGCGCCGATGCTGCTCCAGTTCCGCCTCGGACCTCTTGCGCTCTGAAATGTCGCGGGTCAGACCGAGCAGACCGGTGATTTGGCCGGCGTTGTCGCGCATCGGTACAGCATGGGTTTCCAGCCAGCGATGGCCGCCCTTCAGGCCGACGATCTCGAAGGTCAGGGCGGCGGATTCTCCGCGTGACACCAGTGTGTTCATATTTCGAAAGGCGTCGCGATAGGCCGGCGCAACGATGCCGATCACGTTGTTGCCAATCACCTGTTCCGGGGAGTCGGCTTCGATCATCGCCAGGCCGGCTCGATTCATCTGCAGCAGCGTGCCGTCCAGGGCAAGAATTTTTACGCATTCCGGCTCGGTCTCGATGATGGTCTGCAGTTGCCGTTCGCTGGCCGCCAGTTTCTGTTGCGCCTGGTCGCGTTCCAGTGCCGAACCGACCCAGCGGGCGAGCAGGGCGATGAATTCGCGGTCGGTCTCGTCGAAAGCCCTGGTGAAGACGCTTGGGGAACTGAAATTCACCGTCCCGAATATTGCCCCGTCGACTACGACCGGCGCGCCAATGTAGGCCTCCAGCTTGAAGGCGTCGTAACAAGGGTGGCTGGCGAACGGCGATTCTCCCATGTGATCGATGGCCAAAACCTTCCCGCTGTCCAGCGTGATCTTGCAGTAGGTCTTGCCCAGCGCGAACTCCTGGCCGTCGTTCAGGGTGTCCGCCGGCGACACATGGGCGACTATACGGTAAATCTCACCGTCCACATGGCTGACGATGCCGAATTCGAGCCCGTACAGCCGGGCGCCCACCGTTAACGCTTGAACCAGCTGCTCGGCCAGCGGCAGGTGTGAAAGTGCAGCGATCTCATTCAGTCGGCGCAGGCTTTCGTGCTGGCGCTGACGGGTTTCGACGCTACGACGCAATTCCTGTTCCCGGTGTTCGGTCTTGCGCAACTGCTGAACCAGGAAGATGCCGGAGGCAATCGAGAGCACCACGAAGCCGAGAGCGATCGCAGAGGTCAGGTATAGCTCGCGCTTCCATCCGGCCAGATAATCGTCCTGGGTCCGCCCGGAAATTACGATCATCGGTGCCTTTGCCAGGCGGTGGAAAGTGAGCAGCCGCGCCTTGCCATCTGCGCTGGCCGGCGCATAGTAGGTTGCGGTCTGGACCCCCGATTCGATCAACCTGAGGAGTTGTTCGGATACCGCAGAATTCCCGACCTGGCCCACAGGGAGTTCGGGCGCCGCAGGAAAGCGCGCGATCAGGCCGAGTTCTGCATCGCGCAAGGCGACTATCCCTTGGCTGCCCAAATCGAAGCGCGAAAGGAGCTGGGCAAAGTGGCTGACTGCAATGGGCGCCGAAATGACGCCGCCGAAGCTTCCGTCCGGATAGTTGTAACGCCGCGAAAAGCCGACGATGTACTGCTTTGCAACGCGCCCGATGCGCGGTTTGGCCATGCGGAGGGTATCGTCGGCTTTTTCGCGATGATGGATGAAGTAGTCGCGGTCCGCCCAACTGGCGTGCGCTGATCGGACAACACCCTTGCCCAATATGACTTCACCTTCGGCGTTGGCTACACGTAAGGCTTCGACTTCAGGCAGGCGTTCTTCGTGGCGGGCCAAAAAGGCATTGATAGCTGAATCGTCGAATGTTTTGTCGGCCAGCCGGCGCTCCAGTTCGTCGGCAACCGTGCGCAAGGCGAGGTCAATTCTGTCGACGCTGGCGGAAACGTTCTGGTCGACTGCACTGGCGATGTTCTGGGTCAGTTGTTCCGCAGTCCGTTCATATTGCAGGCGGCTCTGGTGGAGAAAATAGCTGCAGAACGCTACGACGAGGATATTGATGCA
>JADJII010000024.1:0-9252 GCA_016707075.1 Candidatus Egaibacter danicus
CCATAATCAGGCGCCAGTTTGCTGACCAGATCGAATATTTTCTGCTGATCAGGTGGTATCTGCAATGCTAAATCATCCTCGTCGACAGGAGATGACATGCAACTCGGCGGCTTTGCTACAGGATCGCCCAAACGTGCCAGCATTCTTGCTGCGTGGCTATCTCCTTGCTTCGCAGCCAAGGCAAAAAAATATGAGGCAGTAGCGTCGTCCCTTGGAATACCTCGCCCATTGGCGAGCATCCATCCAAGGTTATATTGAGCTTCTACGTCGCCCAGGCGAGCAGCTTCGCAATACATCTCAAAGGCTTTTTCTGGATTGCGTGGGGACCCATTTTCGCCATGTTCATGATTCCTCCCGTCGATCCTGAGGATGGTTGCACGTTCCCGAGAGGCCTCCTTGTCTATGGCCCAGGCGGATGATGCAGATAACGCAAACAATGCGCTCGACGCCAAGATCGTGGGAAGAAGAATCTTCGAAGTTGAGCGCATCACGGTTCTCTTACAGTCGCCAAAGGGAAATGCCGGTACCGTTGAAGTCAGCCGGATTTAGCATGCTCTTCACATCCGAGATCACGCCATTCTTTTCCAGTTTAGACAATATTTCGCCTGTCGCCTTCGATTTGTACTCGCGGTGGCCTACAGCCAGGACGATTGCTGCCGCTTTCGGAAGATCTTCCCAGGCAACGAGATCGACACCATACTCGTGATGCGCCTCCTTAGCTTCAGCAACCGGGTCATGGACAAGCACCTTGGCTCCGTAAGATTCCAGTTCCTGGATGACGTCAATTACCCGCGAGTTGCGCAAGTCCGGGCAGTCTTCCTTGAATGTCAGTCCCAGCACAATGATCGGCATATCTTTGACTGGATGGCCATTTTTAACCATCTGCTTGATGGTTTTCTCGGCGACGAATTTGCCCATGCCATCGTTAATTCTGCGCCCTGCCAGAATGACTTCCGGGTGGTAGCCCAGTTTCTGCGCCTTGTGGGTAAGGTAATAGGGGTCGACACCAATGCAGTGACCTCCAACTAGACCAGGGCGGAAGGGTAAGAAATTCCACTTGGTCCCAGCTGCTTGAAGAACCTCGAGAGTATTGATGTCCATTCGATCGAAAATAATCGCCAATTCGTTCATCAACGCGATATTCAAATCCCGCTGGGTGTTTTCTATGACTTTTGCTGCTTCGGCGACCTTGATCGACGATGCCGGGTATACACCAGCAGTGATCACACTACCGTAGATTTCCTGGACTTTTGCCAGTGTCTCTGGCGTATCGCCTGAGACAACCTTGACAATTTTCGTGACAGTACGCTCCTTGTCTCCAGGATTGATGCGTTCTGGTGAGTATCCTACGAAAAAGTCCTGTTTCCAGCGTTTTCCAGATTCCTTCTCAATGATCGGAATACAGATTTCTTCGGTTGCACCTGGGTAAACGGTGGACTCAAAAACAATGATCGCACCCTGCTTAAGATTTCGCCCAACGGAAGTAGACGAACCGACAAGTGGCGAAAAGTCGGGTTGCCGAGCGTCATCGACCGGCGTCGGTACGGCGACAATGACGAAGTCAGCTTGTCTTAGCGCACTTGGGTCGGTGCCAACTTCTAGATAGAGCGCTGCTTTGAGATCTTCTGAACTAACCTCGCCGGGTCATAGTCGCTTTGTAACAAGCGATTTTTTCTGGAGAAAGATCAAGTCCAATCGTCCGAAATTTCTTGCCAAATTCGACAGCAAGGGGCAACCCGACGTATCCCAAACCTACTACTGCAATAGTTGTCATTTTAGTTCCTGCGCTTAATTTACAAAGAGATGGTTATAGGGCTTTTAGTAGCTGGCTGACCTCAGATTGAGCCGGGAATTTTTCACCCAGTTTTGCCACTGCTTCGAGCTCTTTTCGTGCTTCATCCTTCTTCCCGGCAGCAATCAAAACCTTTGCGAGATTCAGTTGAATTGACGCTGCCTGAGGAGAGATTGCCATGGCCTTTCTAAGTAATTCGATAGCCTTGTCGGATTCACCTTTCTTTCTTGCCAGCAGCATTGCATGGGTGTCCATGAAGGCGGGTTGATTCGGGGCAAGTTGGTTTGCTTTTTCAGCATATTCAATTGCCTTTGAACCTCCGGTTTTTCCGGAAATCCAAGCCAAATTGTTTAGTATCAATGGATGATTTGGCTGCTGATTCAGAGCAGTCTGGTAGTGGGCGATGGCTTGAGTGTAGTCTTGCCTTGCTGCGGACAAATCACCTAGGTACATACGGAAAGCAACGTCTTTGGGGTGGTCTTTTAGCCAGCTGTTCGCATGTTTGTCTGCTTCTGCAGTATTTCCAGATGCCAAGAATGCACCGTGAAGTTTGATCGCAAGTTCTGAATTTTCGATCTGTTTCAATCCCTGACGAAATGCGCTCATAGCTTCTGGCCATGCTTTGGCTGAAGCGTGTATGTTTCCTTCGAATAGATAACCCACCGCTTCCTTGGGGCGTTGTTTCTGGATGGTCTTTGCAATATCCAGCGCCGCGCGAGGGGCTTTGTTATCCATTGCCAGTTGTATCAATGCACGTTGGGCCTCCAGAAGATCTGGTTTGATATCAAGGGCTCTTTTCAGGCTCTTGGTGCCTTCTTCAGGGTTCTTGTTGTTGAACTGAATCTCGGCCAGTCTCAGAAGGGGCATGGGTGAAGCAGGCTGAAGAGAGGCGAGCTTTCCATAAGTTATGGAGGCTTGATTAAGATCACCAGATAATTGTTGGGTTCTTCCGAGTGCGTCGAGAATTTCGGGTTTGTCAGGAATGGCGGAAGCTGCTTCATTGGCAGCCGATAGCGCCTTCTTGAAATCCTTATTCTTCAAAAGGTATTGAATCAATGCAAGTCGAGGGGCGATTTCGGTCGGATTTGTACTGACCGCCTTTCCGATGAGCGATGAGACCTCATCAGTAGTCGCTCCGTCAGCTGCTCTCAGTTCAGCAATGGCAAGCAATGCTTGCATATTTTTTGGATCGGCCGATAACACCGCTTCGAATCGCTTGCGCGCGACCTCCGGCTTTTTGTCGAGAATATCTAAATTAGCCAATCCAGCAACTGCTGGGAAAAAAGCTGGATTTAATGACAATGCTTTTTCGAAGCTTTGCCGGGCCCCAGGAATATCCTTCTTTGCCAGGAGGGCACGAGCACGCAAATTATGCGATGCAGGATTGTCAGGTTGTTTCTTCTCAAGTCCGTCGATCGCTTTCAGGGCTTTCTCGATTTGGTTGTCTTTCAAGTAGGCGGCAACAAGTGCTAGATCTGCCGTGATCCCTTTATCTGACAGCGATATCTTTTCAAGTTCTTGATATGCGCCATCGGTATTTCCTTGAGCAATTTGAGCTAGCGCGAGTGAGGTTTTTTTCGAAACGTTTTCCGGCTCCAATTTGCTCGCCTTCGCAAAATATTCCGCCGCTTTGTTTGGTTCTCCATGTTGGAGATAGGCTTCGCCAGCAAGCGATAGCAGAGCAGGGTCTTGGTCAATGCGCTCCATGGCAGGCTGAAGGCTATCGATTGCTTTTCGCGGCGTTTCCGGCCCGTAGTTGACTGGCAACCAAAAGGCGTCTTGCCAGCGGCAATTGGGGAGCGGACTGGAGTGCTTTGGCCAGATAAGTTTCAGCTTGCAGATAGGACCGTAGCTGATATTCGATTGCCCCGGCAATTTGCAGACTGTCAGGGCTGTTTGGCGAGATCCGGAGCAGTTGCTGGGCTGATTCGCGAGCGGTTTTGTAGTCCTTTAGATGATAATTCAGCTGTGCGTCGAGGAAATAAGATTGCGCATTCTTGGGGGCAATTTTCTTAAGTGCATCGAGATTTTTCTTCGCCTCGTCCGGTTTGTTAGTTTTTATCAGCAAAGAAATTACTGCAGTGTAGGCGGGAATGTGTGTCGGTTTCGCCTCAATTGCTTTTTGATATTGAACCAGCGCACTGTCAAGGTCGCCTTCTGATGCCAGCAGGCCACCCTTCATCAATAAGGCATCTGGATTGGCCGGGTTTTGCGACAGCAAAGCATCAATTTTTGAGCGCGCACTTGCAACGTCACGAGCGGCTAGTCTTTGACGAATGTCGGCCAGTTGTGCAGGGGCATAATCTGGTTTCGTTGCGAGAGCTGCATCAAGGCGCTGTTTGGCAATATCCAGCCGCCCCAGCGAAGCGTAGGCTACGCTTAGAGTTGTATTCAATGCGGCAAGAGGCTCCCCGGGTGAAAGAGTGACGCCACCAAAGTCGTCAATCAATTTCTTAGCCTGCCCCTTTGCCAGCATCACGTTGGCGAGTAGGGGAACAACAGCATCAGGTGAGTATTTAAGCTCCAGCGCTTTGCGTAGTTCAAGCTCAGCGCCAGTGATATCTCCGCCATCTAGTAGTGCAGTGCCGAGCAAAAAGCGCGCTTCTGCAAGATTCGGATTTTGCTGCAAGGCGTTCTTCAGTTGGATAACAGCGGCTTTGCTGTCGTTCTTTGCTAAATAATCTTTGCTTGAGGCTATTAGGCTTTCTGGTGAATCCCCTCCGCAGGCTCCCAGTATCAATGCAATCAGGAGGGTTGAGACGGATTTGGATACAACCGAACGTGATATTTTCATTTTTTTCTCTTTACAAGAAATAGATTATTTCAATCCGAGGCGATGCATTAAATCGTAGAGAGTTGGGCGACTAATACCCAGTATTTCCGAAGTCCTCAGCAAATTTCCGTTGGTCCGGCCAAGGGCTGTCACGATCGCCTGACGTTCGGCATCATCCCTGACCTTACGCAAATCAATGTACTCAATGTCATTGGCGTCGGCGATTTCCAATCCAATATCTTCGCGCGAAATTCGATTTCCATCCGCCATAATGACCGAGCGTTTGATGCAATTTTCGAGCTCACGAACATTTCCCGGCCACCGATGTGTCTCTATGGCGCGGACTGCGTCTTCGGTCAGAGTCATGCTGCCTCGCTTCTGCTCGTTGGAGAACTTGCGAACAAAAGCATGGGCTAACAAAGCAGCATCGCCAGTTCGATCACGAAGTGGAGGGATGGGTATTACAATCTCTGCAAGGCGGTAATAAAGGTCTTCGCGGAACCGGCCGTCACTGATCTGTGTTTTTAAATCCTGATGTGTTGCGCAGACGATTCGTACGTCAACAGGGATTTCTTGGCGCCCCCCCAAGCGTTCAATGACACGTTCCTGAAGAAATCTCAATAGCTTGGCTTGCAAGGCTGAGGGCAAGTCACCAATTTCGTCCAGCATCAGCGTACCGCCATGGGCGGTTTCGATTTTCCCGGGAGTTGTCTTTGCCGCTCCTGTAAAGGCACCTTTCTCATACCCGAAGAGCTCGCTTTCAAGCAAGTTCTCCGGAATCGCTGCACAGTTTATAGCGACGAATCGCTCCTTCGACCGCTGAGAGGATTCATGCAATCCTCGTGCAAGCAGTTCTTTACCCGTGCCGCTTTCTCCAAGCAGGAGCACCGTAGCATTGCTGTTTGCTACCTTTTCGATGGTGCGGCAGATCTTTTGCATGCCCGCGTCACGAGTCAATAGACCTGCCAGGCTGTCAGGATGTTGCGCCGCGAGTAGGCGATGATTTTCCAGTTGAAGTTCATGCAGACGAAATGCACGATCTATGGTTAAGGCCAGCATTTCCGGTTCGAAGGGTTTTGCAAAAAAATCGTAGGCTCCAAGAGCTATGGCTCGCAATGCATTGGCACGGTCGTTTTGCCCGGTCAGAACAACGACCTTGGTGTTAGGGGCTGCGGCGAGTATCTGCTCCAGCAGACGGAATCCTTCGGAAACGGAGTCGGCATCTGGAGGCAATCCCAAATCCATTGTAACGACAGCAGGCGTGTGACGATGAATTTGAGCCAACGCACTTTCGCGATCCGCTGCCGTTAAGGTCTCGTATTGATCAAATGACCAACGAAGCTGTTTTTGTAATGCCAAGTCATCCTCTACCACAAGGAGAGTGCGGCTCTTTTCGTTGCTCATGCTACTTCCCGTTCTCTGAGGTCTGATTCAGTGCTGATCACAAACAAGGGAAGTGTTATGACGATGCGAGTTCCTACGCCGGGCTCGCTGTCGACTACCATTTCTCCTCCCAATTCGCGGACGTATTGGGCGCTTTCGTAGGCCCCGATGCCCATGCCCGAATCCTTTGTGCTTTGAAACGGCTTGAACAGTCTATCCCTGATAAATTCCTTGGTCATTCCGTGCCCAGTGTCGCCGACTTCGATTGCAGCCTTGTCGTTCTGACGTTCAACAGAAATCCACACTTTGCCATCGACCGTCGACGCATCAAGTGCATTTTGTACAAGATGGCCAATGACTCTTTCTAAGCGCTCATCATGACCACGGGCAACCAATCGTTCCTGAATGTTGATATCTATTGATCTGCCCTGGGACATTTTGTCCTTTTGTATGCGTTGGACGACGTCTGCCAGATTTACGCCGCAGACACCACCAGGAGGAGGCGCACCCTCACGTAGTTGCATCATGAGTTGCCGCATTCTTTCTACTGCATGGTCTACAGTCATCAGCATATCTTGCTGAAATTCAGGATTTTTGTGATGGCGTTCGGCATTTTTCAGCATCAACGACAATTGCGTCACGATATTCTTTAGGTCGTGCACAACAAAGGCAGACATCTTGTTGAACGCATCAAACTTTCGAACCTCCAGTAGAGCTTCTGTTGCCTGCATCTTGGCGAGAAAGCTTGCGGCCTGGCATCCAGCAGTCCTGAGCAGATCATTGACTTCCCAATTCACATTGAGCGGCGTTCTAGAACTGGAGAGAATGACAAATCCATGCATATCGCTCCCCGCCATTAGGGGAACGATGAGCCAGGCATTCGGAAGTTCAGAAAGCCAGGTCGGTAGCTCAAATCCGTTATAGCGAGCAGGAAAACAACGATATTCCTCCAGATTGATTACCCAACCACTGGTGAGTAGAAAACGGCACAGCGGTGAATTAATGGACTCTTCTGAAATGCACTCTGGAAGATTCCAGCGAGCGCTTTGTCGATAGGCCTCCTGGCCTCCCTCTCGTAGCCACAGGGTGCCGGCTGGACTTTCGACCATATTTGCAAGTCCGCGAATGACTTGTTGTCCCATTGACTGGGGGGAGTCCTGAGTGGTTAGCGTTTGGGTAAAGCGCAGCCATTCCTCGCGATAATCGTAGCGGTAATGGAAGAAATGCTTGCCAACCAATACTTTCATTTTTGCGCGCATTGATCCGGAAATCAGCAGGATTCCCAAGATAAGTATTGCCGCAAAGACAAGTGCCAATTGAATTGCGCGTCCCCATTCACCGCCGAAATAGCGAACGTAGTAGCCGATTCCCGCCATAAACAACAGGTATATCCCCGAGAACAGTAGGGTGACGGAATGAAATGCAGCTTTCTGGGAGAGGCGAATTTTTGATGTCCAGTCCTTGCTGCGCTCTGTGGTGAGCATCAGCAGTGGAATGGTCATGGCGTGTACGAAACCACGAACGCTTAGTGCATCGCCGTCGATGCGGCTGAACATCATTGCATCGGAAAATAAATAGACGTCAAAGATAAATTGAACGAGCAATGCCAGACACAGTGGTTTGACGTTCCAGCGAGAGTCTTCGGCGACAGAGCGAAATAGTTGTTCAACCAGAATCAAGCCAAACACCGCTTCTGCCAATCCATGGAGGATCAGCAGACGCAACCAGTCCTGAGGTGAAATCCAACCCGCAGCGAGCGAGAGTTGGACCAGCACGCCACACGAAACCAGCCCCCAACAGGCTGTTGGAAACCAGGTGGCACCTACTGACTTTGTTGCGCCTTCGCCATTACGGGGGTAAAGAACAGACAACAGGAACGCATACCAAGCGCCATACCGGGCGACATCAAGCAAGGTAGCCGTTACAAATGATAGAGGGTGGCTGTTTTGTAGTGCAAGCAATGCAATCAATGCCCAAAGGGTTGAGAGCGTAGTTGCAATTACAATTCTTCTGGCATTCATACTGGAGCGCCAGTCGCTACTGAACGATATAAGGTAGACCAATAGCGACAGATAACCCAATGCCGCGAGCCCGAAACTCCAAGCAATGATCGTAGCGTTTGTCACATCCATGCGATGGGCTTCTCAATCCACGGATCAACGTGGGCCAGTACGAAGTTAATGGGCGCCCTTGCCGGTTAACACAACACCGACCGTTTCAAACAAAACCACAATGTCAAGAAACAGGGAATGGTTCTTTACGTAATAAAGGTCATATTGGAGTTTTTCAGCGGAGTCTTCCACTGTTGCACCGTAGTGGTAGCGTACCTGAGCCCATCCGGTGACCCCGGGCTTGACGCTATGTCGAACCGCATAGAAGGGGATTTCTTTGGTCAATTGGTCTACGAAGAACGGGCGTTCCGGTCGGGGGCCAACTAGACTCATATCACCTTTTAAAACGCTGAACAGTTGCGGAAGTTCGTCTACGCGAAGCTTGCGGATTACCTGACCAACGCGAGTGGCGCGATTGTCCTGTGCTTGCGCCCAAATCGGTTTCCCATCCTTTTCTGCGTCGCGCCGCATGCTGCGGAACTTGATGACATTGAATAGGCGGCCATTTAATCCAACGCGCTCCTGCCGGTAAAGAAGCGGAAAGCCATCTTCAACGACGATCAGGAGGGCTGCAAGCGCCATGACAGGTAATGACAGGATGATCAGGGTGCTCGCACAAATGATGTCGAACAGGCGCTTAACTGCCGTCCGGAATGTTCCTTGGCGGAACCCGTCACCAAAAATCAGCCACCCGGCATACAGAGAATCAAGTCGTATCTGGCCCAAAGTTTGTTCAAAGTGGCTAGCAAGATCAAGAACGCGGATTCCTTGCAACTTGCAGTCAAGCAATTCGCGAAGTGGCATGGAGCCTCCACGGCGTTCGCTGAGCGCTACAACGATCTCGTCAGCATTCAAGTTGCGAGCAGTGTCCGTCAATGACTGTTCGCGGCTAAGAATCATATTTGGTGCGACTTGAGGCTGATCCTCGTTTATTCCTGGGAAAAAGCCAATGATCTCTGCCGATGGGTCCGAATGCTCCAAGGCTCTCTTTACTGCTGCTGCCTGATATCCGGTTCCAAAAACAAGTATTCGGCGCCGCAACAATTTTGCTGTCGGAGCATGGGTTGCACCAACGCGAGTTACGAGCATCCCGAATACTGCGGACATAGCAGAGAGGTGGATCAAATCACGATTGACCGCAGCTATAGGAAGAAGGGCATAAATTGCATACGCGACCGGGATGGCAAGGTATA
>JADJII010000025.1:0-10065 GCA_016707075.1 Candidatus Egaibacter danicus
CCCGCGGCCCCTCCCCAACCGCCGCGTGGCGCCCGGCAACCCCAGGGGCAGCCGAGATCGCAGGCACCCAAGGCCGGCAAGAATTCAGGGCGGCCGCAGCAGCACCACAACGGCAATCGCCACCGCTGACGGACTATCGCCCCTCGCATTGAGGGGCGATTCACTTGTCGGCCCTCTAAAAAACGTCTACTGTGGAAACTTAATCCGTTACTTCATATTGTTAACGCAGTTTCTTAAGGTGTTTTGGAGGTCGGGATGCCCCCCCCGCAAAAAGTCCGCCTCGGCGACCTGCTGATCCAGCAAGGCCTGCTGACCGAGGATCAACTGAAAACGGCGCTCGACGAGCAGAAACGCACCGGGCGTAAGCTCGGCCGCGTCTTCGTCGAGAGCGGCTACGTCACCGAGGAAGGCATCTCGCAGGCGCTGGCCCGGCAGTTGCGGATTCCCTTTGTTGACCTCAAGAATTTCACCCCCAAGCCTGACCTGATCAAGCTACTGCCCGAGGCGCCGGCCCGGCGCTTCCGCGCCCTGGTTCTCGACCAGTTGGCGGATGGCCGCCTGCAGGTCGGCCTGGCCGATCCGACCGACCTCCAGGCCTACGACGAAATTACCCGTCTGGTCCGCCGCGAAATAGACCTCGCCGTCGTCACCGAAAGCCAGTTGCTGGCCATGGTCGACCGCGTTTATCACCGCGGCGAGCAGATCACCGGCCTGGCCAAGGAACTGACC
This sequence comes from Candidatus Egaibacter danicus, assembly GCA_016707075.1. Taxonomy (GTDB): domain Bacteria; phylum Pseudomonadota; class Gammaproteobacteria; order Burkholderiales; family Burkholderiaceae_C; genus Egaibacter; species Egaibacter danicus. The sequence continues at coordinate 730 of JADJII010000025.1, forward strand.
GCCGAACTGGGCGATGTGCCGATCGAATTCGGCGACCTGCTCGGCCTCAACCCGGGCGCCGAAGATGCGCCGGTCGTCAAGCTGCTGCAAACGGTGTTCGAGGAAGCGATGCGCCTGCGTGCTTCCGACATCCACTTCGAGCCGCAGGAAAAATCGCTGCGCATTCGTTTTCGCATCGACGGCGTATTGCATATCCAGACCGAAGCCGACGCCAAGGTGTCTTCGGCCGTCGCCCTGCGCCTCAAGCTGATGTCCGGCCTCGACATCTCTGAGAAGCGTTTGCCGCAGGATGGACGTTTCAACATCAAGGTGCGTGGCAATCCAGTCGACGTGCGTATCTCCACCTTGCCGACCCAGTACGGCGAATCGGTGGTCATGCGCCTGCTGAACCAGAATACCGGCCTGCTCGAACTGGACAGGATCGGCATGCCGGAGCGCGTGCTTGATCGCTTTCGCCACGCCCTCAAACGGCCGAGCGGCATGGTGCTGGTTACCGGCCCGACCGGCTCCGGCAAGACGACGACGCTGTACGCTGCGCTGAACGAACTGAACAGCCCGGAAAAAAAGGTCATCACCGTCGAAGACCCGGTCGAATACCGGCTCGGTGGCCTGAATCAGGTGCAGGTGCACGAGAAGATCGATCTCTCCTTCTCGCGCGTGCTGCGCACTGTGCTGCGCCAGGACCCGGATATCGTGCTGATCGGCGAAATGCGCGACCAGGAAACGGCCGAAATCGGCATGCGCGCCGCCATGACCGGTCACCTCGTGCTGTCCACGCTGCATACCAACGACGCCGTTTCGACGCCGATTCGCCTGCTCGACATGGGCGTGCCGCGCTACATGGTCGCGCTGTCGGTGCATATGGTCGTCGCCCAGCGTCTGGTGCGGGTCATTTGCGGCAACTGCCGTGAGCCCTATACGCCAACGCCGAATGAACATGAATGGCTGCGCTACGAACTGGGCAACCAGGTCGACAGCCACGCCTTCCATCACGGTCGCGGCTGCGCCCATTGCGCCAACACCGGCTACCAGGGGCGGACCGGGGTTTATGAATTCCTCGAAATGAGCGACCCGGTGGTCGAGGCGATCAACCACGAAGATCCGGGCGAATTCATGCGTGTCGCGCGCCAGCAGATGGCCGGCGAAACCCTGCGTCGCGATGCAGTTCGCCTGGCGTTGGCCGGCCGGACCAGCGTGGCCGAGGCCATGCGCATCAGCAACCAGTTCGAGGAATAAGCCGGCGTGGCCAACTTTGCCTACAAGGGACGCGATGCCGGCGGCAAGCTGATCGAAGGCGTGCTCGAAGGCGCTAGCTCGGGCGGCGTGGCCGATCTTCTCCTCGGGCGAGGCATTACACCTGTTTCCATCGCGGAAACTTCAGCCAGCGCCAAGGCGAGTGGCGATGGCGGCGGGTTGTCCTTGTTCAAGCCCAAGGTCCAGCACGTCGACATCCTGCTTTTCTCGCGGCAGATCCACACGCTGCTCAAATCCGGCGTGCCAATCATGCGGGCGCTCAGCGGCTTGCAGGAATCGGCGACCAATCCGGCGATGAAGGAAGTCATCCGCGACGTGCGCGAAAGCCTCGAAGCCGGCCGCGAACTCTCGGTGTCGCTGGCCCGTCATCCCGAAGTGTTCAATCCCTTCTACATTTCCATGGTGCGGGTCGGCGAGGCGACCGGCCTGCTCGACGAAATCTTCCTGCGCCTGTTCGACCACCTCGAATTCGAGCGCTACATGCGCGAACAGGTCAAGTCGGCGCTGCGTTACCCGATGTTCGTGGTCATCGCGATGGCGGTGGCTATCGTCGTCGTCAATATTTTCGTCATCCCGGCCTTCGCCAAGGTATTCGAGGGTTTCGGCGCCGAACTGCCGCTGATGACCAAAATCCTGCTCGGCTTTTCCAATTTCATGGTCGCCTGGTGGCCGGTCATGCTGGTCGGGACCATCGCTACTGTCCTCATCTTTCGTGCCTGGGTGGGAACGAGTGCCGGGCGTATGCAATGGGAAGCCATCGCGCTGCGCTTTCCGATTGCCGGCAAGATCGTCCGCAAGGCGGCGATGGCCCGCTTCGCCCGCAGTTTTGCGCTGGGCATGCGCAGCGGTGTGCCGGTCATGCAGGCGCTGACCAATTCGTCGCAGACCGTGGACAACAGCTATATCGCCGCCAAAATCGAAGGTATGCGCGATACTGTCGAGCGCGGCGAAAGTGTCGTCCGCTCGGCCATTGCCTCGGGGTTTTTCTCGCCGGTGGTACTGCAGATGATCTCGGTCGGCGAAGAGTCTGGCGCGCTCGACGACATGCTGGAAGAAGTCGGCCAGATGTATCAACGCGAAGTCGAATACGAATTGAAGACCCTGGGGCAGCAGATCGAGCCGATCCTGATCGTTTCCCTGGGGATACTGGTGCTGATTCTGGCGCTGGGCATCTTCCTGCCAATGTGGGACCTCGGCAAGGTGGCGCTCAAGCGCTGAGGCCGGCATGCGGCGCTATTATGAATTTGCCGTCGTTGTCGTCATCATCAGCGTTCTGGCGCTGGTGCTGATAAATGCTCTGGGAAGGGCGCAGACTGATATGGAGGAGGCGATGGTGCAGGCCGAGGCGGCAGCGATCCGCTCGCAACTGCTGGAAGTGCTGGCGCATCGGGAGGGGTTTGGCGGCACCTTGCCAAAGAGCGACAACCCGCTCGACTGGGTGGCAACGCTTCCGCCGAATTATCGGGGCGCGCTGGACAGGGCGCCGGCAGAAGAGGGTATCTGGTATTTCGATACCAAAATGGTGAGTCATGGCCTATCGCTTTCAGGATGGGCATCTCGCGCGCTTTCGGACTGAGCCGCGATGCGGGCAGGAGCGGACATTCGAGGTGTGCTGGCCGGGGTCGGTCTGCTCAGACTAAGTGACAAATTTGAATAAGGCTTGAGAAAAGAGGTGCGTATGACTAAAGTAACAAGCTTTCCGGTCGTTAAGGCTGACATGAAGGGCATATTCGGGATTTCGCTTCGTTCGGGCCAGCGCGGTTTTACGCTGATCGAATTGATCGTCGTGGTCATCATCCTCGGGATTCTGGCCGCGGTCGCCTTGCCGCGTTTCATCAACCTGCAGCGCGATGCCCGCATCGCCAAATTGCAGGCGGCGCGCGGCAGCGTCTCGGCCGGTGCGGCGCTGGTCCATGCCACATCGCTGTCGCGCGCCGGCGTTGCAGACGTTAGCAACTGCGCCGGCGGCGGCTCAGCGGCCAACAACAGCACTGGGGCAACGGGCACAGTTTGTACCGAGAACGGGCTGATCAACATGGTTTTGCCTATCCGGCCGTGACGCCTTTGGTGGTGCCCCAGGTATCCTGGCGATGGCTGGTTTGACCGGAACATTCAACCCGAGCCAGTCTCAACTAGAGGCCGAAGGCTATACCTATTCCGCCAGCGGGGGGGTGGCTACCTTTGGGGTCGTTGGTGCAACCGATTCTTCCACCTGTTTCTTTACCTATACCCAGCCTATCGCAGCCAGTTCAGCGGCGACGATTAGTCCGCTGACCCTTTCCGGATGCTGATTTCCATTTGAGGAGTTGAATATGAAAGCTATGCAAAAAGGTTTCACCCTGATCGAACTGATCGTAGTTATTGTGATCCTGGGTATTCTTGCCGCGACCGCGTTGCCCCGATTCATCGATCTGAGTTCAGATGCCCGCACCGGTGTCATTCGCGGCGTCGAGGCATCCATGCGTGCGGCCAACACCATGATTTACGGCAAGGCAGCGGCGCAGGGGCAGACTAACGCGGCTTCGGGTAGCGTCACCGTCAATGGCGCAGCCGTCGCCACGGTATGCGGTTACGTCGCAACAGCCGGGATGAATGGTTTGCTCGATTTGAGCCCCGCCGGCGATTTTGTGACCTCAACGGCCGGTACCGTCCAACATGCCGGTGCCCCCACCCCGGGGAGTTGCCGGATGGTGCGCCACCGACGCTGTCCGTGGCACGGCACGGCAATCCGACGCCGAGCTACGCTGCGACGACCTCGCTTCCTGATGGCCGTTTAGGGGATCGCCTGGTTTCGCTGACACAAGGGCGCAACTTGACAATCCGGCCTTTCGTTCATGGCGGGCGGCAGGGCGGCTTCACCCAGGTTGAATTGGTCGTGGTGATCATCTTGGCCGGGATCTTGGCGGTCGCCGCGCTGCCAGCGCTGGCGCGGGAATCCAGGTTTGAGCAGCGCGAATTCCGGATGACGTTGCTCAGGAGCGCTGCGTTATGCCCAGAAATCGGCAATCGCCGCCCGCCGGACGGCATGCGCGACCTTTACCGCATCGCCGCCTCGGGCCGACTTCCGGCTTTCGTCAGCCAACGGCGCGGCTGATTGCACCACAGGGGCTGGGCTGACAGGTCCAGACGGAATGCCTGGTTGTTGGGGCACGGGCAGTACCAGCTTTGCAGCCCTGCCCGGCGACATTGTCTTTGATGCCGGCGGGCGTTCCAACGCTGGAGCGGTGATCAGTTTTTCGGGACTTAATGCCGCCTTGTCCATCACAGTCGAGGCGGAGACTGGGCATGTTCACTAGCACGGCAGCCCAGCGTGGCATCACCTTGATCGAACAGATCGTCTTTGTGGTCATCGTCAGCGTCGGCGTCATCGGTTTGGTCTCGGTGATGAATCCAGCAATCAGGGCCAGTGCCGATCCGATGGTCACCAAGCAGTTTGTCGCCATCGCTGAGTCCTTGCTCAACGAAATCCTGCATCAGCCCTTTACCTGGTGCGACCCAGACGATGGCAATGCTTCGACGGCGCAGTCCTATGCCGGTTGCGCCAGCAATGCGCAGAACGCCATGGGGCCGACGCCGGCGGGCGAGACACGCGACGGTTCGTCCGGGAGTTTTTTCGATAACGTCCGCGATTACGCCGGCTTCGCCATGGATGACGTGGCCGATCCGGCCGGCGGCAGCGTTATCACCGGCTATCGTGCCGAGGTGGCGATGGCTGAGGCCGGGGCGACCTTCGGGTTGGCGGCGGATGCCGCGCTGCTGATTACCGTGACCGTTTGCCGAACCACGGCGCCATCCAGCGCATGCGCCGGCCGTGATTCCTTCGCCCTGACCGGCTACCGTTTCCGCTATGCGCCCCATTTTTAAATTTTCGGCAAAATTTCCGGCTGACCGTAGCGCTGGCTTCACGCTGGTCGAAATGATCGTTTCCATCGTCATCGCCGGCATTCTGGTGTCGATGGTCGCCATGTTCGGACGCGGGCAGATCGATGCCTACATCGATGTCAGCAATCGCGCCCAACTGGCCGACGCGGCCGACACGGCGTTGCGCCGCATTGCCCGTGACCTGCAGTCGGCACTGCCGAACAGCGTCCGGCAGTCCGGCGACTTCCTCGAATTCGTGCCGATCCGCGATGCTGGCCGCTACCGTGCCGATGTCGATAATGCCGGCGTCGGTAATTTCCTCGATTTCACCAGCACGACCGACAACAGTTTCGATGTCCTCGGCCCGGCGGTCACTATCGCTGCTGGCGACCAACTGGTGGTTTTCAATCTGGGGCAGACCGGTTCCGACGTCTATGCCGGGAGCAGCCGCCGTGCCATTTCCACAGCAGCGGGCAGCGTCTCCAGCCTGCAATACACGCTGGGTGGCCTCGGGCAGTTCCCGCTCGCTTCACCGCAGAATCGCTTCCAGATCGTCAGCGGGCCGGTGACTTATCAATGCAACGTCGCCGGCGGCAACAACGTGCTGCGGCATTCCGGCTACGCCTTTGCCGGCACCCAGCCGACTGCCTTTGGCGGCGCCACGTCGGCGGTGCTTGTCGGCGACGTGACTGCCTGTTCGTTCAGCTACCTGCCGGCCGTCTTGCAGCGCAACGGGCTCGTCGTCCTTCGTCTGACTTTGACGCGAAATGGCGAATCGGTCGAACTGTTTCATCAAGTCGATGTGCTGAATACGCCATGAAGCGAAATTTTGCCAAATTGTCCGCCCGACCGTGGCAACGCGGTGTTTCTGTCATCACCGCCATCTTTTTGCTACTGCTGATGGCAGTGCTGGCGGCGGCGATCGCCAACATGGTCTCCACTTCGCACGTCAATCTGGCGGCCGACATCGGCGGGGCGCGCGCCTATCAGGCGGCACGTGCCGGGGTCGAGTGGGGCATCTTCCAGCTGGACCCGAATGCCCAGGGCGCAGCCTTGCCGGCCTGCGTGAACGGCACGCCGGCAGTGCCGGGGCACACGGTTACGGTCACCTGTGCGCAAACTGATTACAGCGAAGCCGGCCGCTCGATCCGTATCTACCGGATTATCTCGCTGGCAGTGGCCGACGGCGTGCGGGCGCCCGGCATTGAGCGCCAGGTCGAGGTGACTGTCGAAAAATGCCGCGATCCGGTCAATGTGCCGATAGCCCCCTTCGATTGCTGAGGAATGAATATGCGCCAGGAATTCCGGGGATGGAGAAAAGTCTGGGCAGCGCTGTTGCTGCTGGCGTTCAGTCTGGCCGGCTGGGCTCAGACCTATTCCTATCGGGGCGATACCTTCAGCTACGACACGCCTTCGGTATCGGCCGGTACGGCGGTCTGGCACACGACCAATGCCTCGGCCTGTTCAGGTTTTCCGAATGGCGACGACGACTATGCCGACCTGACCTTTTCAGCAACGACCTCGCCTGCCAACGATTTCACCTTTACTTTTGCCGGTGTTTCGCGCACTGCAGTGCGCATCTACTCGAACGGGATGCTGACCTTTGGCACCGACAATTCCGGCCTGTGGCGTGACTTCACCAACTCGGCCCTTCCGGCGCCGGCAGTCGGCGCCTACTCCGGCAGTTGTCCGGGCGGAACTGCTTCCAACGTGATCATTCCCTACTGGACCGACATCGTGGCCGGGACGGCCAACAGCACCTCCGGCGCCTCGGTCAGGTACGAGTTGCTGGGCACCAAGCCCAACCGCCGCTTCGTGATCTCATGGGTCAACGTCAAGCTTTACAACCAGACTGCCCGCTACAACTTCCAGGTCATCCTCTACGAGACCCCCACCACCGGCGGCAACAGCAATTTCAAGTTCCAATACACCAGCGGCAGTTCGACCGGTGCGGCGGCTACCGTCGGCGTTCAGGTCAGTTCAACCGACTACACTCAGTATTCCTACAATCAGGCCTATATCGATCCAACGGTGGGGACTGCCATCCTTTGGTACCCGTCGACCGAATACACCGGCAAGCAGGCCGAATTTCGCTTCGATGAAGGTATCTGGAATGGCACTGCAGGAGAGGTCAGGGATACCTCCACGGCAACCTACAATGCCGTGCGTGTCGGGTCAGCGGTCAGTTCGTCGACAGGCAAGGTCTGTCGTGGCGGCAGTTTTCCGTCGAATAGTTCGAATGCTACGGTCGATGCCGTGGCGACGCCAATTTCACCTTCCTCGCAGGGGGCGATCGATTTTTGGTACCGATCCAATACCAGCTGGAATGCGGCCAGTTCAGATGCCATGCTGTTCGATGCGACGACTACCGCGGCGCGGCCGTTCTACCTGATGAAGACGGCAGCAGGTGTGCTCAAGTTCATGGTCACCGACTCGGGCGGCAACACGATCACCCTTTCAAGCTCGGCCCAGACCTTCAGTGCATCTACCTGGCAACACGTCGGAGTGACCTGGAGCATCAATTCGGGCTCCAACCAGACGGTGCTTAAGATCTTCCTGAACGGCGTGCAGGCGGCTTCCTATCGGGGCACCTCGGCGGCGGGCGCAATCACGGCATTGTCATCGGTTTATATCGGCGACAACCGCACATCCGGCGTGACGCCCTCGGGCGGCACCGGCAACAGCGCCAATGGCTACATCGACGAAGTCAATTTCTACAACAAGGAAATCAACACGGCACAGGCGGCCAACGATATGGCGGCAACGCGGACTGCGTGCACCGTTATCGATCACTTCCATATCACTCATGCCGGAAGCGTCGTCAACTGTGATGCAGCAAGCATTACTTTCGAGGCTCATGATGTTGATCACAACCAGATTGCCCTGTCGGGCACGACAGTCACCGTTTCTAGTTCGACCGGGCACGGCAGCTGGGCGAAAGTCACCGGCAACGGTGCTGTGACCAATACCACCAGCGGCAACGCCACCTATACCTTCAGCAACGAAGCGCTAATCGTGCTCGGCCTGACCAACACCTACGCCGAGACGACCAATATCAACATTGCTGCCGGCACTTTTACCGAGCACTCGGGCAGTGCGGCGACCTGCGTCGCTGCCGATTACACGTCGGGGTCAATCTGCGATGCCGATCTTGAGTTCGCCCAGGCTGGCTTCCGTTTCGTCGATGCCAGCGGCAACTTCGTCGGTAACCAGGTGGCCGCTACGACATCGGGCACGTATTACCTGCAGGCGGTGCGGAATACCTGTACCGCCGCCGGTGCGTGCACAGGAGTGTGCTCCTCGATCTTTCCTTCCGGGTCGGCGGTTGATATCGGCATGGCCTTCGAATGCAGCGATCCAACGAGCTGCCAGAGCGGTCAGACGCTGACCGTCACTCCGGCCAGCGGCGCCGGCTCGGCCGGCACCATCGCCGGCAACGGCGCAGGAGCGGTCACGGCGACGAGCGGCTCCTACACGACCAAAGCGCTGACCTTCAATGCAACAGGCCCGAACCCGCTGCCCGCCGTACCCTTCACCTTCAACTACACCGACGTCGGCCAGATCAAGCTCTGGGCTCGCTATCCGGCCACCTCGGTCACGCCCAGCGTGGCGGGCTCTTCGGCATCGTTCGTGGTCAAACCCGCCGGCTTCGTGCTGACCGAAATCAAGCCGACAGCCAACCAGGCCGGACGTTGCGCGGTGGCGACCACGCCGGCGCCAAGCGTGACCTGTTCGAGTGCCGCTACCGACAGCGCCCTGTTTGCCAAGGCTGGCGAGGCATTTTCCGTCACCGTGACGGCAGTCAATAGCGCCGGGAACGCGACGCCCAATTACGGCAAGGAAAGCAGCGCCGAAACGGTCAAGCTGACTCCGACCAACGTCATCGGATCGATGAACACGGCCCCGGCAGTCAATGGCAGCTTTGGCAGTTTTGCCTCCGGGCAGGCCAGCGGTACGGCATTTTCCTGGGATGAGGTCGGCATCATCACGCTGACCCCATCGGTCGGCGATGCCGACTACCTCGGGGCTGGCAACGTGACGGGGACGATCAGCGGCAACGTCGGTCGTTTCATTCCGGACCACATCGATGCGGTGGTCACCGATGGCCTGTCGACTTGTGGTTTTACCTATTCTGGCCAGCCGTCGAGTGTCACGCTAATGGCCCGCAATTTGAGCGGCAATCTCACGACGAATTACAACACGACGACAGGTTTGTCCCGT
>JADJII010000026.1:0-4240 GCA_016707075.1 Candidatus Egaibacter danicus
GCCCCACAAGTCTAAAACCCGTAGGGCCTTGGTATTACTGGTGGCCAGGGGCAGAATCGAACTGCCGACACGCGGATTTTCAGTACGGTACTCCTTTGCGCCGAATAGGTCCGGTTGATAGCGGTTACCGGACTTTCAAAAGCCTTGCCCTTTCTAGGTTTGAATGACTCCTGCTGGCCGCGTGCCGTCCGTGGATTCTAACCTCTATAGCAGTCCGATGGAAAAACCGTTAGCATAGTCTCTGGCTGCTTTGTGGAACCGGGCTCGCGGGCAGTTGGCGGCCAGAAGCTGCCGGCCGTTGTTACATTTCGTCTGTCTCGTAGTGAACCTGTGCTACTCGCAACAAGAGATCGATCACGGTTGTTTAGGGTTTTTCTGCAATCCAGCACCAACAACCATCGATACGGCTTCCATCGCCTGGATTGCCGCCTGTTCAGTGGAAGCAATGCCCAGTTCAGCCAATTGGCCGTTGATCAACAGGTCCGCTAGACCATGCGTAACTGACCAAATGGTCAAGGTGATTTGTTCGGCTGAAAAGTTCGACAACAGATTTTTCTCCCGGCAGGCTTCAACCGTCGCCAGCATGCTAACGAAAACCCGCGCACCAGCCGCCTTGAGCGCCGGGAACTCACTTTTGTCGTTTAGTTCGGGATGGTACATCGCCAAATAGTAAGCCTTGTGCGTAATGGCAAATTGCACATAAGCCACCCCCTTTCGCTTAAAACACTCGCCCGGATCATTGGGGAAACTCGAATCAAGTTCGGCATACACATCGCCTAGCTGTTCATAGCCAGACTCGGCAATGGCCGCCAGCAATGCCCGCTTGCTGGGAAAATGGCGAAACGGAGCAGCACTGCTGACGCCCAGTTTTTTCGCCAAATCCCGCAACGTAAAGCTAACCTCTCCTGCCTCTTCGATGTGGCTGATTGCTGCGCCCAGCAACGCATTTCGAAGGTTGCCGTGATGATAATCTTTGGTGGTTTTTCTCATGTTCCTATCCAGTGTTTGCACTATCTTTCACCAAATATGTGACCATTGATTACATTATGATTGACTCATGCAATTTGCGGTGTTATTGTGAATGTTATCATTGATAACATCATACCTCATCAGGAGGATAGATCATGCAAAAGAACACCACCGAATTTGATGCAATCGTGATCGGCTCGGGCATAGGGTCGCTCACTACCGCAGCCTTGTTGGCGAAGCAACGCAACATGCGAGTGTTGGTATTGGAGCAGCACTTCACAGCGGGTGGTCAAACACACGAATTCAAACGAAAAGGGAAATTTGAATTCGATGTTGGCCTGCACTATATCGGCGAGATGGACCATGGCAGCGTCAAAACGGTGTTCGATTTCATCACCGAAGGCAAGCTGCAATGGCAGAAAATGCCCGATGAATTCGATAAATTTGTCTATCCGGATTTCGAATTCAATGTCCCATCGAATCCGGAGCAATATCGCCAGAGACTCATCGATCGTTATCCGGCTGAAGAGGCTGCCATCGAGCAATATTTCCGCGATCTGAAAATCGCCTGCACCTGGAATACTATCAGCCAATTAGCCGATGCGTTGCCCAACGTTCTACTCCCGTTCTTGAAACTTCTCTTCCGAAGGAAAGGCCGACTTGCCACACTGACGGTTGAAGCCTATCTGAATTGTCAATTCAACGATCCGCAACTCAAGGCGCTACTTGCATCGCATTGGGGCCTCTATGGCCTGCCGCCTTCTCGGGCAGCCTTTGGCATACATGCGCAGGCGGTATCCAGTTACTTCCGTGGCGGATGGTATCCAGTAGGGGGCGCCAAGCAGATTGCCCATTCGATCATACCGGTGATTGAACGCTTTGGCGGGCAGGTTCTTTCCGGTAAAACCGTGACAGAAATCCTTATCGAGAATGGCTGCGCCAAAGGCGTGCGCACCTCAGCCACTCTCAAGCCCAAGTTGCCGCCAGTCGAGTTTGTAGCCCCTTTGGTGATTTCCGGTGCTGGAGCGGTCAATACCTACCTGAAATTGATTCCGAGCAATGAGGACATCCCTTTCCGCAGCCAATTGGCCGCTATTCCAAGCGGCGCCAGCGCCGTCAGCGTCTATCTCGGCCTGAAGGATACGCCGACTAAACTCGGCGTGCAGGGCGAAAATCACTGGGTGTACGGCGGGTATGACCATAACCAGTCAGCCGAAGGCGATAGCCTCTCAGGCGGCTACTTTCTGTCCTTCGCCTCTTTGAGAAACCCTCAAGCAAAAGGGCACACGGCCCAGATCATAACGTTTACCAAGTACGAGTTTTTCGCTAAATGGGCAAAAAGCCGTTGGAAGAAACGTGACAAAGAATACGAACAACTTAAGCAAGAAATTGCACAACGACTCATCACCGAAATTGACAAACGCATTCCCGGATTCGCCGAGCTGGTAGCTTATGTCGACGTATCGACACCGCTGTCGATGGAACATTTCCAAGGCAATACGCGCGGTGAATTCTATGGTTTACCCTATACGCCGGATCGCGCATTTAAGCCATGGACCTACGTAAAATCGCCGATCAAGAATCTCTACCTGACAGGTTGCGACGTGCTAGCACCGGGCGTTTCTGGCGCGATGATCAGCGGCGTGAAAACCGCCGGCGTGTTAATGGGGCCGTTTGGTTTCTTCAGGCTGATGAATATGATGGAAAAGACCGAAAGACAGAGACTGCAAAAATATCAACCTGACCATCCAGAGCCAAAGACCGTTACAGCAACATAAATTATTTATAGCGGTAATGACTGCGGCATATGCGCAGCATGGCTGACTTTGAGTGGCAGCTTTCGGGCAATCCGAAAGGCCGGTGTGGGTCGCCAACTGCCTGTCATAAAAGATGGAAGCTGCCGTTCGAGACGAAACCTCGAAATTTCAACCCAGGAAATTTTCAACGGCCGCAAAGCGAAGGACAGCGGACCGATTGGCACTGAATCCCACTGGCCGCTGAGGCCGATCTTCGGTCCCTCACCGGAATCACCGTGGCGGTTCCTCGGCGCGAAAAACTCTTGGCGGCGCGGCTATCGACTCAGCAAGCTGGGATATTTCTTTGTTCGCATATCTTCGAGCACTTTGTCGGTCAGCTTCCACGCGTCGCCCTTGATGCGTACGATCAGTTCCCTCCAGACGCACTCGAAGGCATGCAGCGCGTCATCGTCGTTGAAGTGGACGCCGGCGGGAAGCAACGGAGCGATGTCCTCGGTCAGGCTGCGCGTGAGCTTTTCCAGCATGCGCTGCTCAGCCACGGCGCGGGTGATGGGATTGCCTTCGAGCGCCAGATAATGATCGAAGCATGCGATGACCTTGCCTGGGTGCAGCGCGAGTTGTTCAAGTCCGTGATGCAGATCGAACAGATCGCGGTTCTTGCGCCGCTGTAGCAGCGCGCGCAGCTTGGTGCCGAACAACTCTTCGGGCTCGAAGGACGCAATCTCGGTCTTGCCCTGATACCAGTCGCTTTCCACCGCGAATGGATACGGCTTGATTCCGAATAGGCTGTCGTGTTCACGGGTGTTGATCTCGACCTTGAGCTTCAATGTTGCCTGCGCATCGGCCTCTGGCGTAAACTTGAACACCAGATGCATCGAATGCCCGGCCTGCACCCGGTTGCACTTTCCGAGCGCGACAAGGCATCCCGAATCGCATCGACTGTCGTGCCGATGGGCTCGGCCTGTGTCTTGCACGAGATCGATGTCTTCCGAATAGCGCAGCGGCTGCTTGAACAGCAGCTTGTTGAGGGCGGTGCCGCCGCGAAAGGCGATTTTTCCTTTCAGCGGCGGTGCATTGAACAGGTCGCACAGCGCACGGCAGATGATCAGGTCCTGTTCGATCTGACGTGAATCAGGCCAGGGCGCCTTCGTGCTCCAGGCCTGGAGAAAGGCATTGGGAATCAAAAGTCGATCTCCACGGGTTCATTGATCACGAGCTTCCATTTGGTATTTTTCTCGTGAAGTTCGGCAAGCGACTCGATCAGAGGTTTGGCAGAAGGATCCAGCAGCACCGCCGTTTTGGCCTTCATGGCGAAAGGCTCCAGTGCAATGGCCTGGCGCATGTGACCTGCGCGGTCGAGCAGATAGCCAAGCCGACGCACGGACGAGTTCTCGTAGGCAGCGGCGGATTTCGCGAGCGTGCGCGGATCGACCTTGGCGCCGATGTCCTTGACGATTTGCGCGACGCCATTGATGCCGGACGCCTTGTGAAAGTACCGGGCACAGTCCAGCAAC
>JADJII010000027.1:0-10334 GCA_016707075.1 Candidatus Egaibacter danicus
ACCGGCCAGAGCCTGCACAAACGTGCCGGACGGGATTGTTTTGCCAACCAGTTCCGGGCAGGTATAGCACTCGCCCGCGCTAAGTGACTTGGCGCTGATAACCATGTTGGCAGCGGATGCGCTTCCAGCCAACGGCACGATATGCACCGTGACGGGGATAGCTAATATGTCGGTATTGGTAAATGTGCAGTTGTCCACCCGACTGGTGCAGTTGCTGGACGTGTAGTACGTCGCAGCCGATGCAGTCAAGTACTGCGCCTCCGTGAACTGTTTAAGGTTGACTGCCATTTGGGTTGTCCTCCGGTAGAGCTAGATTTTACGCACACCGGACATGAGAACGGCGTCTTGGAATTTGTCGTCCACCTTCGGACGGGTCGCGTACAGTATCAGCGCATCCACCTGTTTCTGCAACTCCGACACGCGAGACTGTAACTGCGCAAGCTGTACAGCTTGCAGTTGCTTGGAGACCTCCGCGTCTTGGGAGGGTCTGCCCAACAACTTGGCGTCTTGTATTGCCTTCTGCTGCTCTGCGGACAGGGCAATCGCGGCAGACGATGCCGCAGACAGCACCGCCTCGCTGTCCAGTACCAGCCCGCCCGTACTGCCCACGACGTAGGCATACAGCCGGTAGAGCCAGGTGTACATCTCGCGGGTATCGGTGACGTTGCGCGGGGGCGGTGGAAGGGGGAGGCTCATATGTAACCCCCTTCCTTGGCATCAAGGTATGCACCGATTAGCACCGTCTTCACGGGGGCCGAACCGCTCAGGCGGAACACCCGGTCGCGGGATGACCCCAACCGGCTGAACGTCACCATCGGCAGGTACTTGCCGATCACGCCCATGCTGGCCTGCTTCTTGTTGCTCCAGGTGTGGCCACCATCGTCCGACCAGTCGAGGTACATCAGCGGGTCTGTGCCGTCCTCCAACCCCACACCGCGCTCGATGTTGATACGGATGTCCTTGAAGAAGATGCGCTTCATATCCTGGATGATATGAGCCGTGGTGCGCTCCCACACGATGGGAAGCCCCCCGTCGGTGTAAGTGTCGTGATCGAGACGCCAGACGGTTCCAGACTCAAAGTCGCCAACCAGATGGTAGCCAGCGAAGAAAGCATAGGCGTTCCCCCTGTCCCGACCTTTACCGTAGGTGCTGCGGACGCTCCAGGCCACTTCCGGGTCTTGGATGGCGGCGTCGTAGACAAACGTCACCCCGTCGGTCGGGAAGGTAAGCACGTAGAAGGTGTGGCCGGAGTGCTGGTACGCATGGGCGCGGGCGTCGTCCGTGCGGGATAGTTGGCTGATGGCGTACTCGACACCACGGTTGGACACAATGCGCGGGCTGTACTGGTCAGCCCGGTACACTACGCCCTTGCCGTGGGGGGTCTGCCCCAACCAGAAGATGGAGTTGTCGGCCTTCACCGCCGAGTGGGTGGCGGCGCAGCCCACCTCCAGCAGTGCGCCTTCGCGACGGGCAAATGGGAAGTCAGCCGCGCCGCTGTTGTACCATACCTCGGTGGACTCGCTTCCGAACAGCCAGAGTTCCTGGTGGTCGGCCACGACAGCCACCAACTTGTCCACGTTGGACTCAGCCATCGCGATGTCGAGGGCATCGTAAGCCGAGGCGTCGTACAGGTTGGATATGTAGAACTGCTGGGAGTCGGGCTTGGTCAAGCAGATGAAGTTGTCGAGGAACGCTATGGACGTAGCGCCGTAGAAGGCGTCAGCGGTGATATGCGCCATCGTCACGCCATCCGTGTACCAGCCGCCCGCACCGGAGCAGATGACGCACACATTCTGGTTAGACGCCATGACCACCGAGGTGGCGCTGGGCGGGGTAATGCTACCCATGCTAACGGACGTACCGTTGGCGCGGATGGCGAACACCTCGGCCCCGGACACCGCGATGACGAACTCGCCTTTGGTGTTCGACAGGCGGGCGAGGCCGTGTATGGGGCCGCTGCCTACTACAGAGAACGCCACCTTGCCGGGGGCGAGATACGCGGCGAGCTTCGTCTCCTTCTCGGCAGCGTCTACCTCCAGAAACAGGTTTACCAGCGTCTGGCTGTCCTGATTGGTGCTTTTGCGCTTACTGTGGCCGCCGAGCAGGGGGATACGCATGTCAACCCCGCATGATTCGGGCGAGGGATGAGTCCGTGGTTCCGCCGACCAGCAGAGGGTCGAACTTGGCCGCTGGCAACTGGTGGTTGGCGGTCATGAGCGTGTGCAGGGATTCCTTGGCAATCTTGACAATGACGGCGGACGGGTCAACCCCATACTCCGCGCAGAGTTCCAGCGCCAGGTTGTACCGCAGCGCCCGGAGCCAGTTCGACGGATAGGGCAGCGTCGTGGACAGCGCCAAATCAACCGGCGGGGCAACTGTATCGATCACCAGCGTCATGGACGCGCTGGACGGGTACGGGTACAGCAGGATGGTGGATAGCGGGTAGCCGGGGCGGATGTACAGGGTGGACGGGACTCCGCCCACCGCCTTCAGGCTGTTCTCCTCGAACTCGGACAGCGCGGCGATGCTCAGCGCGTAGTCGATACCGCCATAGTTGACATGGGCGTGGTACAGCGATGTGGGTCTGGGGGTGTTGATGTCACCACCGCTGCCAATGGTGTACGCCTGCTGACCCGCCACCAGCACCTTGCTGACCTGTGTCCACGGCAGGGACAGCAGCGGCTGCGAGGCCCAAGTCTGAAGCATCTCGTTCAGGGTGGATAGTGCGTCTTGCGCTTGGTCATCCGGGACAGCGTCCTCGGTCGCAACAACGCCCGCCAACTTCAGGGAGCGCCGGATGAGGTCAGATGAGGTCGTCATGGGCCACTACCTTCCGGCTTTTACGGGGGGCAGCAACCGTCGCGGCGGGTTCGGGGATGTACACCTCCGCCGGGGGCGCAGGAACGTAGACCGACCAACCGAGCGTGATGTGCTTATCGAGGTCGGTCTGAGAGTAAACGTGCATGTACCCATGCTGCGGGTGCGATATACGGACTTCCATACCAATCTCCAGAATTAGGGGACGCCATCCGTGGCAGAAAAATCAGTTGGCGGCGATGATGCCGCAGCCTTCCAGACGCGCTTCCAACTCGGCCAAACGGGTTTGCAGGTTGGCGACGACCTTCAGCACCGAGTTGCCCTCGTCTTTCGTGACGAAGCCGTAGCCGCTGGAGTTGGTCAAATCCTGGATGGCATAGTCAGGAGTTCCGGGCGCAGTGTGCGTGATGCTGGTCAGTTGGGTGGTCAGGGCAGCAGGCCTGGACGACAGGGGATGTGTCCCCAGAAGCCGACCTTCTCGGTGGCAGACTTGCCAACCTGTGCGCCATCGGGCAGACCCGATGTGACGCTTTCGTATTCAACCGTAAGAGCGGTCATGTTCATATCCTCGCAAGAAATTGGTTAGGGGCGGTTGCCCGCCCCTGTTAAGAGGTAATACCTCAGTTTGTAATCCGCACCGCCCACTCAGGGCGCAGAGCAGCGAAGCCGTACAGGATGTCCATACGCATCAACATGCGGTCGTTGATGATGTCAGGCGCTTGCCAGACACGCAGCGACAGGCCTTCCTGCTCCTTGCGAGTACACATCATCTCGTTGCCCATCAGCGGCAGCGGAGCAGTGATGAACTGGAACGCTTCCTTGTGGTACATCAGGTTTTGGAGGTAACTGGTAACCGAGCTGCCGACCCATGTCACAGTCTTGGCGTTGAACGCAGTCGTTGCCAACTGGGCGCTGGCAGCGGAGGCTACGTTCTGGCGCGGGCCGGTCAGGTAGATCGTCGGCGACACCGTGCATGCCCCGGAAGCGGAGCCAGTGACGATGACGAACTGCTTCAGGTGGCTGTAGGCCTGCTTGGTTTCCGGGTGGCAATCGTACACACCATCGATAGTGAACACGGTGCCGGTGGTGGGGGCTGTGGTTACGGTAGTGTGCATGTCGACAGATGTGCCTCCGTCAGTAACCAACGCGGCTGCATCGGTGGCATCGCTACCAGCGATTGTACCCATCGTGTGGGCGTACATGCGCTCGTTTTCATAGAAATCAGCGCCACCAGTGCGGCCCATCATGCCTTCGCGATACTGCTTCTGGATTTGGCTGGAGTCTTGGAACAAGCCCTTCAGACCGTTGACCAGACCAGCGGAGGTGACGGAGTCCAGTTGGACGTAGCGGTTGCCGTCCTGCGGAGCCAGATTCTGGTTGAGCTTGGCGCGGGCAGCCCCGATAGCGGCCAGATCGGTCGGGGGCGTCCCCGGAGTTCCAACGACGTTGTACACGCGCTTGGTGCGGTAGGCGATGAAGTCAGCTTCAATGGCCGACAGCAGGCCGTCCACAGCAGGCTCGATGTAACGCTTGCTGAACGCGACCGATGTTGTCCGGGGTGATCAAGGCCAGTTCGTCGCTGTTGAACGACATGTCCACGCCGTCTTGGGTTGCGACGGTGATGGTCTGGCTGACCTCGCTTTGGGCTTGGGCATTCAGGATGCGGGAGCCTTGGCGACGGGTGTACTTGTTCGGGGACATGACGCGCAGGGTAGCGCCGTGCTTGGGGTCACCGGAGAAGCTGGCGTCATATTGACGGTCAACCGTGCCGATGAAGGCCAGTTTTTCATGCGCGATCTTAAGGGCTTCGCGGGCCACAAGGTCTGTTACGACAAAATCATTACCGGCCATGATGGGCCTCCTGCATTGGGGTTAGGCTCTCCGCCTTCCGGCGGCTATGTCTTGTGCGTTTCGGAACTCGGCGTACTCCTTGGCGGTCATGTCGTTCACCGACTTCTGACCCGCTGCGCCTCCACCGTTCAGCTTTGGGGCTGGTGCGGGGGCGGGAGTGCGTACCGGTGCTTTCTGCGCCAGTTTTCGCGACACTTCAAAAAGTGCGAACACCTGCTCCTTTTCAGGGAGGCCAGAGATTCGGTGCAACTCGGCCACATTCTTGGCGAGGTGGTAGCTGACCTGGGGGCCATCTTCCATTCGCAAGATTGCGTCTACGACACTGGGCTTCAACAGTACCTGGGGAACCGACTCGATTGCCGCCTGAAAGTCCGGTGTGGACTCCCGGAAGGCTTGCGCCCGTTCCGTGTACGCCTGAACCCGCTTCTGGACTTCCTGCTCCTCGCGTTGCTGCTGGGTAAGCTGCTGCGCGTGGGCTGCCCGGTCGGCCAACTTCTTGTCCGCAAGGTATTCAGCCTTGGCGTCCACGTACTGGTCGTAGTCGTCGAAGTTGCTAATATCCGGTTCGGTCAGTTGCGCGGCTTGGACTTGCGCGTCACGACGCTCAATCTCGGCCTTCAGTTGTGCAACCGTCTCCACCAGTTCGTACTTTTGCTTCGTCAACGTGTTGAAGCGTTTCCTGACGCCTTTCGGCACCCCGGATTCGGAGTGGCCTTCCTCACCTTCTTCAGGCAGGTCGGAACCCTCATCACCGTCGTGCAGATCACTATCAGCGGTCACTTCTACCGTCGCTGTAGCCGGGGCAGCGTTTTCGGCCATTGTCGCGCCAGTGGCGCTGGTTTCCAAATCAGACATCGCTTAACTCCGTCACCGGATTGGCCGGGCCGACGTATCGGCCCTGCATCATGCGGAAAATGCCGCAAGCCATTTCGCCTGATGATAGTCTCAGACTACCAAGATTTCAACCTTTGTCGATGTAGCATATGTTGGTGTCCGCCATTACTGTCACCAGGATGCTCACGCCAACTGACCAACTGGTAGGCGTGAACGTCAGCGAGGCAGTGGGGGCGGGGACGGTGATCATCTTCAGCGCCGTAGGGTCGATGTTGATGGCCGTGCCGAACTCGTCCAGCAGCGTCTCGCTGGTGCTTGCGAACGGGGTGAACGCCACGGCGGTCGTACCCGCCGCCGGGGTTCCGCCAACGACCGTGAACGACACGTAGTACAGGGCGCACAAGGGGTCTTGGATAAGCAAGGTTTGCGCCCCGCCGGAGGCGGTGATCACTTTCTTGCCGACGGTGTTAATGGTCATGACTGAATCTCCTGCGGGGTGAGTTGAGGTTCTGTGGGTTCTTGTTGGGCAATCGGAACCCCTTGGTTAATACTGGGTGGCATCAGGCCGGTTGGGAGCGCGTTGGGGTCTGTTCCGCCTCCACCGTCCTGAGTATCTTCCATTCCGGGCATTCCGCTGCCCATTTCCGGGTTTATTCCGCCCTGCATGGGGGAGATACCGGCGTCTTCGCCCATCTCGGGCGGCTCTTCCGGGGCCATGTCCTCCAGCGAGGGCGCGGAGGCCGCTTGCTGGGTGATGGCTTGCAGGATGTGGCCCGAAACCTGCTCGGCCAGCATGGCGGCGTCGGGGTGTTCCAGTTCCAGCTTGAACGCGTCGATGGCGGCGCGAACGTCGATCTCGTACTGCTTCAACCGGCGGTCTTCGTCCTTGTCCTCCAACTCTTCCTGGGTCTTTTTCAGCTCGGCCTGTAGCTGCTCTATCATCTGCTTGCCTTGGTCGATCATCTGCTGGACGCCTGGTGGCAAGCCGTTGCCGCTCTCCTCCTGCTCAGCCTGTAGCACCTGCGGAGGCAGCATGGCGTGGAGGCGCTTCTCGATAGCCTCCGCTCCGGGCCAGTCCATGTTCTTGGCGATCAGGTCAGAGATCAGCCCCGCCGCAGCCGGGACGGCCTGCACGAAGGAAATCATCGACTCAGCGGACTCAATGCGCTTGGTAGCATAGCTGGGGCCAACATTGACCACCAAGTCATACCGGCCAGCGGTCAAGTCGTTCTCGATCTTGGGCGTACCGTCGGGAGCGCGGGATTGCTGGTTGATCTTCATCAACTTGCGGCTACCGTCCTCGCCCATGACCTGAATTACCCGCGCCGTGTTGTACCGCTTGGGGATCAGGTCGAGCAGCACCCGGCCAGAGTAGCGGATGGCGCGGCTCAGGTTGTCGATGTACGCGAAGGTGGACGTATCCCCCTCGCGCTGACGGGCCAGGATGGCTCGGCCCGAGGTTTCGTTGCTGGTTTCACCCAAGGACGCCGAGTGGATGCCTGTAGTTGACTTCATTTCGTCCACGGCCAGCAGCGCGCCGCGCTCAAACGATGCGTCCGCCATGCCAGCATTCAGCCGGTTTGGGACGGGAGCATCCGGGACGGCGTTGTACGGCAGGTAGGGCAGGTTGCCCTGTAGCGCCTTGACCCAGTCCTTCTCGTTGCCGGTTATCTGCTCCAACGTCACCAGTACCGGGCTGCGGGGCGTCAGCGCCTTCGCTTCCGTGTCCAGGGTACGCCAGTAGTTGTACATGCGTTGGGGGTCTTTGGCGAAGCGTGTGATGCCGCGCAGGGTGCGCTTGCCGTCCACCAGCGACTCCTTGCCCTGCACCCCAACGATAGGCAGGTACACCCCGTCGTAATCCTCCTTGCTCTCCAGAATCTCAGCTCCGGAGAGGATGTGCATGCAGACCTTTACCTTCTTGGCCTCACGCTGGGCGACCAGGCCCATCGCCTCGGCGGCGTCCTTGTCCTCGGACACCGACCCATCCGACAGCAGGTATAGGGTGAACGGTGTGTGCTCCTTGTACCAGTACTCGGCAACCTGCACGTTGTCGCCAGAAGACCAACCACGCGCCAAGTCCCCGGACTCAAAGGCACTGAGCGTAGCCTTGGGCCACTTGGCCTCGAACGTCTTGCGCGGCATCGACTCCAGCACAAACACGTATTCCGCATCGGAGTAGTCGGGCTGGATGGCCGCTGGGTCGAACAGCACGTTCAACGGGTCAACAATGCGTCGGATGACGATGTTCTGGTCGAACGAATCCTCGGACACGTACTCCGAGTCGATGCGCCATGCGCCGAACCCATGCCCCGCCGTATGCTCGATGGCCGTGTCGTAGGCGTAGTCCGCATTGGACTCCGTCTCGATGCTGCGGATCAGGCCGTTGTATATGTCCGCAATGTCGTTGTCGCCGTCTTCTGCCGGGTGGACGCGGATAGTCGGCTTGTTCTGCCGCGCATCCCCTACCACCTGGTCGATAAACGCAGGCAAGCGGTTGATGGTCTGGATAGGGCGCTTGGCGTTCTCCCGCGACTCACGGATTTCCGTCGGCCACTGGTCGCCGGAGAGGAATCGCTGGTCGTCCTTCATCACTTCGCGGTTTTCTTGAAGGCATCAAACGCCTCCGAGTACCGCTTCAGCGCCTTGTCGAACTTCGGGTCTTTGTTACTCTTCATATCAGCTCATCCAGCCGTAGCGGGAGGTTCCGCCAAAATCCAAGGATACCACGTTGCTTACGCGAGGCCGAATGGACTGTAACCCCCGCCCAATCATACCCATTACGTCCACCGCATCGTCGTGCGCCCCCGCTGGAAAGCGGAGCATTTGCGTCTGTATATCACCTTTCCACGGCGCATTGGCAGGAAACCAGAGCTTGCCCATGCTGGCCAACGCTTGTATGCCACGGGCGCGGGACTCCTTGTCTCCAATGGAGGTCAACCACTCAATCCGGCATAGCGCGTTGCGCTCCTGCATCCGCCGGTTAAGGAACGGCTCTATGGAGCGCCGGATCGGCCCTGCTTCGCCGAACCAGAGCTTGGGCTTGTGCTTGATGATCAGGTCGCACTTGGCATTGATCCAAACATCCGCCGCTGTCTGCCCGCGCCACCAGTCCAGGATGTAGATGTTCCCGTTCTGGTCTACGCCGAACACCCCGTGTTCTGTCCAGTCCCCACCGCCAGATGTGACTGCGTAGTCACTCGCCCCGTAGATGGTCAACTCCTTGGGCAGTGTCTGGTAGTCGGCCAGCCACTCCTTCTTGAAAAACTCCCCGTCGTCGGGAACCGGGTTCTGCTGGTACAGGCTGTTCCAGTCGCGGGCAGGCAGTACCGCCCGAATCTGCTCCAGCCGCTCCAATGGATACCACTCCGGCCACAACGCCTCGTTGTCGTCGCTGATCGCGGGCAGGTTGAGCACCTCCCACTTGTCCCCGCCGTGCGCCTGCGCCGCCAGCAGCCGCCCCGACAGGTCGTCGTCGTGCCAGCGTGTGCCAATGACGACGATGGCCGCACCCGGCATCAGTCGGGTGTACAGCGTCGAGGTGTACCAGTCCCTGAAAGCATCGTCGATTAGCGCGATGTCCGCGCCTCGCCCGGTGATGGCCGTGCCGACACCCGCCGCAATGTATTGCCCGCCGTTGTCCGTGTGCCACTTGTTCGCCGCCCGACTGTCCTGGGCCAGCGCCACGTTGAACAGCCGGGGGTATTCGTCCGCCGCAATCAGGTTACGCACATCCCTACCGAAGTCGGTGGCGAGGTCGCTGTTGTACGACGCCGAAATGATCTGTTTGCCGGGGTTGCGCCCCAGATACCACGCCGGAAACATCCGGCTGGCGATCTGCGACTTCCCGTGGCGGGGCGGCATCGCGATCATCAGCCGCTTGATCTCGCCGCGCTCCACCGCCTCCAGTTTCTCGCAGATGAGCTTGTGGTGCGCCGCCGCCGTGTAGGACGGCATGACGTAGGTGATGAACGGCAGCAGGTTCGACCGCGCCAGCCGCCGGTTAAGCAACTCGTTGGCCGCGTCCTGCGGACTGGGTGGGGTCTTGCCGAGTGCGGCCATCAGCGGCCCCCACCCCGGCGCTTGTTCCAGTCCCTGAACTTTGGCCATAGCAAGATGATCTGTAGCACGGTGTACACCAGCGTGGCGATCAGCACCCAATCCTGTAGTGGGTGTCCCGCCAGCGTGAAGGCGCTCACCACCACCGGAGGTGCGGTCTTCACTGCACTCACCACCACCCCCACGGCCAACTCATGGCCCTTGTCGATATGTTGTTCCGCACCACCCATGAGCTGTGTCATTTTCCGTCGCCCTCGGTGGCGCCGGTGGCGCTGGCCTGTGGTGTGGGGATGGTGGCGGCGATCGCTGGCTTGGGCAGCGTACTGTCCCCCCGGCAGCAGCAACTTCACCGCCCCGCTGACCCCCGCAAGCGCCGTCAGGTACACCGCATAGGCGGGCAGTGCCGGGGACAGCGCCAGTGCGGCCATGCCGATGGCCGTCCATGTGGACTGCCGCGCCAGTCGGCCCTTGAGCCTTGAGAGGGTTCTTTTACTCATGGGGTATCCCCTTGGTCGCGCCTTGGGTAGTGATGGTCAGCACATCCCCGCGGGGGTTGTGCTGCGTGAATGAGATGTGAACCCAGCGCCCGTACTCCAGGATGAGTTGGTCGAAGGGGATGTGGCTTTCCATGATCAACCGCGCTACGGCCCTCGGAGAGCCGAATGACGGCGCGATTAAGTCCACGGCCTGCCCTAGCATATGCTGGGAGCGTTTCGAGCCGCCAACGGCCTCGTTGACCCGTGGGGAGCGGTATCCGCTCGACACCAGCACCG
>JADJII010000028.1:0-5551 GCA_016707075.1 Candidatus Egaibacter danicus
AGCGCGTGCCGCCGCCCTCGGCCTGAATATCGCTTTTTTTGATTTTTGCCCAAAAAAAGCCGGCGACCGTAGCATTTCGCCCGGCGGCCAGCAGTCGCTCGACGTCCTGCACGTTCCGCTGGCCGCCCCCTCCCGGGCCGGTCAGCTCGATGCGGCCAACGGCACCTACGTGCTCTCCCTGCTCGACCGCGCGCTGGCCGGCTGCCAGTCCGGCGAGTTCGCCGCGATGGCAACGGCGCCGGTGCACAAAGGCGTCATCAACGCCGCTGGTATTCCCTTTACCGGCCACACCGAATACCTGGCCGAAAAGACCGGTACGCCGCTGGTCGTCATGATGCTCGCCGGCGACACCGAACGCGGCCCGCTGCGCGTCGCGCTGGCCACCACGCACCTGCCGCTCAAGGACGTACCGGCCGCCGTCACGGCCGACGTGCTGGAGCGCACCCTGCGCATCCTGCATGCCGACCTGCGCGGCAAGTACGGCATCGCCGAGCCGCGCATCCTGGTCGCCGGTCTCAATCCGCATGCCGGCGAGGGCGGCTATCTGGGCCGGGAAGAAATTGAAGTCATTACCCCGGTGCTGGAAAAATTGCGCGGCGAAGGGATGGCTCTATCCGGCCCCTATCCGGCCGACACAATGTTTACGCCACCCATTCTCGCCCAGGGCGACGCTGTGCTCGCCATGTACCACGACCAGGGTCTGACCGCGCTGAAATACGCCACCTTCGGCAAAGGCATCAACGTCACGCTCGGCCTGCCGATCATCCGCACCTCGGTCGATCACGGCACGGCGCTGGAACTGGCCGGTACCGGCAAGGCCGACCCCGGCAGCCTGTTCGAAGCCGTCGCCGAAGCAGCACGCATGGCTAGTGGCCTGCTGCGCAATTAGACGAGCCATGAAAGCTTGTCTTTACGCCCCCGGCGTTGTTGCTCATCCTCGCAATAGCATTGGCTATTGCTGCGGTTCGCGCCTAGCCAGGAACGCAAATCCGGCGCTTTCATTCTGGCTCGCTAATTACGCAGCAGGCCACCAAAGGAAACCCCAATGAAAGGCCACGTTGCAAGAAAACGCTTCGGTCAGAACTTCCTGATCGACCACGGCATCATCGGTGCCATCGTCTCCGCCATCGACCCCAAACGCGGCGAAACCGTTGTCGAAATCGGCCCCGGCCTGGGGGCAATCACCGAGCCTCTGATGGCTCGCGTTGATCATCTGCACGTCGTCGAAATCGACCGCGATCTGATCGCCCGCCTGAAAAAGCAGCACACGCCCGAGCGCATGAGCATCCATGAAGGCGACGCACTGGCCTTCGATTTTGCCAGCATCGGCAAGGATTTGCGGTTGGTCGGCAACCTCCCCTACAACATTTCGACGCCGCTGCTCTTTCACCTGGCCGAATACGTCGACATCGTCCGCGACATGCACTTCATGCTGCAGAAGGAAGTTGTCGAGCGTATGGTGGCCGAACCGGGCGACGCCGATTTCGGCCGCATGTCGGTGATGCTGCAGTACCGCTTCTGGCTCGAATGGCTGATCGACGTGCCGCCGGAAAGCTTTGACCCGCCGCCCAAGGTACAGTCGGCCGTCGTCCGCCTGATTCCCAAGCCGCAGTCGGAACTCAATGCCAAGAGCCAGGAAAAGCTGTCTCAGGTCGTGCTCACTGCCTTCTCGCAGCGCCGCAAGATGCTGCGCAATACGATGAAGAGCCTGTTGAGCGAGGCCGCCTTCGCCGAACTCGGCATAAACCCGACCTGCCGTGCCGAAGATGTCGCGGTCGAAGATTACGTCCGGATCGCCAACTACCTGTCTTGAACACCTGAACGGCGCAGCGTGGCCACCAATTGGCGCGTGATGAGCAAGGAGTGTCCGATGAGTACGAAATCAGCCGGGAAGCCGAAGATCAACAAGCATCTCCTGCGTGACGAAATTGTCAGGAGCGTCCGGATCACCCGGTATGCCGTCCGGCACGGCCAGCCGGACAAAAACGAACCGGTCATGACTACCGGCAAGAACCTCGCCTTTATCGACAAAGGGGTATCTAACTGGCGCTTCGATATGGCGACGCCAAATTTGATGACCCCCTCGGCCCACAAGCCACCCCTGGTTTCAGTTCGGGCGCACTGGTACACCGCCCAGGCCGCGCTGGAAAAAGGCATTGACGTCGTCAGTGGCAGCAGCGCCAACGTCTTTGGCCGGATGGGGACGCTGCTTGTGCCGGACGGTTTCCGGATTCCGACCATCCTCGCCACCCCGGAAAATGTCAGCTACTACGGCCTGCGCTTGATCGAATCCGGCAGCGACTTCAGCGTCATCTCCGGCAAGTACGAGACCGCCCTGATGCAATATGACTACACCTCGCGCTACAAGGATGATTTTCTGATGAAGAAGCGTGGGGGCGGCGGCATCTTCCTCGAGACACACGATTTTCCGCACATACACATCCCTTGCTCAAAGGCTTGCGGCGGTTACATCGTGATCGGCAAGCAGATCGCTGCCGAACGGTTTGAATTCACGGCATTCACCATTCCATACGGCTTTGCGCTCTATACGCCCTCCGGCACCATTCATGGCGACGGTACGCTGGTCGGCGAATATGCGCTGACTGTCGCCGATTCGGCGCTGGCCTCCGCAGATACCGTACTTGTATACAATCGGGATACGCTGGCGATAGCGCATGACATTGTGCCTGACTGGAATCCTTGACCGGGATTCGTTGTTCAGGGTAGCTTAAACAACTCGATGTTTCAGTCGATCGGCATGTTCAGGCGGCCGGTGTCGTGCCCGGAACAGTGCGTTTTTCGATTCGGTCATTTTGGAAAGAGACGGCATGAACGCTTTGGAGACTGGAAAGATGATGGAACGAATCGAGCCCGAAGACGATCTTGGGGTTTACAAGACCCTACTTGAATCCACCAAAGCGATTCCGTGGAAGATCAACTGGAAAACCAAGCAGTTTGATTACGTCGGGCCGCAAATTGAGGAACTTCTTGGCTGGCCGCAAAACAGCTGGCTGACCGCCATCGACTGGATCGAGCGTATCCATGCCGAAGACCGGGAAGAGACGGTCAACTACTGCGTCGGCCAGTCCGAAAACGGGATCGATCACGAAGCCGATTACCGCGCCCTGAAGGCCGATGGCGGCTATGTCTGGATACGCGACGTGGTGCACGTGATTCGCGACAGCGATGGCGTTACCACCGATCTGGTCGGCTTCATGTTCGATATTTCCGAACGCAAGCGGATGGAAGAGCTATTGCTCACCCTCAACAAGCAACTCGAAGCACTTTCCTGTCAGGATGGGCTGACCGGCGTTGCCAACCGCCATCTGCTCAATCGCACCATGGAAGCAGAATGGCTGCGCGCGCAGCGCAGCCGCGAACCGCTCTCGCTGGTTGTCTTCGATATCGACCATTTCAAGCAGTACAACGACCATTACGGCCATGTCGGCGGCGACAAATGCCTGGTTCGCGTGGCCGATGCGATCAGCAGGATTTCGCTGCGCTCGACTGATCTCTTCGCCCGCTATGGTGGTGAGGAGTTTGTGCTGGTCTTGCCGGAAACCTCAGCGGAGGCGGCTATCCTTGTCGCCGAAAAATGCCGCAAGGCGGTCGCCGACCTGCTGATAACCCACGAGGCATCGGAAACCAGTTGCGTCCTGACCATCAGCGTCGGCGTCAGTACGCTCGTGCCCGAGGCCGACAGCGCCTACACGCTTCTCCTGGAAAGCGCCGACCGCATGCTCTACCAGGCCAAGCAGACCGGTCGAAACCGGGTGTGCGCCTGCTGAGGAACGCCCGCTGACTGGACGCAAAAAAACCCGCCGTAGCGGGTTTTTTTGCGGCTGGGAGGCCAGCTTACTTCTTGCTCGGGCAGGTATTCATGCCGAGCAGTGGGTAGAGCGGGCACCAGCCCATGAGCCCCGTTGCAAGCGGCACGATGCCGATGTAGCCCCAGACCGGCAGGGCGCCGGCTGCGGTGGCGCCGATCAGGCCGGCACCAACGACGATACGCAGGATTTTGTCGATTCCGCCAACATTTGCAGTCATGATGTGTTCTCCGTCAGGTTGTGTGTACGCCGCCAATGTAGCGCCGCCGAATGACGGCGTATGTAACCTGGGTCACACAGCCGCGAGTTTCTGTAAACCGTCGCGGTCAGTGATGGTCAGCTGTTCGCGGCCGAGACTGACCAGCCCCTGGGCGGCAAAGCCCTTGAGCAGGCGGCTGACGATTTCGCGTACGCTGCCCAGTTCGTCGGCCAGTTGCTGGTGGGTGACGTTCAGCGTGGTCGTATCGCGGGCCAGCAGCAGCTTGGCCAGCCGCTGGTCGAGGCGGGCAAAGGCGACTTCCTCGACCAGTTGCATCAGTTCGCCGATGCGCTCGGCGAACAGGTGAAAGACGAAATCGCGGAAGGGCGGATGCTCGACCATCAGCCGGGCGAATTCGGCGACCGGCAGGGCAAGCAGGGTCAGTGGCGTTTCGGCGATGCCGCGGGCGTTGTAGTCGGTGTGGCCGAGCAGGCAACTCGAACTGATGATGCACGAACCACCCGGCGCGACGCGGTAGAGCATCAATTCGCGGCCGCTGGCGGCCAGTTTGATGACCTTGATGCTGCCGTCGAGTAGCAGCGGGAAACCCTGGCAGGGCTGGTGCTCGGCAAAGACCTGGGTGCCGGCCGGCAGGTGCATGACGGCCTGCGGCGCAGTCAGCGCAGCCAGTCGTTCGGGTGGCAGGCCGGCCAGCGCCGGGTACAGTTTTGCCAGTTTTTCCGGGGCGACCGTAGCATTCATGAGGTTAATCGACCGTCGCCCACACCGGGGCATGATCGGACGGCCGTTCCAGCTTGCGCGGGGCGCGGTCGATGCCGGCAGCGCTGCATTTCTCGGCCAGAGGCGCCGAAAGCAGCACGTGGTCGATGCGCAGTCCGAGGTTCTTCTGGAAACCAAGCATCCGGTAGTCCCACCACGAGAAGGTCTTCTCCGGCTGCTCGAACAGCCGGAAACTGTCGCTCAGGCCGAGTCCTATGAAACGCTGGAAGGCGGCGCGTTCGGGTTCCGAACAGAGGATGCCGCCGGCCCAGGCCTTGGGGTCATGGACGTCGCGGTCGTCGGGGGCGATGTTGTAGTCGCCACACAGCGCCAGCTTCGGGTACTTGGCTATTTCCTCGTCTAGCCAGACGGCCAGCGCATCCAGCCAGCGCAGCTTGTAGTCGTATTTTTCGCAGCCGACGGCCTGGCCGTTCGGCATGTAGGCGCAGATGACCCGGGTGTCGCCGACCGTGCCGCTGATCAGGCGCTTCTGTTCGTCGGGAAAATGCGGGTTGCCGCAGACGACATCGTGAATCGGCTCGCGGGCGAGCAGGGCGACGCCGTTGTAAGTCTTCTGGCCGGAGAAGGTGACCTGGTAGCCGGCCGCCTCGATCTCGGCGCGTGGGAAGTTATGGTCTTCCAGCTTCAGTTCCTGCAGGCACAAGGCATCCGGCTGGGCTGCGGCGAGCCAGTCGAGGAGGTGCGGCAGGCGCACCTTCAGCGAATTGACGTTCCAGCTGGCAAT
>JADJII010000029.1:0-12229 GCA_016707075.1 Candidatus Egaibacter danicus
CTGCACTCCACCAGCGCACCCAGCCCCACCAACTTGCCCATCAGCGAGAATGCACCCTCACGCCACCTGCCCAGCGGCCCAGCCCGAGCTCCACGCCCACTGGAAATTATACCCACCCAGCCAGCCGGTAACGTCCACACACTCGCCGACAAATAGAGCCCGGGCGCGCCTTTCGCCTCCATCGTCTGCGGGACGACAGCCTGTTCGTATCGACGCCGCCGATCGTCACCTCCGCCGTGCGCCAGCCTTCCGTTCCGTCTGGCACGATCCGCCAGGCATTACCGCAGCCGCCACCTCACGCACCCTCGCATCCGAAAGGTCGGCCAGCCGCCGCCGCTCAAGTGCGCGCCGCAATCTGGGTCCGCCAGCTGCTTGGCACGAAACGCGTCAGCGCATTGTCAAGCTGCAGCTTCAGCCGCTCACGCTTCTTTCCGCAACTCTTCGAAAACATCCCGCCCGCGCGCAAGATCGATCACGATCGCCTCGCCCTCGCGCCAGTAACTTGAGATCTGCAAGATCGATGGCCCCGAGCCCCGGTGCGTGAACAGCATCCCCTCATCAAACGCCGTCTTCCCGCAGCTGACCCGCGCTTCCCAGAGACACCCCGCCAAGTCCGCCACCGGCTTTAGCTTCTCTTCGCTCAGCGTGAACGGCACGAGGGCAGGGCGCGGCTCGATAATCTTCAGCCCAAAGTGCTTCGCGACCGCGTAAGCGTAGCCGCTCGCCCCCATCTTCGGAATCGACTTGCCACCCGTCGCGATGACAAGCGAGGCGCAAGCAATTGACCCCACCTGTGTCTCGACAACGAACCCGTCGGAGGTCCGCGTCACCACACCCGGCTCAACGCCCAGCTCCAACTCGCCGCCCGCCGCCTTCAGGTCGTCGAGCAGCATGTCGATAATCTGGGTCGCAGACCCATCGCAGAACAACTGGCCCAGCGTCTTCTCGTGATACGCAATCCCCCGAGCTTCGATCCGCGCGATAAAATCCCGTTGCGTGAACCGCTTCAGCGCCGATACGCAGAAATGCGGATTATCCGACAGGAACTGTTTTGGGCTCACATTCAGGTTGGTGAAGTTACACCGCCCCCCGCCCGATATCCGGATTTTCTCCGCCGGCTTTGCGGCATGATCGATCACCCGGACGCGACGGCCCCGCCGTTGCGCCTCGATCCCGCACATCAATCCGGCTGCTCCCGCGCCGACGACAAGAACATCCGTGCTGCGGCTCATGCCCGTCTCGCAAGCACGATCGAATGGCGCCTGCTGAATTTCAAACGCGCAAACGGGTGATAGGGAAATCTGGCCTGCATGCTGGTTGCCTCGTGCGCTCACCCGCTACGGTATTCCATAAGCTTCTCTCAAAGGCGCAAGCGTTGCGCCAGCAGGTCCGGGCCGGCCATGCAGTTGATGATGACGCAGCCTCTTGAGGTTTCCGCTGGCCCAGGCCGTACTATTTCGCACGCGAGAGAGGGTGTGGCGTGAAGAGCAGGACACTGAGCGAGAGCGAAAAGCGCGACGGGCGCGAGCAGCCACGGAGGTTCTGAAGATGCAGAATCCAGGCTGTATCATTCATGTGGTTGTCCAGGATGAAACCGACGCGAAGGGCGTGCCGCAGTACACCGCCACCATCCAGACCCGGCCAGAACCTGCCTGATCGAACTGAACAGTCTGACGTTCGGCGCAGGGCCTTAGAACAGACATTTACGGGGAAACGCCAGCGGATGTCGGCGGGACGCCTGCTGGCGCCTGCGGGTCCAAGCGCCGGCAACGAGGATGAGCGTAATCGACGCGGCGCTGCGCTGCGGCCAGAACGACGCTTCCGAACCGCCACGCAAACGCTGCGCTGCCGCTGATGGCGATGGCGGCGAGCTTGAAAGCTGGTTGCAGATCAGCGCCAGACCGATTGCTTCGACAGCGTGCGCCGTGGGCAGACCGTCTGTAACAAGCCCGCCAATTGTAAGCGTCACGGCATCGACATCCACAAGGCCTGCACTGGCCGCAAAAGCGTTGAGCCCGCGCTGCCCGAGCGTACGACTTGCGATGTTGGCCAGGACGGTGAGCAGGCGGAGCACCCCGCGAAGCGAGCAACCGAAATGAGATCGAGCGGGCTGCGCACGGAGGCGAACGTGCTGCGGCTCTTGCTAACTGAGCGACAGGGCCAAAAGTCCGGCGCCAGCGATCAGCGTCACAGCTGCAGCGAGAAGGTTTGGCCAGAGGCGCGCGAACAGATCAAAACGACATCAGCGCAGAAATCACCACGACCCGGCCGACACTCACACAGGCTGCCAGTGAAGCGCCGGCCCCGGCGGTCGTCGCGGTAACTTCGCTGAACTGTACCCGGCGTGCGAGGTCGAGCGTGCCCGCTGCTGATGACACAAGACCACCGCCCAGCGCGCCTACAGCTCCTCCCATGCGATCGCCCAGGCCACGCAGGGCGACGTAACCCCCAAAACTTGCCGTCGCAATCGCGATGGTCATCATCCAAAGCGCGCGAAGATCGATCAACCCCATGCATCGACGGCCCTTCCGGCAGGAAGGGCAGGACGACGAACGTCGCGACAAGAATAAGCAGCGCTGATCTGGCCTCGCTCCACGTGATGGCGCGAAGCCATGCATGCAGCGATTGCTTGAACGCAAGAATGGTCGTGGCGGCGACCCCCGCTGATGCTGCGAGGAGTGGGTCGCCCGCCACAGCATAGGCGCCGAGCCCGAACACGACCAGGCCCGCAATCGCCGACGTCGCAGAGTTGTCGCTCTCGACAGAAGCTTCCCCTGTTGAAACGCCAAGCGAAAGCGAGGCAGAAAGAAAGCGTCAGGGCTATCGCAACGCCGCCGCCTCCCAAGGGCGCGAGCAGGGCCGTTACGCCTCCAAGGAGGCCCGACAAGGCAAAGGTTCTCAAGCCTGCAGCGCGCTCTCCCTCACGTTCATCACGCTGTTTCCAGCCGCGCTCGACCCCCACCAGAAAGCCAATCGCCAGCGCCAGCCCAAGGCGCTGCGCCTGATCAAGCAATAGCGCCAGAGCGCTCATGAGGGCCTCCAGCATGACCTCTTGATGTGCACGGGCCGGAGACGCCTTGCGCGGGATCAAGGCTGCTCATGCCAGCTGGAGCAAGATGCATATCAACTAGGAGATTTAAGGCGTATCGCAGAGTACGCGTATCGCGGGCCGCCTGCAGCAGATTTCCGTGTTCAGTCCGTCCGCGTTGGATCAGCCTCGCTTGATGCGGGTCAAGCTGCACCCATCCCAATCGGTTAGGATTAGGCAATCAGGAGGCGCACATGACCTATCGCAATATCCTCGTTCATGTCGATCGTTCAGCGGGGGCAAGAGACCGGATCACCGCTGCGGCGGAACTTGCCGCACGTTTCAACTGCTCAGTCACGGGCGCTTTTGTCCGCACCTCGCGCCTGCCCAACTACATCGTCTCGGATGCTGTGACGCCAATCCCCGGTTACGTCCTGGAAGAATACGCCCAGAAACATGCTGCTGAGGTCGAGGCGGCTACCCAAGCTGCAAAGCAAATGTTCCTCGGGAACATTCCCAGCCACTTGACGACACACTGGCTTGATATCGAAGGGGACACGGATGATCAGCTGGTCGCGTGCGCGATGCGGCACGACCTTGTCGTTCTGCCGCCGGAGATAACGCCGGAATTCGGCCACCATGTCATAACGGCCGCGCGCATCGGCATGGCGTCGGGCGGACCGGTTCTTGTTCTCAAGAAAGGCGGCTATCCTATCCCATTCGGCACGAAGATACTTGTGGCATGGAACGAGTCTCGCGAGGCGGTCCGAGCCCTGCGCGATGCCTGGCCGTTTCTTGAGACCGCTGGCGAGATCCATTTCCTGAAGATTGGACAGGAAGGCGAGCGCGAACTCGATACGCTGATGCAGCGGCAATTGCAGGACCATGGCTGCCCCGCCGCGCAGCTGCACGTCGATAGCGGGGACTCGCCGGTGGAAGACTTGATCCGCCTTCACGTTGGAAAAACAGGCGCCGATCTCGTCGTTCTAGGGCTCTACGGTCATTCCAGGCTTCGGGAGCTTGTGATTGGCGGGGTCAGCCGCAGCCTGCTTTCCGATCCGCCCATGCCGCTCCTCATGTCACACTGACGAAGCCCGGGGTCAGCTTGATGGGCATCCACGGGCCATCCGCATGGCGAGGACCTTCGGCCAGCCCGCGGAAAGGGCCGCGTCGCCCCAGGGCTGCGGGTGCACACACCAGCCTCCCCACGCGCATGAAACGCGAAGTCATGGAGCACCCCGCCGAAACCGCGGCGTTAGTGGTGATGACCGTCGCGCTCATAAGGCTGTGGGCGCGGCGTGAGCGGCCCATCAGCCTTCGTCCTGGGCGGGGAGGAGGATACCGACCACGTCTGATTGCGCCGATTGGTCTGATGGCTGCGATCTGCCTCTTAATGCTCGCGGGGTGCAACCTCCTGCCCAGGCCTGTCGTCGAGGTTGCCCCAAACCCAGCGACGTTCGGAAGGCAGTATTCCGACGATCTCACTTTGGCGGGCGAGAAAATCGCGCGCGAAAAATGCGTGAGTTGCCATGCCGTCCGGCCGGCGCGTCAAACAGGCGTTGCCCCGCCGTTGAGCGCTCTCCTTGCTCATCGCAGTTCGGATCAACTGACGGACGATCTTGTCGCAGGCCTCGCCATGGATCACGGCCAGATGCCTGTCTTCGATTTCAATCTGGTCGCAGCCTTATCGCTCGTTGCGTATCTCGAGACGCTCGATGCGCCCGCCGGAGCGAGCAAGTGAGGTCCGCACGGCCGATTTGAAGCGCATCGATCCGAAGGTTTCAATTTCAGCACAGTTTAGCAAGGCGTAGTCCAATGGCGACACCAACACTCTCTTCCAACGCAGTCCGCGCGGCGATCCTTATTGTATCAATCAGCTCAGGCGCGCTTGGCGGGTGCCAGGCGCAGCCTCAGCCAGTTCACATTGGCGAGGCGGTGGAGGGCCGGTTGCTTGTGGAGCAGCTGTGCGCGGACTGCCATGCGATTGACCCAGGCGCCATTAGTCCAAATGGCGCCGCTCCTCCTCTTAGTGAGGTGCTTGACCGCTACGGCGCTACGGCGCTCGCGGAGGATCTCGACAATGCCGTCCCGGTCAGCCACCTGCGCATGCCGACCTTCCATCTCGGCGAGGGGCATGCTGCAGACATTGTGGCATACCTGAAAGCGATGAAGGAAAAGGCGGACTCGAATTGACGTGCCTCTGCGGCCGCCCTTGCTGCGAGGTCGCTCGCCGTTGAGAAGGACGCCGACATGAACGGGGATGCGATCAATCAGCGGGAGATGAGATGATGGCGCATCATTTTTCCTCGCCATCTCGGCGCACATGCATCGGCGCGAGACTGAAGAAAATTCGCTTCGCGCCGCGCGTATTGCCGACTGTCATCGGACGGAACCAGGAGCTGGCCCATCTCCCCTTCCTGCCGCGCCTCCGTTTGCAGCTGTGGCAAAGACAAAGGGCATGACGGCGTTGGCGCTTCTCGTCTGGCTGCGAACCAGTCATCCCTCCATGCCGAATATCATTCTGATGCCGGAAACTGCTGACGATATTATCGCGTACATTCTGAGTCTGAGGAGCGCAGGCGTCCTGCCAGCGCCGGTCCTGACCCTTGATCCCGATCAATCCAGTGCTGCCGAGCCGTAATAGCTTGTCTGCGTGACAATGCTTGCTGACATACGCGAAGAGACGCCTGAGGCGGTCAGGGAAGGGCTGGAGAACGGGACGATCGTTCTGATCGACGTTCGCGAGCCGGGCGAATATGCAGCTGCGCGCATCCCTGGAGCGTTATTGTTTCCGTTGTCGACGTTTGATCCCAGCAAGCTGCCCGTTGGCGGCAGGCCGATCGTTCTGTGTTGCGGATCGGGAAAACGCTCGGCCGCAGCGTACGACATGTGCCGGCGTGGAGGCGCGAGCGTCCGTTCGCACCTCGCTGGCGGAATACAAGCGTGGCGCGCGGCGGGGCTACCCGTCTGGGAGACCGCGCCCGACACTGGCGCGCTGCACATGACGGCAGGCCCGGAAAGGCGTGATTAGCCGTCCGGCATCAACCTTCATGACGCGGCATGGGAGCAGAAGGTAGCGTAAGTGGATCGATCATCTTGGAGGCGCCTTCGCGGAGCTTCCGCGCTGGCCGCAATAGGAACAGTGCTGATCGGCTGCGCGTCTATCGATACCCGTGCAAACACGCGTTTCGAGGCCAACGGGTCAAGCACGTCGTGCGAGCGCGGTTTCATTGAACAGATCGGCGCCGTCACGCTCGGACCCGGCGGGCCTGCTATCGCCGAATACGACGCCAATCGAAGCGACCTCAGCATTTATGCACGGCCTTCGGAGCAGGAGGTCGACGCCGCCATGGTCGATGCGGCAAGGGCGGCGCTGCAGTTCAGCGAAAGTCCGGCTATGTCTGGACGGGCTGGCGTTGTCTATATGGTGAGACTGGCATGCGGCGGCCTTGTCTATGTCTACGAAACTGGCGCGCCAAGATATCGCCTGGCCAGCCAGGTTGTTGTGGAGTTTGGTCTTCAACCACGCTTGTCGGGCCTCTGAGCGGCAGCTTGTCGATAGCTGCTGGCTTGGGGGGCGATTGGCAAATCCTGTTGGATCTGAGTTGCGCCTGCGCCTCCGCTAAGCATGCGGGGGCTTTCGATCATGTTCAGTGGCGAAATCCCGCTTTCTCAGTTGTGGGAGCATGGCGAGGTCTGGCGCTTGCTTCCGCGATCCGCTTCGGTTGTCGGCTGCTATCTTGGCGGCGAGCGCCTGGATGTCGGCTTTCCTCACAGCCATCGGGCCAAGCTGCGGGTATCAAGGCGTCACGAACCGTTCGGCCCGCCTGTTCGAGCCAAACGCGGCGAGTTGCTGTCGCGATCGCAGAGCGGAGCCCTGGAGCGGCCCATTCCTCGCAAGGGGCGTTCTGGTTGTTGGATAACGGGATCAACGCGGCGCCCAACAAACTTCTTCAGGAATTCGACAGGCGGAAGGAAAGAAAGCTTCTTGCGTGATCAGCTTTCGAGCTGATCCAGTCTTCGGCCGCAACGAGCAGGGCCCGTTGCGAACTGGTGCTGATCGCGCCGGCCTGGATCATGGATTACGCTATCTTACGCCGCAGGACGCGATGATGAGCCGACTGCCTCGAAACCTTTTCTTCGATGCCGACGCATGGCGTCTGATCCAAATCGCGCGTGGCGAGGATATGTCCTGACCGCCAATTTGGAGCGGAGCGGCCCGGGCGGGCGCTAGTCTCGGTCTGCGTCCAGAACAGTCCTGACCAGTTGCGCCATCTGCGCCCGTGTCGCCGGCTTGGCGAGGAAGGGGCGGTTCGACTGCGCTCCGGCAGACGCCATTCGAGGTGAATATCCTGAAGTCAGGATCAGTTTCAGGCGCGGCGCAATCTTCTCGATCTCCTCAGCAAGTGCGTGGCCGTCCATGCCTCCCGGCATGACCACATCGATCAGCGCCAAGTCGATGTCCTGATGAGTTCGAACCACTGCGAGGGCGCTTTGCCCGTCAATGGCGATCCTGACCCGGTAGCCGAGGGATTCGAGCCGTGACACGGTGATGAGCCGAACGTCAGGGTCATCCTCGACGACAAGGATAGTTTCATTCGAGCCAGTCGGCGCGACCTGATCGTTTTCGCGGGTATCCCTCGACCCCTGCGCGAAGTGGCGTGGGAAGAAGAGACTGACCCGCGTCCCGTGACCGATCTCGCTGTAAAGGCGCGCGTGGCCGCCGATCTGCTTCATGAAACCATAGACCATGCTCAATCCGAGACCTGTTCCGGAGCCGACGTCCTTGGTCGTGAAAAAGGGCTCGATCGCCCGTGCGCAGACCTCGGCGACATGCCGACCCCGGTATCGGAGACTGAAACGCGGGATGTACTTCGCTCGGCGGCGCCTCCTGCGCTGTCTGTGCGCCGTCGTCGAACCTGACCCCTCGGTTTCACCGTCAGCGTTCCCCATTCGGCATGGCGTCACGGGCGTTGACGGCGAGATTGAAAATCGCCGTTTCGAACTGGTCGATATCGGTCATGACCTCGCCGACATCAGGTGCGAGGTGCATGCGTACATCGATAGTCCCGCCGATGGTGCGCTGGAGGATGTCGGACATGCCTTCGAGTACAGCATTGAGGGCGACGGTCTGCTCGCGCAGGGGCTGGCGGCGGGCGAAGGCCAGAAGCCTCTGGGTGATTCGCGCGGCGCGTTTCACAGCGTCTTCGGCGCGCGCCACCGCCCGCCGCGCTGCAGGCGGAAGATCGCCGGAAGCGATCATCTCGAGGTTTCCGCCGATCACGCTCAGGATATTGTTGAAGTCATGCGCGATGCCGCCGGTCAGCTGGCCAATCGCATCCATCTTCTGGTGGTGCAGGATGATCTCTTCTGCGCGCTTCTTCTCGGTCAGATCGTAGATGATACCGACGAAGATTAGCTCATTTCCCGCGCGCGCCTCGCCAACTGACAGGTACATCGGGAAGACCGCCCCATCGGATTTCAGGCCTTGCAGCTCGCGGCCGATGCCGATGATTCGCCTGATGCCGGTTTCGCGATGGCGGGCCAGATAGCTGTCATGTTCCTCCTGGAAGGGGGAGGGCATGAGCATCTTCACATTGCGGCCAACAAGCGCTTCTTGAGGATAGCCGAACAGATTCACGCAGGCCGGATTCACGTAGTGAATGATGCCGTTTGTATCAATGACGATGAGACCATCGACCATTGTCTCCGGGACCACCAGGAATCGGTTGTCTGAAATCACGTCCTTCAACAGCGCACCGGGCAAGAGAAATACATCGCGCAATCCTAGCGAGTCGCCCGCTTCCCCGCCAGCAGACGGATAATCCTCCGGGGCGCGGCGCTCGAGGGTGGCAACACAAGTTTCTCGCTGCTGAGCCGACCATAAGCCCGCAACACGACTGCATTGCTTTGACCTGATCAGACCCGGCGGGCGGCCCGATGTTACCAAGTCTTCCTGAAGGAGGCGGTCATGGCGCTTTATCAGATCATCCTCAGGCTCGCCCGGAATCCGGGCTTTCCCGAAGGCGACGACAGTCAAGGCTACATGCTGGTCGCCCCGCTCGACGCACAGGACCGGCTCGATCCCGTCGAATGGCGGCTGCATCGCGAAGTCTGCAAAGTTGTGCGGTTCAAGCCAGGTGAAGAACGGGATGCAGACGGCCGTCTGACACACAATGGGAGCAGCTGGTTTTTCCATTACGACGAACCGCGCGAAGGCGCGGACGAGCCGGTTTATCGCCTCGGCGAACACCGGCTCGCCATCGGCGAATACCTCACAATCCATGAAAGCGACGGTCAGTCGCTCACATACAAGGTCGCGCGGCGCGCGCCATTCGATGTCCCCAAGATGGTGGGCGAGGCCGCCCGGGGGGATGAGCAATCAAGGTTCGCTTTGCCTGCTTCAACAGCGCTTTCGGCCTTGCTTCCGACACGGAGGCTTCCGGAAGCTAGACTGAAGCAGCGCACACGCGAGGCTACAGGCGCGCTCGAGGCCCAGGCAATCCTGGTGACGATCCCAGAGGCGCGCCCGCGCCGCAAAGTGTGGAGTGAGACCATCGACGCAGCGGCGTTCAAGCGCGATGCGGACAATTTGTTTCGTCAGTGTCAACGGCGGTCGGATTCCAGGCCAGTGCGGCGGAGTAAAAGCAGGCCAGTGATGGTGAGGCGATGCGATATGCAAAGGGCCCCGATCGGGGCCCTTTGCATATCGTCGGCATTGTCATGGATCAGGTGGTGGTAATTTCGCCGGTATCGGGATCGACGATCTCGGTGGCCTGGTTTTGCGCCGCCCCGGCGGTGCGGCGGCGAGCGGATTGCTTGAGCCGGTAGCTGTCGCCGTTCATGGTCAGGATGCTGACGTGGTGCGTGAGCCGGTCAAGCAGCGCGCCGGTCAGCCGCTCCGAGCCCAGAACCTGTGTCCAGTCCTCGAACGGCAGGTTGGAGGTCACGATCGTCGAGCCACGCTCGTAGCGTTGCGAGAAGGTCTCGAACAGAAGCTCGGCACCTGTTGGCGACAGCGGCACATAGCCCAGCTCATCGATGATCAGCAGCTTCACCGCCTGGAGGTCGCGCTGCAGTTTGAGCAGCCGCTTTTCATCGCGGGCCTCCATCAGCTGGTTGACCAGCGCCGCGGCGGTTGTGAACGTCACCGTGAACCCCTTCTGGCAGGCCGCCAGGCCCAGCGCGAGTGCGACGTGGGTCTTGCCGGTGCCGCTGTTGCCCAGCGCGATGATGTTCTCGCGGCGCAGGATATATTCCGAGCGCGCCAGTTCGAGTACGAGCATTTTGTTGAGACTGGGGATCGCGGCGAAGTCGAAGGTGTCGAAGCTCTTCACCGCCGGGAACCGGGCTGCGCGGATCCGCCGTTCCACCGTACGGCGTTCGCGGTCGATCAGCTCAAGCTCGATGAGCCGCAGCAGGTAACGGGGATGGTCGACGCCATCGCGTGCGCATTCACGCGCGACTTTCTCATATTCACGCAGCACCGTTGGCAACTTCAGCTGCTTGAGATGGTGCGCCAGCAGGACCTGTGGCGTGCCCGCCATGGTGCCGACTGGCATCGTGTCATCGGCCACCCGGCTCATGCCGCCAGCCCCCAGAGATTTGGGGCACGAGTGCTGCATAGTCGGCTGCCCGCGTCGTCTTCACATCCATCTTCGGCAGGTGCGGATAAGCCGCCAGATCCAACCGGGGTGGCCGCCGCTCGATCCGCGCCAGCGCGATCAGCTTGACCGCGTCGAACCCGATCGCGCCGATACGGATCGCCTCGGTCACCGCGAAGGTGACGATCTCCATCGGCATCGCCTCCAGCAGTCGCAGCACCTGGATAAACTCGCGCTTGCCGCGGTTCCCCATCCGCGCCTCAAGCAGATGACGCAGATGCTGGAACACATGTGGGAGCGCCCAGTCCTGCAATGCCGCCGCCTGGTCGAGCGCATTGGGCTTCATCTCGATCAGTGCCAGATAATGGAGCGGATCCGCCACAAACACGCCTGCGCCATAGCAGCGCGCATGCCGCGCGATCTCCTTGCCGCCGCACAGGATCGCGACCTCGTCCACAAAGCCCTTCACCACGACGTTCTGGAAGCCGTATCGGGTGGGCACCGAGTAGTCGTTGGTCCGGTATCGCACGAGTGCGGTCGACGAGACCCGCGCCGCGCGCTTTTCGCATGGCTCCAGCGGTACTGCGGGAAGGGGCCGCAGTGCTGCGGTGTCGGCGATTAACCGCTCGCCGATGGTCTCGGCATGACGCCCCGCCCGTTCGCTCTGGCGGGCGCGGCAGCGTTCCTCAAGATAGGCGTTCAACGCCTCGAAGCTCACGGCGTGCGGAATCGGTACCATGAAGTTCGCCCGCGAGAACTTTACCAGCCCTTCGACCTTGCCCTTGTCGTTACCCTTGCCAGGGCGCCCGAAGCGGTCCGCGAACAGGTAATGGCTGACCAGCTCAGTGAAAGCACGGGTCCGCTCACGCTTTCCATCGCCGCAAATCCTCGCGACCGCGATCTTCGTGTTGTCGTAGAGGATCGAGCGCGGCACGCCGCCAAAAAAGGCGAACGCCGACACATGCCCGTCCAGGAACGCCTCGGTCGTCTCCCGCGGATACGCCTTAACAAAGCATGCATCCGACTGCGGCAGGTCCATGCACAGGAAGTGGATCTTCTGGCGCACGCCGCCAATCACTCCGACCGCTTCGCCAAAATCCACCTGTGCATGTCCCGGCGGGTGCGCCAATGGCACGAACGTCTCCCGCTCGCGCGCCCGGCACAGCCGGACATGATCCTTCACCACCGTGTAGCCACCGCCAAAGCCATGTTCGTCGCGCAACCGCTCGAAGATCCGCTTGGCCGTATGGCGCTGTTTTACCGGTGCAGTCCGGTCCGCCTCCAGAATCGCATCGATTACAGGAAGAAGCGGCCCCAGCTTCGGCTTGTCCACCGGCTTCGTCCGCATGTAGCCCGGTGGCAGCGAAAACCGGCACATCTTCGCCACCGTCTCCCGGTTCAACCCGAACACGCGCGCCGCTTCGCGACGGCTGTTCCCTTCAATAAACACGAAACGCCGAACGGCGGCATAAATCTCCACAGCATACATCCCCGACCGCCCCCCAAAAGAAGCAGCCTAACCACTGGCTGGCTTTTACGCCGCCACGCTCAGCAAATCGCCGGCGTTCCAGTGGCTGGTTTTGTCACCGCCCTGCAC
>JADJII010000030.1:0-5714 GCA_016707075.1 Candidatus Egaibacter danicus
TCGGAAACAACGGCGACTTCGACCCGAATAATCAGGACATCCGCTACAACGTCGCCGACGAAGGCGGTGACATTGGGAGGATCGTCGGTGACTCTGGCCGCCAGTACGATCAGCGCCAGCGCCAGTTCTTCAAGAATGTTGGCCGAGACGTTGCCCCTAAGAACTTGATGGAGCGCACCAAGGAATACCTGCAGAACGATTTCTGGAAGAAGATGGCGGTCGGTATCGTGGATCAGTTCCGCGGCTTGCGTGACCTCAACGACAACGGCCAAGCATACATGCTGGCCCGTCTATCGAAAGGCACGGCCGGCGCCTTTGAAACGCTGCTGCACCACGGCAAGCTGTCGCTCAAGGATGGCGTCTATGACGGCGACCAGAGCGGCGGATTCATTGAAAAACTAGGCGTTCCGCTGCATGGCGAACTGGATGATTTCCTGTGGTGGGTCGCCGCCAACCGGGCCGAAGGTCTTGCCAAGAACGAACGCGAGAACCTTTTCACGCCGGAAGATATTGCGGCCGGCAAGTCGCTGGCCAGTGGTGAGACGACATTCGATTACACCATCCAGACCGGGCCAGGCAAAGGCAAGACGACGCGGAGCAGGGCGGTGATGTTCTCCGATGCGCAGCGGGTGTTCAACGAATTCCAGAAAAACACCCTGGACATGGCCGAGCAATCCGGCCTGATCGATGGCGCTAGCCGGAAGTTCTGGGAGTCCGAATTCTACGTTCCGTTCTACCGCGTATCGGAAGAGGACGGCGAATTCATCGGTGCCAAGATGGGTAAGTCGCTAGTCCGCCAGCAGGCGTTCAAGAAACTGAAGGGCGGCACCGACAAGCTGAATTCTGATCTGCTGTCGAATACGCTGCTCAACTGGTCGCACTTGATCGAAGCGTCAGCCAAGAATCGGGCCGCCAAGGCTTCGCTGGTCGCCGCTGAACAGGTCGGCGCCGCCCACAAGGCCGAGCCTGGCGAGAAGAAGACCGTCTGGTTCATGGACAACGGCCAGAAGATCGAATACGTCGTCACCGATCCGTTCGTGATGACCGCCATCACCAGTCTGGAATACGCCGGGATGCGCAATGGCATCATGGATGTCATGACCAAGTTCAAGCACTGGCTGACCATCGGCGTCACCGCATCGCCAGCCTTCAAGGTGCGCAACTTGATCCGCGATTCGATTCAGGCGATTGGCACGTCTGATCTGGGCTACAACCCAGCAGGAAACATTGGAGAAGGTTACGCCATCACGGACGGGAAGACGGCAACCAAGAACTTTGCCAAGTCGCTGGTCGGCATGGCGCAGGAAAAGCGTAAGTTCTCACAAGCGTATGTTTCTGCGCTGTCATCGGGCGGCCTGATCCGTTTTGGCACGATGCTGGAGGGCAAGGAATCTGACCGCATTCGCCAGTTGATCAAGACTGGCGTCAAGGATTCGTCAATCCTCGACAGCGAATCTAAGTGGCGAGCCTTCTACGACAAGCATATAGAGCCGGCCATTAACGCGTATAACGAACTCGGCAACGTGTCGGAGGAAATCAACCGGGCATCGCTTTATGACCAGATGATCAAGAACGGTGTCAGCCACGCAGATGCGGCATTGGCGGCGCGGGATCTGATGGACTTCAGTATGCAGGGTTCGTTCAACACGATCCGCTTCCTGACGCAAATCGTGCCATTTATGAACGCCCGCTTGCAGGGCATGTACAAACTCGGCCGCTCGGCCAAGGACAATCCGCGCAAACTCGCTATCGTGACCGGCGCCGTTGCGTTGGCTTCGATTGCGCTGATGCTCGGCTACGAGGATGACGACGACTGGAAGCGCCGTGAGGATTGGGATCGTGACAACTTCTGGTGGTTCAAATTTGGCGGCATCGAGTACCGCATTCCGAAGCCGT
This sequence comes from Candidatus Egaibacter danicus, assembly GCA_016707075.1. Lineage (GTDB taxonomy): Bacteria > Pseudomonadota > Gammaproteobacteria > Burkholderiales > Burkholderiaceae_C > Egaibacter > Egaibacter danicus. Next base: position 1,897 of record JADJII010000030.1, read on the forward strand.
TTGAAGTCGGCGCAGTCGGCACGCTGGCCGAACGCTCGATGGAGTACATGCTGAACGACGAGATGACCGGAGAGCGCTTCCGTAAGGTGGTTGGCTCGCTGGTTTCGAATAACCTGTCGATGAACCCGATTCCGCAGGTGTTCAAGCCGATGCTCGACCTGTACGCCAACAAGGACAGCTTCACCGGCCGCCCGATTGAGAGCATGGGGATGCAGCGCCTTGATCCGACCATGCGTTACAACAGCGGTACGTCGCTGGTGGCGCGTGGTTTGTCGAGCGCAACGCTTGGGGCGCTATCGCCGGTTCAGTACGACCACCTGACCAGGGCGTATTTCGGGTGGCTTGGGGCATTCGTGGTAGGCGGGGCCGATATGGCGACTCGTGTCGTATCCAATGAACCGACGCAGCCGGCGATGGACTACTGGAAATTTGCCACGCAGGGCATTGCCCGCGAAGAAGGAACCGGGTCGTCGCGCTATGTGACAATGATCTATGACCAGGCCAAGGAGCTGGAACAGGCGCATGCCACCTATCGCCGTCTGCTCAAAGACGGAAAGATAGATGATGCCAAGGAGTATTCAGCCGACCATGCGGACGAACTGCTCCGCTATCGCCAGGTTGAGCGCGTCAAGAAGATCGAAACTCAGTTCAATGAGCGCATTCACAGCATTGAGCGCAGCGACCTTGATTCCGGGGAAAAGCGAGTTCGTATCGAGCGGATCAACAAGATGAAGGAGAATGCGGCAAAGCGCCTTGCTCCGGGCTACGGTATGTGGCCGCCAGTATGATCAGATCCCGGCCCCTGTCCGGTGATCAGTGAAATGATTGCGCCAATGATGGCGAGCAGCAGGGCATACCCCCAAACAACTTCACGGAATCGCGGCGTGGTAAAGCACATCCACGCAGCAATTGCGCCGAAGAAGATGACGATTCCGGTTCCTATATCCATCCGGTAAGTATAACGATTGCCGGCGGCGACGCAATTGATATACTCACGGCATGAACAAAGCGATTGCCATCGTATTGCTGCTGCTTCCGGTTTCGGCATTGGCCGGAAACTACGCCACTTGCTTGCTGAAGAACCTTCCGGGCTTGCAGAACGAGGCGGCGGCCAATGCCGCGATCAAGCTCTGCATGAGCGAGTATCCGGGCGGGATCAATAGCGTTCCGCAAGGTGATGGCCGTGGATTTCTTGGGTACAAGAGCGGTGCTGAGTGTGCCATGAAGAAGGCGGGAGAAACACGCAGCCAACTTGCCGGGAATGGCATCTACCTAGCTTGCCGAAGGCTATACGACGAGCCGCCAATAGATTTGATCTGGAATCCGGATACATTTGACCAGTTCGACAAGCGGTAAATCGCCCCGCTTTTTCCTGCGCCAAAATGCTTGCTTGCCATTAGGCAATCGATCGCCTACACTTTTGATTCGGAGAAAAAATTGTTGACCTTTCTTAATCGAAGGTTAGACTACGTGTGTCGCTGCACCAACAGCGAACGGGTTTGGAAGCCCGGAACGTACTGGCGGACACGCCGCGAATAGCGGTATTTTTTCGTCCGTTGCATGGCAAGTTCTCAATGGAGCGGGCCGTGTAGGGAGCCGTAAGGCTCGCCGGTTCCAGTACCCGGTCTTCCAACCTGCACGGTTCCGCCCACCCCGTTTGGAAGCGGGGGGCGGAGGTCAAACCTCTACTGGAGTCTTACCATGAACCTCGTTCCATCAAACCCAAGTGTCACCATGACCAGCCTTGATCTGGTCGAGTTCATCAATAGCCAGCGCGGAGAAGATGCACCAATTCTTGCCCACTCTGATTTCTTGAAGAAAGTACCGCAAGTTCTGGGCGAAATAGGTGCAGGAAATTTTTCCTTCACCTATCGCGACGTTCAAAACAAGGAACGCCCCTGCTACAAATTCCCGAAGCGCGAAGCCTGCCTGATGGCCATGAGCTACAGCTACGAATTGCAGGCCAAGGTCTTCGACAAGATGACCGAACTTGAGGAAACAGCGCATCGTCCGCAGCTTCCTGATTTCACAAACCCGGCCGTTGCCGCCCGCGCATGGGCCGATCAAGTTGAAGCCCGCCAACTTATCGAAGCAAAGACGGTAGAGCTTGAGCATAAGGTTGAAGTGCTTGCGCCGAAGGCCGAAGCACTGGACCGCATGGCGCTGGCCGATGGCGAAGTCTGCCTGCAGACCGCCGGCAAGTTGCTGCAGCAGCCGCCGAACAAGTTCATCGCCTGGCTGCGCAGCTTGGGAACGTGGATATTCAAGCGCCAAGGCAGTTCGCGCAATTCCGCCTACACCGACAAGATCAACGCCGGCTATCTGAACGTACGCACCGTGACAACGATCCTGCCCGATGGCAGCGAGCGCGTCACAGAGCAGGTTGTCGTGACGCCGAAGGGGCTGGCAAAGCTGGCGCAGATGCTCGGCGTTACGCCGATTGGCGGTGCAGCATGAGATCCCAAGCAGAACGCGCCCGCGCCGACCTGATCGAGAGCCGGGTAAATATGGCACACTCGGTCATTGTCGTTCTCATGGCGGCGATGGAAAACGACAGCCCGCCCAACGAAAGCACTGTGACCAATGTTCTTTGGGCGGTGAATGAACTACTATCCATTCAGAAATAACCTGTAGCTCAGGGACGACAGCCGGCTTTATGGCTGGCGTCCATTGCAGCGACATCGACCGGAGTGTTAGAAGGCTTTGCTACTGTTAGCTGGAAAAAAGGACGAAAATGGAATGGCAACCAATTGAAACCGTGCCGCGAGACGGATCGAAAGTGCTTCTGTTTCACCACTCTGGAGGCGTCGATGTTCGGCATTGGGACGAGTCTATGAAACTATGGTATCCGGGCGGATGTAGCGATGGCTGGCATACGCACTGGATGCCACTACCGGACTCGCCTTCTAGCGTTTGAATATTTGAACCGTGAAAGGTATTGGTTGCACAAAACGGGGCGAATGTTTATTATTCGCTCCGTTGCGCGGTTAATCATTTGCGGTTCGTTTGTAAGTGATTGATTACATTGCAATCTAATCTGATTGGCGTCGAGCGCGGATTGAACCCGAAAAGCCAAGCGCCAATGACGCTGCTTACCACGCTGGCCCTTGAAACTGCCATGCGAATGCGGGAAATGTACACCGTGGAGAAGGAGCAAATCGACTTACCCCGGCGAACTGTGTTTTTAGACCGCACCAAGAACGGCAGCAAGCGGCAGGTTCCGCTTTCGAGCGTAGCCGTTGAAATCCTTGAGCCATACATGGCAAAGGGCAGCACCGGCCCGCTATTTCCTGAGCTATGGGATGGCTCTCTCGACAAGGCGGCCTTGCGCCGCACGTCAGGAAAAATATCCGGGCGCTGGCGCACGATTGCCAAGCTGGCCAAGTGCGAGGATCTGCATTTTCATGATCTGCGCCATGAGGCGACCAGCAGGATCTACGAACGCACCACGTTAACCGACTTGCAGATAGCCAAAATCACCGGCCACAAGGATCTGAAATCGCTTCAACGCTATGCAAACCTGCGCGCCAGCAGCTTGGCCGAGCGCCTATGGTAACGCGCCAACGCGGATGAATGATTTGCGAATCCCGGCCAGCACCGTCGACCACCCGGCCCGTTTCTTCCACTCCACCCCATCTGCCACCACCCGATAACAATCGATGCGCCCCGTCCGGAACAGATCGATACGATGCTCGACCGTGCCGAAATCGTGGTCGATGATGATGATCGTGCGCCGCAGTTCTGGCATCTGAGGGATGTAGTCCGGCGCCGGCGATGCCATCCGAAGGCGCGCAGCCGATGCTCTGACGGCGGCCAAC
>JADJII010000031.1:0-4116 GCA_016707075.1 Candidatus Egaibacter danicus
CTCAATACCGTAACAGTACAAGGTGGTACAACTGGTACAATTATCGGTTACGATAATACTGCTGCATCTGGTACTATCCTCTTCTCATTCGATACAACTGTAGCACTTGCAACATATACATTCGATGTATCATTCGCTGTTGGTCTCACTGTAGTTACTAGTGCAGCAACAAAGCTCACCGTTTCCGCTCGTTAATTTCTCTATTATGGATCGACTAACTGCTACGAATCGACTAACTGCTACGAATCGACTAACTGCTACGAATCGCCTCAATGACGGTGGTCGAATGATTGTAGAAAATCCACAGGCTTCTGAACTCTACGCTCCACTAACGCACTCAATCATTCCTCAAAGGAGTGTTGGTGCGGTTTCATACACAAGAGCTACTACCGCAACAGTAACAGATAACGAATGAGTCATTCGCCAGTGTATCTGGTGAGGCTCGTTTTCAAGGTGCGAGACGTGTGAGGAACCTGACACCATATTCTCAAGACGTAAACATTAGTTGGAATAAGTTTAGTTTGACTGTATCTGGTACAAAAGTTGCGTATACAGATGGATCACTGATAGGACAAACTATAGTATCAGCTGCTGCATCGGCAGTACATTATGTGTCTAATGGTACTTGACCTGTAATAATCTGAAATACATATCTATTTAGTGTATCTGTAAAAGCTGCCTGAGTAAATTTTGTTCAGTTAGCATTTGCAGCAAGTACAACATATCAAAACTTTGACCTCACAAACTGATCTATGACTGGTACTGCTGGTGCTGGTTCTGTAGTAGATGAATGAAATGGTTGGTATCGTTGTACTGTTAAGTTTGTATCTACATTGGGTACGAATGCAGGACAAGGTATAGTGATTATTTCATCTATGAGTGATGCACGCTTGTGGGCTAATCTATGAGATGGTGTATCTGGTATATCTATTTGTAGAATGCAACTCGAAGATGTTACAGGTCAATCAGTTCAGACAGCTTCTGAATACGTCTCGACAAACGTACTCACAGCCGCACCATATCACGGATCAAACGTAGACGGTGTGAAGTGTTTCAAGACTGATAAGGCTTGACTCCCTATCTCTCCTGATACACTCAAAGGTTTCCTCTGTGAATGAGCAAGAACAAATCTTTTCCTACAATCAGAAGACTTCTCAACTACTTGGGGACTTGTTGGAATTGGTGCGGTAACAACGAATCAAGCTATAGCTCCAAATGGAACTATGACAGCTGATCTGTTCACACTATCTGCTTCATCTGGATCTCAATGAGTCACACAAAGTGTAACGACTACAGCTTCCATATATGCACAAAGCATCTATGTGAAGCCAAATGGGCAGAACTATATTCAATGTAATGCTGCTGGTGGAATATCACTTGGATATGTAAACTTTGACTTGTCTAATGGTACGGTAGGGACTCAATCTCTCTGGACTGGTACTATTGAATCACTTCCAAATGGATGGTATCGTATAAAGGTTGTAACAAATACTATCTCTGCAACAACAGCAAATGTGAGTTTTTCCGCAGTTCCTTCATCTACTGCTACTCGTGGACAAACAGCTGCTGGGACTGGTACTTCTGGATTCTACATATGGGGTGCACAGTTTGAACTCTGATGAGTTGTATCAAGCTATATTCCTACAACTACTACGACAGTAACAAGGAATATAGACGTACTCACCTATAATGTACGAAACGTTATTGCAAATCAATGAGCATTATCGGCAGTATGCAGTATGGACGATAATGAGATATTCGATAGACGAGCATTAAATTTATCGTCGTTCACAGTAAATCGTCTACACATACAATTGAGAACGTTATGAGTTCCAAATGTAGGTATTGTATATTGAGATGGGGTAACTGTGAGAGGTGTAATAGGAGTAGCAGCTTGAACAAACAATATTGCAGTATCTTGGACAAACTGAGTATGACTCAATCTTTATATGAACAATATAAAATATATTGGTGCTTTTGTACCAAGTCTTGCATTCACACTCCCTACTATCGATGTCGGTGGAGGTTCTCTATGATACCCTCTATTCTGATGTACGAAAAACCTTAGAATATGGAAAACTGTACCAACAGATGCTGAACTTTTACTTCTCTCTAACAACCAATAATTATGGACAAAGTTAAAATCAATTTCGATCACTGGAAAAGTTCTCAACGTAACTTTTACCTTTGATGATGAACGTGTTGCTCCTCTTAATATAAACTTTGACGATAAGAATATTACAGATGGTGATATACTTGCAGAACAACTTTATACTTATGGGCAGGCTTATAAGGCTGAAACAATTGCAAGCCTTCCAAGTGCTGCAGTTCTCGGATCTATCGGTATGGAATTTGGTTATGTTGATGGTGTTATTGTTCCAGTTCTTCCAGAAGCTCCAGTTGAGGAAGCTCCAGTTGAGGAAGCTCCTGTAACTCCAGTTGAGGAAGCACCAACAGAAGAAACTCCTATCTAAATCAGTATGCAGAAGTTCACAACTGCTCTCAAAAATAACTGAACTCTCAGGAAGGTTAACTGAACGAATGAATGGATTGTAGAAGATCCATTTGTTTGGTATATTGACTATCTTGATCACTCGAAGTGAGATAGTAGTACCAAAGGATACAAGACTGACTTCTGAACGATACCAAGGATACTTCAACCTATATTCAATCCTACCGCTCACCTTGCTTACGTTCTTCACGATTATATTTATGAGAATCATACGTATTCTCGGAGTGAATGTGATCTTATTCTTGCTCAGGCTCTCATAGCAGAATGAATGAATCGGTTTTGAGTATTCCTAGTATGGTTATGAGTGAGAAGTTTCGGTTGGATATACTACTAGACTTTTATTAAAATATAGATAATATCTATTATATAATTTTCACATAAATGGCAGATCTAAAAGACATTATAGCAAAGAGGGAAGAGCTAATGAAAGCTGGAAATACAAACTATACCGATGCTATGGCAGAGGCTCGTAGACAAGTGACTGCTTCACAAGCTCCTACAGCTCCTACACCTGCACCTATAGCTCCTCAACCTATACAGCCTGCACCAGTTACACCACAGGTAGTTCCTCCACAGCCTATTCAGCCAGCTCCTTTACCAACTCAGCCAACTGATTGGATGGGAGATTTTTCACAAATAAAGAAGAGAGAGCCAGTTGCTCCAACTACAGTAACACCTGAACCAGTTACACCTGCACCAGTTACTCCTACAACTCCTAAAACTGTAAAGCCAGAAGTTCCAGTTATAAACCGTCAACAAGAGATCCAAAATAATCTTGCTACAGGATACCAAACGAATCCAGGTCTTTTCACTGATCGTACTGCTTATGATCAGGCATACAACTATGCGACAAAGAGTCCAGAAGAACAAGCAACTCTTGATTCTTTCTATAACTCAAAACAACCGACTATATCTAGTATGTATTCGGCTGTATTAATAAGCAAGAAGTTTCCAGATAGCACAAAGATTGACTCCTGCACATAAGATCGCTCAAAATAGATACTCAAAAGCAAGTTCATTTTCTTCAATGACACCTTCACAGGTATCAGATCAGATGAGAAGTGCAAAACTTGTTGAATGATCACAAGCTTTCGAGGATCTTAAGGCTATTAATCCAAAACTTGTACAAGATGCTACAAATCTTCGTAAAGTAAATGGAGATACTACAAATATCTGGACAAATAATCCAGATGGTACAAAAGTAAACAATCTCGAAAAAAGTATAGCTGATGATTACACTGATAATTTCGGTGAGTTTATTAAAAGTATGTACAAGGTTTACACTCCTGCAGAGATTACAGCGATTATACGTACTCCTGATGTAGTTGCGGCAGAGGATAAGGCATTTGCAATCGAAAAGAGTATTAACGAGATTGATAAACAAATGGCGAATATTGACTCAGAAGTAGATACTGAGTTCAAATGAAGTGGTGCTACAGGTTCTCGTCTGGCTATGGAAAAAGCTGCACGAAGAGATGTTTTAAATAAAGATCGTGATTCCTACAAGTACGAGAATATACTACATATGCAAATCGTGCTAGTAATCTCATTACTCAAAATACAACTTCATTTCAGACTCAACAGCAACAGCAACAAGCTCAGAA
>JADJII010000032.1:0-11489 GCA_016707075.1 Candidatus Egaibacter danicus
TTTTCTATGTGGATTAACGTTGATCCTTTATCTATAGACACGGCTGACTATTTTGCAGATTATCCTGAAATGCCCACCCGAAGCACCCTCAATATAGTTGAGCGATGCATGATTGGTTTCCGCACAATTCACGTGCAATGTAAACCCAGACCTGTACCGCCAGTTGCAGGCTAGTAAAAAAGGTTCAAATCTGTTTAACATTTCATGTCGACACCTTGACCATCATCAATTACATTCAGACAAACATTATTTCATTTCCTCCTGTAGACAATTCGATACGAATACTGCCAGTTTGTTTACGGCAATGTCTCTCCATGCATTTCGGCATAAATTCCACAGTATCTGGTTCGAATGATCACGATCAAAATTAATCAAATAATTCCGCGAGCCAAGCATCTAATATAAACGCATTCGGCTTGATTTTTCAGCTTGACAAAATTCTTCCAAGAAATTTCGAGTAATTCCATATATCTCAATAATGTCTAATTTTGATATATTTTGCCAGTTCAATTGTAAGACATCCGGCACAATCTTATTTAGACGTTGGGTATTATCACAAATGATACGCAGGAGACGAGAATCCGTATTATTTTCAAGTAGCTCTCTTCTCCCCAAGATTCAAGCAGCATGGTTGATCGCGGAAAGCGGTTACGTTTTTCATGTGCAATATTCGCCGTCAGACGGCCCAATGCTACGAGTTTTAGTTGCAGCAGCTGCGCCTGTATACGTCCCATATCTTCAGGAAAATAACGGCCCTGTTGGAAAATCTGCTTGTATCGGAAGAAAGCGTGTTTCAGACAATGCATTACTATGCGCCAACCGTAACAGATCAAAACTACCTTTGCCATACACTTGTTAACTTGTGAGCCTCTCGGTTATTTCAGGCACAAAAATCCGACAATCCGAGCAATTCGGTTTTACCGGCGGAATGGATTCATGTCAAGCAACTTCTCAGCGTAGGTATTACGTTGCCGGATAATCCATCCTTATCAACGACAAGCACACCTTCCTGTATGTCTTGAATTGCTAATTGATTGACTTGCGCCATGTTTACCAGATCGATCCACGTTTTTCTGCAAGCCGCTCATGACCAAAGTATGTTTAGCCGAATTGATATGCCAGCCAAGCCATTACAGAGTGCGCCATGCTCAATAGACCGGCTTGGTACTGAGCAGAATAGAAATCAACCGTGTGAATAAGGAATAGGTTTCTTTGTGACTTTAAACTAATGGATTGCAATCGAGGCAAAAATAGCGCTAGACGGCCGCGACTGATTAAACCGCTGCCGCAGGCGATACCAATAATAAAACGCCCAGACCGCTTTGCAAGCCCCCTTTATATGAAAGCATTATAAAGATGTAAAACAATATCAATAACGACTTGTATGGTTAACTGCGAATTAAAATCAGGAGGCGTAATTTAATCAGCAGCATTGATATGCTACCCTTGCAAGGAACATGACTTAAGCACGCATAAATAAACAGCGGTAGTGATATGATTTAAATTGCAGCATTCAAATTTCCACGTAACAATCAACAATCTGCCAATCTCATTAAAGCATGGTAGATATTAAAACTAACAAAGAGAACGCTAGTATTGATCGGTATATTCAATCTCAAAACATCCCTACATGAATTAAATGGCCAGGTATTGAATGTTTTGTTTTGTGAATAAGTGAACACAAAAAATCGAATCAGGATGAAGAGATTTATATACAAATATTTATGCTCGTTACAACAAAATATTTATTGTGATGATCGATAGCCTCGCTTTTAGGTAAATAAACACCACAGTACGCACAATTCACCATATCTTCGGCAGATTCTGGAAGTACTTCGGCCTCTTTTTGTTTTGATTTTCGACTTCTGATTATCCAGTAAGTCAGTACCTTTATCAGTATGTAAAAAATTAATTGCCCATTTCAATTCAATAACTTTCATCTCATGACATCAATCTGATTTCTTATTCAATGTAATTATCGTTTGCAATGCTGAAACTAAAGAAGGAGTGTTCCAATCAGGGATTTAACTTGCCATCGCTATACGTCAAGCATAACAATTTCTTTGTTTTGGCAAATTGCTGATTAATCGTGGTTTAGTGCTATCAATAAGATTGTGGTAAACAGCAAGTAAACAATTTCAAATTAGATACCTGACGGAACACAGGTTTGGGTGCAATAACTTATCGTATTGCAAATAGGACAATATGTATTTGAAAAAAACTTCTCTAGTAATAAAAAGTCATTTCAATTCGTCCATTCCATCCGCAAGCAGTTATTTAGTCAGGAGAAAATTTTTATTAATGATTGCGTGTAACCGAAAAGCTCGCTAACTTGCAGGAGCATTTCTTAGCTATCCGAATGTGGCAAGCTATTGCGTAATCGCTGTCGCGATTTCAGCCGCAGCGCATTGTTTAGCGTAGTCTAAGGCCGCTATTTGGAGGATAACATCCAGAACAGGTTGAAAACCATCACTCCGCCATCCTCAATCGCCTTACAAATAGTACGCTTGTTCGGGTGTGCCCACTCGTCATGGCATAAGTCAAGGCGGTGTAGGTCTTCCTTCAACAGATCGTCACCTAAATTCTTACCGGTATCTGATTATTGCCTGAATAATCAAGCGTACTCGTCAATAGCTGGAATACGGTAACCCAGATGCATACCATAAACTGACATCGCTTCTTCCCTCTTCCGTGTGGCATTCCCAAGAATCAACGTAATCAACTTGCTACTTAAAATAAGTTTGGCTGTTTTAAAACGAATGACTTGTAAATAGTTTTCTTCTGTCACTACCGGAACCCGACAATTCAATAACTGTAGAACCCCACCTTCAGCAATCGTATTAATCGCATCTGCAAATACTTCGCCTTTACTCGCATAATGGCCGCTCTCCCATCATCTGAAACGTTCTGGAATGAAAATCTCCTACCAGACACTGGCTTGTTACCAAACAATGCATTGGCTGTTTCCCTATTTGCGACGGAGATCAGACTCATCCGACGTCATGGTGAAGCAAGGTCTACCGTAGAATAAATTCAACAATAGCGGCGAGGATTATAATGAAATTTTCCTGAATGACCAAAAGCCCCAGCAGATGAAAATCCAAATTCTACAGGACACCAACGTTTCCCCCCACTATTGGTAATATGTTCACTGACTTAGCGAATCAGTAGAACATGAAGATGTAATTTATCCCGGATGACATCGTCTACGATGTCCATATCTTAACCAATGAAGCTTCCCAGTCTATTCGATTGACACAGCCTTACCTTGTAAGAAAACGCTATGTTAGGAATGACAACACCCAAGTGTCAAGCGCAAAGATAAGTTGTTCAAATTTTCCACCACAATCAGTTATTTATGTATAATTCTCGGTTCTGTAAAAGGGAAGCGTGGAGTCAAAATATGCGCCATGCGGTCATAAAACCGGCGGTAAGCAATATCAGATTAAAAGTGGTTGAAACACTGAAAGTAGAACACCTGAAGTAAGTAGTGGCGACTTAGTATGTGATCAAGTATTGTTGATGGTTGCGGATGAGGATAAAATATCGCCCAGGTACGCACACTCGTCAATGGCGCAGTGAACAACAGTACTGGGTCAGGCCGTCACGACAAGATTCGTATCTTCAAGATGCGTCGCCACCAAGCACTACCGAAACATCAGGGACATCGGCAGAATTACGCAAATACAGATTACCGGTGTTTCAGCTTAAGGAAGTACTAGATGGCACATAAGAAAGCGACCGGAAGCTCCGAAATGGACGTGATTCATTCAAAACGGCTCGGGAGTCAAGCGCTATGGCGAGCCGGGTTAGTCCCAGCCGGATCGATTATTATCAGACAACATGGCTCCCAAGTTCATCCGGGAGAGAAAATGTAGGTATTGGCAAAGATCACACCTTATTTGCAAAAATCACTGGAAAGTAATTTTAGTATCGGGTGTACTAAAACGAAAAGTAGTCAGTGTGATACCGACATAACAGTACTGAAGTACCAAATTCTTCCAAAAAGCCCTATCTAAAATGTTGGGGCTTTTCACGTTTTTGCAGGATCATCAAAAGTTACAAGAAACGATAACTAAGTTTCCTGCGGAGTTTGTTGACGAAGCAATTATTCGGGTACTAGCCGGTAAAGGTGGCGATGGTGTCGCAAGTTTCCGGCGAGGAAATTTGTTCCTAAAGGCGGGCCTGATGGTGGTGATGGCGGGCGCGGCGGCAGCGTATTCGCAATAGCGGATCGTAATATCAACACATTGATTGACTATCGTTTTGCGCGTATCCATCGGGCCAAAAATGGCCAAAATGGTCAAGGCTCCGATCGCTATGGAAAAAGCGCCGAAGATATTGTACTGCGCGTGCCTGGAAACTTGGCACGCTTATCGAAGTTTGCAATACCGTTGAAACGGTTGCTGATCTGGTTCATGATCAGCAAAGGTTTTTGCTTCAAAGCTGGAGAGAAGCGGATGGTAATCTGCACTTTAAATCCAGTACCAACCGGGCACCGCGTCAGTTTACCTACGGTGAACCAGGGCAGGAATTTAAACTGAAACTGGAGCTCAAATTGCTCGCCGATGTAGGTTAGCCGTGGTATGCCGAACGCTGGAAAATCCACACTCCTATACGCGCCGTATCGCCGCACATCACAAGGTGACCGTTATCCATTACTACTTTCCCGGCTAACCTGGGCATGGCTCGGATTGATCAAGCCGCGGTTTCGTCATGGCTGACATCCCTGGTATTAATTAGAAGGGCCCGCTGAAGGCTTCAGATTAGGGCATCACTTCTTAAGACATTTATCACGCACCCGGCTTTTGCTTCGTGTTATCGATAAGTGCCTTTGAATGAAGATACGGATCTTGTCCATGAAGCCCATGCATTGGTTAAAAAATTGCAGAAATATGATGAATCCTTTATCACAAACCGCGCTGGCTGGTACTAAACAAAACCGATATGATCCCAGTAGAGAAACGATCCGAGTTATGCAGTCAATTTGTTGAAAAATTAGGATGGGAAGATAAATACTTTATTATTTCCGCACTAACCGGCGAAGGTTGCAAGCCTCTAACCTATGCCATCATGGATTATCTGGAACAAAATTTACCGCCACAGTCTGATAATCCGATTCAGAAAACGAACTCGTTAATCCATGTTCAAAGTAAGCACGCCGCATTGTCATAAAGTGGGCAGCAGTTTGGTGACCAATCAGGGCAAGGGCTCGACCACGCCGCATTGGCTTAGTTGGGCAGCACAAATTGCAAACCTTAAACAAATGGGTAAGGAAATCATACTGGTCTCTTCGGGTGCAATTGCCGAGGAATGCAGCGGTTAAATTGGGAAAGTCGGCCCACCGCGCATTATGAGCTACAGGCTGCAGCCGCCGTTGAGCAAATGGGCCTGGCGCAAGCCTATCCATCAGCTTTTCTGGTATGGTCTGCAAACCGCTCAGGTGCTTCTGACGCATGAAGATTTATCAGACCGGAAACGTTATCTGAACGCGTTCAACCCTGACGACTTTATTGAAACTAAACATCATTCCAATCATTAATGAGAATGATACTGTTGCGATCGATGAAATTCGTTTTGGCGACAATGACACCTTGGCGGCGCTGGTCAGCAACAATCTGGTTGAAGCCGATGCGCTGATTATTCTTACTGATCAGAACGGTTTATTCACCAGCGATCCACGCAAAAATCCGGATGCAAAATTATTGGGTGAAGTGAATGCAGGTGACCTACGCTTGAAAATGGCCGGTGGCGTTGGCAGTGGTATCAGCCGTGGCGGGATGCAAACTAAAGTAATCGCTGCCAAACGTGCGGCACGAGTCAGCGCGGACCATCGTCGCATCAGGCCATGAAGACAACGTATTAGTCCGCCTTAGCCAGGATGGAGCCATTGGTACCGGTTCATGGCCAAAATACCGGTATTGGCAGCACGTAAGCAATGGCTAGCCGACTGTTACAAGTACGGGTCTGTTACACTGGATCAAGGCGCTGTGAAGGCGCTTTCAGCCGATGGCAAAAGCCTGCTCCCATTGGCGTCATCAGCGTCGATGGTGAATTTGAGCGTGGGAAGCTGTATCTCGCCGAGACGAAGAAGGCCAAAGAGATAGCCCGCGGTTTGATTAATTATAGCGCCGTTGAAACACAAAAGATCCTAAAACAGGCGAGCAATGAAATCGAAGCAATACTGGGTTATGTTGATGGACCCGAACTCATTCACAGAAATAATCTGGTCTTGCTTTAGCTGCATATTCAATGCGCTGTATTATTTGTTTGATTCTGTCTAAAGAACGAAGTGATCCCATTGGATAAAAGGCACGCAACGTATCGCGGCCATCGACCGGCTACGCAAGGAATAGTTAGAGCTTACTCAAATTCAGCGATCAGATATGCGCTGCCAAGTAAAATTCGGTTTGAGATGAATTGGCAGGTACGCGCAAACGGAATTCCTCTGGGCATGCGCTCTTTTGTCACCCAAAATGCTATTTTGGCAGCAATATTTCTCAGGCAAATAAAACCCGCACCAAGATGAGCAGGTTCATAACCAGGAAGATGCTTTATTAATCCATGCAGCAGACGTATCAGCGCTTGGCTCCGGATATTGTTGAGCCGATAACCATACTGCTCCTTGGCCAAACTTTCCTTCAATTGGAATGCGCTCGCGATATTCCTGTCGACGTTGCGCTTTCAGGTGCATTAATTCATCTTTGTTTTCAGGTGTAGTCTTTGGTGGACGTCCCAGTGGTTTTGCCTGCAAGAAGCGGATGGCGGGCGTTCCAGATAGCTGCGATTATCGTGAGCCATATACGCGTGTCAGCAATGACGACTTCAGGGTAATAGCCGTAACGTTTTTGTAGGCTTCAACTTGCGCTTCAAGATCATGGCCTTCATGTTGCGCGTCCCAGTGCAGCTTGTCGACATGAGGCCACCCTTTGCCTATCAAGCTCACGCTTATTTGGCGCCAAATTCCACTGTCTTGCCTTGCTTTCCCCTGATATTAATGGGTATCCCTCCAACCCCACCACCTACCCACATTCCTTCAACAATGCTTCAATATCCTCCGGTGCGAACGGCAGCAATTCATCGATTCGGCTGTTAGGCCAGGTGGGAGTTTTTCGAGGTGTCGGCTAGCCATTGTGCGGGGTTGAGGCCGTTGAGTTTTGCGGTGCCGAGTAGGGTTTGAATGGCTGCGGGGCGTTTTCCGGCGCGTTCGGAGCCGGTGAACAGCCAGTTTTTCTTGCCGAGCGCGATGGGGCGAATAGTGTTTTCGACGGGGTTGTTGTCAATCGGCAGGTGTCCGCTGCTGGCGTAGCGGATCAGGCTTTGCCAGCGCTTCAAGGTGTAGTCGATGGCTTTGGCGGTGCCGCCGCCATCGGCGGTTTGGGCGCGGGTTTGCAGTAACCAGTCGTGCAACGATTGCAGGATTGACAGGCTTTTTTCTGCACGTAGTTGCTGCCGGGCTTCGGTCGATAAATGCTTGCCTTCGGCTTCGGCGGCGTAAAGTTTGCCGATGTGTTGCAATGCTTCGAATGCAACGGTACTGGCGTTGGCGATGCAGATCGAAGAATTTGCGGCGTGCGTGCGCCCAACAGCCGAGTTCGGTGCAGTTGCCGACGAGGGTGAACAGCGATTTGTAACCGGCGTAGTCGTCGACAACGAGATGACCTTGCCAACCGTTGAGGAAGTCTCGCGCATGTTTGCCACTACGACTGGTTTGGTAGTCGAATATGATGATGCGCGGCCCCAACTCAAAATCGTTGCTGCGATACACCCACAGGTAGGCGCGCTGCGTTTTCCGCTGCCGGGATCAAGTTGCGCCACCGGGGTTTCGTCGGCGTGTAACACAGGGCCTTGCAAAAGGTGCAAAATCAGCCGGTCAACTGGCGGTTGCAGTGCCACGCCGACGCGTCCGATCCATTCCGCCAACGTGGAAAGCGATAAAATGACACCTTCCCGGGCGGCGATTTGTGCGATGCGATACAGCGGCAGGTGATCGAGGTATTTGCAGATCGTGATCCAAGCAAGCAAGTCGGGTGTTGCCATACCGCCGTCGATGACGGCGGGCGGTACTGAGTTCCGCGACCACGGTTTCGCAAGCCCGGCAGGCGTATTGCGGGCGGATGTGACGGTGCACGAAGAATTCGGCGGGTTTGACGTCGAGTTGTTCCGGTGACGTCTTCGCCGATTTTTACCAGATCGCTGCCGCACTGTTTGCATTGACAGGATTCCGGTTCATGGCGATGTTCGATGCGCGGCAGATGATCCGGCAACGGCCTGGCGCCCAGCGTGTGCACGCTTAGGCTTCTGCGGAGCGAGCAGCAGCAGTTGCTCGATTTCCGCTTCGATCGCCGCCGCATCGGTTTGCCAGTCTTCTTCGGGGTGAATTGACCTGCGACAGCGCTTCGCTCTTCGCCGTAGATGCGGCGCAAATGTGCCAGTTCCAGCGTCAGTGCCTGATTCTTCGCTTCCAGCATTTTGAGTTCGTTTTTGCTTGCGTAAGCGGTGATTGAATCAGGTTCGATACCTCGGTTTGAACCACAGCGTAAAGGTTCAAATGATCTAATTCAATGGACTGTTTTGCTTGCGTTTTCATGGTGTTATTATACCGAAAAACCCGCAGAAAAGTGGTGTCAGTATTGGCTTTAGCTATATCTTAGCGCAAAAAAAAAAAAAAGCGCAAGGATTGCAAACCCCAAGCGACGCCAATCCACTCCTGCACATCAGCCGTACTCCCCGTGCGATGAAGTCAGTTCCATCCCGCCCGGTATCCGAACGCTGACGAATCGCCCGAGGGGCGGACCACCCCGGGCCCCCACTTTGTGCGGAAACCCCAACCCAACGGGGGCGACCCCTCAAACCCAAACCTGTCCCCGGGCGGGGGACTCCCGATAGCCCAAACCAACCGTCCGCGATAACGGCGACGGCAGTTCAACACATAACGCCTGTCCCGTCCGCAGAACAGCATTCGCCTTGATGGCATTGGTTTGATCGTTACGGAACCAACGCAGGCGACCAGATGACCTGACAGCACGATGCTTGCGAAACCCGGTGCCAAACGTCTTGGTAATTCAAACCATGTTCCCGGCAATAAGCCGCCTGGTTTCCATTCCGCTGATTTGCCCATGCTTCGATAACAAGATTCTTCGTATCCCTCCAACCGCACCACCTACCCGCATTCCTTCAACAATGCTTCAATAGTTTCGGTTGGAAACGGTAGCAGTTCATCGATTCGATTATTAGGCCAGGTGGGAAGTTTTTCGAGTGTGTCGGCTAGCCATTTAGCGGGGTTAATTCCGTTGAGTTTTGCAGTGCCGAGCAGGGTTTGAATGGCAGATGCGCGTTTTCCGGCGCGTTCGGAACCGGCGAACAACCAGTTTTTCCTGCCGAGTGCGATGGGGCGAATCGTGTTTTCGACGGGATTGTTGTCAATGGGCAGGTATCCGGCGCCGGCATAGCGGATCAAGCTTTGCCAACGCTTCAAGGTGTAGTCGATGGCTTTGGCGGTGCCGCCACCATCGGCGGTATGGGCGCGGGTTTGTAGCAACCAGTCGTGCAACGATTGCAGGATCGGCAGGCTTTTTTCGGTGCGCAGTCGCTGCCTGGTTTCGATGGTTAAATGTTTGCCTTCGTCTTCGACGGCATAAAGTTTGCCGATACGTTGCAATGCTTCGAATGCAACAGTGCTGGCACTGGCCTGATGCAGGTCGAAGAATTTCCGGCGCGCGTGCGCCCAACAGCCGAGTTCGGTGCAGTTGCCGACGAGGGTGAATAACGCTTTGTAACCGGCGTAGTCGTCGACAACGAGATGACCTTGCCAACCGTCGAGGAAGTCTCGCGCATGTCTACCGCTACGGCTGGTCTGGTAGTTGAACACGATGATGCGCGGCCCCGACTCTAAATCGTTGCTGCGATACGCCCACAGGTAGGCGCGCTGTGTTTTTCCGCTGCCGGGGTCCAGTTGCGCCACCGGGGTTTCGTCGGCGTGCAGCACACCTCCTTGCAATAAGTGCAAAATCAGCCGGTCAGCCAGTGGTTGCAGCGCAACGCCGACGCGTCCAACCCATTCCGCCAGAGTGGAGAGCGATAGCGTGACACCTTCCCGGGCGGCGATTTGTGCGATGCGATACAACGGCAGGTGATCGAGGTATTTGGCGGTGGTGATCCAGGTAAGTAGCCCGGGGGCTGCCATGCCGCCGTCGATGATGGCGGGTGGCACGGGTTTTGCAGTCACGGTTTCGCAACACCGACAGCCGTATTGCGGGCGGATATGGCGGTGTACGAAGAACCGAGCCGGTTCCACATCGAGTTGCTCGGTGACGTCTTCACCGATTTTTACCAGATCACTGCCACACTGCTGGCATTGACAGGATTGCAGTTCATGCCGGTATTCGATGCGTGGCAGATGATCTGGAAGTGGCTGGCGCCCGGTGCGTGTAAGCTTGGGCTGCTGCGGAACCGGCAACTGCTCGATTTCCGCTTCAATCGCCGAAACATCGGTTTGCCAGTCTTCTTCGAACAAGTTTAACTGCGGTCGCGACAGTGCTTCGCTTTTCGCGCCAAAACGAATACGGCGCAAATGCGCCAGTTCCAGCATCAATGCCTGGTTTTTCGCTTCCAGCAGTTTGCGCTCGCTTTGTGCTTGCGCGAGCAGTGATTGAATCAGATTCGATACCTCGGTTTTAGCTTCGGGCGTAAGGTTCAGATGATCTAATTCGATTGACTGTTTTGCGTGCCTTTTCATGGCGTTATTATACCGCAATAACCGCGCAAAGTGGCGCCAGTATTGGATCTTAGCTATATTTTATAGCGCGGGATTGCAACCCCAGACGACGCCAGTCCACCCCGGCAATCAACCACTCCCATTGCGACGAAGTCAGTTCCATCCCACCCGTGCCTGAACGTTCCCAGACGAACCGACCCTGATGCAAGCGACGCTGGCACAACCACACTCCGGTACCGTCCCACAGCAGCACCTTGAGACGATTGCCCGTGCGGTTGCAAAACACAAATGCCGAACCCGCGCAAGGCGATCGCTGCAACGCCTGCTCCACCAACACCGACAACCCGTCAATACCACGCCTCATGTCCACCGGTTCAACCATCAGCCAGATCTTCCCCGGATTAGCAATCAAAGGCACTTCAGCAACTCCCCCAGCCAATGCGGCGATACCGTCGACGGCAGTTCCAGTACATGATCGTTCCTTCCGTGGAGACGCAGCATATTCGCCGGTGCAGGCATCGGCTTGATCGTGACCGGAATCAACGCAGCACGCCCCTCGACATGATCGGCACGATGCTTGCGAACCCAGTTGCCAAATGTCTTGATATTCAAACCTTGTTCCCGGCAATAAGCCGCCTGCGACATACCGACGGTTTGCCATGCTTCAATATGAATTCGACGCGCTTCTGATGATGACATCGCTCTTCCTTATAAAAAGTTTGAGGATAGCAGTGATGTGTCAAGGCGTTAATGTGGAAGGGTTGGAGCTTAC